>CAWKLD010000001.1:0-41778 GCA_963850225.1 uncultured delta proteobacterium
TTGTCAAAAATGCCGGGTTTTCAACCGCACTCGTCGGATCTGGGGAATGATACTGATCGGGTTGTTGGGCTGAAATTTTGGCGCAGGCAAGTACGACTATATCGACATCAACAATCCCTTGTTCGAGTTTCGATAGCCATCCCTCTTTTTAAGCCTGTTACCGGACGCTTCTGAGTCTGAAACCGCGCAAACCGGTGCGATACTTGCTTTCGGATATGCTGGCATTTACCGGCTATTTCAAAATCCTGGACAGGGGCTCTTTTCTGGTGGATGCCCAGAATCGATGTTGCGGCGCCCATGTTCAAGGGCTGGACCACAGTCGGGGCTGAATTCCTGGTAACTGGGGCCCTCCATCGAACACAGCTTGAAAATGGAGTCTGCGGCTTTTTGACACATACAATGAGCGGCAGTTGATCGGCAGAAAATATGCGGGTAATGTGAAAGATCTTCGTACGATGATTCGCCGGTTCTGTAGTGAAATTATGGAGTTGTTGACGAGCAGCGGCTGTTTGAGAGCTCAATGTGTTTATTTCCTCCGGCGCTGCCGGTAAAGAAGTGTATATCTGCGATTTCGATGGATATGCCCTGCACACAGATGACCCATAATAAGAATATTAATCTTTCTCTGCAATATCCTATGATGGCAAGTGGGTTGCCGATACATCTTATGCGAAAGGAAAACCGGACTTGTTTATTAAAACATTTCTGATAACCGAACTTCCGTGGTGGACAAAAAAAGGCATGGGGGATCCCCGCACGGAGGCCTTCCGGGGGGTTGAGTTGCGGCGTCCTTGTCTTTTTCTCTGGAGATCCTGAAATTTATTCATTGACGGCAACCGGAAAAGTTATTAATAGATTAACCGATAGTCCGGGAATTGATGTGTCCCCGACATTCTCCCGGACGGAGTCCAGAAGGGGTGGCACACCTCAGATTTCAGAATATGAATTCCGGATATGCCGAGCGCCTTACCTTTCAGGGAAATAACAACACGCAGCCGGAGTGGTCGCCCAAAGGGGATAAAATTGTTTACACGGCATCGCAAAAACAAAAACCTATTTAATATTTGTGTTGTCGGAGCGAATGGCAAGGGAGAGATTCAGCTTACTTACGCCCAGGGAGACAACGTATCCGTCGTGGTTGCCGGATGGAGCACGATAGCGTTCAGCTCAGAAGGGATATCAAGAATTTATGTTATGACTGCTTACGGGGCGGATCAACGCAGGTTGATGAGTTTGCCTGGTCAGCAATCAGAACCCAAATGGTCACCGGGAGTGAAAAATTAATTTATCATTAAAAGGAGGAAGTAAAATGAAGAGAAAGTATTGGGTAATTTTTAGCAATGTTGTTTATCGCAGCGGTTGATGTTAACCGCATCATGTGCCAAGAAAGCCGCAAACCTGAAGCAGCTGTGCTAAAAGCCGCTGAAGTAGCGAAAACGCCTGCTCCAGCCACTCAGCGCCTGCCGTGGATACTTCAGCGATGACAGCTCGAGAAAAATTCATGAAACAGGATGTCAATTTTGCTTTTGACAGTGCTGTTCTGGATGCCACTGCTCAGGCCGTTCTGAAAGTACAAAGCCGCCTACTTGAAGAGCAATGCATCTGCTACCACCATCGAAGGCCATTGCGATGAGCGCGGCACCGTGGCATATAACGTTGCGCTGGGTGAAAGACGTGCAGAAGCTGCAAAAGCCTTCCTGGTCTAACCTGGGTATTCCGGCTTCCAAAAATGACCACGATGAGCTACGGAAAAGAAATCCTGCAATCTGCCAGGAACAGAAGCCGCCTATGCGAAAAACAGACGGCTTATTTTGTCCTGAAATAAAAGGTTTCAGGATAGGATTGATTTTTTTTTGGGTAAATCCTGGCAGGTTAGCACATCAGACTGTGTCGCCTGCCATTTTAGATCGAGACGGGTGAAAGGATTTTTTTTGCTTTGCCCGTTCAGGTGCTTAAACCTTAATTCATCTTGGTGAATTTGTATCATGAAATCCGGCTTATTTCGGATGTCGTTTATGCGTCAATTCTTCTGGGGGCTGGATGTGCTTCCCATCAGGAGGTCATACGGCTGACGGTCGCATTTACCGGAGTGTCGCGGATCCGACAATTCGACAAGATCCAGAGATCAGTTCCAGCAGCGAATGGAAGATTTCCGAAAAAGCAGATAGAAAAGAACACAAGCTTTGCAGCTGTATGCCGAGCTTTATGCCTCCGTGGAGAGCTCCAGGAACAAATTCTAAGTTCTGAGGGGAAAAATCGAAGAAAAGGATCACCGTCAAAAAAATATGCTTTCCGGTGATGCCGGAGAGAGTGTTGAATCCACAATGACCATCTGGAGCAGACTCTTTCAATAACTGAAATTCGCTCCGCATCGAAGAATACCTGGCTCTGGACGGTGCAGCCAAAAACCAACTTCCGCAAAGACGGGTCCGGAAAAAGCCCCCTGCCAGGGAGAGGCCGATACCCCCCCTGCAAAAGAAATGTCTGAAAAACCAACTTTACAAGCAGGATTTTGATTGGGGGAGCTTGAAAGTGGCCGAGCTTTCCTGCAATTTCTTAAATGCTATCCCAAATCCGCCACTGCCAATTTCCCAGTTCTGGGTTTGGAAATCTATTACCGGCAGAAGTGGTATGAAAAAGCCATTCTGGCAAACCAACCTACAAAGGTCATTGAAAACTACCCCAAGGAAAATAGGTCCAGGCATCGCTTCTGAAACAGGGCTTCTCGTTTTTCAATCTTGGAGACAAATCCAAATGGGCGACTTATCCTGAAAGAACTGATCAACAAATATCCTTCCAGCAACGAAGCCAAAATCGCCAAACAAAAACTTGAACAATTCAACCCATATGGACGGAATCGTGATCCATGATTAAGGCGATCGCATAGAATCCCTGAAATTTGGCTTCAACAGGAATTGGAATTGTTTCCGGAAAAGGATTAACCATCCAGAATTATTCTTACGGAGCATTCACACCTCAGCCCGCATTGCCTTGCCCCTCCGCCTGAGTCAGATTTATTCACAGCTTCATCGTATCCGTCACTGAAATGCCGGATATCATGTATTGTCGAAAGATGCTATTTCCCTTGAAAAACTTCCCGGTTCCGGCATTGTTCTCGGCAATTTTGCACAATCCTTTTGGCAGGTGCGGTTCACAACATCCCCGTCTGAACGTGTCGGGAAGCTAAGCAGGTGCTTACCGGAAACGGCAATGCCAGCAAAAGCTCAACTGGAAAAATCGGGTTCGCAGCGGCTGTCCCTGACTACTCCCATCAAGCCGGATCACGCATCAGATGCTCTGGACTCGGCGATGATCGGGCTGTTGCGATATTACGACGTCAGAATCTTGAATTAAATATTGATAAGGGCGCGAAATGATCGGGGTATATCGAAGGCAGCATTCTTCAGAAAAACGAGGATCGAATACTGATTCTGGCCAACCAGATTGGGTATGAGGTGCTGCTCCCGACCATTGTCCTGGAGTCGTTAAAGGAGCCAGTGTTGGGGACAGCGTATCGCTATTCATTTACTTTCACTCAGACGGAAAAACAACCCAAGCCCGTATTGATCGGATTTAACACTGATGAAGAAAAAGATTTTTTTCAGCGTCTGATAACTGTAGAAGATATTGGTCCCATGAAGGCTGCAAAGGCCCTGACCGTCCCTGTTCAGCCAGTGCTGTCGAAGCAAACGACTTGGAAAAACTCGCAGAAACTGAAAGGGATCGGAAAAAAGACGGCCCAATGATTGCATCCCTGCAGCAGGTTCGTACTGCCGGAGACGAAAAGCGCGCCGGCCAGGCTTCAGATGGGGGAATTCCCACGTTCTGGATGTACTGGTAGAACAGCTGGGCATCAAACCCGTTGATCGGAGAATCGATGAAACGCTGTCCCTTAATCCTTCGATACTTACCCGGATTGCTTCTCGAAAAGTGTTTCGTGCCAGGCCAAAATGACCGATAGAATAAAAAAATCGCCAGCGATGATTCAGGGTATTGTTGCCGGGACCTGTCAGCCTGCAGACATAGAAGTCGATCTGCTGTCGCGCCCCGATCGCCTGTCCGAATATGTCGGCCAGACCGAAGTGGTTGAAACGCTTAAAATTTCGCGATCGAAGCCAAAATGCGCAATGAGCCTCTCGACCATGTGCTGTTCGACTGCAACTTTGGCCTGGGTAAAACCACCCTGGCCCACATCATCGCCAACGAAATGGGCGGCGATCTCACTGTGACCTCCGGGCCGGCCCTTGAAAAAGGCGGCGATCTTATTGGCATTCTGACCCACCTTTCCGAAGGGGACGTCCTGTTTGTCGACGAAATCCATGCAGTTCTCCAAGACCGTGGAGGAGTTTCTCGTATCCGGCCATGGAGGACTTCGCCGTGGACTTTGTGTTCGACAAAGGCGCATGCCAGAAGTCATTGCTTCCGTCTGGGCCAGTTTACTCTTGTCGGCGCCACCACCCGGGTAGGTCTGCTGTCTTCGCCTCTCCGGGACAGGTTCGGCATTTCAGAAGCCTGGATTTTTATTGCGAGATAGAGTTGGTCAGATTGCGCGGTCGGCGGCGCTTCTGGACGTCGCCATTGACGACTCCGGCGCGGCAGGAGCTGGCCCGGGGCGCTCCCGGGGGACTCCCCGGATCGTCAATCGTCTTCTGAAACGGGTCGGAACTTCAGGTCCGCGCGGACGGCGGGATTACGGTAGGGATATCGTCATCCGTCCCTGGTTCTTGAGGGGAGGATGAAATGGGGCTTACCCCTCTTGATTGCCGTTATCTGGAAACCGTGATCCATTTTACAGCGGGGGACCGGTGGGATTGAGGCGATTGCGGCGACGCTTCAGGAAGAAACCGATACCCTGGTGGACGTGGTCGAGCCGTATCTGCTTAAAATCGGTATGATTCTCAGAACTTCTTCCGCGGCCAACAGCGGCATATCTTCACCTGGGGCATTCTGAAACAATTGATATGATCAATCTTCGCTTGCAGAAAAAATTGGTTTTGACTCCCTCATTTCCGGGGTGTCAGTGATGAAAATTACAAAAGAAATCATGCTTCCGGATGATCGGCTGATGAAATATAACGAAAGCAATAACGTTTTATTATTTTCCACTTTCTTCGATGCAGAGCTGTATGGGTATCGATCACTGTTTCGATGTTCCTGGGCTTGTCGAAGGACATCCTACACGTGGGGCACATATATATATATATATATTTATTTATATATATTTTACAAAAAAAAAAATATTATATTATTATTTATTTTTATCCACTGCCCAACCCTGAATTACATAATGTTCCGCCCCTTTTTTAACCAATTCTGCCTCCCGCTTGTTCGACGAGTTGTCGTTAAACCCCCAGCCATTGACGCTGCGAATATCATATTCGACACCACCCCCGGGATCCACATAGTGGTTCCGGATCCAGTCCAGGAAATTGTCCCGGTCGCGGCACCTGCCGGTTGTGCTGAGCCACTCTGGGCCGTAGCTATTGAAAAAAATGACACCGATGGAATTCGAATAGGCACTGGATGCTGCGGAGCGCACAAAAACTGCTTTTCCATGGTTTCAGGACGCAGTTCCATCTCAGGACCAGGGCAATGGCGCTGGCCAGGCCGGTTCGGTCGGACCCTCTGCGGCAGTGCAGCAGGATGGGGTGCGGGGCGGTAAACAGCGCATCCACAAGTTGTTTTAATCGGATGAACTGGGGAAGTCGGGGCATGGGAGCTAAATGCGATATTGAGCATCTGAACCTGATGCTGTGCGGCCAGGGTTTTTTCGTTCTCATACCAGGGGGCGCCTTTTTCAGAGCCTAGAAGGGCAATAATGGTTCGAATGCCGTAACCCTGAATAATGTCATGAAGACGGCCAACCGAAAGTCGCCGCGCTGCGGTAAACCTGGTTTTCAATTACCGGGAAAAGTGGGGGTTCAGGGAAACGCGACCAGATTGCGCCACCAATGGAACATCGCAAACTACAATGGCTCCAAGCCATCTATGAAAATGCCTGCTACGCTTTATCATGAGCCAGTTATGCTCTGCTCGGAAACGGCTTTCATTTCAGTGTGAAACATGGTAATTCTTGCTGTCACTGTATGAACGGTTTCAGTTGAAGGTGTCTTCATAAAAAGTTGAAATTTCAATATATTAACTACAGGATACGATCATGAAATGGCTTACCCGCCACTTTCCCAGTTTTGATAACCGGATAGCGACACTGCTATGCATTGCTTTTCTCAGCCTTTTTCCCGCCGGTGTATTGCCCCGCTTTTTGATGAGACGAGGGTTTTAATGCGAAAGTCGCAGCGGGCATCTCGAAACGGGTACCTGCCTCACTGCCCACATCAATGCGGCACCGCAATATGATAAACCCATCATATACTGGCTTCAGGTAATCAGCTTCCGGATTTTCGCCAGAATGAATTTGCAGCCCGGTTCCCTTTTGTCCGCCTTGGCAACTTTTCTGTGGATGCTGGCGATTTTTCGGCTTTACCCGTCGCCACATAGGGCTTCAAAGCGGCTTTCTGTCGGCCTTGTTTTTCATCAGCGCCATTCAGGTTACCATCACGGGCAAAGCCGCGATTGTGGATTCTCGGCTGAATCTTTTCCTCACCCAATGTCTCTTTCATCTTTATGAATACACGCAAAACCATAAACGCCGGATTTATACGGCCGCCATTTATGAGGGCTCGGTTTTTCCGGCTGAAGGCCCAACTTCTTGCTGTTGTTATTCCGTTTGGCGTCTAGCCTGATTTCATGCCCTGACGCAAAAACAATTCCGGGGCTCTGGCTGAAAATGGTTTTCAACCTTCCGGCGATTCTGATCTTTATGGCCATAGCGCTTCCCTGGTATGTGCTGGAATACATTATCTAGGGAATGATATTTATACAGGATTTCTTTCTAAAACACAAATTAGAACGTTTTTCACGGGCATTTGAAGGGCATTTTCGTATCTCTCTGCTATATTATCTTCCCGTAATCATTATCGAACCCTTCCTCATTGCGGCCTGCTGTTCGGATGTTCGCCAGGCCAGATCGCTTTTCAAGCAGGATGAGTATTGGTTCTGTTTTATCTGGGGTCGTATTCGCGCGGACCCCGTCTTCCTTCGGAGCACCAGTCTCCCCCATTATGTCCTTATGTTCCGCCGCTTTTCATCCTGATGGTGGCGTGTTTACGAACGGTTGACGCATCTAGGTCTATCCGCCCGGCAGCCGCTTTTCTGGGTATATTCTTATTTCTGCCGCTGGCCATTCCGTTGGTCATTCCTTACGTTCGGGATGATTTCGCGGCATGCCTGATGAGAGACGGTGAGTCTCTTTTTGGTGCGGGATATTATGCTTTCTCGACCGTTTCCGTAACGCTTCTTTTCTTTGCCAGGCAATCCGGACTGATCAGGTCGGCCATCGGCGTGTTCGTGGCCTATCTGATTCTTGTCAATCTTGTCCTGATGCCGCGCATCGGGAAATTGATGGGATCCTCTGTTCGGGAAGCGGCCGTGGTTGCCTCCCGGTTTCCACGTGCCGCTATGTGGGGCCACACCCCGCCCAGTTTCAATTTTTACGCCCAAAAAGGCTTGTTCAGATGCTGTCTGGCTTCAGGGGATTTGCGATCACAAAAAAAAACACGCCTGGCTGAGGTTGGCGCCCATGGAATCCTTTATGAAAAACTGTATTGTCCCTGCAAAATAAAACGCGTTAGCAGACCCCCATGATTCCAAAGTGTCGTTATTGGGCCTGCCTTTGATGAATGGCCTTTAAAACAAGCGGATAGACAGCATGCAACGATTTTGTAGCCTTTGGCATCTCGATGGATGCCGTCCGTCAGATTGAGCTCCGGCTTTCCGGAAACGTCTTCCAATATAAACGAAAGAAAATAGATTTTTTGATGATCTTGCATAGAGCCGGGCGTAAGGAATGGTATAAAAGACGGGCCATAATTGACCAGCATTTTCATGCTGACCGAGACCCGTGGTCCGGTGTTCCTTGAATTTCCGAACCATTTGGGAAATATTGTCTTGTATCAGGCCATGATCTATGCCTTGAAGGCCGTCGTTGGCACCTGTGCACAGAATAACGACACCTAGGGCGGGACAGCAGGCCGCTGCTGGTTTCACCGCGCACGCCGGCATTAACGATTGGTGCCGGAAACCCCTCTTCTTGAGCATTGCTTCAAGAAGTGCCGGATAAGCCTGGTGTTCTGCAACCCCATATCCTTCGGTGAGGCTGTCTCCCAAAGTAATGATACGGTGAGGGCATGAAACAGGTTACGGGCTGCTGGCTGCTGGAAGAATGCCTTTTCCTCGCAGCCTGCCAAAAAGATTGCGAACATGACACCTCCTCGATGATTAAGAGCAATGAATGAATATGAAACCGCATGGTAGTGGCGATCCTCTGAAAATTCTCGTCGATTTTTCGTATCGACCAAAAAATATCGCGCTATTTCCGGGGAATTATTTCCACCTGAAATCTCAAAAGGATATCAGATGAAGGATATCTATTACCCAAAAAGCAGTCTGTTCCGATTCGTAGAATAGAAATTGCAGGTATTGCATACACCATCTGTCTCACTTCTTATTGCCATGATGCAAATTGACGGATGAAGTCGAAAAGGCGCTTTTCCTTCGGAAGTTTAATGTGCCATTTTGGGCTTTGAGCTACGTGTTTGGTAGACATCCTCGTATTGGTATAGAACCGAACAATTGGCCGAAACAGTATTGTTGGGACATCCATCAGAAATCTGGGGCCGATAGTACCTGACATCTGGCGGCCGATGAAAAACATTCCTGGATATTAGGCTATAAAGCCTATATCGCCACTACTGTAGGGACGGGTACCCTCGGGGCATCGATTGAAAATGATGCCGGTGATAACGCTTTAAAAAAGAGGCCTACCAAGTCTTTAAACATGAAGCGCGGTGCTTGAAGCCATCTTATGCCCCGAGATACCGTCAATATTGATGGCTGGAATGCCACTCGAAAAAGCTTGGACATGCCTCTTCACTTCGATTGTCATTGTTTACTGCTTTCTCCACGTCTTTATCAAAATCGGGATAGAGCAAAGAAGAAATACAAAGATATCTTTATCCAGGTCACCTCCAAACTTTGGGATTGCTTTCATGCTGAAAACAAACTCTTCATGTCGCGTTTCAAGGGCCGGGATGATGTATACGAAAGGAGGTGGGAAAAAAGGGTTCGGCTATTCACCTTCCTGCTGTACGAATGGAGGCTTGGGCGTTTGCGCCAAAACGAGGGGTCTTGTGCCTGTGTAGGAATATGCCGCTTCCTTGAGCACGCAGACCCGGTCCGCTATCCGCATCAGCGAGAAGTCATTGGTTATGATCGGACAGTAAACATTGTCACAATCCCCGTCATTTTGCGATGTTCAGAAGCTTGTCGGTCATGAAGCTTTCGGCAGAACCGGACCCCATGAAGCGTATGCTGAATGGAGCATCCCCATGATGACCCCGTCCGGGCTCTTTGCGGTAATTACAAGCGGCTGTCATCCGCAGGGGTCGTCATCAGGGAATGGTACCTGGCAGCCCCAAAGGGAGAAGGGATTCCCTCTAAATGCGGGCTCCGCTGTGTTCAGTTCGGCCACTTGCGGTGCACGGGAACCGGAGCCCGAACGGTTTTGCCCCCGGGGCAGTTTCATGCACTGCATCCCGAGGCATACGCCGAGAATGGGGATATGCCGGTGCCACTGGTGGATCAGCGGGATGGAAATTCCGGCCCATGCCGGAATTTCCATCCCGCTGATCCGCCGGTGGCACCGGCATATCCCCATTCTCGGCGTATGCCTCGGGATGCAGTGCATGAACGAAGTCTTCGGGGGCAAAACCGTTCGGGCTCCGGTTCCCGTGCACGGCAAAATCAGCCGAATTGAACACAGCGGAGCCGGCATTTTCAAGGGAATCCCTTCTCCCTTTGGGGCTGCCAGGTACCATTCCCTGATGACGACCCCTGCGGATGACAGCCCGCTTGTAATTACCGCAAAGAGCCCGGACGGGGTCATCATGGGATTGTCCCATTCAGCATATCCCCTTCATGGGGTCCAGTTTCATCCCGAAAGCTTCATGACCGAACACGGCTTTCAATTGATCGAAAACTTTCTGAACATCGCCAAAATAACGGGGCACTGACAATGTTTCTGTCCGAATCATAACCAATGACTTCTCGCTGATGCGGATAGCGGACCGGGTCTGCGTGCTCAAGGAAGCGGCATATTCCTTACGAGTGCAACCAGCACAAGACCCCTTCGTTTTGGCGCAAACGCCGAGCCTCCATTCATTCACACAGGAAGGTGAATAGCCGAACCCTTCTTTTTGTTTTCCCACCTCCTTGCGTATACATCATCCCGGCCCTTGAAACGCGACATGAAGAGTTTGTTTTCAGCATGAAAGCAATCCCAAAGTTTGGAGGTGGCCTGGATAAAGATATCTTTGTATTTCTTCTTTGCTCTATCCCGGATTTTAATAAAGACGTGGAGAAAGCAGTAAACAATGACAATCGAAGTGAAGAGGCATGTCCAAGCTTTTCGAGTGGCATTCCAGCCATCAATATTGACGGTATCTGGGGCATAAGATGGCTTCAAGCACCGCGCTTCATGTTTAAAGACTTGGTAGGCCTCTTTTAAAGCGTTATCACCGGCATCATTTGCGATCGATGCCCCAAGGATCACTCGTTCCCTACAGTAGTGGCGATATAGGCTTTATAGCCTAATATCCAGGAATGTTTTTCATCGGCCGCCAGATGCTGAGGTATATCAGCCGGATTTCTGATGGATGTCCCAACAATACTGTTTCGGCCAATTGATTGTTCGGTTCTATACCAATACGAGGGATCTCTACCAAACACGTAGCTCAAAGCCCAAAATGGCACATTAAACTTCCGAAGGAAAAGCGCCTTTTCGACTTCATCCGTCATTCCGGTCATATATGGCAATAAGAATGAGGGACGGATGGTGTATGCAATGCCTGCAATTTCTATTCTACGAATCGGAACAGACTGCTTTTTGGGGTAATAGATATCCTTCATCTGATATCCTTTTGAGATTTCAGGTGGAAATAATTCCGGAAATAGCGCAATATTTTGGTCAATACATTTTCTGAAATTAATTGGATCAATGATATCTGCGTTATAAGTTTCTTGAAAAAAGTGCAAACATATGTTTCTGTCAAAATGTAAAAATCGACAAGAATTTTCAGAGGATCAGCCACTACCATGCGGTTTCATATTCATTCATTGCTGCTGATCGTGGGAGGTGTCATGTTCGCAATCTTTTTGGCAGGCTGCGAGGAAAAGGCATTCTTCCAGCAGCCAGCAGCCCGTCAACCTGTTCATGCCCTCACCATCGTTGCTTTGGGAGACAGCCTCACCGAAGGATATGGGGTTGCAGAACACCAGGCTTATCCGGCACTTCTTGAAGCAATGCTCAAGAAAGAGGGGTTTTCCGGCACGATCGTTAATGCCGGCATCAGCGGT
The DNA here is from genome assembly GCA_963850225.1 of uncultured delta proteobacterium. Lineage (GTDB taxonomy): Bacteria > Desulfobacterota > Desulfobacteria > Desulfobacterales > Desulfatirhabdiaceae > RAAP-1. Next base: position 11,473 of record CAWKLD010000001.1, read on the forward strand.
GAAACCAGCAGCGGCCTGCTGTCCCGCATCCCCTGGGTGCTTTCCCTGAAACCCGACATCGTTATTCTGTGCACAGGTGCCAACGACGGCCTTCAAGGCATAGATCATGGCCTGATACAAGACAATATTTCCCAAATGGTTCGGAAATTCAAGGAACACCGGACCACGGTGGTTCTGGCAGGCATGAAAATGCTGGTCAATTATGGCCCGTCTTATACCATTCCTTACGCCCGGCTCTATGCCGAGATTGCCGATCAGGAAGAAATTCTTCTTTCTTCCGTTTATATTGGAAGACGTTGCCGGAAAGCCGGAGCTCAATCTGACGGACGGCATCCATCCCAATGCCAAAGGCTACAAAATCATTGCATCCGCTGTCTATCCGCTTGTTTTAAAGGCCATTCATCAAAGGCAGGCCCAATAACGACACTTTGGAATCATGGGGGCTGTCACTGCATTCTTGCCAGGACAATACAGTTTTTCTCATAGAGGATTTCATGAGCGCCGACCTCTGCCAGCCGCGTCTTTTTGGTGATCAGCAAATCCCCTGAAGCCGGACGGCGCATTTGAACCAGTTTTTGGCTGTAAAACATGAAGCTGGGCAGGGTATGCCCCCACATCACCGCACGTTCGGGAAGCCGGGAGGCGATCATGGCCGCTTCCCGGACCGGAGACTGCATCAATTCCCCGATGCGCGGCATCAGGACCAGATTGACCAGAATCAGATAGGCCAAGGAAACCACGATGGCAGGCCTGAGCAGTCCGGGTTGTCTGGAAAAGAAAAGAAGCGTCACGGAAATTGTCAGAAGTCCGCAGAAAGAATAATATCCCGCATCCAAAGAGCGGCTGACCGGCTCCCATCATGCAAGCGGCGAAATCATCCCGGACGTACGGCATGACCAGCGGAATGACCAGCGGAAGAATCAGGAATATCCCCAGAAAAACAGCTGCCGGCACGAGATATGACCTCAGGCGCTCCAATCTTACATAAACGCCACCATACAGGATGAAAAGCGGCGGAAATGCGCTGAGGATATAATGGGGAAGCTTGGTGCTCCCGAAAGAGAACAGGATCAGCACGAACCCGGCCCAGATAAAACAGAACCGATACACGTCCTGCTTCAGGAGCGATCTGGCCTGGCGAATCAGTCCAAACAGCAGGCCGCAGTGGGGAAGCGTTCCGATAATGATCACGGGAACATAATAAAGCAGAGATCCGGAATGTCCTTCAAATGCCCGGGAAAAACGTTCTAAATTGTGTTTTAGAAAGAAATCCTGTATAAATATCATGCCCTGATCCAGGTATTCCAGCACATACCAGGGAAGCGCTATGGCAACAAAGATCAGAATCGCCGGAAGGTTGAAAACCATCTTCAGCCAGAGCCGGAACTGTCTTTGCATCAGGCAGTAAATCAGGCTGACACCAAACGGAATGACGACGGCAACCGGGCCTTTGGCCAGAAAACCAAGCCCTGCATAAATGGCTGCCGAATAAATCCGGCGTTTCTTGTTTTGCGTGTATTCATACAGATGAAAGAGACATTGGGTGAGGAAAAGATTCAGGGCGGAATCCACAATCGCGGCCTTGCCGGTAATGGTAACCTGGATGGCGCTGATGAAAAACAAGGCCGACAGAAAGCCGCTTTGAAGCCCTATATGGCGACGGGTAAAGCTGAAAATCGCCAGCATCCACAGAAAGGTTGCCAGGGCGGACGGGAAGCGGGCTGCAAATTCATTCTGGCCGAAAATCCGGAAGCTGATCACCTGAAGCCAGTATATGAGAATGGGTTTATCATATTGCGGTGCGCCATTGATGTGGGCAGTGAGGTAGTTTCCGTTTTCAAGCATTTCCCGGCTGGCTTCCGCGTAAAACCCTTCGTCTTCATCAAAAAGCGGGGCAGCACCCAGCAGGGGAAAAAGGCTGAGAAAAGCAATGCAAAGCAGTATCGCTATCCGATAATCAAAATCGGGAAAGCGGCGGGTAAGCCATTTCATGATCGTATCCTGTAGTTTATATCGGGAAATTTCAACTTTTTAATGAAAACACCTTCAACTGAAACCATTCGTACAAAGACAGCAAAAATTACCATGTTTCACACTGAAATGAAAGCCGTTTCCAAGCGGAGCATAACTGGCTCATGATAAAGCGTAGCAGGCACTTTCATAAATGGCTTGGAGCTGTATTAGTTGCAATGTCCATTGGTGGCGCAATCTGGTGGCATATTTCCCTGAATCCCCGCTTTTTCCCGGTAATCGAAAACCAGGTTTACCGCAGCGCACAGCTTTCGGTTTCCCGTCTTGATGACATTATTCAGGGTTACGGCATTCGAACCATTATTGCCCTTCTAGGCTCTGAAAAAGGCGCCCCCTGGTATGAGAACGAAAAAACCCTGGCCGCACAGCATCAGGTTCAGATGCTCAATATCGCATTTGGCTCCCATGAACTTCCCCAGTTCATCCGATTAAAACAACTTGTGGATGCGCTGCTTACCGCCCCGCACCCCATCCTGCTGCACTGCCGCAGAGGGTCCGACCGAACCGGCCTGGCCAGCGCCATTGCCCTGATCCTAAATGAGGATGCATCCCTTGAAACCATCGAAAAGCAGTTTTCCTGGCGCTTCGGCGTCATACCCTATTCGAATTCCATCGGCGTCATTTTTTTCAATCAATACAGCCAGTGGCTCAGCACAACCGGCAGGCGCCACAACCGGGACAATTTCCTGGACTGGATCCGCAACCACTATGTGGATCCCAAGGGGAATATCGAATATGACATTCGCAGCATCAATGGCTGGGGATTTAACGACAACTGGTGGAAAAACAAGCGGGAGGCAACGGTTAAAAAAGGGGCTGAACATTATGTTATTCAGGGGTGGGCAGTGGATTCCCGGAGTCTGTCCCAGGTGGATTCCCTTCAGATCGGCATCGGCAGAACGTTTCGACAGGTTGTCTTTACCTCTGCGCGGCCGGATTTACCGGAACTCTTGGGGCTTTCCGGAAAATTGAACCCGCTGCTGCCCCTGGTATGGGAATGTAAGGTGGATGACCAGGATCTAGTCCCCGGCTGTCATGATTTGCAGATATCTTTCGACATGCCCGGCGACATCAAAACAGTGATCAATACCCGGATACAGCTCTGCATCGAAGAAAGTGGAAAACAATAAAACGTTATTGCTTTCGTTATATTTCACCAGCCGATCATCCGGAAGCGTGATTTCTTAGTAAATTTAATCACTGACACCCGGAAATGGGGGATCAAAACCATTATTTCTGCAAGCGAAGATTGATCATATCAATTTTTTCGGAGGATACCCCAGGTGAAGATATGCGTTCTCAGCCGCGCGTCTGCCGGAAGAAGTTCTTAGAATCATACCGGTTTTCAGCAGATACGGCTCAACCACATCCACCAGGGTATCGGTTTCTTCCTGAAGGGTTGCGGCAATGGCTTCAATTCCGACCGGGCCGCCGTCATAAAAATCAATTACGGTTTTCAGATAACGCCGGTCAAGATCTGTAAGTCCTTTTTCATCTACCCCCTCAAGAAGCAGGGCCGCATTGACGATACCTTCCGTGATGACCCCGTCTGCCCGTACCTGAGCATAATCTCTGACCCGTTTCAACAGACGATTGACGATTCGGGGAGTCCCCCGGGACCGCCGGGAAAGCTCCTGAGCTCCGGCGTTGTCAATTGGAATTTTCAGCAGCGCCGCAGACCTTCCGGTTATCTGGACTAACTCTGACTCGCGATAAAAATCCAGGCTTCTGAATATTCCGAACCTGTCCCTTAAAGGCGAAGAAAGCAGGCCTACCCGTGTTGTGGCGCCAACGAGACAAAACTGTTCCAGGCGGATGCGATGACTTCTGGCATGCGCCCCTTTGTCAAACACAAAGTCAACGGCAAAGTCCTCCATGGCTGGATACAAAAATTCTTCAACTGCCTTGGGCATACGATGGATTTCATCCACAAACAGCACATCCCCTCTGGACAGGTGGGTCAGGATGCCAATGAGATCGCCGCCTTTTTCCAGGGCCGGGCCGGATGTCACGGTAAGATTTCCGCCCATTTCATTGGCGATGATGTGGGCCAGCGTGGTTTTCCCCAAGCCCGGAGGCCCATGGAACAGCACATGGTCGAGCGGCTCATTGCGCATTTTTGCGGCCTCGATCGCGATTTTAAGCGTTTCAACCACTTCGGTCTGGCCGACATATTCGGACAGGCGATCGGGGCGAAGCGACAGCAGGTCGACTTCAATGTCTGCAGGCTGACAGGTCCCGGCAACAATACCCTGAATCAAGTCAGGCGATTTTTTCATTCTATCGGTCATTTTGGCCTGGCACGAAACACTTCTTCAAGAAGCGATTCCGGGGTAAGTATCGAAGGATTATGGGAAAGTGTTTCATCGATTCTACGTCTGGCCTCAACGGGTTTTATGCCCAGCTGTTCAACCAGTACATCCATGACCGGCTGAATCAGCTCCCCCATCTGAAGCCTGGGTCTGCGCGTTTCCATCTCAGGCAGTATGAACCTGTCGAGTTTTCCCGCCAGGGATGCAATCATTTTCTGGGCCGTCCGTTTTCCGATCCCTTTGAGTTTCTGGAGTTTGTCCAAGTCGTTTGCTTCGACAGCACAGGCGATATCCTGAACAGGGACGGTCAGGGCCTTTGCAGCCTTCATGGGACCAATATCTTCTACAGTTATCAGGCGCTGAAAAAAATCTTTTTCTTCATCGGTGTTAAATCCGATCAATACAGGTTTGGGCTGCTTTTCCGTCTGGTGAAAGTATATGAATAGCGACACGCTGTCCCCAACATTCCGCTCCTTTAACGACTCCAGGACAATGGTCGGGAGCAGCACCTCATACCCAATCTGGTTGGCCAGAATCAGTATCCGATCCTCATTTTTCTGAAGAATGCTGCCTTCGATATATCCGATCATTTCACGCCTATCGATATTTAATTCATGATTCTGACACCGTGATGTCGCAACAGCCCGATCATCGCCAGCCCCAGAGCATCTGATGCGTGATCCGGCTTGATGGGACTTGTCAGGGACAGACGGCTGCGAACCGATTTTTCCAGCTGACTTTTGCTGGCATTGCCGTTTCCGGTAAGCACCTGCTTGGCTTCCCGAACCGGAATTTCCTGTATGGGGATGTTGTGAACCGCACCTGCCAAAAGGATTATCCCGGAAACTTTCCCAAGAACAATGCCGGAACGGGGAAATTTTTCAAGGGAAAACACATCTTCGACAATCATGATATCCGGCATTTCAGTGGACAGGATATGATGAAGCTGTGAATAAATCTGGCTCAGGCGGAGGGGCAAGGCAATGCGGGCTGAGGTGTGAATGCTGCCGTAAGAATAATTCTGGATGGTTAATCCTTTTCCGGAAACAATTCCAATTCCTGTTGAAGCCAAACCAGGATCTATGCCGATCGCCTTAATCATGGATCATGGATACCATCCATAAGGGGTTAAGATCCTTCAAGTTTTTGTTTGGCGATTTTGGCTTCGTTGCTGGAAGGATATTTCTTGATCAGTTCTTTCAGGATCAGTCGCCCATTGGATTTGTCTCCAAGATTGAAAAACGAGAAGCCCTGTTTCAGAAGCGAGGCCTGAATTTTATTTCCCTTCGGGTAGTTTTCAATGACCTTCTGGTATTCCAGAATGGCTTTTTCATACCACTTCTGCCGGTAATAGATTTCTCCAACCCAGAACTGGGAGCTATCGGCAATGGCGGATTTGGGATAGCGTTTAAGAAATTCCAGAAAGCCGGCCCGGGCTGCTTCAAGCTCCCCCGAATCAAAATCCTGCTTGGCTTTGGCGTAAAGTTCGTTTTCAGCCATTTCTTTTGCAGGGGGGATATCGGCCTTCTCCCTGGCAGGAGGCTTTTCCGGACCCGTCTTTGCGGAAGTTGGTTTTTTAGCTGCACCGTCCAGAGCCAGGTATTCTTCGATGCGAAGCAACCGGTCTTTTATTGAAAGGGACACCTGCTCCAGATTGTTCATTCTGGATTCAATACTGTCTCCGGCATCACCGGAAAGCATATTTTTTTGACGGTGCTCCTTTTCTTCGATTTTTCCCCTCAGAAGCTGAATTTCTTCCTGAAGCCTGTCCACGGAGGCATAAAGCTCGGCATACTGGCTGCGAAGCTGCTGTTCTTTTTCTATCTGGCTTTTTCGGAAATCTTCCATTCGCTGCTGGAACTGATCTCTGGATCTATCAACATCAGATCCGCGACGCTCCAGATTCGAAATGCGACTGTCAGCCCGTATGACCTCCTGATGGGAAGCACATCCAGCCCCCAGAAGAATTGATGCATAAATAATATGCCGAAATAAGCTGGATTTCATGATACAAGTTCACCAATGAATTAAGGGTTATGCACCTGAACGGGAAAGCAATAAAAATCCTTTCACCCGTCTCGATACTAAAATGGCAGGCAACACAGTCTGATGTGCTAACCTGCCATTACCAAACAAAAAATCAACCCTATCTTGAAACTTTTATTTCAGGACAAAATGTGCCCGTCTGTTTTTGGCATAGGCGGCTTCTGTCTTGGCAGGATCCAGGGGTTTTTCTTTTCCATAGCTGATCGTGGTCATTTTGGAAGCCGGAATACCCATGTTAACCAGGAAGGCTTTTGCAGCTTCTGCACGTCTTTCACCCAGCGCAACGTTGTATGCCACGGTGCCGCGCTCATCGCAATGGCCTTCGATGGTGGTGGCAGATGCATTGCTCTTCAAATAGGCGGCCTTGTCTTTCAGAATGGCCTGAGCAGTGGCATCCAGAACAGCACTGTCAAAAGCAAAATTGACATCCTGTTTCATGAATTTTTCTCGAGCTGTCATTGCTGAAGTATCCACTGCAGGAGCTGTCGTGGCTGGAGCAGGCGTTTTCGCTACTTCAGCGGCTTTTGATACAGCTGCTTCAGGTTTTACGGCTTTCTTGGCACATGATGCGGTTAACATCAACCCTGGTACGATAAACAACATTGCTAAAATTACCCAATACTTTCTCTTCATTTTACTTCCTCCTTTTAATGATAAATTAATTTTTCACTCCCGGTGACCATTTGGGTTCTGATTGCTGACCAGGCGAACTCATCAACCTGCGTTGATCCGCCCCGTAAGCAGTCATAACATAAATTCTTGATATCCCTTCTCGGGTAGAGCTAAACGCTATCATGCTGCCATCCGGCGACCACGACGGAGATTCGTTGTCTCCCTGGGCATAGGTAAGCTGCAGCTCGCCCTTGCCGTCCGCTCCGATTACACAAATATTAAAGCCGTTTCCTTTTGCCAATGCCGTGTAAACAATTTTATCCCCTTTGGGCGACCACTCCGGCTGCGTATTGTTGTTTCCCTGAAAGGTAAGGCGTTCGGCATATCCGGAATTCATATTCTGGACATAAATCTGAGGTGTGCCACCCCTTCTGGATACAAAAGCCATTTTACTGCCGTCCGGAGAGAATGTCGGGGACACATCAATTCCCGGACTATCAGTTAATCTATTAATAACTTTTCCGGTTCCGGTCAACAGATAAATTTCAGGATCTCCAGAAAAAGACAAGGACGCCGCTAGTTCAAACTTCCCGGGGACCCAGGCGGGTGATATGCCCATGCCTTTTTTGTCCACCACGGAAGTTCGGTTATCAGAAATATTTTGAATAAACAAGTCCGGTTTTCCTTTGGCATAGGATGTATAGGCGACCCACTTGCCATCATAGGAGATTGCAGGAGAAAGATTAATATTCTTATTATGGGTGATCTGTGTGGGGCCATATCCATCGAAGTCGCAGATATATACTTCTTTACCGGCAGCGCCGGAGGAAATAAAAGCGATTTGACTCTCAAACAGGCCACGGCTACCGGTCAACAGCTCCATAATTTCACTACAGAACCGGCGAATCATCGTACGAAGATCTTTCACATTACCGTTATATTTTCTGCCGATCAACTGACGTTCATTGTATGTGTCAAAAAGCCGCAACTCCATTTCGAGCTGTGTATTGTTCAATGAAACAGCGCCGGTTACCAGGAGTTCGGCCCCGACTGTGGTCCAGCCCTTGAACATGGGCGCCGCAACATCGGATTTCTGGGCATCCACCAGAAAAGAGCCCCTGTCCAGGATTTTGAAATAGCCGGTAAATGCCAGCATATCCGAAAGCATATTCGCGCCGGTTTGCGCGGTTTCAGACTCGGAAGCGTTTCCGGTAACTGGCTTAAAAAGAGGGATGGCTATGGGAACTTTTTTCAACAACGGATTGTTGATATCGATATAGTCGTACTTGCCTGCGCCAAAAACTGTTCCAGTCCACAGCAGACCGATCAGTATCATTCCCCAGATCCGGCGGGTGCGGTTGAAAACCCGGCATTTTTGACATTCGATTTCATATCCGGCATTTCCGGAATCCACGATCATGTTAACTCCGTTTCAGCCCTTTAGGGGTAAAAATCAACCCCAGTTCATAATATGGCTGCGCATATTCCCTGGGCAGGGGGGGCAGCGGGTTTGATTTTTTTACAGCTTTATACACAGAATCATCAAAATAACTGTTACCGGATTTTTTTTCAAACCAGATATCCGTTATTTCACCATTTTTCATAATTTTGATCACGATAACGGACACAAGATCGGTTCGTCCGCCGACAAGCTGTTCATTAAATACCCAGTGGTTTTCAATGTGGTTGGGAATTAGCGACCTATAAAAATCGATGGGCTGTATGCCAAAGGCTCCGGTTCCGCCGGTTCCACCGGTTCCGCCGCCACTGCCGCCAACAGCGCCGCTACCACTGCCGGCGCCCGAAGACTTTCCGGATGCAGGTTCCTTTGAGGAACTTCTGGCAGTTTCTGATTCGGCTTTTTCGACTTTGCTCTTGATGCGGTCCAGGGCAGATGCCAAGGGATCAACGGGCTTGGTTTCCTCCACCTGTTTTTCAATACGATTCAATGCATTTTTAATAGCCTGACTGGATTTAAACGTCTCTTTTTTCAAAGATGTTTTTATTTTCGGCTTTTCATTGGAAAGCGATATGACATCCGCCGATTTTTCGGGCTCTGGTTTAGGCTCCGGAACCGATACTTTCTCGGGTTTCGGCGCCGGCGGCACTGGTTTGGGCTCCTGGACCTCGGGCTTTGCGGGCTTAGGCGCGGGCGGCTCCGGTTTCGATTCCTGAACTTCAGGCTTTGCGGGCCCTGGGTTTGGAGCAGCAGGTTTTTCTGATTTGGGCCCCGGTTTTTCCGGTCCCGGATGGCCTGGCTTACCGATGGAACCTGTTGGTGACATCGTAACCATATTGACCATGATCACGGAAGGTACAAATTCTCTTTTTGGAGCTAAATCAGGCAAATAAATCGCTATGACAAAAAACAGCACATGAACAACAAAGGAAGCCGCCACATACCAGCCGATCGAGGAAGTGCTGGTTCCTGAAGATAGCAACAAACTGGCATGAGCTGATCCACGGGCACGCATTCGCTACTTCTTTTTTTCAGGTTTATTATCCAGCGGTATGGTTACCATTCCCAGCTTGTCAATACCAGCCGCCTTGATTTCCGCCATCACGCGAACAACCGTACCGTAGGGAATATTCTTGTCCGCCCGAAGATATGCCTCTTTATCCGGTTTTCCTTCAAGGATCTTGGACAGCTTACCGCTGAGCACTTCCAGCGAAACCTGGAACTCGTTAATATAGATCTGGCCTTTGGGATCAATGGAAATAACTAGATGTTCCTTTTCGGCAGCAAGCGGCTCTGATGTGGTCTCTGGAAGCGCGACATCGACCCCCTGCATCATCATGGGCGCAGTGACCATAAAGATAATGAGCAAAACCAGCATCACATCAACAAACGGCGTCACGTTGATATCAGACATCAGCCGGTCGTTATTTCCGCCCATGCTCATGACTTGATTCCTTTGGCAGAGAGAATGTCCCGCTCGATGATATTTAAAAAATCCGCGGAAAAACTTTGCAGCTCTGTTTCAATGATCTTGATTTTCTGCATGAAATAGTTAAAGGCAATGACCGATGGAATTGCCGCAGCAAGTCCGGCAGCCGTTGCAATCAAGGCTTCTGAAATTCCCGGAGCCACCACCGCGAGCGTTGCCGACCCTCTGAGGCCGATCCCGTGAAACGAATTCATAATGCCCCACACGGTTCCAAACAGCCCGATAAATGGTGCAGTGTTCCCCGTTGTCGCCAGAAAAGGCACCATCTGGGCGATTCGCGTAATTTCGGTATTGGTTGCCCTGCGCAGGGCTCGGCTCACGTTGTCGATTCCTGCAAAATGGGCGCCCATGGTCATAGCTTCCTGGCCCGTGGCCTGCGGATTGCCAGTTGGCCCGGATTGGCTGACTTTTTTGAGTTCAACGTACCCAATGCGGAACACATGCGCAATGGGACTGGTCTGGAGCTGCTTGGCCTTGACAAAGGCTTCGGAAAGATCCCGGCTTTTCCAGAAATAGTCGGTAAACATCGCTGATTCCTTAAAAGCCTTTCGGATATAGCGATATTTGATAAAAATAATTGCCCAAGACATCACAGAGAAGAAAAGCAGCAGCAACAGGACAAAATTCACCATCAAGCCTGAACTGCTGATCATCTGGATCAAATTCATTTCTTGTGAAAGCATAGAACGACTGCTCCGATTGTTGGGATATGAATACAGAAGCTGCTTAACATCTTGACATATCGAAAAGAAACGCGCCGGCAAATGAAGCATACATTGCAATCTATATTTATAGTACTTATATCATAATAATGTCAAGCAATTTCAGAATCGAGCATACATTACAACAGGATTCGCGGTCTGATCAGGGTATTGGAAATCTTCTATTTTTATGCTTGACTTGAATGTCAGAAACTTCATAATAACAGCACCTAAAGGCCTAAGATCCCGAGCAGTGGAACGCGATTCGACTGACATTTTTCATGATGGGGGCAATTTCCATGCATTACGGAGTTTTCAGATACATAAAATCAGCGATTTGCATCACGATCGCAGCCAGTATCATTTCAGCCTGCAGCCCTATCATGTTTTCCTATAAAGGTGACCAGGTAACCCAGAAAAACCGCTTGATTCTGCTTAAGCAAGGAGAGCAACAAGGCGTCTGGAAAACCAATGAGCTATCGGTAACCTATCAGTATCAGATGACCCCGGAAGCCTTGAAGCTTTCCGGAACCTCAGAACTCGTTGGCGGGTTCGCTATTGGATTCAGCCGGATTAAACGGCTTGCCGTTTATCTGTTGTTGCTGGATAAGCAGGGAATCGTTATTGAAAGCCCCCTGATATATTCAGCAATGTCCCGGGCTATCAATACGTTTCCCATGGATTTTGAAAGAGCAATTCCCGTACCCGAAGGAACCCAGGCTATTTCCTTTGCCTATGAAGGAGAATTGACACTGACCTCCGGAGCTGGGGGTGGAATTTCTCAAAGTATCTGGTACTCTCCATCCAGACCATGAACGCAATAACCCAACCAAATCATTGCAACGAAACCGCTTGAAGACATGCATCGGTCTTTTTTTCAGACAAGTGCAGTCCGCTTTCTGAAATCATCACCGCCAACACAGCTATCAGAGATATTCCGTGTGCTTTCGCAGTCGTTTTCTTTCTTTTTTCCAGAGAACCTCTTTTTTACGTCCCTTGATTTTCGGAGGGTTTTGTTTCTCCTTTTGAAATTCAAGAATAAAAGCGCCCGGAGTTTTGGGGTGTTGCGTGGAAGAATCCGGCGCCTGGACTTTGGGTTCTCTTTCCAGAGCCAGCGCCGGCCCGGTAAAACACCCAGGCGGAATATGCTCGGCAGTGAACAGCAAGCCACCCGCCTGATAAAACAAAACGCCTTGTTCCCTGCATTTATTGCAAAAAACCGACAATAAAACCGCTTTTGGATCATTTCGCCTGCCCATACGAAGCGCCATGTCCCTGTCTGAGCTCAAAACAACCCGTGAATAAGCAGACGGCGATATCCCTTTTTCTAGAACATGGGCATGGGCTTTTCGCCTGACACAGACATAAAGCAATTTGGGGGGATCGGAAGAAATCGTATATTTGGGAAGAAGGCTTCGATCAAGCGAGCGAATGCGTTTTTCTGCAATTTCGATTGGCGATTCGGGTTCCCGAATCAGCAGTTCATGAAAATGGGCTTCCCGGATAAATTTCCAATCTTTTTCCTCGCCGATTGCCTTGAGGAGCGTCTGTATGGAAACGAATCCATTTTCATCCAGAACCAGCCCGAATTCGAATGGTCGTCTTCCCAGGACATACGATAACAATTTCGAAAATTGGCGAAGTGTGTTATGGGTTTTCATACACCTGCCGGCGAGTTGGCGAAACGATTGCCTGTTTGTTAATATTCAAGATTACGCCCGTTTTGCTATCGGATGAAGCCGGTCCGGCGCACACTGTTATGACAATTTGCGGCTGAGTGGAAAGTCCGTCCAGCCATAAATTAGCCTTTTTCAGGTTTTGTTACAACCTGATTTTCGAATTATCGATCTTTTTTTTATCGAAAGGAGCCAGCAGGGTGTTAACGATCATATCATCATCGAATATTGAAGAAAAACGGGTTGAAATGCTCGTAATCCCGGTTTGTGAAGATGCAGATATTCATCCAGCCGCCCTCATGCCGGAGCTGCTGCATCAAGCCAGAAGCCTTAAGGAATTCAAGGCCGCCGTCAATGAAGACGTTGTGTTTTTCGCGCCATCCGGAGTCCGGGCCGCCCAGGTCATGATCATCGGACTGGGAAAAAAGGACAGGATTGACAGAGAAATAATTAGAAAGGCCTGCGGCATGGCCATAAAAAAATGTATTCACAAAGAAGTCTTGGAAGCCATCTTTATGGTTCCCGTTTCCGAGGCCCTTGATGACGACCCCGGCGCCTTTCTTGAAGCAATGATGGAAGGCGCCTTGCTTGGGAACTATCAGTTCGATCAGTTCAAAAAACCCAAACACCCCTCGCTGCTTAAGATCGGGTTTGCCGTTGCTGAAAATCTTGTTCAGCAAGCAAGTTTGTCCGCGAATAAAATCAAAATTATTTGCGACGGCACTATTTTAGCGCGGGAATGGGTGACCACCCCTTCCAATTTGAAACAGCCGGAACAATTTTCCCGGTTACTGGTTCGTCTGGCGGAAAAGGAAAAACTGAAAATCGAAGTCCTGGATCATCCGGCTTTGAAGAAAAAAAAATTCGGCGCGCTTCTGGCTGTTGCCGCCGGCAGTAACGCCCATGCCAGAATGGTTGTTCTGGAGCACAATCCTGGCAATGCTTGTCAAACCCTTGCCCTGGTCGGAAAGGGGGTAACCTTTGACTCTGGAGGAATTAACCTGAAACCCCAGGGCTCTCTTGAGGATATGAAGATGGATATGGCCGGCGCAGCCGCAGTTGCGGCAACCATGATCACCGCTGCCAGGCTTCAGCTGCCCGTCCGCCTGATTGGAGTTCTACCCCTGGTTGAAAACATGCCTTCGGGTTCTGCAACCCGGCCCGGGGACATTGTCAAAAGCTTTTCAGGTAAAACCATTGAAATCAACAATACGGACGCGGAAGGCAGACTGATTCTGGCAGATGCCCTGTCGTATGTCATCCAGACCTACAGGCCGGGTGCCGTCGTTGACCTTGCTACCTTGACCGGGGCGTGCGTGGTGGCCCTGGGCGAAAAAATTGCCGGCGTGTTCTCGGCTGATGAGCAGATGACCGATACCCTCGTTGCATCCGGCCTGAAAACATGTGAACGTTGCTGGAGAATGCCGCTTCCAGAAGACTATAAAGATCTCTTGAAAAGCGAGTATGCGGACATTTGCAACATTACAGGCTCAAAATGGGGGGGCGCCATTACCGCAGCACTTTTTCTATCCGAATTTACGGAAAATACACGGTGGATGCATATTGACATTGCCGGACCTGCATACGCGAAAAAAGAAACCGCTTATTGCGGTGCCGGCGGAACAGGCTTTGGCGTCAGGCTGCTCTGCGACTGGATTGAGAAGATGGTCAGTTTATCTTTCTGAGTTGTTATTTTTTTGCTGTTAACGAATCATGCAGGATGTGACCCATTTTCCAGCGATTTTCTGGTACTCCAGAAGATCGCTTTCAGCGATGCGGTAATCGTTCTCTTTGAAAAAATCAGGATCCAACACATGAGAGAGTTGAAACCGCTGAAGCACATACAGCTCCGCCTTCTGAATCAAACCGCAGATTCTCTCCACAATGTGCTTATCAATCAGCGGTCTGATGCAGGTAGTTCTGAATTCATGAGAAAGCCCGGACGATTTGATCAACCGGATACTGGAAGCTATCGCATCCGTGTTGCAATCTTTTTGAATGTATTGCGGATAAAGCTCGAGGACTGTTTTGATGTCCATGGCAACGTAGTCAACCAATCCCCCTGAAATCAGTTTCTCCAGGACTTTCGGGCAGCTTCCATTGGTATCAAGCTTGATGGGATACCCCATCTGCCGGACAGTCCGGCACACTCGGATTACATCCGGATGCAGGCAAGGCTCGCCGCCGGAAAACACCACGCCTTCCAGAAATCCTTTGCGCTTTTCCAGAAAATCATATGCAGCCTGCTCGGTCCATTGCTCCAAGGCCATCCCTTTTGCCAGTTCAGGATTATGGCAGTAAGGACAGTGAAAATTGCATCCAGAAAAAAAAAGGACGCAACCGATTTTTCCCGGATAATCGATCAGCGTGCTTTTTTGAATTCCCCCGAAAACCATTTATAACCCGGTAATAACCGCTGAGGATAACGGACCGGCGTGATCTGCAACATAAGGAATGGAGAGTTCGGGAACTTGCAGATCACAGGGTTTCATTTCCTGAGTATTCAGATCGAAGGTATTGCGGATGGCATACTCAGCCTGTTTGCCGTTGTTCCACTGTTTTACGGGCCTCAGATAACCCACCACACGGGAATATATCTCGGTTTCCTCGCCGCAATCCCCGCAGGTTTCCTGCTCGCCGATGAGATAACCATGTGACGGACAGACGCTGAAGGTTGGCGTCAGGGTAAAATAGGGAAGGTGAAACCGGGTGGAAACATTTCGAACAAGATGCTTGACAGCTTCAATATCCGTGACCTGTTCTCCCAGAAAAATGTGAAGAACGGTTCCGCCGGTATACTTGGTTTGAAGCTTGTCCTGAAGCGTCAGGGTCTCAAAAATATCATGGGTGAAATTGACGGGCAACTGGGTTGAGTTGGTGTAAAACGGTGCAGCCCCATCTTGATAATCCGTTTCATTGGCGCAGACAATACGGGGATAGCGTTTCTTGTCCATCAAGGCCAGGCGGTAGGATGTGCCTTCCGCAGGCGTTGCTTCCAGATTGAACATGTCTCCGGTTTTCTCCTGAATGCCTGAGATCATGCTGCGCAGAAAATCCATTATCTCAAGAGAAAACGCCTGACCGGCCGTTGTGGCAATACCTTCACCGATAAAATTGACACAGGCCTCATTCATTCCGATAATACCGACGGTTGAAAAATGATTCTTCCAGTAAAGGCCGGTTCGGCGCTTGATGTCTCTCAGATAAAACTTGGAATAGGGATACAGGTTTTTATCGGTAAATTTTTCAAGCACTTTTCGTTTGATATTCAGGCTATCAACTGCCAGCGTCACCTGATCGGCCAATCGGGACAGAAAATCGTCTTTGTTTTGGGCAAGAAATCCGATCCGGGGAAGGTTGATGGTAACCACCCCGATAGAGCCAGTAAGCGGATTTGCGCCAAAAAGTCCGCCGCCCCGCTTTAATAGCTCACGGTTGTCAAGTCTGAGACGGCAACACATGGACCTGGCATCTTCCGGAGACATATCGGAATTGACAAAATTTGAAAAATAGGGAATTCCATATTTTCCGGTCATTTTCCAGATCATTTCCAGGTTGGGGTTATCCCAGTCAAAATCCGCCGTGATATTGTACGTTGGGATGGGAAATGTAAATACCCTGCCTCTGGCGTCCCCTTCCATCATGACCTCGGCAAATGCCCGGTTGATCAGATTCATTTCGGCCTGAAAGTCGCCATAGGTTTCATCTTTTTCTTTTCCGCCGACAATTACGGGCGCGTCCCGAAGCGTGGAAGGCACCTGAAGATCAAGGGTAATATTCGTAAAAGGGGTTTGAAATCCCACACGGGTCGGGATATTGATATTAAAGACAAATTCCTGAATGGCCTGTTTGACCTCCTGATAATCCAGATTGTCGTATCGGACAAACGGGGCCAGAAGGGTATCAAAGCTGGATATGGCCTGGGCTCCGGCTGCTTCGCCCTGGAGCGTATAGAAAAAATTAACGATCTGACCCAGCGCAGAGCGAAGGTGTTTGGGCGGCGCGCTTTCCACCTTTCCCTCAACACCTTTAAAGCCGGACTTGAGCAAATCTATCAAATCCCATCCCACGCAGTAGACCGAAAGCAGGCTGAGGTCGTGCAGGTGAATGTCCCCGTTTTTGTGCGCATTGCGGATTTCCGGCGGATAAATGCGGTTCAACCAGTACTCCGTGGTCACATCAGAGGAAATGTAATTGTTGAGTCCCTGAAGCGAATAGCACATATTGCTGTTTTCTTTGATTTTCCAGTCCAGCTTCTGAATGTAGTGTTCCACAAGGTCGATGCTGGCCTTCGTAGAGATACTGCGGATCTGGGAATGTTGTTCCCGATACAGAATATAGGCCTTGGCTGTTTTATGAAACGGGGAGTCCAGAAGAACCCGCTCAACAATGTCTTGAACCTCTTCAACTTCCGGAACCGGTCCCAGTCGAAGCTCGTGAGCCAGAGTTAATACACGAAGGGTTAATTTTTTTGCTTCACGCTCTTCAAATTCAGCGCTTGCCTTGCCAGCCTTGGCAATAGCCGCCGTAATTTTGGAGGAATCAAACTCGACAATTCGGCCATCACGTTTCTTGATATTTTCGAACATGAAATCACCTCGGGTTATTCAAGAATTCACTGTGTCTGTCGCAGGAGCAGGTTTGTAGAATAAAACGAAGGACTGCTTTTTTGAACAAACCCACCAAAAAGCCCCCAGCATTTATTTGAAGATTATTACAAGATATTGTAACATGTCAACATAAATATCAAGATATAGTATGCGGTACGAGGTTTATCGACTCTTCCATGAAATCCGATAAACATACTTATTGATAAAAACTTTATTTTGTTATTAATTATGACTATTGACGATAAGCAGCATCTGGAAACGAGCGTTTTTTGCCGGTAACGAAAGAAAGGAATGTTGATTTCATGTTGAGAGCTGCCATTTATCCCGGATCATTTGATCCTGTAACCAACGGACATCTTGATATCATTGAAAGAGGGTTCACGCTTTTTGATAGAATCATTGTTGCGATTCTCCACAATCCTGCCAAAAAATATCTATTTAGCGTAGATGAGCGAATGGCGATGCTTCAAGAGAGTTTAAAAAAATTCCCTGCAATCGAAATCGAAGCATTTGACGGACTTCTGGTTGATTACGCTGTACAGAAAAATGCCCAGGCCATTCTTCGCGGCATGCGCGCAGTGTCAGATTTTGAATATGAATTTCAGATGGCATTGATGAATCGAAGACTCAACCGAGATGTCCAGACCGTGTTTTTGATGACAGGGCTTCGTTGGATTTTTACCAGTTCTTCCATCATCAAGGAAGCTGCCTGCTTTGGCGGCAATATCAACGGGATGGTTCCACTTATCGTTAATCAAAAGCTGAAGGAAAAATTCGGCCGGTAGGGGAAAATATGAAAATTTCATTTCGCTTGTTTGCCAATTTACGCGCTTATTCCCCTGCGACAGACGGATGCGGGGAACTGGATCTTGTGCAAGGATCAACTGTCAAGACAGTTACCGATGCTCTGGGAATGCCACCTGAAACCGAGCGGGTAATCCTGCTGAACGGCCATCACGCCAAGGAAGATACCCTGCTTTCAGAAAGCGACAGCCTGACCTTTTTCCCGCCCATGACTGGCGGATAATTCCTGCCGTTACCGTGATTTCAACCATGCGAACGCATTCCCATAAGATACTGCAGAAAGCCGAGCAGACCATTTCGCGCCAGAATATGTTCAGCAAAGGCGACAAGGTTCTGACAGGCGTGTCCGGCGGACCCGATTCCGTTGCCCTGCTTCATATTCTGGTTCAACTGGCTCCCAAATGGGAATTGACGATTGGAATCGCTCACCTGAATCATTGCCTGAGGGGGTCTGAATCGGACAGGGATGCGGACTTTGTTACGAATCTGGCCGCACACCTGAACCTTCCCTGCTACTGCGAAGCCATCCATGTCCGAAATGATCCGGCATTCCGGAAACTTTCGCTCGAAGCGGCCGCCAGGCAGGTCAGGTATGATTTTTTTGATCGCATCAGCCGCCAGAACGGCTATCACAAAATTGCAACAGGCCATCATCGGGACGACAATGCCGAACTGATGCTGATGTTTATGTTCCGCGGCAGCGGACCTCTCGGATTTTCCGGAATTCCACCTGTCAGAGAGGGCAGAATCGTCCGACCTCTTATTTTCACCGGCAGAAATGAACTTGTTGCATTTCTCAATGAAAATGCGATAATATATCAAGTTGACAAATCCAATCGCGACATGCAGTTTTTGAGGAACCGGATCCGTCATGAAACAATTCCCTATATTCAGGCCTGCTGCAATCCCGGAATTGTTGAAACCCTGAACCGGTTTTCTAAAATTGCCCGATCCGAAGACGAATGGATGAATGAAATCATTCAGCCCATTTATGAAAAAGTTCTTGTCAGAACGGACAAACACCGAGTGGTGTTGGCAATACCGGCATTGACGGCATTGCCCGAAGCGGCCCGGCGCCGGGTGATTCGTACCGCCATCCTTGGAATCAAAGGGGATCTGCTGAGAATTTCGTTTTCCCATATCGAGGCTGCTCAGGAACTGGCTGAAAATCAGAAATATCCGGCTCAACTGATGCTGCCGGATGGAATCTGTATTCAGCGAAATAAAAGTCTTCTGACTTTTTATCAAGCGGATGAATTTTTGCGCAGCCGAAGGCCGAAAATCCGGCACAGATCGCCGTCTTTTTTTTATTCTGTTTCCGGCCCCGTTGAACGCGTTTCCATTATTGAAACCGGCGCGGTGCTGACATTT
Organism: uncultured delta proteobacterium; assembly: GCA_963850225.1. Taxonomy (GTDB): domain Bacteria; phylum Desulfobacterota; class Desulfobacteria; order Desulfobacterales; family Desulfatirhabdiaceae; genus RAAP-1. Next base: position 30,584 of record CAWKLD010000001.1, read on the forward strand.
TCGGAAATACCCGTCGAATCCCGTATGATGGATAACCTGTCAGAAAAAATCGCCTTACTGGATTTGGAGATGCTGGAGTTTCCGCTGATTCTTCGAAATATTCAGCCCGGAGATCGGTTCAGCCCACTGGGAGTGGCCGGCACACAGAAGATACAGAAATATTTTATCGACCATAAAATTGATCGCAACGAACGCCGGCAGTGCCCGGTTCTTTTGAGCAGGGATAAGGTTGTCTGGCTGGCGGGTCATCGAATCAGCGGCTATTTTAAAGTCACGCCATTAACCCGGCGGGTGCTGAAAATCGAAATTTGCCGACCCGCGCATTCAGAGCTTGCATAACCCGTTATGATGATTAGTATACAAAATTATTTGGCTTGACTTTTGAATCAGAATTCATCTTTTTATTGATGAACTCATAAAAAGTCTTCACCTTTACCGTGAGGAGGACCGTTTGAATCCGTTTTACAAAAATCTGGCCTTATGGCTGGTTATCACCCTGATGATGATCATGCTTTACAATCTATTCAATCAACAGCATGTTGCGGATACCACCATCAGTTACACCGAATTTCTTTCTCTGGTTGAGGACAGCCGGATTGCCGATGTGGTCATGCAGGGCCAGGAGCTTTACGTTACCGACACCAACCGCAGCCGGTTTAAGGTCTATGCGCCGCAAGACGCCGATCTGATAAGCATCCTGAGGCAAAAAGGCGTTACCATTAACGCAAAACCGCCCGCGGAATCCCCCTGGTACATGTCGCTTCTCGTATCCTGGCTTCCCATGGTCGTGCTGATCGGCGTATGGATTTTTTTCATGCGACAGATGCAGGCCGGCGGCGGAAAGGCCATGTCATTCGGAAAAAGCCGCGCCAAGCTGATGTCGGATCAGTCGGAAAAAGTCACTTTTGAAGATGTTGCGGGCATTGATGAGGCCAAGGAAGAGCTTGGAGAGATCGTCGAATTTTTAAAGGAGCCCAAAAAATTCACCCGCCTGGGCGGTCGTATTCCCAAAGGGGTATTGTTGATGGGCTCTCCGGGAACCGGGAAAACGCTTCTGGCCAGAGCCATTGCCGGTGAGGCTGGCGTGCCTTTTTTCAGCATCAGCGGCTCTGATTTTGTGGAAATGTTTGTCGGCGTCGGCGCCTCCCGGGTCAGGGATCTTTTTGTTCAGGGTAAAAAAAATGCCCCCTGCATTATTTTCATCGATGAAATCGATGCTGTCGGCAGACACCGCGGCGCCGGACTCGGCGGCGGTCATGATGAGCGCGAACAGACTTTAAACCAACTTCTGGTGGAAATGGACGGATTTGAATCCAATGAAGGGGTTATTCTGATTTCCGCAACAAACCGCCCCGATGTTCTGGACCCGGCCCTGCTTCGTCCCGGACGGTTTGATCGACAGGTCGTGGTTCCGCTGCCGGATATCAGGGGCCGCGAACAAATTCTTCGCGTTCACATGAAAAAATCACCGATTGCACCGGATGTGGACCCAACGGTTCTGGCCAAAGGCACGCCGGGTTTCTCCGGCGCGGATCTGGAAAATCTTGTCAATGAAGCAGCCCTCCTGGCTGCAAAACGAAACAAGGAAAAAGTGGACATGGTGGATCTGGATGACGCCAAAGACAAGGTTTATATGGGTCTGGAACGAAAATCCAAGGTGGTCAGGGATGAAGACCGCAAAACCACGGCCTATCATGAAGCCGGCCACGGGCTGGTTGCCCGGTTTCTGCCCGGAACCCATGCGGTCAATAAAATCACGATAATCCCCAGAGGCAGGGCAGCCGGCATAACCTGGTTTCTGCCGGAAGAACAGGATTTCCGCTATAAGGATCAGCTCGAAAGCGAATTGGCCGTGGCTTTTGGCGGCAGGGTTGCCGAAGAACTGATTTTTAATCGGCTCAGCACCGGCGCATCCAATGATATCAAACAGGCTACGGACCTGGCTCAGAAAATGGTCCGGGCCTGGGGAATGAGCGATCTGCTGGGACCCTTGTCCTATGCCAAAAATGAAGAGCAGATTTTTCTGGGCAGAGAAATTGCCCAGCACCGGGATTATTCCGAGGAAACCGCTCATGTAATTGACAGTGAAATCAGCAAATTGATCCGTAACAACTATGAGCGGGCCAGACAGGTTTTGGCGGAAAACATGCAGATTTTACACAAACTGGCAGCCCTTTTGCTCGAAAAGGAAACCGTCATGGGGGCAGAACTGGATGCCCTGATTCGTGAAGTTCGACCTGATTTTGAATTTCCTTCCAATCCACCGGCCGAGGAAATAACAGTCTGAGAATGACGAAGAACTACGATATTCTCTGGGCGGACCATCACCTGAAACTGGGCTCCCGCACCTGTGTCATGGGGATATTGAATGTCACTCCGGATTCTTTTTCAGATGGCGGCAGGTTTTACGCCTTTGATCATGCCGTCTCACAAGCTGAAAAACTGGTTGCAGACGGAGCAGACATTCTGGATGTGGGCGGCGAATCCACCCGCCCCTTTTCCGATGCTGTCTCCGAAGAAGAAGAAACCCGCCGCGTTGTTCCGGTCATCGAAGCCATTGCCAGGCGCGTGACCATTCCCATTTCCATCGACACCACCAAATCCGGGGTTGCCAGGCGCGCCATCGAGGCAGGCGCCTCCATCATCAACGATGTCGGGGCGCTGCGGATGGATGCCGGGATGGCAAAAGTGGCCGCCGCATCCGGTGTCCCGCTGATTCTGATGCACATGCTGGGAACGCCTAAAACCATGCAGGTGGCGCCGGCCTATGAGAATCTCCTCTCGGAGATCATGTCGTTTTTATCCGCTGCCATCAATCGTGCCGTCAGCCAGGGCGTTTTGCGGTCCCGAATCATTATTGATCCGGGAATCGGCTTTGGCAAAACCATTCACCACAACCTGATGCTGATTCGATGCCTGAACGCCTTTGCGCCGCTGGATACGCCGATTCTCATCGGCCCTTCCCGAAAATCCTTTATTCGAAATCTCCTTAAAAACACTGATCCGGAAGGCCTCGATCCGGATTCGGAGAGCATTGAAACCGGCACACAGGCAATCGCTGCGACCGGCATTTTAAGCGGCGCCCATATTCTTCGGGTTCACGATGTGGCAAGAACAGTAACAACCGTCAGGCTCATGGATGCGATGAAGGGAATACCCGATGCTACTTGTGATTGATGTGGGAAATACCAATATTGTCATTGGCGTTTATCACGGACAGACACTGCTGAAAGACTGGCGAATCCGAACAGAGCGCAATATCACGGAAGATGAGTTCCATATTCTGGCCTATAATTTGTTTGAAGGAAGCCGGATAAAGCCGGATCAGATTGACAGAACCATCATTTCCTGCGTGGTTCCACCGCTGGTCAACATCCTGGATGCATTCTGCCGGAAATACCTTCTTCATTCCCCGGTGTGGGTGGATCCCAGAACATATCAGGGAATGCCGATTCTCTATACCAATCCCGGAGAAGTCGGCGCAGACCGGATCGTCAACGCCGTTGCCGCCTTTCACCGGTACCGAACCAGCTTGGTCGTCATTGATTTTGGGACAGCCACAACCTTTGATGCCATTTCTGAAACCGGCGCATATCTGGGGGGTGCCATCAGCCCCGGCATCATGATTTCAGCAGAAGCCCTGTTTAAGAATGCTTCCAAGCTGCCTCGGGTCGAAATTTTCACGCCGCCCAAACAGGTGATCGGAAAGGATACGGCAAGCAGCATTCAATCCGGCATCATCTATGGCTATGCGGGGCTAGTGGACGGCATGGTCATGCGGCTGAAGGCCGAAATGGGCACAAATCCCAAAATTGTTGCAACCGGCGGGCTTTCGGTTCTGATTGCCGGCGTTTCATATACCATCGACGTGGTTGAGCCGGATTTAACCCTTGAAGGCCTCAGGATCATCAGCGAAGAACTGTAACCTTTACATTTCCATTTCAGCCTCGATCTTCTGGATTTCCTTCAGTAGTCTTTCCTTCTCATCCTCAAGCAAATCTTCCTCATGAAGTCTGCGCCTGATACCGAGCAAAATCATTTCCAGCCGGTAATCCGAACATGTGTATGTCATGGAATCCGAGTCTATCCTTTGCCTGTTTTTACCAGTGATTCTTGAAAAACACTGTAAAACGCCAGATGCTCGTCAATAGCCCGTCGAAGAATCATGGCGATTTCATCCAGGTTCCTCAAATGGATCACCACATTGACGCTTTTGTTAAAAGCCGCCATATTGTCCATGGTTCGAAACCGGGTTGTTATCAGCGCCACAAACATGTTCCGGCGCACAGACATCACCAGATCATTCAGGGAGGTGAGAATCGGATTGTCATCTGGAGATAGGCAGTCAAAAAGTTCATTCATAACGATCAGGTCAAAAGAGTGAAACCGCATTTTTTTCAGGGCATCTGTTGCGCTTTCCGGCTCCACCGTATGGTAGCCCATTTGTTTGAGTGCATACCGTAACTTGGATAAGATCCCCGAATCGGATTCGCAAACCAGGGCTGTTTTAACTCCGGGCGCCAGAAAATCAAATGGCTTTTCTGAAGCATCATAGGTGCTGGATGAAATGGTTTCAATCAGATTCTTATCAGACGAATGGCGGGAATGAACGGCTTTGACCGGATCATTTAATGTGGGGAGGCTTTTTACACGGGTATCCAGTGTCAGCTTTTTTTTGCAGCGCGGGCAGGGAATAAAAACGACCTGCTCTGCGGGTATTTTTTCATCCGATATCTTAAACTTTCCCTGACACTGATCGCAGATTACCTCCATTTTCCAGTCCCCCTATTCTGATGCCGTCAAACCCGCTGATTTTTAGCTTTTCCATACTGCCGGTCAACTTCAAGCTGATCAATATCGGTTGTCGCCTCTCCCCTCCTAGCCTTGACAGAATCAATTCCCCTGCCGACAAGGCCTTTTCGGGAAGCGTAAGCCATGGCCGTTTCTTCGGAAATCAACCCTCTTTCATAAAGTTGAACGATGAAATCATCAAATGTTGTCATGCCAAAGGCTTTTCCGGTCTGAATAATCTCATAAAAAGTTTTGCCTTCGGATTCTCCGTGCAAAATGGAGTCCTTGACCCGCAGATTGGTTCCCATGATTTCAAATGCCGCAACCCTGCCGCCCCCGATTTTGGGAAGCAGACGCTGGCAGACCACCCAGCGAAGGGTATCTGCAAGCCGGATTCGAATCTGATTTTCTTCTTCGGTATTGAACATGCCCAAAATGCGATTAATGGTCTGTCCTGCATCCACGGTATGGAGCGTGGTCAGAACCAGATGGCCGGTTTCCGCGGCATTCAGGCCGATCTCAACTGTATCCCTGTCCCGCATTTCACCCACCAGTATCACCTTCGGTGCCTGCCTGAGCGCTGCGCGGAGACCGTTGGGAAAAGTATCGAAATCGCTTCCCATTTCCCGCTGGTTAAACGTGGATCTCTTGTGAGAATGCTGGTATTCAACCGGATCTTCGAGCGTTACGATGTGGACTGCCTGATGTTCATTTATCTCATGCAGCACAGCAGCCAGAGAGGTGGATTTGCCGCTGCCTGTCGCCCCGGTTACCAGGATGATGCCGTTTTTTTCCATTGCCATTTTAAGAAACGAATCCGGAAGATCCAGATCTGCACAGCTGGGAATACGGGTTTCCAGCCTTCGAAGAACCATCGAGAATTTGCGCTGCTGCGAAAAGATATTGACTCTGAACCTGGCCTTTCCGGGCAGCGCGTAGGACAAATCGCAGGAGCCTTCCCTTAGAAGGTCTTCGGTCAGGCGCCGATCGTTATTGATCAGATTCAAGGCAAGGATTTCGGTCTGAAACGGGGTGAGTTCTTCAAACGCAGGGTCAAATTCTACGGGGATCAACTGGCCGGAGCTTTCAACCTGAAAAGGCTTACCCACCGTAATGTTCAGGTCGGAAACATTTCTGGTAAACTCCAGCATTCGGCTGAGGATATAGTCGCATTCCTGTTTTCGCATCGTATCCTCCGATAGAGACAAAGGCAGCAGGGCTTCTTCGCACTGTCCCCCGTCGCCATTTAGGCTTCGGTAAAGTCGGTTGGGGGCGTTTTTAAATATGGCCGGAATTTTCCCTTGTCATTGGCCTTGGCATAGGCGTCATCCGGATAGATCTTGCCTTTATTTAAAAGATCCATGATGGCATCATCCAGAAGTTGCATGCCGTAGCGTTTGCCGGTCTGGATTGATGAGGGAATCTGAAAAGTCTTGGCTTCGCGGATCAGGTTTCGCACCGCAGGGGTTGCAATCATTATTTCCAGCGCAGCACAACGCCCTTTTTTATCCGCCCGCTTGAACAAAACCTGTGCAACGACTGCCCGCAATCCATCAGCCAGTGTGGAACGGATCTGTTCCTGCTGATTGGCGGGAAACACCTCGATGACCCTGTCAACGGTCTTGGCAGCACTTGAGGTATGCAGGGTTCCAAATACGAGATGGCCGGTGGAAGCCGCCTCTATGGCCAGTGAAATGGTTTCCAGATCCCGCATTTCGCCGACCAGAATGATATCCGGGTCTTCCCGAAGCGCGCCTCTTAAGGCGGCACTGAATGTTCGTGTGTGAAGCCCGACTTCCCTGTGATTGATAATACATCCCTGACTCTGATGAACAAATTCGATGGGATCTTCAACCGTAATGATGTGGTCCTTCCGGTTGCGGTTGGCTACATCAATGATCGCGGCAAGGGTTGTGGATTTTCCGCTTCCGGTCGGGCCCGTGACCAGAACCAGCCCTCTGGGCAGCATTGCCAGTTTGGGAATGACCCCGGGAAGTCCGAGCTGTTCGGCAGTCAGAATTTTGCTGGGAATTTGGCGGAAGACCGCAGCGACCCCATATTTTTGCATAAAAAAATTGGCCCGGTATCGGGCAAGCCCCGGAATTTCATAGCCAAAATCCACATCTCCGGTTTCTTCAAAAACCTTGACCTTGTCTTCAGGAGCGATTTCATACAACATGCTTCTCAGAATATCATTGTCCAGCACCTTATACTTGATGCGCTCCATTTCGCCATTGATCCGGAGCGCAGGGGGCTGACCCGATACCAGGTGGAGGTCTGATGCCCCCTGGTCATGCATTAATTTAAAAAAAGCATCAATTTTGGCCATAAGTGACGTCCCCTATCCCGACGGAAACCATTTTACTGCGATGACACCTCTGTGTGTTTAACCATCCTGGCCTTATCATACTCCTCGTCCTGCATTTTCATCTGCGCCTTTCCCATTTCAAAGAGTTTGTAGTGGGCTTCGATAATGGAACGGAGTTGGGCTTCCAGCTGAATGCGCTGGCCCTTCAGCTGAATGATATCCTCATGAAGCTGGGCAAGCCGGCCGCTGGCTTTATGCATGATCTGCTCAGCCCTAAACTCGGCATCGGCAACAATCATTTCCGCTGATTTTCTGGCAGCTTCATTCATCTGTTCAATGCGATTTTCAGAATCGGTAACGGTTTGTTTCAAATCGTCCTCCCGGACGGCAACCCCTTTCCGTTCCTGTTTCAGCGCATAATTCTCTTCAATGAGCCGCTCATTCTCGTCATAAAGCGCTTCAAGCGTATGCGCGATCTGCTCCAGGAATTCATCCACTTCCTGAATGTCAAAGCCCCTGAACCGCACGCTGAACTGATGCTGCTGAATGTCCAGCGGTGTGACATCAATATCATCTCTCACGATTTCACCTTACATCATCATGCTGAATGAAATTCTTTTCAGCGTGTTAACCACAAATGTCTGTAAAAAAATAACCCCTAAAAACACAATAATGGGAGAAAAGTCAATTCCACCGAAACTGGCCGGAATCCGTGAGCGAATCTGAACCAGTACGGGCTCTGTTACAGCATGGATAAAGCGGACAATGGCATTATAGGGATCCGGATTCACCCAGGACAGAATCGCCCTTGCCACAACCACCCACATATAAAGGTTCAATGCAAGATCAAGCACCTTGGCCACAGCCATCAGAAAATAACCTATCATGTACATTCGATCACTTGCCTTTCACTGGACACGAAACTCCTTTGAATCTCCTTTCCGAGGAGAATGTCAAAACAGAATCAGCGCTCAAGGTTGAGGGACAGCCCGATTTAATCCGCTGGCAAATGACTTGCAGCGGAGATATCGTGCGACCCATATCCATCCGGCCATAGAGGACTTTTCGCTCAGCGTCATATGGGAAATATGGAAAGTGCCCGGAAATAAAACAGTCTCTGGCATGGATATCACTAAACAACTCAGGGAAGTTGAAATTATGAGGCTCTTTTGGAACAGGAAATACCAAAAGACAAGACTTCGTGAATCCGGTCCAGAACAACGCAATCCTTCATGCAGCCAGGAAACGCATCCCGAATCTCGCATTCCCGGCAAGGGCTTTTGACCAGATAACCAATTTCAAAGTCGAATCGGTATTTAAAATTTTTAATAGTTGGTATATAGTTCATAAGTTTGGAATAAATAAAGGTCACAGAGATAAATATTAAAGGTGTTTGTTATCATAAGATTTCATGGATAACAAGGAATTTAAAATATCCTACAGGTAGACAGAAGAGGATTTATGGATGCAGAAAAGGTGTTTTCCAGGCGTTCGCTTGGCATTATTTTACTGTTCATGAGCGTGTTGTGTTTGCTGCTCCTGGCGTCGGGGTATTGGGGCATCATGCACCTATCGGAGAGGCTGACAGCATTGGCATCAGCGCATCCCGACATTGCCGATTTCAAGGCAGTTGCAAACCGGGTTGCCGATGCCAGAGGCGGCTTCATCCGTTATGGCGCCCCTCTGGTTGCTGCCGGGTTTGTCTTGTGGAGTTTACTGCTTTGGCTGGCGATTGGCAGAAAACCGTCGAAACCGAAGACAGCCATGCCCCAATCTCAGGTCTGTGAACCCGAAAACCGCCTCGACAGAGAACAGCAGGATAAGCGCCTGTTTATCCATCTGCTTGGCATGTTTCAGCGCGAAGGCAGGCTTCTGGATTTTTTTTCGGAAAATCTGGAGGGTTATGAAGATGCTCAGATTGGTGCTGCTGTTCGCAGCATTCATGAAAACTGCAATAAGGTCACCCGCAAATATCTGGCGCTTCAACCGGTACTGGATCAGGAAGAAGGCCAGACAGTTACCCTTCAGAAAGGGTTTGACACCGCTGCCGTCAAACTGGTGGGAAATGTCGCCGGAGAACCTCCGTTTACCGGTGTCATCCGCCACAAAGGCTGGAAAACGGCAAAGCTGGAACTTCCCGCCCTGTCCGCCAGTCAGGATGCATCCTTGATTGCTCCGGCGGAAGTTGAAATTTCATAGCCAGTTGAAAGGAAGCCGCTTTGTCTTTCCCAGAATTCATCATTGGAATCGATCTTGGCACCACCAACAGCGTGGTGTCTTATGCCAGAGAAGGGCGCCCCATACAGGTTTTCGCCATTCCTCAGCTTACCGGCCCCGGAACAATCGAAAAACAGGATATTCTTCCCAGCGCAGTGCTGATTCCCGGAGAAAACGATACGCCTTTTCAGGCCCTTATCTTGCCGTGGGACCCGCAAGCCACCCAGGCCATCGGCGAGTTCGCAAGGAACAGAGGGGCTGAAATTCCCCACCGCCTGATTGCCTCGGCCAAATCCTGGCTTTGTCATGCGCTTGTGGATAGGAACAAACCCATTCTGCCGTGGGAAGGCCCCGATAGCCACCTCAAGTTGTCGCCGGTTGCCGCATCCGCTGCCATTTTACGCCACATCCGGGATGCCTGGGATCATGAAATGGCCAGAACACCATCCGGCTTCGACGATCACCTACGCATGGAATATCAGGAAATCCTGCTGACGGTTCCGGCATCGTTTGATGCAATTGCCAGGGAGCTTACCGTAAAAGCTGCGCAAATGGCCGGCCTGAACCACGTCACCCTTCTGGAAGAGCCCCAGGCCGCCTGCTATGCATGGATTGAAGCTTCTGGGGACAACTGGCGCAAAAATGTGGAAAAAGGCGATTTGATACTCGTTTGCGATATCGGCGGCGGCACAACCGATTTCAGCCTGATCGCGGTGTCTGAACAAAACGGCGAACTGGCTCTGGAGCGGATTGCCGTCGGCAATCATCTGCTGGTGGGCGGAGACAACATGGATCTTTCCCTGGCCTATACCATATCGCAGAAAATGGCTGAAAAAGGAACCCGCCTGGATACCTGGCAGATGCGCGGGCTGTGCCATACCTGCCGAAAAGGCAAAGAAACGATATTATCCGGCAGTCTGTCCGAAGACTACCCCATCACCTTGCTGGGAAGGGGCAGCAGCCTGATTGGCGGAACGCTGAAAACCCGGCTTTCGGCAGAGGATGTATACCGGGTTCTGCTGGAGGGCTTTCTGCCGAACTGCGAGCTGTCCGAAGCGCCGGCAAAGCAGCGGGCCATGGGAATTCGGGAAATCGGTCTTTCCTATGAATCCGATCCTGCCATCACCCGACACCTGGCCAGCTTTCTCAGCAACCAGTACGATGAATCCGGAAATCAAAAACTTCCCACGGCCGTTTTGTTTAATGGCGGGGTGATGAAGGCCCCGCTGCTGCGAAACCGGGTCATCGAAGTATTGACAGCGTGGGCCAATACTGCCTCCGGCCCGTCCCTGCGGGAACTGCCTTCACAGGATTTCGACCGCTCGGTTGCACGGGGCGCCGTCTATTACGGTCTTGCCCGTCGCGGCGGCGGCATTCGGATTCGCGGCGGTCTGAACAAATCCTACTACATCGGCGTTGCCGCGTCGATGCCGGCGGTACCTGGAATGCCCGCACCGGTAAAAGCGCTGTGCGTGGCGCCTTTCGGCATGGAAGAAGGCACATCGCAGACCATTGAAAACCGGGAATTCGTTCTTGTGGTCGGAGAGCCGGCCCAGTTTGATTTTCTGGGATCGACGCTGCGCCATGAAGACCGGCCAGGAGAAGTGGTTGAAGCCTGGGAAGGCGAAATTGAACTGGCAACGACCCTTGAAACCGAACTCAGCGGAGATTCCGGCACCCTGATCCCGGTAACCCTGGAATCCCGTGCCACCGAGATCGGAACCCTTGAAATCTGGTGCATCTCCGCCGTCGGACGGACGCCAATGGCGCCTGGAATTTAATGTCCGGGAACACCCGGGTTGAGACAAGTCGAACCGACCTGGTCCGCCGGAAGGGGGAGGACAAGAGAAATTCAGAAAATTATCTGGATCCCAGAGAC
>CAWKLD010000002.1:0-105107 GCA_963850225.1 uncultured delta proteobacterium
AGAGGTTATAGGTAAAGCTATCGTAGTTATCAATGAGCAGGAGCATGGGCCACCTCCGCCTGTTCCAGGGCCATCATCAGGGCGCGCGCCTTACTCAGGCTCTCCTGGTGCTCGCGCTGCCGGGACGCTGTCGGACACGATGCCCGCGCCCGCCTGGACGTGGGCCGTGCCGTTCTTAACCAGGCAAGTGCGGATGGTGATGGCGGTGTCCAGGTCGCCGGAGAAGCCGAAATAACCCACGCACCGGCGTAGGGCCGCGCCTGTCCGGCTCAACTCGGCGATTATTTCCATCGCGCGTATCTGGCGCGCCGGAGACGGTGCCGCCGGAAAGCAGGCACGCAGGGCGTCGAATTGGGTCGTGCGCCCTTGAGCTTGCCCTGGACGTGGGAGACGAGGTGCATCGACGTGGGAGTATCGCTCGACATCCATGAGCTGCGCTGACGCCCACTGTGCCCGGCTCGGTCACGCGCCGATGTCGTTGCGTGCCCAGGTCAACGAGCATGATGTGCTCGGCCCGCTCCTTGTCATCGGTCTTTAGCTCGTCTCCAACGCGGCGTCTTGGGCGGGCGTCAGGCCCCGGGGGCGCGTTCCGGCGATGGGGTGGGTGCGACGATGCCGTTCTCGACGCGGACGAGCAGCTCCGGCGAGGTGCCGACGATGTGGAAGTCCCCCAGCTCCAGATAATACGGGAAAGGCCCTTGACCTGGCAGAAGCTGCGCCCATTGAAAAACACGACGCCCATCTCACCGGCGCTAACAGCTATGAAGCCTCAGCAGGATCGGATATCGTCATCATCACTGCGGGAATTCCCCGAAAACCCGGAATGAGCAGGGATGATCTGATCGGCGTCAATGCCGGCATCGTCAAAAATGTATCCAAGGAAGTGGCCAAATATTCACCCAATGCCATCATTATCGTGGTCAGCAACCCGCTGGATGCCATGTGCCATGTGGCGTATGAAGCCAGCGGATTCCCCAAGAACCGTGTGATAGGCATGGCCGGGGTCCTGGATTCCGCCCGTTTTCGGGCCTTTATTGCCATGGAATTGAATGTATCAGTTGAAAACACGCATGCCTTTGTTCTGGGCGGCCACGGCGATACCATGGTTCCCCTGCCCCGTTATTCCACGGTTGCAGGCATTCCGATTACCGAACTCATGTCCAAGGATCGCATTGACGCCCTGGTCAAACGAACGGCAACCGGCGGTGCTGAAATTGTCAGCCTCCTGAAAACCGGCAGCGCCTATTATGCCCCGGCATCAGCCGCGGTTGAAATGGCGGAATCCATCCTGAAAGACAAGAAAAAAATCCTCCCCTGCGCGGTTCTGCTTCAGGGGGAATATGGATTCCAGGATCTGTTTATTGGCGTTCCCGTCAAGCTCGGCGCCAAAGGCGTTGAGGAAATCATTGAAATCAAACTGCTGGATGAAGAAAAAGCCGCACTTCAAAAATCAGCGGCTGCGGTTGAAGAACTTAAAGGCGTATTGAAAAAGCTGGCATAATTAGTGCCTGAACTGAAAGGCTGTTCAGGCACTGAATCCGAATACCGAAACACAAAACAAATTCAATATCCCTATGCAAAAATGAAACGCTGGGGGCTGAAAGCAAGCTTTTTTCTTTCAGCTCCCGCCGATGGCCTCTAACTCATGATCTCCCATTCCCTGTCCGGGTAATGGAAAATCTTCCCCTCATAATTTTTCAGAATTATGCCGTTTTCATCCCTGCCGATCACATATTCCGGAAGCAGCGGAATTTTCCCTCCACCACCCGGCGCATCGATTGCAAACGTTGGCACGGCATATCCACTGGTATGGCCCCTAAGCCCCTGAATCATCTCAAGCCCCTTTGACACGGGCGTGCGAAAATGTGAAGAGCCGGCAATGGGATCGCACTGGTACAGGTAGTATGGTTTGACGCGGAATTTAATCAGCCCGTGCATGAGATCTTTCAGAAGTTTAATATTGTCGTTGACCCCTTTAAGAAGAACCGTCTGGCTGCCCAGCGGAATTCCGGCATCCGCCAGTCTGGCGCAGGCGGTTTCCACTTCGGGTGTCAACTCTTCCGGATGCGTCACATGAATGCTCATCCACAAGGGATGATATTTTTTAAGCATCGATATCAGAGAAGCGGTGATCCTCTGGGGCAGCGACACGGGCATTTTGGTTCCGATGCGAATCATCTCCACATGTCGGATGCGGCGCAGCCTTTTAATTATCGACTCCAGAGCATCATCGGAAAGCGTTAAGGGATCTCCGCCGGATATGAGCACATCCCTTACCTCGGAATGGGCCTGGATATAATCGATGGCGGCCGACCACCGGGACGGATTGTTTGACGCATTGTCGCGCTTTCCAACCATCCGCGATCGGGTGCAGTACCGGCAGAAGGTCGAACATGCACCGGTAACCAGAAACAAAGCCCTGTCAGGATACCGGTGCACCAGGCCCGGAACCGGGCTGTGATCGTCTTCGCAAAGAGGATCCCTGCTTTCGCCGGAAGAAAAAACAAATTCATCGGAAGTGGGAACCACGGATCTTCGCAGCGGATGATCGGGATTATCCCGATCCAGAAGCGAGGCATAATAGGGGGTGATGCGAAGGGGTAGACTTTGGGGATGAATATCCGGCGCACTGCATTCAGCAGGCGTAAGCGTGATAAGCCGTGACAGCGCCTGAACATCAATTATACAGTTATGCAACTGCCAGCGCCAGTCATTCCAATGGCTAAGGGTTACATTTGGATAAAATTGTTTTAAAAAAGCCCTGGACCTTGAACTGCAGAAAAAAGTAAGGAGCGGAGGTTCAGCGGCTTCTTCAGATTCCAGGGTTTCTTTTTCAAGTGAGGCTGTGGGTTCCATGCGGGATTCCTTTTTATAAATATCGCAAAATATTTGTTATGTTTCATAATTGATGATTTCGTAAAAAGCCAAAATTATCGTTACTCCGGCGAAAGCCGGAGTCTATAACCTTTACGTGTCTATTTATCTTCTGTCAATGGGATTGACAGCATGCTTTGAATCATTTCCGCTGTTTTTCGATTCATGCCTGGGGCCTGGCTCAATTCGTCAATGGGGGCGGTCCGAATGGCCTTGATACTTCCATAATGTTTGAGTAGCGCCTGTTTTCGTTTTGGCCCGACTCCGGGAATGCTGTCCAGTTCCGAACGAATCGCTGCCGCTCCCCGCCTGGAACGGTGATAGGTAATGACAAACCGATGGGCTTCATCTCGAATCCGTTGCAAAAACAAAAGAATATTGCCGTCCCTGTCCAGATTCACGGGGTTTAGACGCCCCGGCTTATAGATTTTATCCTGGGTTTCTCCTTTCAGGTCATCTTTTTTGGCAATTCCGATTACATCAAACCGGCCAGATAGATTCAACGCTTCCAGCACAGACACGGCAATACCCAGTTGCCCTTTTCCGCCGTCAACCATCAAAAGATCCGGAAAAGGCAACGAGTCATCTCCTCTTCCATATCGCCGTTTGAGGACTTCGGCCATCGTCGCATAATCATCCGACTCAGAAACGGTTTTGACGCGATATTTTCGATAATCGGATTTTTTCGGACGGGTTTGTTCAAAAACCACCATTGCGGAAACCGGCTGGGTTCCGGATATATTGGAGTTGTCAAAGCACTCGATCCGCACCGGGAGCCTGTCAAGGCTCAACTGTTTTTGAAGCCGGATCAGCAGGGTTTGATCGCTTAAGCGATCGTCAATGAGATTTTTCAGCTCATTTGCGGCATTCTGTTCGGCCATGTGAATCAGATGCAGCTTGGGTCCTCTTTGTGGCCTAATTACATCGACCTTGAGCTTTTTTAAGTCTGTCAGCCATTCCTGAATCACATCCATACCGTCAAAGACTGTGGAGACCAGGATTTCAGCCGGAATATGGGTTGTCTGCTCATAAAATTGCTGGATGAACGACCCGATCAATTCAGCATCAGATGCCAGGGTTTCAGAAAAATGAAAATTTCTGGAGCCAATCAGATGTCCGGCCCGGACAAAAAGAATCGTCACAATCGAATCCGCCGGCGACCTGGCAAAACCGACAACGTCCCGGTCCAGAAAATCCGGCATGACCATAATCTGCTTCTCCAGGGTTTTTTCAATGGCAAAGAGTTTATCGCGGATTTCGGCTGCCAGTTCATACTGCCTTTCCAACGCGGCAGTGTTCATATCCTGTTTTAACTTTGCCACCAGATCCGGCGTTCTTCCCTTTAAAAACAGAACGACTTCCCGGACCATTTCCTGATACCGGTACGGATCAACCTTGAGGCAACACGGCCCCAGACATGAACCGATCTGATAATTCAGGCATGGCCTGGTCCGTATTCTAAACATCCGATCCTTGCATTTACGAAGCTTGAACGTCTTATTGATGATTTTAAGGGTTTGATAGACAGCGTGCGGAGAGGTGAACGGCCCGAAATACTGGGCGCCGTCCCTGCTGATTTTTCGAACTACCGTTAAATTGGGATAGGGGCTTTTGGTGTCCAACCGAAGTGAAGGGTAGCGTTTATCGTCCTTTAGAATCACATTATAACGAGGCCGGTGCTTTTTGATCAGCGTCGACTCCAGTATCAAGGCTTCGTTTTCTGTTGCCGTAATGATGGTTTCGATGTCTACGATTTTTTTCACCAGAACCGCGGTTTTCGGATCCGGATGTTCATGCCTGTTAAAATAGGAATTCAGGCGTTTCTTTAAATTTCTTGCTTTACCGACATAAATCACCTTTCCCGCAGCGTCTTTCATCAAATAGACACCCGGATCGGCGGATACGCCTGCCAGCAACTTCTGCTGTTCTTGGGATTGGGACTCCAAAATATTATCTTTCATGGGAAAAGTTAATGCCGTATCACACCCCGGCAATACGAAAAAAGTTAAAACTGTCCAGTAGCATAATTTTTATTGAATTTTTTTTCAATTAAGATGATTAAATAAAAGACGATAATTATTAAATTGAATTCAATATGAAATGCCATATCTTTATATATTAATTCACTTATTTTTTGGCTGTGATTTTTGTTACTGGCTCACCTGGAAAAGGAAACAGTGCACAAGCCCTGTTTGGTGCCATCTGACCCCTTTGATAAACACTTGACAAAGTAAAAAATGACGTGATACTGTGTTTTGACTGAGCGCTCGTTCATATATTTATGTCACTTTTCGCTTGCTTTGCCGGCACCCTGAGGCATGAAAGTGCCACCTTCCCCTTTTTTGAGATAGGGCGATCGGATTTTTTTTGAAAAACAGGACTGCGGTATGGGATCGGAGAGGATACCGGACGGACAACATCCGCGTGAGCAGGCAGACAGCCTTTATACCGATAAGGTTTTTTTAATCAATCCGGTTTTATTCCATTCTTTCTACTGTTGCCGAAAAAGGAGGAAATCCGTTGGATTTTGATCTTACCAAAGAACAGGAAATGATCCGAAAGGAAGTTCGAAAGTTTTCTCTCAGCGAAATCGCCCCCATTGCCTCAGACCTGGATGAATCAGAGACTTTCTCACCGGCGCTGACTAGAAAAATGGGAGACATCGGTCTTTTTGGCATGTTTGTGTCAGAAGACTATGCAGGCCAGGGCATGGATTATCTGTCCTATATCATCGCCGTGGAGGAAGTTGCCAGAGTTGACGGTTCTCAGGCCGCAACGATTGCCGCCGGAAATTCGCTTGGCATCGGCCCCCTCTATTATTTTGGTTCCGAAGAGCAGAAAAAGAAATATCTCCCCGGTCTTTGTTCCGGAAAAGGGCTTTGGGGCTTTGGCCTTACTGAACCGACAGCCGGATCAGACGCCGGCGGTAGCAAGACCACTGCCGTTCAAGACGGGAATGACTGGATCATCAACGGCTCGAAAATTTTTATCACAAACGCCGCCTGTGAAATGACAATGGGTGTTACGGTTCAGGCCATCACCGGAACCCGCCCCAATGGCAGGCCGGAATATACCTGTTTTCTGGTTGAAAGCGGAACCCCGGGGTTCAAGGCCGTTCCCATGCATAAAAAATTGATGTGGCGCGCGTCCAACACTGCCGAACTGTATTTTGACAATGTGCGGGTTCCGGACAGCAGTATTCTGGGAAAACGCGGAGATGGATTTCACCAGATGCTGAAAACCCTGGATGGCGGAAGGCTTTCCATCGGCGCCATGGGACTTGGCGGCGCACAGGGCGCTTATGATGCGGCCCTGAAATACGCCAGGGAACGGGTTCAGTTCGGTCAGCCGATCTGCAAATTCCAGGCAATCGCCTTTAAGCTGGCGGACTGCGCCATGGAAATCGAATGCGCCCGGAACCTCATGTATAAAGCCTGCTGGCTGAGAAACCAACACCGGCCTTTTGAAAAAGAGGCTGCCATGGCCAAGCTTTACTGCTCCGAAGTCATGGGCCGGGTTGTGAACCATGCGGTTCAGATTCATGGCGGCTACGGGCTGATGAAGGATTATGGCGTCGAGAGGTTCTTCCGGGACCAGAAGCTTCTTGAAATCGGCGAAGGCACATCAGAAGTCCAGAGAATCGTGATTTCACGGTATATCGGATGCTGATATCAGAAGCCGGATATTAATAAAAACCTAAAAGCGTGATATCGGAGAATTATGGAAGAGAATATCTTACTGAAGGAAGAAAAAGACGGCGTTATCCTGCTGACTTTGAACCGGCCCGGGGTGATGAATTCACTGAGTTTCGGGCTGCTTCGGGCCTTGCAGCAGGAGGTGGAGGCAATCCGGTTCATGCCGGATGTTCGGGTTGTCATAATTACCGGCGCCGGCGAAAAAGCGTTCTGCTCCGGCGCGGACTTGAAGGAAAGGGCAACCATGAGCCCTGCCCAGGTCAAGGAATACATTCTGACCATTCGAAATCTCTTTACCGCCATTGAATATTTGAACAAACCCGTCATTGCCGCTGTCAACGGCATTGCTTTGGGAGGCGGCACCGAGCTTGCGCTTGCCTCCGATATCCGGATTGTATCCAAAACAGCCTTTATGGGACTTACCGAAACCCGGCTGGCCATAATTCCCGGCGCCGGCGGAACCCAGCGCCTTCCACGACTGGTGGGAAAAGGGAAAGCCAAGGAGTTGATCTTTACCGGCCGAAGGGTCGGCGCGGACGAGGCATTGAGCATCGGACTTGCCAACCAGGTCTGTGAACCGGATCAGCTCCTTGCAGAAGCCGGCAAAATGGCTGCCATGATTTGCGAAACCGGTCCCGTTGCCATCGAGCAGGCCAAATACGCCATCAATTATGGCCTTGAAACCGACCTTGCCACTGGGCTTGCCATTGAATCCAATGCCTACTGGGTGTGCATCCCGACCCAGGACCGGCTGGAGGGACTTGCCGCTTTTCGCGAAAAACGAAAACCGGTGTACAAGGGAATGTAATACACTGAAACGAATTTTTTGATAACACTTTGATACTGTGTAACCCAAACAACAAACGGCCATGACTTTACAATCACAACTAAACACTGAAATCGACTTGGGATTCTGTCTTCAGTCTCCTGACTCCTTTCACCCAAACCACCCGTTACTTAATTAAGGAGAAAAAACGCCATGACCGAGTATGATTACTGGAAAATCTTTCCCAGAATGCCCCGAAAAGTTACCATCGGCGACATTACGATTCGCGATGGTTTTCAGCACGAAGAAAAATTTGTGTCAACAGCTGCAAAGATTTTTTATCTTGAAGAATTGATTTTGGCCGGATGCCGCAACATCGAGGTCACGAACCTGGGCAACCCGGTTTCAATGCCCCAGTTCCGTGATGCCGAGCAGCTGCTGGCACATTTGAGAAGCGACCGGTTCAAAAGCCGCTGCGCCAAAAAAGGAATCAACTACGAAGATATCTGTCTAACCGCCATCACCATCCGGGAAGCAGCGGTTGACCGGGCCATCGCCCTCAAACAAAAAGGCGTGGGCCCGGATCGGATTCTCATGATGGTCTCTACGGAAGAGCAGCATCATTTTGCCAATTCCGGCACCTCGCTTCCGGATTACTGGAAGGAAGCCGAGCGGTGCATCAAGAAATGCACCGATGCCGGCATCAAAATGTGCGGCACCGTCAGCACCATCTGGGGAAGCCCCATCGGCGGGGCCACGGAATTAAAGGATGCAGTCGAGTTCACCAAGCGCTGGCTTTCGATCGGCGCCCATGACGTGGAGCATGCGGATCACGACGGCAGCGCTTCGGCTGCAAACGTCTACCGCTATTTTTCCATGATTCTGGATGCAATTCCCAATCCCGCCCTTCATATCGCGCATTTTCACGAAACCAAGCGCATGGCGTCCGCATCGGTCCTGGCAACGCTTCAGGCCGGCATCACCCATTTTGAGGCCACCATGGGCGGCCTGGGCGGACAGCCGGCCAACTTCCTGGACGACTGCCCCACCCGGGGAACCGGCGAATATTATTATGACGACCCCCGCTACGTCGGACTGGTTTGTTTGGAAGACACCCTGGTTCAGATCGATGAAATGGGGATCGAGCACGGCTATGATGTGGACAGGATTCTGTGGCTCGGCAAGCAGCTGGAAAAGACCATCGGCCGCAGGCTGCGTTCCGAAGCCGTCATCAACGGCCGCACCCTGAAAGAAGGGCACATGCAGTATGCCAGACCCGGACTGAGTAAAGTCAAAGCCAAGTTCGGTGAAGCCTCTGACCAGAAACTGCCGGCAGAGTGGCCGAAAGACTCAGTTCTTCCACAGAGGTGTTTTGTTTAACAGCAGTTGTTAGATTCTGGGTTCGTGGCGATAGGCAACATCGTCAATAATTTTTTTTACACTTTTATCTTATCGGCGTTGGTCGGGGCAAGGTGGTCGTTCCCGATCAACGCCTTGTTTTTTTGTTTCCTGTTGCCTCTTGTTTTTCATGTTCAGGAAAGGATGCGGCCACCGGGAGTTCTCCGGGAGCGCCGATTAATTATTTTATTCTTGTTGACATGCATCCTATGATGTAATTATGAAGAAACCAATGGCGATATGATAAGGAAAATTTTTCATGACATTTATTGAAAAAGTACAGACACAGGGACTGATCTTTGACGGGGCGCTGGGAACCATGCTGATCAAAGAAGGCCTTGTCGGCGGAAAAGCCTCGGAGTTCTGGGTCCTGGAAAAACCAGAAATCGTTCAGGCCATCCATAAGGCTTATTTTGACGCCGGCGCGGACATTGTGACCACCAACACTTTTGGGGCCTCCGCCTTTAAATTAAAGAAAACAGGGCTGGGTAGCCATACTGAAAGAATCAACACACTGGCAGTTCAGACCGCACGGGCAGCAGGATCCAAGGGCAAATACGTTGCCGGAGATATCGGACCCCTGGGAGATCTTTTAGAGCCATCCGGAACCGTATCCGTGGAAATGGCCGTCGATGCTTTTTCCGAGCAGGCGCAAGCCCTTTCACGGGCTGGCGCCGATGTGATCATCGTCGAAACCATGTTTGATCTGGATGAAGCATTGGCTGCCATCAAGGGAATTCAATCGGTCTGCTCCCTTCCGATCATCGCCACGTTGACGTTTCAGCGAATCCCCACTGGTTTTGCCACCATGATGGGCAACCGGGTTGAGGTCGGCATGAAAACCCTAAGAGATGCCGGCGCTTTTGCCGTCGGCGCCAACTGCTCCATCGGCAGCGACGCCATGGTGGATCTGGCCAGAGAGATCCGGAATCTTGTGGACATCCCGGTCATCATACAGCCCAATGCCGGCATCCCCGAAATCAAGGGCCTTGAAACCGTGTATCCCGAATCCGTGGAATATTTCCTGAAAAACATCCGTATCATCAAATCCGAAGGCATCGAAATCGTCGGTGGATGCTGCGGAACAACCCCGGAGTATATCCGCGCCATCGCCAATGGAAATTAAAACATATCAGGAAAGCGCAATTATAAACCTTTTCCTATCAACCAATTACCCGAAGGATATTGTTTATGCTCCCTGTTACCCAGATTGAAGATCTTGATCACGAATCCACCGCCAAACTGGTTATCGACCTGTTTCACCGGATTATCATTCACCATGCCCTGTGGTTTACCGAAGTCCGCCACCAGATGGGCATGGAGAAAGCGCTCGATACTTTAAAAACTGCCTTTGACCGAAGCTACGGCATTCAGATGAGCCGGCTGGGCAAGGTGCTGGGTTTTGAAATGAAGGACAACATTCCTGCACCGCTTCTGAACATGTCCCAGGAATCGCTGATGACCCTGCTGGACAGTGTGGCGGTAAACTGGCTGGCCAACGACGGCGTCTGGTTTCAGGCCGTCGAATTTGAAAGCGGCATGAACGATGCCAAGCGATGCAACGACAGTTGCTGGGCGCATTTTTCTCCGTTTGAAGCAAAATCCATCAAGCAATTCCTGAGTCTTTCAGATCAGCCCGGCCTTGCCGGATTGAGATCAGCCCTCAATTTCCGGCTCTATGCCAGAATCAACACCCAGTCTTTTGATGAAGAAAGTGAAAACAGCCTTATCTTCCAGATGAATGAATGCCGGGTACAATCCGCCCGGAAGCGAAAAGGCCTTCAGGACTATCCCTGCAAATCCGGCGGACTGGTGGAATACACCTATTTTGCCCGGGCAATCGACTCCCGGATCAAAACCGAATGCATCGGATGCCCGCCGGATGACCATCCGGATTCATGGTACTGCGCCTGGCGGTTTACAATCTAAATGGCGCTTCCCGGCTTCCGATTTGAATTTAGTTGACAAATTGACCGATTGCGATTAAAAAAAAGAGTTTTTGTTCACCCATTTTTTTGCAATAACCATATTGGTTGCTGCCGGTTCCGGTGCGTATTCCGACGGCAAGCGTATCCTAACTGTTTGGGAGGGTCAATCCATGTATGTACCGCGATATATGGTTTTCACCAAAGGCGTCGGCGTTGCCAAAGAAAAACTGTCTTCTTTTGAAAACGCCCTGCGTGAGGCGCGTATCGCTCACCTCAATCTTGTAACGGTTTCATCCATTTTCCCCCCGCACTGCAATATCATTGATATCGAAAAGGGAATTGACCGTCTGGAACCCGGCGAAATAACGCACTGTGTAATGGCCAGAGAACAGATCAACGAACCCGGACGAAGAATTGTCGCCAGTATCGGGCTTGCCCTGCCCGCAGAAAGAGGCCGCTATGGTTATCTTTCAGAACATCATGGGTTTGGTCAGACCGAAATCGAGGCCGGCGATTATGCTGAAGACCTGGCGGCAACCATGCTTGCCAACACCTTGGGCATCGAATTCGATGCAGACAAGGATTATGATGAACGCCGGGAAGTTTATAAAATGTCCGGAAAAATCGTTAAATCCCAGCATACCAGCCAGGGCGCCCTGGGCGCTGAAGGCAATCTATGGACGACTGTCATTGCAGCGGCCATATTTGTAAAATAAGAGGTTCGATTTTAGTTCATGAGCATGCCATGAGACCCCTTTCTTTTGGAGAGCCAGAATATCAGTCGCCTGACCCGGAGAGCGCACGGGTGATCGTGCTGCCACTATGCTATGAAAATGCGGTTTCATATGGAACCGGGACCGGCAGTGGACCGCTGCATATTCTGAATGCCTCTGTGCAACTGGAAATGATGGATGAAGAAACATTGATCAACTGGGGGGATATCGGCATTCTCACGCTGCCGCCGCTCTATCCTTCCCGGAATCCGGAGCAGGCTGTCAGCGAAATGAAGCAGGCTGCCCGATCTGCACTTGAAAAGCACCAATTTTTGCTGTCCCTTGGGGGCGACCATGCCATCTCCATTGGCCCCATCATGGCGGCTGCAGAGATTTTTCCCAATTTGGGCGTGCTTCAGGTTGATGCCCATCTGGATCTGAGAAACACCTGGAACGGGAGCCGGTACAATCATGCCTGCGTGATGCGCCGGGTGGTTGAAGACATGGCCCTTCCCGTAGTTCAGGTTGGTATTCGCTCGTTTTCATCTGAAGAGGCCGATTTCATTCGGCATCGCGGCTTATCTCCTTTTTTTGCCCATAAAATTGCACAGAATGATCCGTCGTGGATTCAAGAAGTGGTCGAACGGCTGCCAGAGCACGTGTATATGACCATCGACCTGGATGGACTCGATCCATCGGTCCTGCCCGGTACCGGCACGCCGGAACCAGGCGGACTTCTTTACCGTCAGCTTGTCGGCCTGATTCAGGCTGTGGGACGATCCCGAAAAGTGGTGGCCGCCGATATTAACGAGCTGTCCAAAATCGAGGGAACCACAGTTTCGGAATTTACGGCCGCCAAACTGGCAACAAAATTGTTCGTATATTGCTTGAATTGAGGCTCGGACTCCAGGAGAGACAACCATGCATAAATTAATGATTGTGGATGACGATGCGATCCTTGCCACGCATCTTGAAGAACTCCTGGTTGCAATGGGATATCATGTGCTTGCAGTTTCTTCATCCGGACAAGAAGCCATTGATATCGCCCGTCAGGTCTTGCCTGATCTGATCCTGATGGACATTCTCTTTGCAAACCAGGATATGGACGGCATCGAAGCCGCCGGAATCATAAACCAGGAGCTGGACATCCCAGTTGTTTATATATCCGGCCATTCTCAGGAAGAAATCATTCAGCGGTCCCGGACATCCGGAGCTTACGGATTTCTGTCCAAACCGCTCTCCACGGAACAAATCAAACCGACGGTAGAGATTGCCATCTATAAAAAAGAAGCGGATCGAAAACTTCGCAAAGCCTTCGATGAACTGGACAGACAGGTCATGGCACGCACTGCGGAATTATCGCGTGCAAACAAACTGCTGAGCACGGAAGCCGCCGAACGGAAACGGGTGAATCTTGAACTTCAGGAAAAGAAAAGAGAACTTGAATATAAATCCCTGAATCTTGAAGAAACCAATGCTGCGCTGAAGGTCTTATTAAAGCAGCGAAAAGAAGACCGTCTGCAACTGGAAGAAAAAGTCATTGCCAATGTCCGGGAATTTGTGCTTCCTTTCATTGAAAGACTGAAACAGACCGGACTTACCGACACCCAATCCACATTCACCGGAATTGTTGAGACCAACTTGAAAGACATTACCGCACCGTTTTCCCCCAAACTCTCCCCCCGGTACATGACCTTGACACCTAACGAAATTAACGTGGTCAACCTGGTCAAACAAGGCAAAAGAACCCGTGAGATCGCTGACCTTCTGGATCGCACATACGGCACGGTCGGCTCACGAAGGTGTCATATTCGAAAGAAAATCGGCATTAAGGGGAAAAAAGCCAATCTCAGGACCCAACTTCTGTCTTACCAGTGATTCGGTCCACCCATTTCCAGTGAATTCTGTCTGCTGTCACGGAATATTTCAGAAAGCCGTTCTCCAGCGCATTGGACAGCGCGGATACCAGTTTGTCACGGCCGGCACCTGTCGCCGGCAGATGATCCGCCAGGTCATTCAATAAGTCACGGGAATATTTCGCTGGAGAGCGGATTGTCCAATCCCCCAGTTTTTCAAGCGCATTTTCCATCATCATGTCATAGATGACCACGGTGCGTTCCAGGTTCACCAGAGGCCAAGCCTCTTCTTCCGACGCTTCTCCAGCAGCCATGCGTTCGGCAACGAGACCAAGATACCGTTTGAAATCGTTTTCCCAGTGAATGACGATTTCATCCAGCATCTGGCGGCTTACCGCCGGTGTTTCAACGATGGCCCGGTTGGCATGATAATCTGACCAGTCGTTTGAAAGAATCTTAATTCCCAGCTTGTCGCAGTCCTGCCGAACCCTTGTACCGGGAAAAGGGGCAAGCAAATGAAATCCATACGAAACCCCCAGTTTTTTTAGCTCCTCGCCAAAGGCAAGGGTTTCCTTCAGGGTTTCCGGCGTCTCTCCCGGCAGGCCCAGAATAAACGAGCCATGCGGCTGAAGCCCGACCTGATTGCACAGGTTTACTGCCTCAATCACCTGGCTTAAGGTAATTCCCTTTCGAATGGTTTTCAAAATATCGGCGTTTCCGGATTCAAGGCCGAAACTGACCGCCTGGCAGCCTGCATCTTTCATCCGCTGGAGAACTTTCAGAGAAACCGTATCCACTCGCGCAAACGATGTCCATTTGACTTTCAGGTTTCTTTTCAGAATCTCATCGCATACCGCGAGGCAGTGCTGGGCGTTGGCGGTAAAGAGATCATCGGCCACATTGATCTGACAGAAACTGTAACCGGCCAGGATCCCCATTTCATCCACCACTTTTACCGGATCACGGTATCGGACCTTCGCCCCCACCATTTTTCTGCCCACGCAAAATATGCATGGATACGGACAGCCGCGACTCGTGGTCATGGAAATCGGCATTCCCAGTGCCCGGTATCTGCCAAGCGCCAGAAGATGCCGGGCAGGCGTCTCCAGCCTATTCACGTCAATGGGATGGGACCTTTTTCCGGTTGAAACAATGCAGTCAGCCTGACGAAACACCAGTCCGGGAATGTCCTGCCAGTTTCTTCCTTTGCCGGCCGCTGCGACAATTTCGACAAGGGTATCCTCGCCTTCCCCCAAAACCGCAATATCCAGCTCCGGATAGGCAGATAGCGAAGTTTCGGCGCAAAAGGTCACGTGCGGACCGCCCATGACCGTCAGACAGCCTGGATGCCATCTCCTGGCATCCTGAATGATTCCGATAGCACGGTCAAACGTCATGGTAACAGCAGTTGCAGCGACAATATCGGGATTGAATTGCGCCAGCTTCGACCGGAAATCGGCTTCAATATAGGGGAAAACCACATAATCGAGGATCTCGACTTCAACGCCGGCTTTTTCCAGGGCCGCGGCCAGATAAGCCAGGCCCAGCGGCGGCGAAGGGTTTTCGGACAAGGGATAAAATGGATTGATCAATAAACAGCGCATTAACCTCTACCCTGGCAAGGACTGACGGCTGAGGTCAAACACAGCGCCAATCAATAAGTGCAATCAGTCTTCTGCCTACAGCAACAAAATTAAAAAAAAATGGCCCGAGCAATGCTTCGGGCCATCAATAACTATCGTTAAAGGAAAAGTTTAAAGGCCAGAGACGATACAGAGGTTTTCAGACCCTTGTCAGCCCCTGGCCGCTGATGATGTCACTCGGATTAGAACAGACCGCTGACTTTTCCGGTTTCTGTATCCACGTCGATTCTTCTGAATGCCGGATTGGAACTGGTTCCAGGCATCATTGTGATGGCGCCTGCACAGGGGCAGAGGAATTTGGCGCCGGAATAAATGAGAATGTCCCGAATCGGCAGGGTCCATCCTTTGGGCACGCCCTTCAGCGTCGGCTCATGGGTCAGGCTCAGGTGGGTTTTCACCATCATGGTGGCGTAATCCGCATATTTGGGATCACTTTCCAGCATTTTTGCTTTGGCCTCGGCCTCAGGCGTCCAGGATACACCGTCTGCACCGTAAACTTCCTTGGCGATCAAAGAGACACGGTCGCGAAGCTTGGTTTCCAGCGGATACAGGAATTTAAAGTCATTGGTGTCGTTGCAGGCATCGATAACAGCGTCAGCAAGTTCCAGAGCCCCGTCTCCACCATCAGCCCAGTGGGTCGACTTGGCGCAGCGGGCGCCGGCTGCTTCGGCAGCTTTGCGGACGATGGCAACTTCCGCATCGGTATCGGTATGAAAGCAGTTGACGCAGACGACCGGATTGATGCCGGCTTTTCGAATGGTCTTGATGTGGTGAACCATATTCTCGCAGCCTTTTTCCACCAGCTCCAGATTCTCCTTAACATAAGCTTCGGGAAGCGCGATACCGGCGACAACCTTGGGACCGCCGCCGTGCATCTTGAGGGCGCGGATGGTGGTGGTCAGAACGGAAACATGGGGTTTGAGTCCGCTGTTACGGCATTTCACATTCCAGAACTTCTCGAATCCGATGTCTGCGGCAAAACCACTCTCGGTGACATGGTAATCGAACATTTTCAGACCGATCCGGTCGGCAATGATGGAAGACTGTCCAACGGCGATATTGGCAAATGGACCTGCGTGAATCATGCAGGGCTGATGCTCGGCAGTGCTCAGAAGCGTGGGGTTGATGGTGTTGCGCATAAACGCGGCCATGGCGTTGCCGACTTCCAGGTCGCCGGTGGTTACCGGTTTTCCGCTCTTGTCAAAGCCGACGGTGATTTCATTGAGGCGCTTTTTCAGATCGGCCAGATCCCGAATGATGGACAAAATGGCCATGCACTCGGAACCAACGGCAATGCCGAACTTGGACTGCATGGTATAACCATCGGTTCTGCCGCCGATGCCGATAATGATGTTTCTGAGAGACTGGGCGCAAAAATCGATAATCCATCCCATTTCAATCCGGGTGGGGTCAAGATCGAGACGGCGCATTTTGGTAAGACGCGCAAGCTGCTCATCGTTGTAATTGCGCTCATGCTGCATTCTGGCGGTCAGAGCGACCATTGCCAGGTTGTGGGCATTCATGATGTCGTTGATATCACCGGTCAGGCCAAGTGAAAACTCGGTCATGGGGATGATCAATGCGTTACCGCCGCCAGCAGCCGTTCCTTTAACGTTCATGGTCGGACCGCCCGAGGGCTGGCGAAGCGCGCCGCCGACGCTTTTGCCGCGTTTTCCAAGGCCTTCCATCAGGCCGACGGAAGTGGTGCTCTTGCCTTCGCCCAGAGGAGTCGGGGTGATGGCGGTGACTTCGACGTATTTGCCGTCCGGTCTGTTCTGGAGGCGGTTGATGATCTTGAGAAAATCAAGCTTGGCCAGTCTTCCCATGGGAAGTATTTCATCTTTTTCCAGGCCCAGTTCGTCTCGCCATTGATCCGGCGTTTTCATATGGGCTTCGGCAGCTTCGGAAATCTGCCAGTCTTGCATTTCTACAGCATTGTAAGCCATTGATTCGTTCCTCCTCTGAATTGATGATTAATAATTTTGGAACCTGTTAAAGCATCCGGGGTTCCCTAGCGGATCCAGTACAATTATAGGAAGATGAGCCCCAATTCCTGTTGTCAGGCATATGGGATAATTGTTATCGTCAAAAGGCAATATGCATGTTGTCGTTACAAACAGGGGATCGCGTTGCAGAAGCTGTTCACATACCCTTTATTATCCCTTTTCAGTATCATGGGACAGGCGTTTTGGCAAGCAATAAAAAGACGGTTTTGACATATCGATATCATCCCGTGTCAGACAGATGTCAAATAAAAGACTTTACAACTTAAATATAAATGACGTTAATAGATTTGCTTGACAAATTGATAATGAACAATTATTCTATTGATAATTATTCTCAATAAATGTATCTGATCGCCAATATTCTACATCCAACTGCTCCAACCACAATAATCTCATGAAGGGAGAACAAAATGGAACCCAAAAAAACGGATACCTTGAAGCTGATTAACCCCAGCGATGTGACCATCTGTGAAGCCACTGCCCAGATGCTTCGAAAAGCCCAGAGAGACGGCGTTGAAACGGCCTTTGACCGCGCCGCCAACATGAAAGCCTGCCCCATCGGTGCGGATTCGGCCTGCTGCAAGCACTGCGCCATGGGACCCTGCCGACTGAATTCCAAAGATCCTTACGGAAAAGTCGGAGTCTGCGGCGCAGACATCGACACGATTCAGGCCCGGAATTTCGCACGCATGGTGGCTTCCGGTTCAGCCGCACATACCGACCACGGCATGGGCATTCTGGATCTGTTCCGCGGCGTGGTCAACGGTAAAATCACCGACTACAAAATCAAAGACACCGTCAAGCTGGAAAATGTCGCCAAATCCATTGGCATCGAAGTGGAAGGCAAAAGCACCACCGAAATTGCCAAAGAGCTCTATACCGAACTTGAAAAGACCTACACGCAGCTTGAAGGGGAAATTCCTTTCATGAAGCGGGTGCCCATCAAGACTTTGGAAAACTGGCGAAAACACAATATCGTTCCCCGGGGCGCCATGCGCGAAATCATGGAGATGATGCACCGGACCCATATGGGCGTTGATCAGCAGTATGAAAACATCACCCAGCAGTTCAGCCGGACCGCGCTTTCCGACGGATGGGGCGGATCCATGATTGCAACAGAATTGGAAGATATCATGTTCGGCACCCCTTCTCCGGTCAGTGTCGAAGTCAACATGGGCGTTCTGAAAGAAAACCAGGTCAATATCATCATCCACGGACACGAGCCGAGCCTGTTTGAATCGATGCTCGAATCGGTTCGAGAACCCACCCTGATTCAGGCAGCCAAAGACGCAGGCGCAGCCGGCATCAACCTGGTCGGGATGTGCTGCTCGGGCGCTGAAATGCTGGTTCGCCACGGCATTCCGCATGCCGGAAACTTCATGTCCACCGAGGCGGTTCTGGTGACCGGTGCGGTCGATGCCCTGGGTGTCGATGTTCAATGCATCAAGCAGGGCCTGGCCAAAGTTGCCGCATGCTATGGCACGCCGATGTTTACCACCAATTCCCGGTGCAAGATCGAGGGAGCCGTGCACATCCAATTTGATGACCATGATGCAAAAGCCTGCACGGACGAAATCGTCATCAAGGCCATTACCCGTTTTAAAAACAGAACCTGCCCCATTGAAATCCCCAAAAATGTCAACACCGGCGTTCACGGATTTTCTCACGAATACATCAGCTACATGCTGGGCGGCAGTTTCAGGGCCAGCTACACGCCGTTGAACGACAACATCATCAACGGCCGAATCCGGGGCGTTGCCGGCGTTGTCGGCTGCACCAACCCCAGAGTCAAACAGGACTGGGTCCATGTGGAGCTTGTCAAAGAACTGATTAAAAACGATGTCCTGGTGCTTCAGACCGGGTGTTCCCAGATCGCTCTGGCCAAGGCCGGACTCACGGTTCCGGAAGCCGCGGTCATGGCCGGTCCCGGCCTCAGGGAAGTCTGCGAAACCGTCGGCATGCCGCCGGTCCTGGGCCTTGGCGCCTGCGTAGACAACAGCCGTATTCTGGTCGCCGCATCCCAGATGGTCAAGGAAGGCGGCCTGGGAGACACCATCGCCGGCCTTCCGGTTGCAGGCGCTGCTCCGGAATGGATGAGTGAAAAAGCCATTGCCATCGGACAGTATTTTGTGGCATCAGGCGTCTACACGGTTTTTGGCGTCACCTTTCCGATCGTTGAGGGAACCCGCTTCCACAAACATTTGTTTGAGGAACTGGAAGAAATGGGCATGGGCAAATGGGGATTTACACCGGACCCCTATGAAATGGCGCGCATGATGATTGCCCATATCGACAAGAAAAGAAAGGCCCTTGGCCTGGATAAATCCCGCGAACGCGTCCTTGTGGATATGGCAGACCGTAGAGCCATGGAAGCCGCCGCATAAATACGCAATCTGAAGCACAAGGGGCGGCCGTCCGGTCGCCCCTATTAATCTTCCTTTCCATCGGGATGCATCAGTGATCGTTCTCTGATACTACCGCGCAGTTCATACCATCTTCCTGGTTTCTTACAATCTCAGATTTCTGAACCCTCTGCTTTTCTCAAATAACGGTACAGTGTCGCCCTTCCTACGCCCAGCAACTTTGCAGCCTTGACCTTGTTGCCGCCGGCACGCTCAAGCGCGGATTTCACCAGGTAATCATTGAGCTTTCCCGGTTGATTCCGCGATTTCCCCGGCTGGGTCTTGGAATGAATTTCAATGGGAAGATCCTCCGACGCAATGATGTTTCCCTGACTTTTCACAACCGCGTACTGAATGGCGTTCTGAAGTTCCCGAACATTTCCCGGCCAGCGATAGTCCGTCATCAGAGACAATGCCTCGATGGAAATCCTTCTCGGCCTCTGTCCGTTTCGCCTGGCGGCCTCCTTGAGGAAATGTTCGATCAGAAGGGGGATGTCGCTTTTTCGCTCCCGAAGCGGTGGCAGGCAAATGGGAATCACATTAAGGCGATAATACAGGTCATCCCGGAAACGGTTCAACCGGACTTCTTTTTTAAGATCTTTATTGGTGGCACTGGTTACCTTGACGTTCACCGAAACTGTTTTTTCCCCGCCGACCCGCTCGAATTCACCTTCCTGAAGAAACCGCAACAGCTTCACCTGAACCGGCTTGGTCAGGTCCGCCACTTCATCCAGAAAGACCGTTCCGCCGTCAGCCAGCTCAAAGCGCCCTTTTTTATCCCGTATCGCACCGCTAAAGGCGCCTTTTACATGCCCGAAAAGCTCGCTCTCGATCAGACTTTCGGGCAGGGCACCGCAGTTGATGGGCACAAAGGGTCCCTGGCTTCGCGGGCTTTCACTGTGAAGCGCAGCGGCAACCAGCTCTTTTCCCGTTCCGGTTTCGCCGGAAATATGGACCGGGTAATCATAACCGGCTATGTTGCGAATCTGATGAAAAATTTCCAGCATCTTGACATCCTGGCCGATGATATCGGCAAACCCCTGGGGTTTCTCTGCCTTCAGCTGGAGATTCAAAAGACCCGTTACATCACGAAACGCGGCCAGAACCCCTAGAAGTGTCCCATGGTTATCCGCCATTGCCGTAACACGCATCTCGATTCGCCGGAATTCCCCCTGCCGGGTCTGGATATGCGTAATACATTCATCCTTTTCACCAACCACCGGCTGATCGCTGCAAAAATGACAGCGGTTGCCACAAAAAGGCTTTCCAAATGCCAGGTGACAATCTTTACCCAGGACTTCTTCCTTGGAAAATCCGGTTATTTTTTCAGCCTCCTGATTAAAATAGAAAATTCGCCGGTGGGTATCATGAGCAATAATCCCTTCCTTGAGATTATCCAGAACCCGCTCAAGATTATGGGCATAAGAAATGATTTCTTCCAGCAACAAAGCGGCGTTATCCTTCGTTAGAGTGTATATCGGAGTTCAGCGCCATCAGCAAAGAGTGAAGTTATGAGAACTGACCTATTTTCGCTTTTCCGGCATAAGCGGGTTCTTTGCCCTGTTGACTTGTGTATATGAGATGATATTAAAAGTCAATTGCCAGATCATCATTCTCATTGACAAGTTTTCAATTTCATTTTACTTAGATAGATGATATTTTCGAATCGATTTCCATTCACATAGATGCCACATCCCTCATTCATTCTTTTGCAAGTTACATATCGAGGATTGCTTTCATTATATATTTAAGGAGGCCAACGATGGCGCTATCAAAGGAAAAAAGCAAAAAACGAAGAATCACTTTTTCACTGAGCGCCGATAAAGCCGCCCGGGTTGCCTTGGCGGGCGACTTTAACAAGTGGAGTGAGACCGCACATCCCATGAAAAAAAACAAAAAAGGTATATGGGAAAAAATCCTGATTCTGGATATCGGCCGATATGAATATAAGTTTCTGGTGGACGGCCATTGGCAGAGTGATCCCCAAAACGGTCAGGTCTGCAGAAACTGCTTTGGGACCATTAACAATGTTCTGATGGTTACCCATCCATGACCGTATCCAACCGCCTTCGGCAAAGTCCGTTGCCCGGAAACCATATTGTGGCGTTTCGAGGGGATGTCCAGACATTTTCACTCAGCCTGGATTCCCCTTTGAAAGGAAAAGCATGGATTCGAACCAACATCGGCCATATTGGGGTCTACCGCAAAGAAATCATTGATCGCGTCGAACAGGGGATTCCCTCGCTCGACCAGGATTGGTTCGACATGCCCATGCGCCGGATTCATGACCGGCTGTTTCAGATTACCCTTGCCCTGACAGAAATCGGCCATGCCGAGGCCAAATGCTTTTTTCTCGAAGACGGCAAATCAGATCCAGAATGGCCTGAAGGCTCTAATACGGTTCTCAACGTCGGATCGGCCCATACCTGCTGCGCCAACATTATTTATAACGCATTTGTCCGGCAGTTCGGCCCGAACAAGGCTGGAAATGCCGTTCCGCCTGTGGAAGAACAAAGCTGGATTCACGATCTTGACAAGGCCGGGTATACGGTGATTCCCAAATCCGGCACTTTCCGCGATCTGATTGGTGAGCTGGATTTCATCTTCGGAACGCTTGGCTGCAGGTTTCTGCACCTTTTGCCCATTCACCCGACGCCGACAACCTACGCGCGAATGGGACGATTTGGAAGTCCTTATGCGGCGCTCAGCTTTACGGCCGTGGACCCGGCCCTGGCGCAATTTGATCCCACAGGCCACGCCACTCGAACAGTTCATCGAACTGGTGGATGCGGTGCATGCCCGCAATGCGCAAATCCTGATCGATATCGCTCCCAATCACACGGGCTGGGCAGCCGGCCTTCATGAAACCCATCCCGAGTGGCTGGTTCGCGGAAAGGACGGCCGCATCGAAGTTCCCGGAGCCTGGGGCGTTCAGTGGGAAGACCTCACCCGGCTGGACTATTCCAAACCCGAACTTTGGAAGTACATGGCCGAGGTGTTTCTCACCTGGTGCCGCAGAGGGGTGGACGGATTCCGCTGTGATGCCGGCTACATGATTCCGGTTCCTGCCTGGCAATATATCGTCGCCATTGTCCGGGAACAGTATCCGGATACCATTTTTTTCCTGGAAGGTCTCGGGGGTAAAATATCCGTTGCACGGGATATTCTAAATACGGCCGGTTTTGACTGGGCCTATTCCGAACTGTTTCAAAACTATGATCGCGGCCAGATCGAAGCCTATCTTCCCGGCGCCCTGGATATTTCCCGGCAAGACGGTCTTCTGGTGCATTTTGCCGAAACCCACGACAACAACCGCCTGGCGGCCCGCTCCATTTCTTATGCCCGAATGCGGACCGCACTTTGCGCGCTGTTTTCCCATCTGGGAGGCTTCGGGTTTGCCAATGGCGTGGAATGGCTGGCCACGGAAAAAATCATTGTCCATGAATCCCCTTCCCTGAATTGGGGCGCAGAAATCAACCAGATCGATTTGATTCGCCGGTTAAACGCCATATTAAAGACGCATCCGGCGTTTCAGGATCAGCCCAGCATCCATCTCGTTCAGGCCGGCTCCGGCAATCATCTTGCCCTGCTGCGCTGCCATGGGCCTTTGCAGAAAAAACTTCTGGTTGTGGTCAACCTGGATGATCAGAAGTCCGCCCCGGCATTCTGGACGCCCCAACACGCGTCGCTTCGGCTCTGGGATCTTCTCTCCGATGAAGCCATTGCGCTTTCCGAATTTGAAGGCCTCCATTCCTGCAATCTCGCCCCTGGCCAGGTGCTGTGCCTCACTGACGATTTCAGCGACATTCACAGACTTCACCAGGAACTGGAACAGCCCCCGGCAGTTCCGGATCATCTCAACCGCCAGTGTCTCAGGGCAAAAATTCTGGATATCCAAAAGGCAATCCACGGACTTCAGGATATCGAAGACCTTGATTTGAATCAGACCGCATCCCTTCTGGCTGAGGACCCGGTTGCCTGTTGCCTCAAGCTCAATCCTTTCACCAGCGAGCCCCGCATCATCTTCTGGAACTGGCCTCAGGACGGCCGTCGCCTGGTAATGATTCCTCCGGATCATTTTCTGCTGATCCGCGCCCGAAATGCTTTCCGGGCCAGAATCACAGACGGCGACAAGACCCTTGTTCAGGAACAGAGTTTGACCGGTTCAAACGGCAGTCATTTTGCTCTCTTTACTCCCCTGCCCGCTCCATCCTGTTCCCGCGTTTACGGGTTGAAACTGTCGGTTTTTTCGCCGGAGCGCTGCGAGCATCTGGATGCATCCATTCTGGCCTTGTCACGGCCGGATGATCCTTGTTTTCCGCCCCTTTACACCCATGCCGACATGGCGGGTTCGAAGGCCCTGTTTCTGTCCACGAACGACCGGGGTGCCATGCTTCGCGCGCCTGTCGCCTGGGGCGATTTGACCAGCCGGTATGATGCGCTGCTGGCAGCGAATCTGAATCCGGATATTCCCGAAAACCGCTGGATCATGATGACCCGTTTTCGCGCCTGGGGGCTTTACCAGGGGTATTCCACAGAAATCTGCATGGACTGTTTCGACGCCTTTACCCAGGACAAATCCGGCTGGGGGTTCTGGCGGTTTCGCATCCCTTCCGGCCAGGGAGAGCATGTGCTTATTACCGTCGGAATGCGGTTGGATCCTCATGAGAATCGGCTGCGAATGATCTGGTTTCGTTATCCGGCTGACGGCAATCTTTCTTCCCTTCCGGATGCAAAGCCCGTCCAGGTAATTCTTCGCCCGGATATTGAAAACCGGAACTTTCACGAAACCACCAAGGCATATCTTGGATCGGAAACCCTGTTCCCGACCCATGTTACAGCCGGACCCGACGGTTTTATTTTTCATCCGGATCCGTTTCATCGCCTGGAAGTCAGCGCGCCGGCCGCCCAGTACCATTCCGAGTCGCAATGGCTGTATATGGTTCATCGCAGCCTCGAAGCCGAACGGGGACTGGATCCTGATTCGGACCTGTTCAGCCCCGGGTATTTTTCAATTTCACTAACCGGCGGACAAAAAGCCGAGCTGACGGCGTGCATCACGGCAACCGACACCACGCCCCCGGCCCAGAACCCAGCCACGCTTCGGCAAAAAAATTGCCGCGGTTTTCGACAGTCCGGCCGGACCGTCTTTTTTTGAGGGATTAAAAGCCGCTCTTAATCAGTATATCGTCAACCGCGGGAATCTCAAATCCGTGATTGCTGGCTATCCCTGGTTTCTGGACTGGGGCCGCGATGCGCTGATCGCAGTCCGGGGCATGGTCGCAGCTGGGTTTCTGAGCGAAGCGCGGGATGTTCTTATCCAGTTCGGTCAGTTCGAGCACCATGGAACTCTTCCGAACATGATCTGCGGAGACGACGACGCCAACCGCGACACCTCTGATGCCCCGCTCTGGTTTTTTGTCGCTTGCAACGATCTGATCCGGGCCGAAGGCAAGGACCGGTTTTTAAACCACTCCTGCGGAAACCGGACCCTTCGGGAAGTCCTGATTTCCATCGGTGAGTCCTATCTATCCGGAACGTCAAACGGCATTCGCATTGATCCGGATACCGGACTTGTTTTCAGCCCTGCCCACTATACCTGGATGGACACCAACCACCCCGCCGGAACCCCGCGGGAAGGCTATGCCATTGAAATCCAGGCACTGTGGTTTGCAGCCCTCACGTTCCTGTCCCAACATGATCTGCCGGAGAAATCCGATAAATGGCATGCACTGGCGGAAAAGGTCCAGCGTTCGGTGATGGAGCTCTTTATCCTTCCAGAAGAAGGATTTCTTTCGGACTGTCTGCATGCCGGACCCGGAATCCCGGCCCGCATGGCTGAAAGAGATGACGCCTTAAGACCAAACCAACTTCTGGCCATCACCCTGGGGCTGATCTCAAATTCCGGCGTCTGCAGCGCGGTTCTAGACGCTTGTCAGACGCTTCTGGTTCCCGGAGCCATTCGAAGCTTAGCAGACCGGCCCATGAATCGCCCTCTTGAAATCCGGTATAACGGACAACTCATCAATGATCCCCACAACCCCTATCAGGGCCGTTACTCAGGAGATGAAGACACCCGCCGCAAACCCGCCTACCATAACGGAACCGCCTGGACCTGGCAATTTCCCTCATACTGCGAAGCCTGGATGCTGCGCTACGGCGATGAAGGCAAGGCCACGGCAAGGGCTTTGCTTTACAGCAGCATCGATCTGATTCGAACCGGCTGTCTCGGCCACATCCCGGAAATCCTGGACGGCAATTTCCCCCACACGCCCCGCGGGTGCGACGCCCAGGCTTGGGGCGTCAGCGAGCTGCTGCGGGTATGGCTTATGTCGTCGTAAATAGCCAGAAAAATATTTTTTATTATGGAATATTTTGTAGTTACAATAACGTGTCTTCTGATTGGCATGGCAATTAGAAGGCTCCCGGATTTTCATGAAGAGACAGGAAGTGTATTAAATTTATTTGTCATTTATATATCTTTGCCCGCTTTGATCCTTCTTAAAATTCCGGACCTGGTCTTTACCAGTAATTTACTGGTACCTACTTTAATGCCCTGGGTGATGTTGTTGTTGACCTGTTCTGCAATATTGCTCTTGTCTAAAGCTTTAAAATGGGATCGCGCTACGACAGGCTGCCTACTCCTTTTAATTCCTTTAGGGAACACATCTTTTTAATTATTGCAGTTGGTTATCAACTAACACTGCGACTGAACAGAGAAGTGACCTCGCAGCTATGCATTGGACTCTCAATAAAGTTAATCGCAGCCCCGGCTTCGGCTATTTTCTTTGTAATATAGAGGGTTTATCAGGAGAAGCCGTCCAGTTATCAATATTTGAATCCGGCATGCCACCCATGGTTTCAGCCGGCGCATTGGCAATTTTGGCCAATCTCTCACCTAAGCTAGCTGCAGCCTTGGTTGGCATAGGTATTGTTTTGAGTTTCGTTACATTACCATTGCTTTATCAAATGCTGTAATAATAGGAGATGATAATGAAAGAACCGCGTTTAAAAGGCAAAATTGCGTTGATTACAGGTGGAAACCGGGGGCTGGGAAAAGATGTTGCGCTACGATTGGCCGGGCATGGGGCGGATGTTATCATTACCTATAGAAACCATCAGGATGAAGCCCAGACAGTGGTGGCGCAAATAGAGCAAAAAAACCAGAAGGCGGCAGCCCTTCAGCTGGATATTTCACAAATCAATACGCTGGACGCATTCTGCAGCCAGGTTCTACAAAAACTGCGGGATGTATGGGGAGCTGAAAAGCTGAACTTTCTCATCAATAATGCTGGTTTTGGTGGTCGCGCACCGATTGGACAGACTTCAGAAGCGCTTTTTGACAGTTTGTGCAACGTGCATTTCAAAGGCGTCTATTTTCTTACCGAGAAAATCCTGCCTCTGATATCTGATAATGGAAGAATCGTGAATTACGCATCCGGACTCACCCGGTTTTGCGTACCAGGTCTTGCCGCCTATGCTTCCATGAAAGGGGCGATTGAGGTCTTCACAAAGTATCTTGCCAAAGAACTGGGTTCAAGGGGCATCACGGCAAATATTGTGGCCCCGGGGGCGATTGACAATGATTTTAATAAAGCGAATTTTGTTGCCCATCCGGAAGTTAAAGACTATCTCGCCTCCCAAACCGCTTTAGGCAGAGTCGGCGTTTCGGAAGATATTGGCGGAGTCGTTGCCTTTTTATGTTCAGAGGATGCCAGATGGGTGAACGCGCAACGCATAGAGGCTTCCGGCGGGATGTTTTTATAGGTAATATTTTCGACAGCGCGTCTCTGATGAAGATCCTTGTAATCGATGGATCTTGCCGTCCAGACATCAGCCAGTGATTATTAATTATGGCTGAATCGAACATATGAGTTGGCGTATGGCAATAAACAGATAAGGAAAACAACATGAACAACTGCCTGATATTGATTGATCTTCAAAATGATTATTTTCCCGGGGGCGCCATGGAGCTTGTCGGCGTCGAAGAAGCTGCAGCAAATGCCCGGATTCTATTGCATGAATTCAGAAAGAGAAAATCTCCTGTCATTCATGTCCAGCACATTTCCGCTCACCCTGGCGCGACTTTTTTCTTGCCTGAAACCAACGGGGTCAATATCAATCAATTGTTAACTCCTATAGGGAACGAACCCGTTGTTAAAAAAAACTTTCCTAACAGTTTCCGCAGTACCGCCCTGTTGGAAATACTTCAAAAAGAAAAAGCTGACAATCTTGTTATCTGCGGTGCAATGAGCCATATGTGCATAGACGCCACAACTCGTGCTGCTTTCGATCTGGGTTTTACCTGCATCGTTGCTGAAGATGCCTGCGCAACAAAAGACCTGGTATTCAAGAGAAGAACCATTAAAGCATCAGATGTTCACGCATCCTTTATGGCTGCATTATCTGCCCCATACGCCAAGGTAATTCCAACAGCGGAAATCATCCCGAAATGTCCTTGACAGCATTTAGGGCAGATGCTATCCAGAGTTCTTGAAAAAGTGATTTCTTATAAGCGGTTGCGAATAACAACGACATGGGAGGATAAAAGTGATGAAAGGCAGGAAGGCTTTTTTGACGGGGATGGCGATCTTGGCCATGGTTGGCATCTGTGGTTGTTGCGGGGGCGGCACAACGGTTAAGGACAAAAGCACCACGACCACCACAACAACGACCCTGGGTGATGAGCTGAAATCTCTCAAAGATGCCTATGACCAGGGTATTATCACCGAGAAGGAATATAACGAATCCAAGGAAACACTCATAAAACAGCGGACCGGAAAAAAATAGATAGGCAGTGCATAAATGTGGAGAAAACCCGATCTTGAAAGGATTTCGGATAGATAACAAAAATAGAACCATTATCTTGGCACTGTGCGCCGTATTTTTTTTATTTGCTCCCACTTCCGGCATCTACGCTGGATTTACGGAAGGGCCAATGAAAAGGCCCCATGTTGACACCCAGACATCCTCATCGACCCGGAAACCCCCGACTTCATGCGTTCAAGTGGTTTTTCTCGAATCCATCAAATTCTATCAAAAGTGGATTTCCCCCATAGGCGGAGATCGCTGTGGTTTTCGTCCC
The DNA here is from genome assembly GCA_963850225.1 of uncultured delta proteobacterium. GTDB lineage: Bacteria > Desulfobacterota > Desulfobacteria > Desulfobacterales > Desulfatirhabdiaceae > RAAP-1. Next base: position 28,367 of record CAWKLD010000002.1, read on the forward strand.
AGTTGTTCGAAGTATGGCTATTCGGCTGTCGCAACCCAGGGCCCAATCGTGGGCCTAATGATGACAGCAGAGCGGTTGACACGGTGCAATATTTTTAAAAAACCCGGTCCCGATTATTTCCTGCTTCCCAACGGAAGACTCTACGACCCCCTTTCAAATAACCTGATTATGGAAAAATGAGACCATCGATCGGAGTGATAGTTTTATTGATTTTTTGTTTGTGTTCTCCAGTGGACTCGCCATGCGCTTCAGGAAAAGAAATTCTCCTGACAGAAGACACGGAGTTGAAAGTAGCCGATGCTTTCATGGATGAGCGTGAGTACTACCGGGCGATTACCGAGTATAAAAAATTCCTGATCCTTTTTCCTGAGTCAGACAAGGCGGATTACGCTTTACTGCACATCGGCATGGCGTATCACCACGGCGAGGAATATGAGGCATCTACCCGAACTCTCGCGAATCTGAGGGAGAGATATCCGGAGAGCAGCTATGCTCCCAAGGCCCTGTATTTTGAGGGACTTGGCTATTGGAAGCTCAAGAAATACTTAAATGCAAAAACCGCCTTGGAAGGGCTCGCGGCCTCCTATCCAGGCTCCGATTATGCGCCCCTGGGGCTGGTTGCGGATTCAATACTGGCGCTGGATCAGGACGATATTAGCGCCGGCAGGCGAGGCGTGGAAAAATTGCTCGCTGCCTATCCCGATTATCCAGCTTCTAAGAGGGCAAATGAAACGTTACGGCTCTTTGACCAATATCAGGGCCTTCCCAAAAAGTCGGAAACCCTGGCCGGTATCTTGTCGGCAGTGGTGCCGGGAAGTGGCTATATTTATGCTGAACATTACGGTGATGGCATTACCGCCTTTCTCATCAATGCGCTGGCTATTGCCGGAACTGTAACCGCTGTCTATAACGAGAACTATGCCGTAGCCGCCATTGTTGGCGGCATCGGGCTGCCCTTCTACCTCGGCAATATTTTCGGTTCTGCCAATGCCGCGAAGAAATGGAACATTGCTGTGAGGAACGAATTGCTCAACAGGATCTCCGTAACCCTCGACTACGATTTTTAGGAAGTCGTCCGGACCATCCGTCATTGTCGGCCGGTCGTCATTTATGATAGAGTAATATGGAATCGGCGGCAACTTATAGTCGGAGGGTGATGATGAGCCTGTTTCTCCTGAGTTTTTTTCTTATTTATGGCGGTACGCATCTCTATTTTTTCCTCAAAATAAAAACTGCCCTTTCTCCCGGATTTCTCACTTCTCTTTTTCTGGCGTTCTTTCTGCTTTTAATGGTTGTCACGCCGGTGCTGGTCAGGGTACTGGAAAAACAGGACATGCAAGCTTTTGCGCGTTTTGCGGCCTATACCGGCTACCTCTGGATGGGATTCATCTTCCTCTTCTTTTCCGCTTCACTGGCCATAGATATTTACCATGGGCTTCTTCATGGCGCCGAGATCTTATTCCGGCGGGATTTTTCAGCACTTTTCCTGGCGAGCCGAACTGCTTTAATCCTGCCCCTTGCATGGGGAATGGCAACAGCGCTATATGGATACTTCGAAGCCCTTGACATAAGAATCGAACGGGTCGTCATCAACACTCCGAAAATTTCGAGTGACGTCGGCAAGCTCACCATTGTCCAGGTTTCCGACGTGCATCTGGGGCTGATCGTCCGGCAGGAGCGTCTGAAACGTGTCATTGCCAAGATCGATGAGGCATCGCCTGATCTTGTTGTCTCTACCGGGGATCTGGTGGATGGGCTGATCAACCGGATGACAGGACTGGCTGAACTTATGCAGGATATCCGCCCGAGGCTCGGCAAGTTCGCCGTCATTGGCAATCACGAGATCTACGCTGGGCTAAATCACGCCATAGAATTTACAGAACGCGCTGGCTTTAAAGTGCTTCGTAATGAAAGATCAACAGCAGGTGGATTGATAAATATCGTGGGAGTTGACGACCCGACCATCGAGAGAATCACCCATATCCTTCCGGCCCCTGAAAAGGCGCTTTTATCGAAAGTACCCCCAGACAAATTCACCCTGCTTTTAAAGCACCGCCCGGAAATGGATCAAGAGAGCCTGGGCCTCTTCGACCTGCAACTTTCAGGTCATGTCCATAAAGGGCAGATATTTCCTTTCAATCTTTTGACCCATCTGTTTTATCCCATAAGGACAGGGTTCTCACTCTATCCGCTAAACGCTGCCCTCTACGTGAGCAGAGGGACGGGTACCTGGGGACCACCGATCCGCTTCCTGGCTCGACCTGAAATAACGGTAATCGAACTGAGACAGATGGATAAAGGAAAATAAAGTGAAGAACAATCCGGGGGCTTAAGTATCACTGGTTGCAGAAACTTAGACCATAGTGTTATCCGATACCATATAGGATCGGAAGCAACCAGGAAAGAGCGATCCACATGATAATAACCAGCGGCACCCCGATCCGAAGAAAATCATTAAAAGTGTATTCTCCGGCGTTCATGACGAGCAGATTGGTTTTGTAGGCCATGGGGGTGGCATAGCTCATATTGGCCCCGAATAGTACCGCGAGGACAAACGGTTCAGGGGGCTGCCCCATTTGGGCGGCAATGGAAACGGCAATAGGGGTGCCGATTACCGCTGCCGCGTTGTTGGATACAATGTTGGTGAGGATCGCCATCAGAAGCATCAGGCCACTGATCACGAAAGTCGGCGAAGCGCCCCCTGCCAAAGCCACAAATAGCTGCGCCAGGTAATCCGCACCGCCGGTCTTCAGCAGTGCAACCCCGAGGGCCAGACTCGCGGCCACGATAAGGATGACCTGCGCACTCAGGGCATTCGTGGCATCACGCCATCCCAGGCATCCGGTAAGGATCATTAACAGCGCCCCGGATGGCGCGCTGATAGCTATCGGCAGGATCTCCAAGGCGGCCGATACAACAATGCCCAGCATAATGAGCAGTGCCACCGGAGCCTTTCGAGTGAAAGGCAAATCCGTCGTGGCATCGAGCACGAGAAAATCCTTCTCTTTTTTCAGGCTGGCGATCTGCTTACGGGGTCCCTGAACCAGAAGGATATTTCCAGCCTTCAGACGGATATCCCCGATTTCATCATATACCGTTTCCAGGTGCTTGCCCGCTATGTGTATGGCCAGTATAATCATCCCATACCGGTCCGCAAATCGCATCTCGCTGAGCGTCCTTCCCTGAAGGCGGGAGCCCTCTATGACGACTATCTCTGCGATCTGTTGATCTTCTGCCTTCAGGGGATGTTCGTCATCAACAGGATTATCCTCCGAATCCTCCGGATAGAGCGTTCCCTCAAGTATCTTTTCGAACTCCTTCAGACGCTCGGGGGTATCCCGGATGACCAGGTGATCGCCGGCTCTCAGCACCACGCTTGGAAGCGGCATCATGAAGTTGTCGGGCCCGCGTTCCACGCTCATGACCTTCATGGCACCATCGGTCTTCTTGATGGCTTCAGCCAGCGTCTTGCCTTCGGCCGGGCTTCCCTCCAGAATCGCAAGATGGGCCGTGAAAACCCTGGGGGAGGTGTCCGATAGCGGCTGTTCCCGCTTGGGGATGATTCTCGGGGCCAGGAGCCAGAGATAAACGATTCCGATGCTTCCGGCAATTGCCGCCGGCACCAGGAAATCGAACATCTCCATCCGTTTTAAGCCCATCTCTGCAGCCACGGAGACCACAAGCAGGTTTGTGGAAGTTCCGATGGTTGTACACGTTCCTCCCAGCAGGGTGGCAAACCCCATGGGCATCAGGACCGAAGATGCAGGCATGCCGGTTCTGAGGGAAACATTTATCAGGATGGGGAGAAACAATACAACGACCGGGACATTGTTGATAAAAGCGCTGATAAAGGCGCTGACCAAAAGCGTCAAGAGCAGGGAGATGCTGGGATTGACCTTCCAAAGCCGAGCCAAAGCTCTGCCCACCGGTTCCAGCGCTCCTGTTCGCACGATGCCCTGTCCGGCAATCATTAGGGCACAAACGGCAACCAGTGCCTCGTGTCCGAAACCGTGGAAAAAGTCCACGGCGTGTAAAACACTTCCATCTGCCTGAAAAGGAAAGAGTTCGAACCCCACGGCCAGGCCAATGAGAACCAGGAAACTGGAGGACTCGAGTGGTATCTTTTCACGGGTGAACAAAATCAGCGCAAGGACTGTGAGAAGCATCACTGCCAAGGCATGAGCATTGGGAAGCGGCGGAAGGCCCATCAAAAATGACTCCAAAAGATTTCTGTCTGAATGCCTGTAAGACTCTAACGTCTATTCTATCGATAAGATTTTGGATTCACTTACTACAGACAACACAGTCACGTCAATTTGCATTTTTTACAAAGACATTACAGACGGCTTCCATCGACCACCGATGCCCCCCGGTCGACATCCCACAAAAGAACCACCAACCTGATTTCGGGGACACCATACCTGAATATTCTGGCAACAAGAGGCTGTGATATATCTGCAAACCATCCTTGGAAACCGCATTGAACAGCTTATTCCCTTGAAAAGCCTACTAAAAGCCGGTATGCTTCTAAGAAACAGGTTCGTATCCTGGCGATGCAGTTCTTCCTGCTACATGCATGCGAAACAAACTTAAATCCATTATGGGAGGATAATTCATGGCTATAGCCTTTCCGTTTCTGGACATTTACCTGCCCCATGCCTGTTCCTGCTGCCCCTGAACTCACTGCATGGCGATGGTCAATTCTGAAACCTGTCTTTGCGGCATTGATTCTTGCCCTGTGTTTGCAGCTGAACCTTCCCCTACCTGCAACCGGAGAAACCATCCGCCTGTTTCGTATCGGAACCGGAGGGGCCACAGGCGTCTATTATCCGATCGGAAAATTGATTGCAGAGGGACTGACCAGACCGGCGGAGGAAAAGGACATTCCCGGCGCCCCTGTAAACGGTGTGCCCGGAATCATTGGCGTGGCGCAGAACTCCGCAGGCTCAATTGAAAACGTGCGGGCCGTGGTCTCCGGCCAGATCGAAGCCGGATTGGTTCAAGCAGATATCGCGGCCTCGGCGTTTCAGTCGGAACACGTTTTTGCCAAAGATCCCAGTGGTAGCGCCCTTCGCGCGGTTGCAAGCCTTTATCCCGAAATGTTTCAGCTTGTTACCCGCCGGGATGCCAATGTCCGCAGCGTACCGGATCTTCGCGGAAAACGTTTTTCCATTGACGAACTTGGATCAGGAACACTGTCTGTCATGCGAATTGTTCTGGCCGCCTACGGTCTTTCGGAAAGCGATTTTTCCCCGGTGTATTTAAAGCCTGTGTTCACCCAGGAGAAAATGGCGCAAAACGAACTTCAAGGCTTTGCGATGATGGCCGGCGCTCCCATGAAAGCGGTCACCCAACTCTCCGATATCGGGCTGTTTCTTGTTCCCATTGATTCAAATAAGGCATCGGAAATTAACGCCCGCTTTCCCTATCTGGTTCCGGGCAAGATCCCCTCCGGGGTGTATTCCGGCATTGCCGAGACGCCGACCCTTCAGGTCTATGCCCTTGCTGGTGGTGAGCGCGGAAACTTCAGCGGAACTGGTCTACCAGGTGACTGCAGCCCTGTGGAGTGAGCGAACCCTATCTTTACTGAAACAAGGGCATCCCCAGGGAAAAATGGTCACTCCGGAAACAGCGCTGACAGGATTATCCATTCCGCTTCACCCCGGAGCAGAACGCTTTTACCGGGAAAAGGAACTGCTGTCAAAGGGAACCCGTTCGCCATGAAAGCATCTCGCCACTTTTCCCAGATACTTCAATGGGGTGTCATTGCCGTGGTCGTTGCCGCAGTGATTGCAACCGGAATCTTGACCAACGTCACGCTGAGATCCATCGAAAAAAACCTTCCGATCACGCTGCTTGGTGAACTTGCAATCCCTTGACCAGCTGCTCGAGAATCTTTCCGAAGTTGTTTTCGCTGCAGAAGCAACCCGAATGGTGCCGACTCCTGAAAACTATATTAAACTTCGACAAAAGGTCGAGATCGTTTTCGACGGCGTCGTAAAACTGCGCGATACGTATGTATTCGACAATCTGGTTCAGGCTTCCGCCTTTCACGCTGTTGTCGCTCCGGCTATCAGCGACGTTCAACTCTGGCTTGAGGAAGGCGTATCGGGGTATGGCCCGGAAACAGCCACAACACTGGATATTGCCCTGTCCCGAATCACCGGAGCATTTTCAAAGGCCAGAGTCCTTAACCATGATTCCCAGAAAATTGCCCAGAAAATCCTGAGTGAACAGCGCATCCGTCTGGAACATTTTCTGCTCAGCGTCAATCTGCTCTTCCTGCTGACGCTGGCCATCACAGTCATCATGATTTTTCTCGATCGCACGCAGGCAGGTTTTTCTCCGGCGGGAGATTGAAGTTCAGACGGAACTCCGGCGTGCAGAGAAAACGCTTCGGGAGACCGAGGAGCTTTACAGCAAGCTGATCGCCTCCATCCCCGATATCGTTATCCGAACGGATGTCAACGGTCAGATTCTCTTTCTGAATGATATTACGCTCCAGATCAGCGGATATCAGCAATCCGAGATCCTGGGGAAAAACCTTCTGGAATTCATTGCACCCGAGGATCAGGAATCCGCCGTCGAGAACATGATGCTGATGTTCGACCGCAGACTCGGCCCCAAAGAATATTCGCTGATCAAGAAGGATGGAAATAAAATTCCTTTTGAAGTCAATTCGGATGTTCTTCGCAGGAATGACGGATCACCTTACGGGACCGTAAACATCTGCCGCGATATCAGCAAACGACTGGAGGCGGAGGAAGCGCTGAGGGAAAGTGAAAAACAATACCGATTGCTGGTTGAAAATGCCAATGATGCCATTTTCATCGCTCAGGATGGCAAAATCAAGTTTCCAAATCCAATGGCCCGGGAAATCCTCGGATTTACAAAAGAACAACCGGAAGAAATTCCATTTGTCGACTTCATTCATCCCGAAGACCGCGAAAGGGTCTTAGATCTGCATCGTCGCAAGTTGTCCGGTGAAGAACACCTTCCGACAAATTATTCCTTCCGGATCATTAACAGCGCCGGCAGGGAATATACGGTGCAATTGAATGCCGTCAAAATTGCGTGGAAAGGGCGACCTGCCACCCTGAATTTTGTCAGAGACATCACGGATCAGCTGAATCTGGAAGCCAGTTTGCGTCAGGCTCAAAAAATGGAGGCCATCGGCACGCTGGCAGGCGGCATTGCACATGATTTCAACAATTTATTAATGGGAATTCAGGGCCGCATTTCGCTGATGCTGTTCGGAATGGAGGCTGGTTCTCCTTATTTCGAACACCTCAACCGCATCGAGGCTTGCGTGAAAAGCGCAACCGATCTTACCCGGCAGCTTCTGGGGTTTGCCAGAGGGGGCAAATACGAAATCAAGCCAACCCGCATGAATGACATTCTGGACCAGAGCATTGACATGTTCGGACGGACGCGTAAAGAAATTCAAATACACAAGGATTACGAACCGCATCTCTGGACAACGGAAGTCGACCGGGGGCAAATGCATCAGGTGCTGCTGAATTTATTCGTCAATGCCTGCCAGGCAATGCCAAGCGGCGGAAATTTACATCTGCGGACTGAAAACTGCGTCATTCAAGAATCCATGCTTTTGCCTCCGGAATTGAGTCCAGGCAATTATGTAAAAATTTCCGTCACCGATACGGGCGTGGGAATGGATGAAGCTACAAAGGCGCGCATATTCGAACCATTTTTCACCACAAAGGAAATGGGACGGGGAACGGGATTGGGACTGGCTTCATCCTACGGCATTATTCGAAACCACGGGGGATGGATCTTTGCAGACAGCAGCATCGGAAAGGGCAGTACGTTTAGTTTTTTTCTGCCGGCATCGGAGAAAACCGTGAAGCCGCAGAGCCATGCCCCAGCAAAAGCGTTAAAAGGAACAGAATCGATTCTGCTCGTTGACGATGAAGCCATTATCATCGATATCGGCAAACAATTCCTTGAAGTTCTCGGATACACCGTTTTCACCGCAAGTTCCGGCCAGGAGGCAATCGAGACCTACAGACGGGAATTCGAGACAAATCGACTTGGTGATTCTGGACATGATCATGCCGGAGATGGGTGGCAGCGAGACGATTCAGCGCATCAAAGCCATCAATCCCGAAGCCAGGATTGTTCTTTCAAGCGGTTACAGCATCAATGGAAAGGCCGCAGGAAATCATGAATCGCGGATGCAATGGATTCATTCAAAAACCATACGGCATCACTGATCTATCGGAAACGATCCGCAAAGCCCTTGAATGAGAATCAGTGCGTGTGTGGATCTATTTTGCCGGATCCGACGGAGATCAGATCCACTTCGAAAATCAAGGTGCTGTTGGGAGGAACTCCGCTGCCGGCCCCACGCTCACCGTAGGCGAGTTTGGAAGGAATAAAGAGCTCCCACTTGGCCCCTTCCTTCATCAACTTGCAGGGCCTCGGTCCACCCGGCAATGACACGATCGACCTGAAAACTGGCCGGTTTGTTTCGCTTGAAGGAACTGTCGAACTCGGTACCATCGATATGCGTGCCTCGGTAGTTGACGGTTACGGTATCGGTTTCTTTGGGCGCAGCGCCGGTAGCCCTCGCGCACCACCCGGTACTGAAGCCCGCTCGGAAGAACCTGAACACCTTCTTTCTTGGCATTTTCAGACAGAAAGGCTTCTCCTTCGGCCAGATTCTTGTCCTTGTCTTTTAATCGTTTTTCCCTTTCGGTTTTCTCTATCCGCTTTTTCAGATCTACCAGGACGGTCCGCATTTCCTGAGGTGTCATCAGGGGATCGGTTCCTGCAAGCGCATCCTGTATCCCCTTCACAACCAGCTCGGGCTGCAGCTCCACCCCCTGGCGCTTGAGGTCTCCGCCAATCTGATAACCAAGGCTGTAATTGACTTTGTCTTTTTCATCCTCGATTTTCGGTGTTTCAGCAGCAGCGCTGATATCGAAAAACAGAATCACGGTAAGCGCGGTAAGCATCAGATATTTCATTTCGATTCTTTTTCCTTTGGAAAAGCAGGCCGCATGGCAGCGTCCTGCTTAATACCTTATTAAATAGAGTCATCACGGAAGTGGAGGCTCTGTCTCCCCAGGCGACATAACATACATCGCCCGCATCATCTCGTTATCCTCGTGCTCGACAATGTGGCAGTGCCAGACATAAAGCCCGGGTTTGTCAAATGTGGCTTTGATACGGGTGACCTCCCCGGGATACGCGATGACCGTGTCCTTCAAGCCGGTCTCGCCTGGCTCGGGACTTCTCGGCTGAGCATCGTCATCCGGAAAAGCGGGGGCCACGGCGACGCCGTCATCGTCTACATTATCCAGCGCCTGACGGTTGACAACCTGGAACCCCACCAGATGCAGGTGGATGGGATGAGCATCCGCAGTGAAGTTATAGATTTCCCACAGTTCGGTATCGCCCAGCATCGGGGTTTCCGTGATCATTTCCGACCACATCATCGGTGTCGGGTTTCCGTTATTATAAGTACCGAGCAATGCAGCCGCAGGACCATCCCATATTTCAGACATCTCCTCATTGAGACTGAGCCGTGCGCGTAACCGTGGGTTCGGGAATGGTTTCAGTCGTAACGGAAACCGGTATGGAGAAGTTTTCTCCCCGGCTTAAATCATCCGCAACCACGTTAAACATCATCACCTGGCCTGTTGTATCATGATCCGCCGGATCAAAATCCTTGTTCGGCTCACCGCCGCCAAAAGGCTCATCCGGTCCTTGATTGACAAGGTAGACCCGCGTACCGGGCGCCACATCCGAAAAGTTTACGATGACGTCGGCCCGCTCCGAAGGCCCCATGAGGAGTTGATCCATAACAGCGGGTTTGGGCAGCAACCCTTGTTCCGCACCGATCTGGACAAACTTGGCTCGGCAGGTCAACCCAGGTTTGGGGATTGTTGATATCCGTTGCAGTCACCAATTTCAGGATGAGAAACCGGGAATTGCAGCCATTCAGCAAGCGAAAACGGTACATGTCGGGCTCCACGGCTTGAACGGGCCAGGTCCGGCCGTTCACGACCATGGTGTTGAAAAATGCTTCCGGATTCCAGATCGGTGAAAGATCGGATTCGGGATCGGGAATATAGGGTCCGGGATAAGTGTCGAAATCTTCGCGGCTGTCCGGATAATGCAGTGAACCGTCGGCATTGAACGAGCGGTCCTGAATGACAATGGGGATTTCCCAATACGGGGGTGCATCCAGCATGGGATCGGCGGGAACCCACAAGGGGTCTCCGGGTTTTGGCGCCGGGCCGGGAAGATTGAGGCTGTCTTCAATATCGTCCCTGACGAGCCAGAACCCAGCGGGTCCGGCATAAACATTGACCCGGGTCATACCCAGGGTGTGATCGTGATACCAGAGGGTAGCTGCGGGCTGACTGTTGTCATATTCGAAAACGGCCTTTCCCGGAACAAACGATTCAACGGATCCGAAATTGTTGCCCTTAAGCGCATAACCTGCGGGATATTTGGTAGCTGCAGGCAGCCACCAGGCCTCGGGATAGCCGTCGCTGATCGCATCCACATGCGCCCCGTGAACGTGCGTCACCATGGGAACAGGTCCCTTGTAAAACCGCCCGAGGTTGTCCGCGTTGTAAACCGCCGACGGATCAGGCCTGCAATCGGTATGGAATCCGCCATCCATGCACTTCAAGCATCTCCGGATTGGCCCAGTGCAGGGACCGGTCTACCGCCAGCAGATGCGGAAGGTATTTCCCCGATTCGTCAACAAGACCGTTTGTCCAGGTGACCCTGGCAACCTCGTCCCTGCGCACCTCAACTGTAAATGCCGGATAATTGAAGGTGGAACCTGGCTGGCCGGGTGCCGGCCCCAACAGATCGCCATAACTCCATACGGTTGTCTTGGGAAAGGGGAGAGGCAGGATCTGCTGATCGAACTGCTTGACAGCAATCTCGTACTTCGAGTCCCACGGGGTGATCGCCTGCTGATCCGGGGACAAATCCGCCTTGCGTGCCGCAGCAGGCATCACCGGGGGAATAATCAGGAAATCCTGGTACTTCGGAATAACCTTTGAATCCAGAAGCGGGGAGAGATTCCCGATAACGATTTCAAGAATGTTGGAAAAAGGGACTAGGTTCAGTGCCGCCGTAGGCCTGGACCCCAACGTAAAAAGCGGCGCCTTCCCAGAGATTGAACAAAGCATCTGTTTCCATTCCCAAGTTGACGGTCCCGATGGATTCGATTCCCGTGAAGGGAATCGCAGCATAGACCAGAAGATAGCCGGTTGCTTCGGGAACCTGAGTCCAGGAAAGGTTCACCCAGGATCCTGAGGTTGATAGGGAGAGAACCGGCGGCTGGGGTTGAGACTGCGCTGTGGCTGATATCATAAAAACAAATATAAAAATTACAGCAAGCAATATATTGTTCCGTCTCATGGCATTTTCCTTTCTTTCTTAAAAATTATTGATCAAAATCTTCATGCACGCATACTCTATTCTGTTCTGAAGGAAAACGTTTCTTAAAAATTAATGATTCTATTTATTAAAACAATAGCTGAATCCTAATTAAACAATAATTATCAATATATTATTATTAACTCCTAAAAGTCCAAATTGAGATGCCAATGCTTTTGCAGACCCGTTTGTTCAAGTTATTTGAATTTAAAGCACTTATCATGCCATATCGCTGTTTTATGGAAAATAACTATTAATATAAGTATGTTATATATCTTATTAATATATTGAAGGCTGCTTCAAGAAGGCCTGCATCCTTCCATTTCCTCAATCTTGAAACTCTTAAAATAAATAAAACAATATTATCAGATTGTTATAAATAAGTAATCAATTATGGGATAGTCAATTTTGGCTAAGTCCGGCATATTCGAAGACGAAGGAAAGCAGAGAGACATTAATCTTTAACTTAACATAGCGCGAAACAATCAAACGCAGTGGGAAATTTATGACTGGCGCACTCATTGATAACCCGGCGCCAATTTTCGCGTAACCTGCAGGAGAAATGAACGAAAGATCATGACAGAGACCGCAGAAGGATATAAAATCGAAGCTTAATGTTTCGCATGGGCTATTTTCGATGGAAGTGACGGGACGCGGATGAAAAATCATTGATACAGCCAGAGACATTACCGAAAGAGGTTTATAGTTGCATCACAATCCGGCCAATCGCAAGGCTTAAGGGAGCTTCTACGACTGACCGGATTGTTGTCACACAAAAACATGTTTTCAGGGCAAAAGCATCACTGCAAAACCCATGGCTTTAAAACCGAAAAACCAAACGGCTGTCCGATATAAAACAAACTAATCATTACTGCCGCCGGAAAGCTGGTTTTCATGACAGAGATCGCAACTGACCTGCGTACCTTTGGGAATGGGAACTATGCGTCCTTCCACAGAAAACGTCCGGTTCACGGCTGCCCTGGAAATAACCGTCCCGGCTCCGGTCACACCATGACATGTCCCACAAGCTTGCTGAGATTTGAATTTTTCATGTCCGTTGACCCATGCCTGACTGTTTACATTGTGCATGCCGTGTGGCCCGCCGTTAGGAGTCAGGGGCAATCCGCTTCCATGACAGGCCGTGCATTCTGTGATCATGCCGTCATGGCCCTGAATCGCAGTAGCAGCCAGGTTGTCATTTGCCTCCCGGGACGGCCATTCCGCATGGGGGCTACCGTGACAGGACTCACATGCCACGCCGTTATGTCCAACGCTGTTCCGATAAAGTGTGTTATCCTGCTCGGCAAAGCGCTTGTTTGCAGCAACGATAGTGGTGGCCTTGTCCGGGCTATCGGCATAGGCGCTGCGCCGTATGATCTGGCCACCGTAGTTATTGATTGCGTCACCCGTGTGGCAGGACTGGCATTTGGGCAGGTCGGTCCATGGCTGACGGTTTGCCTGGGCCACCGCGTTCATGGTACCGTGACAGTCCAGACAACTCAGGCCTGCCGTATCCATAGCGCCTCTGGCGCATTGCGTTTTTTCACCCGGATGGCAATAATAACAGGCGTTTCCACTGGGCGGCTGTGTGGTGGTCCGCGAGGCATGATACCCGTGAACGGCCCGAGACAGGGTCGGATTCATGACTTGAGGCCCCACAGGCCCGGTGTGCCCCAGATCCAGCGCGGGGGAATAATGGCAGGACGCGCAGAGAACCGGCTGGCTGCTGAAAAGCGTCGTGTTGTTTCTATAATCGTGAAGAATCAAAATGTTTTCCCTGAACTGAATCGCGGGATCGACACTTTTGCTCCATTTAACACCTGCAAGGCTAGCCCCCACATTGCCAGTATCGTGACAGACGTTACAGGCCATTTCATTGGATACGGGAACCACCACAGGAAGAGAAGAAAGGATTTTTGCGTTTGCCGGGTCCAGGGCATGTACATTCATCAATGGATAGGAATTGATTTTATTGTTGTCGTCAACCGCCGTTATCGGAATGCCTGGGGCAGCAAACCAATTCGTCGATCCACCCTCCCATGAAAAAGGTTGAGGCTGATTAACGGATCCGGGCATTTTTGCTCCCAGCAATCCCTCATCAACCGGAGGGTTCATACCGAACAGGGCAAGCACATGGACCCAGAAATTTGTTTTGCCGAAACTGGTCGAATTGATCGATCCTGTCCCGTCCGCCATGGCCTGGTATGTAACTTTGGCAGCCGGACCAATAATTTTTGGAGAGCTTCCTTTCTGAATAACCTGCGCATGCAGCACATTAAAGACCGGCAGAATACTGAAAACAGAAAAATCGGGATCATAGCAGTGCATGCCAAGATCATTGAAAGCAAATACCTGGAAATTTCCCGACAGCGGTGAGGGATTGATGATGACCTCCAAAATGTTCGAATACGGGCTCAGTCCGGAGCCATCACGGGCCTGAATCGCCAAATAATAGGCGGCCCCAACCCAAAGATTTCCCGACAAACCGGTTGACATCCCCATATCCGCAGTTCCTATTGACGCAATGCCCGTGAAGGGAATCGGGGCAAAAGACAGGGTATAGCCCGTTGCCCCCTGAACAGGAGTCCAGGAGATATCAACCCAGGTTCCAGAAGTTACCAGGCTTAGTACCGGAGGTTGTGGTTGAGAATGCGCCAAACCGGATATCAGCAAGATTATGGCGCTGGTCACGATTAGTAAGTGTTTGTTCCATTTCATACCATTCTCCCTATCTATTTGATTCTAGAATCGATTTTTGTAAGATGTATGGTGCAGTTCCAACATTATACATCCACCACACCCCCTTTCTTGCAAGAATGTATTCACATCTATTACAAAATTTAATAACCTTTTTACAATATATTATCACAATTTAATTTAATAGTAATCATTATTTTTTAGATTTTACAACTTTTCTTAACTAACGAGACCACATAATTTTCAGCCGAGCTACTGAACTGCTGTTCTATGAAATGGATGAAATATGCTTTTCTAAAATGCTGAATATTCCAGTCATTTAAGAACAGACGTTGACAATACGGCGCGCATTCAGTATGTGAGAGTAAAAGCAAAAACACTCAGGCGTCTATCGCAGAAAGGTCTAAACCCATGCAGCTTTACCGGGAAAATTACATTAAAGCCCTGCACACCGAACTGCTGGAGATGGTCGAAAAGCACCTTACGCCGGTGGCAGTGCGTTACGGCTACAGTGAAACTCCGCTCGAAGCCACAATCAAGTGGCGCCCCCTGGTACTGGTGCTGGGCAACTATTCCTCGGGCAAATCAGCCTTGATCAACGAGTTTTTGGGAAGCGACATACAGAAAACAGGACAGGCGCCCACCGACGATTCGTTCACAATCCTGACTTACGACGACAACTCCGATCCGGACAGACCCATTCATGTGACCGAGGAGCGCGACGGTAATTTTCTCCTCAATGACCCGGTGTATCCGTTTGAATCCATGAAAAAACACGGCCAACGTTTTAAGGCGCATTTCCGGCTGAAAAAGGTAAACTCGCCTTTTCTGAAGGAACTGGCCATCATAGATACCCCTGGCATGCTGGACAGCGTCACCGAGCGCGACAGAGGCTACAACTATCAGGAAGTTATCGGCGATTTCGCTCAACTCGCCGACCTGATTCTGGTGCTTTTCGACCCGCACAAGGCCGGAACCATCCGCGAGGTGCATACCAGCCTGCGCGAAACCCTTCCGGCACGCACATTTGAAGACCGGGTGCTCTTTGTGCTCAACAGGATCGACGAATGCGCATCACTCAACGACCTGCTGCGGGTCTATGGCACCTTGTGCTGGAATCTGTCGCAGATCACCGGCCGCAAAGACATTCCCATGATCCATTTGACTTATTCTCAGCGTGCGGGCATCGATTCACGCAACCAGCGCGAAGACGACCTAAGCTATCTCCAGTATCTGGAAAACCAGCGGGAAGATCTGAAAAAAGCGGTGATGGAAGCCCCGCGACACCGCTTAGACCATCTGGCCGCCTCCGTGGAAACTCATTCAGAGCGCCTCTGCCAAATGCTGCAAGCCTTGGTGAATTACCGCAAAAAACGTTCCAGCTTCAGCATGAAAAACCTTATCACCGGTGCAATGCTTAGCATGGTCTGCGCCGGTGCCACGATCGCCGGACTGCTCGTATCGGGCATATTCGGAGGGCTGGACCCGGTCGGATTGATGGTGGCCGAAGGCCTTCTGTCCACGGCTTTTTTTCTGATCTGGATTCTGGTGATCTGGAAAATGGCGTTACGCCGTTTCCACCGGAGTCAACTGGAACAGCCCGAAACCCTGATCTCCTTAAAGACACAGACGCATCAGGACAACTGGAAGGCGGTTCAGGACAATGTTATCGCTTTTCTCGAAAAAAACGACGGAAGCTTTTCATCGGGAATCGCAAAAAAAGATTATGAAGCCATGATGGCCGTTTTTCAAAAAGGTTCACGGGAAATCCGGGAAGCCCTCAACGAACTTTCAGCCCTGCGCCCGGATGAACCTTTGACAGAGCCACCAGGCCCCTTTCTCGCCTCTCTGGAGCTTGAAAAAAATGAAGACCGACCCTTAAGGGATTCAGCTATGATGATTTAGTAAAAATCAAAACAACGATTTTATAAAGCCATCAGCTTTCGAGTTCATCCAGACACGCCATGAAATCTTCTGAAAAAGCATCAAGAAGGATTTGCTCCCGGCCAAATTCCGATATATCCTCCGGCTTATTATTGCCGGCGCCGTATTCCACATGCCATCCCCTGGCTTTCAATTTCTGAATCACCATATCCACCTGCTCACGGGTAGCACCACTGCCAAGATTTCCTTCTGCAAGAAAGTATTTCATGCAATCATCCTTTCAAATGATTTTGGTCATTATTTCGAATTTCGAAAATTCCATTAAAAAGGGTTTCCGTTCCGACACTGTGTAATCAGTGATCCATTAAATACCCGGATCATCTTTCAATAAACCTTCGGTACTCCACCATTCTGGAAAAAGCCTTTACAGCCCGCTCCGGGCTTTCGTAAAATATGCCTTTATACCGGCTGTCGTTGACGCTGCAAACGGTTTTGTCCTGGCATTCCTTCAGCAGGCTGACGCCAAACACCGGCTTTTCACAGGTTTCCATCAAGCCAACGATATGCCGGACATATTCGGTTTCAAACTCCAGCATCTTCTCGCTCATCATGGCCAGAAACTCCGATGAATAGGTCGGATCGGATTTGGATATGGATTCGGCCATTTTATTGGCCAGAATCCTTCGGCCCATGATGCCCAGGTTGATCACCGCATCGCAGCCGTCCCATTTCATCAGGGCTTCCATGATGCGGATGGGAATGGTCATGTCATTTTCCCCAACGATATCCACCGGATTTGAATGACTCCAGTAGGGCGGCAGAATGGAATTGATATGTGCGATCAGCTCCTTTGAAAGCTCCGGAACTTCAATATGGTATTCCGAGCACAGATCGGCCGTCACGACCCCCCACCCGCCGCCAAGGGTCATGATGGCTGCCCGGTTTCCCTTGGGAAGGGGCAGGGACGAAAATGCAGCCGACAGATCCAGCAGATCCATGGAACGTTCCACCTTCACGATACCCGCCTGCCGGCAGACGGCGTCAAAGATCCGGGAATCCGAGCTCAAGGCTCCGGTATGACTGGCCGCAGCCTTGTTTCCAGCCTGACTCTGCCCGCCTTTCAAAAGGACGATGGGCTTTTTTTTGCCGACGCGACGACAGCTTTCCAGAAACCGCCTGCCGTTTTTAACGCTTTCCACATACAGCATTACGGTCTGGGTCAATGAGTCCTTCTCGAAAGCATCCACATAGTCCTCGATGGTTACCATGGCTTCATTGCCGGAGCCGCAAAAGGCCCGAATCCCGATGCCCTGCTGCTCGGCAAAAGCCAGAAGCTGTGTGCCCATATTTCCGGACTGGGCAACCACGGCCGTTGATCCGGGTTCCGGAAGCACATGGCTTCCAGTACAATACAGGTGTATATGCGGGTTGCAGATTCCCATGGTATTGGGACCGATAACCAGAACACCGTTCTGCGCGGCTTTTTGAATGAGTTCTACTTCCAGAAGCTTTCCGGAGGGACCGACTTCAGCAAATCCGGATGAGATCAGCAGCATGTTGGTAATACCCTTGGCCTTAAACTGAGGAAGCAGGCCCATGACAGCAACCGCCGGTACCGTAACCACGGCCAGGTCGATTTTCCCCGGAACCTCGGCAACCGACCGGAAAACCGGGCGGTTCGCGATGGTCCCGCCTTTGGGATTGACCAGGAAAATCTCCCCTTTATAGCCCCTTCCGGCGGTGATGGCAAAGAGCATATGCCCCCATTTTCCGATCATGGCGGAAGCCCCGACAAAGGCAATGGAACGGGGATAGAAAAGCGAACCAATGGCGTAAGGATCAATGGCCGGCAGATGTTTCTGAAAAACCGTCTCTGCCTCCAGGACGACCAGTGCGTCCACGGCACATACAGCGCCATTAGATGCTATCAACAAGGGGTTGATATCAATTTCTGAAATCTGGGGATGGGCCAGGGCCACTCGGGACAAGCCCATCAATGTTTGAACGACGGCATCAATATGAACGGCGGATTCTCCCCTGAACTCCCCCAGAATCCGCTTTGCCTTGATTTCACCGATCATCTCCAGGGCATCGGTTTGGGTAAGGGGCGCCACCCGAAGCGTGACATCGGAAAGCGCTTCGGTAAAAATACCACCCAGCCCCAGCATGACGACCGGCCCGAACTGCCTGTCCCGAAACAGGCCGGCAACCAGTTCGCGTTTTCCCTGAATAAAAGGCTGAACAAGAAAGCCTTCGAGTTCCGAGCCGGCTTCGGCAGCCATGGCCGTTGCGGCAGCAATCACCGCCTGAGAAGAAGACAGATTTACCTGCACCAGTCCCCGCTCGGTTTTATGCAGCAGGGTTGACCCAAGGGCTTTAATTACAACGGGAAATCCCATTGTTTCGGAAACTGCAACCGCATCATCCACATGCTGTGCGATTTTTTCCGGAACCACCGGAACCCCGAACGCCGACAACAGGATTTTGGATTCATATTCGTTCAGGGCACGTTTGCCCAGAGACAGCGCTTTTTCAAGGATTTGCACGGGTAATCTCCTTATTGTAAATTTTCGAAACTATAACCGAGGCATCGGGGATTTGTCAATTTATCAAAGTAAACATTCATGAACCGGCGATAAATTAGTCCCCAAGAATAAAATCTCTGAAAACCCGGGCTTCCCGCGTAATTACACTGTAAGTTAAGTCCGAAATAATCGGTGGCATTGCATTATGAAGGTGTTTATGGTTATATGAATAAGGCTGGCAGCATCCGGGTTCAGCCCCCAAGTCATTTTGCTTAACCCATAACCTTATTCGAGCTTTTTTTAAACATGAAGATTTGCAGGAAAATCAATTTCGGACCGGTTACCGCCTTTCAGCTGGGATCCAGCCCGCTCGGCCCTCCCCTGATGTCGGTGCACATGTATGTTGTGGACGCAGTGGCGATTGATACTGCCCAGCGCAACATGCGGTCTGAAGTGATCGGGCTGTTGAAAGACCATTTTATCGAACGGATTCTTCTGACCCACTACCATGAAGACCACAGCGGCAATGCCGCGCAGATTCGCAACTTGTTCTCCGCCGAGGTTCTGGGCCACTCTCTGACCACTGAAAAAATGAACGGTTGTCTTAACATTCTCCCCTATCAGCATCTGGTATGGGGAAAAGCGGATCGCGTACCGGTTTCCCCCCTTCCTGACTGCATCGATACCGGCCGCTGCCGCTTTATTCCGGTTCACACCCCCGGTCACAGCAAAGACCATACGGTATACCTGGAAACCCAGAACGGCTGGCTGTTTTCCGGCGATCTTTACCTGGGAGATCATATCAAGTACTTTCGGTCCGACGAGAAATTCAGCGATCAGTTAACTTCCCTAAAAACCGTATTAGCCCTTGATTTTCAAGCGCTGTTCTGTGGTCATCACCCGATTCCCAGAGGCGGAAAGGCCAGATTGACCGCCAAACTGGCTTTTCTGGAGGATTTTTTCGGAAGGGTTATGGATTTGAACCGGACAGGGCTGACCGAATCCGAGATCATTGCACGGCTCGACCTTAAACAGGATCGCCTGGTGAAGTGGGTAACGCTGGGAAATGCCAGCTTTGCCAACATGGTCAAATCCGTATTGACCCTATGACTATTCTACGGCATGGCTTGCTTTTTGAATCAGATGTGATTATATTTTTAGCCAATGTCTGGCCCTGAGCAGGTTGTTAAACGCATACTTACAGAATAATAGATAATACAATGAATATTCAAAACGAAAACATACCCAATCCCAAAGAGATTGAAAAAGAAATCGGTGAATTCCTGGCAAAAAAATTCGGGGGTTCGGTGAAGATGTTATCCCAGGAAGTACTTCCTCAGGAAAACGCCCTTGATGCTTCCGGCAAAGCGCCTAAATCAGAAAAACCGTTTCATTTCAATATGAAACCCGAAGATCTCATTTCGTATCTGGATCAATATATTGTCAAACAGGATCATGCCAAAGCGGTTCTGGCAACCAAAATCTGCACGCATTTCAACCGCATTAAACACGCAAAATCCGGTTCCGACTCTCCACATGACATGGTGGGGAGCATCAAGAACAATGTGCTGATGATTGGTCCGACCGGTGTGGGGAAAACCTATCTGATCAAGCTGATAGCCAAAAAAATCGGGGTTCCCTTTGTCAAGGGAGACGCCACCAAGTTCAGTGAAACCGGCTATGTCGGCGGAGATGTGGAAGATCTGGTCCGGGACCTGGTCCGGGAAGCCGATGACAACATCGAATTGGCGCAGCATGGCATCATCTATATCGATGAAATCGATAAAATTGCCGGCAGCCGGAACATGATCGGCGCGGACGTATCCCGGACCGGTGTTCAGCGGGCACTGTTAAAGCCCATGGAAGAAACCGAAGTGGATCTGAAGGTTCCCCATGATCCCATTTCCATGCTTCAGGAAATCGAGCGATTCCGAAAAACCGGCAACCGCGAAAAACGATCCGTCAACACCAAAAACATCCTTTTTATCATGAGCGGGGCTTTCGGCGATCTGACGGAAATCATACATCGCCGTATGACCAACCAGAACATTGGCTTCGGGGCTCCCGTCAGAACTCAGAAGGACCGCCAGGATATTTTGAGTCATGTCAAATCCGAAGATCTGATTGAATTCGGTTTTGAATCCGAGTTTGTCGGCCGCCTTCCGGTTCGGGCCATATTTGAACGACTGACCGAAGATGACCTGTTCGAAATTCTCAAAAACCCCAATAACCCGGTCATTCTAGGAAAAAAACTGGATTTTGCAGCTTATGGCATTGACATCAAATTTGATGATCCGGTGCTTAGAATTTTGGCAAAAAACGCATTCATGGAGAATACCGGGGCAAGGGGCCTGGTGAGCGCAGTCGAAAAAACCCTGCTTGTTTTTGAGCGCTGCCTGCCTTCTTCTGAGGTGAAAAAATTTCCGGTGACACTATCTGTCGTGAAAGCGCCTGAGCAAGCACTCGAAAGTCTAATTGACACTGAAAAAACCCATGATGTTCAGGAAGAATTTGACAGGCTGGCAAAGAATGAACGCACCGCTATCAAGGCTTATCTTCACACCAACCGGAAAAATCTTTCAGAAAAATATGGTCTTACCCTGACACCATCCAGAATGGATATCGTAACCGCTTTCTATTCCAAAAACGTGATGGATGTGGGACATATTATTTATAAAGTCAAATCCTTGTATGATGAAATCAAAAAAATAGAACTCTCGTTTTACAAAAAACATGATATCAATATAGTGCTGGAAGACGACGCC
This sequence comes from uncultured delta proteobacterium, assembly GCA_963850225.1. Taxonomy (GTDB): domain Bacteria; phylum Desulfobacterota; class Desulfobacteria; order Desulfobacterales; family Desulfatirhabdiaceae; genus RAAP-1. The sequence continues at coordinate 49,665 of CAWKLD010000002.1, forward strand.
ATTGACTTTATCATCGAACAACTGGCCAATCCCGCAATTCATATTGCGGATTTTGAGCGGCAGCTTTCCATCGATTTTGAGCTGGGTCTCAAACTGGTTCGGGAAAAGACCGGCAGAAACCGGTTTTTCATTACCCGAAAAGCCCTGCTGGAGCCTGAAACCTTTATCAGCAATCTCATCAAGGATGAACTTCGGGGCGTTGCGTTAAACCTCCCCGATCGCCGGACTCGCTGAAACGGCTCCCAACTGTAACCCCAAATGAAAGACAATTCATGATAGGTATATCCAAGCTCTATTGCGGCACGGTCGAACCTTCGGACGCCCTTCGCTATAATCGAATGTCATCCAGCCTGCCGTCCCATCTGCTTCAGTTTTCAAGCGACAAAAAACCTGTGGTGGTCTGGAACATGACCCGACAGTGCAATCTTCGCTGCGTCCACTGTTACGCCCATGCCAAAGACCATGCCTCATCCGATGAGCTGAGCACCGCCGAAGGCAAGGCATTGATCGACGATCTGGCCGCTTTCGGATCCCCGGTGATCCTTTTTTCCGGAGGAGAGCCCCTGGTCCGCATAGACCTTCCGGAACTGGCGGACTATGCGGTTCAAAAAGGCATGCGCGCCGTCATTTCCACCAACGGCACCTTGATCACGGCTGAACTCGCCCGAACTTTAAAAGCCATCGGCCTGTCTTATGTCGGCATCAGCCTGGATGGCATGGAAGCGATCAATGACCGGTTCCGGGGCGTCAAGGGCGCTTTTCAGTCTGCACTGAACGGCATTCGAAACTGTCAGGAAGCCGGAATCAAGGTCGGCCTGCGGTTCACGATCAACAAGTTCAATTCAGGCGAGATTCCCAGCATCTTCAAGCTCCTTGAAACCATGGGCATTCCCAGGGCCTGTTTTTATCATCTCGTTTATGCAGGACGCGGCTCCAAACTGGTTGAGGAAGATTCCTCCCACGAAGAAACCCGGGACATTGTGGATATGATCATGGATGAAACCAAAAGACTTCACGACCTGGGGCTAACCAAGGAAATCCTGACAGTGGACAACCATGCAGACGGCCCCTATGTGTATCTACGGCTGCTCAGGGAGAATCCCGAAAGGGCCAAGGAAGTTTTGGCGCTTTTGAAGATGAATGAAGGCAACAGCTCCGGAAGAGGCATTGGATGCGTCAGCTGGGATGGACAGGTTCATGCTGATCAGTTCTGGCGGCATTACAGTTTCGGCAATATCCGCGAGCACCGGTTTTCCGAAATCTGGTCCGATCTTTCCAATCCCCTCATGATGCGGCTGAAAGACAAAAAGCCCTACGTCAAGGGAAGGTGTGCAACCTGCCGCTGGCTGGATATCTGCGGCGGAAATTTCAGAGTCCGGGCCGAAGCCGTTACCGGCGATATCTGGGCCCCTGATCCGGCCTGCTATCTGACGGATGCCGAAATATCCTAAAAACCTGGAGTTGGAGCCTGAGATCAGGGACTTTTGTTTTTCTGGCTCCTGACTACTGCCCCCTAACCCCTATTATATACGAGGATCCATTATGCTTTTTCCTGAATACCGCCCTAGAAGACTCCGACAGAATGAAGCCTTTCGTCGAATGATCCGCGAAACCGTTCTGAACACCAGTGATTTCATCCTGCCCCTTTTTGCCATCGAAGGCAAAGACCTTAAAAATCCGATTGCTTCCATGCCTGGACAGTATCAGATGTCCGTTGACCATATTGTCAAAACCTGCCAGGAAGTTCAGAAACTGGGCATTCCGGCTGTCATGCTCTTTGGCGTTCCGCATAAAAAAGACCCCCTGGCAACCAGCGCCTACAGCAAGGACGGTATCGTTCAACGGGCCGTAAAAGCCGTGAAGAACAAGCTCCCGGATCTGGCCGTTATCACCGATGTCTGTCTGTGTCAGTATACGGATCACGGGCATTGCGGTGTGGTTGAAAATAACAGGGTGGATAACGATGCCTCCCTGGATCTTCTGGCCCGAACGGCTCTGTCCCATGCCAAAGCCGGAGCGGACATGGTGGCGCCATCGGATATGATGGACGGCCGGGTGGCGGAAATCCGGGAAAATCTGGATGAAAACGGATTTACGCACGTGCCGATCATGTCCTATGCCGCCAAATACTGCTCGGCTTTTTACGGCCCTTTCCGCCAGGCAGCGGATTCCGCCCCCAAATTCGGAGACCGAAGAACCTATCAGATGGATCCGGCAAATGCCCTGGAAGCCATCCGGGAAGTGACAATGGACATCGAAGAAGGAGCGGACATCATCATGGTCAAACCGGCCCTGGCCTATCTGGATGTCATTTGCAGGGTACGTCAGGAGATTTGATCTGCCGGTTGCCGCATACAACGTCAGCGGAGAATACGCCATGATAAAAGCTGCCGAACAGCTGGGATGGTTGGACGGAACTCGGGTCATGATGGAAACCCTCACCGCGATCAAGCGGGCCGGAGCCGACATGATCCTGACGTATTTTGCCATGGACGCCGCCAGGGAGCTTCAATCCCGATGAAACCAAGCCATTCCGAAACAAAAGGGTCCTCTCTTCGCCTGGTTGCCTGGGAAATCACCCGCAACTGCAACCTGTCCTGCGTTCACTGCAGAGCCGCTGCAACAAACGGCCCCTATGAAGGCGAGCTGGATACCGCCGCCTGTTTCAACCTTCTCGATCAGATCGCGGAAGTCGGCCCTGCCATTGTCATTCTGACCGGCGGGGAACCCCTGCTTCGGCCGGATATTTTCGAAGTTGCAGGCTATGGGACATCCAAAGGTCTTAAGATGGTCATGGCCCCCAACGGCACCCTCATCAACAAAGAAAACGCCGAAAAAATGGCGAAATCCGGAATCAAGACGAATCAGCATCAGCCTGGATGGGGCAACCCGGGAAAAACATGATCTGTTCAGAGGGGTTGATGGCGCCTTTGACGGCGCGCTTCGGGGAATCACCAATGCAAAAGCTGCAGGGATTGAATTTCAGATCAACACCACCATCACCCAGACCAATCTGGATGAAATACCGAAAATTCAGAATCTTGCGATAAAACTCGGGGCTGTGGCCCATCACATTTTTCTACTGGTGCCGACCGGCCGGGGAAAATATATTGCCGATAAAGCCATCAACGCCGAAGAATATGAAGAAACCCTCAACTGGTTTTATGATCAGCGGGAGAATACGCCGCTTCAACTGAAAGCCACCTGCGCGCCGCATTATTACCGGATACTTCGCCAGCGCGCCAATAAAGACGGTAAAACCGTCACCTTTCAAACCCACGGCCTGGACGCGGTCACCCGTGGATGCCTTGGCGGCACCGGGTTCTGTTTCATTTCCCATACCGGCATTGTCCAGCCCTGCGGTTTTCTCCAGCTCAATTGCGGCGATATCAAACAGACCTCTTTTTCCTCGATATGGAACACTTCTGAAGTCTTTCTTTCTTTAAGAAATTATGATAATTTAAAAGGAAAATGCGGGAAGTGTGAATACCGAAAGGTTTGCGGTGGGTGCCGGGCCAGAGCCTTTGAAGCAGCCGGAGATTACCTGGCGGAAGAACCCCTCTGCCTTTATCAGCCTTAAGCCCTTTGATGGAAAGGATCGCCAATGAAAATCAAATCCCTGATGATCACAAATCCGGTTACCGTAACTGAAAATGCGTCGATTCAAAAGGCCATCGAGTTGATGAAGGAAAAAGGATTCAGACATCTCCCCATTGTAACCAAGGGCAATAAGCTGAAGGGATTGGTTACCCTTTCGGATCTGAAGCAGGGATTGATCCCGGCCATGGTCGGAGACCTGACCCTGACGGATCTGATGATAGCCGACCCCATAACCGTTGCGCCGGATGATGATATAGAAACCGCTGCCCGGCTGATTTATGAACACAAGATCAGCGGCATGCCGGTCGTCAAAAACCTTAAGGTTGTTGGCATCATCACCGAATCGGACATTCTTCGGGCCTTTATCGACATGATGGGGATTCTGACCGGCGGTTCCAGGCTGGATGTAGCGATTGGCGATCAGCCCGAGGCATTCAATCAGGCAGTCGAAGCCATTCGCAATCAGGGCGGTGAAATCATCAATATTGGCATGACGGCCCAGCAGTCAAGCTGCCGGGTTTATACTTTCCGTCTTTCCACCCTGAAAACCGCGCCCATTGAAAAAGCGCTTGTAAAGGCCGGGTTTCAAGTACTGAAAGACAAGGATTGATCAACAAACTACCACTGCAAGCACTCATTGCAAAATATCTATCGGGCTCAGCCCTTCAGATTCTAAAGAGTTTGAAGGGTTTTTTTATTGATTTTCTCACTTATTCCGTCTCTTGCCAGACGCCCCCTTCACGAGGAGACTCCCATGATTACAGCAGTCGTAGAATTCAAACTTCCACAAGCGATCACAACTCTGCAGGCCAAGGAGATTTTTTTGAGCACTGCACCCAAATACCAGGGCATGCACGGATTAATTCGAAAGTACTACTTTATTTCCCAGGACGGTAGCACAGCCGGAGGCATCTATCTATGGCAATCGCGCGAAGATGCGGATCATCTGTATACCGGCGAATGGAAGGCATTTGTGCGCGGAAAGTATGGGTCTGACCCCGTAGTGAAATTCCTTGAAACCCCGGTCGTTGTGGACAACGTATCGAAAGAAATTCTTTCGAATCCTTAATTTCTGTGGATCAATCCGTTCATTGTTAGACTGCTTACCGTAAAGGTGAAGAGAATATATCAATGCATCGCAAGGACTTCATGCTTGCATTATTGCTGATAACCATCTGGGGCGCAACTTTTACGGTTATCAAGATTGGCCTGGGCGGCGTGCCTCCGATGCTTTTGGCTGCGCTTCGTTTTGTTTTCGCGGCCTTGCCGGCGGTATTCTTCGTAAGACGCCCGGCAGTGAGTCCGCGGTATTGGATAACCTATGGGCTTGCGGTCGGCGTATGCCAGTTCGGATGCCTTTTCTATGCGATGCACACCGGTATGCCTGCCGGAGTTGCATCTGTGGTCATTCAGTCACAGGCGTTTTTTACCCTTGCATTTGCGACAATATTCTTGCACGAATCGGTATCTGTCTCTCAGATAACAGGCCTCGGTATCGCATCTTTTGGTTTATATCTTGTCGGATATAACGCCATCGGGACAAGCGTTTTTGCCATTCCACCGGCTGCATTCCTGTTAACCCTTGCCAGCGCAGCGTTCTGGGGAATTTCAAATATAATCGTCCGAAAAGCAACGGCATCAGCCATCTCTCAAGGCAAACGGCTTGACGTACTGAGTCTGGTTGTCTGGTCCAGTCTTGTGCCGCCTGTTCCGCTTTTCCTGCTCGCGCTCCTTCTGGATACATCGGAAACTGTTATCGGAGCCATCTCAGCTTTGGATGGGCTTTCGGTGTTTTCCATCCTGTATCTTTCCTTCGGGGCAACGCTGTTTGGATTCGGCGCATGGAGCAGGCTGCTGTCAAAACACCCTGCAAATCAGGTTGCGCCGCTTTCATTGCTTGTTCCGATCACAGGACTTGTCACTGCGTGGCTTGTTCTCGGCGAACAGCTATCGATGCTCCAATGGGGCGGGTTGCCTCACCGTGATTTTTGGATTACTCGTATCCACATTCGGATTACAGACGTTCCGTCGACTGGTGCCAGAGCGAGTGAGGTAGGCCATGCTTTGCGAATCTCGGTTGCCTGCGAAAGGATTCAAACTGAAGTCAAAGAAGAAGCAGTTCCAGGATATCTCAGCTACCTGAAGCACGTTGCAAAAGAAGAGAATATTAGAGAGATTCCACACTCACCAAGCGGGATGTCAACCCATACAGAAAGAGGCCACAAATAGGCACATGGAGGATCTTACATGACAAAATATCCGGTATTTTTTATCTGTTTTTTACTGGCTATAACCATGATCGGTGCAGCGGTGGCAGACGATCTGCAACCCATCCAGCTTCTTGCGCCCCAGATCGACGGCGGCAAACCCCTGATGCAGGTTCTTCAGAAGAGATCAACATCGCGGGAGTTCAGCCCGGATGAATTACCGCCTCAGGTATTGTCGAATCTGCTCTGGGCCGCATATGGCATTAACCGTCCCGAGACTGGAAAGCGTACGGTTCCATCGGCAATGAACTGTCAGGAAATCGATTTATATGTCAGCATGGCCAGCGGCATTTATCTTTATGATGCCAGGACGAACCGATTGGAACCGATTTTAAATGAAGATATCAGATCCCTGACCGGCAAGCAGTCTTTTGTCAAAACAGCCCCTGTGAATTTAATCATGGTGGCGGATTTCAATCGAATGGGAAACTACTCATCCGAGAAAAAAGAAGCTTATGCCCATGCCGATGCCGCCTTCATCGGCCAGAACGTATATCTTTTCTGTGCTTCCGAGGGCCTGGCGACTGTTTTCCGGGCATCCATAGACAAACCGGCGCTTGCTAAGGCCATGAAACTGCGGGAAGACCAGAAAATATTATTTTCACAAACCGTTGGGTACGGAAAAAAATAAAGGAAAAGCCATGGACACCTATTTCATCCCCGCCGGCGTGACACACGGATGGAAAACCTTTGATGACCCGGCAAGACTTCTGGATGTTTCTGCGAAGTCATGACCAACGGCAAACCGGCGGTTTATCCTTTAACAATTATACAACTTCTTAAGCTGAAAACCGGACCAAATCCTTTTTCACCTCATCTGCCCCGTCATCAGCAGCCCCGTTGCTCCGTCGGATTTTTCCTTCTTCCTCAAGATACCGCAAATGGGAGAGGGCCTCCCCGCATGCAAACCATTTCTGGGCAACCGGGAATTCCTCCCAGGTACCGCGGATATCCCATGTCATCCTGGAAGCAACCGCATAGGCCGTAAGAGAAGTACCATCAAGAATTTTCCGGACTTCATCAAGCCGCTGTTCATGGTGTTTTTCGAGTTCCTGAATTCTTTTTGTACAGTTTGAAAATAGCGAGCGGTGCCCCGGAAGCACCCGATCAACGGCAAGGCGCCGGACTTTATCGAGGCTGTCCAGATAAAGCCGGAGAGGGTTTTCGGTGTCCGACCAGCATTGGATGTTGGGCGTAATATCCCCCAGGATGTGATCACCGGCTATCAGCAGCCGTTGATCCGGTTCATACAGACAGATATGTCCCAGGGTATGTCCCGGCGTTTCGACGCATTCAAAGCTGTAATCGCCCACATCGATCCTGTCCCCATCCGTCAGAATGTGAAAGGCCGGTATCCAGTCCGACCCGAATCTGTTCCCGGGATGCTGCTCGATCGCCGTACGAAGCTCATTTTCCGGAAATCCGTTTTTGCCGGCAAAGGCGATCATGGGTTCAAATCCTTCCCAGGATTCCATGATTTCGGCATCCGGCCGGCTGAAAAAAATCTCACTTGTTCCGGTCGCCAGGCGGTTCACCAGGCCGAAGTGATCGGCGTGAAGGTGTGTGATAAAAAAATCCGTCCGCGACAGATCAATCCCCAGAGCGCTCAAACCTGTCTGCATGGCCGACATGCAGGTTTTTCGATTGAACCCCGTATCGATGACCAGATTCCGGTCTTTTCCTTTTACGACATACGAGTTCAGGGATTTCAGCGGACTATCGGGTAAGGGAACCTCGATGCGGTAGAGATTCCTGCATATTTCTTCGGGCATTACAACCTCCTGTTGATTATTCCACAATTTCTGTATATCCATGGCCGGGAATACGCTTTATCTCCCTGCCAAATGATCCAGCGTGACATAATCATCTCGCAATAACAATATCAAAATACATCCTGACTTGGAATCCCGCTTTCCACGGCATGCAGTTCTGTAGTATAATCGCCACGTCATGAAATCATCCCCGCAAGCACCACCAGCCGACAATCTTGACCGCCTTTCCGGCATCGTGGAAAGAGTCACCTTCCACAATTCGGAAAATGGCTGGTCGGTTCTGAAAGTATCGCCGTTCAACGAACCGCATAAACTCGTCACCGTGATCATCCATCAGGCCAAGGTTTTTGCAGGCAGCTCGATGGATTTCTTCGGAACCTGGAGCTATCATCAAAAGCACGGAGAGCAGTTCAAGGCGGAACAAGTTGTTGAGAAAAAACCGTCGACCAGTGCGGCGCTGGAAAAGTATCTTGGCTCCGGACTTATCAAGAATGTCGGCCCCAAAACCGCGCACAAAATCGTGAAGCACTTTCACGAGCGGACCCTTCAGGTCTTTGAGGAGACCATAGAGGACCTTATGCAAGTGCCGGGAATCGCGGAAAAGAAGCTTACGGACATTAAAAACAGCTGGCAGGAGCACAGAGCAATCCGGGATGTGATGATATTTCTGCAAGGATACGGTATCAGCACCCTCTATGCCGTCAAGATATTCAAAACCTACGGAAACGACGCCATCGAAAAGGTTTCGGTGAATCCGTATCAGCTGGCGCGGGACATCTACGGAATCGGTTTTTTTTCCGCGGACAAGATCGCGCTCAACATGGGATTCGAGAAAGACGGGGTACCCCGTATCGAGGCCGGCATCAAACATGTCCTGGCATCAGCACGGGAATAACGGTCACTGTTATCTGCTCGAATCCCAGATTATCAAGAACACACAGGAATTGCTTGAAACCGGAACGCCGGAGCAGATAACCGGCATACTGCTGTCCCTGATTGCCGCCAATGAGATCAAGAAAAGGCTTCTGCCCGATGAACATGGCCAGCAAGTCTCAGCCTATTATTCCAATTCCATATTCTTCGATGAACAGTACGTTGCCAAAAGAGTCAAGCAGTGGATTGCTCTGCCCGTTGTTGTTGACCAGACCCGGATAAACAACTGGCTTAGCCGGTATTGCCGGAAGCAAAGCATTGTCCTTTCCGATGAACAGCAGGCATCTGTTGCGGGGATTGCAAGCAAATCATTTTCCATCCTGACAGGGGGACCCGGCTGCGGAAAGACAACCACAACCAAGGTTCTGGTGAAACTGCTTCAAGCCATGAAAAAGCGGGTTGTCCTGGCAGCACCGACCGGACGCGCATCCCAGCGGATGAGCGAGGTTATCGAATACGAAGCCAAAACCATTCACCGCTTGCTTGAATGGACGCCAGGAAAAAACGGCTTTAAAAAAGGGGAAGATGACCCGCTTCAACTGGACTGTCTGATTATTGATGAATGCTCCATGCTGGATATCAACCTGGCTGCGTCACTTCTCAAAGCAGTTCCCCGGAGTGCACAGGTGCTCTTTATCGGCGACCCGGACCAATTGCCGTCAGTCGGTGCAGGCAATGTGCTGCATGACCTTCTGCAGGCGCTCTGCGTGCCGGGTTTCAGGCTCACCCGGGTATTCCGGCAGGCCGAGGAATCCATGATTATCCGCTTTGCTCACCAGATCAACAAGGGGCAGATCCCAAGGATTGAATCCCCGTTTCATAAACCTGACCTTTGGAAAGATAAAGCCGGATGCATCTTTATTGATGCCGATGAAGCCACACAGGAACAATTGCAGTTTCTGGGAAGGGCAAAGGCGGCCATCCGGCATACCGTCACCACGGGAGAGGAACAGGTGGTGCAATCGGGTGATACAATCACCGGGGTGATGAAACGGGAAGAGGATACCCTGATGATTGACAGCCTTCTTGTTCAGGAATTCAGGGATTCATCGGAGATCCATGCTCCGATATTCAACATTCCCGAAAAGTTCAGGCATGTCGATCTGCTCAAAGTTCATCAGGCGCAGGGAAGCATTGAGGAACTGAAAACCCTCATCAAGTCGATTCATCCCTGGTCAGCCCTTCATCATGGCGTAACGGGTCTTGATATGGTCCTCAGGCTCTACACCAGGTCTATCCCCGAATACTTTGGCAAGGATATCGAAATACAAATCCTGTCTCCCCAAGTCCGGGGCAGCCTGGGGACGGTCAATCTGAATCAATGCATTCAGCAGGCTGTCAATCCCGAGCAGCCGGGTAAGAAACAGATTAAGATCGGCGAGCGCGTCTACCGGGAAGGCGACAGGGTGATCCAGACCCGCAACAACTATGACCTGGGTGTATTCAATGGGGATATCGGCAGGATCACAAGCATCGACCTTGAAGACTACGCATGCCTGATTCAATTCGGTAAACAGGCCCCAATCGCTTATAGCCGCGAGGACCTGACCGAGATATCTCTTGCCTACGGGATTACCATTCATAAATCCCAGGGAAGTGAATTCGATGCCGTTATCATTCCCGTTGCCACCCAGCATTTCAAAATGCTTTTCAGGAATCTTATTTATACGGGTCTGACAAGGGCAAAGCAGTTGTGCGTATTTGTCGGCAGCAGGAAAGCGCTTTCAATGGCGGTGAAACAGGCAGACAACCGGAAGCGTCAGACGGCATTGCGTTTTTTGGTGATGAATTGATGGATTCAGTATTTGAAATTTTCTATTGACTCAGGAGTGATGCGATGATCAACGGGCATGGCGGAAATATATTTGATAAAGCAAAAGATCTGGGCTGTGTCCCCATGGATATTCTGGATATGAGCAGCAACGTAAATCCGCTGGGCCCCCTGCCCGGCCTGATGAATCATCTTCATGAACACCTGGAGCAGGTCAGTGCGCTTCCGGAAGCCGGCGCCGGAAGCATTATCCAGGCATTTTCAAGCCATCACGACATCGACCCGAATAAAGTTCTGGCAGGAAACGGTACAACCCAGTTGATATATACACTCCCCCTTGCCCTGAAAATCAGACAGGCGCTGATCTTTGGACCGACCTACTCCGATTACGCCGACGCCTGCCGCATGCACGGGGCAGATTTTCGGTTTGCGCATTCGGACGAAAAGACATCCTTTTGCCATACCCTGGATGCAATGCATCCCGAATCCAGCGACACGGTCTTTATCTGCAACCCGAATAACCCGACCGGAACACTGATTTCAGCTGAAGCAATTGAATCCCTGTGCCGAAAGTATCCGCAGGTTCGCTTCATCATAGATGAATCTTACCTGCCTTTTGTGCCGGAAGGCGAAGCAAAAAGCATGATTGGATCTCGCCTGCCCAACATCATCATTCTGAATTCCATGTCCAAGATCTTTCGCATTCCCGGCCTCAGGATCGGATTTGTTGTGGCGCATCCCGGAATTATCGAAAAAATCAACCATTACATGCTGCCCTGGAGTGTGAACACCCTGGCACAGGCTGCCGTGAATTACCTGATGACCCAAAAACAGGAAGTCTCTGAATTCATCGAAAAGACCCGATCTTATCTTGCAGGAGAAAGAGAATTTGTCATAAAAGGCCTGCAATCGGCTCCTGGAATCATATTTTTCCCCAGCACCACCTCATTTATCCTGGCAAAACTGGACAAGCTCACCGCGGATGCCGTCTCCCGTCACCTCTTGAACGACCGAATACTGATCCGGGACTGCGGCAATTTTCAGGGACTGTCCAGTAACTTCATTCGAATCTCGCTGAAAACCCGCGATGTGAATCAAATACTGACGGACAGACTGCGCGCGTGCTGTGAATATGCGTTTTCCTGAATGAAACTCCACAAAATAGTCATCCATTGGTACAGCCGCAAATCGCCATGAAATTGGGACTTTCAAATCATAATTACATCTGCGGGCTGTCGAAAATATTTTTCGTCTCGAGGGGGGAATGATGCCAGGGATTCTTGGTGCAGGACCGTTTCCTGCTTATGGTAGCGGCATATTTTTATATCGTGATGTGTTCAGTAAATCATGGACGTTTGGAGGATATTTTTATCATTCCGGTTCAGAAGGTTTTTCCAACGCGATATGTGATGGGGAAGATTTTACGCCGATCAGAATGGTTCCCAAGCCCTGTTCATCCAATCCATCGAAATATTGTTTCTTCAGGTAAACGTCACAAGGCGTGACCGGATTGGAACAGATAATTGTGTGGCAGGCGGCATTATCCTCGGGAATGCGCCAGTCCGCTATAATAGCCGGCGTCTCAAAACAGCATATTTTCTGCATGATATCCTGGGGAAAATTTATTTTGTCTTTGTAAAAGATAAAATTTTTATGCAGAAACCAGACATCTTTTCGTCCAGACAACTGAGCGATACGGTCTTTATCACGAATTTCTTCTCCGACTATTTCTCCGTCTTTTTTTACGATTAAAGAAGGTTGACAGCCCTGGCTAAAATCCATATCGGTCAGGGCTGCATAAACAGCATCACAATCAAGGACGGCACGAACACCCGTGTTTACAACCTTTCCCAGCCCCATGAGCGAGTTATTCTCCGCATCCTGCTCGATATCCAGGATGACCCGGCGATCCCCATCCGACAAGGGACTGGCTTTCACAATACCCTGAATCTTACCCAGCATCTTCAGCACGGCTTCGTTCAGTTTTGTATGATCCATTTTATTCATAATAATCCGTCATGGTCAATCCGTGCCCCCTTGATACAGGGACGATTTCCGATCGTAAGCTTTTTCCAACTTCTGATTTGTCACGATATTAAACCGCACCCGCATGAAAATCAACCGGCATTTCGCCGTATCAGAAGGGCAGTTTGCCCAATGCCAACAGCCAGAAGGACGGAACCCACAAGCCCACTACGGTCCAGATGATCAAGGATGCCCCCAGGGCCTTGGCGGAAAACTTTCCATAACCATTGAGCCAGACCATGATATAAAGAACCGTATAACCGGCGCAGGCCAGGGCCAGGAATTTGCTCTGGCTAATAAGCTGTTTGCCCCCCGGCAGTACCGGACCGCCGTTCAATGCCAGGAACATGTAAACGATTGTTATGGGAACCAAGTCAGGCTGGCATTGGCCATGGTGCGGGTGTCTTCCAGGCCGGAATACAGGGTGAAGCCTACGATGCTGTAAAACAGGCCATAAGCAAAAAGCAGCGCGGCTATCCAGGGATCCTTAAAAATCGCTGACTGGATAATCGCAGATACGAGCACCAGGGCACCTACCATACAAACGAGCGCACCCGTTCCCTTGGCCTCGCCCTTCCCCAGCAGCAGAAGTCCCACAGGAACCCACATAAGACTGATTGCCATCAGTGTCGCCTCAACCATTTTCATACTCCTTTTTTATATTTTAAGAAAGATAAATGGAATAAGCTATATTATCAATTATTAGCATCCATTCCCGAAAGGAATACTTCAAAACCAAACAACAGTCTAGCAAATCATTTTTTTCAAAAGCGCATACCGTAAGTCCTGAAACACAATGTCATTCATTTGAAAGGATAGATTGTTGCCATTGAAAGCAATATGGCATTCAACACATGGTGAAATTTTGGCGACTTCAATTAATTTGGAGGTATGAGATCAGTACAAAGATTCCTTTTTGTTTTTCATAATAAACAGCGGAGCCAGAAAACCGGACACCGGCCCAACCCTTACCTCCCATCTGGTTAACTGCCGAATCGCGTTTTTCTGCGATTCGGCCAATCCGGGGATGATGAGCGTCTGATGAACGATTTTATTTGCGACCTCGTTATCCTGCATGGATTTCCAAACATCAATGGCTTTGAACATCCGTTCGTGTACGGCGTTATCTACAGAATATCCATGTGTAAATATCGGCAACAGGTAAGCACGTGAGTCTGTCTGCTCGAGAATAGTTTGCATAATTTGCACGGTCTGGCGAAAATTGCAGGTGATCAGCAATGGATCATCTGCACCTGGGGAACCAATTTCTATCAACCTGCAATCAGCCTGCTCCATCATGATATTATAGGGAATAGGATCTTTATCCAATTTTACGATTGAAGCCATAACGTTGGCAAGATCGGCGGACAGTTCCGGACATTTGTGCGGCGCCAGTTTTTGAGTTAGAACAGCTTCGGCAAATTCAACACAGTTGTCAAAACCGCAGGCTCCACAATCGATTTCAGGCAAATAGCTACTGAAATCTTCGGCTTCAGGCGGATAAATACTGGCCATTTCCTGTTCAACGACCATAGGCATTACTCCTTGATGCGATTATCTGGTTCATTTGTTGTGTAAGGTTTTCCAGTCTGTTTATTAAAGAAAGGATTTCCCGGCAGTGAGACCCAAAATGAATCATCTGTTTTCCCGACAGCCTGTTTACAGACAAAATACATATGCCTTCAGGCTTGTCCGGATCATTCAACGGCGATAAATTTTTTGGCGTCAACTCCGCAATAGGGACATTTTTTCGGTGGCTCATTCTCGACAGTGTGGCCGCACAACGGGCAGACATGATACACAGTCGTCTGAACGTCAGCCGGATCACGCAATGCTTTTTTAAACAGCTTTGCATGAACCATTTCAATAGACATGGCGTACTCCAGGCTGTGCCTGGCATCAAGCGCATTTTCTTCGACTGCATCCCGAATCATTGCAGGATACATTATTTTAAACTCTTCTGTTTCACCATCGATCGCAGCCTGGAGATTCTCGGCTGTCGATTTAACGCTGCCACCTGACTCAAGCTGCGCTATGGCAAGGGCTGATTTTTCTTCCGAATTCAGATCGACAATGATCTGTTCTTCCGCCTTCAAAACACATTGATGGGATTTCGCATGGACTTTTTCAGCTACCGCCGCTGCTCTAAAAAGGCGTGCCACTCCGGAATATCCTTCTTTTTCGGCCTGTTTTGCAAAAGCACGATACCGAATGCTTGCGTGAGCCTCTCCGTTCAATGCATGATGAAGATTTTGTGCTGTTTTGCTCATTGAATCGCTCCTGTAACAAGATTGGGGTTGGTTGGAATCGTCTGATATTTTCCCCTTCTCACGGGGAGGTGATCAGCGCGATCAAATCGAACACTTTTTCCTTGCAGGCTCTTTCACATCTGCGACAGGCCACGCCATCGCAAAGGGCCAGATTAATGGATATTCTATAATTCGCATTTTCCGTTTCCATTTCCAGCGCATTCTCGGGGCATTCCGCAACGCAGTCTTCACAGCCGATACAGCCGTCAAATCGGCAGGATCGCATGCGTCCGAGATCGGAGACGATTTTCAAGCCCATCTGGCCGAAATCCGGAATATCTCTTTCAACGGTTTTAATGACTTCCGGACGCCTGGTCACTTCATGGATTTCGGGCAGGCCATATTTTTTCAGAAATTTCTGGTATTGCACAAAGGGCATGCCTTCGGTCCAGAAAGACAATTCCAGAATATAGACCTTTTCAAACGTCTTGGAAGCTGCAAACATACAATGATGTTGCCTGAGGTCATCGGCAACCTTCTTCATATGCCAGAGCGCATCATCCGATTTTACCACATCCCGGGCCATGGCCAGAGATGTGTTGCCAACCTGATAAATTTTTTGAACACCGGAAGGAATCATACCGATTTCCTGGGCTTTTAATAGCATCCACATAGGTACCGGATGCCCCGGAGCAGTAAGCGACTTTGATATCGTTCAAGTCGATGCCTGCCTCATGGCATAGCGTGATATGACCGGCCCTGACGGCACCGATCGCCTTGCCGGCCTCCAGCAGGTCTTTTTCGGTAAATTTGATTCCATTTGGTAGATGAATTTCCGTATCCAGTGTGTTGATGCGGGGAATTTTGATCAACCTGGCTTTCAGACATTGGCTGATCAGTCCGACCACGCCGGTTCCGGTGATTCCGACGGCCGCGTAATCACCGGTCTCAAGACATCTTCCGGTATTCGGATCGACCGTATCTCCCGAACGGGCATGCATGTCCTGACCGAGAACAAAGGTTTTCAGTCGTCCTTTTAGGGGTTTGTCGCTGACTGGTCGTGCCGGTTATGCAGCCGTTGGAAGAATTGTGATCGCTCTTATCGCTCATCCTCGAAATAAATTTTGATTCGGATTCAATCGGCCGGATGTGCGCGAAGAACATCCGGCCAGCGTGACGGTTTCGGGTTCAAATTCGACATCACTGATCGCACCTGGAAGCGCCAGAAGTCCATCTTCGATATGCTGGCCTTCCAGTGCAGGTCCGGCGGCAGTGGAGCCGGTATAAACCTTTCCGTTTACCAGCAGCGCAATCTCGTTATTGGTACCATAGTCCGTTACAACAACAATCTCTTTCTGATCCAGCATGCCGGTTTGAATCATCATGGCCAACGCATCGGCCCCGATTTCATGCCGAACCGCAGGTGGAATCAGAACATCCACTTCGGGTAACAAATCAAGGCCTGAAATTTCATGCGCTTTTACGATCATGGCATCGCGCTTGGGCGGCACCACGCCCAATGCATCCAGTTTTCTTTTGCCGGCATAGGCCAGATCCCTGAATTCAATTTTCTGGAAAAGAGATAGTTGTATGGGATTTCCACATACCGCCACGCGAACGATCTGATTTTTTTCTAACCGCAAATTGTCAATCACCTTGTTGACGGCATCCAGTACAATCTGATGGGTTTTCTCCAGACCGATCTCAAGGGCAAAGTGCAGATGGTCTATTACATTGGCACCGGGAAGAGGATGGCGTGTGGTAACAGCCGTTGACAAAATCATGCCGTTCTGGTCCAGATCCAGAGCCTGTCCGCGAAATCCGCTGGTGCCTAAATCCAGTGCAATACCGATTTTGCTCAATTGATGTTTTGCTCCTTTATTAATAACCTGTCGGCCGTATCGATCAAGCTTGTGGATCCTTCAGCAGGCGCCGGCATTTCATACAAATCCAGTTCTCTTCGTCATCGGTCGATATCTGGGGAAAATGACCGTATAAATCATAATGGTCATTTCGAATCCGAGTCCAGTATTGTTTCACTTCCGTACAGGACAACCGCCTTCCCAAATCGTTTTCCGCGTCCGAATGCCAGCGGCCACATTTTGTACAACTCAGCATGGTCTCGATCAATTCCCGAGAAAAGAACGGTGAACAAATGTCCGATATTCAGAACTTGATGTGGATATTTTTTCGAAATGGCGAATGCAATTCAGTCCGGATTATTGCATGCTTACGTGATTTTGATCCCAAAAAACGCATTCCGGGTTTGACCCGGAATGGCGGTATTTTCTGCCGGTTCCCAATCTGGAGCTTGGGAACCGGCAGATGCGCGGATTATGGCGCAGTTCAACACTTTCGGTCCGTTCAGTCGAACGGACTTAGAGCCCATATGAGCCAGGATTGAATCCCTTGACATTCTTGTATTTTTTCAGACAATCGTCAATGAATGTACCTTCGTCATCCGGCAGGGCTTCCAGATCTTTCATGGCCTTATTCAAAGCCTCAGTCTCGAGCTTGGTGAGTTTCATCTTTTTGTCGCCCAGAATGATTTTGCCGGCCTCGATCGCGCCGGCTCTGGCACTGGCATAATTGCTCTTTCCCCGGTTCTGGACAATGGCGTTGCCAACTTTCCATGCATTGTCCGGTGCCAGAATCAGACTGTGGGAATCCCGATACATATCGGAGTTGACCAGAATTTCTTTCATCTGCTGCTGATAGCCCAGTTCGATGGCGGAGTTGAACATGGCGCAGTCGTACCCGAGGATCTCGGCGAAGACCGATGTCGTGGTGGCGCCGAACATGTCATGGTATTCCACGGCCTCGTTGCTCCACACGTCGGTTACGGCGGCAATGAGGTTGCCCGCCAGGTCGGAATGCGCGCAAGCGCTGGTTTTACCCTCGCAGGAGATGGGAACACCGGCCATGGCTTTGATGATGGGATCTTCGTATGCACAGTCTTTGGTCGGACCAGTGGCGCCGCATTCGTAGGCCACCAGGGTTCTGGATGCGGCAATGGCACGGGACAAAGCAGCCATGACTGAGGCACGTCCTTGGATGTCATACCGCCGGCCATGAACATGGCGGTATTGGCCTCGGAGCAGTTAGGTGTCGCCGCCAGGGATGCAGTTGTTCTTTTTGGCGATAGCGACGATCTGATCCCACATCCACTCCATATCGATGGCGCCCAGTACACCGATACCGAACAGAATCCCCGCGATATCGTTACGGATGATGGCATGGTCAAAAACCTCTTTGCCACCCATGGACTCGATGGAAACAATATCTGCATATTTGGCACATTCTTTGAAGGATTCAATGACCTCCGGGTGTAGTCACTTTGACGCATGTCGACCATATCGGGTTTGCGCAGATCGGCGATGGTAGCGCGATATGCAGCCTTCAATCCATATTTGGACAGGTAATCATCCATCTGTTTGGCTGTCTGTGCGGCAATTTCTCCACCCCATTTCGGGTTGTGGGTCATCTGGAAGATATGTTCATTTTCAATCTGCAAAGTTGGATGTCCGACAATTACCATTCTTTCCAGGGCATCGCCGTTGGCCTTTTCATATTCCCTCAGCAATGTTTTCATGGTCTTTTCACTGCCGGGCCGGGGATGCGGCACCACCTCGGGATGTACCAATCCGCCGCCGATTACAATTCCTCTCTTGGTGGTCACGGGATACTTGGCCGTGCCGAACATCATTTCCGCGCCGTCTTTGTAAGCCATCTTGGTGAGTTTTTTACGTGCCATGTTTGATTCTCCCTTTTTGTTTTTTTGTTATTGAATGATTTCATTTCGGTTGTAACTCTTGGCTTTGATCTCTGCTGGCTGTTCTATGTCGGTTCTTCCCCCTTTCACGATTTCATGACCCCCAAGATCACGCCATGAACTTAACAGTTTGTAATTGATAGGTTGCAATCGAAGTGCCACCAGAACCAGTCAATTTGAATACTTTATAACATCACTGATATAGTACAATATAATTTCCAGGACAAATCATGCTGTGTTCGGATGGGATTCCCAAATGTAACCATCGGTGACAGATCTGCTTGTTAAATGTAACAACCGGTTACATACAGATGATGACAATCCGTATTCCGAAAGCCTCAGATAGAGCAGTCGCCGCGTAATACCCAGCATTTTTGCCGCTGCCAGTTTATTGCCTTTGGTCAATTCAAGCGTTTTAACCAGCAACTCCTTTTCAACATCCCGAAGCCGAACCCCCCCGTCGGGCAGTTGATTAATCATGCCCGTGGACTGAATTTCCATGCCAGTTTTCCGGCTCACTTCTTCCGGAAGGTCCTGAATGGTGATTTCTCCATTTGAACAGGTCACCAGAAGCCGTTCTACAATATTGGCCAACTCCCGCACATTGCCCGGATAGCCGTAGCACATCAAAAGGTCTTTGACTTCTTCGGTCAGGACCGGTACTGCCAGATCCATTTCTTTTGCATAAACTTCCAGAAAATGATTCAGCAGCAGGGGAATGTCTTCCTTCCTGTCTCTCAACGGCGGGATAGTGATGGGTACGACATTGAGACGATAGAACAGATCATCTCGGAAATATCCCGATTTTACATCTTTTTTCAAATCCTGGCTGGTAGCTGCAATAATCCGCACATCGGTTTTGATGGTGGCATTGCCTCCAACCCGCTGAAATTCTTTTTCCTGGAGTATTCTGAGCAGCTTGACCTGAAGCGCCTTGTCCAGTTCGCCGATTTCATCCAGAAACAAGGTGCCACCACTGGCAATTTCAAATTTGCCTTTACGCTGCTGCATCGCCGTGGTGAAGGCGCCGCGCTCGTGGCCGAACAGTTCGCTTTCCATCAGACTGGCTGGGATGGCGCCGCAGTTGATCGCAACAAAAGGAAAGTTTCTGCGAGTGCTGGTCTGACAGATCGTTCGGGCAATCAACTCTTTGCCCGTACCGCTTTCACCCTGAATCAAAACAGTGGCCGATGTAGGTTTCAATTTTTCGATCAGTCGATAAATGTCGTTAATGCCCCGGCTTTTACCGATAATCACCCCAAAACGCTGTCTGGGTTCATCGGGTTTGACTGCCGTTTCTGATGACGATCTTTTCGTCCCCATTTTTTGGGCGATTCCCATCAGAATCGTGTTGAGACTGTGTTTGAGGCCCGGGCCTGAGTATTCATAAAACCCGCCGCCCTGGTATAAAAAAGGACCCATCGGACCGGTAATCAGAATCGCGGCATCGGGCGCAATTCGCCTGGCCTGTTGAAAAAAACCGCCGCCACCCATTTCCGAGGATTTAATGTCGATGATAATGATGGATACCGTTTTTGAATGACTGTTCAGTACGGCCAGTCCCTGATGCTCATCCGCCACCCACAGCGGATCGAAGTCCTTTGAAGAAATAAACCGCGACAGAGACTGAAATGCCCGATACCGGTCATCGACAATCAGAACCAGCGGCTTATCGCCTTTTGTCGGTCTGAACGTTTTTTCTTCTGAACTTATCATTTGTTAAGCCTGCACTCCTGCTCGGACCCTTGTCGCACTGACAAGGAATACGGATCATTGATTACGGCTTTCACTGCCGCCTGCCCGTTTGAGCGGCACTGCTGAAATGCCTTCTCGATCATCTCCCGGTTCAGGCTTTTGCCGATAACGGACACCTTGCTTTGGTTAAATGGCCGGATCGGCTGAATGGACACATCGCCGGAAGCCAGCTCCAGCACCTTCCAGGCAGTCTCTGTTCGGAATATTCCCTTGGCGCGAACGATTTCACCGTATCCGGACTGTGCGTCTGTCATCCGATGAAAAAGGCTTTCCAGGGAAAGCAGATCAAACCCGCTGTCGGCAAATACAAGGCCGAAGGATTCATAGCCCAAGGCGTCCGCAGTCTTTGTCAAAATGGGGCTGCGATCCGGCATCTTCCGGATGATCGAGTATTGTAACCACCGGTCCTTTGCCGTTATTGGCTTTCGGCTGAACAGACGCTTTCCGGTGGCTGTCCGAATGTGTCGTTTTGTCACGATCAAGTTTGAATCCGGAACCAACAGACAGGGCGGCGTGATACTCGCTCCAGTTGATGGCTCCGAATTCGGTCATGAATACCGTCAGTTCGGGATTGATCGCGGAGATGGCGGACTGGATCACCATGGCCTTTCGCTGATCTACCCGGTCACATTTGTTCAACATGATGATATGAGCGTTTTCCACCTGGGATTCGACAAAATGCCGGTTGGCCCGATACAGCCCCATGAAACCGGTGGCATCGGCAATCAGTATTTTGTGAATTCGGCTGATTTCCCGCTCGAACAACTGCGCTTCGAGAATCCACTGAATTTGCCCGATTGTGGCGACCCCAGTGGGTTCTATGATGATTCTGTCCGGCTTTATGGTGCGGCTGATTTCCAGAATCTGAGCCCGAAAATCAGCCTGAAGCGTACAGCAGATGCATCCGCTGGGCATTTCGACCACATTGCCGCCTTGTGATGACAGAAGCTCGCCATCGATACCTACATCACCAAATTCATTCACCAACACCACGATTTTTTCATCAGAATCCCATTCACGAAGGATTCGCGTGATAAACGTAGTTTTGCCGGAGCCTAAAAATCCAAAAATCACATCAACAATCATCTTCGATACACTTTCCTGGTACACGGTGAAAGTTGTTAACGGATAGAAATAAACCTGAACCATGAAAATGCGATGTTCATCCGCCCTCTGAAGTCAACTTCTTATTCCGGTTCATATTCAAACTGACAGCTTTGTCAGCTTCGCAGCGATGAATTACGACGTACTGAAAAAGTGCAGTAATCATCGCTGCTCGTTTGGTTTCGCGGTCTCGCCTGAATGCTTGCCGGAACGTCATTTTTGAAACAAAATGAAATCACAACAAAAAAGAATTAAACGATTCGCCATCAGATCCTGTTAACCGTTCCACTTGCTTCGCAAAGATTCCCATTTTTCGCCGGCCAACGCATCTTCTGCCATGCCCGGCGCCTGGCTTGCTTCCTTGCCATATACGCCAAGATCGTAACTTGTCACATATTCCTCGCAAACCGCACCGCCGCCGCAGATAAAGGGAATTTGAATGCCGGCGGCTTTGAGCTGATGCGCGATTTTGGGAAATGCCGTCATGGTGGTGGTCATCAGAGCGGTCCCGGTAACCATCACGGGACGATGCTCTTTACATGCCGCTACCACCTTGTCAACCGGCACATCGGCACCCAGATCAATTACCTCGAATCCATTGGCGTTAAGCAGGGCATTAACAATCACCTGACCGATGTCATGAATATCGCCTTCGGCCGTATGGGTAACGACTTTGCCTTTTCTATCCATGGATTTGCCCATGGCCTTCTCGCACTTGGCAATGCCGATATTCATCGCATCCGAAGAGAGAATGACCTGGGGCAGGAAATATACGCCTTCTTCCCACAGTCGGCTCACCTCGTTCATGCCGGCAATAAGTGCATCGTTAATGATGTCGAGCGGTGTTTTTGTTTTCAGGGCCTTATCCACGGCAGGGGCAATTCCATCTTCATCCCCGTCCACCACGAATTTTGCGATACTTTGCAGAATGGGATCTTTGGAAACCTGTTTGGCTTGTCCAACTTTTTCGAGGTCAAGATCGTAACGTTTAAAAATGTTTGAGAAATCATTCAAAATTTTCATAATAAAACTCCTTTCCTCATTTAAAAGTTTATTAAAATGGCTCCGGCAGGAACCACGCACATCCCTTGTTTGGAAATAACGGCTAATGCGCCTTGGCTACCTCCAGCATGGCCAGAAGGTTTTCCATTGGCGTACCCGGTGCAACGGCGCACCCCGGTGCCAGCATCTGGATTCCGTCTGCGATGGATTCCTCGCTTCCGGCTCTGACCGTTGCGGCATCTTTCATAAAAAGTGTGGTGGCGGTATCCACACCGCCCATTAAAATGATATCCGGCCCGCATTTTTCCCGGGCCAATTGAGCGCTGGCTTTCGGCTCCAGACTCAGTATCTCTGCACCGGTTTGCCCCATCCAGGCAACAATGTTATCCACATTGCCGCAGATATGCAGAATTTTAGGCACCATGATTCCTTCGAACTGGGCGGTTTGATAGTCCATCTCATAGTCCCTGTAAGTTTTTGGTGCAATCAGGTCCGGCGAAGCAGTCATGTCCTCACAGGAAATCATATCGGCTCCGGCCTCGACCAGGGCCTGGGCAAGCATATTGCCGGCTCTTTGTCCGATCTCCAGAAACGGCCGCATTTTCTCCGGCGTCTTGAAGCTGGCCTTGAGCAGGGGAACCGTGTCGACCAGGGCGCCGGCGATGGTGAAGGGGCCGATGATCCCGCCGATAATGAGCACTTCGTCTTTCAGCTCCTTTTTTAAAATGCGGACCGCTTTCAGCAATTCCGGAATCCTGCCGCGCGAGAGAAAATCCTTTGGAAATATCGGCGTATCATTCAGGGTATAGGGAGATGGGTGTGCAATTCCGGGAATTCCCTCTGTACCGCCGGATTTGACCCCGCATCCAAGGGCCTCGGCTTCAAATGTCTGGCAGAAAGGGACTCTTACCGCATCAAAACCGACGACGGTATAGGCGGCCAGGGCCTGTTTGGCCATGTCTTCACCTTTTTCGTGACCGCTGGGCCAGAAGGCCTGAACCTTTTCCATTTGCTCGTAGGTGACCGTGGAATTGGCACAAAAACAAGGCATACGGTCGGGTTTCTGGTGGTTTAACACTGCCATCACGCGTTCTTTGGCATTCATACATTTACCTCCTGATTAAATATGAAATTATGAAACAACGAAATCATTACAAAATATAGATTATTTCGGACTGGAAAACCGAATCGAATGGAAACTGTCAGATAAGCAGAAAACGAATTGACGGTTGCAATTCACGGGGGTTCCAGGGCAAATGCCGCATCGATGGTTGAATCCAAGGATTTCAATCAAAAATGCGCTCTTTACCCTCGAAAGAGAGGCATCACGACATGAGCAGGTATCCTGACTTGCGGCCCGAGCGGACTCTTTTCGCCTTTAGCCAGTAAACTATATCGAAGGCCTGTGACAGAGTCCGTTCTTCGAGGATTCGATCTCAAACAGAAAACGCCTCGAAGCATTCCTTAAGGAACGCGCGTCGCTTACAGTTGCGGGGCAGTGACGGATTTACACCATCTTCCCTGCTATAAAAACTAATTTGAAATCATTGATTATAAATCAATATAAATATAAATCATTGATTTACAGATTGTAGTAATGCAATAAAAATGCCACCCTATCCGGTTTTGTTTAATAAATATATTAATAACATTAATTGCGGATAGTTACAAAATTATGTTCGTATCGATTCGATTTAACGCGTGATGTCATGGTAAGCATGATAATGGGTAAGGCTTTTGAGTCATATCGACTATACTCAATATTATTGGAATGTTGATAGTGCGACACGAATGTCACGGTATGACAGCGTGCTGCGCAGCGGTTTGTGAGCGGAGGAGGGAAGTGTCCAACTCAAATTCTTTAATTTTTCGCCACAAGGTTCTGGTATTTATTCCCGTAAAATGTGCCGTCTGGGTGACATTGCCTTCGTATCGTTTCAGCGACTCGAATATATAGGCTTTCTCGAAGCGCTTTTCGACCATGCTTCGGGCCACTTTGAACGGAATATCGATATTGACCGAATATGGGGATTCTCCCACTGTCGCGCCGGTCATCGCGCCTGAAAAATGGAGGGTATCGATGGTGTCGCCTTCTGTGACGACAAAAGCCCGTTCGAGAACATTTTCCAGTTCACGAACGTTTCCCGGCCAGACATGCTGCATGAGCCGAGCCATTGCCTGAGTGGATAACGCTTTAATGTTCTGATTGAAATTCCTATTGAGAATAGGGATGAAGTGTTTTACCAGCAGCGGAATATCCTCAATTCGCTCGCGCAGTGGCGGGATGTGGATGGGAACCACGTTCAGCCGGTAGAAAAGTTCTACCCGATATTCGCCCCGTTTGATTTTCTCGTGAATATCCTGGTTGGTAGCCGAAATTACCTTTACATCCAGATCGATAGATCGATTGCCACCTACCCGCTCAAATTTTTTTTCCTGAAGCACCCGAAGCAGATCCACCTGCATTCGGGGAGATATGTCGCCCACTTCGTCCAGAAAGACGGTTCCGCCCTGGGCATATTCAAATTTACCAGTCTTGGTGCGCGCAGCGCCTGTAAATGCTCCCTTCTCGTAACCGAACAGCTCGGCTTCCAGCAGGGTTTCGGACAGCGCCCCGCAGTTTATCCCGACAAAAGGTCTGTCTTTTCTCGCGCTGTTGAAATGAATGGCTTTGGCGACCAGTTCCTTGCCGACACCGGTCTCCCCGGTAATAAACACCCGGGCATCGGTGGGAGCGACTTTCCGTATCAGATCGTAAATGATCTGCATTTTATAATTTTTACCGATAATATTGCCAAAGGCATAGCGTTGATTGACTTCTTTTCTCAGACTTCTAATTTCCTGAAGCATTTGTCTTCCCCGAATTGTCTTTTCAATGGCCATGAGCAAAGCTTCGGGTTCGAACGGTTTCTGAATATAGTCTGTCACGCCCTGTTTGATGGCATTGACAGCAGATGAAATTGTTCCATAGGCTGTCATGATTACGCCAGATATATGTGGATCAATTTTGTTGGCGATTTTGAACAGCTCCAGTCCATCCACGCCCGGCATCTTCATGTCAGTGAGCAGAATATCAAACGCGTGGGCGGATAACCGGTTCACAGCCTGGGAGGAATCATGCGCCACCATCACTTCATACCCTTCACTTTCCAGAATAGTCAGAATGTGGTTACAAAATGAAACCTGATCATCGACGACAAGTATTCTGCATCCCATTTTCAAACCTCCGAATGTCGGATATCAAATGACCTATCCAAGGGAAGAAGGATATGGATCGTTGCCCCTTGGTTTACATTGTTGCTCGCCCAGATGCTTCCCTGATGGGCCTCAACGATCCGATACGCCAAAGACAATCCCAGTCCTGTCCCCGCATCTTTGCTGGTAAAAAAAGGGCGAAAAATATTATCCAGGTCGGATGATTTGATGCCAACACCACTGTCACAGATCTGAATGTTTAAATAGCCCGCAATCTGGTGCGACCGTTCACACGAGATCATCAGACGCCCGCCATCGGGCATCGACTGGATGGCGTTATGAACGACATTACGAAATACCTGGCTCATCAAAACGGAATCCAGTGAAAGAGATGGAAGCTCGTAATCATATCGTTTCTCCACCTGAATCTGGTTTGAGCTGATTCCTTCTGCAAAAAATGAGAGCGTTTCTTCCAGAAGAATATCGATTCGCTGAAGAGAGAGGCTCGGTTTCAATGTTTTGGTGTATTCCAGCAATTCCGTGACAACCCGGTTCAGATTGTGGATTCCTTCAGAGAGGTTGCTAAAAATGCCGGTCAACTGATGCCAGTCTGCATCACTACAGCCACCAGTCTGTTTGGTCGTCTGGGTCAACTGACTGTCCAGGCCCAAAGTCTTTTGCAGTATTTTTGTTCCCATCAGAATATCGCCCAGGGGATTTCGAATCTGATGCGCAACCGCGCTTGAAAATTCTCCAAGAACCGCCAGTTCCTTGGATTTTTCAAGCGCAGCCTCCAAACGTTTCTTTTCCGTGATATCCACCCCCACACATTCAATGCCGGAAATCTGTCCAAACTCGTCCAGATCCGGATAAATCGTCAATGAAATCAAATGATCTTCACCTTTTCGATTCAGCTGTCGATATTCCAGCCCCTTGGCTAGAGGCAGCTCTTTTCTTAATATTTTCTTGAAATAGTAATTAATTTGTCTGCGGTCTTCTTCAGCCACGACAGAATCGGCGGAAAACTCCTCATGGTAGAGTTCTTCTTTCGAAAACCCTGTCAGATTTTCCATGACCTTGTTCACAAAGACATATCGGTTTTTTTTATTGACACGGAATACAATGTCTTTTCCGATTTCCTCCCGATTCTTTTTCTGCTCCTGAAGCAGATGAATCTGAGTGATTTTCTCACTGATTTTCTTTTCCAGAAAATCACTCATTTCCTGACTGGATGAATAGGCCCTGGCATTTTCGATGGCCAGCGATGCCGCGCTTCCCATTGCCTCGGCAAATGACAGATCGTGACTGTCAAAAGGCGTTTCGTTTTTTGCCCGGACAACAAGAAGCAGACCCAATTTTTTCATCCTTACCTTCAGTATGATCGAAACCAGGGAATTAATTTTCTGAGATCGGAAAACAGCTTTCATCTCCGGTTTGAATCTTTTGGAACGACTGACGTTTTTAATGAGAAGCGGTTGGTCTTTCGATTGCAACAAACCATAGATGTCCACAAGTTCCTGAAGATGAATTTTTGGAAACAGCGTAGACTTGACAGCATATTCCCCGCAGCACATCGAATGCGTGGACAGAATCAAAGGAATCCGAGTTTCGGAAAACAAATACAAACGGCAGTTTTTAGCTATAAATTCGGCACCTTTTTCTGCTACGGACTTCAACGTCTCTTTTAAATCCAGTTTTGCATTGAATTTTACGATGGATTGAAACAAAAAAGCTGCTTCGTCTTTTTTCTGCAGGCTTTGCCGATAGAGATTCTTGTTTTCAATGGCCATACCCATGATATTGGCCAAACCCGAAAGCAATCTGACGCTGGAACGATCAAAGGGTTCTATTGCCTCGCGCAACAGAAACATGACCCCCATTATCGCTTCCTTGGATTTCAGGGGAACACCGACGATCATTCTGAACGACCGAAAATATTCAGATTTATTCCCATGAGAAAGGCCTGATTCAACCTGTTTCAACACCGGTTTTCCTACGGACAGTATCTCTTTCAAATATTCTCTTTCAATTTTTCTGAGCAACTGCGGTTCAATTTCATTACTGCCGCAGTCCGAGACCGATAATTTCACTTTTTCGGTCTCTGCATCCCGTGAATAAATCAGGATGCGCGATTCCTTGAAGACATATTGGATTGTGTGCATGGATTTATACAGAGATTCGGTAAAGTCCATGGACCGATTGATCTTGGCGGATATAGCACTGATCGCGAACAATTCCTTACTCAGAGATGTAACGCGATGCTCAGTTTCCAGATTGACCGCGCTCATACTCTGCAGGTCTGTTTTTGCTTCTCGAATTTCGTTACTGAGGCGAATTTCTTTTATTTTGGCAGCCAGTTGCAAAGCGACCATATAAAACTGACTCAGATAATCCTTATCCGGAATCAGAATTTTATCCAGATGAATATACAAAAAGCCCATCAGCCGATCGATATCGATAAGGGGGAACACAAAAACAGAAGAGATGCGGGGCAGTCGCATTTTACCCGATGGATGGGAAATGGGTGATTCCATCAGCCAGCTCTGGATTACAATGTCCTTCTGACTGTTGGAGTCATGATCCGAATTTCGGCCGGCAGCCACCGATATCAGTCTGTCGTTTGCGTTGAACAAGAGAATTTCAATTCTCTTCACGTGATCCATATCAAGCAGGTTATAAATGGTGGATTCCAAAACGTCATCCAGGCTGTTCAGGGTCACAAATGTTTCCATAACCCGCAGAACACGCCAATCCATTAATCCGGGAAGAATACCTTGCATGTTATACGCTCATAATTGAAGATTTGGTCTTTTTAGACTTTCAGACAATGTGATTTACGAGCAAGTATTCTATTCTCCATTTATTGTTCTAACTGGGGTCATTTCTCAATGCCGACCCTGGCGGGAACACCTGCCAGAAAATAATGTTTGATCGCCTTCATTTCGATGACTTCATCCGCCAGTTCGATCATATCAGGATGAGCCTCCCGGCCAGTAACCACTAAAGATACACCGGATGCCCGGTTGCGGACGGCAGCAAGAAAATCGGTGATTGAAAAGAGGTTGTACTTCAGGGCCACATTGGCCTCATCCAGTACCACAAGATCAAAGGCATTGGTTTTCAAAATAGAGGCGACTTTCTCAAACCCTTTTTGTGCACACGTTCTATCCTCTGGATGCGGTACTCCGTCAATGAAGCGCCCAAGGCCAAATTGTTCCACAACGATCAGATCGTCAAGCCTTTTCAGGGCTTTTATTTCACTGTATTCACTGCCTTTGATAAATTGGCCGAAAAATATTTTATTTCCGGCTCCGGCCGCTTTGATGCATAAGCTCAGGGCATAGGTGGTCTTACCTTTGCCATTACCCGTAACAACCAGAACTTCTCCGGCCATGATTTTTCCTTTCCCGTGGTGTGAGTGATGACCCAGGTATTTTTGCAGATCTTCCCGGCTCATTCGGCCGCAAAGATTATTGGTCTTTTAAAAAGGACTCAACAGCACTTGTAAAGCCTTAAGAGGCGCTCATCCATGACAAAATAAAACTTCATGAACGATGAACCGTCCCTGCGGGTCCGAATCCCGTGAACCGTATTGGCAAGCTGGATCGTACTGCGCAAATGGGTGATCATGATCAGCTGCCTGTTTTCGGCCAGATTCTTCAACAATGCCTGCATGGATTTATGATGGGTGTAGTCAAGTGCCGGTTCCACTTCATCCAGAAGAAAGATCGGGCTCTTCAACTGACCAAACACGGCCAGCTGCAAGGCAAGACTTGTCAGCGATTTTTCGCCTCCTGAAAGCTGATGCGCCTTTCGCTTCCGCTCGTCTTGAAGATTGACTTCGATATCCAGACCTTTTGTGCCGTTTCGTGAAACGCTTTTTATGGCGCCGCTGCCTTCCGGGAACAAATACTGAAGATAGGATTCGAATTTTGGGGCAATTTCATCAGCAATTCTGCCTTCAAGTTCCGATTCATTTTCGATATCAATCAGCCGGGCAATCCGGCGGCGCCGCTGAACAGGATCCAGCATCAGAATGTCATTGATCTGCTCCTGCTTGATGATCGTTTTCAGGGAATCATCCAGATTGAATTCAGCCAGGCATTTGCTGTATTCACTGCGTGTTGACTGCCGCGCCGTCAATATGATAGAAAGAATCGCCGCCCCGCGTCAGCTCCCTTACCACCTGTACGGCATGTGCCTGTGTTTCCGCAGTCTGTTTAAAATTCAGTTCAACACGGATGCGTTCCGCCGGGGGAGAGTCTTTGGATCCGACGAAAAAAAGCTCAGCGGGATCATGGCATCTCATTTTTAAGATGTCATCCTCCCCCATGGCCCAGACAACGGCATCCAGAATATTGGATTTGCCGACACCGTTATTGCCGATGATCACACTGATTCCGGGCTGAAAACTCATTTCAGTCTTTTGAGAAAAGGACTTGAATCCCTGAACATAAACGTCTTCAAGATGCATCTTGTATTCTCCAGCAAAAAATAATCATGGGTTTTTCTCTCTGTATCGGCGTTCGATTTCCGCAATCAATTCCTCCTGTCCGGGGATCAGTGCTTCATACACCAGTGCACCGTCCAGTGCCACGCTCGGAAGAGACCTTGCTTTCAATTCCCTGAATCGATCCACGCCTTTTCGCGTGCGCATGTCCCATTCATTGACTTCAATCAATTCCTGTATCTCGTTCGGTAAAGCCTTTACCGATTCCGCCATGTAGACGCAGGCGATTCATTGGTTAAAGTCGGTCAACAGGACGTCAACATTGATTTTGTGCATAAGTTGTTACTCCGGGTTAAAAGGTGTTTTCCGAACCTGATACTTCAATCCATCTGCCGTGTTCTCCAGAATTCCCCAATGAATAAAACCGTTTTCATAGGCGCTTCCGATTCCCAGAAACTTGACTCCCCCCACATCGTGATGTTTCCATTCCCCGCTTTCGGAAAACACGACAACCCGCACCGAAAATTGAGGTGTCATCGCTTCCAGGGCAGGAAAGACGCTTTCATCTTTCATAAATCGGGTCAGGTCACAGACCATGTTCATTTCCAGGGCAAAAGGTGCAAAATCCGAATACCCCGGCAGGTCCTGAATGTAACGGCCGTAAAATGCCATGCCTTTTTGATCGCCGATCTGAAAGGCGAGCACCTGGGGCAATCGAAGCAGATTATCTCTGTTTTTAAGGGAAAGAGGAAGCAGCGGGAACAGCTTCTTTCTCATGGGCATACTGCCAGTCCAGTTGTCCGGCAACGGCCTGGATTTTATGCCTGGATATCGTTGAGATGACGTTATCGTTGTTTGCCGACAAACCCGTAAGATTTCCAACACCGTAAATGGCATGCACATCCTCATCTTTAACAGCTTGCAGCACTGCTGTTAAGACTTGCTGATTTCCATCTATATTTCCGATGAAACAAATCCTGTCTCTGGGTACAGCATCTTCAGCAACCTTGAAAGTTGCTGCTGGTTGAAGATCGCCTTTTTTCACAGCAGCAAAGGCCCTGGCAAGTTGATCAGGACAAGAGGTGTCGTTTCGGCATTCGATCCCTGACAAGTATTCAATGATGGCATTCATGGGTTTGCCATCGACAAGTCGCCCCACCAGCTGCGCATTTCCAGGGCATCCTCCACCGACAAAACGCACTTGATGAACCGTGCCTTCCCCGCTCAGCTTGAAATGGATTTCAGGCGGGCAGACCCCCTGGGTGTGAAAGACATAACCTGCGCCAAAAGATTTATTGGCATTATTTTGTTCCAAGGCACCTCTCTGTTTCTGCAAAAGCTAAGTTCACCGACGAATCAATAGCTATCATCGGATTCTGCAGCATCAGAAAAAAACCCCCTGACTTGTCGAAAGGGGGTTTATAGAAAAAAGAATCCATCACAATACTATTGTTTTAACAAAAGGAACTCGGCCGCATACGTGGCGGCCCGTGCACCGTCCGCACAGGATGTAAGAATCTGTTTCAGGTCCGAATCCCGGACGTCACCTGCCGCAAAAAGGCCGGCACAGGAAGTCATCAGTCTGGCATCGGTTTTCAGATAGCCTTCCGGCAATGCCGCAACCGGAAAGTGGATCATCGATACATTGGGCACCCAACCCACAGATAAGAAAAGCGCGTTGGCTGATAATTCTGACCTCTGGCCATCGGGAGATGACACCTCCACGCCTTTCAATTCGTCTTCGCCGATAAAAGCCTGCACTTCTGTATTCAGCAGCACTTCAACATTATCCGCTTGCAGCCACGGCCTTTTGCAGGGCAGCGCTCATTTTCAGGCTTGGGCCTTTATCAACAAGAATTACCTGCCTGGCGATCTTGGACAGAAAAACGCACAGATGCCCACCGCGTTCTCCGCCGCCAACAACGATGATGACGGCGTTCTTGCCACGGTAAAGCGGGCCGTCGCACATGGCACAATAGTGGATGCCGTCCAGATGCCGCATTCTGCACATCCAGCCGCTTCGGGGTTGATCCCGCGGCGATCAGCGCCGCAGGCGCAGAATAAACATTACCATCAGCGTCTTTGGCGATGAAACGATCTGCGATTTTTTCAAGACTTTCCACATTGGTCATGGTGAAACTGGCTCCCTCAGACTGTGCCTGGGCATACATGAAGACACCCAGCTGCATCCCGGGCACACCTTCGTGAAAACCGGGATAGTTTTTCACCGATTCGATCATGTACAGGTTGCCGCCCGGCGTGTCTCCAAAGACGATGGTGGACAGGCCCTGGCGCTGGCTGTAAATGGCTGCGGATAGACCGGCAGGGCCGGCGCCGATGATGATCAGATCATATTTTTTTTCTTCCATCGGAATCCTCGATGAAAAAACAGATGATGACAAGAGGCTATTTATTCGTTCCTGAAAAAGGCTGGAAAACGCCTCTGCTGGTCCAATTGCCCGTTTTCAGCGCCTGCCCGATGCCTGCCATCACATCCGGCGGACCGATAAAAACGAGCGTGTTTTTATTTTTGATCCGGTGTTCCGGAACATGTGTTATTTCGATACTCCAGGTGCCCATGACATAGGAAAAGAGGTGCCACACCCCGTTTTCGACAACAAACCCTTTGCTTCGAATCACATTCTCGGGAAGATCATGGGCCATTTTCCGGACTTCGTCAAGGTCGGTGCCGTTCCAGGTATAGACAGACGACACCAAAAGATCCGGCGGGGTAATTTCCAAATTCGGGTCATTCAAAAGTTCTTCAACATAGGCATCCACTTCGGCCTCTGTCAGAATTTTTGTATCGCCATTTACAGCAGGACACGCATCGTTAACAGACGTCGTCATGTCTGGAAAATATTTTTCAAACGGGATATCTGAATAAGTGGTTTCATAAATAACCGGAGATGGGTGGCTCTCGCATATCACCTTCTTGATTTCCGCGATTTCCCCTGCTTTGGCAAGATCTGTTTTATTGATGATAAAGACGCTGGATGATGCGATCTGCTTTTCCAAGGACACATATGTCTGATAGGCATCCAGAAAATGAGCGACGTCGATGGTACAGAACTGCTCCTGAAAGTGAAACCGTTTTTGGAAAATGGGAAGTTGAAGATCCCGTTTGAGATCGGATGGATTGGCCACACCGGTCGATTCGATAATCAGAACATCCGGTTTTACTTTCGTGACGAGTTCATACAGGCCCTTGATAAAGTCCGTTTTAACGCAAACGCAGAAAATCGACCCTCGGCTGATTTCCATCATATCGATGTCATCGCCTTCCACAAGCGTACCGTCAATACCGATTTCGCCAAATTCATTCATCAGAATCGTTAATTTCCGGTCTTTCGGGAAGCGATCGATAATCCGGTTCAGGAAAGTTGTCTTGCCGGATCCGAGAAAGCCCGTAATCAGATAAACGCGTGTGATATTCTGCATTGCTATAAGCTCTCCGTGATTTTAGCTTTGATCTGGTCGGCGCTCATTGCCTTGCCGGAAGAAACCACCGTTCCATCGATGACAAGTCCGGGCGTCATGAACACCCCCATTTTCGCAAAATACGTAATGTCGCTCACCTTTTCCACCACAATCTTTTTTTCAGACCCAATCTCGGCAACAGCCGCCAACACGGCCTGGTAAAGATTTTCACAGCTTTTACAGCCTGTGCCAAGAACCTCTATCTTCATCCGCGATCTCCTTTTGAAACAGGTTAAGGCTTTTCCCGAGTACCGCAATCCAGAAAATAAGCGTGGGGTGGAGGTTATTTCCTCGCACCCCACACTTAACTCATTTACGTCAGGGCAAACAAAAGCCCTGCCGCAGCAAAATCAGTGCTGCATCATGAATCCACGCGGGTATTCATGCCGGAGCCGGCCTTGGCAAGATTCTCCTGAATCTTGTCAAACTGAAATCCGACTTCTCTCAGCGAGATTATCCGATTTCGCATGGCCTCGCTGGGAGCGCGTTTGGCCATTTCATCAATCAGCTCTTCGTATTGCGGAATGATGCTTTCAAAAACAAGGTCCCTTTCTATGCAGATGGTGGGAAGCACTTTGCCTTTAAGCTCCATGAATTTGCCCACACCGTCCTTGTTTTTGACTGACCATTCCTTATAAACGATCATTTCCTGGACGTCTTTTGGCAGGGCTGCGATGGATTCCATCATATATCCGCAGGCCGCGCATTGAACGCTGTCCAGAGTTAAGACATCAATTGTGATCATTTCAGCCATAATTCAAACCCTCCTTTAAAGAGTCATTTGAGCGGGTTTGTTCTTAGAGACCTGCCGGATATTTGGCATAGTACTGATTGTACCAATCTCTCGCTTCCATTGCCTGGTCCATATGTTCCGACGGAACATCATAGGGCATGTCTCAGCCAGGTGCGAAGGTATATCCATGCTGACCTCCTGCAGCCAGACTGACGATGGCGTCCTCGCGCGGAGACAGAAGTCCGAGACTCAGTGCAAGGGTCAGTTTCAGGTTGCCGCCGAAGCCCACGCCGTATTTGCGGGCCAGGTCGCGGATGAAGTTCATGTTCATCTGCTCATCGATGGCAAATCCATGGGTACCGATCTGGCAGACTTCCTCCATGACCTTGGTTGCATCGCCACAGATAAAAAAAGATGACGTAATGCCGGCATCATGAATGACCTTGTTTGCTGCCTGGCTGTTGGGGGTGACGTATTCACGGAAGGTTGCGGGTTTGATCTGAGAGGCAACCGGATCCACGTTCGCGATGATATCGCATCCCATTTCCGCATAAAATTCCGCAGATCTGGCGCCGATTTCACCGGCAAACTTGCAGATTTCGGCCGCAAAATCCTTGTTTTTGTATACATCGGTAAAAAGCCGTACGCCGGCCAGATGCGCGCCCAGTGTCAAAGGACCGCAGAAAAGCCCCATCAACGCGCAGTCCAGGTCTTCCAACTGCGGTTTGGCGATTTTGGCTGCCTTGAATATAACCGGCCAACGACCGGAATCTTTTGTCGGAAGCTTGAGACCGGCTTCTTTGGGTGTTTTGTTGGAGCATGGATGGGTTGTTACGGACGGCACGTTGTCAGGCCACCATTTCAGTTCGCATCCCACGGCGTTTGCCTCTACCGACAGATCAAACAGCAACGGAATCCCGTCGGCCTTATACCGCTTGGCAGTCGCCACAATGCCTTTGGCCAAGAGCTCGGGATCCTGTAGAAATTTGTCTGCAGGTTCGTTGATTATATGGGCGCAATGCACTCCGGCATAAGGCACCCACGGCGCGTAGTCGGTTCTTTTCCCCCGATATGCGTCCAGCAACATCTGTTTTGCCATAATTTAAATCCTTTCTTGTGTGTTATGTTCTATTAAAAAAACATTCTTACACTTTAAATATAAGCTTAGCAGCACCCCCTTTCATTCGATTTTGGCAAATAAAAAAGCCATGAGTAAACCGACAAAATTTTATTTAACAGAAAATTATGAATTTTATTCAACAAAATACAGAGGTTTTTATATTTATGATTATACCAGTAATTAATACCTAAATCAACTCCACTGATTACTCCAACAGAATAATTCCGTAATAGTTGAATACATCTCCCGTATTGACTGCAACATGGGATGTGCCACCGAGATTCCGCAGGGTTCCGATGACATCAATGGAAAAAGACTCGATCATCGGCCGCTTTTCCTGGGGAAAACGGCATGGATCGGGATATGCGCATTTCTTGCAAAGTGAGCAAACCCCACTCACCAGCGCGAATGCCTTGTAATAACCCTCTAAAAACAAAAGTCTTTCCGTTGTTAATATGCCTTTCCAATACCGGACCATGCCCGTTCTTTTTCGACAGTTATCCAGATAGAAATCAGCGCATTGGCGATGCCCTGTCAACAAAAGCGCCGTGGAGTATTCCGAGAGAATCGCCCGGGCTTTATCCGGTTCCGGAGTCGCGGGTGGGCAGCACCAGCTCGTTCCAAATTTGCTGCACCCATAACGACATTTCAGGTTAACCCAGTCCTTGACAATCATTTTTTCAATAGGAAACGGAAAAATCGCAGAGATCCCGTGTTCCTGGCATTTCTTGAGAAGGCGCCCTGTTAATGTGCTTGATATTCCGCTGTTATTCCTGAATTCCACGACATTGTTCCTGTCTTTCAAAACGTGATCGCATTTCATGGAAGCGCCTTTTCCTCTTGATTGAATTGTATAACGACATCGCGCTTCAAAGCAAGTCCCAACGCCACCTCAGCAGCCTTGATGACAGCGGTGGGAATGGCACAGGACGGATGGCATCCGGCCTTTTCGGCACTGACAAAGACCGGATTCCGGGTCAACGGAACAAATATATCCTTTAGCCCAAGCCGGGTAATCATCTCTGAAAGCCGCAGAATTTGTTTGCATTCCGAGCCTTCAATCTCGATCTGCACGGATCGGGCTTCCAGTTTTCTGGCGCACACGGTGCAAGCGAATCCGCAAATACCGGGATCCACTTGCACGCATGTTCTTTCGGCCGTATGTGTTATTTCAGTATTCACAAAAAAACCTTACTTGGCGCCTTTCATTCCCTGATGAAGAATTTCCGGCAGCACCACGCCTTCCAGATGCGGAAATTCATCCGTCATGTGCGGCAATTGCATGGCTTCCATGAAATCCTGCTCAAAGGTCGGCTCAACCGTCAATTCAATGTATTCCACGTTCCGGGAACACCAGTTGGCTTCACTTCGTTTTTTCACGTTCAAGAGCGCCGCACGGCAACCATCGCCGGCGGCATTTCCCACGCCTTCGATCTTTTCGATTTCGCAGTCCGGGAAAAGACCCATGATAAGCGCCTTGGTTCGATCCACGTGGGTACCGAAAGCACCGGCGATCTTGACACGGTCGACTTTTTCAACCCCCATGCGTTTCACCATCAGTTTGCAGCCGGCATAGAGCGCGCCCTTGGCCAACTGAATCTGACGGATATCCTTCTGGGTAATCACGATATCCTTATCGATGGAGGATTCTTCTTTAAAGGCCAGAATAAATTCAGGCTGTCCGGTATCCGCATTCTTTCGGAAGCGCGGATGGTCCTTGAGAACCTTCTTGTTGAAAACACCTGTTTTTGTAATGACGCCTGAAGAGTACAGCTCTGCCAGAACGTCCAGAATGCCCGATCCGCAAATCCCCTTTGCCTTCATTTCATGGGGTTCGGAGAATTTTCTCCAGGCATCACGACCGATAACCTTGTAGTCGACTTCAAAGGTTCCGGGATCGATATTGATCCGCTCGATGGCCCCAGGTGCGGCTCGCATACCGTAGGAAAGCTGTGCACCTTCCAGCGCGGGACCCGTGGCGCAGGAAGATGAAATCAACTTGTGGCGGTTGCCGAGCACGAGCTCGCCATTGGTGCCGATATCGATGATGAGCTGAATCTCATCACTCTTGTACGGTTCTTCACAGATCAGCACACCCACGTTATCCGCGCCCACAAATCCGGCTTCATTGGGAAGCACGAACACATAGGTTGAGGGGTTGACCTTGATGCCCAGGTCGCGCGCACGAATGTCCATGCTGTGATGGATCACCGGCGGAAAAGGCGCCATGCCGACAAACTGAGGATCAAGACCCAGGAAAATATGGTGCATGGCCGTGTTGAAACCGATGGTGATATCCTCGACATCTTCCATCTTGATCCTGCGATAAGTTTTGCCTTCTTCCGGAACCTCAACGAATTCGTCGGGACCGGTATCCCCTTTTTTCTTCTTGACTTTTTTCAAAGGCGGATGGGTTTCGGCAATCGCCTTGGCAATCAATTCATTCACGCCCTCGACAATGTCATCACTCATGCGCTGGAGGCCATCGGGAGTGGTCATGTGAAAGGTGATCCTGGCCATGACGTCTTCACCGTATTTACACTGGGGGTTCATCATCGAAGCTGTGTTGATGACATCCTTGTTGGTCAGATCGCAAAGGTATCCGGCCACCGTTGTGGTACCCACATCGATCGCAATTCCGTAAGCATGCTCCACCTTGCCGGGCTGTACGCGAATGACTTCTTTATCGTTCCAGACGCTGACCGTAACGCAATAGTTACCATCGCGCAATGCGCAGGGAAGTTTTCGCAGGGTCTGGATATCCACTTCAAGAACTTCCGGCAGACCGTATTCCCTGGCCAGCGCCTTGCAAACTCTTTCAAAGTCCCCCAGACAATCTTCAAATGTCGGTTTGACCACTTGCACATAATAGAGTCTGACCGCAGGATCCCAGTCGATCTTGATATCGCGGGCGGCCTTTGAAACCACCTGCTTGCCGGCACGGGATTCTTCGGGCACAAATACGAGCAGATCACCCTCAACCTTGGACACGCAGGCCAGACGATAACCTTTGGCCTGATTTTCGGCATTGATGAATTTGGACTCGACTTCAGGCTGCCAGGCACTCGTATTCTTCATTCCTGAGACAACGCCGTATTTCTCGAAATTTCCTTCTTCAATTCGAACGATACATTTACCGCATACTTTTTTTTCGCCGCAGAGGGCTTCGATATCCACGCCCAAAAGCCGGGAGGCCTCAATCAGGTTAGTCCCCTTCGGAACTTCGCCCCGGCGGCCGGAAGGCTGGAAAATTACCATAGCCATTTTTTCATCCATTCACATGTCTCCTCTTTTACGCTACAACGATATAGGCGATGGGCAGGCGCTCGAGACAAAGGATTTTACCTCAAACGCCAACCCATCACGCCATTTTCATTCTATTTCTTGCTGGCCTGAAACTCGCGCAAACGCCCGATCATCTTGATGCCTTCGGAAACAGCATTTCCTGCGGAATCAGCATAGCCGTCAGCACCGAACAGATTCGCAACGTCCTTGGTAACCGGAGCGCCGCCCAGCATGATGAGACATTCCGGATTTTTCTCCTTGATCATGGCAATAACTTTCTTCATGCCCAGCATGGTGGTGGTCATCATGGCGGACATGGCGACAACCTCGGAATTGGTGTCGAGCTGTTTTTCGACAAACTGTTCCAGCGGCACATCCCGGCCAAGATCATGAACACCCCAACCGGCAACGTCAAACATCATCTTTACAAGGTTTTTCCCGATGTCATGAACGTCACCCTGAATGGATCCGATGACTACCTGAGCATTCACCCCGGCTTCGGCTTTCGGAATATGGGGCCGTAAAATGCCAAGGCCCGCGTAAAGCGCATCCGCACACATCAGAACTTCGGGAACAAAATACTCATGGGTATCATAAAGACGGCCGACTTCTTCCATGCCGGCGGCAAGTCCGTTCATGACCGCTTCCATCGGCGTCAGGGTGTTCGGATTGTCCAGTACTTCCTGGGAGAGTTCTTTGCAGGCGTCTTCATCGTACTCAACGACTGCTTCGGCAAGCGCTTTTAACAATTCATCTTTTGATTTTGACATGTTGTTTTCCTTTCAAGTCCAGAATTAATTGAGATTTGGAATATCGAAATATGTTTTCTAAGATTTTGTCGCATTTCGTGCTTCGTATTTCGAATTTATCTACGAAGCA
Source organism: uncultured delta proteobacterium (assembly GCA_963850225.1). Lineage (GTDB taxonomy): Bacteria > Desulfobacterota > Desulfobacteria > Desulfobacterales > Desulfatirhabdiaceae > RAAP-1. The sequence goes on from CAWKLD010000002.1 coordinate 89,057, forward strand.
AGGTTGTAGTCCTGTTACAATTTTATTAGATCCTTCCGATTGCCGGCGAAGGTTTCTTACCGTATTCCCGGGACGTATTCACCCAGGCTTTGACATTATCCATTTTCACATCCGGCCACAAGTCACAGCCCGGCCATACGGCATCCACGCCGTCATCAATGCATTTCTTCACGACCGCTTCCACGTCCGCCGGATTTTCCATCTGAACCAGCGTGCCGTATGGGTCAAAATTGCCCAGAACAAGCACATCGTTTCCGACCACTTCACGGGTTTTGGCCAGCGTGTTTTTCTGGTCAAATGAAAGCGCATCCGCGCCGCACTGGTTCATCAGCGGAACGATCATATCCGTACCCCCGCAGATATGCAGGACAGCGGGCGTTTTCAGCGCGCTGAATATCCGGGTCAGGTGCGGTTGAATCAGGGAGTTCCACATTTTCGGAGAAAGAAGATCCGTTCCGGATCCCATTTCACGGATGTTCAGAAAATCAACGCCGAGGCTTTCGTAATGTTTGATACTTTCAATCACGATATCGGTCATTTTTGTCAAAAAGGCTTCAACAGCTTCCTTGTTTTTCTTGGCGCCCTTTAACAGCAGGCCAAGTTCGATGATCTGGCCGGCCAGCGTAAAGGGTCCCAACTGCCAGGCACCAACAGCGAACCGTCCGTCTTTCAAAAGAATTTTGAATGCCTCATCCACTATGGGCATTCTGGCTAGCTTCATGAAATCGGCCGGGATGTTGACTTCTTCAAGGGTTTCCCATTTATTGGGGACCGTGGGATAAAGAATGTCTTCGGAGTTTTCATACAGCGTCAACCCACACCCCACGGCCTGTGCGACGGTTGCCATGTCATAGGGAACAACCACTGCGTCCAATCCACACATCTCACTTGACTTCAGCGCGGAGCCGGCAAGGAGTTCGGCCGTCGTGTGCACCTGAGCAAATTTAACGCCCATCTCCTTCACAGCCTGGATCACCACCGTCCCCATACCGGAAAAAACGGGCATGGTATCGAGGGGCTCTTTCTTAAAAAATTTTCTTACTCTTTCTTTGGATGTAAGTTCTGCCATGATAATTCCTTTCAAATTCTGTTGTATCGTTCAATAGTCAACCAAATATCTTACAGAGACTTTAGCTGCTCCACAAATTCGGGGAAAAGCTTAAACAGCGGATGATTGGGGTCAGAGGGAAGCCGCTTGGTTTCCGCATAAACGGCCGTGGCAAGAAAGGCATCTGCCATCGCGATCGCGGGAATGATCCGTTCGGCGCCTGCCATGGGGCCCGAAAAAATCATGTCATGGTACATAAATGCGGAAAGGGCTTCCAGGGCGGCATCAGCAGCAGCCCATCCTTTGAATCCCCACATTTCCCGAGCCTTTTTCCACATATAGGAGCCGTTGGAAGGAGCAGAGGCGGTGGGAAAACCCCACTTTTCTTTGATCAGTTTGTTGGAAAGGCCGCAAAGCGCAGTGGCGGGACCGTTCATAACGGATGTGTCAACAAAAATGCTTTCAAATTTGGCGCCGACTTTTTCAATGACATCCAGAATTTTCTGAGTTCCGGTGATTCGTCCGGAAGGCATCTGGTCGTCCTGATCAAAAGCGACCAGCAGAACATGCTTGACACCGATTTTCGCGATCTCCCGGATCTCGGTTTCCAGATCCTGCTCCCACACCGTCAGACTATTGTAAAACATCCGGTCCAGAAGGCCTTTTTCCGCGCAGTAGGCCGCACCTTCCAGTTTTGGTTTCATGACCCAGGCATCAATACAAAAAGGCATTGAAGAATTGGCAACCACGAAATCGATGAATCGCTTGAATTCTTCTCCGTTGTTGGCCACGATATCAGCCATGGCGGGAACTCCGGTTTCCTTCCAGAGCTTTTCCTGTGTCTTTAACAGCGCGGCTGCATTTGTTTCGTTGAAGCCTTCCTTACGTTTACCTTCAAAAACCTTGTCACCCTTCTGAAAAATGGAAGAACATACCACAGTGGGATATTCACCCGGCTGTCCGCCAAATTTTACGCATCCAACCTCACATACTTTCTGTTTTGTATCAAATTGAAACATAGATTACCTCCTGGAATTATTGTTACCCAGCGGAGAGCATCCCCGCATCTTGTTGGTGGTTCACTCGTTGGCCATGGCAGATGGAGCTTTCTGATTCTCTTGAAAATCGAACCACGGATTTTCATGCTATCTGCAACCGCCCTAAAAAAAGAAGGATTTAATTTTGGATTACTATAACGGATGGATGTTCATTTGAAAATCGTCCAAAGGATGATTTTCAAATGAACATAAAAATAAGCTTTTGAAAACTGAATTGAATTCGGAAAGTTAAATCTCTGGGTCAACCAGACCCAGCTGAATGGCGATATGGACGAGTTGTACAGAGGATTTTGCGGCGAGTTTTTCCATGATTTTGGCGCGGTGGGATTTAATGGTGCTTACACTCACGCAGAGCATATCGGCAATTGTCCGCGTGGCATGGCCTTCGGCAATAAGCTGGAACACCTCTCTTTCCCGGTTTGAGAGCAGTTTGAAACGCTCTTCCCGGGAAGTGCTCTTATGGGAGGAAGACGAGAGCTCGGCCACTCTTTTGGAAATTGCCGGGCTCAGGAATGTTTTGTTATTCATGGCATCATCGATGGCCTTGACAATATCACGGCCCGAAGAATCTTTCAGAAGATATCCGGAAACCCCCACTTCCAGCAGCTCATGGACATAGTGTTCGTGGGAATACATGGAAAGAATCAGAATCTTGGCTTTGGGAAGCAGTTTCCGTATTTTTTTGGAAGCTTCGATACCGTTCATCTTGGGCATGGCGATATCCATGATGATGATGTCCGGATTCAGTTTCTCAGCCATTTCCACCGCGTCCCGTCCGTTTACGGCCTGACCGACCACCTCCAGCCCGGGTTGATCTGATAACAGGCGGGCCAGGCCCTGCCTTACGATCGTATGATCCTCGACTATCATAACTTTAATGGATATTTTCATATAAAGCCGCCTCTTCAAAAGGGATTTCCACCCGGATGCGCACACCAAGTCCCGGCCTGCCAAGCAGAGAGAACGTCCCGCCAAGTTGAATTGCCCGTTCGCGCATACCGATCAGGCCCAGGCTTCTCTTGTCATCTCCTCCGATCCGGCCATCAAATCCAACGCCATCATCCTCGGCGCTGAAAATGATCTTCGGGTAGCTCTTGATGATGGAAAGCCGGAATGTCTCGGCTCCCGAATGCTTCAATGCGTTGGTGAGCGCCTCCTGGCTGAAGCGGTATAATACGGTTTCGATATCCGGTTTCAGCCGCTTGTCAAATCCCACCATGCGAAAATCGATGTCGAGATCTGAACGGTCTGCCATTTCCTTGAAATAAAGATTCAGAGCCGGCTCCAGTCCCAGATCCACCAGCAGGGTGGGATGGAGTCGATACGATAGTCCCCTGATTTCCGAAGAAGTCCGTTGTACGAGTTTTCTGATCTGCGCAATTTCCTCGATTAATTTGTCCGGGCTTACGGCAACATTCTGCTCCAGCCGATCCAGACTCAACGTTACAGCGGTTAAGGCCTGACCCGCCTCGTCGTGAAGTTCCCGCGCAATTCTGCGCCGTTCTTCCTCCTGACTATAAAAGAGCATCTGGGTCAGGCGGCTTAATTCCTGCTGGTGAAGGTTAATGGCTTTCATGAACTGCGAGTTTGCGATTGCTCCACCCAAAAAATTTCCCAATGACCCCAGATATCGAAATTCATGATCGCTTAAAATGCGATTGAAATGAATGTCCAGTCCAAAAAAACCAATGCTTTTTCCTTTGAAAGTAATCAATATACAGGATAGCCAGGGAACCTTTTGCCCATCAACGGCCTTGTATCTGGCTTTGAAAAAGGGAAACGTGGGTTCGGGCTCCAACAACCCGCCGGGGTTCAAGAGGTGCTTTCGCAGCTCTTTGTCCTTTAATATCAAACCGTCACTGGCATTCGGATCCTGAACAGGCAATCCCAGACTGGCTTCAAGTCTTGCTGTACGCGTATTGTGATCGATCAAAAAGACCCCGCCGCGTTTAATTTTCAAAGAGCGGATCACGTTTTTTAACGTCACATCAAGAATGTGCGGAATTTCCATCGTCAGATTGATGGCCACGGCCACACTGTTTAATACAGACAGCTCAAGATTTCTCTGACGTATTATCTCCTCGGCTTGCTTGCGTTTGGTGATATCCTTGATGATCCCCTCGAATTCTGTTTCGCCGGTAATTGAATTTTCGTATTTCCGGCTTGAAATCAGGACGCGAATCAGAGAGCCGTTTTTTTTGATAAAATCCACTTCATAATCTTTTGCAAACCCTTCGGAGTCAACCTGCCGGATAAATCTGTCGCGGTCCTTGGGATTGCGATAGAGTTTTCGGGCATGATCGAGACCCAGAACCTCTTCCTTGTCCCTATACCCGAGCATTTCGATTCCGGCTTGATTGATCTCGAGAATTTTCCCCTTGTTGTTCGTGGTATAAATCATATCGTGACTGCCTTCGAACACACGTCGGTATTTTCGTTCTCTTTTTACTATCTCCTCCTGCAGGCTGTGAATCTCGGTAATATCCTTGAAAATCTCTAGCCCGCCGATGATTTTTCCGGAAGCACTTCGAAAAGCCGTGGTGGAACACATGATGGAAATTTCCCGACCCTCGATATTGGTTATCACATATTCCCGGTTGTGGATATCACCGCCGATCTCGCAGGCTTTTTTCAGGGCGCAGTCTGTTTCACAGATCTTGTTTTTGAACACATCCTTGCAATACATTCCCACGGCATCGGAAGCCGGAAAACCGGTGATTTTTTCCGCTGCCGGGTTGAAGTAGGTGATCCGCAATTCCCTATCCGTAGTAAAGAGGCCATCGGGGATGCGATTCAGTATTTCAACAAAGCTTTCCTCTTTCTGGTAAATTCTCTCCATCGCATTGTAAATATAATGGTGGACCTGACGGGTCAGAAAATCGTCCCATCCCCCGGGATGCATTTTCCCCCTTTCCTGAAAATAGCTGCAGGCAAGGCATGTGGATATTTTTTGATAAAAATCCCTTTCGTTTTTCTCAATGCACAACGTTTGCGGAATGTGCCAGCAATCCAATTCATTACGGCCATGAGCCGGACACAGGACTCTGGAGCAGGAAAACATCTCCCAGCAGGTCGGTTTTTCGCAATTCGTCCGGACTTTGCACGGGATTTTATGTGGATGACTTTTCAGCAATGAACTCACAGAAGATATCTCCTTTTGCGCGACATAAGGGCTCAGCGGCCGAAAAGGCATAACACCCGTCCGGATAAGCGTCCCCATAAAGCAAGTCCATGAAAGCCGCCGCAACACCTCTCAACATAAAGCATTTTCCAACCTCGGAAATTCCACGACGTTTCAGATAACCGCCGGACTCGTATGAGTCATGCACCCGGAAGTGAAGCCGATTGCCCGGAATCAGATCGATCACTTCCATTGCCCCGCCCCATCCAAAGCCTGTGGCAACCGCGAGAAAGCCTTCGATCTGATCATCGACCGTATCAAGCATGGGCTGAACCAGTTCTTCCCACTCCCAGGATTGCCGAATGCCATGAAACGTCGCATAGCCGCACTCCTGTGCCGCATTGATGAGGAGTTTTTCAGCCTCTTGCGCGCGGCGTTTTCCCATCCTGGATAAAAAGTCAATAGAGATGATATTATAGTAGGATGTAAAGTACAAAGACAGGTAAACCCCGAACAAGGGGATGATCCCTTTTTCATCCCGGATTTTGCTTCCTTCCATAATCGCATGCGTTATTTTCAGGCTGTCAATCGCCATGCTGCCCCCTTTTTAGCCGGACATCGAACTCGCAGACGGTGTCACGCATCATTTTACAACTCGTTTCCCGGACTTCATAATATCCGATGGGCAGATCGTAAATTGCTTCCAGAGCCCCGGCAATCCATCCCCGGGTAAAATGACAGCCGGGAGTTTTTCGAACACCATGCTTGGCAAGCCATCCGGTAACATGATGGCTGGAGGGACTGATGATTCTGCCGCCATCTGGCCCCACATCTTGAAAATTGATGACCCCAAGCCCGCAGTGCTGGAAAATCGAGGCTGCAAATTCAAACTTTGACTTATCGCTTTTGATCCGTTGATATTCCTCCAGCATGATTTTAAATGCCGTATGATTCGATTCTTCGGCTGCATGATACATCAGGCGAACGCCTTCCAAACCAAGAATATCTTCAAGCATTTTTTCAAGATTGATATTGTAGTGGTGGCAGTGCATGGCAATGGGGATATCAAACAACGCCACCCTGTTTTCGATTCGTTTCAGATTCTCTTGCCAGTCAATAAACATGGTCAGGCCTTTTCCGATCTGCTGACAGGTTATAGATAGCGGTTGTTCACAAGTAACTTACTTTATCTTCGATTGCAAGTAACGACTCAGGTATTCAGAATTCAGGAGTCAGTATTCAGAATGGCCCGCTTGTAAGCATCATGCAATTTACTGACTTCTGAATACCTGAGTCGCTACACCGCTTCAACAAAAAATATTCTTGACTACCACCATCTCAGGTGCTACCCCTATCATATGCGAAGTGTCTTCATCACTGCCTTGATAAGCCCTATAATGAAATCCCAGCCACAAACCCATAAATAAGGAGGCATTATGTCAGAAGCATTGATTAAATACTTTAACAAGCAACCGAGGATCGGCACCCTGAGCACCGCAAGCAAAGAAGGAAAAGTGGATGTTGCCTTTTTTGGCTCGCCGAGCATGATTGATGAAAAAACCATCGTCATGGGACTAGGGCATAACCGCACCTTCGCCAATCTGAATGAAAATCCGAATGCGGTGTATATGATCATGGAGCCAGGAGAAAGTCCGCAGCAATGGAAGGGGATACGGCTTTATCTCAAGATGACCGCGTGTGAGACTTCAGGAAATAAGCTCTATGAGATTCAGGGAAAAATCGGTGCCAAGGTGGGAATGGAAACCGCAAAAAAAATGATTCATGCATACGTGGCATTCGAAATCGTTGAAATGCGGCCCGTGGCTGATTTCGGCCAAAGCTGGAAGAAATCCATCGGCGCGGAATGATCTCTTAATGGCTGTAATTTTCTTATCGCGCTTGAAACATTTGGTTTTTTGCCGATATTTGAGGAATAATGGAAAAACATCCGGTCGTTGTCTTTAAACCCTATCCATTCAAAATCGGGCAGAAAATCAGCATTGACGGCGGGCATCGCAAAGGTGACTGGGAGGTCATCGGCCTGAGTGATCGAAAGGTCAAATTGCGATGTCCTGTTTCATTCAGAGAATTTGACTGGGACATCTTCTGTTATTTTATTGAAGAGGCCGCCGACCGTATCTGGCCAAACCAGGATAACCCATCATGACAAAATCAAATCAGCCACCGGTTTTCTGTGAAAAATTTTGTGTGATCTGCAAAGGCGCCCGAGAGGGCAATTCCTTATGTAAAGTGCTTCAAAACCTTGAATTGGCCCTTCTTGGAAAAAACGGCTGTTATTGGGGCAAGGCCAGAACCCGGTTTTACGGGGTTACGCCGGATCAGAAAATTCCGGACGGCTTTGTCTCTGAAAACAAAAAGCAATGAACGCCTTCGGGCCAAGCGCCAGATCCCTGCAGCGCGTTCAATTGCCATTTTTGAAAGGCGGATTTCCCTTCCGGTTGTCCACGACGTCCTACGTCATCCAGGAATCCATTCTTGCCAATCTTCTTTGTTTAGGGCCCCACCTGGATGAGGTGGAGCTGGTTTTTTTTGAAACCGGCAAAGAAACCAATCTTCCCTCCAGGCACGATATCCGGGACATGCGGCAGGCGGCCAAAGACCTTGATATCACCTACAACGTGCATCTGCCCGGGGACCTGTTCTTCGGGGACCCGGACCCTTCCATGCGGGTGCGGTTTTGCGAAACAGCGATTCGTTTTTACGAACGCACCCTGCCCCTGGACCCGACACTGTACATTCTGCATCTTGACAGCCGAAGAGCCGATGGCATCGTGGAACCCGATACATGCGCCTGGGCGGACCGCGTGGCGGATTCCCTGTCCGACCTGGAGAAAGCAGGTCTTGATCCCGCCCTTGTGGCTGTGGAAAACCTGGAGTATCCTCTGGACAAACTCATACCGTTTGTGGAACGAATCGGGTTAAAAACATGCCTGGATATCGGGCACCTGATCCTTTACGGCCATGATCTTAAGGCCCAATTGGACAGACACGCTTCAAATAGCGCCATGATTCACCTCCATGGCGTCCGCGAAGGCGTGGATCATCTGGGCGTTCAGTGGATTTCACCTGGGGATTGGGAGATGATCCGTCGTGTTTTGGCTGATTATACCGGCGGACTTTCCATCGAAATTTTCTCACTGGATGATCTGGCAGCTTCCCTTGACCGCCTGGAGGAAATTATCCGGAACTAGGTTTCAATTTTCACATTGGAATTTTGAATTTGTTTCGGATTTCGATATTCGGATTTAGTGCTTTATCGGCCTTTCCCTTCAGGCACCAATAGAGGTTGTGACAGTTCCAATGCTTTCTGTAAAACCGTTTCCAGGGCACTCAACGATCCCCGGGCGGTTTCCACCCGCCAGCCAAAGAGGTCCGCGATTTTCTGTGCCTGTTCCCGCTGAAGGCCGATGTCGCCGACCCCGGTATCTATGAGCAATGCCCGCTTATAACCCTTCAACATCTTGCGGGCCACGGTCATGGGGTCGATATTCCGTTTTGCCAGACCGCCGGCCTGAATTTCGTTGAAGATAAACGTCATGCCCAGTTCGGCCCAGCCCGGAGGGAGAAACCATGTGCCTGCTTCCCTGTATAGTTCTTCCAGATAGCGCTCCTGCCCCAGCAGCACACCGATACAATCCTCTCCCGGAGGATACAGCACCGGAATTTTGAAATCGTCCGGAAGTTTGTCAAGCGTCTGGCAGCGGCCGAATGCCAGGACCACCGCCGATACGTGATCCTCAAGAACGCGGATTCTTTCCACTATGCGATCCAGGAGCAACGGCGGATGAATATGAAGCCCCCATTCCAGGATTTCAATCTTAAATTCATCGGGAGCGTGCCGGATCAGGCTTCGGACTTCCTTCTCCATCACCTGACAGCAGAGAATGCCGATGGTCATATCACACCACCAGCACCATGCTGTACCAGGCCGGCAGCAGGCATCCCTTGGGGTCGAATTCCACCTTGAACCCCAGCGGCGCGACCGTAGCCCCGATATCGATCCCGTAGGCATCCATGGACGGTCTGGCCAGATGGGGAAAAAGACAGGGCTCCGGATAGGCGCAGGTCTCGCACTGAACGCAAAGGACCATCGCAAATGCAAAAGGGCTTTTTCCGGTCAGCATGGCTTCTTTTTCAATGGCCAGGGTTACATCCTGTCCTTTCCGAGGGTCTTCTGTTTTAATGATCAGCGCCCTGGAATACTGTGCAAATGCTTCCATGAACATCTCCGGGGAAATGCTCAAGTGCGGTGGGCAGGTCCAGTAGCGGCCCCAGCGGTTACATCCGAAACGACATTTCAGATAGGAACGATGATCAAAGACGATCATGTGGGTATCAATGAGTCTGGCATCCAGTGCGCCGAGATCCAGGGCTTTTTTCACCAGAAACTGATAGGTGTCGGTCATAATGAATCCTTTCATGAATCAGTTGACAGGAGTTCTGCCATCAGGCGGTAAGCCGCTTGTAAATCGCCGGCAGCAGACCGGGCAGCAGCTCAACCCGGGGCACAATGATGCTCTGGGTCTGGGGAGCGATACGCCGCAGGTAGTCGGTGCTTTTGGCATCCGAGGTGATGATGAAGGGATGGATCCGCTTTCGCCGGGCCTCCTGAATGGCTTTATGGGTATCGGCGATGGCATAGTCAAGATTGCCGTATTCCAGATCATAGGGCCGGCCGTCGGTCAGAATCACCAGGATTTTTATTGCAGCGGCCTGGGCATCCAGTTTGTAGATCGCGTGCCGGACCACGGCACCCATTCGGGTGAGACCCGCAGGCTCAAGGTTTCCCAGCCGATTACAAACCCTGTCGTCATAGGATTCCGAGAAATCCTTTACCTGAATCAAATCGATTCTGAAGCGCCCCTCTGAACTGAAACCCAGAATGGCATACGGATCTCCCAGAGAATTCAATGCTTCGGCCATCAGCACCATGGCCTCCTTCTGAATATCGACAATTCGGCGGCTGTCCACTTTTTCTTCGGTCGAGGCGCTCAAATCGACCAGAAAAAGAACCGCCACATCCCGGATCCGTTTGTCCCGGCGGATATAAACATTTTCGGATAAATGCGACCCGGAACGCATATCCACCCAGGCTTCGATCAAGGCATCGATGTCCAGATCGTCTCCTGCAGGCTGAGCCCGGTACCGGCGGAACTGCTCAGGCTTAAGCCGCGTAAACTGGCGCTGGATCAAGGTGATGAGCCCATGCCGCTGCTTGCGCAGGTTTTCGACGAACGGGTTTGAATCTTCCTTTGCCATACGCTGGCGAACCAGACACCAGTCCAGTTTATAATCGGACAGGTTCGTATCCCATTCTTTGTACAGAAAAGTTTTGACCGTATCCGGAAGGTCTTCTGCATCCGGGGACAGAAACTCCAGGTTGCCGATCATACCGGCCAGCATCTGCGACAAGGCATCGGGGTCCCGATCCCCGTGCGCCATGAGCTGGCCGATCAGCATTTCCACCAGCGCAGGCGGCAGATCCTCATAGTGATCGGCAACCTTTGCCTTTATGCCGTCGATAGTGGCATTGGTTTGACTGATCAGATCCGGCAGGATATCCCCCCACCAGGGCAGAGGCACATCCAGATATTTGATGGCCCGAAAAGGGTATCCTTCCGGAAGCCCGCCCTCCGCCAGGCGATTCATCTCGGATACGATGGCAGGAAGCCTTTGCACCAGACGTTTGTCGGCATACATGTGAATATATACCGGATCAAAAAAAATCCTGCCGGATTCTTCTATAAAACCACTACGATCCACCAGCATGGCCTGATGAAGCGCCATGAGCTTCATCAGGCCGAAAGTGGGCACCACTTCCGGCAGAAAAATGAACCGCCCGTCGGTTGCAGCACCGCCAGTGAATCCCTGATGACTGTAAAGAATCGTGTTGGCGCGGATCTTGACCGGATGTGCCAGAAGTGCTTCGCAAATCAGGCTAAGGGTCTGGGTGCGATCCTTGAGCGTAACGCCTGAGGCCAGTCCATCCCGGGCCTGCAGCGCCTTTAATGAGCCGGCATCGAAATATTTGACGAGTTCCTGCTCCGTTTTTGCGGAAGCCAAACCGCCACTGACCCATTGGGATGTTTCTTCATCGGTCAGCAGCAGGCAGGCCCGGTTGCCGATGTCAATGAAGGCTTCGGCTGCGGCAGCGGATTTGGCAGCGATACGGCCGGCCTGTTCCAGAAAAAAATCCCAGCGCGCCAGCGAAAATCCGCAATGAAGGGCAGCCGATTGTTTCAGGTAGGCAGACACCGCCTGCCACATTCCGGGAGTTTTGGTCAGGGCCGAAATCGCCTGGCTGCCCCAGGTAAGAATTGCATCGATTCCAAGCTTTTCCATCGCAGCAGGCGTATGATTCAGAAAATTCACGCCCACGTCGATATCCAGTGATGCCAGTTTAAAGGCCAGATCAATCCATTTTTTGAGAAACACCGCATCTGCCGGTAAAACGCTGAAAGCAGTCACACAGGGCTGGGTCAAGGCCCAGTTCTGCTCGGTAATCGCTACAATGTCCGCGAGCAGGATTTCCCCGCAGGGATGGTTTTTCAAAGACCGGATGGCGGATAGTGCCTCTGAAAAAAACACAACGGCTTTTTGAGGACGCAGATGGGACACACTCTCGCACATCCGCTGATATGCACTGCGGTCAACATCGCTCAAGTTATCCAGAAGATCCGGATTGGCGGCAAGGAATTCGGTAAAAACGCTCATCGGGCAACATGTGAAATCAATAGAATCCGCATCAGAAGATACCCGACACGATTTCGGCGATGGCTTCCTGCATCTCGGCATCGTCGGACATTGCCCGGGTTACGGCAACGTTGCAGGCCGTGGCCGGAGAAAGGCCATCGGCGATCAGCTTGCCGGCATAGACCAGAAGACGGGTGCTGATTCCTTCCTCAAGGCCGTGCTGTCTGAGGTTGCGGACCATTTCACCCAGACTGACCAGGCGATCGGCCGCCTCTTGGTCAAGGCCGCTTTCCTTCATGATGATCGTTCGCTCGATGTCCGATGACGGGTACCCGAACTCGATTGCCAAAAACCGCTGACGCGTGGAATGCTTCAGCTCTTTCATGACGCTCTGATAGCCGGGATTGTAAGATATCGCCAGCATGAAATCCGGATGGGCTTCCAGCAGGAGCCCACGTTTTTCCTGGGGAAGAATCCGGCGGTCATCTGTCAGGGGGTGAATGACCACGGTCGTGTCTTTACGGGCTTCAACCACTTCATCCAGATAGCAGATGGCCCCATGTTTCACGGCCAGACTCAGCGGGCCGTCCTGCCAGACCGTTTCATCTCCTTTCAGGAGAAACCGCCCGACGAGATCCGAGGCCGTCAAATCCTCATGACAGGCGATCGTCACCAGCGGCAGGGCAAGTTTCCAGGCCATGTGTTCCAGAAAACGGGTCTTTCCGCAGCCCGTGGGTCCTTTCAACATCACGGGAAGCTTAAGCTTGTAAGCTTTCTCGAAAACGTCGATCTCATCGTCAATCGAAATATAAAAGGGTTCGCTGCGGATGTGGTAATCTTCTATGGCAATGCCATTCTGTTTCCTTGGGGCTTCCATCAGGGGTGTATCGAACTCCTTAATAAAATTAGGGCTAAGAGCGATGGGCTATAGGCTATTTAACCCTATTGCCCAGAACCTATAGCCTATCACCTATTGCCTATTACCTATTGCCTATTACCTATTGCCTATTACCTATTTTAGTATTTCCCGTAAAGCTCCGCGGCTTCCATCATCGCAATGGCATTCATCAGGCTGCCGTTGGGGGGAAACTCACAGCCGGTAGACAGGATAAACCCACCGTCCTTGCCCAGTTCCTCGATCTGCTTCTTGCATTCCACCTTCATTTCCTCCGGAGTGCCAAGAAACGCATATTGGGCCGGGCTGACATAACCTACAAGAGTCGTCTTTTTGCCGTATTTCTGTTTACATTCCGCCATGTCCTTGCAGTCATCTGGCGGATAAGCATAAGAAATGGCTATGGGCTTCATCGTCTCTATCTGTGCATCGAAATAAACACCATTGCCGCAGTTGTGCACCATGGTCATACAACCGGCTTCCACAATGGCGTCGCCCAAAATCTTTGTAAAGGGGCCCTCGATCTCCATCCACATTTTTTTGCTCATAATGCACTGGGAGGCAAACAAGGTATCCAGAACAATCGCGTGAACACCTGTTTTGGCCATGGCTTTGATATACTCGACCAGAACCGGCGTAATAACCTCCTGGGCATGAATAACCGCTTCCCGGTGCTTGTAGCAATCCCGGAAAAGGACTTCAGCACCGCGCATCATCGAGAGAATGCCTAGCGGCCCATAAACAAAACCCATAATGGCTACGTTTTTCGCACATTCATTGGATACGATTTCCATATACTTGAGGACTTCTTTCATTCTCGGGGCTTTGGTCGGATCCACCGGCTGGATTTTGTAAAAATCATCCGGAGTCTTAATGAATGAATCATTATAATCGGGATGCGGCGTATCCTCGATCGGAAATACCATTTTCTGTCCGAAATCGGCTGCTTCCACGGACAGATCCACCAGCCCCAGAATACCGTCAAAACCGACCAGTTTCTGGGCCTGAATCATGGACTTGGCCATCAGTTCGCCGTCCTGAGCCCATTCCGCATAGGTCACGCCGTATACCCGGCGGGAGGCCCCGCAGATCAGCGGAGCGGCAGGGACGCGATCGGGGATTCCACCTTGCAGGACAGTTCCAATTCTTTCTAACGGTGTCATGGTGATACTCCTTTCTCTAAGTGCTTTGTTTGGTTTGTTCAGTGAGCAAAAAAACTCATCCGGTAAATGAGGTTAAACAGTTTCTATTAGAGCATGGTAGACAAGTTACAATAATTACGGGATAAGCATTAGTCGTCTTTGCCGGGGTCTTGCATCATTCTAAATCTTCACGGGGTTCCCATAACCGCGTCCATCACTAGGTTAACGCCAACATTAACGGTTACACTGAGTGGCATCAGAGAACCTGCATGGTCTTTGACTCTTTGCTCGATTTCATGGATACCGTGCGCATCCATGAGATCAGACTGAGTAAGCGCAACCAGATCGGCATCTTTCATCTGCCCGATCATCAGAAACGACCGCTCCTGCCACTGGAAATCAAATTCCGGTCCGTTTACCAGCGTGATCAGAGGTCCGATTTCGTAGGAAATATCCCGCCGCCCCATGGCCATAACATTCTTGAGTTCCTGGGTGACGACCATTTCAGACGGTTCGATAAAAAGAAAATCCGGGTTGTGATTCCGCTTCAGCTCTTTTTCCAGGGCAACCAGACTGGCAGCCAGGGAACAACCCACTCACCCGCCGCGCAGAAACTCGGCGGCAACGTTATATCGCTGGAGAAAATCGGCATCGTAAGACACCTCGCCATCTTCATTTACGATAAGCGCACAGCTCGAGCCCGCGGAAACCAGTCGGGTGATCATCTCCCGGATCAGGGTCGTTTTGCCGCTGCCGCGCATACCTGAAATACAAACCACTTTCATGGGTTTTTGTCCGGCTCCAGCTGTTCGGTAAGCTGTTTGATATAATCCTGTTTGGATGCGGTAAAATCGAACTCATCAAAATACGTGTGTTCTTTTTCTTTGACCACAAAAAGTCCGTTTTGACCGGCCACCTCATGCATCCCCTCCAGAGTTGCGGCCTTTACGACCTCTTCAGGAATGCCCTGAACAATGCTGTTGATGGCGACAAAGACATCCCGAACCGGGTGTGTCAAGCTGCCGGAGGAATAGCTGCCGTGACCGACGCCGATGGTATCCGCCTTGATCGTACCCGCCTCGGTTCGCAGATGCGATTTGATATGGCCGATACATTTTGCGCCCAGTTCCATGCATTTGCCGGCGATGGCAAGCATCATGCTTTCAGCCATGGATTTGACGAAATCTTCGGTCATGGGTTCGCTTCGGCTGATTTTGGCGGCAACGCCATAGCCGCTGACACCATGTTCCGTGTAACAGCCAGGACTTTCATCGGTATTGTTGGACATCGGCGTTACACCTCCCAGCTCAGAATGATATCCGTAAGTTCGTCAACCCCTGTTTCGGCAAATGAAGACAGCTTCAAAATCCTGGCTTTCGGGTTGATTTCCCGGACTCTGGCAATAGAATCTTTCACCGCCGCGGCATCCACGGCATCCACCTTGCTGATGGCAATCACATCCGCATCCTTGACCTGGGTCGTGACAAGCTGTCCGAGCATGTCCATATCCAGCAGTTCCGCCGGACGGGTGGCGTCGAACAGGACAATGGCAGGCCCGATGGACACTTTGGCGTCACGGCCGCTCATTCTGGCTGCCAGACGGACTGATGGGGCACGGCGACTCCCGTGGGTTCCACCAGCACGTACTCGGGCGAAAACTCTCTGTATAACTGGTAGATCGTTTTTGCAAAAGTGGCCGCAACCTCGCAGCAAATGCAGCCGCCGCCGATATCTTTCATCATCATCCCGCTTTCTTCAATGACTTTGCCATCTACGGGAATTTCTCCGATCTCGTTGACCACCAAGGCCACCTTACGGGCGCCGCCGGCTGCCAGATTCCGCAGGGACAGTATTAGCATCAAGGTTGTTTTTCCGCACCCCAGAAAACCGGCGATCTGTATTATTTTCATACATATTCTCCAGTGACTCGTATATAAAATATCACAATCCAGTTGATTTGAATTCAGGATGACACAGAACTTCCAGGGAGTAAATGCAAATTATCAGTTATTAAATAGGTATTTATATATACCTGATATGGAAAGGAGGATATTTAAGAACAATTAATGATTA
>CAWKLD010000003.1:0-144728 GCA_963850225.1 uncultured delta proteobacterium
GGGTGCTTTTCTGCGGCTTTCTGGTCATGTTCATGCAGGCCGGATTTGCTCTTGCGGAAACGGGCTTCACGCAGGCCAAGAATGCCGGCCACACCATGGCAATGAATTTCATGGTCTATGCCGTTGGCACGCCAAATGCCCTGCCGAAGCATCACATTCCCATGGCACTGACTGGATGTTTCATCCTTGCTTTCGGTTGGTTCGGATTCAATGCGGGATCTTCGCTGGCCGGCGGCGATCTGAGAATCGCCGTTGTAACCGTGAATACCATGCTGGCATCCGCAGCAGCAGCATTTTCAGCCATGGCTTATGTGTGGGTTCACTACGGCAAACCGGATATATCCATGATTGCAAATGGTTTTCTTGCCGGACTTGTTGCGATCACGGCACCCTGCGCATTTGTAAATTCGGTTTCAGCTGTGATTATCGGCGCCATCGCTGGTATCATCCTGTGCATCAGCGTGTTCTTTGTGGAGCGGGTTATGAAGGTAGATGATCCGAAATTCGTCCGCAAACGGAACCGAATCACAGTCATTGTCCGGATATAATAGACAGGTTTTAAAATGGATCAAGTGCTGGAGAAAGAGGTTGGAGAGGGTTTTATTAATTTATATTAAGAATCATCAAAAAAGGGAGGAAAAAGCATGAAGAAGAATCGACGTATTTGGGCCTGCATTGTGGTGGTGACTGTCATTTTTGCCAGCCATGCGGCCGTACTGGCGAGCAGATGAAGCCAAACCAACGGCAGCAATGGATTTGGGTGTTTTCAGCCAGTACATCTGGCGAGGGTTTGAGCTGAGCCATAACAGCGTGGTGGTTCAGCCATCCGCCACACTGGCCTATAATGGGTTTAGTTTTAATGTCTGGGGGAATCTGGATACAAATAAAAAAACCATTGCCGTTGATGGCTCTGAAAGCAATGAGGCGAAATACAACGAAACGGATCTGACGTTTGCTTACGCAAAGGACCTGGGTCCGGTAAAATTGGGCGGCGGGCTGATCTATTATGCGCTGGACGGCATTCAGGATTCTCAGGAGCTGTTTGTCTCCGCAACCCTCAATACAATTTTAAATCCCACCCTTTCCGTTTACCGGGAAATCGCTCATTTGCCGGCCTGGTATGTGAGTTTAGGCATTTCGCATTCACAGGAGATCATCGATAAAATCACCCTGGATCTGGCTGCATCCGCAGGGTATTATCATTCCGATGACAGTGATTTTTCAGAAGTCAAGGATCCTGAAACCAAATACAGAGCGTTTCACAACGGACTGGTATCGGCCGGGTTTACGATACCCTTTGGCGAATATATTTCCGTAAAACCCATGGTCGCCTATTCGTTTCCGCTTTCCGGAACCGCCGATGATTACATAACCGCAACCAGTATCAGCGATCATTCCAGTTTTTTTTATGGCGGGGTAACATTGTCTGCTGCATTTTAAAAATGTGTTGATGTGTCCTGTGATTATATAGAGATTGAGTTCCTCCTCAATCACAGGGCAATGCCGGAACGCAAAGAGAGAAAGCCGTTTTAATGCCTCTTTCCCTCTTTGCGTTTTATGGCAATAGCCTTGATCTGTTCTCCCCTTGGGCTCCTTCGGGCTGAAAAAAACCATCCTGGCCGACGCGTCCTCAAACCCGTATCTTCCACGTCTCCTCTGCTCAACTTTGTAAAAGCCGTGAACAAAGCCGCATCCTACGATAATACATATATGTATTTTATTATTTATTAATAACATTTATGTATTATAAATAAATTATTAATAATTTTTATTTATATTATATTAATATGTTATCTTAATATATTCGTTTGGCACTATTATTGCTTTATGATTGTGGCAAATGCTTTTTGAGGGTTAATGAATAACAACAAGGAGGAAGAACATGAGAAAAATCGCCATTTATGGAAAAGGCGGAATCGGCAAATCGACAACCACGCAGAACACCGTTGCCGGGCTTGCGGAAATGGGCAGAAAGGTCATGGTCGTGGGATGCGACCCCAAGGCCGACTCTACCCGTCTGCTTCTGGGCGGATTGGCCCAGAGAACGGTTCTGGATACGTTAAGGGAAGAAGGCGAAGATGTAGAGCTTGATGATGTACGAAAAACAGGTTTCAGCGGCGTCTTGTGTACCGAATCCGGCGGACCGGAGCCGGGCGTTGGCTGTGCAGGCCGGGGAATCATCACCTCGATAAACCTTCTGGAACAGCTCGGCGCTTATGCGGAAAGCGAAAAGCTGGATTATGCTTTTTATGACGTTTTGGGAGATGTGGTCTGCGGCGGGTTTGCCATGCCCATTCGCGAGGGCAAGGCCCAGGAGATATATATCGTGGTCTCCGGCGAAATGATGGCCATGTACGCTGCCAACAACATCAGCAAGGGGATCGTAAAATTTGCCGAAGCCGGCGGGGTCCGGCTGGGGGGGCTCATCTGCAACAGCCGCAATGTGGACTTTGAAAAAGATATGATCGAAGCTTTTGCGGAAAAGCTCGGAACGCAGATGATTCACTTTGTGCCCAGAGACAATATCGTGCAGCGCGCGGAAATCAATCGGAAAACCGTGATCGAATATGATTCCGTGCATGCACAGGCGGAAGAATACCGCACCCTGGCAAAAAAGATTGAAAACAACCAGATGTTTATCGTTCCCAAGCCCCTGGAAATCGACCAATTGGAAAAAATGCTGATTGAGCACGGGCTGGCGACATAACAAATCAGGAGAAAAGACTTCAGCGGGTGGTAAAACCATTCGATCTTCATCTTTCAGCGTCACAAGGACTTTTATACAAAAAGGAGTTGTTAAAATGTTAATGATTCGATCAATCGTAAGACCCGAGAAAGCGGACAATGTTCTGGCTGCGCTTATGGACGCAGGATTTCCAGGTATTACAAAAATGTCCGTGGTGGGTCGCGGGAAACAGCGGGGCATCAAAATCGGAGAGATCACCTATGACGAAATTCCAAAAGAAATGATCCTGGCGGTTATCAAAAATCAGGATAAGGACTTTGTGATCAAAACGATTATTCAGGCGGCAAGAACCGGAGACAAAGGCGCTTATGGGGACGGAAAGATTTTTGTGGTTCCGGTGGAGGAAGCTTATACCATCAGCTCGGGGATCAAGGAGACTTCAGCCGGGGAAATGACCGAGGTGAAGATATGAAGGAAATCACGGCCATCATTCGAATGAACAAGATGAATGAAACCAAACGTGCGTTATCGGCGGCGGGAATCTCTTCCGTCACCGCCAGAGATGCGCTGGGCAGAGGAAAAGGGCTTGTAGATATGCAGCTTCTGAAAGGTGCGGAATTGGGCTATGAAGAGGCCATTTCAAAGCTTGGACAAAGCGGACGACTGATTCCCAAACGGATCCTTCTGATTGTTGTCCCGGACAAACTGGTGGATAAAACCGTTAAAACCATTATCCGGGTCAACCAGACCGGAAAATCAGGTGATGGCAAAATTTTTGTCATGCCATGCCTGGATGCCGTTCGCGTCCGGACCGGCGAATTCGGCGATGATGTTCTGGATGACGCGTGAAAGACGCCAGAGGAGAATAAACAATGGAGATAACCGAAAATATCGTGGAAGATGAAATATTAGACCCTGAAAAGGTGAAACTGGAACTTATCGCTAAGTATCCGACCAAGGTGGCGCGAAAGCGTGCCAAACAGATCGTGATCAACAAGGTCGGTGAAACCGGCGATGTTCCGGAAATTCAATCGAACGTGCGAACCACTCCCGGCTTGATCGGTCAGCGGGGGTGCTGTTACGCAGGCTGCAAGGGCGTGGTGCTCGGGCCTACCCGCGACATCGTCAACATCACGCACGGTCCGATCGGCTGCGGGTATTACAGTTGGCTGACCCGCAGAAACCAGACCAATCCGGATGCTTCACCCGGGACATCAACGGATGGTCACAATTTTATGCCGTATTGCTTTTCCACGGACATGCAGGACGAGCAGATCATCTTTGGCGGTGAAAAAAAACTGAAGCAGGCCATTCAGGAAGCCTATGACCTGTTCAAGCCCAAGGCCATCGGCGTATTTGCCACCTGTCCGGTGGGGCTGATCGGCGATGACGTGCATTCGGTCTGCAAGGAAATGAAGGAAAAGCTGGACATCAATGTATTTGGCTTCAGCTGCGAAGGCTATAAAGGGGTCAGCCAGTCTGCGGGGCACCATATCGCAAACAACGGCGTTTTTACCCATGTGGTGGGAACCGACGATACCATCCGGGAAGGCAATTTCAAGATCAATCTCCTGGGTGAATACAATATCGGCGGAGACTCATTTGAAATCGAGCGGATTTTTGAAAAATGCGGAATTACCCTGGTGTCGACGTTCAGCGGCAATTCCAGCGTAGACGGCTTTGCCAATTCGCACACGGCGGATTTAAACCTGATCATGTGCCATCGCTCGATAAATTATGTCGCGGAGATGATGGAGAAAAAATACGGAGTGCCCTGGATCAAGGTCAATTTTATCAGTGCAAAAGCCACGGCCAAATCCCTACGGAAAATAGCCGCTTATTTTGAAGATTCGACGCTCACCGACCGGGTTGAGGCGGTGATTGCCGAAGAAATGCCTGCGGTGGAAAAAGCCAGAAACGTGGTTTATCCCCGCACCAAAGGCAAACGGGTCATGCTGTTTGTGGGCGGGTCCCGCGCGCACCATTATCAGGATCTGTTTAATGAACTGGGGATGATCACCATTTCCGCCGGATATGAATTCGGTCACAGGGACGATTATGAAGGCCGCAGGGTACTGCCCGATATCCGGGTGGATGCGGACAGCCGAAACATTCAGGAACTGGAAGTGCATCCGGACCCTGAAAAATTCAGACCCCGCAAACGGCCGGAAGAAGTTGAAAAGCTGAACAAGAACGGCGTGGTTTTCAGCGAATATGAAGGCATGATGCCGGACATGCAGAACAATACAATGATCATCGATGACATCAGCCAGTATGAGACGGACCAGATCATCGAAATTTACAAGCCCGATATGTTCTGTGCGGGTATCAAGGAAAAATACGCGATCCAGAAGCACGGGATTCCCATGAAACAGCTCCACAGTTATGATTCCGGCGGACCCTATGCCGGGTTTGCAGGAGCCGTCAATTTCTACAATGAGATTGATCGGATGGTAAACAGCAAGATCTGGAGTTACATGAAGGCGCCCTGGCAGAAAAATCCGGAACTGATGGCAACCTATGCATGGGAATAAGTATTCAGCCTGTCCGTAAGGACTTTTATATAAAACGAATTGGAGAAAGAGAATTATGCTGCTCAGACATACGCCAAAAGAAATTACGGAACGCAGTGCATTAACGATCAATCCGGCCAAAACCTGTCAGCCCATTGGCGCCATGTATGCAGCACTGGGCATTCACGGGTGTCTTCCGCACAGCCACGGGTCTCAGGGCTGCTATGCCTATCATCGAAGCGCCCTGACCCGTCATTACAAAGAGCCGGTCATGGCTGCCACCAGCGCATTTACCGAGGGCGCGTCGGTTTTCGGGGGACAGGCCAACCTGCTTCAGGCCATCGACAATATTTTCTCCGTGTATCACCCGGATGTCATTGCCGTGCATACCACCTGCCTGTCGGAGACCATCGGGGACGATATTCCGCAGATCATTAATAAAGCCAGGGGTGAGGGCAAAATCCCCGGCGGCAAATATGTCATTCATGCCAATACGCCCAGTTATGTGGGATCGCATGTTACCGGATTTGCCACCATGACCCGGGCCATGGTGGATTATTTTGCCGAATCAAACGGACATAAAAACAAAACCATCAATTTGATTCCGGGATATTCGGAGCCGGCGGATATGGAAGAGATCCGGCGCATTGCATCACTCATGGGCGTTAAAACGATCATGTTCCCGGACACGTCTAACGTGTTGAACGGCCCGCTGACCGGAAAATTCCGCATGTATCCGGAAGGCGGTGTAACGATTCCCGAACTGAAACTGACCGGGTCCAGCATGGGGACCCTGGCTCTGGGCAAGCTTGCCTCGGGTCCTGCGGCCAGAGCTTTGGATGCCAAATGCAAGGTTCCCTGCCAGCTGCTTGATTTGCCGATGGGTCTTGAGGGTACGGACACGTTTGTCGATAACCTCCGGCGCATTGCCGGCGTGAACGTGCCGGATGCGCTCACGCTGGAGCGGGGACAGCTCGTGGATGTGATCTCGGACATGCATCAGTATTTTTACGGTAAAAGAGTCGCTCTGGCCGGTGATCCGGATCAGCTTCTGGCCATCGCCAAATTTCTGGTCTCCATTGACATGATTCCGGTTTATATGGTGAGCGGAACGCCGGCAGGCAAAAAATTTGAAAAAGAACTTCGGGAAGTGGTGAAGGACGCGCCCTGTGAAGTCAAAATCAAAATCCCGGGGGATTTGTTCCTGCTGCATCAATGGATTAAACAGGAACCCGTGGATTTATTGATCGGGAACACGTACCTGAAATACGTTGCCAAAGATGAGGACATCCCGCTGGTGCGCTATGGCTTTCCCATTTTTGACCGGATCGGACACAGCTATTTCTCGACAATGGGCTATAAAGGCGGCATCCGCTTTCTGGAAAAAATACTGGATGCGATTCTGGATCGGAAAGACCGCGACGCAACCGATATCAATATGGAACTGGTGATGTAATGACAAGCATACCCATACTCAAAGAGCGGGAAAGTCACATCTGGGAAAAAGGCGATACGCCTTATCAGATGACCTGCGACAAACACAGCCTGGCCGGTTCCATCAGCCAGAGAGCCTGCGTGTTCTGCGGGTCCCGCGTGGTGCTGTATCCGATCGCGGATGCGGTCCACCTGGTTCACGGACCCGTTGGCTGCGCAGCCTACACCTGGGATATCCGGGGCGCACTGTCTTCGGGGCCGGAGCTGCATCGGCTCAGTTTTTCCACGGATTTACAGGAAAAAGATGTGATTTTCGGGGGTGAAAAAAAGCTTTATTCGGTGTTGACCGAGCTTATCGACCGGTATGCACCCAAGGCGGCTTTTGTGTATTCAACCTGCATTGTGGGGATTATCGGCGATGATGTGGAGGCGGTGTGCCGAAAAGTGGCCAAGGAAAAAGGGATTCCCGTCCTTCCCGTCAATTCGGAAGGGTTCAAGGGAACCAAAAAAGACGGCTACAAGGCTGCCTGCGAAGCCCTGTTCAAACTGATCGGACAGGGTAAAACCGATGACATCAGCAAAACCAGCATCAATATCCTGGGCGAATTCAACATCGGCGGAGAGGCATGGATCATCCGGGACTATTATCAGCGGATGGGTGTTCAGGTGGTATCGGTGATGACCGGAGACGGACGGGTGGCAGACGTCCAACGGGCGCATGGGGCAGCCTTGAATGTGGTCCAATGCTCCGGCTCCATGACATATCTGGCCAAAATGATGGAAGAGACCTACAAAATTCCCTATATCCGGGTTTCCTATTTCGGCGTCGAGGATATGTCCAAGGCCCTGTACGATGTGGCCGAGCATTTCAGCGATCAGCCGGAAATCCTCATCCGCACGCAAAATATGGTCAAGGAAGAGATCAGCCGGATTTATCCCCGGCTTCAGGATTATAAAAAAGCGCTGACGGGTAAAAAAGCAGCCATTTATGTGGGCGGCGCATTCAAAGCATTTTCGCTCATAAAAGCCCTGCGGCTTCTCGGGATGGATGTGGTTCTTGCCGGCTCTCAGACCGGCAACCCGGAGGATTACGCAGAGCTTAGGGAATTATGCGATGACGGAGCTGTGATTGTGGATGACGCCAATCCGCTGGAGCTTTCCAAGTATATCATCGAAAAAGGCGCGGACCTGGTGATCGGCGGCGTCAAGGAACGGCCGATCGCATACAAGATGGGTGTCGGCTTTTGCGATCACAATCATGAGCGCAAAATTCCACTGGCCGGATATGTGGGAATGCTCAATTTCGCCAAAGAAGTGTATGAAAGCGTTACCAGTCCGGTGTGGGGGTTTGCCAGAGAAAATGCGGATTCTGCTTCTGGCGGCCCGATCATCATTCAGCGAAAATTCGAAAAAACAGATGCCGGCACCCAGAACGCCTGTAACCTCTGCACGCCGCTGGGCGCATCCCTGGCGTTTAAGGGAATCAAGGGCGCAGTCCCCCTGATTCATGGCTCTCAGGGATGCTCGACCTATATGCGCCGATATCTGATCAGCCACTATAAAGAGCCGGTGGATATCGCCTGCTCCAATTTCGGAGAGCAGACCGCCATATTCGGGGGCGGCGTGAATCTGAAAACCGCCCTCGATAATCTTCAGAAGCAGTATCATCCGGAGCTGATCGGGGTTGCCACAACCTGTCTGTCGGAGACCATCGGTGATGATGTCCCGATGTTTATCCGGAACTACCGGGAAGCGAACAAGGAAAATGAGACGCCGGCACTGGTGCATGTATCTACGCCAAGCTACAAGGGAACGCATATTGACGGGTTTCACGGCGCGGTGAGGGCTGCGGTATCGACTCTGGCGACCACGCAAAATGAAAAAAGCGATCGGGTGAATCTCTTTCCGGGAATGCTTTCTCCGGCCGACCTTCGCCTGCTTAAAGAAATTTTCAGGGATATGGGGCTGCCCTGCCTGATGCTCCCGGATTATTCCAGGACCCTGGACGGCGCTCCCTGGAAGGAATATCACAAGATTCCGGATGGCGGAACCCCTGTCAGCGAAATCCGGAAAATGGGAAATGCAAAGGCCAGCATTGAATTTGGCAGGATACTATCGAAGCAAGACAGCGCCGGAAAACTGCTGCGGGAAAAATTTGATATCCCCCTTTACAGCCCGGGCCTTCCCATCGGCGTCCATGAGACGGACCGGTTGTTTAAATTGCTGGAAGATATCAGCGGGAAACTCATGCCGGAAAAATACCGGGAAGAACGGGGGCGCCTCATTGACGCATACATCGATGGCCACAAATATGTTTCCGGCGCAAGAGCGGTGGTTTACGGCGAGGAAGATCTGGTGGTGGGACTTTCTGCTTTTTTAAGTGAAATCGGCGTGATTCCGGTGCTGTGCGCATCCGGCGGGAAAAGCGGGCATTTTAAAGAAAAAATTGCCGAGGTTGTCGTTGAGCCCGGAGGAAAAGAAATTCATGTCTTTGACAACGTTGATTTCATCGAAATAGCGGATGAAGTCAATAAATTGAAGCCTGATTTTTTGATCGGAAGCAGCAAGGGATATTCCGTGGCCCGAAAAATCCCGGTCCCGCTGGTGCGGGTCGGATTTCCGATTCACGACCGGATCGGCGGCGCAAGGATACTGCATATCGGCTATCAGGGCAGCCAGGCGCTATTTGACAGCATCGTCAACACGCTGCTGGATCACCGGCAGAAAGCATCCGATATCGGATACTCCTATATGTGACGACTTTAAAAAGAATCAACTATTCCCGATCAGCGAACCTGAATCCAGTATTTCGGTTATTCCGGCTTCCGCCGGAGTGACGATAGTTGAAACTTCCGAGAATATCCTATTTGAAAAGGTGAAATCATGAACCTGTCCAATCACCCCTGTTTTAATGACAAGGTGCGGCATACATTCGGAAGGGTGCATCTTCCGGTTGCGCCCCGGTGCAACATTCAGTGCAAATTCTGTAACCGAAAATTCGACTGTATCAACGAAAGCCGACCCGGAGTCACTTCCGGCGTGCTGTCGCCGGCTCAGGCCATGGTCTATCTGGATTCAGTGTTTGAAAAAAAGAAAAACATTTCCGTGGTCGGCCTTGCCGGGCCCGGAGATCCTTTTGCCAATCCGGAAGAAACCATGGAAACCCTCAGAAGGGTTCGAAAAAGCTATCCGGAGATGCTCCTGTGCGTGGCCACGAACGGACTGGGTATCAGCCCGCATATTGACGAACTGGCGCAACTCCAGGTCAGTCATGTTACGGTTACCGTAAACGCCATAGACCCGGCCGTGGCTGAAAAAATTTATTCCTGGGTGCGCTACGGCAAACGGGTGTTTCATCCGACGGAAGGGGTGAAAGTGTTGATGCAAAAGCAGATCGAGGCCATCCAAAGCCTCAAGGAAAAAGGGATTGTGGTCAAGGTCAATTCGATCATCATCCCCGGCATCAATGATGCGCACATACCGGATGTCGCCAAAAAGATGGGGGAAATGAACGTGGATATCTTAAACTGCGTTCCCTATTATCCGAATCAGGGCTCAACCTTTGAAAATATTCCGGAGCCTTCAAAAGAGATGATTGCACATATCCGTAAAGAGGCCGGAAAATACATCCCCCAGATGCACCATTGCACCCGCTGCCGTGCGGACGCCGTGGGGCTTCTGGGTGAAGACATGCCGCAGGAGTTGTTGAATGCGCTGAAAACCTGTGAAAGTATGCCGGAACCGCAAACCCGGAAAATAAACGCTTCCCGGTCTTTTGTGGCGGTGGCCAGCCGGGAAGGCGTACTGGTGAATCAGCATCTGGGGGAGGCGGAGCATCTTCTGATATACGGCCAAAAGAACGGAACCGTATCGCTGATAGAATCTCGCCAGACGCCGGACTCCGGCGGTGGTCCGAGCCGATGGGAGGCGCTGGCCGACAGAATCGGCGATTGCAGTCTGCTTCTGGTCAGCGGTGTTGGCGCCAATCCCCGGCAGGCGCTGACCCGGAAAGGGATTGAAGTCGTGGAAATCGAAGGCCTGATCCATGAAGCCGTGCAGACGGTTTTTGACGGCAAAAGCCTCAGGCATCTGACAAAACGTAAAATGACGGCCTGCGGGGCTGAATGCTCCGGAACAGGCGCCGGATGCGGGTGATGACGTAAAGCGGAAAATAGCGCTTTCATGATACGCCGTGCGATAAAGCATGGCGTTTAAATTAAAGGAGATTCAAATGGACAAGCCTGAACATCATATTTTTGTGTGCGCCAGCTTCAGAGCAGGCGGTGATTCAAAGGGAACCTGCAATAAAAAAGGTTCTCTCAATTTTTTGCCCTATATTGAAAACGAAATTCTGGACCGGGGGCTGAATGCGGCAATCACCAGCACGGGCTGCATGAAAGCCTGTGATTTCGGGCCGGTGCTGGTCATCTACCCGGAAGGACTTTGGTACGGCAACGTTACGAGTGAAGGGGTCATCGATGAGATTCTGGACGGGCTGGAAGATGGTAAGCCTGCCAAAGAATATCTCATCGCATGAATCCGGAACATTCATGACGGCGTAAGGCGTCGTCTGCCCGGAATCCAGTGCGATTAGCGAAGCGCACGCAATGTCATCTGTCAGTTGGATCCGGCGATCGCAGGAATGACAGGAGTTCATATGGTCAGAGAAAGGAGTTCTATGGCAGGAAATCCGGGCTGATCCGATATGGCTGATCGATACAACCCTGAGGGACGGGGAGCAGTCTCCGGGCGTTGCCTTCAGCCGAGAAACCAAGGAAACCATCGCAGCCATGCTGGCGGAAGCTGGAATCGATGAACTGGAAGTCGGGACACCTGCCATGGGGGAAATCGAGCAGGAAGACATCCGGGCAATCGCCCGCCTGAACCTTGCCTGCCGTCTGACCTGCTGGTGCCGGGCCAGGCGAGATGATATTGAAGATGCCGCCAAATGCAATACAGGCAGCATTCACATCAGTTTCCCCGTGTCATCCATCCTCATGAATGCCATGAACAAAGATGAATCCTGGGTGCTCGCGCAACTCGAGGTGCTTCTTGTCTTTGCCCGCAACAGATTTCAGTTTGTATCTGTTGGGGCTCAGGATGCGACCCGAGCAGACTTGTCATTTCTGAAAACATTTGCTGAACGCGCGTCTTTATTTGGCGCATATCGGATGCGGATAGCGGATACCGTGGGCATTGCAACGCCTTTTTCAATCACGGCTGTTCTGGCGGAACTGATAGACGCATCAGGTGCAATGGCGCTTGAGTTTCATGGTCACAACGACCTGGGGATGGCAACCGCCAATGCGGTCTGTGCGGCACAGGCCGGCGTGGATGCATTAAGCGTTACCGTAAATGGGCTGGGCGAGCGGGCAGGAAATGCGGCGCTGGAAGAAGTGGCGATGGCCATTGCGCTTTCCGGAGAGAATAAATGTAGAATCCGGCCTGCCGATTTAATGCCGTTATGTACCTTTGTTTCTCAGGCATCTCAGCGCCCGATTCCCGCCAACAAGCCGATCACCGGCGCACTCGTCTTTACCCATGAATCGGGAATTCACTGTAGTGGCATGTTCAAAGATCCGCGAACTTACGAGCCTTTTTCAGGCAGCCTTCTTGGCCGAAACAGTGAATTTGTGATGGGAAAGCATTCCGGAAAAGTCTGGCAGCAGCACTGTATCCGGGCGGGAACTTAAACGCAGGTTCCCCAGCTGTCAGGGATGGCTTTGTGAGCAAAGCGGAAATGACGGTTTTTATCCAGGGATGAATTCGGGCTTTCATCCTTAAAAAAAGTGATCGCAACCCGTCATTCCGGCTTTCGCCGGAATGACGGTTGGTTGGTATTTTCACGCGAAAGTTTAGAATCCGCGTGAGAGGTTCGGCGTTAGAGATTCGCGGCCTGAAGGATGTCAGGCACCGCGGTTTCCTTGCCGATGGCCATGATGTGAACGCCGTGGGCAATGCCTTCTTCCTTGATTTTGCGGATCATTCGGCCGGCGATTTCGATTCCCTTCTGCAGTGCCCCGCCCTTGGGAGCGCCCGCCATTTCCGCAACCAGGCTCTCCGGCACGGATATGCCGGCCACGTTCTGGTTCATGTAAGTTGCCATGCGTGCGGATGTCAGCAGAACGATCCCCGCCAGAATCTTTACATCGAATTTACCGGCATAGTCCATAAAGCGTTTAAACGCATCCAGGTCGTAAACCGCCTGGGTCTGGAAGAATTCCGCGCCTGCCCGGACTTTTTTTTCAAACTTCATCAGTTGCGGCTCAATGGGGTCCGCCTCGGGGGTGACCACGGCTCCGGCGCAGAATTTCGGCGCGCCTTTCAGCGGATTTCCCCCCATGTCCTTTCCGGATTCCAGGGTCCTGATGGCTTTCAGGATCTGAAGCGATTCCAGGTCATGAACCGGCTTGGCTTCCTTGTGATCCCCCAGGCCGATGTGATCTCCGGTCAGGCATAACACCGTATCGATCCCCAGCACGCTGGCGCTCAAAAGGTCCGACTGAAGGGCCATGCGGTTGCGGTCCCTTCCGGTCATCTGCAGGATGGGCACACCGCCCATTTCCTTGATGATGTGGCAGCCCACCAGAGAGGACAGGCGCATCACAGAACTCTGATTGTCCGTCATGTTGAGACCGTGAACCTTGTCTTTCAGCAGCGAAATGTGCGCTTTCATCTCCGCGATATCGGTTCCCTTGGGCGGGCCGACTTCCGCGGTGACAATGAAATCCCCGGATTGAAGTGCGTCTTTGAACGAAACAGCCATCTCTTATTCTCCTTTGTAAACTTCGTGCACCTGTTTTGCCGGATGACTCTGGACCCGGTGGTTGCGCGGCGGAAAATCCTTCCGGATATTATCGAGTTTGCCCATTTTCTCAAGGCGCCGATAGATCAGGGTCCAGGCGCAGTCTTTATCCTTATCCACTTCGCATTTGCCGTGATCGGTGCCGCCGCAGGGACCGTTTAAAATGCCCTTGGCGCAGACCGTGACCGGACAGATGCCGCCGGTTTCCCCCAGAACGCAATCCCCGCAGGCCCGGCAGCGCTCTTCCCAGGTGCCGTCCTTCGGGGTCATGCCGATAAATCGCGTATTGACTCCCGGCAGGATCTGCAGCGGCTCCGAGAGATCCGATAGAAGCTGGACCCCTGCGCCGCAAGCCATCGAAACCACGAGCTCATAATCCTGAAGCTTGTTCAGCACAAGCTCCATGTATTCGCGGTTGCACTGGCGCTCCACAGTGTCTTCATCGATTTGAATGTCCTTGCCGTCCTTTTTGAAACTCATGCGAAGCTGGGAAGCCAGAAGCCCGACTTCTTTTTTGCCGCCTGCCATGCAAACACTCACGCAGGTATCGCAGCCCAGTATAAAAATCTTCCGGCAACCGGCAAGCATGGTTTTGATTTCATCAAATGGTTTTCGTTCCGCTACGATCATTTTAACACCTCGTTTAAATTATTAGGCTGAAGACCGAAGACTGAGGCAATAAGCCTTTTGCCTTCGGCTTATCCTCATATATCGGCAGCCATTTCAAGCGCCGGATCGGACTGTTTCTGCACGCCGGTAAGCACCGTGAGCTGCACGGCCTTGACTCTGCGATAGACTTCCGACGGCTTTCGCAATTTGCCATTAACGGAGAGAATATCCTTTTCAATGGAAATGCCGAAAAGCCGCTCGTTTTCTTCCAGATACGGCAGAATCAGATTCCAGTCCGCGTCCGTGAATTCCGCAAACTCGCCGCCGTTCAGCTGATCTTCCAAAAGCCTGCGGTGGGGGTCGCGCGCAAAAATGGCGCCTCCGGATGCCAGTGAAAAGAGGTTGGAGCCCGGATAAGGCGTGGGCAGTTCCTTCAGGATGCCGTCATCTGAAAACGCCATGCCGTTTAGAATCACAAAACCGCCGCCGTTATGGGGATCTCCGGCCATGAAGGATTCCGCCAGGTAGTCGAGGGCCGTGCCGTTGATCACCACGCGCGGACGTCCCACGGCATTGATGAGGGGACGTCCCGCGGCGTTTCCCATCACATAAACCGCGCCGCCCTTGGCGCCGTACATGAAGGTCTGGCCCACATCTCCGAACACCGCCAGTTTTCCGTCCTTCAGGATCTGGCCAAGCTGATCCTGGGCATTTCCGTGAACATGGATTTCCATGCCGTCGATGCCTGAGGCCAGATAGTCTCCGGAGCTTCCGTAGACATCGATGCGCACATCCTGGGTGTTTGGCCCGAATCCGTTTCCGGTAAAGCGCTGGCCGCGGTAGCCGTAAACAATGAAGCGTTTCCAGCCCTTGAAATAGGCTTCGCAGAGCAGACGCGCATCACAGTCGTCGCCTTCGGGCTCAAACTCACGGGTATAAACCACGAGAATTTCTTCGCCGGCTTGGGGAGCCCGCAATAATTCCCGGGTTTTGAAATCAATGTAACGATAACGGCCTCCCGGCGGCCGATCAAAATCCGGGGTGGCGCCGAAGATTTCGCGCAGACTGCCGCGAACGATCCACAACATCCAGGCACGTTTCTTGTCGCCCATGGCAAACCGGCGGTCATTCAAAAGCGTCAGGACTTCGATCGCCGTTGCCTTGAGGGTATCGCTGCCGGCTGCGGACCGGACAATCTGCGCACAGGCCCAGCGCAAGGTGTTGTAATCCCAGACCGGAATATTGCCGGCCAGATATGCAAACATGTCTCCAGCCCGGCACTGGCTGAACAGAAGTTCAAGGGTGCGGGTGATTTCCGGCGCCTGTGACGGCACGGTAATTGCCGCGGTTGCATCGCAGTTTTTCCGGTTTCCGGAAAGGGTCTGCACATTTCCGAACTTATCGGAACAGTTCAAGCGCATGGTCCCATTTTCAGGCTTGACGGTAAAGACAAAGGTCCCGCCGTCCGTATGGCTGCCGCCGCGGGCGTTCCAGTATTTGTCGCACACCGGACAAAAGCGCGGATCTTCCTTGGCCAGGCTGTCGAGTGTGGCATCAATGGCCTGCTTTTCCGAGCAGACCAGCCCGATCTGGACCTCCCCGTCCTGAAGCGCGAACACCTGGGGCCGCAGCATGGCCGTGTCGGTAATGCCGATCAACTGGAACATTTTCTGATACGGATCATTTCTGGCAATGATGAAGAACCAGGGGCCGTCCGGCGAGCCGTGAATATGGGCTGCCTGAATCGCCCGGTAAATCTTTTGTTTGTCCTGCGGAAGCTGATCAAAATCGGATTCCGTGGTCGGTGCCAGGGCCTCGATGATATATTCCAGGGGATACTCGTATACCCGGTTCAGCAGATCCAGCATCAGAACGGAGGCTTCCGTGTCCGTGTGAAACAGGGGAAAGAAGTTGCGCTGTTTGAGATATTCGCAGACCGAGTGGTAATTGGCAAAATCCCCGTTGTGAACCAGGGCTTCATGCATGCCGCTGAACGGGTGAGCCCCGCCCGGATGCCAGACGCGGCCCTTGGTCGGATAGCGCTGATGGGCAATCCAGATGTGGGACTTGAATTCTTCCAGCTGGTAGTAGCTGGCCACCAGCTCGGCATAGCCCACGATTTTTAAAATCATCATGTTCTTGCCGTGGGACATGACAAACGCTTTTTTGTCGCCCAGTGTGGAATAGAACCGGGTATTGAGCTTGAACGCGTTCTGGCACATGAATTCGTCTTCTGCCCGGCCCGGCCTGAAATTCTCGAAATGGTTTTTTGCCGTGAAGTCGCGCAGCACGTCTTTTTTCACGCGTACGAAATAGCGCATCACATCCGGAGGCCGCACGTCCAGACCCGGAATGTCGCGAAAGTCCGCTACCGTGGGAATTTTTTCCGACTTGGCAATGTCCAGCCAGGGAAGGATATACTGGTCTTCAACCGCCTTTGCGACAGCCTTGTCTTCCGGATCGATCAAGGCTACCTGAAGCATGTAGTGACTGTCCAGGATTTCCTGTGAAACCCCCAGGGCTTCCGGCACAAAACCCACTGCGGCGATGCCGCCGCCCTTGCCGTTGCCGCGGTTGTGCATCTGTCTGGAAGGCTCGAAAATGTGCTTGCCGCCCACGGGAATGGAACAGGCAAAACCCGTAACTCCGCAGCCCCCTTCTTCTTCCACCTTGACGCCGGAAAGCGGGGGATATTCCGCGATCATTCGCCCCCGGGAAGCCAGTATCCTTTCAGCAGCAGAAAGCGCTTTGCTGGTTGTACTCATTGATCTCTCCAATTCGATAAATAAAATCAAGTAAAGGAGTTATGCGAGAATGGATTTGCGCCAATTCTTGTCAGTTTGCCATCAGTTATAATCCAGATGGCGCAGGCAATCGGTTCTGCCGACCAGCTCGCGAATGCTGCGCATGCCAAGCTGCTGGAGAACGCCGACGATCTGTTTGCGCCAGGACGCATACAGGTTGTATACCCGCTGGGCGCCCCAGTCCACCGTGATCAACTCGGCCAGCTCCGGATCGGTGGTGGCGATGCCT
This sequence comes from uncultured delta proteobacterium, assembly GCA_963850225.1. Taxonomy (GTDB): domain Bacteria; phylum Desulfobacterota; class Desulfobacteria; order Desulfobacterales; family Desulfatirhabdiaceae; genus RAAP-1. The sequence continues at coordinate 17,081 of CAWKLD010000003.1, forward strand.
CGCGGGCAGCCGCGGCCGCTTTCGCAGGAGCTGCAGCGCGTGCATTCGAGGGCCACCATGCCGGCAGTCCCCTCCACCACGCCGTCGGCACCCAGGGCAATGGCCTTCAGGACATCGTGGGCCGTTCGAATGCCGCCGCTGGCGATCAGTGTCACCTTGTCGCGCACGCCTTCTTCCACCAGAAAGCGATGCACCTTGGGAATGGCGTATTCAATCGGCATGGCAATGTTCTTTTTCGCAATGTCCGGAGCCGCGCCCGTGCCGCCGTAGCTGCCGTCCAGATGCACAATGTGGGCGCCGGCATAGTAGCTGCCGATGGCCACCATGTCCACGTCCGCCGGTGTTGACACCTTGACCGACACCAGGGCTTTGGGATTCATTGCCTTGATCCAGTCCACATGCTTTTTGTGATCTTCCACCGAATAAACGCTGTGGAATGGAAACGGGGAAAAGAGGGCGCTTCCCTTGACAGCCTCGCGCATTTTGGCCACCTTCTCGGTCACCTTGTCTCCCAGAAGGTGTCCGCCCAGGCCGGGTTTGGCGCCCTGGGCATACTTGAACTCGACGATGCGCACCCGCTGGATGGTCTCTTCCTTGACGCCGAAAAGTCCGGTGGCCACCTGGGTGATCATCTGATTATCAAAGGGGTAGAGAAACTCCGGATATCCCCCTTCCCCGGTGCACCCGAAAGTGTTCCAGAGCGTGGCGGCTCTGGCGCGGGACACCATGGTGCTGTCGCTGACCGAACCGAACGACATGCCGCCCTGATACAGGGGGATGGCGATGGTGATGCGATGGCTGTTGTCCCCGCGCTTGTTCAGCTCGATGCTGGTATCGATCTCATCGGCAGGGATGGCCTGCGGGGGTGTTTCGGGAAAGCGAAACCGCAGCTTGTCAAACCCGCCCCCGGAATTGCCTGTCCGGTATTCCAGGTCCACCTCGGGAAGTTCGCCGGTCTCGGCCTGATACCAGGTGCTCATGAGCAGATCCGCTGTCCAGCGAAAATCGCCAAGAGCCTTTATCTGGGGGTTGATCGTCACCTTCAGTGCCTGGTTGGGGCATTTCTCGACACAGAAGCAGTCCGGCTTTTGCACAGCATCCGGCCCGACGCAGAGATAATCCCTGGGCGCTGCCATGCGGGTTCCCGCCTTGAAATGCACGCCATGCGGACAGGTAACCACGCAACCGGAACAGCTTTTGCACTGTTTTCCGCGCTGAACCCTGTATTTACCGATGGTATGACGAAATCGTGAAGCTGTTCTTTTGATCTCTGCCTTCACGGTCTGAATACTCCTTATAAAAAAGGTTAATGGGCAATAAGTGTTAGGCTATGGGTTATAGGTTATGAGCAAAGCCCATAGCCTATTGCCTGTTAACCGGCTTGTGCGCCAAAGATGGCGCCGAAAGTGTCTCTTTCCAGGTCTTCGAAGAACATGGCCCGGCCGGCTTCCCCCCGTACCCGGCGCACATCCCGGATGCCCATGGCGCCCATCAACTCGATGAGTTGACTCCACCAGCTGCACATCAGATTCACGATGCGCCGGCTGCCATATTCGGGATCGAGGTTCTGCAGTTTTACAGGACAGGATTTTCCAGCCACGCAGCGTTTGCACACGCGGCACTCCATGGCGATCAGAAGCGGCAGGTCAATGGCCGCCCCGTCCGCACCGCAGATGATGGCTTTGGGCAAATGCTCTGCCAGAGCGATTCCGCCGCTGACGATCAAGGTGACCTGATCCCGGAAGGATTCATTCACCAGATGGGTATGAATGTCGCGCAGGGCGTCCTTGACAAAGCGCGGCGCATCACCTTCAACGAATTCGTTTCCCTGGTAATCGGCAAAGAGATGAATCACTTCCGCCCCGGCGCGTGCCAGATCCGCGGCAATGGTCCTGGCTTCAGGGTTGATGGGAAGGCGGACGGAAACCACAAGCTGCGGATAGCGCTCTTTCAGTTGCTGAACGCGCTGCCAGACATCGGGAGCATAGAACAGCTCGGCCATTTTCACGCCCTCAAGGATTTCCGCATTCAAATCGAATCCTTCTGCCGGCAGCAGGGGAATGAGCTGGGCCTTGAAGGGATTCAGGAACGCACCGTATGTTTCCGGGGTCACATACATCAGGGTGCCGATTTGTTGTGCAGCTTCGGCCATGGACAAAATCATTCCCTTTCCCAGATTTCCGAACGGAAGCACATTGAAGATTACCGGAAGCGGAACTTCCACCAAAGGGGGCATTTCCAGACGCACCCTGCCGGATGCGTCGAATTCCAGGTGGTGCTGTTTTCTTCCCACATCGATGCCGGTGCTGATGTATTCGCGGCCGTGAATGCCGTCGCGGGTGGGCCGGATGATTTCCGACATGTCCGTCCACATGGCGTCAAACCCCGGACCGCTGAAAGGACCGCGATATCCGGCGCCGGACACCGGGATCTTGCCGGTTTCGGCCTGAAACCAGGTGTTGTGGATGATATCCGGTTTCCAGTAGGCATCGCCCATCCTGAGAAACTCCGGGTTGATCGTCTTGGAGAGCACGCCGCGGGGACAATTCTGAATGCAGCTGAAACAATTCTTGCACTGGTGATCGATGGAATCCACCAGGGTTTGCGCGTCGTAGGCGCGATTCTTGTACACGTCATAGAGGCAGCGCTTTTTGACACAGGTCGTGCATTTCAGGCAGTCCTCTTCAAAATCGATGATTCCCGACCGGCCTACGGGAATAAAGTGCGGCGCAGCAGGGGTCGGTTTGATATGATATTTTTTGGGCATTCGTCTACCTCCACGAACCGATTTCATAAGCTTTTGCGACCGCTGCCCGAAGCGCGGCGGCAAAGGATGTTTCATCGCCGGGGGCGATATTGACCATTTGAATACGTTCTTCCCCCAGCCCCGCTTCAGCCAGCAACCGGTTGGCGTAGCGCACCCGCATTCTGGCCCGCAGATTTCCTTCCAGAAACTGACACTGGCCTTCCGGGCAACCCACGACCATCGCCAGGGTTGCCCCTGTTTCGATGGTCCGCAGCAGATAGAGCACATCCGTGCGTCCGGAACAGGGCAGCCGGGAAATCCGAAGCACAGCCTGATCTTCGGGAATGATTTTTTCCGCATCTTCTTCGGAAATCGCCGAGGAATTGGCGCAACAATAAATCACAATCTCAGGTTTCATCGATACTCCTTACCGCTGAACAGAAAAGCAAAACACCCCGGCCCCAGAAAAAAGGCTGGCTCCCGGGCAAAATGCTCCTTGGATAACTCAAAAAAATAACCGCGCAGCCCCACACCCTCCGTAAACAGGGCAAAGCAGTGCAGGTTAAGTATGTGTGATTAATTTCGTCGGTGAATGGAATCTGGCAGGATCAGCGTTGGTCCAGGGATCTGAATAGGTCGGGGGTTTTTCGATGGATGATTATCCGGAAAACCCGTGGCATCTCGTCATTGAGATGTCGACCTGTTTCAGCAGAAGTCAGCATTGACTTCATTAAAGTAATATATAGAACAAAATTATAAAAAGCAAGCAGTTTTTGAGAAACAATATTAAATGCTGAGATTTCGATAGTTCTATTCCCGGCAGTCAACTATCATTTCTGCGATGGTCATCTTCATTTTGATGCTCAGCCCCGTCTTCTGCCGAAAAGTTTTCTCCAGATCAGCCAGTTCACGGTACAGAGGGGTCCGGTCAAAAGGAATATAGGGTTTTTCGCCGCATTGAATGACAAATTCGTTGCAGCCCGGGCCTTTGGCCCTGCCCTTTGAGGGATGATTCAGTTCATGGGGAATGCCGTGAAGCCTGCAGATCATGGGACGGTGCGCATACAGGCGGCACCGGCCTGACTCGTTCAGCGGACACATCACGCCAGGCGCAGGCGCGGAATGTGTTTCCCATTTCGAATTCACATCCAACGCTCTGGAATGAAACATCATCCGGTCTTTTGAAGTCAGGGATTCAAGTCCGCTCTTCAAATAGAAATATTCTATCAGGGTGTGGTGATAAAACCGCGTTTTGCAGCAACTGTCCTCACACCCGGAACAAACAAATCCATACTTGCCGGCGGTCTCGTCATAGCGTTCATCCATTTTCCGGAATATTGCCGCCAGTCTGTCCAGATAGGGCTTATACTTCACCGTTTGTTCCGAGGTTTAAAATCCATAGGCCTCCATCAGATCAGTGGCGATGGGAAAAATATTTTTTCATATAAGGTCAGGGCGCACCGATCGGTCATGCTGGCGATAAAATCACAGACCGACCGCTCATGGGACAGATCGCTGTAATTAAACCAGGACATTTCCACGGCACTGAGTTCTCTTTTGAATATATCCGGGCGGTTTAACAAACATTCATAGAGTTCGGTCAGAATTTTCTTTGCCTTGACAAATTCATTGTGGACCTGAGGGGAGCGGTAGACATTATCATACAGAAATGTCCGCAGCGTATTCATGGCAGCGCTGACCTCCTGACTCATTTTTAATATCAGGTCCCCATTTCGAACCTCGCTGGAAAACACCAGGTCCCGGATCATGGTTGTTGCCCGCTGGGAATGGGTTCGGCCGATAATCCGCGTACAGGATTCGGGAACCTGTTCGATGGTAATGACGCCGCTTCGGATGGCATCATCCAGATCGTGATTCAGATATGCAATGATATCCGCGATGCGTACGATTCTTCCTTCAAACGTGGAGGCAAGTTCCAGGGGGTCATCCGGAATGATTTTTCCGAATCCCTTGGAATGCTTTAGAATTCCGTTTCGAACCTCATAGGTCAGATTCAGCCCCAGCCCCTTGTTTTCAAGCACTTCCACAACCCGGACGCTTTGTTCGTTATGATAAAAATCCGGCGAATATATTTCCTGAAGGGTTTTTTCTCCGCTATGCCCAAAAGGCGGGTGCCCCAGGTCATGACCCAGGGCAATGGCTTCGGTCAAGTCCTCATTCAGCAGCATGGCGCGGGAAATGTTTCGGGCGATCTGGGCCACTTCAAGCGTATGCGTCAGTCGGGTCCGATAATAATCCCCCAGAGGGGCCAGAAAAACCTGAGTTTTGTATTTAAGCCGCCGGAAGGCATTGGAATAGACGATCCGGTCCCGATCCACCTGAAACGCCGTACGAATGGGACAAGGGTCTTCTATCCGCTCCCTGCCACGGGATTCTGAGCTCAAACAGCCGAAAGGAGATAAAAAGCTCTTCTCCCGTTTTTCGAATTTCTCACGAATGGTCATGGATTACGCCTGGTTGCTTGTATTCAAAAAAACAATCAATTCATAGAATCTGTTTTAAACACCTGAATCATAATTTGCGCCTTCATTAAAATCAAGCAAAGATATTCAATCGACCCCTGCGCGTCGGAAAATGGCGATCGCCAAAGCCAATCCGCGCTGAATGACTGTTCAGGCGCCGGTGTTTCATGGATGCTGAACCCATGGTGGATTACGGCAATAATTGTTGCCGGTGGAGCGATCGCAGTGAAATATTATACATATATGTTTTTGTTCGGTTTGATATTACAAATATGTATTGTATGCAAGAAATATTTCTTCATTTAAAAGTTATTAATATATCTGAATTTATTTATAATTGATTATATGGCACATATATTGCTTATGTTTAAAAACAGAACGAAAAAAACACCGCCATCAACTTCATATTTATTTATCAAAGGAGATCACGAATGAAACTGAAAGAGAAATTAACCGCTTTGGCCCTGTTGCTGTCCCTGTCCCCGGTATCTTCAGCCTTTGCAGAAGAAGCCACTTTAAATTCAGGTGACACCGCATGGATGATCGTATCCACGGCGCTGGTCATGATGATGACCCCTGCGGGGCTTGCGCTGTTTTATGGCGGCATGTCGCGTTATAAAAATTTGCTGAATACCTTTGCAATGACATTTATGTCTTATTGTCTGGCCAGTGTGATCTGGGTGGTTATTGGATATACCCTGGCATTTGGACCGGACATCGGCGGAATTATCGGCGGGCTGGACTATACATTCTTGAACAACATTACCGTAAAAAGCCTTTCAGGAACGATTCCAACATATGTATTTGTGCTGTTTCAGATGACATTCGCCGGAATCACCGTTGCGCTGGTATTGGGTTCCATTGTGGACCGGATGAAATTTTCCTCCTGGCTCCTGTTTACGACGTTGTGGATTGTCTTTATTTACTGCCCGATAGCTCACTGGGTGTGGGGTGGCGGATGGATGGCCAAAATGGGCGCCCTGGATTTTGCCGGCGGAAATGTGGTACACATCAATGCAGGGGTGGCAGGGCTGGTCCTTTCTCTTGTTGTCGGAAAGCGCATCGGATATGGTAAGGAAACCATGTTTCCCTCCAGCATTGCCCTGACAGGACTGGGTGCCGCGCTTCTGTGGTTTGGATGGTTTGGATTCAATGCCGGCAGCCAGCTGGCTGCGGACGGCCTGGCCGGGTCGGCGTTTCTGGTCACCAACACATCTGCTGCAATGGGCGCCATTTCATGGATGTTCACGGAATGGTACATCACCCGAAAGCCGACGGTTCTGGGGATTGCTTCCGGAATCGTGGCCGGGCTGGTTTCCATTACGCCCGCGGCAGGATTCGTGGATTTATCGGCTGCACTGGTCATCGGACTGGTTGCCGGAGTTTTGGGATTTATCTGCGTGTCCAAATTAAAGCATAAAATGGGATATGACGACTCCCTGGACGCTTTTGGGGTTCACGGCATGTGCGGTCTCTGGGGCGCACTGGCAACCGGTATTTTTGCCAATCCGGCAGTTAATCCCAACGGCGTCGGCCTTCTTTACGGAAATCCCAGGCAGCTTTTGATTCAGATCATTTCCATTGCTGCGACAGCTGCATTTACGGCAGTCGGCACGCTGATCGTCATCGGCATTACCCGTCTGGCAACCCAGGGGTTGCGGGTTGAAAGAGATGATGAAATCGCCGGTCTGGACAATTCCCAGCACGGGGAAAGAGCGTTTGAAATTCTGATTTCATAGGAAAATGGTCAGAATCGGGCATTCCCGGATACAAAATGATAACGTCTCCATCTTGTAAAGGAATGAGGGACGCATTTGTGAAAATATTTATACAATAATGCTTTCATAAAAACAAAGGGAGGGTGTAATGAAAAAAATCGAAGCAATCATCAAACCATTCAAGCTGGACGATGTCAAAGAGGCATTAAACGAGCTGGGCATTCAGGGCATGACCATTTCCGAGGTTAAAGGATACGGCCGCCAGAAAGGGCATAAGGAAATATACCGCGGAGCCGAGTATGTCGTTGATTTTATACCGAAGATTAAAATTGAAGTCGTTGTGGCCGAAACAATGGTGGAGCAGGTTATTGAAAAGATCAGAATTTCAGCCAATTCCGGGAAAATCGGCGACGGAAAAATCTTTGTGCTTCCCATAGAGCAGGTTGTTCGCGTCAGAACCGGCGAAAAGGGCATGGATGCCCTGTAAGTAATCATCCTGAACACCTGCATTTGCCATCAAAATGGCGATTGCAGGAAGTTCATATTTTTCTGCTTTTATGCGCTGCTGTTACAGGATCATCTGCTGTATCATGTAATAGACAAGGGGCATGAAGATGGCAGGAAGCATGTTGGCAACGCGAATGTTTTTGAGTTCAAGCAGGTTGAACCCAATGGCCATGATGAGTATTCCGCCGACCGACGACATCTGGTCCACAACTGTCGGAATCAGGAACGGTTTCATAAAAACCGCCGACAGGGTGAGAATTCCCTGATAAACCCCCACCGATATCGCGGAAAACAATACGCCGACACCAAAAGTTGACGCAAAAATAATGGCGGATATGCCGTCTAAAACAGACTTGGCATATAAGGTCTGATGGTTTCCGGTAAGCCCGCTTTCCATGGAACCCACAATGGCCATGGAGCCGACGCAATAAATCAGGCTGGCGGTAACAAATCCCTTGGCGATTCCCCCTTCGGATTGCGCACACTTATTTTCCAGCCAATTGCCTAGCTGATTCAGCCGCGCCTCAATCCGGAGCCATTCTCCCACAAGGCTTCCAATGGACAGACTGAAGATGACCACCAGAATATCCTGGGTTTTCAGCGCGCTGGTCATGCCGACCAGAACAACGGCCAGCCCGATGGCCTGAATCACGGTCTGCTGGTAGTGGAGCGGAATTCCGCCTCTGAAAGCCAGTCCGAGAAGGCTTCCTGCTGCAATGGCCAGGGTGTTGACAAGGGTTCCAAACACAGTTTGCTGCCTTTTATTCAAGAAAAAAACAAAAGCCGGGCCTTGGCCATTGTTTCAGATATTCCGGGGAAAGATTTCACCACATGGATTTTTTCTGATTGTCTTCAAAAGGGGAGTATCGGTTCATTTTTAATTCTCTTCTTCAGCCAGTATATAAATGCGGCCAAAACTGCAATGATAAGAATCCCCAGGGCAAATACTTTCTCATATGTTTCAATATCGCTGCTGATCATGGCGCCGAACATATATCCCAGGCAACTGAAGGATATTGCCCAGACCGTGGCGGCGAAGAAATTCAGTAATAAATACTTTATCGGGCTGATATTTAAAATGCCCAGTGCAAAGGGAGTTATATTTCTGAATCCGTAAACGAATCGGTATCCCAAAATGATGATGTTTTCCCGCCTTTTTATCAGCGCACTGATTCTGACCCATTTTTTCTTCAAAGCGGGTCTTTTCTGGATAAACGATATTCCCTGTATCCGGCCGATATAAAAATAGGTTTGATCGCCCAGGACGGTTCCGGATACTGCCGAGAGCATGACCAGATAGATATTCAGCATCCCCTTGCTCGCCAGATACGCAGCGATGATCAATATGGTTTCGCCTTCCAGAAAGGTTCCGATAAAAAGCGCTAAATATCCGTATTCTCTTAAATACTGTTCCATCCGTATTGATTTTCCCTCGCCCGATGCCGCCATTTCGTGATGATACAATCTTTTTATTATTATACAGAACGGCAAGGATTTGCAAGAAAGGAATCAAATAAGCGGGGATCCAAAGCCCCTGCAAAGAGGGGCTTTGGAAGCGGAAGGTTGGCTATTCGTGAAAATTAAATGTCGTAGTACAGAGAAAATTCATGGGGATGGGGCCGAAGCTTGACCGGATTGATCTCGGCATCGGTTTTGTATTCGATCCACATATCGATGACATCCTTGGTGAACACGTCTCCTTTCAGTAAAAACTCGTGATCCGCCTTTAAAGCAGCCAGAGCTTCTTCCAGGGAACCCGGTGCGGAAGGTACATTGGCCAATTCTTCGGGCGGCAGATCGTAGATGTTCTTGTCCAGCGGATCACCCGGATCCATTTTATTCTGAATGCCGTCAAGCGCCGCCATGCAGATGGCGGAAAATGCCAGGTACCCGTTGCAGGAAGGATCCGGGGTGCGGAATTCAATGCGCTTGGCTTTTGGCGAAGATGAATACATCGGGATTCGAATGGCAGCGCTTCGGTTCCGGCTGGAATAGGCCAGATTCACCGGTGCTTCAAAGCCCGGAACCAGTCGTTTATAGGAATTGGTCGTGGGGTTGGTGAATGCGCATAAGGCTTTGGTGTGCTTCAGGATGCCGCCGATGGCATACAGCGCCATCTGAGAAACACCGGCATAAAGATCGCCGGCAAACAGCGGCTTGCCTTCTTTCCAGATACTGAGATGGGTGTGCATGCCGCTGCCGTTGTCGCCGTAAAGCGGTTTGGGCATGAAGGTAACCGTATGGCCGGCCTTTTGAGCCACATTCTTTAATACATATTTAAACCATACCAGTTGATCGGCCATTTCCAGAAGGGGTTTAAAGCGCATGTCGATTTCAGCCTGACCCCCGGTAGCCACTTCGTGATGCTGGGCTTCGATATCGATTCCGAGTCCTTCAAGCACCAGGAGCATTTCCGTTCTCAGGTCCTGGAATTTATCCATGGGGGGAACCGGAAAATAAGCCTCCTTGTACCGGGGTTTGTAGCCCAGGTTGGGGCCTTCGTCTCTGCCGGTGTTCCAGGCGCCCTCAATGGAATCGATTTCATAAAATGCCCGATTCTGCGCGGATTCAAACCGGATGTCGTCAAAAATGAAAAATTCGGCCTCGGGCCCGATATAAGCCGTGTCGCCGATGCCCGTGGATTTGAGGTAATTCTCGGCCTTTCTGGCGATGAAGCGGGGATCACGGGAATAGGATTCAAAGGTGATCGGATCTTTGATGTCACAGATGAGCACCAGGGTCGGTACTTTAAAAAACGGATCAATTTTAGCGGAGCTGGGATCGGGTATCATCAGCATGTCGCTGGCGTTGATGGGCTGCCATCCGCGAATGCTGGATCCGTCAAATCCGAATCCTTCTTCAAAGCTGGATTCTTCAAGCTGCTTGATAGGTACGCTGATGTGTTGCCAGATCCCCGGAAAGTCCATAAACCGCAGATCAACAATTTTTACGCCATTTTCCTTTGCCATTGCCAATACTTCACTTGGTTTCATGCGAATACGCCTCCAATGATGATAGTGTTATGATGATTATGCATTAACCTTAAATCGCGTCCTTTCCCCGTTCTCCGGTCCGCACGCGAATGACCTGTTCCACGGGAAACACAAAGATTTTTCCATCGCCAAGCTTTCCGGTGTTGGCCGATGCTCTGATTTTTTCCACCACCTGATCCACCATGGCGGAGTCGACGATGACTTCAATTTTGATTTTGGGGATGAAGTCAACGACATACTCGGCTCCGCGGTAGATTTCCTTGTGTCCTTTCTGGCGGCCATATCCCTTGACTTCGGATATGGTCATTCCCTGAATCCCGATTTCATTCAGGGCTTCCTTGACATCGTCGAGTTTAAACGGCTTGATGATTGCCTCAATTTTTTTCACAGTGCACTCTCCTTATGTTGCGATCCCTGCAGAACATCCGTGATGACCGCCTGAATTGCCGACACCTGGTCAGCGGAATCCACTTTCTGTCCGTCAAAATCCCTGACATAAAACACATCCACCACCTGATCCACCTTTGTGGCGATCTTGGCAACCCAGACATCCAGCTTGCACCGGAACAGGGCATCCGTAATGCCAAACAGCAGGCCCGGAAAATCTCTGGAAAAGACTTCGATGATGGTGAAAAAGCTGGAACTGCGATTGTCAATGACAACGCGGTGGGGTCTTTCAGAAGCCCGTATTTTATCCGTCCGGTACGCCTCCATTTTTTCTTTCAGTGCCAGTGCCAGATCCAGATTCCCGGTCAGAGCCGCCTGAAGGTGTTCCCCGGTACGCTCCCATTTTTCGTTCTCAAACAAATGGTCCAGCGGGGGTTTGACATTAAAAAGATCAAGGGCAATGTTATTGCGCCAGGTAAATATCTGGGCGTCCAGAATATCAAGGCCGTTGAGGGTAAAAACCCCTGCGATTTTGGAAAAGAGGCCGGGCCGGTCTTTGGCGCAGATGGTGACCATTCGGGTTCCCGCTTCAGGGGTGTCATCAATTGTCCAGACAAATGCCTCATCTTTCAGCTGTTTGTAAAGTTGAATGTGAGAGACAATGTCCTGGGGCGATGAATAGAGCAGGTATCGCGGAGACATGACATTAAACAGCGTGTCCAGTTCTCTGGCGGCCTTCTGGGTTTTTGCGGAATACACGACCTGCTCTTTTTTCTTTTCGACGGTGTCAACTGCCTCGTGGCTGGCAAGCTCACCTTTTTCAAGAATATTCAAGACCTTGAGAAAAAAATCCCTTAACAGTGCCGCTGTCCATTCGCTCCAGGCCTTTGGCCCGGTGGAAATGGAATCCGCCACGGTCAGCAGATACAGCATTTTCAGCAGGGGAACGTCTTTGATTTTGCGGGCGCAAAAAATTGCGGTTTCCTCGTCATTGATATCCCGGCGTGTGGCAAGCTTGATGAGAAACAGATGCTCCTCGATTAAAAAACAGACGGTTTCGATGTCCTTGCGCCGATATCCCTTCTGGGCCAGAAGGCTGGCGGCAATGATTGCACCCCGTTTCGCATGGTCGTTTCCGGCCCCGCCCTTGCCGATATCATGCAGCAGGCCGGCCCACAGCAGCCATTTGGGAGTGGCAAGCTCCCGATAGAGACGACCGCAAAGCTGGCATTCACTGGAATCTTCCGGAAGTGCGAATTTTTTCAGGGTCTGCACCACATGCAGGGAATGCTTGTCTACCGGAAACAGGTGATAGTCATCGTACTGAACCCGGTGAACGATACCCTTGAATTCCGGAAGAATCCGGACAAGAAAACCCGATGACAGCATTTCATCCAGAGCATTAACCCTGTCAGGCCGGGACATCAACAGCTTTTCAAACAATTTGACAACCCGTTTCGAAGAGATGAATGTCTCATCCGCCAGATACTGGAATTCCTTTACAAGCCGTTTGGCTTCGGCGGACAGCGGAAGCTGAAATCGTGCGCATTCCTCAAAAATCTGCATCAGCAACAACGGCGCAGCGGGAATGGCCTCGGAAGATGCAAAATTAATGGCACCTTTGCGGATTTCCAGATTCGGGTTCCGCGTTCGCTGAATGGATCTGCGTTTTCGGTGTGAACCGGTATCATGCGACAGTTCATAGAGAAACATCTGCAGTTGCTGATTTAAAAACTCCATTTCGCCCTGAATTTTTCCCAGCATGCTTTCTACCGGCGACTGTCCTTTTGTTGAATGAATATCCAGTATCCTGGCCAGCTTTGGCTGGTATTCCGTATAAAGCTGGTCGCATTTTCTGCCTGCCAGCCGGTGAAGATGGTTTCTGACATGCCAGATAAAGGTCAGTGCCCGGGATAGCGACAGGAATTCATCGCTGGAAAAATAACCGTAATATTCCAGATCACGCCGGGTTCGAATATCGGATTTGATTTTGGCGATCCATCGAATGGTATGATAATCTCTGAGCCCCCCCCTTCCTTCTTTCAGATTGGGTTCAAGCAGATAGGCAGAATCCCCGAAATGCTTGTGCCGGATGGCATTGGTCTGAATCAGCCAGGTAATGAGGTCGGCAGATTGGTTTTGAATGATGCTTTCCCGAAGGTGGCTCATCAGCCGGGAGTAAAGCGGAGACATGCCGCAGACAAAACGGGCATCGAGATGCGCCGTAAACGTTTCAATGTCGGTTCTGCAAATCTCGGCACATTCCGCAACCGAGCGGGTGGCATGACCCACATCCAGACCCACGTCCCAGAGCGGATACACCATTTCCTGAATCAATGCTTCTGTCGTAGCCGGAACGGTATTTTCAAACAGAAACAGCAGATCCACGTCCGAGTGGACGCATTGCTCTTTTCTGCCGTACCCGCCCAGGGCGATAATGGCATAAGGATTTTTTTCGATGCGAATTTCAGGGCCGACCAGGCTGGTTTCGTAACAGGTCTGAAAATAATTATCCAGCATACCCGTTTGCTCGATCATGAAATTCTGAGAATTTCCCTTAAAACCAGAGATCAGTCGTTCTCGTTTTTGTTTCAATATCAATGATGCATTATCGGGCATTGGAATAACCACCTGAAATCAGATAGAGCAATCGTTTATATTGTTAAAAGTATAAAGCAACTTGCGTGCCATCGTCCATAACATGCATTATAAATATACATTTCAGAAAGTTAAAATATCGAAATGGTTTAAATGAAAATTCCAACAATACAATATTGTCGTATTTCAGGGAATAGTGGTTACAAATATGTAATTTGTCAGTGCGCCGTTTTTAAAAAATGCTTGACGCGGTAGACGGGTATGCATAATTTAAAAATGCGCAGGTTTCTGCAGGATGAAGTTCAACGCAGATATTGGATTTTTTCGAAACTATCAAAGGAGAGTGGCGGAATGATTTCAAAGCCTGTTCTGGTGACCGGTGCAACCGGTTATGTCGGTGGCCGCCTGATTCCCCTGATGCTGGAATCCGGCTACAGGGTTAGAGCGCTTGCCAGATCCCTGGCAAAGCTCCGGTCGCGTCCCTGGTCCGTTCATCCCCACTTGGAGATGATTCAGGGGGATATGCTGGATCTGGATTCGCTTAAAAAAGCGGCATCTGGCTGCGGTGCGGCGTATTATCTGGTTCATTCCATGGTTGCCAAGAAGCGGTATTTTGCCGAAGCAGACCGCAAGTCCGCTCTTAACATGTCCGCGGCCGCAACCGAAGCCGGCCTGGAGCGCATCATTTACTTGAGCGGTCTCGGCGACATTCACAGCGCCGCCTTGAGCAAACATCTGCAATCCCGCCATGAAGTGGGCGACATTCTCCAATCCGGCACGGTTCCCTGCACCATCCTTCGTGCGGCAATGATTCTGGGCTCTGGAAGCGCATCGTTTGAGATTCTGCGATATCTTGTGGAGCGCCTTCCGGTCATGATCACTCCCAGCTGGGTATTCACCCCCTGCCAGCCCATTGCCATTCGAAATGTCCTGGGCTATCTGATAGGATGTCTCGAACATCCCGAAACCAGCGGGCGGATTTATGACATCGGGGGGCCTGACGTGCTGAATTACCGGCAGATCATGGATATCTATGCCGATGCGGCCGGTCTTCCCAAGCGATGGGTGATCCCGGTTCCTTTTTTTACACCGAGCTTGAGCGCGTACTGGATCCACCTGGTTACTCCCGTGCCGTCGTCCATTGCCGTTCCCCTGGCCCAGGGTCTCAGCACACCCGTGGTCTGCAGCGAAAATCGGATCCGGACGATCATTCCGCAGGAACTCCTTTGCTGCCGGGAGAGCATCCGGCTGGCGCTGGAGCGCCTGACTCAGGACCGGATGGATACCTGCTGGATGGATGCCGGGTTGCTTCTGCCGCCGGAATGGGCCTATTGCGGTGATGCGGCATATGCCGGCGGAACCGAGATGCAATGTGGATTCAGGGTCGTCCTGAATGCCTCGATCGAGCAGGTCTGGACCCCGATAAGCCGGATTGGCGGAAAAAACGGATGGTATTATGCCTCGTTTTTATGGCAGGTTCGCGGACTTATAGACCGGCTGTCCGGCGGAGTGGGCCTTCGAAGAGGCCGGCGCAGCGCATCCCGGCTGTATACCGGCGATGCCCTCGATTTCTGGCGGGTTCTGGAAATTGATTCGCCGCATCGTTTGACGTTGCTGGCTGAAATGAAGACCCCCGGAGATGCGATTCTGGAGATTCGGTTGACCCCGCAGCCTGAAGGACTCACGCAGCTTCAACTCCTTTCCCGGTTTATGCCCAGGGGTTTGATGGGAATTCTCTACTGGTATCTGCTGTACCCGTTTCACGAAATGATTTTCAGCGGCATGCTCCGGGCCATTGCCAGAGAAGTGGGCCAGCCGATCGTCTCGGGACCGGAACGCTTCACCCGGCGCATTTCCTGATGCTTCGGCAACGACATGTTTTAGTGGAGCACGAATTCGTCTATTGTAACGACTGATCCATTGCGAGTCTTTTATGCGCCAGCGTGAGACCGGCCAGAACAAAGGCAATGGCGCCCATGCCGACATTGTAGAGCGCAAAGCCGGCAAGGCTTGCGATCATTGCAAGAATGACACAGCCACACGGTGTTCCGCCAGATGGCAAGTCCGGCAAGAACAAGGCTTGTCAGTCCAAACACCTGATTGTACATCAGCTTTCCCAGTGTGGATTGGATCAGGCAGAAGAAACTGTCGGGTTTTTCTGCGCACAGGGTCGTGATCGCTGAGTCCAGAATGCCGTAACGCATGACTGCAAAAGCCGCATACGCCACAACCATCAGCATGACCGTGGCAAACAGGGGACGAAGCGAGCCGGCTCTTCCTTCCCGCCAAAGTGGATATGCCAGCAGCAGGCAGATTCCCACCCAGATATCGGCCTGCCAGTTCAGCGGCGTTTCGATGATGAAAACCCCCAGGGCTGCGATGACCAGCGTTAAAGCGCAGAGCCGTTCGAGTCCGCCCGGTTGAACAGGCAGGCCCGCTTTACGAGAGAACCAGGCATAGCCAAGGGCTGGAATGATAAACCCGCAGTTGTTGAAGCTGCGGTAGCGGGCATCAAAAAACAGGCCCAGCACGGCAATCAATGCAAAGGCGATCACGGCCAGACGATTGATGGAAATCACGGATGGCAGATGCCGAAGAACAAATGGGGGAAAATACCGTCCGATGTCCGGTGTCTTCAAACTGATGTCGTCAGACATTGGGCAGGCCTGGTTCCGCAGCAAATCCATGGAGTCTTTCAGGCTGAGGAGTTTTGGCGTGAATTTGAAAGCAATGGCGGATAGTGCCAGAAAATAGACGATGGCCGCCTGCCCGAGAACCATGGCAGCCCAGAGGTGTTCCCATCCGTTACGCGAAATGATCCAAAACTGATGGCCCTGCATCACGATCAGAACAGCGCCCGCAGCCGCAACACCCGAAAATTTCAGCCATTGAAACCCGCTCATGCCGGGATGGCGGCCCGCGATAAACAGGGTGAGCAGGACAATGCCCGCGGACAGAGCAGGACAATGCCAGCCAGTTCGGAAAATTCGAAATCGGTCCGGAAAACACCGTTTTATTGACCCGGTCCGTGTCGTACAGTCCCCAATACCCCCCCACGGCGCCTTCTTTGGCGCGTTTCCACGGCTGGTCAAATGCCTCGATCAGATTGTACTGCCAGTGTTGCTGCTCTGCCAGGGCGACGAAGCCGCGCATGAACCGCGCCTGATTTTCACGGCTGGGAAGCGCGCCTTCACGCATGCGTCCTTCCGAGGGCCATCCGGTTTCTCCGATGACAATTTCCCTGTCCGGAATTTTCCGGGCAAGCTCTTGGCGAATTTTCAGGACGTGGTCCATGGCTTTATCGATGGAAACCGGATCATCTTCCC
Organism: uncultured delta proteobacterium; assembly: GCA_963850225.1. GTDB lineage: Bacteria > Desulfobacterota > Desulfobacteria > Desulfobacterales > Desulfatirhabdiaceae > RAAP-1. The sequence goes on from CAWKLD010000003.1 coordinate 33,839, forward strand.
AGTAGGGCAGAATGTGGATCATCACAAAATCTGTGGCCGGCGCCACCTCCGGGTGTTTGAGCCAGAACTCCCAGACATCGGCATAGGTAACCGGTATATCCGGCAGGGCGGACTTGACCTGGCGGATATATTCGACAAGCTGGGGCCCGGTGACTTCACGGCGCAGCAGCACTTCGTTTCCCACCACGATTCCGCGTATGCTGGATGGGAAACGTCTGGCTATATCAATGACTTTTGTCAGTTCTTTCTGGTTGAGAACCGGATCACCACCGATCCAGGCGCCCAGCAAGACCTTCAATCCGTATTTTTCGGCAAAAACCGGCACTGCTTCCAGTCCGGCGACGGAATAGGTACGGATACCGGTAAACCGGCGAGAGAGAATGGCCAGATCCTCATCTAATCTCCGGTCAGAAATGGTCAGCCCCTTCAGGCCGATATCCAGCGGCGACTGATTTTTTTCAAACGGCGCGTAGGACACGCTCTGCAGTTGATGATGGGCGCTCAGAGCCGGCTCCCTTACCAGCCGCGGATGGCCGACGGCATACCAGAAAGCTGAAACCGATATCAGGATCAAGCCGTAAACAAGGGTTATTTTCATCATTTGTTTCAACGTAATCACCTGCGAGGCTGCCAGGTATCGCAGAGGTTTTCATCCCGGCGATATCCGATTGTTGCTGTTCTTATGCATCTTTTACCCTGAGGTGGCCATGAAGGTCAACGGCAATTTTAACCTTAAGGAAGCTCCTTTTTATTGACTTCATTGGTAAAAATTACTACTGTGTAAACGTAAAGATGATACCCTGCTTCGAAATAAGCGGGGGTCAGGGGGGATTTAAGATGGCTATCCTGTTGAAAAAGCTCTCGGTCCCGCCCTTTTCCGACTATAACGGATCGGCCTCTGCCTTTCTCGAGGGCAGGGATTGCTGATTGATATTCGCCATGACATGAAGGAAGGATGAATGGGAAAACCCAAACTGAAACAACACGTCATTAACCGCGACTGGTGCAAGGGATGCGGGATCTGCGTTGAATTCTGCCCCAAAAAGGTTCTGGAACTGGATGATCTGGAGAAGGCGATTGCGGCTCGGCCTGAGGACTGTATCTGTTGCCGGCTCTGCGAACTCAGGTGTCCGGATCTGGCCATCGAAATTCTTACAGAAGAATAGGGCGAAGATATGAGCAAAAGTATAAAATTTATTCAAGGCAACGAGGTATGTGTGGAAGCAGCCCTCTATGCGGGGCTGGATTTTTTTGCAGGCTACCCCATCACCCCTTCCACGGAAATCGCCGAGCATCTGGCCTTTCGGCTGCCGCAAATCGGCGGCAAATTCATTCAGATGGAAGATGAGATTGCCTCCATGTGCGCCATTATCGGTGCGTCCCTAACCGGCAGCAAGGTCATGACCGCAACCAGCGGCCCCGGTTTTTCCCTGATGCAGGAAGCCCTTGGCTATGCCATCATGGCGGAAATCCCCTCTGTGATCGTTAACGTGCAGCGGGGGGGGCCATCCACCGGACTTCCCACCCATGTCAGCCAGGGGGATGTGAATCAGGCCAGGTGGGGCACGCATGGGGACCATGCCATCATCACCCTGACTGCATCCAACCATCAGGACGTGTTTGCCGTGACCGTGGATGCCTTCAATCTGGCCGAAACCTACCGCACGCCGGTCATTCTGCTCTTTGATGAAGTCGTGGGGCACATGCGGGAGCGGCTTGAGATTCCGGAAAAAGGCGAACTGCCCCTGGTGGAGCGGCTTCGAACGGCGGTAAAGAGCGGTGTGGACTATCACCCTTATCTGCCCCGTGAGGACGGCCGGCTTCCCATGTCGGATTTCGGGGGGGTTCACCGCTACAACGTGACGGGCCTGGCGCACGACATGTGGGGCTTTCCCTCGGGCAATCCCCAGGTGGTTCACGGGCTGATGCGGCATCTGATCGATAAGATTCAAAACAACGCCGCAGAGATCGCCCGGACCCGGGAGTATTACCTGGAGGATGCGGACTGCATTCTGATTTCATACGGGTCTTCTGCCAGATCCAGCCTTCACGTGGTGGAGAACCGCAGAAAGCGCGGGGAGCGGCTGGGACTTCTGGAGCTTCAGACCCTGTGGCCGTTTCCCGATCACATTGTCCGGGAAAGATGCCGGGCCGCAAAGACGATCGTGGTGGTGGAAATGAACATGGGCCAGGTGCTTCAGCAGGTCAAACTGGCCGTGGACCGCCCGGAACGGGTGTTTCTGGCCAACCGGATGGACGGGGTCTTTATCAATCCCACGGACATTCGAAACATTCTGCGGCTCATACAGGGAAAGGGGATATAATGGCGATAAAAGATTACATCCGGGAAAGATTCTTCCCGCATATGTGGTGCCCGGGATGCGGGCACGGCGTGGTGCTGAACGCCATGCTCAGGGCCATCGAAAACATGGGGCTCAACAAGAACGACATCGTCATGGTCTCCGGGATCGGGTGCTCCTCGCGAATTTCCGGATATGTGGACTTCCACACCCTTCATACGGTTCACGGGCGGGCCCTTGCCTTTGCCACCGGTGTCAAGATGAGCCGGCCGGAGCTTCACCTGATTGTTCCCATGGGAGACGGGGATGCACTGGCCATCGGCGGCAACCATTTTATTCATGCGGCCCGGCGCAACATCGACATGACGGCCGTTGTGATGAACAACCGGATCTACGGGATGACCGGCGGCCAGTATTCGCCGCTTTCCGGATATGGCATTTCCGCAACAACCGCCCCCTACAGCAATATTGATCAGGGCTTTGATATCGTGGAGCTGGCAAAGGCAGCCGGCGCAACATTTGTGGCGCGCACCACCACCTATCATGTTCAGCAGGTTGCCGACATTCTTCAGGAGGCCATGCAGCACAAGGGCTTTTCCGTTGTGGAGGTCATGTCCCAGTGCCCCACGTATTTCGGCAGAAAGAACAAGGAAGGCGGGGCCGTGGACATGATGAAGCGGATGAAGGATGTGACGACGCCCATGGGTTCAAAGGCCAAGGCGGCGAATCCGGAGCTGATCGAGCGGGGTGTTTTTGTTCGAAAGGAGCTGCCGGAGTACTGCGGCGAGTATGATAAAGTCATCGCACGCGCACAGAAAGAGGCAATAGGGAAAGGGCGTTAACCATGGAAAGATGCAGAATGGTTTTTTCAGGCTCCGGGGGCCAGGGTGTGATTACCGCGGCCATTATCCTTGCCGAAGCCGCAGTGCTGTACGAAGATCTGATTGCCGTACAGTCCCAGTCCTACGGGCCGGAGGCCAGAGGCGGCTCCACCCGCACGGATGTGATTATTGCGGATTCACAGATTTATTTTCCCAAGGTCACCCAGCCCAATGTTTTGGTCTGTCTGACCCAGGAGGCATACAACAAGTTCTATCCCATCATCCGGCCCGGCGGCACGCTGATCACGGATACCCGATTTGTGAAGACCGAGCGCAAGGTGGATGCCCGGCAGGTAGAGCTGGGCATGTACCAGGCGGTGATGGAGGCAATCAAAAAGCCCATCGTCTTTAACATCTGCATGCTGGGAGCGGTGCTCGCCATCACCGAGCTGGTCAAGCCCGAATCCATCATCCGCGTGCTGGAAACCCGCATTCCCCCCAGCTTTCTGGAAATGAACCGAAAGGCCCTGGATCTGGGAATCAAAATCGTTCAGGATCTCAATGGATCCAAAACCCCATGAACATCAGTCAGGATAAAACAACCAGCCTGTCAGCGGCTGTAAAAAAATTTGTCTACAGCGGCTGCCATCTGTCCATCGGCGGATTTACAGTCAACCGGAATCCGATGGCGGCTGTTTATGAAATCATCCGTCAGAAAATCAACAACATCCATCTCTATGCCCACTCCAACGGCCAGGGCGTGGACGAGCTGATCGGCGCCGGATGCGTGTCCCGGCTGGAGATTGCCTATGCCGGAAGCGGCCGCTTTGCCCCGACCTGCATCCGGTTTAAAAAAGCCGCCCAGTCCGGCGCCATTGCCATCGAAGATTATTCCAATTACCAGATGACGTTAAGGTTCATGGCCGGCGCCATGGGCGTGCCGTTTCTGCCCACCCGCTCGTCTCTGGGAACCGATATCATCGAAAAATGGGGATTTTCAAGCCAGATGCGGGAAGAAGATTCCCGTCTTCCGGACCAGAAGCTTCAGGTCATGGACAATCCCTTCGGGTCGTGGGGAAATGCCCCGAAACTCGTCCTGGTTCCGGCCATCAACTGCGATGTCACCATCATTCACGTTCAGAAGGCGGATCGGGAAGGCACCGTGCGCATGGAGGGTCTGACCTTTTCCGATGTCGAGCAGGCCAAATGCGCCAGGCACGTGATCGTCACCTGCGAGGAGCTGGTGGCGTCCGATTTCCTTAAGGCCGGTCCGGACCAGAACCAGATTCCCTCTTTCTGTGTGGATGCCGTTGTCCATGTGCCCCACGGCGCCTATCCCACGGCCTGTTACCGTTATTACGATTATGATCCGGCTTATCTCAACGCCTACCGCAGGAGCGCCGAAGACGACGGCCGCTACAGCGCCTATCTGAAAGAATACGTCCATGGCGTAACCGATCATCAGGGGCTTCTGGACAAGATCGGAACCAGGCAGCTGAATGCCATCAAGGCTGATCCCAGAACCGGCTATGCCGTGGGACTGGACAGGAAATAGGGAGAGCCGATATGCCGGATTATACCTTAAAAGAATTGATGACCATTGCCGCGGCGCGGGAGATCAAGGACGGCGATATTGTCTTCTGCGGCACGGGCATTTCCATGTTGGCCGCCATGGCCGCCAAGCACATCTGCGCCCCGAACAGCGTCATTTTTTTTGAGACCGGCGCCATCGACTCCCTTCTGGAAGAAGTCCCGCTGGCCGTGGCAGACCCCAGGGTGATGTTCTGGACATCGGTGAACGGCAACCTGGCCGATGCCTTTGCCACCATGCAGAACCGGGTTACAGGCCCTCATGTTGTCGGTATCATGGGCGCTGCCCAGATTGACAGGTTCGGAAACCTGAATTCAACGGCCATCGGGGATTATTTCAAACCCAAGGTCCGATTTTCCGGAAGCGGCGGGGCCTGCGATGTCGCCTCGTTCGTGGGCAGAACCATCACCTTCATGCAGCATGAAAAGCGAAAATTTGTCCCCAAGGTGGATTACATCACCAGCGCCGGCTGGCTGGACGGGCCGGAAGGTCGTAAAAAAGCAGGGCTTCCCGACGGCGGGCCGCAGTCCGTCATTACCAACATGGCGACGATGGGCTTTGATGACGTCACCAAGGAGATGTATCTGACCGGCTTTTTCCCCGGCATTACGCCGCGCCGGATTCTGGACAACATGGGCTTTGACATCGACGTGTCGCGGGCAACGGAAGTGGCGCCGCCAACCGATTTCGAGCTGAATATACTGCGGGAAAAATGCGACCCCCAGCGCCTGATTCTGGGTTAAAACAGGCAGAGCGACCAGATTTTATCTTGTCAGGCATAAATCGCGTCTGGGGTCGAGCCAAGGGAATGCTGTCACCCAAGGAAAGCCATCATGAAGATACTGGGCGTCAAATTCAAGAACATCAACTCGCTGACCGGGGAATGGGAAATCTGCTTCGACCGGTCTCCGATCTCCGACACGGGGCTCTTTGCCATTGTGGGCCCCAATGGTTCGGGCAAATCCTCCATCCTGGATGCGATTACCCTTGGACTTTACGGCGAGACGGCGCGCCTGAGAAACCCCGAGAAGAGCATCCTGAATCTGCAGCAGAATGAATCCTTTGCAGAAGTGACTTTTTCGGTGATGGACCTTCGCTATTGCAGCAGGTGGTCCGTGCAAAAGGCCGGTGAAAATACCGAGCCTGTCGAAATGTCGCTTTTTTCCCTGAATGGTGAAAAAACCCTGCTGGAAAGCCGATCGATTCCGGTTCGAAATCGCATTGCCGAGTTGACAGGGCTCGATTTCAAGCGCTTCTGCCGTTCCATTCTCCTTGCACAAGGCGAGTTCTCTGCATTTCTGAATGCACTGGAAAACGAACGCGCGGAAATTCTTGAGAAAATCATCGGCCCGGAGATAATCCGGGAAATGGAAGAATCCATCCGAACGCGGGCCGAACGTGAAACCGACCGGCTGCATCGGCTCAAGGAGGATGCGGCCGGATTCCAGACGCCGGACAGGGCCCGTCTTGATGAAATCCGGCAGTCCATGGAACAGGCGCGGGAAGATATCCGGGCGATTGACCGGGACATGGAAATACTTCGGGACCAGGAATCCTGGCTGGAACGGGTGGAGCGGGAGCCCATGGCCGAGCAGGATGCTGCCGAGGCGCTCCGGTTGGCGGAAGAACAGTATGCCGAGGCTCGGAAAAAGTCTTCAACAGCTGGAAGAAGCTCGACCGGCCGGACTTTACCAAGAAGCCCTGACACAGGTGGAGACGCTTAAGGCAAGAGCAGAGGCGATCCGGGGGGAAGTCGTGAACCTGGAAGCCCAGATACCGGCCCGGGAGCAACGGATCGGGGAGCTGGAGGAGCGGCTTGGCCGGATTTGCAGAGAACTTGAAGCGGCTCGGGAGCGTCTGGCGGCGCGAACCGGGGATTTTATCGAGGCCGCGGCCTGGATCGCGACATTGCCGCAACAGGGGAGCGTTTTCTGGAGACGGTCTCCCGCCTTGAAGCCATGGGCCGTGAGCAGCGGGATACGAACCGCAAGCAATTGGAACTGGAAGAAAAGACAAGAGGCCTGGACGGACGGAACCAGGAGCTTCTGCAGTGGCTCGAAGCGCACGCAGGGGAGGAAAGCCTGGAGGCGCGAGATCCCGGCCATGGAATCTCTTCTGACGCGGTTTATTGCGATTCGTCAACAGAAGGAGAAAAGCAGTAATGCGAGGGGCGATGCACTCAAGGCCGAAGGGCGTGCGGCCAGGACATTCCGACGTGCCGAAGCCGCCTTCCAAAAGGCTCGGCTTAAGGCCGACCGGCTGAGAGACCGCAAAACCGACCGGGATGGACGCCTGCTGGCTGTATTCGATGGAGAAACTGAAGACAGCCTGAAAGCCTGCATTGACCATGGCATAAAAAAACTGGCAGCCTGCAAGGCCCTTATCCGCATCGGCCGGAAGGCTGCCGCTTTCAGAAACGTTCCGGAAGAACTGACGGAAAACCACACCCGGATGGCTGCGCTGACACAATCCATCTCCAGTGGAACGATCCAGCCTGAAGGCTCTGGAAGGGCAGATCCGGCAGCGCGACACCATCCGCCGGTTCGATTCCTACAGAAGCTCGCTGCAGACAGGAGAGCCCTGCCCCCTTTGCGGCGCACCGGACCATCCCTTTCTGGAAAAGGAGGGAATCGATTTCACTGAACTCGATCGAACCATTGGAGAGGGTGAGGAGAAAATCCGTTCCCTGAATATCGAACTCGAGTCCTTTCAGGCCAAAGACCTGGCGATTCAGGCGCGCGTCAAAAACCTGGAGGAACTGCAACAGGAATGGGCCAGTGCATGCGGGGTGGCAGGTGAGGAATGGGCGTTCGGCCAGATAGACCCGCCTTCTGAGAGCATCCGCAGCGTCCGGAAGGAAATCCGGAGTGCCCGATCCCGATTGCGCAGCACCTGGTGGTCTGCATGGCGGGCGAAATGGACGGATCGCTCCCTGGGGCGGAAGCTGGAAAAACTCTCCAAGCGGGAGAAACTGCTGGAATCGGCGCGGGATCAGCATGCGCCTTGTCAAAAGGCGCTGGCTCAGATTGATGACGATTTGACCCGGCTGGGTGAGAACGAGGAATCCGTCCGCTCGGCGCTTTCAGGCCGCCTGCAGCGCTGGCAGGAAGCCCTTGCCGGACCCGGGCGGCGAGAAATTGCCGGTGGAGCGACTCCGGGAGCGATCGGAAATGTACTGCCGGAAGCGCCGGGAGCAGACGGCGGCTGCGGATGAACTGCACTTGCTCCAAACACGGCGCAAGGACGACTCCGAAGTGCTTCAGCGCCTTGAAGCGGAGATACGGCATCTGTCCGCGGAAAGCCAAACCATCCAGAGCCGGCTGAATGAACTCAAGGCCGATCGCAAGGCCCGATACGGCGCCCTGGATCTTGCCCGCGAGCGACGGGCGATGGAAAGCCAGGTGGAAAGACTCAATGCCGAAGAGCAGTCTCTGACCATGGAAGTTGCTCCCCTTCGCCACGGTCTATCGGCAGAGCGGGGATCATTGGAGCGGTTGGCTGACCAGGCGCGGCAAACCCTATCAGAGGCGGAGCTTACGGAGCGGAACCTTCTGGAGCAATCCAGTGCCGCGGGTTTCGGCGCGTTGAACGACATTCGGGACGGACTGGCGATTCTTCAGGGCGAACAGGAGCTCATGAGCCGCCTGTCCGGCGCCGAGGGGGCCTTGACAGCGGCGCGCGAAGCGCTGGCAGCGCTCCGTCCAAAACACGCCACGCAGGATTCTCTCGATACGGTCCGTTGGAAAATCTCCGATGCCGTCAAGCGTCAAAAAGCACTGTATCAGGATATCGACGGATTTGAACGTACTCTGGAGCAGCATCGGCAGGCGGAGCGCGAGTATCGCGAACTGCTTCAGGCCATCGCCGTTCAGGAAAAGGCATATGCCGAAGCCATGGACGTGCAGCGCAGCATTGAAGGGAGCAGCGAAAATGAAGCCGGCGGAAAACTGCAACAGCTCCTGCTGAAGCAGCTCATGGAAGAAACCAACAAACATCTGCCCGCTCTGAGCAGCGGTCGCTATACCCTGAGACCGGCTAAAGAGAACGCCCTTGGTCTCCACATCGAAGACGCTCTTCAGGCAAGGGCGCTGCGGTCCGTGAAGACACTTTCGGGCGGGGAATCGTTCCTGGTGAGTCTTTGCCTTGCCCTGGGGCTCTCGGACATGGCCGGAAAGCATCGCAAGATCGAATCCCTTTTTCTGGATGAAGGCTTCGGCGTTCTGGACGACGAGATGCTCTACAAAGTCATGTCCGCCCTCAAGGGTCTTCGGGCCAACGGCAAGACGGTCGGCATCGTATCGCACGTCAAACGGCTGGCCGAGGAAATCCCCACCCAGATCCGCCTGGAAAAAGGGCCGGGCGGATCCAGCCTTATCACGGTTGTGGCCTAAACGTTTCGACCCTAACGCCTCGGTGTCGGCCCTGACAGCACGTCATGCCGACACCAGCGCCTCCTCCTGACGTTTTCCGGTCATGTATATCCAAAACAGCAACATGGAAACCATCGTCGCGCCAAAAAGTATGAGCGGCAGGTAGTTTCCCACCAGAAACAAGCCGCAGATACACAGCAGGGCATTTTCCCAGAACCGGGTGGTTCTTACGAAATGGCCGGTGAATGCTACGGACAAGGCGAATATGCCGAGGATGCCGCTGGCCATGGCAATGCTGAACTCGGTCCAGGTGAAATTGAGAAACAGCATGCTGGGAGCATATACGAACATGAACGGCACCAGTCCCTTGCCCATGGAGAGCTTGAAGGCGATGACGCCGGTCTTCATGGGATCTGCCCGCGCGATACCGGCTCCGGCATAAGCGGCCAGAGCCACGGGCGGGGTGACATCCGCCAGAACGCCGTAATAGAAAACGAAGAAATGGGTGGCCAGCAGCGGCACGTTCATATCCAGCAGGGCGGGTCCGGCTATGGAGGCCAGAATGATATAAGTGGGCGTTGTGGGAATGCCGGTTCCCATCAGAATACAGGCAATGGCCACCATGATCAGCCCGAAGAAAAGAGATGCCGATTTTGCGGTGATGAGGTCAAAAGGCGTCAGACTCGAGACCAGATGTCCCAGGTAGCTGGACATCTGCAGCACCGCGCCGGAAAACTTGAAGCCCATGCCGGTAAGTGTGATAACCCCTAAAATAAAACCGACGCAGGCGCATGCCGCGCCGATGCCAAGGGCGGACCGGGCACCGTTTTCCAGTCCATGGATAATTTTGGCGGGGGTCAGCGTGTTCCTGTCATCCAGTCCGGAAAAGCCAAGACGTTTCATGACCAGGGGAATATAGGAACAGATCACTGTCAGAATGATTCCCCAGAAAGCGGCCAGATAAGGGGTATACTGCATGATCAGAAGGGTGACCATGACGGTCAGCGGAATCATCAGGTGCCAGGAGCGCTTCATGGTATGGGCAAATGTGGGTATTTCATCCGGCCTCAGGCCTTCCAGGCCCAGCCGCTTGGCTTCCAGGTGAACCATGAGCAGGGCCGCCAGATAGTGAAAAAAAGCCGGAACAATGGCGATAAAAATAAGCTCGTTGTAGGGAATGCCCAGCATCTCGGACATGACAAAGGCAGAGGCGCCCATGATGGGCGGCGTCACCTGGCCGCCGCAGGATGCGGAGGCTTCCACCGCGCCGGCATAGGTTGCGGAAAACCCGCGCTTCTTCATCATGGGGATGGTAAAGGCCCCGGTGGTGACGGTGTTTGCAATGGGCGAGCCGGAGATCATGCCGAAAAAACCGCTGGAAACGACCGATACTTTTGCGGGGCCGCCGACAAAACGGCCGGCCAGCATGGTGGCCAGATCGATGAAAAGCTGGCCCAGTCCCGATGCCTGTGCCAGCACGCCGAACAGCACGAAATGAAAGACGTATGTGGCCACAACCCCCACGGCCACGCCGTAGATGCCCTCTGTTCCCAGATAAAGGTGCTGAACGATGCGGATAATGTCATAGCCGCGATGGGCCAGCATGCTCGGCAGATGGGGGCCGAGCATGCCATAGAGCAGGGCCAGGGCGCCCACCAGAGGCAGCGTCTCTCCCATGGTCCTGCGGGCGGCTTCGGTCACCATGACAATGGCCAGAAGTCCCATGATGAACTCTGCCGGCTGCGGAAAACCGATGTTATCGACGAAAATGCTTTTGAAGAAAACCACGAGATAAAGGGATATGCCGGTTCCGGCAAGCGCCAGCGGCCAGTCGAGGATGGACAGCCGGTCCCCGAAGCCTTGAAGTTTTTCCAGGGGCAGGGCGGTTAAACAGAGAAGCCCGATGACCCCGTACAGCGCCACATCCGCCCAGGGCGGCAACTGGCCCGTCAGGCGCTGGATGAGCTGCCAGGTGAGAAAGAGATAAAGAATGGAATACCCCAGGCCGAAGACCCAGGCGGATATCTGTCCATAATTGCGGCGCCGGGGAAAAATCAGAAAGACCAATCCCAGTACAAATGAGAGATGGACCGTGCGATGGGCCACTTCGTTCAGAAGGCCGAATCCGGCGGTATAGACATGGAACAGGCTCAGGCAGATGCATGCCACCTTGGCGATGGCGGCGGTGATGCCGGTGAGGTCGCGGAAATTGGATTCGGCGTCATACTTCTTGATGATGGCTTCGATTTCCGCTTCGCTGACCTCCGGAATCGTTTGGGGTTCCGGAATCAAGTCGGTTTCGGGATGTTTATCATTGGTCATGGCGTGTTCTCTTTATTGAAAAGTGGATCATGATTATCTCTGTGTTTTTCGATGCTCAATTCAAGGGCCTGGTCGTCCCACTGGTTCAGATCGATGGTTCGGTCTGCCAGGTGCAGGCGGTTACGGTATAGCCTGTCTGTGCGCATTACCAGATGATGGATCTGGCGGCGCATGTGAAGCAGAAACTGCCCGTCCTGCCATTCCCACCCCAGGGCGTCGGCTTCCTGTTCCAGAGACGGCAGCCCGGCTTCATGGGTTTGAAATGTTTCCGCCACTTGCACGATGCGGTCAGCTTCGATCCGGTAATCGTCACGAACAGGTGTTTGGGAAACAGAGTGAATGAAAGATAGCGAAAAGCAGCCGTCCCGGGGTATGCAATATCGGGCCAATGTATTTCGGGCGGGAAACTGGCGAATGATCAGCGAATGCCGGCATTGTGAATACGAATGCGGAATAAACGGGCCGCAGGCAGCCAGAAAAACGACCAGCAGGGCTGCGACCCGGAAAAGCATTTATTTAATCAGTCCCTTTTCCTTGAAATAACGTTCAGAGCCGGGATGCAGGGGGATGGAAATCGATTCCAGGGCCGTCTGCAGGCTGATCTGTTTTCCCATGACGTGCACCTTGCCAAGGGTTTCTGTGTTTTCATAAAGTGCCTTGGTAAGCTGGTAGGCCATTTCATTGTCCAGCTTGTCATGGGTGGCCCAGATGGCGCGCACGGCGATGGTGGGGACATCGGCGGTCTGGCCTTTGTAAGTATTGGCTCCCAGAATTGCCTTGGCGTAGTAGGGGGATACGGACTGCAGCTTCTCGATGCCTGGGCCGGCCAGGGGCAGAATCTTGATGTCATGGGCATTGGCCAGTTCGGTGATGGAGGCTGTGGGGGCGCCGGCAGTGATCAGGCTGGCGTCCAGATTTCCGTCCTTGATTTTCTCAACCGACTGGGCAAAAGAGGAGTAATCTTCCTTGACATCTTCCCGTTTAAGGCCATGGGCCTCCAGGAGGTCGCCCAGAAGCTGCCATTGTCCGGAACCGGGCGAGCCCGAAGATACGGTTTTTCCCTTGATATCGGCAAAAGAATTGATCTTGGCGCCGGTGCGCACCACGATCTGAACGGTTTCCGGATACAAAGATCCCAGGGCGCGCAGGTTGGTCATTTTCTTGCCGTCAAACTGTTTGATGCCCTTGTATCCGGCATCCAGAATATCTGCTGCGACAAAAGCGGACTCGATCTCGGCGCGACCCAGAAGCGTGGCGTTGGCGACCGAGGCGTTGCTGGTTTCGGCGGTGGCGGAGAGCTTTTTCCCGTCAATGGTAACCGTGTTGGACAACAACTGGGCCAGCATGCCGCCCAGGGGGTAGTAGGTGCCGCCGGTGCCGCCGGTGGCAATCGCAAAAAAGACCCGATCGGCTGCCGGCGCCGGGGCTGCAACCAGAGCTACCATCAGGGCAGCTGCCATCATCCATGCCATACCTTTTTTCATTTGAAACCTCCGCGTTTGTTAAGATTAATAATTAGAAAATGATTATGAACAAAAAATGGAGCAAAACAAGTCATCCAGGTCATCATGGATTACATATTAATGCCAAATCATAAGTATATTTTTGTACCTTGTGAAGGTTTGTTGTGTCAACAGAAATTTAAATAACAAGAAAAGGGAATGATAATGAAGAACAGGCGCCCGTCACTTACGGGAATTCGAAAAAACCCATGAGCAGGACGGGCGAATGAGGACACAATTATGGCGGCGCTTCTTCAGTGAAGCCAACGTGCCAACCATGTAGCAGATGGCGTCTGGAAACCCCAGAATTGGTGCGTTTCCGGAAATGTTGGTGTTCTCAAACAAATCAGGCCGAAAAAGATTTGCGAATGAAAAAGCACAGCAGAAAATATCAGGAAACGCTTTCTTTTAATGTCGATAGCCTTTTTGCAGCAGCCTGGCGAACACCTTCATCAACATCTATTTCCGCAATTTTTGACAGAATGGCTGGGTCTTTCAGCATCTCTACGCCTTCCTTGCGGTATTCCGGATTTTTATGCATGTGCCTTGGAACAAACAGATCTGTTATTCTGAATCCCATATGTTGCCTCCTTTCAAATTTCAGGAATCCGGTTATTCGGAAACCCCGATGTCCTAAATAAAAAAGCCGCTATCACGAATAAATCGTGATAGCGGCCCGACTATCATTCTAACCTCTGGGAATACGATGTTCCCAGACCCGAAAAAAATTAATTATTGTCTGTTGAATGAAAAGGCGCAGTCAGCACCCAAAAAGATTCTCAAACAAATAATCTATTCTTTCTTTTCTCCTTTACATAAACAAACTGTTTTGTGCCACACAGCTTTCGCTGCTCTTCTTTAAGCATTGCTCCAAATAAAAAACCCGTTAAATACGATTCAATTATAATATCTATAAAATCAATTTGTCAAGATTTATTTTATAGGGTAACCTTATGCTGCGATGAGCGCATGACACAGATCATTGACACGGTGGTGCTTTTAGCATATTGATACAATTCAGTTTGTCCGCGACCGCCTGATGGTGCAGGCACCCGGTTGTCTTCTATGTCACTGCTGCGGAACAACATGGCAGTACGAACGGCAATCTTCTACAGCAGCAGTTTTTCAGGACCTCATGACAGCCCGGCAGCTTCCATTTCACTGGAAATCCTTTGGCCTGAGGATTATTCTTCCTACCGGCCTTACCATTGCGCTTTTTATCCTGGCGCTGTTTATGTTTATCATTCCAACCATTGAAAAAAACAGCATGGACCGCAAGCGGGAGATGATCCGCGAGCTGACCAATTCCGCCTGGAACATTCTGGCAAAGCTGGAGAATGATGAGCGATTGGGTGTGCTGACCAGGGAGCAGGCACAGAAGCAGGCCATTGACCAGATCCGTAACCTGCAATACGGCCAGAAGATGAAGGACTACTTCTGGATCAACGACATGCACCCGGCTATGGTCATCCACCCGTACCGCACCGACTTGAACGGCTCGGATTTAAGCGACTACCAGGACCCGAACGGCAAACGGGTTTTTGTGGAATTTGTCAGCGTGGTGAAGAAAGACGGTTCCGGCTATGTTGACTATATGTGGCAGGACCGCGACAATAAAAATCTCGTTGTGCCAAAAATATCCTATGTGAAGGGGTTCGCGCCGTGGGGCTGGATCATCGGCACCGGGATTTACATTGGCGATGTTCAGGCGGAAATCACCCTGCTGATTCGTTCCGTCACGAAGATTTCAGGGGTTATTTTGCTGCTGATGCTTCTGCTGCTGGCCATCATTATCCGGCAGAGCTACCGCACCCAGAAACAGTTGCGGGTTGAAGAAGAGGAGCTTAAAAAAACCCAGGCCAGCCTGTTTTTTGCAGAAAAAATGGCTTCCCTGGGAAAGCTTTCGGCAATGGTCGCCCATGAAATCAATAATCCGCTTTCCGGGATTCTATCCTATGCCAAGCTTTCATCCCGATATCTGAGCAAAGCGACCGATGACCCTGCAATCGTCGCGGAGATCAATGCAAATCTCTCTTTTATCGCTGCAGAGGCCAAGCGCTGCGGTAACATCGTCAAGAATCTGATGCTGTTTGCAAAACGGGCTTCAGGGGAAGTGAAAGAGGCTCATCTCAATGAAATAATTGATGTAAGCTTGAAAGTAATTGATCACAGCGTCCGGATGAAAAACCTGGAGCTCAGGAAAGCGTTGGACCAGGGGGATGATGTGATCCAGTGCGATCCGGGAGCCATTCAGCAAATCCTTATCGCCATGATTGTGAATGCCATCGAATCCTCTCCTCCCGAAGGAGTCATTATCGTCTCTACAGACTGTCATGATCCGGCCTGTGTCCGGATCATGCTGAAGGATTTTGGAGCGGGGATTCCCCCTGACGAACTGCCGCAAATATTTGAGCCTTTTTTCTCGACAAAAGAATCCAACAAGAGCTTGGGGCTGGGTCTGGCAGTGGTTTACGGCATTGTTCAGCGGCACGGCGGCACCATCAGCGTGGATTCGCAAGTGGGTGCGGGTACCGAATTTGTCATCACCCTGCCCCGCACACAGCAGACCCTGGCCAACCAGACGAAACAAAGGAGCTTTGCACGATGAAACCAGCCGACATAGGCATACTGATTGTTGATGATGAAGCTTCGGTACGGGATGCCCTTTATAAATGGTTCATTCTTGACGGCTACCGGGTAGATACGGCCGGTGACGCAACTGTCGCTCTGAAAAAACTTCAGGACGATGCGTGGGATATTGTTCTGCTCGATATCAAAATGCCGGGAATGGACGGGCTGGAACTGCAGCGGCGAATCAAAAAGATTGATAATGACATCATAACGATTGTCATCACTGCTTTTGCCTCGGTTGATACCAGCATCCAGGCACTGAAAGAGGGCGCGTTTGATTATGTCGTCAAACCCATCGACCCTGATGATATGAGCCATCTCATCAGAAACGCCGTACAGCAGCGGCGCCTGCTTACGGAAAACCTGAGGCTGCGCCAGCAGCTTGAGGAAATATCCTTTTCGGATGAAATTGTGGGAGAAAGTACGGGGATTAAAAAAGTCAAGGAGAAGGTTGCCACGGTCGCGCAGACCGATTCAACCGTCATGATCCGCGGTGAAAGCGGAACCGGCAAGGAACTGATAGCCCTATCCATCCACAGCAACAGCAACCGCAGGTATTTTCCCATTATCACCATCAATTGCGGCGCTTATACCGAAGGTTTGCTGGAAAGCGAACTCTTCGGCCATGAAAAGGGAGCTTTCACCGGGGCGCTGTATCGCAGGCGGGGCAAGCTGGAGAGGGCCGACAAGGGAACTCTCTTTTTGGATGAGATCGGCAATATCGGGGAGAAGATGCAAATGGACCTGCTGCGGGTAATTGAATCGCGGCAGTTCACCCGGTTGGGCGGAGACAAGCTTATCAGCGTTGATTTCAGGATAATCTGCGCGACCAACAAGGATCTGGAAAAGGCGGTCAGGGAAGGCAGCTTTCGCGAAGACCTGTACTACCGGCTTAATGTTTTTTCTATAAACCTGCCGCCGCTGCGCGAGCGAAAATCGGATGTTCCCCTGATCGCGCGTTTTTTTATGAATAAGTATTCCCGGTCGATGAACAAAAATGTCACCGACATCTCTCCGGAAACACTGGATATGCTTATGAAATACAACTGGCCGGGGAATATCAGAGAACTGCGCAATGTTATTGAACGGGCGATGGTGGGCGCGCGGGGGCCGCGCATTGAAATAAGCGATTTGTCTTTCCCCTTCCATCCGTCTTCGGAACCTTCAGGCGACGAGACCCTGGAGACAGTGGAAAAAAATCATATCCGAAACATTCTGGGCCGCACCGGAGGCAAGGTCGCTCAGGCAGCGGCAATCCTCAAGATCAGCCGCCTGACCCTGTATAATAAAATAGAAAAGTACAAGTTAAAAAAATGATTTTACCTTTGCGCCGTGCTTATGTCCTATATCTACCTTGTTCCCATTCACCTGCACAGTACCGGCTGTCTTGAAGCGCTTAAGCGCTGCGTTGAGCGCGCCTTCGGCATCAGGACGAAATGCAGCACATTCAAAATCGACCTGCCGGGGACTTTCGATCCCCTCAGAAAGCAGTATTGCTCCTCTCTTATCCTGCGGCAGCTGATTGCGTCCCCTCCCGCGGATGCGTATAAAATCCTGGGGATTACCGCCGTGGACCTTTTTATTCCCATTCTCACCTTTGTTTTCGGCGAAGCACAACTTGACGGCATCGGGGCGGTGGTTTCGCTGCACCGGCTCAAGAACCAGTTTTACGGCCTGCCGGAGGACAACGGCCTGATGCATGACCGGCTGCTGAAGGAGGCCGTGCATGAGCTGGGACATACCTTCGGACTGCTCCATTGCTCTCAGCCCGGCTGCGCGCTTAACGCATCCACTTATGTGGAGGACATCGATCAGAAATCGCGCGAGCTTTGTTCAAACTGCCGTGAGGCCATCGGATTGAAGTGAGTTTCACTTATCCGTTTTTAATTTTTTCACCACCGTCAGCCATAGTGAACCCCAGATGGGGCTCGAATATGACGCCTGCGGGAATAACGACAGCAGGCCTGGATGTCTTGATGGCGAAGGTCAGCCCGGCCCCCACGATGAGCATCATCGCGGCCAGTATAAAAGCCGAGTTGAAGCTGCCGGTGGCTGTCAGCATCATCTGGGATACCCTGCTCATGACAAAACCGCCGGCACCCCAGGCCGAGAACAAGATTCCATAGTTCATGCCGAACGACTTGAGTCCCCACAGATCCTTGGTGAAAGACGGAAACAGGGACAGGTTTGACCCATAGCTGAATCCGATAAACGTTGCCAGCAAGAGCATCAGGACCGCGCTCGAGTGCGCTGCCCCGACCAGTGAAATGGCGGCAAGCATCAGCGCTGCCTGCAACAGAAGCATCAGCAGCAGCGTGTAATTTCTCCCGATTTTGTCGGATAATATTCCGGCAATAATGCGACCGCCGGCGTTTCCCACCGCCATGATGGCCACTGCCAGAAATGCTGCATTGGGCATGCTCTTCTTGGCCATGCCGGCAATGCTGCTGATAACCATCAGGCCCACGCCGGAACCGATGAAATAGATAAACCAGAGCACATAAAAATTGGCTGATTTCAGCATTTCCCGGGGAGTGGCATCAACGCTCAGTGGACTTTTTTTAACCGCTCCTTTTTTATTCTGTGTCGCTGCTTCAGGCACATAGCCCTTCGGAGGATTAATCAGCAGCAGGGAAAGTCCGCACACCACAAACAAAAATGCAAAGCCAAACACCATCATGGATTTATTGATGCCGATGCTGTTTAAGAGATACTCGGACAGAGGCGCAATATAAACTGATGCAAGACCAAAGCCTGATACCACCAGCCCTGCGATCAAACCGGTTTTTGCCGGAGGGAACCATTTCAGGGCCGGCGGCGTTGCCGCGGAATAGCCGAATCCAAATCCCGCGCCTGCCAGCACGCCGAAACCCAGAACCCATGCTGCGTAGCTGTTGCTCTGTGAGCACAATAGCAATCCCATCGCTACGAGAATGCCGCCGATAAAAGCGGTTATGCGCGGCCCGATCTTATCCTGGCACTTGCCGGCAAGGATCATTGAGAATGCAAAACAAAGACAGCACACCGAGTAGGGGTCATTCAGCTGCGCCGCACTCCAGCTGAAAATACCATCTTTTGCCTCAATTGATTTTGCTATGGAACCCTTGAAAATACTCCATGTGTAGAGAATACCAAGCGCAAGGTTAATACCAATTCCTGCGAATGTTACGATCCAGCCTTTGTTTTTTACTGCCTGTGCCATACCGCCTCCTTTGGGTTATGAACTGCTTCTGGCGTCAATTGCGATTCTGCCTGTGATTGCCTGATGGCGGCCAGGCACAGACAAATGCCTTGCCGAAACGATGATCAAGGCCAAATACACGAACCCCTACATTTATCGGGTTAATGTTAAGCAATATCCATGCCAGATGAGAAGAAAAGCTTATGGCATAGAATATAATAACATAATAACAGATAGTTACAACATTCCCAGACAGGCGGTAAAATAATCAATTGCGTTTGAACTGGAAGTCATATTGTTCAAAAATTATACATTAAATAAATTCCTTCAGAATAATAAAAATTCTGAAGATAATTCATATAATTAAGTCAAATCGTGTTGTTAATATTTTATACAGCACGCTGTTAACATATTAAACAAAATGAAATCGTAAACGGCCATGACCAAATTTCCGGCGTTTGACCTAACAATATCTGGACTCCGGCGTTCGCCGGAGTGACGATGTTCGGGATTTATTACGAGGTCATCAAGAATTGGCGGGTATAATATGAAAAAAGCGGATGAAAATCTTGCGGACTTCACTGCGATGGCTTGCCCCTGAAAAAAGTCGCGCGTCCTGCGCATCCGGACAAACCAGGCCAGCTTCTGAAAGTTCCACTTCACAGCGCCTATTTGCCGCGAGGCATTGGGGGTTTCCGTACAGAAGCTGGTGATGCATATCTCGGGGCGGATGTCGGCGGGAAAGATGCAGGGTCCCCTGTTGTTTTCAAGAAAAACGCAATCCGCGGTGAACAGGCATTTCAAATGTTTCAGCCGCTTTTCGATTTCAGCATCGAGGTCGGGCATCAGGCTACAGGATATATAAAAAATCTTCCATGCCGATGATTTCATCCAGGTAAACATTGCGGCAGCACAACCCCTGACATCCGTTCAGGCATCTATTCAGATAGGGCATGGACGCCTGGATCAGTGCCTGCTCGACTGCCTGGATTTGTATACAGACTTTCGCCAGGGCCAGGCTGTCTCCTGGATCAAATGATTGCCGTATGCGGCGGGCTGTATTGAATTCGTAAACCAATCCCATCCCCATCTTCTCCCGAAACAGATAAGGTTGATCATGATCCTGTAAATTCAAAACTGATGTGTTTCTGCATCTTGTCGATTCGGGCAAATATTTCTTTCAACATGGTCTGCTCGATTCGCGTCAGTTTCTTGGGATTGACATAATTGTTCGGTCCGGTTTTGTCAATCAGGACCGCATTCACCTGACGGGAAAACCGGAGCTGCATCAGAAATCCATAGGCATGTTCCAGCTCGCTGTAAGTATCCCATGTCAGTTTTTTCTTGTAATACAACTGCAGCATCCGCTCGGGTGTGTTGGTTTCGGCAATCCCGTATTTCAGCGAATAGATGCGGATGATGTCGATAATCGGCATCATCGCGCTTTTAATGTCAAAGGAATCCCGATATTCTCCCTTGGATTCCACGATAAAATTACGAAAAAAGCCAAGCGGCGACTTGAAATACAGGGCGTTTTCGGTCATATGCCGAAAAAAGCCGGCCCACCCGAGCAGCGTACTCATCAAATACTGGCGAAGATCACTGACAATGGCCATGTCGCCATATCCGCTCCG
This sequence comes from uncultured delta proteobacterium, assembly GCA_963850225.1. GTDB lineage: Bacteria > Desulfobacterota > Desulfobacteria > Desulfobacterales > Desulfatirhabdiaceae > RAAP-1. The sequence continues at coordinate 54,191 of CAWKLD010000003.1, forward strand.
GAAGTCGAAAAAGATGCTGGCGTGAAGCAGATCTTCCGCTTCTGCCTGATGGGTCCAGTTTGAAAAATACTGTTTCCAGACCGAGACCGGTTGACACCACTTGGGGTTCTTGGCCATGACGTCCCCTTTGCAGAAATCATACCCGACCTGATCCAGCCAGGTGCAGACCGTTTCCGCCAAAGCCATGAAATACGCGCGGACTTCTTCCGCGGACGATTCGGAAGGGTCCTCATAAATTATGGCATTGTCCTGGTCCGTTTTCAGGGTCTGCTCCATTCTCCCCTCGCTGCCCATGACCATGAACGCGAACCGGCAGGGCGGTTGTCCGATTCTTGCGATGGCCATGTCAAGCAGTTTGACCAGAATCGTGTCGGAAACGGTCGTGATCAGCCGGGTCAGGTTTTTGGCTTTTGCCCCGTTTCGAATCAGATTCTGAACGACCGCGGGCAATTGCTGGTGCAGATGGGAAATTTCGTCAAGGCTGTCGGAAGATTGAATTTCGCGTATCAGGAACAGCGGAGACTGGCCCTGAGAGACCAGAATGTCCTTGTTCGTGATGACTCCCACAACCGAATCATTTGGACCGATAACCGCCATGTGTTTCACGTTCTCCTGCATCATGGTCATCAACGCCTCGAATACCAGGGCTTTTTGAGAAATGCTTCGCAGCGGGGTGGACATAATGGCGGAAATCGGCTGCAATATGCTCAATCCCGTGGCAATCACCTTTTGTCGCAGATCGTTGTCCGTAACGATTCCAACGATAATCCCCCTGGTGCATTTTTTACCAGAATGCTGCTGCAGCGGTGACGGGTCATCAGTTCCGCGGCGGCTTGAATGGTCATATCCATCAGGCAGAAAACGATGTTCTGCTGATAAAGGTCTTCGATCGACTGATTGAGATACTGAAGGGATTCCTCGCGGGGATGGATCGTCCGGGCCACGATGGATGCATAGGAACGGTCCAGCATCCGCTTTCCAAAGGTGTCGGTAAAATACTCGCTGAAGGATTCGAACCGGTTGCAGACATCCAGAAACCGCTGTCTGGGCCACGTGTAAAAATGGGTGTCTTCCGTGGTTTTGAGGGAGCGGATGGAAATGGAGTTGTTCAGCAGCATGGAGATGCCGCCAAAAAGACTGCCTTCGCTGATCTCGTCATGCAGCGTGATGTGACTGCTTTCCTCAAAATAGCGTTCGGCCGCGCCTTTCTGAATGATATACAGTGCATCGATACGGGAGATGCCCTGGGTGAATACGATTTGATCCTTCGGGTGATAGACAACGGACAGCTCCGAGGCGATTCCGGCGATCTCGGATTCCGGCAGAAAAGAAAAAGGGACGGTGTTCAGCAGAAACTGTTCGGCCTGCTCGGTGACAATCATGGCGGCATAGGAGGCATCCGTCATCTTCTGGCTGAACGAATCGACAAAAAATTTGGAGACAACCGGATGACGATTGCAGATATCCAGAAACACCTGGCCCGGAATAACATAAAATGTCGAATCCCGTGTCGCCTTGGCCGTTTTGTCTGCAATGCCCGCATTCAGCAGCAGGGAGATGCCGCCAAAAATATCGCCTTCCTTCAGGACGCTTTTCTGTTTGGCGAGATCCTGCAGAAAGCCCTCGCACTGGGGGGCAAAAATATCGCCTTCCTTCAGGACGCTTTTCTGAGGCTTTTCACACGACTGCTGATCGTGAAGCTCCAGGGTCCCGCTTTTGACGATGTAGAGGTTTTCTACCTGCGAGCGGCCCTGAAGGAACAGGATCGTTCCTTGTGGAATCACCTCAACGTGAATGGTATGAATGATTTTTTCCAGTTCGGATTCCGGCAGAGATACAAAAGGCTGGAATTTGCGACAGCCAGGCAACCGTCTGGTCGTCCATCGTGACGGATGCGGCCGAATCGGGTGCGGTTGAAAAATAAGGAGTTCCCATCGCCAATCCTGATGTCCTTGTTAACAGGTATGAATCGGGCATTCGCCCACATATATGAAAATGACACCTTCCCCGTTAATACCGTACTTTGGCATAATCGGTTTTCTGCGATGCCAGAATCGCATCCTTCAGTGTCAGAATATTTTTTCTGGCCAGAAGCGGCAGAAATTTCAGAAAAATCTCCGCGGTGGCCATCGCATCGCCAATCGCGGTATGTCTGCCCCGGATGCAAAGCCCCAGACGTTCGGCAATGGTTCCCAGGCTGTGATACCGGTGTGCGGGATGCAGCACCGCAGACAAAAACAAGGTATCCAGTACCGGCTGTGTAAACCGGATGCCGGTGACGGGTTCCTTGACTTGAAACATGCGCATGTCAAAGGCCGCATTATGCCCGATCAGAACCGTGTTTTCGCAATACCGTATAAATTTGGACAAAGCAACGTCGATGGTGGGCTGGCCTTTCAGCATTTCGGGTTGAATGCCGTGAATTTTGATGGATTCCATGCTCAGGGACCGCTTTGGATCGACCAGAATGTTGAAGACATCGTCATGAAGCAGCTTGTTGTTGACGATTCGAACCGCGCCTATCGAGATGATTTCATCTGTTCGGGGGTCAAGCCCGGTGGTTTCCGTGTCGAATACCGTATAGGTGATGTTGGACAGCAGGTTTTCCTGAAGCTCAAGGCTGGCTTCGGGCCGGTTGAACAAATCAAAATCATAAAATTCCGGCCGGCTGGAATCGATCAGGGTTATGGGTGAAATGGTTTGAAAATCACTGGGCGTTGCGCAGGAGGATTCGATCATGTCCTTCATGCGAAGGGTGCTGTCATGGATCAGCTTCAACATCTGGTTGTGCTGGAATGATGCAATCTGGGAATGCGCCAGCAGGGTTTCAACCGATGAGCGGATATCGTCCAGGCCGCTTTGAAAACCGGAAAGCATCTGCATGACCGTCCGTCTGGCCTCCAGGGTCAATGCCTGGGTCAGATCATGGATAATGAGAATAAAACCTGCCAATTGCTTGCGATATTCCAGAATCGGAACCATCTCGACACTCAGCAGATTTCCCATCGGGCCGGTAATGGAAAAAAAAGAAACCGGATGCGCTTCAGGATCATTGAGTTTTCCAGACATTTCGGTAACGGCGCGTTCGATTTGAACCGGGTCTATGACACTGGTAATACTCCGGCCCAATCCCAGAAACGGTCCGGTCAGGGTTTCAGAATTGGGATAGTCACAGGTTTTTTCCGGAACCGTCAACACCTCCTGAGCTTTTTGATTATAAAGCAGAATCGATCCGAACGGATTGCAGATGACCACCCCTTCGGGCAATTGCTCCACAATGGCTGCCAGAACATTTTTGTCCTGCTCGATTTCCTGACGAACCTGGCGGATTTTTTCCGACACGCCGGCATTCAGGGCTTCATAGCGTTCAGCGCCTTCGTTGATCAGGGCAACCAGCCGGTTCATGTCTCTGCTGGCATCGATTTTAATCCGGTGGGACGGGTTGACCGTATAAATCACCAGTGTTTCATCGGCAATCTGCACGGCGGGAAGGACATAGGTGTATAACACCGCATCCAGCCACACGATCCATCCGCCGATGAACATGACGATCATGGCGACAACATACACCATGTGCTGGTGAACCAGTTCGATAAGCTTATTCTGCTCATCCGGGGTAAACTGGCTCCAGAACAGGCCGGCAAGGGTGATAAACACCACAGCGGTAACTGTCGCGGAAAGGGCGACAAACAGCCAGAATTTTTTGTGAGAATCCAAATGCATCGGTTCCAGAATAAACAACCGGTGCAGCACGCTGCACCGGTTGAGGTTATAACATTGTCATTCCGGGCTTGACCCGGAATCCATGTCTTATTTCCGGCCGGCGGCAAACCCGATTTTGACCAGGGCCTCCTCGATTTCCCCCAGAATTGCCGGGTCATCGATGGTTGCGGGCATTTTGTATTCCTTGTTGTCCGCAATTTTCTGAATGGTGCCGCGAAGAATTTTTCCGGACCGGGTTTTGGGCAGCCGTTTGACCACGGTGGCGATTTTAAAAGACGCAACGGCCCCGATCCTGTCCCGAACCATCTGAACCACTTCCTTGATAATCTGGTTCGGGTCTGTTGTGATACCGGCTTTTAAAACGATAAAGCCCACCGGAACCTGGCCTTTCAGGGAATCCTCCACGCCAAGAACCGCGCATTCCGCCACAGCCTGATGATCCGAGAGAATTTCCTCCATCGCGCCCGTCGAAAGCCGGTGACCGGCCACATTGATGATGTCATCGGTTCGGGACATGACATAGACATAGCCGTTTTCATCGATATATCCGGCGTCGGCTGTCTTGTAAAACCCGGGAAATTCCTCAAGATAGGATTTGATGTATCCGGCATCGTTGTTCCACAGCGTGGGCAGCGTGCCGGGCGGCAGCGGCAGCTTGACCACCAGCGCACCGATGTCTCCGGCCTTGATCGGATTGCAGTTGGCATCCACCACCTGAACATTCATGCCGGGAGCCGGAACTGTCGGTGATCCGTGAATCACCGGATACTGATGCAGCCCCATGCAGTTGGCGGCAATGGCCCATCCGGTTTCGGTCTGCCACCAGTGATCGATTACCGGAACGCCGATATTGTTTTCCGCCCATTTCAGGGTGTCCGGGTCCGAGCGTTCGCCTGCCAGAAACAGTGTTTTGAAACAGGACAGATCGTACCCTTTCATCAGCTTGGCTTCCGGATCTTCCCGTTTGATGGCCCGGAACGCGGTGGGCGCCGTAAACATGGCCTTGACCTTGTGCTGAGAGATCACCCGCCAGAAGGCTCCGGCATCCGGTGTTCCCACGGGTTTGCCTTCATAAAAAACCGTGGTGCAGCCTTTTAAAAGCGGGGCATAAACGATATAGGAATGCCCGACCACCCATCCGACATCGGATGCGGCCCAGTACACATCGCCTGCATCCATATTGTAGATGGCCTTCATGGTCCATTTCAGCGCCACCATATGGCCGCCGTTGTCCCGCACAACGCCTTTGGGGATGCCGGTTGTTCCGGATGTATACAGAATGTACAGCGGGTCCGTCGCAGCCACCGGCACACAGTCCGCCGGTTTGGCCTTTGCCATCATTTCATTCCAGTCCAGATCCCTGCCGGGGATGAGGGCCGCTTTTTCCATGGGCCGCTGCAAAATGATGCAGTGCTCCGGTTTGCTGGCGGCCATTTCAATCGCCTGATCCAGAAGGGGTTTATAGGGGATGACCCGCTTGACCTCGATGCCGCAGGATGCGGTGATCATGATTTTGGGTTTGGCATCGTTGATCCGGGTGGCCAGCTCGTTGGGCGCAAACCCGCCGAATACCACGGAATGAACCACTCCCAGCCGCGCACAGGCCAGCATGGCAATGGCGGCTTCCGGAACCATGGGCAAATAGATGATCACCCGATCGCCTTTTTTGGCGCCCAGGCTGTCCAGTACGCCGGCAAACAAGGCCACTTCATCCCGAAGCTGGGAATAGGTGTAGGTTTTGATGGTGTCTGTAACCGGGCTGTCATAAATCAGGGCAGGCTGATTGCCGCGGCCGTTTTCAACATGAAAATCCAGGGCATTGTAGCAGGTATTCATGATGCCGCCGGTAAACCAGCGGTAAAAAGGCTTGTTCGAGTCGTCCAGCACCTTGTCCCATTTTTTATACCAGTGGCAGTCATTGGCCGGCCCGGCCCAGAAAGTGTCCGGGTCGTTGATCGATTGGGTAAACGCCGCTACATACGGATTGGTCATCAAGCATCCTCCTCTCACACAAATAAAGGGCGGAATCGCTTCCGCCCCGGTTTTAAACACGTTAATCAAAAATTATATAAATGGGATTTATCCCCACATGCCCATGCCAAAAGACGATGTAAACAGGATAATAAAAGCAACAATCCCGATCAACCATTTATCCTCTAATTTCATAATGACCTCCTTAGTCAAAATCTACATGTTAACGCACTGTCTTGCATAAAAGCACAGTTGATTCCGTTGAGAGCATAACCATTTCGGTTATGCCTTGACCACGATGTTTTGTTCCTTTTCCGCCCGTGCGATCTGCATGTCGTTGGTGGTTGAAAATTCCGCTTTAAAGCACAATGCCCACATCATGACGATGCCGATTGTCCACCAGGCGATCTGCCAGGACCACAGCGGCGGAAAACCCGCAAATTTAAATGCGCTGTTGCCCAGAATACAGGCAGGGCCAATGGCAAAGAAATACCACAGCGGTACGGCGAACTTCATGACGCTGCGCCATTGGACCGCGCTTGCGGACGGTGCGTCCACGCTGTCCAGCCACTGACGGATTTCCGCCTGCCGGTCGATGGTTTCCTTGTCATCCTTGATGCCAAGACCCCTGCAGATAAAGGCAACGACCAGGCCCACAAACGTCCCCCAGAACGCGCAGTGCATGGACAAGGGGTTGGGCCATACGGCATAGGTCAGATACACCGCGAACATGCCGGCGGCAACGCCCAGAACAGCGCCGACTCTGGGGAATTTAACGCCCCAGCACACGCCGATCAAAAGGACGTACATCACAAAACCGAATGCCGTGGCCAGAGCTCCCAGAATAACCAGGGCCGCCTTGGAATTGATGCCCACATACAGGGCTGAAATGGTCAGAACGGTGGTCAGAATACGGTTCACCCAGATCTGTTCCGCATCGCCGGCCTGCTGTTTCCGGATCAGGCGCCAGTAGACATCGCGAAGCAGAATGGATCCGCCCGTGTTGATGTAGGGGGCTGCCGTGGAATGGATGGCGGCGATGGCGCCCATGAAGACCAGACCGATCATGAACGGCGGCAGAAACTGCTCGATCAGAGTTGGAACAATGGTTCGGTCGGAAAGACCTTTAAAAGCCTCAACACCTGCCACTTCCAGAACTTTTGCGCCCATGCCCTGAAACGCGGTAAAATAGAACAGGGCAAAACCGACCACGAATGTGGACATGAAGGTCTGCTGCCAGGCTAGGGGTTTCGGGGACTTGATGCCGAAAAATGTCATGGTGAATGCCGGGGAGGACTGAATACCCATCAGGGCGAACATGTAGGTCAGAATCATCACGGCTGTCCAGGACGCCGCGCCTTTTTTACCCAGACCCCAGGTGATGACATCGGGAACGGTCAGAAATTTCGGATCGAGTTTGGCCATGGAGGCGGAAAATCCGCTCCAGCCACCGAACTGGGGCTGATTAATAACATAAACGCCCAGAATAATGATACCGCCGACCAGAAGAACGAACTGCAGCACGCCGACATAGGCGCCGGCTTTCATGCCGCCGGTGACCACATAAAACCAGACGATGGCTGCCAGAAACAATGCACCGGTGACAAAATCGACACCCGTGATAACGTTGAAAAGTGCGCCGGCTGCCATCAACTGAACCGCGGAATAAAAAATCGAATAAAGAACAGCGGTCAAAACCACCAGATAACGGAGAGGCTCGCTTTTGTAATAATAGGCATACATGTCACCGGGCGTCACGAACCCATAGCGTTTGCCCAGGAGCCATTGCCGTTTGGCGAAAAATGTACCGGTAATGGGAATGGTAAGTACATAAAACGAGGCAAAGGCATAGGCCAGACCATCCCGCCAGATAAGACCCGGATGGCCGATGAATGTCCAGCCGCTGAAGGAGGCCGCAGTTGCAGCCATGAGAAAGGCGATGAAAGGGACGGACCGTCCGCCGATGGCATATCCGGCCGCGGTTTTTTCTTTGAAAAAGCCCTTCATGCCTTCGTAGAACGAATAAACAATATAAAGACCCAGCAAAAGATAAACCCATGTAACAGCACTCATACATTATCCTCCTTGAATTACTCTGCCTGCAAAAGGTTGACCGGCCGATATGGCCGAACGGGCCAATTGTCACATGATTTAAATGCTTCTCCACCACCTCCTTTGGAATTTATTCATCGTATGTTCATTAATGTAATTGGATGTAACTGGAATTTTGTCTCATGAATCCCGAACTGCAATGGCAATGAGAGCGAAAACAAGATTGGCCTATATTAAGTGAATTTAATTTATTTGTTATTGTTTTGTAAAATTTTTTTAATATTGTTGTCAATAAAAAAATCTATTCAGTTGAATAAATCTTGATAATTTGTTAATCCATGCCTATTAGAAGGCATTCGTCCTTCACTGCTGTTCAGGACACAACCATCACATCAAGAGGTAAGAACATCATGATGAACCGATTGTTGCTTTTTTTTGAATATCCGCCTGCTGTCCGTAATGCGCTGGGATTTCTTCTGGGGGGATGGCTGTCCATCGCTGCTTTTATCGCGCATATCGAATGGTCGTTTCCCGGAAGATTCACCCAGGCGACTGTCCTTCGCCTGCTGGTTGTGGGTCTGGGTATTTGCTACTGCGTGTTCAAAATCAAACCCTGGGCCAGAAAGCTGTGTATTTTCTTCAATGTCGGGATTATCGGCATCAACCTGTTTTTTCTGATCATCCGCCTGTCTGCACTGGGAATCACATCTCCTGCTTTAAGCGCACACGCCCTGCTGAATGTGATTCTCTTCGGCTACAGCACCTATTATCTTATGATTGATGAGACAACCCGGTTTTTCAAAGAACATGAACCCCAAAAAATTGACAATCCGGTTTTCAAAGAACAGAAACCAGAGAAAGTTGATGATACCGAAAAGGAGTTGAATCCGTGACCAATCCGTTTCCCCCCAAAGAGCTGACCTGTAGTTGCGGCAATACGTTTGTCAGTCAGCAGCGTTCCAACTGGTGCCGCTCCTGCGGCAAACAGGTTTTTTATGATGCAAAGGATAACCGGACAAGCAAGTTCAACCGGATTTATATAATCGTTCTTATGGTAGTCGTTATCGGGCTGGTGGGGTTTTTCTTTATCGAGATGATTATCACCCCGATCGTGCATCTGCAGAAGCCCTGACAACTGTTGATTTTTCCTGCCTCCGGCCACCATCATTCCGGGCTTGACCCGGAATCCGGTTTTGCCATCAGCCTGGATTCCGGCATTGTCAGGAATGATGGATCTTTTATTTCCGGCCATCAATCCATATCCATGAAAAATGTCGATGCCATGGTATAGGATCGAATCTCGGCATTCGGACCTTCCTCGGCATCGCTGACAGCCCGAACCGTCCAGAAATACGGAATATCTTTTTTGAATCGTTTGGGTGGAATCTTATAGGTCGGAACATCGGATTTTTCATCCACGAAGCAATCCTTGCAGGCTGCGCCTGGCGCCAGATTTTTCAGGGTTTCTGCGGAAGAAGCCACAAAAATCCGATATCCTTTGGCGCCTGGAACCGGTTTCCATTTCAAAACCGTTGTCATAACCTGATTTGTTGGCCTTGTCTTTGGGAACATCCAGTTCAGGGGCAGCCAGAGATCCTGCAAAAACGGAAGCCGACAGCCACATCCATGTCAGAAATCCAACCAGAAACAATCTGTATTTCACGTTCATGAAATCCTCGTTCATAATTGTTATCGGAGAAAGTCGGTATTTTATCCCGACAGAACCGCTTGACTACCGTTCTCTGTCGGGATACCGGTTCATTTCTTCATTACTTCTGCACCATGACCTGAATCGCCTCGACGATTTCCGGATTGGCCAGGGTCATGACATCGCCAACGTCCTTCTTGTTGGAAATGGCGCCCAGGACCCGCCGCATGATCTTGCCGGAACGGGTTTTGGGCATATCGGGCACAATCCAGACCTTTCTGGGTTTGGCAATGGGCCCGATCTCCACAACAAGGGCTTTGATGATTTTATCTTCTATTTCCTTGCTGGCAGTGAAGCCGGGTTTCAAGGCCACATACAGATCCGGAACAACGCCCTTGATTTCGTCGGAAACCGGTACGACCGCGGCTTCGGCGACTTCCACCACCGTCATGGCCGCGGATTCCAGTTCCTTGGTTCCCAGTCGATGACCCGAGACGTTGATGACATCGTCGATCCGGCCCAGAATCCGGTAATACCCGTCCGGCCCATTGACAGCGGCATCCCCGGTCAGATACGGCCAGTCTCTCCAGTCTTTGCTGTTCGGGTCTTTGCAGTATCTTTCATAATACTGACGGACAAAGCGAGCCCTGATCTCCCCAGATGGTCTGAAACCCGCCCGGCCAGGGGTTCTGGATGCAGATGTTTCCGGCTTTTCCACAGCCTTCCGGCAGTTCATTGCCGTCCTCATCGTAAATAATCGGGTGAATACCCGGCATTCCCGGTCCCGCGCTTCCCGGTTTCATGGGTTTAATGGCAGGCAGGGTGCTGCACAGAAAGCCGCCGGTTTCGGTCTGCCACCAGGTATCCACGATAATGGCCTCGCCCTTGCCGACTTCCTTGTGATACCACTTCCAGACCGCCGGCTCGATGGGCTCGCCCACGGTGGTCATGTGCTTGAAGTGATAATTGTATTTTTTGGGTTCATCCGGGCCGATTTTGCGCAGGGCGCGAATGGTCGTCGGGTGCGGTGTGGAAAATATTGACATCCAGATCCTGGGCGATCCGCCAGGGTCTTCCGGCATCCGGATAATTGGGAATGCCCTCAAAGATGACCGTGGAGGCGCCCAGGGCCAGCGGGCCGTACACGATATAGGAATGACCGGTGATCCATCCGATATCGGCCATGCACCAATAGACATCCTCGGGATGGATATCCTGAACATATTTGGATGTTCCGGTGACATAGGCCAGATATCCGCCGGTGCTGTGCTGGCAGCCCTTGGGTTTGCCGGTCGTGCCGCTGGTGTACATCAGAAACAGCGGGGCTTCGGCAGGCATGGAAACAGGAGCGATGCGCTTGCCGTAGTAGTTTTTCAAAAGGTCGTTCACAAAATAATCCCGGCCTTCGACCATGGGCGTCGGGGAGGAATATTTGCCCGGATACCGCTGCCATACCAGGATTTTTTTCAGGGGCTGCCCTTCTTTTGCAGCCTCTGCTGCGGAAATTTCGGCCTTTTCCTTATGATCGATCAGATGTCCGCCCCGATAATAGGCGTCTATCGTGATCAGGACATCACTGCCGGAGTCAACCACCCGGTCTGCGGCGGCCTTGCCGCTGAATCCGCCGAACACCTGGGAATGAATCACGCCCAGGCGGGCCAGGGCCAGCATGGTGATGGGAAGCTCCGGGGTCATGGGCAGATGAAGCGTGACGCGGTCTCCGGCTTTCAATCCACAGAAGTCCTGAAGCAGCGCCGCCATTTCATTGACCCGGACATACAGCTCCTGGTAGGTGATGTGTTCGATTTTTTCCTGCTCCAGCTCGGACACAAAATGAATGGCGGTTTTGTTTTTGTTTTTGGCCAGATGACGGTCCACACAGTTGAAGCTGGCATTGAGTTTACCGCCGACAAACCATTTCCAGCAGGGGGCATCGCTGGTATCGAGCATGGTGTGCCAGTATTCGTCCCAGGTCAGCAGATCCGCATACTCCTTGTAACAGTTGGGAAAATTGTCCAGGCTGAACCGGTCATAGATGGCCGGATCCGTCATGTTGGCCTGGGCAATGAATTTCGATGACGGATAATAATACTCTTCTTCCTGCCAGTGAACGGCAATTTGGGCTTCTGATGTTTCCAGATTCTCTTTGTCTGCCATGAGTCTGATCCTCCTGCTAAAAAATGGGTTATTGGGGAGTTGGTTGTGCAACTTCGTTGAAAAGAGCCGGACTTCCATATTGTCGAATACCGCGTGTAAACAGCTCAAACGCGATTTCCAGGGTTGGCTTCAAATGATTTTTGTTTTCATTGAACAGTTTTTTGCTTTCTTCCCAAAGAATCAATCCGGAAAACATTCCCCACAGCGTATCGGCCAGGGCCTGAGGATGGTGGTTGATAAACACCCCTTTTTTAATGCCTTTTTCAAAAATGTCGGCCATGATTCCGAGGGAACTTTTTGACAGTTCGATAATTTCACCAAGAAGTTCGGGGGAAAGATTTTTTACCGTTTCACTGGACTGAAGTTGAAACATGTTGATCACGATCAAAGGATCGAATTCATAGACATCATACATGGCCTGCTTGAGCGCCTCGACATATTCTTCGGGTTCAAGCCCCTTGCGGTTGACGACATGCTTCAGGCGGATATTGAGGTATTGAAGAATCCGCAAGGACAGGGATGCATAGAGTTCATCCTTGTTTCGGAAATACAGATAGATGGTTCCGGGGCTCAGCTCGGCCTCGCGGGCAATATCTTCCATCGTGGATTTGTTAAATCCATTGGCGGAAAATACGCGCTTGGCCGCAACCATGATCTGCTGCCGCCTTCTTTCTTTTTCGCGCTCTTTTCTTTCGTGGATTCCCATATTTATTGAATCCTATTTATTTTGTTAAAAGCAATACATGAAATATTATATGCTTGTCAATAAAAATTTTGTTTAGCTATTATATAGCTGTTTATATAGAAGGGGACGTACATCAAAAAATAAGTTATTAATGGAAATGCCGTGATATCAGATGGTTTTTCCGAAGAATATTACGATTATATGCGCCCGAGATCTTTACTTTCTGTCGGAACTTGACCTGAATTCATTGAGGGCCAATATTGTCCGCAATGAAAAGAGCTGGAGATGTATCCGAAATCTACTGCATAAAGCTTTCCGCGCCAGAGGGGACACTCTTGCGGATCTGGAATCTGAAGCTTTTAAGTGAATTAGGCCCGGACATTTTGGCCGTGACACCGCTGACCAGATTGCGGCTGGTGAAGAGTACCACATCATGGCCGTTTTGGATCAGTGTTGTTGACTTTGTCTGTGACACGTTCGATTTCCCGGGACCTGCGGTCGTTATCCAGTATATGAGAAACGTTGACCTCCAAGCTGGTAATGTCCGGCGTTTTCCCCAGCAACGCCAACTGGGCGGAGGTCTTGGGAACATGGGAGCCCACGACGAACAGTCCTCCGTTGCAGTTGTCATTCACCAGTTCGGGGGCAGTGAGAAGGCCACGGGCGGCAATGCCTGCCCGAACCCGAACGAACGAAGCCGCTGTGCGAAACACAAAGCGGCGCCCCATGGCTTCGACGGCCAGAAGATCCGATACAAAAACCTCCAGATCCTTGTAAGAAGAGGCATTGACCACACAGCATGAGCCTGCTGAAAGTCCGAGAAGCCGCTCCGTCACGCGCTGCGGACCTCCTTTTCGCAGATCCTCGATGGACAGGGAGGTAACCGTATGAAACGGGATGCTGCCTTCGGTTTTTTCCTCTACCCAGCGCCGGAGGTCCGAATGCCGGTATCCAAAGACTGTATCCCGTGCATAGGGGGTTTGAGCGGCGGGGATGAGTTGGTCGCCTTCGGCCACGTAATGGATATCGTTCAGGGTGAAGCGTCCACCCTCCAGGAAGAAAGGAATGAGGATGCGGGGCTGGGCGAGTGTGTCCATGGATTGCATCAGCGCATCCACTTCTGCTGGGAAATGGCCCCGCAGGGTGGAATCACTGCGGCTGATCACCTCGATTTCCACCCGGGTATTTGCGGCAGCCTGCTTGAGGTGGGTTCCGATCTCACGGCTGAGCTTCTGGGCCGCCGGTTGGGGGAGACTGCGAGAGTTGGTGAGAACGTAAAAGGCCGGAAAAGCACTCTTGAGCTCAACCTGGAGGTCTTCCACGGCCCACGTGGTGAGCACAGGCAGACCATGAACGGTCTGGGTGCCTGTGGGGTCATCGTCCAGAACAACGATCTTGCGATCCGAGATCCGGACTTGCTCCTGGATGGAATGGAGCAGGTCTTCGGACCATTCCGGCGGCAGAACGGACAGGGTGGCGACGGATATCGACATTTGTGTGACAAACCTTTGGTCGAGAGTTACCGGTTATTTCAGGTCGAAGATATTTTCTTCGATGAATTGTCCAGGTGGACAGATAATCCCCCGGGCCATCAGTCTTGGCGATTTTTGTTTAGTCTCAATAAGCAACATCTGTCATATTGAGAGATTGATTCGAACCAATGGCCCATAAAACCTAAAAAAGCTTATAAAACCGTATAACAGGCTGAGGCAAGAACTTAATATGGTTTTAATCAATCGCCGGATCATGGATTGCGGGTTGATTGGCCCATTAATATTTCACACAAATAGTTGACAGTACCGGAGTGTCTCGAGTAAAAATCTTAGATGAACTTTCTGGATGTTCGAACAGTAATATTCATCAATTTGATTACCGATTGCCTGTGTGTATCGGTCATCGTATTCCTGTGGCTTCAGAACCGGAAGCGTTTTGAGGGCACGTCCTTTTGGGCAGTTGGCTTTTGTTTTCAAACGGCCGGCCTGTTTCTGATAGTCATGCGCGGCAGCATTCCGGACTGGACGTCCTTTGTTCTGGCAAATATTCTGGTGCTTGCAGGAGCACTTCCTCTGCTATATGGGCCTGCAGCGTTTTATAGGAAAAAAGAGCTTGCAGATCCATAATTATGCACTGCTGGCGGCTTATACCTGTATTCAAATCTATTTTGTCTTTTTCCAGCCGAACCTGGCGGCAAGAAACGCTTAATATATCAGCGGGCCTGTTTATTATTTGTGCGCAATGCGTCCGGCTCATGCTGTACGAGAGTGCCACCCGGCATGCGCAAGCTGACGCTTGGCACAAGCATCGTTTTTATGGGGTTTTGCCTGGTGAGCCTTGTCCGAATCGCCGTCGTCTTTTCCAGTCCGCAACCGGATAATGATTTATTTAAATCCGGTCTTTATGACATGCTCGTCTTTATTTCCTACCAGCTTCTTCTGATTCTGTTCTCCTATAGTCTGACCTTGATGGTAAACCGCAGGCTTCTATTGGAGATTCATACTCAGGAAGAGAAGTTCTCCAAAGCGTTTCGTTTGTCTCTTTATTCCATTTCACTCAGCAGACTGTTCGATGGCCGTATTCTCGAAATCAATGACGGCTTTGATTGAACCGGTTACAGTATGATGAGGTTATCGGGAAAACAACGATTGACCTGCACTTATGGGAAAACGATGAAGACCGTGCTGCTTTCGTCGACGAATTGTCCCGGAACAACAAGGTGCGGAGAGGCAGAATACCGGTTTAAGAAAAAGTCGGGCGAGACACTCATCGGGCTTCTTTCAGCTGAGATCATTATGATCAGCGACAGTCCATGGGTTTTATCGGTCATCATCGATATTACATTGCGCAAAGATGCCGAGCGAGAACGCGAAAAACTCATTGGAGACCTGAAAGAGGCCCTTTCCCAGGTCCAAAAATTAAGCGGCTTGTTTCCGATCTGTTCCTTCTGTAAAAAAATCCGGGACGACAAGGGATACTGGAATCAAATTGAAGCCTATATCTCGGAGCACTCTGAAGCGGAGTTCAGCCATAGTATCTGTAAAGAGTGTGCTGAAAAACATTATCCGGATATGAAATTATACGATGATTGATTTGGCTCGATCTACCCATCCGCTGCTGAATTCGTCAGGCCGGGTACAATTGATAAACTCGCAAAAAGTTAAAAATCGCGACATCCCGTCATTCCAGCGAATGCTGATCGGATCCGGGACAGGTCCAGGAATTAGTGTTTTCGGATGGTTGCTGAAAGACCGGGCACCGGTTTTCACCGGTGTGACGACTTTTTGCGAGACCATCACAATTTACCGCTGAAAAAATAAGTGCCTGGAGTAATATTTATATATTGATGTACGTCCCCTCGATTTGATATTTTATTTTTTTTCGCCAGAGTGTCACCCGGGACATGCCGAGCTCTCCGGCAGCAGCAGTCTGATTGCCATGGTGCTTCTCAAGCGCGTAAACGATGGCTCTTTTTTCCGCATCATTAACAATTTCTTTAGACTTTTTCATCCGTACGGGCGGCATGCTTACGAACGAATCCGTGTGATTTTCAGTCGAATTAACGATCTGTTCCGGCAGGGATTCCGGCATGAGAATTTTTTCCTGGCTCATGACCATGGCGTGTTCTATGGCGTTCTGCAATTCCCGGATGTTACCGGGCCATGGATATCGGCACAGCAGCCGGCGGGCCTCTGCAGAGATGGCGGCGAAGCGTTTGTCGCCCGGATGTTTCTGGATGAAATGCTCTGCCAGGGGGATGATATCCTCGGGCCTTTCCCGCAAAGGGGGAATATGAATCGGCACGACGGAAATGCGGTAATACAGATCCAGCCTGAAATCGCCGGATTCGGCCAGCTGTTTCAGGTCCTGATTGGTTGCGCAGATAATGCGAAGATTGATCTTGTAGCTCTTATCTTCACCGACCGGCCTGATCTCGTTTTCCTGAATCGCCCGCAGTAATTTTACCTGCAACCGTTTTTCAATATCGCCGATTTCATCCAGAAACAACGTGCCGTCATCGGCCTCCCGAAAAAGACCGGGCCGGTTTGAAATCGCTCCGGTAAACGCGCCTTTAACATGACCAAACAATTCCGACTCCAGTAAACTGGCGGGCAAAGCGCCGCAATTCACCGCCACAAACGGCTTTTTGTTGCGGACGCTTTGGGAATGAATCGCCCGGGCGGCCACCTCCTTGCCCACACCGGTTTCACCCGTGATCAGAACCGGAGAATCCACCTCTGCGCAGCGGATAATCGCGTGAAAAACCTTCTCCATGGCCTTGCTGCTTCCAATCATTTGGGTTTGCAAGGATTCCCCGCGGATCTGGCGCCGAATGTGGAAAAGCTCCTTTTCTTTTTCTTCCAGGTTTTTCTGGGCGCTGATATCCGCAAGCAGCATGTTAAAGGAAACCGGATGACCGGCAGGGTCCCGATTGGCCGTCAGATGAAACAGCACGGGAAATTTGGCCCTGCTCTGTTTACGGTAAACGTAAAATTCAAATTGAACGGCAGACTCGTTCAGATAGAGTTTCTTGGCCGATTCCTTGATGTAGGCAGCCTCTTCGGGCTTAACAAGGGTCAGCATATTCCGTCCAACCAATCTGTCCCGCTGCCCGCCGGTAAGGGCCAGAAATGTTTCGTTAACATCTATCATCACAAAATCAAGGTCCGTCAGCCAGTAGCTGATTCTCAAATAATCCAGCATCCGCTTCATGCCTGAATAATCCGGAATATGAATTCCCATGGGGTCAGTCGTCATGGCTTATAAATTTCCCGATGTTGTTTCTTTGAAACACTATTGCATTTATGAAACATTCTATTGCAACAATGAAACGAAGTCAAGAAGACACGGTATTTATTTCTACAGTGTATTCAAAGTGTTGCTGAATAATCAACATTGTGGCACGAATTGTGATATCCGTATTGCAGATTGTAAACGTTAACCATAGAAAGGGAATACGCATGGATGTGATCGAAACCCGGATAACTGTCAGTTCAGCGGAATATCGAAAGAATTACGAGGAGATGACCGGTCTTGTGGCCCAACTGAACCGGGAGCTGGACCGGGCCATGAATGAACGCTCCGCCAAGGCCCTGCAGCGCCACAAGGAGTTGGGCAAGCTGCCGGCGGCAAAAAAGCTGGAACTCCTGCTGGACAGAAACACCCCCTTCCTGGAGATTGCGCCCCTGGCGGCCAGGGGCCTGTACGGCGGTGATATTCACAAGGCAGGAATGGTCTGCGGTATCGGCATGGTGTCTGGCAGGGAATGCATGGTCACCATCAACGATGCCACCATCAAGGGAGGGTCCATTTATCCCATGGCCGTGAAAAAGACCTTGCGATGCCAGACCATTGCCATGGAAAACCGCCTTCCCTTTATCAATCTCATGGATTCCTCCGGGGCTTTTCTTCCCATGCAGTCTGAGATCTTCCCGGACCTGGACGACGGGGGACGGATTTTTTACAACCAGGCCCGGATGTCCAAGATGGGTATCCCCCAGATCGTCGGGGTCATGGGGTTGTGCACGGCCGGCGGGGCTTATGGCGTGGCCATGTGTGACGAGATCGTCCATGTCAAGGACCACGGGGCCATTTTCCTGGGCGGACCTCCCCTGGTCAAGGCCGCCACCGGCGACGAGGTGTCGGCGGATGAGCTGGGCGGTGCCCTGGTTCATTGCCGGGACTCCGGGGTGTCCGACTATTTTGCCGAAGACGATGGCCATGCCATCTCGATTATCCGCAAGATCGTGAAGGGTCTGCCGGCCAACGGGAAATCCGCATTGTCGACCCGTCCAGCCAAACCCCCGGTCTATGATCCCAGGGAGCTCTACGGCATCGTCAGTCCGGACCTGTCCAAACCCTATGATATCCGCGAAGTGCTGGCCCGGATCGTGGACGGCAGCGAGTTCCTGGAATTCAAGGAAATGTACGGTCCCACACTGGTCACCGGATGGGCCTATATCCACGGATATCCTGTGGGAATCCTGGCCAACAACGGGATTCTGTTTTCCGAAAGCGCCCAGAAAGGCACCCAGTTTATCCAGCTCTGCGATCGCAGAAAGATTCCCCTGGTCTTTGTCCAGAACATCAACGGGTTCATCGTGGGAAAAGCCTACGAAAAAGGGGGAATTACCAAGGACGGCCACAAGATGGTCAATGCCGTAAGCAATTGCTACCGTGCCCAAGTTCACCATGATCGTGGGCGCCTCTTTCGGGGCCGGGAATTATGCCATGTGCGGCCGGGCCTATTCACCCCGGATGCTCTGGATGTGGCCCAATGCCCAGATCGGGGTTATGGGCGGGTCCCAGGCTGCCGATGTTCTGATAACCATTACCAATGACCAGCGCCTGCGCATGGGGCAGCCTGTCCTGTCCGACGCTGAAAAGGCCTTTATCCGGGAGCCGGTCATGGCCAATGCCGTCAGTGAGGGCAACCCCTATTACAGTACGGCCAATCTCTGGGACGACGGGATCATCGATCCGGTTAAAACCCGGGATGTTCTGGGGCTGGGGATCTCCGCGGCGCTGAACGGACCCTTGCGGGATGACGTTTACGGCTACGGGGTCTTCAGAATGTAGGTATTTGGCAGTTTCATCGGGAGGTACCATGTTTCAAAAAATTCTCATTGCAAACCGGGGGGAAATCGCTGTCCGGGTCATCAGGACCTGCAAGGACATGGGTATCTGCACCGTGGCCGTTTATTCCGAAGCAGATCGGGATGCCCTGCACCGGCTGGAGGCGGACCAGGCGGTCTGCATCGGAGCTTCCGATCCCGCCCAAAGCTATCTCAACATGGACAGGATCATTGAAGCGGCCCGCACCACCGGCGCCCAGGCCATCCACCCGGGATACGGGTTTTTATCGGAAAACCCCGAGTTCGCCGACTGCTGCCACCGGGCCGGCATCGTCTTTATCGGTCCCCCGGCCCAGGTCATCCGGGACATGGGGGACAAGCTTACCGCACGGCAGATCATGATCGATGCCGGGGTTCCGGTGGTTCCCGGCCTGTCCGGTACCGAGCATGCCCTGAGCGATATGATGGAAACCGCTCGAAAGATCGGCTATCCGGTGCTGATCAAGGCCAGTGCCGGAGGCGGGGGCAAGGGGATCCGTATTGTCAATTCACCGCAAGAGATGAAACCGGCCCTGGCGTCTGCCTCACGGGAGGCCCTTAATGCCTTTGGCGACGGCCGGGTTTATCTGGAAAAATTCTTAACCCGGGCCCGGCACATCGAATTCCAGATCCTGGCCGACCAGGCAGGCCGGACCATCCATATTCTGGAGCGGGAATGCTCTGTCCAGCGGCGCCACCAGAAAATCATCGAAGAGACCCCGTCTCTTGCGGTCAGCCCCGGCCTGCGGGCCGAAATGGGCGAGGCGGCCTGCGCCGCTGCCAGGGCCGCAGGCTATGTCAATGCCGGGACCGTGGAATTTCTCCTGGACGACCAGGGCCGCTACTATTTCATGGAGATGAACACCCGGCTTCAGGTGGAGCACCCGGTCACGGAGCTGGTCACCGGAATCGACCTGGTCCGCCAGCAGATCCTGGTGGCGGCAGGCCTGCCACTGGCCCTGTCTCAGGATGACATCTTTGCCCGCGGACATGCCATTGAATGCCGGATCTATGCCGAAGACCCGGAAAACGGGTTTTTCCCCAGCCCCGGCCGGATCACCTGTTACCAGGAACCGGCAGGACCCGGTATCCGAAACGACAGCGGAATCCATGCCAATGCCAGTGTGCCCGTGGAGTACGACCCCATCCTGTCCAAGCTGTCGGTCCATGCCCAAACCCGGGACCAGGCCATTGCCCGGATGATCCGAGCCCTGAAATCCTATATTGTTCTGGGAGTACGCACGCCCGTGGACTTTATGGTCGATGTCCTGGATTCGCGCAGACTTCCGGGCCGGTGATGTGTTTACCGATTTCATTGATACCCGTTTTGCAGACTGGCGGCCCCGCAGGGAAAAGGCGGATCTGGCCTGCCTGGCCTTTATTGTTGATGAGCTGTGCAGGGTGGCCGCCCCGGAAGGCGGACCCGGGGAAACACGCGTTCCCGGCCCATTCCAGACACTGGGCCAATGGTCGTTATGATGAGTCCCTTCAAAATAAAGGAACGGACAAAGGAGTCAATTCATGGACTATGAATTTGAAGATAGGTGACAGGACCATCGGCGTGGCCTTTCATCCGGAGGAACCGGGCCGGGCATCGGCCCGGATTGGTGATGCGTCCTTTGAGATCCGGTTTGGCCGGGTGTCTGCCAACCAGATCCGGATGACGGTCAACGGAAGCCAGGTGAATGCCTGGGTGGAAAAAGAATCCGGCGCAAAGATCATTATCCTGGACGGAGAGCGCTACCGGATCCGTGACAGGCACCTGCAGGACAGGCCCAGTGCCCGAAGCGCCGGGCCGGAGCAGGAACCCTCGGCCGTGACCCCCCCCATGCCCGCCATTGTGGTCCTGGTGCCCGTGGCTGAAGGGGACTGGGTGGAAAAAGGCCAGATCGTGATGGTGATATCGGCCATGAAGATGGAAACCTCCCTCAGGGCGCCTTATGGCGGCAGGATTACCCGGATCAAGGTGAACGAAGGGGACAAGGTCATGCCCGGGGATATCCTGGTGGACATCGAAGCAAAAACCGAGTCAGAAGGAGAAACATGATGACGGATCTGGACTATACTGTAAACGGCCCGGTTGCCTGGATGACCATTGACCGGGAAAAACAGGGCAACACCATCAGCGCCGAGGCCATCAGCCTTTTCCTGGATTACCTGGACCGGGCCGAAGCCGACCCAAAGATAAGAGCTGTCTGCATCACGGCCCGGGGCAGCCGGATTTTCTGTTCCGGAGCGGACCTGAGCGGGGCCATGCAGGCCGGGCCTGAAGAAAAGGCCCGGCTCTTCGCCCAATACGCCGGCCTTCTGGCCCGGATATCCCGCTTTTCCAAGCCAACCCTGGCCAGGATCAACGGGCACTGCCTGGCCGGTGGCACCGGTTTCATGCTGGCCTGCGATATCGTCATTGCACGGGAGGATGTCCGGTTCGGTACGCCCGAGGTCAATGTGGGGCTGTTCCCCATGATGATCGGGGCCCTGATTTTCAGAAACGTGCTTCGAAAAAAAGCCATGGAGATGATCCTGCTGGGCGAAAGACTCACGGCTGCCCAGGCCCGGGACATGGGCATGGTCACCCGTGTCTGTCCTGAAGAAAGCTTTGACCAGGAGGTTGATGCGGTTCTGGCGGCCCTTGCCGCCAAGAGCCCCATCGGGCTGAGGCTGGGAAAACAGGCCTTCAACGCCGTGGAAGGCCTGGACCTGGAGACGGCACTGGCCCGCCTGGCGGAAAGCCTCCAGGCCGTTGCCGCAACACGGGATGCAGCCGAAGGCATCAGTGCCTTTCTGGAAAAACGTCAGCCCGCATTCAAGGGAGAATAGGCAAGATGAGCGATACACTGATTATAGGCAATTGCAGCGGTTTTTTAGGGGACCGGTTCTCGGCTGCCCGGGAAATGGTGGAAGGCGGACCCATCCACGTGCTTACCGGTGACTACCTGGCGGAGTTGACCATGGCCCTGCTGTTCCGCATGAAGCTGAAATCCCCGGACCAGGGCTTTGCCGTGCCCTTTTTAAAGCAGATGGAAGCAATCATGGGGCCGTGTCTGGACAGGGGGATCAAGGTGGTGGCCAACGCAGGCGGCCTCAATCCGCTGGGTCTTGTCGCGGCCCTGGAAACCATTGCCAGGCAGCTGGGGCTGCATCCGGCAGTGGCTGCGGTCACAGGCGATGATCTTCTGGCCCGCCTGCCCGATCTTCAGGCCAGGGGAGAAGCGTTCACCCATCTGGACTCGGGCATGAACCTGGCCGAAGCTGCGGGCAGCCCCATTACCGCCAATGCCTATCTGGGGGGATGGGGTATTGCCAAAGCGCTGGAAAAAGGGGCCGACATTGTGGTCGGGGGCAGGATTGCCGATGCCGCGCTGGTGGCCGGTCCCTGTGCCTGGAAATTCAACTGGCAGCCCACGGACTGGAACCGGCTGGCCGGAGCCTATGCTGCCGGCCACATCATTGAGTGCGGCACCCAGGCCACGGGCGGCAATTACGCTTTCATGGACGAAATCCCCTCCTACAGGAATATCGGTTTTCCCATTGCGGAAATGCATGCCGACGGCTCCTTTGTCATTACCAAGCACCCGGGTACGGGCGGCCGGGTATCCACAGGCACGGTCACGGCCCAGCTCCTCTACGAAATCGAGTCTCCGGCCTACAAGACACCGGATGTCACGGTCCGGTTCGACACCCTTACAGATGACAGAGGAAGGGGAAAACCGGGTCCGGGTCACCGGCACCCGGGGAGAGCCGGCCACAGGCAAAAGCAAGGTGTGCATCAATACCCTCTGGGGCCATAAAAACACCATGACCGTTGTGCTGACAGGGCTGGATATCGAGAAAAAAGCGGCCATTGTGGAAGAAACCCTGTTTCAGAATCTTGGCGGCCGGGAAAATTTTGCAGAAACCCATGTCCAGCTCATCCGCTCGGACCGGGAAAATCCGGATCACAACGACCTGGCCTTTGCCCACCTGCGCATTACGGTCATGGACCCGGACGCTAAAAAGGCAGGCAGGCTCTTTTCATCCAAGGTGGTGGAACTGGCCCTGGCCAGCATCCCGGGGTTTACCCTGACCGGCCCGCCGTCCCAGGGGGATCCGGCCATCCGCCACTGGCCGGCCCTGGTCAGCTCTGATCTGATAAGGCAAGAAGTCCATGTCAAGGGCCAGGTCCTGGAAGTCGACCCGGCGCCGGCAGGTGCAGGTTTCCCGTCAGCCGATGATCCCGGGCCGCCCCCGGCCGGATCCGGGGTTGCGGCAGGCTTTGAAACAGAAGAGATGCGGGCCGTGCATTTCGGCCGACTCTTTGCCACACGCTCCGGGGACAAGGGCGGCAATGCCAATCTCGGGGTCTGGGCCAGGGATGCCAAAGCATATAAATTCCTGTCCGGGTTTCTGACCTGCGACCGGCTGAAAACCCTGTTGCCCGACCTGGCTCCCTATGCGATACAGCGCTATGACCTGCCCAACCTTCTGGCCGTGAATTTTTACATCCGCGGCCTCCTGGGACACGGGGTGGCCGCTTCGGTTCGAAGTGATCCCCAGGCAAAGACCCTGGGAGAATATCTCCGGGCCAAAATGATCGAGGCGCCCGTCTCCCTTCTGAAAGACATCGAGGGACTGTGATACAATCGGTTATAAACATAAAGGATAATTGCCATGGGCAGCGAGATTTACTTTAACAAGGACCATGATCTGGTCCGAAAGTCAGTGCGGGATTTTGTCAACAAGGAGATCAATCCCCATGTGGACGCGTGGGAGGAGGCAGGCATGATCCCCCTTCACGATCTGTTCAAGAAAATGGGGGAACTGGGATTTCTCGGGATCCGCTACGATGAATCCTGTGGCGGGGAAGGCCTGGATTACTGGTATGAAACCATTGTGCTGGAAGAACTCGCCCGGATCCATTGCGGCGGCATCCCCATGGCCATTGCGGTCCAGTCCTGCATGGCCACCCCGGCCCTTGAGGAATTCGGCTCCGAGCATATCAAACAGACGTATCTGAAACCCGCCCTCAAAGGGGAGCTGGTGGCAGCCATTGCCGTGACCGAGCCTGATGCCGGATCTGACGTGGCCGCCCTGAAAACCACGGCCCGGCGGGACGGGGATCATTATTTCCTCAATGGCTCCAAGACCTATATAACCAACGGGCTTCAGGCGGATTTTCTCACCCTTCTGGCCCGGACCTCCGATGCGCCCGGCTACCACAGTTTCAGCCTGTTTGTCGTGCCAACGGATATCAAGGGGTTTGTCGTGTCCAGGAAACTGGACAAGCTGGGTATGCGCAGCTCGGATACGGCGGAGCTTTATTTCGACGACATGAAGATCCCTGCGGAAAATCTCATCGGCAGGGAAAACGAGGGCTTTATCCAGCAGATGAAGCAGTTCCAGCATGAGCGGTTCGCGGCCCTGCCCCTTTCCTATATCGGCGTTCAGGAGACGATCAAGGAAACCGTTGACTACCTCCGGGGACGGGTGGTTTTCGGAAAGCCCCTGATCAGCCAAGCAGGTGCTCCGCCACCGCCTGGCCCACTGGCTGGCTGAAGCAGAAACCATTCAGCAGCTGACCTACCATATCGTTCGCATGAAGTCGGCAGGCAAGGATGTGACCCGGGAGATCAGCATGGGTAAACTCCTGGCCGGCGACCTTCTGAACGACGTAACCGCGGGCTGCCTCCAGATGTTCGGGGGCTTGGGATTCATGAACGAGATGCGCATCTCCCGGCGGTTCCGGGACGCCCGGCTCATCTCCATCGGCGGCGGCGCCAGTGAAGTCATGAGTGAAATCATCGCCAAAACATCAGGTTTCTGAGGCTCGAAACCGGAAGGAGTCATATGCTGTTTGAATTTGACGGGAACAAGCCCTGCATCGGCAGGGGGGCATACGTGAGCGAGACCGCCCAGGTCATCGGGGACGTGGTCATCGGCGACAATTGCTATGTGGGCCACGGCGCCATCCTCAGGGGGGATTACGGCCGCATTGAGATCGGCAGCGGCACGGCAGTGGAAGAGGGCGTGATCATCCATGCCCCGCCCGGTGGCCTGAACCGGATCGGCTGAAAAGCCGGGGCTGGGTCAGATCCGACGACATGCGTCTGCCGCTTTCGGTTTCCGCAATGACCGTGGCATCTTATACAGGAGCTGGGTGGCTTGCTTGGCGATGCCATGAAGAGCCACCAGGAATAACTGGAGTAGGCCTATCTGGAAAATGATCTTCTCTTTAACGTGAAACGGATGTAATGCGGAGCATCTATTCTCAATAATGGACATGTAGCATATTGAGAAAATCGTTTAAGACCATGGCCTGTAAAGCAGAATAAAATCGTTCAGAATGAAGTGTTTCATTATGAGACTGTTTGGTGAAGCAAAATAACCATTTCCACATCCCATCTTCAGATCACCGTCTGTAGCCCAGTTCATGCTTCGTAAATCAAATTAAATTGATAGAATTATCGGACTAAGATCGATTCTCTCATAAATCAGTTGCCTCCAAAAATTATGGCATGTTTTTTGATTGTCAAAGAGCAGAAATCGATAATCGTTCAGCATCTCATCCAATAGGAAAACAATGATTGATGATATTTAGAATGCGCCATCAATCTGTCACCTTGGTTTATGTGGATCCCGGTAAGCTGGTGACGCGCGAAATGCTCAAGGCAATGAAGCCTGGGTCCGTTCTGGTGGATGTGGCCATTGACCAGGGAGGCTGTTTTGAAACCTCCAAACCGACAACCCATTCCAATCCGATTTACATGGTTGACAATGTCGTTCACTATTGCGTGGCCAACATGCCCGGTGCTGTTCCAAGAACATCCACGCTTGCGCTGACCAACGCCACCCTGCCCTAAGCCCTGAAAATCTCCAATAAAGGTTGGAAAAAAGCCATGCAGGAAAGCGCGGAGATAAAGGCCGGAGCGAATGTGGTGAAGGGAAGGATTGTCTATGAGGCCGTTGCCCAGGCTTTCGGTCTGGAATACGTTCCGGTTGACGGTCTCATCTGACCTCGATCGCCGCAATGCAATTCAGGCGTTTGTTCGTTTCACCTTGCCGCTGCATTAAGGCGGGGCCTCCGTCGGGCCCCCTTGGCACGCGATATGTGACTAAGCGGGGCCTTTCCGCATTTTGTATGCCTTGACCTTACGGTAAAGCGTGGCCCTTGAAATGCCTAAGATTATTGCTGTTTCGGCCATGTTGAAATTGGTTTGATCAAGGGTTGAACCTACCATCTCTTGCGCCATTTCATCCAGAGAGCCTGCCTGGGGGGGAACTGGGAGGCTTTTTTTGGATGGCAGGCCCAAATGCTCCGGATTTATTTCCTCCCTGTCACAGATGTGAACGGCCCGCTGAATAATGTATTCCAGCTCTCTGACATTTCCGGGCCAATCATAGCAAGACAGCGCTTCGATGGCACTCGGCGTAAAGCGGCCTATGGGTTTATGTTTTTTAAGGAAATAGTCGGCCAGTGACTGGATGTCCGTTGCGCCTCTTTCCCGAAGCGGAGGGATGTTTATTGGAAGGATGTTCAGGCGGTAATACAGATCCTGCCGGAAACGCTTCTCAGAAATGGCGTGGGGTAAATTGACATTGGTGGAGGCGATAATTCTCGTATCCACCTTTATCACCTTGCTGTCGCCGATTCGCTGAACTTCTCCGGTCTGCAGCACGCGAAGCAGTTTTACCTGCATATTGTGAGGCATATCGCCGATTTCATCAAGCAGGATGGTTCCGCCGCTTGCCAGTTCAAACCTGCCTGGCCGCCCCCCTTTCATTGCGCCGGAAAAAGCCCCATCAACGTATCCAAAGAATTCACTTTCCATCAATTCCCCGGGAATTGCCCCGCAATTTACGGGAATGAACGGCTTTGCTTTGAAAAGGCTGGCATTATGAATGGCCTGATTATCGTGCTGAATGCGGCATTCCCTTCCTTTATACGAATCCGGATTGTTATAGATATCATCCAGGTCCACGTCCAATCCGGTCAGAATGGAAATCGGCTTTCCATCGAGGTTTTCTTGTTTCAAAAGCCGCTTGGCCTTGCGATTCGTCTTCCAGATGCGCAATTCATTGTCCAGTGCGAGAAGGCCGGTTTCCGCCGACTCCAGTACGTTTGCCAGAAAACCGGCATAAATGGACAGTTCTCTGTTTTTCCGCAGAAGGCTGATCTGTTTTTCAATGGACCGTGCTGCGGAGGTCACCGTGATCAATGTAAGCGGTTGCACAAGGCTGCTTTTTCCAGAGACGGCCAGCACCCCCTGCAACACATCGTGCTCCCCGAAAATGGGTGCGGCCGAGCTCGTGAACCCATGTGCACGCATGCAGAAATGGTCTTTATCGTTCAATTGAATGGAAATCTGTTTTTTCAGGCAAAGACTAGTGGCTGTCGTACCCACGTCGTTTTCCGTAAAACGGTATCCCGGAGCGCAATTGCGTTCAGCAAATTCTGCTTTGATGGAATCGCTCCCTGAAAGCTGAAGAATAAAGCCTTCTTTATCGACAATGGCGATCATGAACCGGTCAGGGGAGAGCAGTTCATAAAACTCGTCGATGTATTCGGAAACCACATCCAGAAGGTCTTTGTTCAGGGACTTTTGTGTTTCCAGCGCTTCGGGCGTCAGTTTTTTCTGATCCGGGCTGCGTTCTTCCCGGCAAACGCCATATCGCTTTGAACGCTTGTGGGATTCAAGAATTTCTCTTCTTATCTGGCTTTGGGTCAGTATGGATTTTTTTGGCTTCATTTTCAGTTGCAAATGCGTAAAAGACGGTTTATTACGTGTGCCCGATTTTGAGTCGGCAGGAATTGATTGCAAGTTTATGCGGATAGCTCAAGCCATTTTCCGTTGGTTAACGGTTCAAGATCAGAAGGGTTGAGTTTAAAAACCGCAAAAGGAGTACCCGCAGCAGCCCAAATCACTTCATGTTTTCTGAGGTCCGGATCCAAAATGGTTTGAAGGGGCTCGCTATGTCCTACCGGCGGTACGCCGCCGATTGCATATCCGACCCTTTTTTTATATAATTTCCATCTGCCTTGCCAAGTTTCAAGCCGGTCTCATGCTCGATTTTTGACAGATCCACGCGATTTAAACCCGATGCAATGACAAGGATCGGAAGGCCGGATTCCATCTCTTTAAACACGAGAGATTTGGCAATTTGCGCTACGGAACAACCGATGCTGTCAGCGGCCTCCTGGGCAGTCCTGGATGAACGGGGCAGTTCTTGAACCTCAAAGGAGAAGCCCTTGGCTAAAAGAAAATCCTGGACTCGTTTTGCACTGTCACTTAATTCAAATGCCATAAAAATGCTCCTTTATCGGTACAAAGCGTCATGTGAACCAATATACAATACATGTTCAAATTCACAGCGCCGATTCCTCTGCGTTTTATTTCCTGTGCGGCCACTGTTGTCATATTCGGAATTCCTTTGATTTTTCTCATACAGGCGTATGGGGCTGAATATATTATCAAATGTGGTTTAAGTCAATTACCGGATCATAGATTGCTGGTCACTTGAAGAACTTCAATCCGTAATCCTTGATGTATTTCCGCCGCAGCTTGAAGCAAAAAAGCGAATCGAGAACTTGAAAAAGAAATCGCCGAAAGCCCCTCTCAAGCGAACAGATATTGTTGTAACTATACATTAAAAAAATGGTTTCATTTTACCGGAAAAATTTGGGATTCATCAGATTTTCGATGGACAGAAGCTGATCCAGTTTTTCCTTGTCGATAAGTCCTTTTTCAAGGACTATTTCGTGTACCGAGCGCCCGGTTTCCAAGTGCCTCCTTGGCGATTGCAGCCGATGCTTCATATCCGATGGTGGGGTTCAGGGCGGTCACGATGCCGATGCTGTTCAGCACCATTTCCAGGCATCGCTCCCGGTTGGCGGTGATGCCTCGGACGCATTTTCCATCCAGCACCCTGCAGCCGCGCTGGAGCATCTCCAGCATGGAAAACAGATCAAACGCCATGACCGGCTCCATGACATTGAGCTGAAGCTGACCGGCTTCGGCCGCCAGGGTAACGGTGAGATCCATGCCGATGACCTGAAAAGCCACCTGATTGACCACTTCCGGGATTACCGGGTTGACCTTTCCGGGCATGATCGAAGATCCCGGCTGCATCTTGGGCAGATTGATTTCATTGAAGCCGGCCCGGGGTCCCGAGGACAGAAGCCGCAGATCGTTGCAGATCTTGGACAGCTTGACCGCTATCCGGCGGAGCAGGCCGGATAGCTGAACGTAGGCGCCGGTGTCCCAGGTGGCTTCCACAAGATCCTTGGAGCTTTTCATGGGCAGACCCGTGAGCTGGGCCAGATAGTCAACGGCAAGCGCGCGGTAACCGGACGGGGCATTGATGCCGGTGCCGATGGCGGTGGCACCTAAATTGACTTCATAAAACAGTTCGCAGACCGAATCAAGGCGTTCCACATCCTCTAAAAGCGTGCTGGCAAACGCATTGAATTCCTGCCCCAGCGTCATGGGCACGGCATCCTGAAGCTGGGTGCGGCCCATTTTAAGCACGTCGCTGAATTCTTTCGCCTTTTCCTGAAAAGCACCGGCCAGGGAGGATAATGCGGTTGTCAGCTTCGGAATGATCAGCAGCAGCGCGACCCGAAACGCGGTGGGATAGGCATCGTTGGTCGACTGGGAGCAATTGACGTGGTTGTTGGGGTGGATAATCTCGTATTGGCCCTTTGGATGGCCGAGAATTTCCAGGGCCTTGTTGGCGATGACCTCGTTGGCGTTCATGTTGGTGGAAGTGCCGGCACCGCCCTGAATGCAGTCCACCTTGAACTGATTCACGAGTTCTCCGGCGATCAGCGCATCACATGCCCGGACAATGGCATTGGCGATCTCTTCGGGCAGAACGGCCAGGTCCCTGTTGGCTTTTGCCGATGCTTTTTTTACATATCCCAATGCGCGAATCATCTCGGGTTCGATGGAAATGGGAATGTCGGTGATTTTGAAGTTTTCAATGGCCCGCAGGGTTTGAATGCCATAATATGCATCTGCGGGGATTTTCTTTTCACCCAGAAAATCGTGTTCGATGCGGGTGTTTTTTGTCATGAAGCCTCTCCTCTCGTTTTGCCTGTTATATGACACTGCGGAAAATATCCCATGAGCAATTATCGCACCTTCATGGGCTCGTGATGCAGGTTAAAGAGAATATCGTTTTCAAGGTAAAGCTGCTCGAGCCGTTCCTGATGTTTTTTTAAATCAGCTCCCCGCTGTCTGGCCAGGGCGATCACAAGATAGTTGATCATGCAGGAGATGGCCGTCGGATGACCGATGAAAGGAATCGATTTTGATGGTACGATCAGCGACTGGTGGGCAAACTGGATCAAAGGGCACAGGGCGCTGTCCGCCATGACCAGTAACGTCAATCCGAGACGCCTGACGACTTTTCCCAGACGGATCAATTCATTCGGGTATCTGGATGTGGCGATGATGATCACGAGGCTGTCCGGGGCGGCATGGGTCAGCTCGTCAATGGCCGTGCTGTCGCTTCCCTTTAATACACGCACGGCCCGGCGGACCTTGTTCAGCGACCAGCCCAGATAATAGGCAAAGGTGAACGAGAGCCTTGATCCGATGACATATACCGAAGGGCTGGCGGCAAGGTGATCGACAAAAGATGACAGCACCTTTAAATCGACGGATTCATAAATCTGCTTGATGTTATTCATTTCTTCCAGCAGCACACGGTGAAGAAGTTCGGCGCCGGGTCCCGCCGGTCCGGGAAGGTCGATGCGATCCGGCAGCGTCAACCCCGTGTCCACGATGTCCCGCAGGGCCTGCAGAAAATCGCCGTATCCCCCATAGCCCAGTTGGCTCACAAAGCGTACGACCGTGGCTTCGCTGACCTTGCAGGCTTCGGACAATTCTTTTGTGGTCATGAAAACCGCCTTGCGGGGATTCTGAAGGATGAACTGGCCCAGCATCTTTCCCTTGGGCGTCAGTGAATCCAGGTGCGTCATGATCGTTTCAAGGACCGTTTGAGATGTTTTTTCCGTCATCGTTTCCTCGATGTATGGCAATATTAAAGCGCATGATGATATTTTTTCTTTCATTTACAGCATAGTATTTAACATGTTTTGTTTCAAGAACAAATGATGCCTTTTTGAAGAGGATTTGTTGGCATGGATAACAATTGACACGGACCAATAAACATGTTAGCAAATATATAATAAATTCTTGAT
This sequence comes from uncultured delta proteobacterium, assembly GCA_963850225.1. Classification (GTDB taxonomy): domain Bacteria; phylum Desulfobacterota; class Desulfobacteria; order Desulfobacterales; family Desulfatirhabdiaceae; genus RAAP-1. Next base: position 85,219 of record CAWKLD010000003.1, read on the forward strand.
CAAGAACTGAATCTAAATTAGCGAACTTCGGGTGACATTAACCGATGTGAATCACCGCGACTTTCGCTTTCATCTGAAAAGCAGGGAGAACGCCTTCGCATGAGTCACGAGTATCTGCTTGAAACGCGCCATCTTTATAAGGACTTCAAGGGGTACACCGCCGTTTGCGACGTCAGTCTGAAGGTTCGAAAAGGCACGGTACACGCCCTCATCGGGCCCAATGGGGCCGGCAAGACCACCTGCTTCAATCTGATCACCAAATTTCTGCAGCCCTCCAAGGGGCAAATATTTTATAAAGGGAAGGATATCACCGGCATGGCTCCGGCTGATATCGCGCTGATGGGCATGGTGCGTTCTTTCCAGATTTCTGCGGTTTTTCTGAACCTGTCCGTGCTTGAGAATGTCCGATTGGCGTTGCAGCGCAAGCTTGGCAAGCATTTTCACTTCTGGCGTTCGGATCGTCTGCTGCACGGGTTACACCAGAGAGCCTTTGAAATGCTGGATGCCGTGGGGCTGAGAGAGTACGCGGACAACAAGGCATCGGAACTGCCTTACGGACGCAAGCGGGCACTGGAGATCGCCACAACCCTGGCCCTGGAACCCGATATGCTCTTGATCGACGAGCCCATGTCCGGCATGGCGCGGGAGGACATCGGCCGTATTTCCGACCTGATCCGGCAGGTGGCGGCGGACCGCACCGTGCTGATGGTGGAGCACAACCTGAGTGTGGTGGCCGATCTTTCAGACACCATTACGGTGCTTCACAACGGCCAGATACTGGCCGAAGGAACTTATGACCAGGTTTCGGCTGATCCGCAGGTCATAGAGGCTTATATGGGGACCGGCCATGACGGATGACAATGTGATGCTGAACGTCAGGGATCTTCATGCCCACTATGGCGAATCCCATATTCTGCAGGGAATGGAATTTGCGGTTCCCGGGGGCGAGGTGGTCACCCTTCTGGGCCGAAATGGCGCCGGAAAAAGCACGACACTCAAAGCCATCATGGGCATTGTGACCCAGCGAACGGGTTTGGTGGCGTTTAAGGGAGAAAATCTCGCCGCATTGCCATCCAACCGTATCGCCCGCATGGGTGTGGCCTACTGTCCGGAGGAGCGCGGCATATTCAGCAGCCTTTCGGTCACCGAAAACCTTCTCCTGCCACCGGTCGTACAGCAGGGAGGGTTGTCACTTGGTGAAATCTATGCGTTGTTTCCCCGGCTGAAAGAGCGCGGGCGGGCACAGGGCACAAAACTGAGCGGCGGAGAGGCCCAGATGCTGGCCATAGCCCGAATTCTCCGAACCGGGGCCAGACTGCTGCTTCTGGATGAACCAACTGAAGGGCTTGCGCCGCTGATCGTCAGGCATATCGGTGACATCATCCGGCACCTCAAACAAAAGGGATACACCATCTTGCTGGTGGAGCAGAATTTTCATTTCGCCGCTACCGTGGCTGACCGCCACTTTGTGGTGGAGAACGGTGTGGTGATCGACATGGTCCCCAATGACCGGATTCAGGATCATACCGAAAAGCTGAAACGATATCTGGGGGTTTAGTGTCTGTTTCCTGTATGGGATACATGTGAATTCAGACTTTGTCAGGTAATAAAACATTACTGAAAGGAGCGTGGAGATGAAAAAATTGAACCAGTCTGACTTTTCTGTTTGTTCTGGGCTGCTTACTGACCCCATCGGTTTGGGCCCAGGTAAGTGACAACGTGGTCAAGATCGGCGTTCTCAACGATCAGTCGGGTACTTATTCCGATTTAAGCGGCACGGGTTCGGTGGAGGCGGTCAAAATGGCTGTCGAAGATTTCGGTGGCAAAGTGCTTGGCAAACCCATCGAGGTGGTCTTTGCCGACCATCAGAACAAACCGGACATCGGCGCCAACGTCGCCAACAAATGGATTGATGTGGAAAATGTGGATATGATCATCGATTTGCCAACCACATCCGTCTGTCTGGCGGTGCAGGAGATCTGCAAGAACAAGAACCGGATTAATATCATTTCCACCGGCGCATCGGTTATCCTGACCAACGCGAACTGTTCCCCTACCGGCTTTCACTGGGCTTATGACAACTACGCTTTGGCCAAGGGTACGGGCCTTGCCATGGTTAAGGACGGGGGCGATTCGTGGTTCTTTCTGACAGCAGACTATGCCTTTGGTCACGATCTGGAAAAAACGACTTCAGAGGCCGTAACAAAGGCCGGTGGAAAAGTCCTGGGCGCGGTTCGCCATCCTTTTCCCAACAACGATTTTTCCTCGTTCCTGCTCCAGGCCCAGGCCAGCAAGGCCAAGGTCATCGGCCTTGCCAATGCCGGCGGCGATACCATCAATGCCATCAAACAGGCTGCCGAATTCGGGATTACCCAGAGCGGCCAGCGCCTGGCGGGTCTGCTGGTCTTCATTTCGGATGTTCACAGCCTGGGGCTTAAGGCTGCCCAGGGTCTGGTGGTGACCACCGGTTTTTACTGGGATTTCAACGACGAAACCCGGGCCTGGTCCAAGCGCTGGAGTCAGCGCATGAACGGGCGCATGCCCACCATGAGCCAGGCCGGATGTTATTCCGGGGCCATGCATTACCTGAAGGCCATCCAGGCTGCGGGTACGGACGAGGCCAAGGCCGTGGCCCTGAAAATGAGAGCGCTGCCGGTGAACGATTTCTTTGCCAAAAACGGCACGGTGCGTGAGGACGGCCGCATGGTGCATGACATGTATCTGGTCCAGGTCAAAAAACCCGAGGAGTCCAAGTATCCCTGGGACTATTACAAGATACTGCGCACCATACCCGGTGACGAAGCGTACAAGCCTCTGGCCGAAACCCAGTGCCCCTACCTTCTTGAGAAGAAAAAATAGCCCCGTTACTCAGCCGGAACTCCATTTTTGGGGTTCCGGTATCCAACAGGATGGGATCGCACCATGTTTGAATTGATCGGCATACCTCCCCAGGCCTTCTTCGGCCAGCTGCTGCTGGGCGTGATCAACGGCTCTTTTTACGCAGTCCTCAGCCTGGGGCTTGCCTTGATTTTTGGACTGCTGAACGTCATTAATTTCACCCATGGGGCTCAATATATGATGGGAGCCTATGTGGCGTGGCTGAGCATGTCCTATGCCGGGATCAACTACTGGTGGTCGCTTCTGATTGCTCCCATTGTGGTAGGGGCGTTCGGCATTCTTATGGAACGGCTGTTTCTGCGCTGGCTGTACAAACTGGATCATCTTTACGGGCTGCTTTTGACTTTCGGTCTGGCGTTGATCATCGAAGGTGTCTTCCGGCAGATTTACGGCATTTCGGGCCAGCCCTACCCGATTCCGCCGCAGCTTACCGGCCTGCAGAACCTGGGCTTCATGTTTCTCCCCAATTACCGCGCATGGGTGGTGGCGGCCTCCCTGATCGTCTGCCTCGCCACCTGGCTGGTGATCGAGAAAACCCGTCTGGGCGCATACCTCAGGGCTGCCACGGAGAATCCAACACTGGTGCAGGCTTTCGGAATTAACGTCCCCCTCATGATCACCCTCACATACGGCCTGGGCGTGGCCCTGGCCGCCTTTGCGGGCGTGCTGGCCGCACCGATTTATCAGGTCAAGCCCACCATGGGCGCCGACATGATCATCGTGGTTTTTGCAGTGGTGGTGATCGGCGGGATGGGATCGATCATGGGCTCGGTGGTCACCGGCTTTATCCTCGGGCTGCTGGAAGGACTCACCAAGGTGTTCTACCCGGAGGCGTCCAACACCGTTATATTCGTGGCCATGGCCGTGGTGCTTTTAATCAAACCGGCCGGCCTTTTCGGCCGAATCAACTGAGGATATCATGCGCCATATAAAGATGGGCCACCTGGCACTACTGGCCGCAGGACTGGCCGCGCCGTTTTTTATCTATCCCGTTTTCCTGATGAAGGCCCTCTGCTTTGCTTTGTTCGCCGCAGCCTTCAATCTGCTCTTGGGCTACCTGGGGCTATTGTCCTTTGGGCACGCAGCCTATTTCGGCTTTGGCGCCTACGTGTGTGGTTATGCGGCCAAGGTCTGGGGGTTGACGCCGGAACTGGCCATGCTGGCCGGAACCGCGGTGGGAACCTTCATGGGACTGATCTTCGGCTGGCTGGCCATCCGCCGTCAGGGCATCTACTTTGCCATGATTACGCTGGCCATGGCCCAAATGGTGTACTTCTTCTGTGTGCAGGCGCCGTTCACCCACGGTGAGGACGGGATTCAGGCGATTCCCAGGGGATTTCTTTTCGGCCTGATCGACCTTTCTTCCAACATGACCATGTATTACTTCGTACTGACGATTTTCGTGCTGGGATTGCTTTTCCTGCAGCGCATCATCCACTCGCCGTTCGGGCATGTGCTCAAAGCCGTGCGCGAAAACGAACCACGGGCCATCAGCCTGGGTTACAAGACCCACCGCTACAAACTGCTGGCTTTTGTGCTGTCTGCGGGGATATCCAGCCTGGCCGGCTCCATGAAGGTGCTGGTGTTTCAACTGGCATCGCTTACCGATGTGCACTGGCACGCCTCCGGCGAGGTGGTTCTGATGACGCTTCTGGGCGGGGTGGGTACGGTGCTGGGTCCCGTGGTAGGGGCTTTTCTGGTGGCAGCCATCCAGAACTATCTGGCCCAGATCGGGGCATGGGTCACCATCATCCAGGGAGCGATCTTCGTGGTCTGTGTGCTGACCTTTAGACGAGGTATTATCGGCGAGCTGGAAGACTGGTGGTTGCGTCGCACCCGATCCCGAAATGATCTCATCCCAGACCCCGTATCCCTGCCAGACAAATCCTGACCAGATGGACTACCCCTCCGGGCACGGCTCTTGGCCTGCCTTGATACGCTCGAACCCTTCCGGCTATATCTGCATGTAATTATTACACCCAAATATTTTTAAACTATCTGATTTTAAGGAAATATTAAAACCTGTTCGCATAATTTTTAGCCAAAATGACATATGATCTTTCATTTATAATTTTTTATTTGACATAATAATCTTTCATTTATTATAAACCAAGTCATATTATCATGAATTGGTTTTTGCAGTGCAACTGCTTCAACAGGAGCAAAGGGGGAGTCTATGTTCGGAAGGTTCAAACCCCTGTGGGGGAAGAAGCCCGACCTTAAATCCGGTTACGATGCCGTCATCATCGGCGGGGGGCTTCACGGTTTGGCGACGGCTTATTATCTTGCCACGGCGCATGGAATGAAAAACATCGCTGTTATCGAAAAGCGCTTTATCGGGTTTGGCGGCGCCGGCCGCAACACCGCCATTGTTCGCGCCAACCAGCGGACCCAGCAGAATGTGCCGCTTTATAAAGAAGGTCTTGAGCTCTGGCCGGTGCTGACCCGCGAACTGGATTACAACCTGATGTTCAACAACTGCGGCAACCTGAATCTCATGCACAGCGAGGCTGCCATGAGCGCGGCGCGGATGAATATCGCAACAGCCCAGTTTCATGGCGTGGAAAGCCATCTTCTGGATGCCCGCCAGGTCAAGGATATGGTGCCTGCCCTGAATATTTCACAGGACATCACCTTTCCGATACATGGCGCCATGTATCACCCCCCCGGGGGCATTGTCCGGCACGACGCCGTTGTCTGGGGCCTGGCCAAAGGCGCTGCCAAGAACGGGGTGCATATTCACCAGCAGACGGAGGTTACCGGGATTCTGACGGATGGCCGTAAAATTACCGGCGTGAACACCAGCAGCGGCAAAATTCATTCGCCGCGGGTGCTGGTGGCTGCGGGCGGGTATTCGGCCGCCATCATTCATCGCATGATGGGCATCAAGCTGCCTATCAGCGTGCTGACCATTCAGGCAATGGTCACCCAGCCGCTGAAACCGCTCCTGAATCATGTGGTTTCATCCGGGGCCTATCATGCCTATGCCAATCAGACGCTGAAAGGCGAAATCGCCACCGGCGCACACATGGATCCCTGGCCCAATTATACGACACAGAACACGGCCCACTATATCAAGCATCAGGCAGAGGCCCTGTCCGAGTTTCTGCCCTGTCTGCGGGGGGTTAAATTCATGCGGATCTGGGGCGGGCTGGCGGATATGACGCCCGACATGGCGCCCATCATCGACGGCAATGATCCGATCGAGGGGTTTTATATGAACTGCGGCTGGGGCTATTTCGGGTTCAAGTCCTGTGCGGCAACCGGCAAACATCTGGCCGCGTTCATGGCAACCGGCAACTGTCCGGAAATCCTTCAGCCTTTTCATCTGCGCCGGTACGAGAAGCATCGGCTGATGGGAGAAACGGCGGCCCTGGTCAATTACAGCCCGGACAATTAAAGCCACAGGCCCTCAACGATTTGAAAAAAAGCGCCCTCTGAATCATGGCGTTCAGGTAATAAGGAGATTTTGCTATGGCGTTGACACTGACCTGCCCCATTTGCGGAAAGCGAAACGGATACGAATTTCGATATGGCGGAGAAGACAAAGGACCGCGTCCTGCCGAAGAGGGGTTGACCCCGGCAAGCTGGTGCGATTATGTGCATATGAACAACTGCGTGGCCGGCGTTCAGAAAGAATGGTGGTTTCACCGGGATGGATGCGGCAGCTGGTTCGCTGTCCACCGGAATACCATAACCAATCTTGAGGTGGCCGACGCGGAAGCGATATTACCGGAGGCGAAGCCATGAACAGACTCAGTCATTTGCCGACATTGCGGGTTAACCCGTCGGAAAAACTAACCGTGCACTACCGAAAAAAATCTTTCACCGGCATAAAGGGGGATACGGTTGCAACGGCCCTGTATGCCAACGGCGTCCGGGTCTTTGGACGCAGCCTGAAATACCACAGACCGCGGGGGATTTACAGTCTGGACGGTGAATGCAGCAATACCTGCATGTCGGTCAACGACATTCCCAATGTCCGGACCGAGACGACCCTGCTGAAGGCGGACATGCGGGTGGACGCCCAGAATGTCAAAGGCTCCGCGGAGTTCGATCTGATGGGATTCATGGATAAATTCGACTGGATGATGCCGGCCGGGTTTTACTACCGGATGATGCACAAGCCCGCATCCATCTGGCCGATCGCCATGAAGCAGATTCGAAAGGCAGCAGGCCTTGGGACCATTTCTCCGGATTTCGAGATGAAAGGCGTCTATGATGAAATCTACCCAAAAGCCGATGTGTGCATCGTCGGCGGCGGTGCGGCCGGCATGACCGCAGCCCTGGCTGCCGCGGAAAGCGGGCAGCGAGTCGTCCTTCTTGAAGGCCGGACCTGGCTGGGGGGATGCTTTGACTACCGGGCCGCCGCTTACAGCAAGGGAAAGCCCCTGTATCAAAGAGCCCGCGAACTGGCGGACCAGGTGGAGCAGACCCCCAATATCCGCGTGTTCAAACACACATCCCTGATCGGCGCCTATAACAACAACCTGCTCACCGCTTTTCAGGTCGGCAGCGGGGACGATTCTTTCGATGAACGATACATCGAGATTCGCGCAACGAGCGTTGTGGTGGCGACCGGGTGCACCGAACGGCCCCTTCTCTTTGACAACAACGAGCGTCCAGGGGTCATGCAGATCGGCTGCGCCCACCGTCTGGCGCGGACCTACGGCCTGATGCCGGGCAGGGAAGCGGTATTCAGCGTCGGCCATGACCTGGGCCTGGAGGCTGCCATCGATCTGTTTGATATGGGGCTTCAGGTGGCCTGTGTGGCCGATATTCGCGAGGACGGTCAGGATCCGGAGCTGCTGGCAGGCCTTGCGGACAGACGGATTCCGTATCTTTGCGGCTGGGTCGCCGTCAAGGCCCATGGCTGCAAACAGGTCAATAAAGTGACGATCGCCACGCTTGACGGCACCATCCGCCGGCATATTCCCTGCGATCTTCTGGTCGCATCCGCGGGTCTGACGCCGGCAACCGGTCCCTCTCAGCCTGGCCCAGGCAACGTTCACCTATGACGGCCATACCGGATATCTTTCTTCCCGCAAATCTGCCGGACAAAATGTTCGCTGCCGGCCGGATGCTGGGATTCAATTCCCCTTGTCGATCGAAGCCTCCGGCAGGCTGGCGGGGCTTCGGGCAGCCCATGCCTGCGGTGCTTCCTGCCGGAATCAGATTGAAGAAGCCGAAAAAGCCCTTGCCGGGCTTCCCCGGCCCGAAAGGGGCACCAAACTGGTGACGGCTCCGGTCAAGGGCCGGAAAACCTTTATCTGCTTTGATGAAGACACCACGGTGAAGAATATCCGGCAGGCCATCGACATGGGATTTGATGTTCCGGAGCTGATCAAGCGCTTTACATCCGCCGGAACCGGACCCGGTCAGGGCGGCATTCCCGGACACAATCTGCCGCTGTATGTGGCCAAATATACGGCATCCGGTCCCGCGCATCTTCAGCCGACAACGGTCCGTCCGCCCCTGACGCCGACCTACATCAGCACCTATGCCGGCTCCAGCCACAAAATGTTCAAGCGCACGCCGGTGCATGATGCCCAGGTGAAGGCCGGCGGCATCTTTCGCCTGATCGGGGTGTGGGATCGGGCCCGCTATTTTTCCGAGGACTTTACCTGCCGGGAAGAAATTTTAAACGTCCGCAGCAATGTGGGCATGCTGGATGCCTCGACACTGGGGAAATTCCGGATTCATGGGCCGGACGCGCTTCGCGCCCTGCAGCGGGTGTATGTTTCCGATATCGGCAAGGTCCGCGAAGGACGGGTCAAGTACTCGGCCATGTGCAACGATGACGGATGCGTGCTGGATGATGGCGTCATCGTCAAAATCCGGGAAAATGACTACTATTTTACCACATCCACGGCCCGGGCCGGCCAGACCATCGAATGGATCCGCTATCACACCCGCTATGACGGCTGGAATTTTCACATGGTCAATCTGACCGATGCCATGGGCGTCATCAATGTCTCGGGGCCAAATGCCCGCAAGGTCCTGGAAAAGGTTGTGGATGCGGATGTTTCCAATGCGGCCTTTCCTTTCAGCGGGTACCGGGAATTTACGGTCGGCGGCGTGATACCGGTCCGGGCCATGCGATTGGGGTTTGTGGGCGAGCTGTCCTTTGAGCTTCATGTGCCTGCATCCTACATGCCGTCCCTGTGGGAGATGGTGGAATCCGCCGGCAGGGAATTCAATATCCGCAATTTCGGCGTGGAAGCCCAGAATGTGCTGAGAATGGAAAAAGGCCATATCATTCTGGGTGTGGAATCCGAGCAGCGGACCAATCTTCTGGACTGCGGCCTTGGTTTTCTGTGGGACCGCACCAAAAGTCAGGCCAAAACCGTCGGCGCCGTGGCGCTACGGCAGGCCGAAGCGGATCCGGGCAGACTGACCCTGGTGGGGATTCAAATGGAAGGGGACAGGCCGGCCAAGGACGGATCCATCATCGTGGACAGCCGGGTCCGGGGCTATGTGTGCACGGCCAGAAAAAGTGTTTCCCTTGGCAAGTCTGTCGGCATGGCCCTGGTGGAATCCCAGTTATCGGATATCGGCACCCGGTTGGAGATATTTGAAGATGAATGCGGCGGCAAACGGATATACGCGCGAATCGTACCCATGCCGTTTTATGATCCGGAAGGCAACCGGATGAAAATGTGAGGAATTGATCATGCTGAGCATACAAAGACTTTCTCCCGTCCAATTCGGACCTCCCCGGACGACTGAAACGCGGAACAACTGGACGATTGCACTGTCCTACGACGATGAGGGCAAGGGTCCGTTTCTGGTGGATCTCTGCCACAAAACAAGGTGGGATCTTCAGGACCCGGGGCTGGACGGCCTGAACCCCCTTGGCCTTCAGATTCCGGGGGCACCGGGTTCATGCAGCCTGAAAAACGGAACCCTGATCAACCGGATGAACCGGACACAGGCCGCCATATGGCATCTGGATGCTGAAACACCGGATCTGCCGGCTGATCCGGGTTACACCGAAGTCACCGAATCGACCGTGTTTCTGGCCCTGTTCGGGCCCCGCATTTTTTCGATTGCCGAAAAACTGACGTCCCTGGATTTTCTTGATCCGGTAAAAGCCGCTCCGTTTTTATTGCAGGGGCCGTTCAGCCACGTTCCCTGCCAGATCGTTACCCTGGAGAAGAACGCGGATGGCTCCGGCGGATTGCTTCTGACCTGCTCCAGGGGCTATGGCCACAGCATGGTCCATGCGATACGCGATGCGGGTTCGGAATTCGGTCTTCGACCGGCGGGTGAAAACCGGTTTTCGGCCTGGCTGAAGGGTCTGGCCGGATAATAAAGAAGCAGCCTTCTGCCTTTTCGATTATGGGAAGAAGGCTGCTTTATCTGAATCATGAAACTAGAAGTCCCTGGATATAGGCATCCTAATGGTCGAAACTCTCTGTATGCTCCAAATTCAGGCCGATTTATACGGCAAATAATCCTCCCGCACAGGCGAAAAAACTTCGACAGCAACAGAATCCTCCAGAAACTCCGCCCGATGCACAACGTCTCCGGGAATACACCAGCTATCGCCGGGTTCCACGTCAAATGTATCTTCTCCGATGGCAAGCCGGATCCGGCCGGATATCAGATACCCTGTTTGCTCATGCGGGTGGCTGTGGACGGGTATCTGAGCGCCTTTTTCCAAATGAAACTCCGCAATAAGCGTCTTGTCGCCATAAACCAGTGTTTTCAGCCTGATGCCGTCCAGAACCTGCTTGTATCCATTATCGCTTCGTTTATTAAACATCGATTACTCCAGTTTCAGATAGTCGCGTTATTCAGAATTGTTCGTTTACGAGTTCATCAAATTTGACTTTTCGTATAGGTCTCAGTGGTTTCTGTCAATATAAAAAGAAGTAATTGAAAATACCGGGTCGATAAATTTGCCCGAGGCATTGGAGATCTGTATTGCCTCCATCATCAAAAACAGGTATTGAGATGCGGAAATGAATATGAAAGCTGGTCCCGTATTTGTTTCGAAGTTTCAGGATGACGGATACGGGACGTTGCTGTTTCGGAAAGGAAATACCGGCATTGACGTTATCCGATCAAACCCTTACGGTTGCCATTTTGCCCACCGGAAGACTGGCGCTTGAATTTGAGGCCTGCGAGGACGTTGTTTCTTCAGACCGCCGGCAGGTTGAGTCCAGTATCCATAAAATCTATGCTGATGATCACGCCAAGGCGTTTCTGGCAATGGGATGCATCAGCCCATCGTTTCGGCTGTCGCCGTCAATTGAGTACTTGCGGTCGATCAGCGCGGCCTATGTCCACGAACTTCTCGTAGATCCCCGCACGGAAGTGCTTCGCGAAAAACAAGTCATCGATCTGCCGCAAGAAAAAGCCGCTCAGTGGGCAGGCCTTGCGCCGGCGATGGTTGGGGCGGGGCTGATTGACGCGGACTTTATCAATGCTGTCTGGACGCTTTTTCATGACGCATTTGTCCGCGAGGTTCGCGGCCGCGGCGAGCCTATCGAGGAGATTCTGCGCCTGCTGGCCCCCGGACAGGTGCTGCTGGAACATCGGGTCCATTTTCATCTCGTTGAAAACAGGCAGGAAGAAAAAACGCCATTTGCATTTCTGGCAACATATGCGCACAGCGATGCAGAAGGCGGACTGAGACATCTGCCGCTGGGTAATGCCCTGAAGGAGTTTGGCGACGATACCCGAAGACTGGTTTCGCTGCTGTCCTCCGTGCACAAGGCCGCGGCCTCCAGCGATCTGATCCGCTCTGTTCTGGATTCCGGTGAGATTTTCCATCCGCTCCGGTTCACCCCGGTTGAAGCCTGTCAGTTTCTGCGCGAAGCCCCGCAGTATGAGCAGGCCGGAATCCTGTGCCGCATTCCCAGATGGTGGAGCGCTTCTCCCAGAAAGATTTCCGTTGCCTTGGCCATCGGCGACACTGCTGGCGGGAAACTGGGTGTTCAGGCGCTTTTAAGCTGCACGCCACTCCTTCATATCAACGGGGAAGAAATATCTTACGACGAAGCGCGGGAGATTCTGGCGCAGTACGACGGTCTGGCCATGATCAAGGGAAAATGGATGGTTGTAGACCGCCAGGTGCTTCAACAGAATCTGGATATGTTCGAGAAAGCCAGGCTGATGAGCAAACGCATGAAGATTCCGTTTCCGGATGCCATTCGGATGCTTCTGGGGCTTCAGTCCGCGAAGATTGACGACAAAACCCCCTGGGATGGCGATGTGCTATGCGGAGACTGGATGAAGGACGTCTCGGCAAACTCCGCTCGCCGGCATCGCTTCAAACCGTTGCCGTACCCAAAGGGCTTCAAGCCGTTCTTAAGGCCCTATCAGCAAACCGGACTCAACTGGCTGACGTTTCTGCATGACCTTGGGTTCGGGGCCTGTCTGGCGGATGATATGGGGCTGGGGAAAACCATTCAGATCCTTTCTCTTATTCAGTCCAGAAAAGAACTGGCCGGCAGTGATTACGGGCCTTCGCTCTTGATCGTGCCCGCATCGCTTATCGACAACTGGCTGACCGAAATCCGCCGCTTTACACCCGGCCTTCAACCCCTTGTGGTGCATCCGCAATACGCCGATGTAAATGGGCCTGAAGCGCTGTCCGGAAGTGCCTTCGATCTTGCGATCACCACCTATGCCATGGCCCGCAAGCTGTCCTGGCTAAAGGAGCGGCCCTGGTATTTCCTGATTCTGGACGAAGCACAGGCCATCAAGAATCCCGGATCATCCCAGACCAAGATGCGTCAAGGAAATTCCGGCGGCCCACCGGATTGTCATGACCGGAACGCCTGTCGAAAACCGGCTCGGCGACATCTGGTCTTTGTTTGATTTTACCAACAGGGGGCTTCTGGGATCTGCCCAGAGCTTTAAAAAATTTGCCAAATCGCTCACCGACCGGCCTGAAGGATACGGGCGGATGCGCCAGGTGATTCAGCCCTATATTCTGCGGCGGATGAAAACGGACAAATCGATTATCGCGGATCTTCCGGAAAAAATCGAGATGAAGACCTGGGCAATTTTATCCAAAAAGCAGCGGGTTCTCTATCAGCGGTTTTTGGATGAATTGTCGGATTCGGTTCTGGAGTCCGAAGGCATGAAACGAAAAGGGCTGATCCTGTCTTTTTTGATGAAATTCAAGCAGGTGTGCAATCATCCTGACCAGGTTGCCGGATCCGGCCTGTTCCGGGAAGAAGACAGCGGCAAACTCCAGCGCTTGCGGGAAATCTGTGAGTCCATCCACGAAAAGCGGGAGCGCATGCTGGTCTTTACCCAGTTTCGGGAAATGGTGGGGCCGCTCAATGATTTCTTAAAGATCGGTATTCGGGCGTCCGGGCGTTCAGCTTCACGGCGGAACCGCTGTTGGCAAAAGAAAAGAGATTGTCGCGGCGTTCCAGAACGAAGACGAATATGTTCCCTATTTTGTGCTGTCCCTTAAAGCCGGCGGCGTGGGACTGAATCTGACCGCAGCCAATCATGTCGTCCATTTTGACCGCTGGTGGAATCCTGCCGTGGAAAAACAGGCCGAAGACCGGGCATTCCGGATCGGGCAGAAGCGCAGCGTTGTCGTTCATAAATTCGTCTGCAAGGGAACCGTCGAGGAAAGAATTGACGAGATGATCGAAAGCAAAATCGAATTGTCGCAAAAACTGCTTTCATCCGGCGCGGAATCCTGGATTACCGAGATGTCAAACGATCAGATCCGGGAGATGTTTACCTTGACATTGACAGGAGAAAAATAGGCGATGGGTTGGTATGGCGGATTCCCCCCCTATGTGTCGGTGGCGGAGCGACGTGCAAAAGCGCTGCGACAGGCTGAAAAACTGAAAAAGAAGCTCGGCAATCTGGAACCGGTTGCCATTACCGGCCGAACCCTTGCCAAATCCTGGTGGGGAAAATCCTGGAATCAGAACCTGGAACGCTATTCGGACTATGCCAACCGCCTGCCCGCGAGGCCGTTCCTACTTAAGCAATGGCATGGTCCTGGATCTGCGGATCGACAAGGAAATGATCAAGGGTATTGTCGCCGGAACAGCCAGCACGCCATACCAGATCACCATCCGCATCCAGGCGATTTCCGGTCCGGCCTGGAAACGCCTGGTCGAAAAGGCCCTGGGAAAGGTCGAGACCCTGCAGACACTGCTTGAAGGCAAATTTCCGGAAGATCTCAAAGAGCTGTTTTTTGCCAAAGACGCCGGGCTTTTTCCCGCGCCAAATGAAATCAAATTTGACTGCTCCTGCCCGGACTGGGCAACCATGTGCAAGCATGTCGCGGCCGTCCTGTACGGTGTCGGCGCCCGGCTGGATACTTCCCCGGAGCTGTTTTTCACGCTTCGCGGGGTCAACATGGACGATCTCATCGGTCAGGTCGCCAGAAAGGAAACCGAAAAGCTGCTGAGCAGACAGCCCGGAAAATCCGCCAGAATCATACAGTCTTCCGATAACCGCCTGTCCGATATCAGCGCATTGTTTGGCGTTCCCCTGACTGCGGATGCCCCGCTCGCCGCAACCGCGGAAACCCCAAAACCCGCCAAGCGGACCCGGAAAGTCGTAGTGAAAGAAAAAAGTTCAAAGCCAAAGGCGGAGATAAAACCCAAAATAAAGCCAAAAACAAAAAAGAAACCAGCGTCCAAGGCATGAAAAGGTTGGACTATCCCATGCCCAATTCTCGCCAGCCCGGGATAACTCCGGCAATGTGATTCCGGTGACAGCGCATATGCCACTCCAGTAATCCATACTGGCTTCGCGGAACGTGTCTTGTTCCACACGGAGTATTTGTCGCCCCACCGCCGTTTCCCACAAAGTCCTTAACACGCAATATGACCTGAGCAGTTTCCCGGATTGTTTTATTGCCATATCAACGCATTAATTATATAGAGGAATGCAACGTATAAAAACTCACATGCTTCCAGAGGTTCTGCTGGGCTGAGGTCAAATTGACAAGTCGTTTTCATCCAAAAATGGTTCAAGGCATTGGCGCTTTTATTGCCTATGTTATTTTTTTGGCGGTTCTTCTGGTTCCCGGTGAAAGAATTGTCGGAAGTCCGTATTATCTTGTCGGGTCCGTGGGCATGTTCATTTGCATGCTCTGGATCATGAAGTACTGGTCCGGAAAGAAGATGCTTGCAGCCGTTCTGTTGCTGGCGCTTCTGGTAAAGGTCGCTATGCTGATTCAGTTTCCGGACAACAGCGATATCAACCGGTATGTCTGGGAAGGAGAAATCCAGCTTTCAGGGTATAATCCGTTTGTATATGCTCCGGAAGCCGAAGAATTGAAACACCTCAGGAATGAAAACTGGGAGGACATCAACTTTAAAAGTCTCACTGCGATTTACTGGCCTTTTGCACAGCTTCTGTTTAAGGCATGCGCTGCGATATCGCCGACCCGGTGGTTTTTTAATACCATCCTTTCCCTTTTCAGTGTGGGAATTATTGTCCTGCTGCTGCTGTTGCTGCGCCCGTTTTCTCACGATTTCAGAGAAATTGTCCTGTATGCACTGAATCCCCTGACAATCATTTCCGTGGCAGGTGAGGGCCACCTTGAAAGTATCCTGGTTTTCTGGATCTTGCTGTCCCTTTATGGATCCAGACAGAAGAAGCCATGGCTGATGTATCTGTCGCTCGGGCTTGCCATCATGACAAAATTGACGCCCATCATCTTCCTGCCCCTGCTTGTTGAGCGCGGCAATCTCAAATATTTTCCTTTTTTTCTGCTTCCGTTTGCCCTGATGCTGCCTTATTATGATCCGGGAATCAGTTTTCTGTCCACTTTCAATATTTTTATTTCCAGTTTCAAATACAATGGCATGTTCGATTATGTCTGCCAGGCCCTGACAGGGGTGCTGCCTTCAACCTGGGTCTCCATGTTTTTTGCGGCAGGCCTCTGCGGTTTTGTCTTTTTTCTGACTCCGGACAGGCTCCGGTCTGTTTACCTGGTGTCCGGCATTTTATTGGTTTTTATCCCGACTTTTCACACCTGGTATCTGCTGCTGATCACCCCGTTTCTCGTATTGTACCGCTCTCCGCCTTGGATCATTCTCCATCTGACAATGCTGCCGCTGGTCTTTGTTTTTCACCCCTGGGCCACCCACCCTTTCTGGCACGATCAGCCGCTGCTTCAGGGGATCGAATTTATACCCTTTATTGCTGCCGGTCTCTGGTGTTTCTGGAAAAACCGCCAATACTGGCCGGTCCGGTTTCCGCCGGTTCGAAGCGTCTCCGTAATCATATTGACGGATAATGACGTCGCGGAATGTTGTCGGGTGCATCCAATCCATGGACAACCGGGATTGTCCGGTTGAAGTTATTGTTGTTGAAAGCGGCTTCATGGATGGCATCCCGGACATCGTCCAGACGTTTCCGGATGTAAAAATCCTTTCCTCCGCACCCGGAAGAGGGATGCAGATCCGCAGCGGCATCAGATCCGCGAAAAACGATGTTGTTGTCCTGCTCCATGCGGATTCCAGGCTTATGCCGGGCGCAATTTCCCGGATGCTGACAGCGCTTCAGGAAAATGACAGTGTTGTCGGCGGATGCTTTGGCGCAGCTTATGATGATTTGCGGTCCGGCTTTCGCATAAACCGGCTTTTGCCTGTGTTGAGCCGAATCTGGGTCGCTTGCCTCGGGCATTTCACTTCGAAATCAGGTCGAAGTTCTTCAGGCGCGAGGCAATCCAGAATCCTTTCCCTGCAATATGATTATTTGGCGGATGTCGAGATCTCGCTCTGCATGAAAGAAAAAGGGGCGATTGTCTTTATCCCCGCCGGCGTGACCGGCACTGTCCGCAGGCAAGAGCCGGCCTGGAAATGGACGGATTATATCAAGGCAATATATGTGACGATGCGCTATCTGACGCTAAGAAGGCTGGGGTTTCTGGGGTGCTGGAAGCGCGGATTGTCATCATGCTGTACCCACAGATCCGGCAAAAAAGCAGGCCGCCTGATGATCGCCAAGAATGTCGCGAAGCTCCGGTTCTTTCTGGCTGCAGACATCTTGTGCATACAGACACCGCGTGTGAAACCGGCATCCGGACGGTGGATCAATGGGGCTGGGAACATCGCCTTTTAATATGATGCGATCGCGCTTTAAGGTGGGGTCCGGCAGGGGGGAAGCCGAAAGCAGTGCCTGGGTGTAGGGATGAAGCGGCTGGGCGTAGAGTTCGCTGCTGCTGGCGATTTCAACGATTTTTCCAAGATACATGACGGCCACGCGGTCGCTGATGTATTCCACAACGCTTAAATCATGCGAAATAAAGAGATAGGTCAGCCCGAATTCGTTCTGCAAGTCCTTTAAAAGATTGATCACCTGTGCCTGAATGGAGACATCCAGGGCCGATACCGCCTCATCGCAGACCACCAGCTTGGGATTCAAGGCAAGGGCTCTGGCAATGCCGATCCGCTGACGCTGGCCCCCGGAAAACTGATGGGGATAGCGCCGCATGTGCTCCTGCCTGAGACCGACCACCCGAAGCAGGTCCAGAACGCGCTGCTCTCTTTCTTCCCTGCTTTTCATGCCGTGAATGAGCAGCGGCTCGCCGATAATCTGGGAAACGTTTTTTCTGGGATTCAGGGATGAAAACGGGTCCTGGAAGATGATCTGCATCTGCTTTCGAAGGTTGCGCACCTGCTCCGGCGTGTAAGTCAGAATATTTTCACCTTCAAAAAAAACTTCTCCGGATGTGGGTTCTTCCAGGCGAAGAAAGGCGCGTCCCAGCGTCGACTTTCCGCAGCCCGATTCCCCCACGAGTCCAAGCGTTTCGCCCTGCTGAATCGAAAGTGAAACGCCGTCAACCGCCTTTACGGCTGCGATCTGTTTAAGAAACACGCCGCCCAGAATGGGATAGTGCTTGACGATATTGCTGGCGCGGATAAGCGGAGCGGATTCGGGTTTGGGGTCAGACATATTTGAGGCACCGTGCAACATGATGGGGTCCTGCGGCAACCATTTCGGGTTCAACTTGCCGGCAGTCGGAAAACACATCCGGACACCTGTCGTTAAACATGCATCCGGAAGGCAGATTCAGAAGCGATGGGACCATGCCCTTGATGGTGTTCAGGCGCTTTCCGGCATTCCTGCCAATGACGGGAATGGACTGAAGCAGGCCGACGGTATAGGGATGTTTGGGATTGGCAAACAAGGTGTTCACATCCGTATATTCCACAACCTTTCCGGCATACATGACGGCAACGTTCTGGGCCATTTCGGCGATGACGCCAAGATCATGCGTGATAAACAGAATGGACGCGCCGATCTCGGATTTCAGGTTGTTCATGAGATCCAGAATCTGGGCCTGTATGGTGACATCCAGGGCGGTTGTGGGCTCATCGGCAATCATCAGGCGGGGGTTGCAGGCCAGGGCCATGGCAATCACGACCCGCTGGCGCATTCCCCCGCTCATCTGGTGGGGATAGTCGTTCATCCGCTTTTCCGGAGCCGGAATTCCCACCAGCCGGAACATGTCAACAACCCGGTCCCGGACTTCTTTTCCGGACGATTTCTGATGGATGCGAATGGATTCTCCCACCTGATTTCCGACCGAATAAACCGGATTCAAGGCTGTCATGGGCTCCTGAAAAATCATGGAAATCCGGTTGCCTCTGATTTTTCGCATCTGGGGTTCGGAAAGCTCGAGAAGATTGGTTCCTTCAAAATCGATGATGCCGCCAACGATTTTCCCCGGGGGTTCGGGAATCAACCGAATGATGGAATGGGCGGTCACGCTTTTCCCGCAGCCGGACTCCCCCACCAGTCCCAGGGTCTGGCCGGAGGGAATGGTCAGGCTAACGTCATCGACCGCCTTGGCAATCTGGCCGCGCACATAAAAATAGGTTCGCAGATGCTGTATATCAACAACCGGTTGTGTTGGATCCATTTATACCTTCAGTCTCTCAGCCGCGGGTCCAGGACGTCTCTGAGCCCGTCGCCGAACAGATTAAACCCCAGAACAGCAACCAATATCGACAGGCCAGGCATGGTCATGACCCACCAGGCGCGTAGCGCCATGGATCTGCCATCGGCAATCATGGCGCCCCATTCGGGTGTTGGCGGCTGGGCACCCAGCCCCAGAAAGCTCAAGGCCGCCGCATCCAGAATCGCCGAAGCAAACCCAAGCGTTGTCTGAACGATGAGCGGCCCCAGGCAGTTGGGAAAAATGGTAATAAAAATGATCCGCAGATTTTTGGCGCCGATGGCCCTGGATGCGGTCACATAGTCCTTCTCGCATTCTTCCAGAACCGATGCGCGGACAATGCGGGCATAGCGGGGAATATAAATGATCCCGATGGCCAGCATGGCGTTTCTCAGGCTGGGGCCAAGATAAGCGACCATGACAATGGCCAGAAGAATACTGGGAAAGGCCAGCAGAATGTCCATGGAACGCATGATCAGGCTGTCTCGAATCCCTTTGTAATACCCGGCAATTGCCCCGAGAAGCGACCCGGCAAAAAAAGCCACTCCCACGCTGAAGACAGCGACCATCAGAGAGACCCTGGCGCCATAAATGAGCCTGGATAAAATATCCCGTCCCAGGTCATCGGTCCCGAGAATATGCTTCCATGTTCCGGCATCATACCAGACCGGCGGCTTTAACTGGTCATAGAGAGCGGCCTCAACAGCGCTGTGCGGACTGAGCAGCGGCGCAAACAATGCGGTCAGGATAAAAAGCAGAACAATGATGAACCCTGCTACCGCAGTCTTGTTCCGCCAGAGCTGTTCGATCTGATCAAAAAAAGGATGGCGGTCTTCAAGATTCCGAGTAGAACTCAGGATAGTCATATGATTCTTTTCGATCGATATCTTAAAAGCAGTAATTTATTTGACGCTGATCCTGGGATTGATCACAGCATACAGGACATCCACAATCAAATTGATGACAATAAAGGTCGTTGCGATAAAAAGTGTGCCGCCCTGAATGACCGCATAATCGCGCTTCATGACCGCATCGAACATCCATTTTCCAACGCCGGGCCAGGCAAAAATCGTTTCGGTCAATATTGCGCCGCCCAGAAGAATGCCGAACTGAAGCCCGATGGTCGTAACAACCGGAATCAGGGCATTTCGAAGGGCATGCTTGATAACGACCTTGAATTCGGAAAGGCCCTTGGCTTTGGCGGTTTTGATGTAATCCTGCCGAAGAACATCGAGCATGCTGGATCGGGTCATTCGGGCGACAATGGCCATGGGGATGCTGCTCAGCGTAATGGCCGGAAGGGTTAAATGCCAGAGCACATCCCTTAAGGCAGTCCAGTTTCTGGTGAGAATGGCATCCAGAATATAAAACTGGGTGTTGGCAGCCAGGTCCACACCGATCGTCAGCCTTCCGGACATGGGAAGCCATCCGAGAAATAGGGAAAATATGAGCATCAGCACCAGACCCAGCCAGAAAATGGGCATGCTGACGCCGATCAGGGCGCCGATCATGCTCAGATAATCAAAAATGGAGTGCTGCCGGATCGCCGAAATGATGCCGAAAACAACGCCGAAAAAACAGCTGATGATCATCGCGGCAAAAGTCAGCTCGATGGTTGCCGGGAAACGCTCTTTGACCTCTATCCAGACCTTTTGCCGGGTCATGATGGTTTCCCCGAGATCACCTTGCAGGAGTCGGCCGATAAACAGTCCGTACTGAACATAAAGGGGTTTGTTCAGCCCGAGATGTTCCCGTATTCCCTGAAGTGCCTCTTCCGTGGCCCGCTCTCCCAGCATCAAATCGGCGGGATCACCGGGGGTGATGTGAAGCATGAGAAAGACGATGATGGATACCCCCAGAAGGGTGGGAAAAAGCATCAGTACGCGTCGAAGAATGTAGGCCAACATGAGATCATCAATCCTGAAATAGGGAAAACGGTGTTCTCTTTATGACCACCTTGAAAATATCGTTTAACGGTGTCTCCCCCTTTTGCAAGGGGGAGAGGTTAACCGTACAATGATACACAAAGAGGGAATCGCCTGGGGACAAATGACTATTCCAGCCAGACGTTTTTCATCCGCATCGACTGGGTGGGATGGAGTTTGAAATTCTTGACGTTTTTAAGCTGAGGACTGACGACAGTGGAATGCGCCACGGAAATGACACTCACTTCATCATGGATGATCTGAAGGGCTTTTTTGTAGATTTCGGTCCGTTTGGCCTGATCAACCGTCTGTTTTCCATCCAGCATCAGTTTGTGATATTCCTCGTTTTTCCACTGGGTTCGGACGGAAGAAGACGCCAGTCCATCAAAGAGAACCGCCAGGAAATTGTCCGGATCACCGTTATCGCCGGTCCACCCCAGCTGGAAGAGATCCATGTCATCGGGTTGTTCCTTCTGGCGTTTCAAATAGGTTCCCCAGTCAAAGCTGACGATTCTGGCCTTGATTCCGATTTTGGCCAGATCCGAAATCATGGCTACGCCGACCTTCAAACCTTCGGGGTTGTAGGGTCTTGCAACCGGCATGGACCAGAGCGTGATTTCCGGAAGACCGGCGCCGGCGGGAAAGCCCGCCAGTTCCAGTTCTTTCTTGGCCATTTCCGGATCAAACGGATAAGGCTGAATCGCATCGTTATACCCCCACATGGTGGGCGGAATGGGGTTTTTGGCAACCTGGCCCATGCCCTGGTAAATGTTGTCCACGATGGCTTTTCGGTTGATGGCGTAGATGATGGCTTTTCGCATGTGGACATTCTGCCACAGGGGTTTGGTATGGTTAAAGGACAGGTAACCGATGTTCATGCCCGGCTGGGAAATCAGCACAAGATTGGGATCTTTGGCGGCCATCGGAACGTCCGCGGCATTCGGGAACTGACAGATGTGAATGCTTCCTGCTTTTAGTTCCAGAAAGCGGACGGAGCTGTCCGGAATTGCCCGGAAAACAAGCTTGTCCAGGTAAGGACCGGCTTTTTTATCCCAGTAGTCGGCGTTTTTTTCCAGAAGAATCTGGTCGTCCTTTACCCATTTGACGAACTTGAAAGGGCCGGTTCCCACGGGATTTCGAATGAATTCCTTGGGGTTTTTCACGAAAGCCGTCGGGCTGATGATATCGGCAAAGTCCATTCCCAGATTGGCCAGAAACGGGGCTTCAACTCTTTTGAGCTTGAAAACAACGGTATGGTCATCCGTGGCTTCGATGCTGTCCACGGTATTGTCCATTTCCATGGTCACCCAGTATTCCGGGGTTTTTTCCTGGGCGGGAATTTCCCAGCCTTTGCCGAAAAACTTGACTTTCCGTTCCTTCATCTGCCTGCCGATGGAAAAGACAACCGCGTCCGCATTAAACGGGGTTCCGTCATGGAATTTGACCCCTTTTCGCAGTTTGAAGGTATAGGTCTTGCCGTCGGGGGAGATGGTCCAGGATTCCGCCAGGCCCGGTTCAATGGCGGTGGTTTCGTCGGCGTACTCCACCAGGGCTTCGAGCACGTTGTCGCAGATCATAAATGAATTGCCGTCGGTTTCATAGGCAGGGTCCAGCCCCACGCTATCGCCGCCGCGTCCGAAAATCAGGGTTCCTCCGGATTTGGGACCGGCAGCCAGCGCAGCGCCGGTAAATAGAAATACAAGAGCAATGATCAGTACAGCAGTTTTCTTACCCATGCGAGTCCCTCCTTGGTATCAAATTGTTGTCAGGGTTGTATGAATCTGGTTCATTTTTTTCAATAAAACATATTCATGCGAATGCAGCTAATATATAATGATTAACAAAATACGGATATAATGTCAAAAGATAAGAATGGTTTGGCAGCGTAGATGAAATGAACGGCAAGCGGGAAAACCCGAATCAAGCTTCTCCCGCTTGCACAGGATACGATGTTGGATATTTCGGTGTGCAAGGTAGGGGCGGGTTTGAAACCCCTACCAATATGCCATCATGAACGCGGCGTGAAATCACCAGTTGAATACCTGGTCCAGGTCTTCGTCTTTAACCTGGAATGTGACGTTGTGCGGCGCCAGGGATTCTTTCTTGAAATATTCCGGAAGCCTGTCATCCTTGCTGGTGAAGCCGGCCCTGGCGTTAAAATCCCTTTCGTTTGTCAGAATGGATTTGCCCAGAGCGACCACATCATCGCCGGTGAGGTTCTGGTCGCTAAAGGCGCCGAGCATGTCCACCAGCGACTGAAACGTATCCGGCTGATCCAGAATGGCAAAGGCGATAAACAGGCACATGCCGGAGGCGTCGATGGCTGCGGTGGCGATCTGAAGGTTTCGGGACAGCTCGATCTGGCCTTCGGGTTTCAGGGCATTGACACTTCCGCCCACGCCCAGGATGTTTGCCGTTACCGCATATCCTGCAGTATGATCCGCGCCCATTGTGGTGGTCGCGTAAGTCACCCCCATGCCCTGAACGGCCCGGGGATCGTAGGCCGGCATGGACTGGTTTTTCACCACCGGCACCCTTTCGATGCCGAAAAGCCTTTCCGGTCAGGCCGGCGCCGTTACCCAGAATGCGTCCCAGATGGGTGCCCTTGCCCACTTCCTTGATCAGGTTGATGGCAGCCTCGGCATCTCCGAATTTTGCCAGTCCCGCATCCATGGCGACGGCTATCGTTGCTCCCATCTCGATGGTGTCCAGGCCAAAGTCATCATCCAGGCGATCCATCATGGCGATGGCATCCAGATCGTCGATGCCGCAATTGCCGCCATGGGCCCAGACCGTTTCATATTCCGGCTGTTTGGTCAGATACTTACCGTCCTTGTCCACAAAAATTCCGGAGCAGCGGATCACGCAGCCTTTGTGGCAGCCGTGCGTTGCAATGCTGCCCCTGGCTTTTTCAAGTTCAGCCAGGGCTTCGCCGCTGATTTTGGCGGCTCCTGCAAATTGACCGGTTCTTGAAATTATGTGTCGGATAGCCGCCGGCTTCATTGATGACGTTGGTAAGAACATTGGTGCCATACGCGGGAAGGCCTTCTCCGGTAACCGGATGCTTGCGCAGGCCCTGAACGAAATTTTTGTTGGCTTCCTTGAATTTTTCGTGTATTTTTCGGGCTGCGCATGGGCATGCCCGAATCATCCAGAACAATGGCCTTGACCTGTTTGGACCCCATGACCGCGCCAACGCCGCCGCGTCCGGCATGACGGGTGGGCCGCTGTTCCATGTCCGTAACCGCAACCGTTGCCGATGCCATTTTCATCTCTCCGGCCTGTCCGATGGAGATGCAGGCCACCTTGTCTCCGTATTCGGCCTTGATTTTATCCACCAGCGCATAATTGCCCAGCATTTTGAGGCTGTTATCGGCAGTGATTTTCACCCCGTCCTTGTTGATGAATACTTTGTACAGCGTATCGTCCTTGGGTTTTCCTTCCAGAATGATGGCGGCATATCCGAGCCTTGCCAGCACCTGGGCTCCCTGACCCCCGGAATTGGCCTCCTTGATTCCGCCGGTCAAGGGGCTTTTGCATCCGACAGAGAGCCGGCCGGACATGGCGGCCACAGAGCCGCTCAGCATTCCCGGCGCAATCACCAGCTTGTTGTCTTCGCCCAGGGGATGGCACAGGGGCGGTACTTCTTTGGAGACAACCGCGGATGTCATGGCACGTCCGCCAAGGCCGGCGTAGCCGCCTGTTGGCTCAATCCGGATTTCCGGGCCATTTTCAGCGCCCATATTGATCCTGAGAATTTTGTCCATAGATAGTCCTCCTTTTGTGGGTTATGAAAAAACAATCACAAGTCAGTCGATCAAAACACAATCGACCGGAAATATTCCGGAACAGTCATCATTGCAGCGTTATTGGTTAAATTCAATGCTTCGTTATGTTTAAATAAACATGATGATTGGCATAAAAATCTTCATGTGCCGACAGAAGATATGAAAAGCCAGTTTCGATCGGTCTGTGAATCTATCTATCGTGTAAAAAAAATCTATCCGTTTTTCCGCTCAAAAGTGGTCATGAAATCCGCCAGTGCCTGAACCGAGGCCAGCGTCGTAGCATTATAGATGGAAGCTCTGCATCCGCCGACCGAACGGTGTCCCTTGAGTCCGCCGAAGTCATTGGCCGCAGCTTCCTGAACAAATTGTTTTTCAAGGTCTTCCGAAGGCAGCCGGAAGGTCACATTCATCAGGGACCTGCTGGAAGGATCGGCGGTTCCCCGATAAAAACGGCTTTTGTCCATCAGATCGTAAAGACAGCCGGCTTTTTTCCGGTTGATGGCATCCATGTCTTCAAGACCGCCGATGGTTTCTTCCAGCCATTTCATGACGAGCTGAATGGTATAGACCCCGAAACACGGCGGGGTGTTGTACATGGAATTTTTGGATGCATGGGTGGTGTATTTCAGCATCGTGGGAATATTTTTCGGCGTGCGTTTGAGCATATCCTCCCGGATGATGACCACGCAGACCCCGGCCGGGCCGATGTTTTTCTGGGCACCGGCATAGATCAGGCCAAAGGGCCTGACATCAAAAGGCCTGCTCATAAAGTCCGAAGACATGTCGGCAACCAGCGGGCCGCCTGCGGCATCGGGATAGGCCGGCCACTGGGTCCCTTTAATGGTATTGTTGGAAGTAAAATGAACGTAGGCGGCCTTCGGGCTGTAGGCGATATTTTCCGGAATATAACAAAACCCCCTGTCTTCGGAAGAGGCGACAACCTTGATATTTTTCCCCAGAAGCTGGGCTTCCTGAATGGCCTTGGTGGACCAGGTGCCGGTATTGACATAATCGGCGGACTCCGCATCCGGCAAACAATTCATGGGAATCATGGCAAACTGAAGGCTGGCGCCGCCTTGAAGAAACAAAACCTGATACGTGTCATCCAGCTTGAGCAGTCTGCGGATTCTGGCAGTGGCGTCATTGATCACATCATCGAACCATTTGGACCGGTGGCTGACTTCGGTAATGGACATGCCGGAGCCCTTGAAATTCAGAAACGATTCCTGAATTTCCTGCAAAACCGGCAAGGGAAGGGCCGCAGGCCCGGCGTTAAAATTGTGAATACGTTTTTCAGACATGAAATTCCTCCAGAAATATAAATGTGTAATGTTCAGATCCCTATATCGGGAAAACAGGAAAAAATAAGTCCAAATGATAAGTTTATATTTGTCTTTTCAGGCACCAGAAGTCAAATAGAATTTTATTGATGCATCAAGTTGATGCCTCTGGCAGGAAATGAGTCATTGGGTCAGGATAACAAAAAAGGGGATGATCCTTCAGGTGAAGGAATCATCCCCAAAACTACGAGGCAGAATGAATAGGTTGAAGGATGGGGCTCAGTCTTCATAAAAAGAAATGGGCGAAACTTCTATATGGACTTCTTTAACGCCTCGTACCGCCCTGGCGTGATTCTTCAGGGTACTTTCCATATCCTGCTGGAGCGTTTCGGCAATTTTGGCTTTAATATGCACGATGCCGTTTTCCGCGCACACCTCAACTGCGGGATTCAATTCAATCAGCGCGGCTTTGACTTCCGCGCTGAGCGCGAGGTTTTCCAATGCCTGCTGCGATTCCGGCGTTGCCTGAAACTGCTTCATGGTTGCGGTGTGGCAGATGATATCCACGGCATTCTCCACGGAAATCTTCCGGGTATGGATGACCAGATCATAGAGCTGTGAGTCGGTTGTATTGATTCCGTAAAGATACTGAGACCATTTGTTGCGCTCGTCATCGTCTTTGAGCAGCGTTCGGCGGGCTTCTTTTTCGGTAATGTTTTTCCGCTGCATTTCAAGCTTTACCCGATCCTCGATATCGGCAATGATCCGTACCTTCAGGACGTGGGATACCCCCTGAAGAAAAAAATGTCCGGCCAGGCCGTGATACACGAGATTATCCTCCCGCATGACCTTGAGAAACGCGGTTTGAATCAAGGACATATAGTGTTCTTTTCCAACCCCGAACCGGTCCAGAATGGATGGAGCGTCATGTATGGCTCTTTCCAGCTTGATTTCCGGAATCTTGAACAGTTCGGAAGTATCCAGCAGAATATCTCTGGACAGGCAGTCATACCCCAGCCTGCCGGCAACCCCTTCGGCCACTTCCTTTCCCCTGCTGTAAGAACCGCGTGAAATGGTAATAATGGACATAAAATCGAAACCTTTGTGTTAAAGTAAATAAAAACAAGCCGCTGGTACCCAAACTCCAGCTTGGGTACCAGCGAAAAACCTTTTGTCTTTGAATGATATACCTTCAGGCGTATTTTTTCAAGCCTTGCCTAAATTATGCTCCAGAGAAACGGCAGGCTTGCGTCCTTTCCACATACTGACCAGAATAATGGCAGCGCCTGTCAGCAAGGCCATGCACATGGAGATGAAACTGATCCGGTCCAAAATAAGAACGGTTGAAGGCTCATACGACAGGACATCCAATTGAACGAGATATTTGGGTAAAGCGAGGAGCCGACTTACCGCCACCATCAGCATCAATACGCTCATCACGATTTTAATCATGCTTTCTTTGACATACGTGGTGCCGATGGCGCCAAGCTGAACTCCGAAAAGCGACCCGCCCAGAATAATCAGAACGAGCCGGATATCGACCATTCCGTGCATGGCCCAGTTGACGGTGCCGGCAAATCCCATTACGAAGGCAATTACCAGTTCGGTGGCCGAGGCGATTATGCTGGATGCGCCGACAATGTAGATCATGCCGGGTACGCCGATGAATCCGCCCACGGCAATGGTTGCCGCCAGCATGCCGGTCGCAAGTCCCACCGGAACCGTAAACCATAAGGATATGGTTAAATTGGCGCGCTTGAAGTGGATCATGGGCGGCAGGTTAATGGACTGAAGTTTTTTGGCGATTGAAGACGTCTTTTCCGGTCCGTCCGAGGAGGATCCTTTCATTGCGTCATAAAACACATAGCCGCCGACAATGATCAGGATGGCCACAAAAGAAAGACTGACATAGAGATTCGATCCGACCTGGCCCCATTTTTCCAGAATCATTTGCTGAATTTTGATGCCGATCTGAACGCCGATTCCGGCTGATACCGCCATATACAGACCCAGTTTGATGTCCACCTGGCCGTATTTATAACGTTTAAAGGCCCCGATCATGGCTTTCGGGAATTTGTGGCACATGTTGCTGGCCACGGCCACCGTGCCGGGCACTCCCAGGCTCATCATGCCGGGGGTCAGGACAAAAGCGCCGCCGGAGCCGATAAAGCCGCTGACCAGGCCGCCAACGAATCCGACAAAAAACAGAAATGAAACATTAAGAACCGTGAGATCGATAAATTGTACGGCGTCTAAGTTCATCAAATCACTCCTTATGCGTGTGTGCCGTTCGATGACGAAAATGCTGAATTTATTGTCATCAGGCTATAATATTGATAATTTCTTCATTGGCCCCTTTGAAGAACTGAGGGGGATTTCATGCTTCATTGCGCTGAAATTGCGGTGAAATTTTTAAAAATTTCACCGCAATGAGAAACCATGTTCATATTTTATGAAACGGATTGACATAGGCATAGGCGCGCGGTCTTTTTTGGACCTTTTTGGTCTGGGTGACGGTTTTGCCGACCGAAGGTTGCAGCGCATCTTTTTTCATGGGTTTGATCCCCATCAGGGACCATATATTGCTGGCAAAGGACCCGTGTACGAATGAAAAAAGAAAAACGGTCGCTACCGGCAGCGCGGCATAAAAGCCGCCTTTGGTAAAATAGCTCATGACCTTATCCGCATTCCAGAACACACAGCCATAAATGGCTGCGGTAATCAGTCCGAAACCGATTGTTTTTTTGATTTCATTACTTCGCAGTTGTTTGGTTTCTCTGGCCATAGGTTTTCCCTCCGGATGAAGCTGGTTTGTTGATAAACTGAAGACCGGTATGGTCACATCTTCCGATATTTGTGTTTTGGTATATTCAGAATCCGTCACGACAAACTCAATCCGTTTGACGGTATGCATGACATCATCTGTAACCGCCGCGATTTCTCCGTACTGAATGACGTGATCGCATCGGACATCCTTTGCGGCGGCTTTCTGCTTGAAGTCATTGAGAAGTTCCAGTGCATGATGATAATGGGCGGCAACGGCCACAGATACAGCTGAAGTAGATTCTGCGGCATGTGACATGACGCTGACGACAAAAAGATCATATTTCAGGCGCTGTGCCAGTTGAATGGCATAGCCGGAAAGCGCGTCATTCAGGCAGTCAAATTTTCCAATCACCAGAATTTTACGCCGCTCAGTTTCCACTGTCTCATTGCCTTGAAAGGATAACATTTGATTATTTCCGATTTGATCTGTTATGGATCATTGACGTTTGCATCAATCTTTTATTTATGACTTATTCAAGAATGGTGCCAAAGGCGCAATATTGGTTTATTGTTTTGATATTGTTGATAATAAAATTATTTTGCGTGATATTTGCAAACATGATAGATGTTGCATTATGTAACGTTTTTTGAGAGAAACTTATTTTTATAATAAAATCATAAGGTTAAATTCTGTTACAAAAAAACAGCCCATGTTTCAATATGCAACGAGAGGGGATGGGAATGATTTTTTTCAAGAAATTTGAAAAACCGGAAGACGAGCAAAGCGCTCCGGAATCGGAACTGAGCCAACTTCGCGCTTCGATCAAAAAACAGCTGCCCGAGAACATTGCCTGGATCGCGATAAAAGAGCTGGACCGCCTGGAAAAAACCGATCCATCGGTTCCCGAATATGCAATCGGACTGAGTTATATGGAATTTCTGATTTCACTTCCCTGGACTCAGTCATCGGACGACAATCTGGATATCAAGCGCGCCGAAAAAATACTCACGTCCCAGCATCACGGTCTGTCGCATGTCAAAGACAGGATTCTGGAATTTCTCGCCGTGAGAATTCTTTTCAATGTCCGTTCGTTTCACGTACTGGTTGTGGATGATGAAGACATTGCACGCACCAACCTGGAATATATTTTAAAAAAAGAAGGCTATCACGTATCAACCGCAGTCAACGGGGCGGATGCCCTGGAAAAAATCATGGCTAGTGAATTCGATCTGATCCTAACGGATTTGAAAATGGAAAAAATGGACGGCATGCAGCTTGTGGAATCCGCAAAACGCATATCGCCTCATACCGACATCGTGATGATTACCGGCTTTGCCACGGTCAGCTCGGCCGTGGATGCGCTGAAAAAAGGAGTGGCCCATTATCTGCCCAAGCCGATCAACCTGGATGAACTGCGGGCAACAGTCCGTCAGATTCTCGAGAAGAAAAAGCACAAACTCATGACCCGAAGTCCGATTCTTTGTTTTGCGGGCCCGCCGGGGACGGGCAAAACATCTATCGGCAAAGCCGTTGCCGAGGCATTGGAGCGCAAATTCATCCGGCTTTCGCTGGCAGGCTTCCGGGATGAAGCCGAACTGAGGGGACATCGGCGCACTTACGTCGGCGCCATGGCCGGACGCGTTATCAACGAGATCAAACGCGTCGGCGTCAAAAATCCGGTTTTCATGCTGGATGAGCTGGATAAAATCGGCCAGGATTTCAGGGGAGATCCTGCCTCCGTTCTGCTGGAGATCCTGGATCCGGAGCAAAACACCCAATTTGTGGATCATTATCTGGATATCCCGTTCGATCTTTCCTCAGTCATGTTTATAGCAACCGCCAATATGGTGGAGAAAATTCCGGCGCCGTTGCTGGACCGGCTCGAAATCATCCAGTTTACCGGATACACGGAAAACGAAAAACGGGTCATAGCCAAAAACCATATCATTCCCAGGCAGCTGAGAAATCACGGTCTTTCCCATGATCGGCTGGCGTTTTCGGACAGTGCCATTTCCCGGATTATCCGCGATTACACCCAGGAGGCGGGCCTTCGCAATCTGGAACGTGAATTCGCCAATGTGTGCCGGAAACTGGCCCGAATTTGCCTGGATAGTCCGGACGACACCTGTGTGGTGAATGTGGATGACAGTCTGGTGGAACAGCTCCTGGGGCTACGCAAATTCGCGCATGAAATGGCTGAAACAGAAAATCAGGTGGGGGTGACAACCGGGCTGGTGTGGTCTGAACTGGGCGGAGAAATCATATTCGTAGAAGCGACCAGGATGAAAGGAAGCCAGCAGCTTATTTTAACCGGGTCCCTGGGAAACGTCCTGCAGGAGTCTGCCCAGACGGCGCTCAGCTTTCTGCGCAGCCACGGGGAGGATTTCGGGATTCTGCCGGATTTTTTCAAGGATGCCGACATTCACATCCACTTTCCCTGCGGCGCCATTCCCAAGGACGGCCCTTCAGCCGGAATCACCATTGCGTTGGCGCTGATTTCGCTGCTGACGAAAAGGCCTGCCCGCCGGGATGTGGCCATGACCGGAGAGCTGACACTGAACGGCCGGATTCTGCCGATCAGCGGGGTTCGTGAAAAGATCCTGGCTGCCCAGCGCGCAGGCATCAAGGTTGTAATTTTCCCCAAGCGAAATGCCGTGGATGTGAGCAATCTTGAGCCTGAATCCTGTGAAGGCATGGAAGTGGTGCTGTCGGACGATATCAAATCCATCGTGGAGCGGGTTATCGAATAGCAAAAAACAGGTGTTCAGGCTGAAGGCTTTTTGAGCGAAGTCCCCTGTGATTTAGTCTTCCAGGTGATACCGTCTCAGTTTTCGCCACAGGGACACCCGATCGATTCCAAGGATCGCCGCTGCCTTGGTTTTGTTGTTTCCGACCTGATCCAGAATCCAGGCAATATATGATTTTTCATTTTCCTCAAGCGAGAGAAAGTCGCTTTTTCTCTGGCACTGGATATGAAATTTAAGCTGCTGAAGGTCGGCGGGCAGATGTGTGATTTCGATTTCAGATCCGGTTGCCAGCGTGACAGCCCGTTCAATAATATTTTCCAGCTCCCGGACATTTCCCGGAAACCCGTAATTCATCAAAATATCCATGGCCTCATCCGATAACTGGGTTACATCTTTGGCCTGGGCGTCCGAGAACTGTTTCATAAAATGCCGACACAACAGCGCTAAGGTATCTTTTCGATCTATCAGCGGGGGAACATGCAGGGAAATGACGTTCAATCGGTAAAACAGATCCTGCCGGAAATTTCCGGCGTCGACCTCTGTTTTCAAATCCTTGTTTGTGGCTGCCAGGATCCGGATGTCGATGGGAATTTCTTCGACCCCGCCGACGCGAATCAGGGTTCTTTCCTGAAGTACCCGAAGCAGTTTTACCTGCATGGAAGGCGGCATATCCCCGATCTCATCCAGCAGAATGGTCCCGCCCTGGACCGATTCCAGCAGGCCCTTGCGGATTCCCCTGGCTCCGGTAAAGGCTTCTTTTTCATGCCCAAAAAGCTCATTGGCCAGAAGCTCTTCGTTGAACGCGCCGCAGTTTATGGCCAGAAATCGTTTTGCAGAGCGCTGGCTCAACTGGTGAATGGTTTTGGCGACGAGTTCCTTTCCGGTCCCGGTTTCTCCCAGGATCAATACCGTGCAATCCGCGGGCGAGATCTGCTCGATGGTGTTTTTAAGAGCCAACATTTTGGAATTCTCGCCAATCAGGAGGGGAAATGCCTGCTGGGACTGGATTTGTTTTTTTAATGCGGCAACTTCCTGTCGAAGAGACCTTTTTTCGATGGCCTGGTGCACCAAAATGCGCACTTCATCAATCTGATAGGGCTTGGGAAGATAATAGAATGCGCCTTTCTGCATGGCCTCGACCGCCGTGGTAACCGTGGCATAGCCGGTAACAACAATGATTTCCGTGCCCGGATATTTTTCACGGGTCAGCGCCACCACTTCCATGCCGTCCATGCCCGGCATCCTAAGATCGGTCATCACCAGATCAAAATCACTTTTTTCCAGCTCCTGAATGGCTTTCATCCCGCTGTCCACGCAAACGGTCTCAAAGCCTTCCTTGCGGAGAACATACCCCAGATTTTCCCGGGCGATGCTTTCGTCGTCCACAATCAGTATACGCGCTGTCATCGTTTGCCCTTCCTTATGCGGATTGCTGTAAAGGCAATCGGATGCTGAATCGGGTGCCTTCACCGACCTTGCTTTCAACGGAAATCGTGCCCTGATGCTTTTGGATGATTCCGTATACAACGGAAAGCCCCATGCCCGTTCCCGTGCCCACGGGCTTTGTGGTGAAAAAAGGGTCAAAAATATGGCTGAAATGATCCTCGGGAATTCCGGCTCCCGTATCTTCCACGGTAATGACGGCCTGACGGGTTGTATGATCCGGGATTGCGGAAATGCGGATCTGTCCGGGAGGGCTTTCAATGGCCTGGGCTGCGTTCATCAGAAGGTTTAAAAAGACTTCCTGGAGGCGCTGGGCATCCAGATTTAAAATCATGTCTGCCGGAACATTCCGCACAATATCGATACCCGGTGGCACCTGGCTGGAAATGAGCCGGACCGACCGATCCACCACTTCCTTGAGCGAATGGGGAATCAGCGCAAATTCCTTGTCTCGGGAAAACTCCAGAAGCCCCTTGACCGTGTCCCGCGCCCGGTGGACTTCTTGCTCGATATTGGCCAGCATTTTATGCATGAACTCCGGATCACCCTGGCCGAATTCTTCCAGAAGAATCTGACAGGAGGTTGAAATATTGTTGAGGGGATTGTTCAACTGGTGGGCCACGCCGGATGTCAATATCCCGATGGAGGAGAGCTTTCTGGCCTGAAGAAGCTGCTCCTGGCGTTTTTCCAGCTCTGAGATCATCCGGTTCAACGCCTGCAATACCTGCTGGGTTTCGTCCCAACTGCCCGTAATCGGTAAGTGGCTGAAATTCCCCTGGGCAATCTGAAGCGTCGCCTGTTCGATAACCTTCAGGGGCCGAATGATTTTTTTAATGACCACGACAATCAGAAACAGCCCTGTAAATATGAACAGAACAATGGATGCAGCCAGTTGACTCTTTAAAGACCTGATGATGGTCAATATGCGCTGGCGTTCATAGGTGACCAGTTGATGGGATATGTCCAGTAGCTTTTTCCCCTGCTCGCGCAATTTGTCTTCGATTTTCTGATCGCAGGATCGCGAGAGCTGACCGCTGCATTTTTCAATTTGATCCATGGTGGATCGATAGGCCAGAAATTCCTGCTCGAGAAGATTCAGATGCGGGGCGCCTCTCAAGTTTTGTATTTCTGGAACGATGGATTGAATGGCGCTCAAACCTTTTTCAATATACAACCTATTTTCAGTAAAATCCTGCTCTGATCCGTAGAGAAGAAAGTTTTTTTCATACCTTCGAATTTCCAGAACGACATTGTTCAGATCATCGGCAACCTCAACAAGATGCTGTTTGCGTTCGATATCTTTAAGATACCGGTAAGAAAGTCCGCCCACCAGTGCAACAGCCATCATCCCGAGCGTCAGCCCGAAAATGACTTTTTGACGGATATTCAAATAGAGATGCCAGTTCATTTTCAGAGTCATTCCTCTTTGATAGGATCGTCAGGATTACGATTTTTTCCGGTTCGGATTCATTTTTAATATAGGCGATTTTGAGAAAAGTCCATAAATATCAGCAAGTCCGACTTCGGATATCGGAAACAGGCGATGGGCAGCCGTTTTCGCAAAAGACGGATTCGGATCTTTTAGCGGCGCAGCCTGCCGATGGAGCAGAGAATGCCTGCGCCGCAAAGCAGGCAGAAGCAGATCAGGGCTGCGCGCATGGTCAGAAGAAAATCGGTCTGCGTTTCGAATGTGATGGCATGTCCTTTCATGAAGACAGACAGCAGCACGGTGATGATCGTCATGCTGGTCATCATGCCCAGGGTGCGCATGCTGCCCACGAGCCCGGATGCCACGCCCAGGTATCTGGGTGCCACGCTGCCCATGATAACGCTCATGTTGGGGGATGAAAACAGGGCAAAGCCAAGTCCCAGCAGCAGGAAAATGGAGACAAGAACCGTCAGGGACGTGGATGCGGAGATGGCAACGCTGATGGCAAGGCCCGCCGCGCAAAGCGCCATGCCTGCCGTGGCCACCCATGCCGCCGAATACCGGTCTGAAAGGCGTCCGCAAAACGGGGAAAACAGGGCCTGGGCCACGGGTTGGACAATGAGAACCGCTCCGGCCTGCTGCGGCGTCATGCCCTTTACAAACTGCAGGTACAGGCTGAAGAAAAACGTCACGCCAAAGGTGGCGGCATAGTTGAGAAGGGCCGCCAGGCTGCTGAGGGCAAAGACCCGGTTGTTGTGAAAAAGACCCACATTCAGCACCGGATATTTGGTGCGTGCCTCCATGGAGACAAACATCCACAGCCCGGCAATGCCCGCGGATACGAGTCCCCACGACCATCTGGCATGGCCGAGATTGGCGGCCCCGAAGATCAGAAGGACAATGGCGCAGGCATACAGGGTTGCGCCTTTCCAGTCGAACGGCTCTCCTTTGGCATCCGCCCACTCGCCGCGCAGCTTACGGCTGACCAGAAAAAAACTGCCGGCCCCCAGCGGTACGCACAGGTAGAATAAAGATCTCCATCCAAAGGCGGTGATCATAACGCCGCCGATGAAAGGGCCGCAGGAAAGGCCGGCATAGACGCAGGCAACGGTGATTCCCAGAGCCCTGCCCCTTTGTTCGGGGGGAAATACGGAAACGACGATGGCCATCCCCGTGGCCGCAATCATGGCGCCGCCGATGCCCTGCAGAAAACGGAAACCAATGACCGCCTGAATGGACCATGCCTGGGACAGCAATCCGCCCATCAGTGTAAAAACGGCAATGCCCCAATGAAAGATCGCGCCGACGTCCGTGAATATCCCCGAGCCTTCCCATGGTCAGCAGAAAAATGGAAACCGACAGCATATAGGCGGTTTCCACCAGGCTGAGCTGAATGGCGCTGGCGGAAAGTTCCCGGCCGATCGACGGCAGGGCCACGCCCACGCCGGAAAGCATGAACGGCATGAGAAAGGAGGCGGTGCCGACCGCGAACAGGGTGGCACCCCGAGACACATTTTGTTGCATCAATATGTTTCCTTTCAGCGGCGCTGGAGTCCAGTTTCTTTGATCAGACCGGATTCCGGATCAGGCCGGGAATGGCGGACGGTCATTTTCATATCCGGGGGTAAATTCCGGACTGATTCATGAATATTAACAAATATAGGCGATTCGAAAAAAAGTCCATGATTATCCGGCAAAGATCCTGTCTATGGCACTCATATGATTTTAATTCATTTACTAAATAAAACATTATATTTTTCTCTTGACCAAAATAATATAAATGTTTTAATGGAATAATCAGTAATGATTGTTTGTATGTCATTTTTTGTTAATTTTCGGTCCCACAGTCTGGAGGAAACCCGATGCATCTGAAAACCAAGATAGAGGCCGGCGAATTTGTGGTCTTGGCCGAGATGGAACCTCCCAAAGGCGCTGACATCTCTTCCATGATCAAAAACGCCAGGCGAGTCAAAGAGAAGGTTGACGCCTTCCTGATTCCTGAAATGAGCAACGCGGTGATGCGCATGAGTGCCCTTGGCGGCGCAATCGCCCTTCAGCAGGCCGGCATGGAAACCGTCATGCAGATCTGCTGCCGGGACCGCAACCGGCTTGCGCTGCAGGCGGATCTGCTGGCAGCCTCGGCCTGCGGCATTTCCACTGTCATGGCGGTTTCCGGCCAGGACCCCAAATTCGGGGATCACCATCAGGCCAAGGCGGTTTACGACATCACCCTGATGGAACTGCTGGAATCCCTTAAAAAACTCCAAAGCGGAAAAGACATGGCCGGCATTGATTTGAAAGGATCCCCCCGGTTTCTGGTGGGATCGACGGTTCAGGCCTTAACCAAGGGAGAGAGCCTGGAATCTGAAATAGAACTTCTCAAACAAAAAAGCGATAACGGCGCCAGGTTTTTCATTACCCCGCCGGTTTTTGACCTGGGAGCCTTTGGTCCTTTTCTGAATCGGGTCGATCGCAGCCGAGTCGCCGTCATCCCGACTGTCCTGCTGCTGAAATCCGCGGGCATGGCCCGCTATCTGTCCCGGAATGTCGAACATGTGGTGATTCCGGAAGCCGTCATCACCAGAATACAAACTGCGCCCGACAAGGTTCGGGAATGCATCCAGATTGCCGCTGAAATGATTGCCGCGCTCAGATCCGAGGGGTTCGGCGGCGTGCTGGTGTCAACCATCGGCTGGGAAGATAAACTCCCCGACATTCTTGAACGCATCTAAAAGAACCGCGAGCAGTGGGCTGTTACGAGTCCGATATGACCGGCCCGCTGTTAACCAATTTTTAAAGGAAATCGCTTATGGAAAAACAAGCAGATCCCATTCTTCCAAAGGCTGAAAGTGCTGAAGGCGCCGAGCAGCCGCTGGTGGGCTCGGTAATGGTTGTGGGTGCCGGAATAGCGGGGATGCAGTCCGCGCTCGATCTGGCCAACTCCGGATATTATGTGTATCTGGTCGAGGAATCGGCGGCAGTGGGCGGCATGATGTCTCAGATTGACAAGACATTTCCCACCAACGACTGCGCCATGTGAGTCATCTCACCCAAACTGGTCGAGGTCGGCCGGCATCTGAACATCGAGTTATTGACCCAAACCGAGCTTCTGGATCTCAGCGGAAATCCCGGCAGTTTTACGGCCCGGATCCGGCAGAAGCCCCGGTATATTGATCTATCCAAATGCACAAGCTGCGGAGAATGCGCCAAAGTCTGTCCCATCAGCGTTCCGGACGAATATAACAAGTCCCTTTCCACGCGAAAGGCCGCATTCAAGCAGTATGCTCAGGCCATCCCCGGTGCGTTTGCCATCACCAAGCTGGGCACGGCGCCCTGTAAAAGCATGTGCCCGGCCCATGTCAGCGTACAGGGGTTTGTTGCGCTGATCAATGCGGGCAAATACCGGGAAGCCCTGGAGCTCTTCAAGCAGGACCATCCTTTTCCGGGGGTCTGCGGCCGCGTCTGCCATCACCCCTGCGAAAGCATCTGCACCCGAAATCAGGTGGACGAGCCGATCAGCATTCAATATCTTCACCGCTTTCTGGCGGATCAGGAATTAAAGAGCGGCTCGCCTTTCGTTCCCAAGGTCAAGGAATCCAAGAACGAGAAAGTCGCCGTTATCGGCGCAGGCCCGGCAGGCCTGACCGCTGCGTATTATCTGGCCATTGAAGGCTATTCGGTAACGGTTTTTGAAAAGCTGCCGGTTCTTGGCGGCATGCTGACCGTCGGCATTCCGTCCTACCGCCTCCCCCGGGATATTATTGAATCCGAAATCCAGACCATCAAGGATCTTGGCGTTCAGTTCAAGACAGGCGTTGAAATCGGAAAGGACTTCACCATTGCCCAGCTTCGGGAAAATGGATTTAAAGCCTTTTTCGTGGCCATCGGCGCCCATGAGTGCAAACGCCTGGGCATTGAAGGCGAAAACCTGTCCGGGGTCTATCCGGGAATTGAGTTTTTAAGGGAAGTGAATCTGGGGAACCGGGTCCTTCTCGGGGAGCGGGTGGCGGTCATCGGCGGCGGAAACGTGGCCATGGATTCGGTTCGGACCGCCCTTAGAACCGGCTCCAAAAAGCCGTTTATCATCTACCGCCGCAGCCGGGATGAAATGCCGGCAAGTCTTGAGGAAATCGCGGAATGCGAGGACGAGGACATCGAGATCAAAACCCTGACCCATCCGGTGCGGATCATCGGCGATGACACCGGCAAGGTCAAGGCAATTGAATGCATCCAGATGGCCCTGGGGGAGCCGGACGCCAGCGGCAGAAGAAGGCCGGTTCCGGTCAAGGGCTCCGAATTTATCATTGAAGTGGACGCCGTGATTCCGGCCATCGGCCAGGAGTCCGACTGGGCCTGTCTGACCGAGGAATGCGCCTGCACCCTTTCCGGCTGGGGAACCATGGTCGTGGATCCTGTTACCCTTCAGTCCAAGGACCCGGATATTTTCTCCGGAGGCGATGCGGTCTCCGGTCCCAAAACCGTTGTTGAAGCCATTCAGGCCGGAAAAGAGGCGGCCATTTCCATCAACCGCTTCATTCAGGGCATGGATCTCTGGGAAGGCCGGGAAGTCGACTGGACGGCTGTAACCGATGTGCCGGTGGAAGGATATGCAAAAGCCGGCCGGCAGCCCATGCCCCACCTGCCTTCAGAAACCCGTGTTTCCAATTTTAACGAGGTTCAGCTCGGGTTTAATGAAGAAGACTCCCAAAAAGAGGCAAGCCGGTGTCTGGCCTGCGGTGTCTGCTCGGAATGCTATCAGTGCGTGGACGCCTGTCTGGCCAATGCCGTGGATCATAAACAGGAAACAATTGTCCGCGAAATCCCCGTCGGCTCCGTGATTCTGTGTCCCGGCAGCCATGCCTTTGACCCCACGCCTTTTCGGCAGTTTTATCATTATGGAAAAAATCCCAATGTCGTGACCAGCCTCGAGTTTGAGCGCCTTCTGAGCGCATCCGGTCCCACCATGGGGCATCTTGTGAAGCTTTCGGACCATACCGAACCCAAACGCATTGCCTGGCTTCAGTGCGTGGGCTCAAGGGATGTCAACCGGTGCGGCAACGGCTATTGTTCGTCCGTTTGCTGCATGTACGCCATCAAAGAGGCCATGATCGCCAAGGAGCATGCCGGCGGCAATCTGGATTGCGCCATATTCAATATGGATATCCGCTCCTTTGGAAAAGATTATGAAAAATATTATCTTCGGGCAAAGGACAAGGCCGGGGTCCGGTTTGTAAAATCCCGGATCCATACCATTGATGAGGTTCCGGAGACAGGAGAGCTGGTCATCCGCTATGTGAATGACGCCGGCGACATCCAAAAAGAAGTCTTTGACATGGTGGTGCTTTCCGTGGGACTTCAGGTACCGCAGTCCTCGGTGGATCTGGCCGAGCGTCTGAATGTGGATCTGGGGAAATACCGGTTCGCGGCCACGCATCCGTTTACGCCCGTTGAAAGCTCCCGGCCCGGCGTTTATGTCGGCGGCGTGTTCCAGGGTCCCAAGGACATTCCCTCCTCGGTCATTGAGGCCAGCGCCGCGGCCTGCGCAGCAGGTGCGAGTCTGGCGCCGGTAAGGTTTTCCTGCACCAAAACCGTCACCATTCCGGAAGAAATGGCTGTGGAAGGCCTTGCGCCCCGGATCGGCGTCTTTGTCTGCAACTGCGGCATCAATATTGCCGGCGTTGTGGATGTTCCGGACGTGCAGGCATATTCCACAACCCTTCCGAATGTGGTCTATGCCGGGCAGAACCTTTTCTCCTGCTCCCAGGATGCCCAGGACATGATGAAGGAATTGATCCGGGAGCACCAGTTGAACCGGGTCGTCGTTGCCTCCTGCAGTCCCAAGACCCATGAAGCCATTTTCATGGATACCCTTGCAGGCCTGCGGACTCAATAAATATCTGTTTGAAATGGCCAATATCCGGAACCAGGATTCCTGGATTCATTCGGATAATCCCCGGCAGGCAACCCAAAAAGCCAAGGAACTGGTCCGAATGGCCGTGGCCCGGGCCGGAACCTTAACCGCCCTTCATGAAAAACAGATATCCGTCAACAAGCGG
Organism: uncultured delta proteobacterium; assembly: GCA_963850225.1. Taxonomy (GTDB): domain Bacteria; phylum Desulfobacterota; class Desulfobacteria; order Desulfobacterales; family Desulfatirhabdiaceae; genus RAAP-1. The sequence continues at coordinate 125,459 of CAWKLD010000003.1, forward strand.
GCCCTGGTGGTCGGCGGCGGTGTGGCCGGCATGACAGCGGCCCTTGGCCTGGCGGATCAGGGATTTGAAGTCGTTCTGGTTGAAAAAGAGCCGGAACTCGGCGGCATGGCCCGGAATCTGACCCAGACCATTGAAGGCGTCGAAGTTCAGCCTTATCTGGAGGAGTTGATTCAGAAAGCCCGGTCCCACCCCAATCTTCAGGTGCTCACCCAGTCGCTCATTGTCGGGTTTACCGGATTCAAGGGCAATTTCACCACGGAAGTTCTGGTGGGCCCGGGTATGTATGAGCGAAAAATCGACCATGGCGCCGTAATCATGGCGACCGGCGCCACCGAATACCAGCCCAAGGAATATCATTATGGCCAGGATCCCCGGGTCATGACCCAGGTGGCCCTGAGCAAGCGTCTGGAAACCGAGGGCGCATCGGATCTGAATCAGGTGGTCATGATCCAGTGCATCGGTTCCCGAAACGATGAAAACCCCAACTGTTCCCGGATCTGCTGCCAGGCTGCCATTAAAAACGCCCTTCATATCAAGGCCATGAATCCGGATGCCGAAGTTTATGTCCTGTACCGGGACATTCGCACTTACGGGCTTCTTGAAGACTATTTCACGGAAGCCAGAAAACTGGGCGTCCTGTTTTTCCGCTATACGCCGGAAGACATGCCGGTTGTTGAATTCACCCCGGAAGGCGTTGAAGTCGTATTTACGGATCCGATCATCCGGCGCAAGCTCCAGGTCAGCGCCGATCTTCTGGTTCTGAGCGCCGGAATGGTGGCAGGGGAGACTGAAGAGCTTTCTTCCATCATGAAACTGGCGCGAAACGCCGAAGGCTATTACATGGAAGCCCATGTCAAGCTTCGGCCCGTGGACATGGCCACCGAAGGCATTTTTATCTGCGGTACGGCCCACAGCCCCAAGCTGCTTTCGGAAACCATCGCCCAGTCCCTGGCGGCAGCCTCGCGGGCAACCACGTTCCTGTCCCAGGACAGCCTGACCCTGTCCGCGGTGACCGCCCAGGTAAAAGCGGATCTGTGTGCGTCCTGCCTGATCTGTGTGCGGTCCTGTCCCTACGGTGTGCCCCGGATCAATGCGGACGGGGTCAGCGAAATCGATGAGGCGCTTTGCCATGGATGCGGGATCTGTGCATCCGAATGTCCGGCCAAGGCGATTGAGCTTAACTGGTATGAAGATGATCAAATACTCAGCAAGGTAGATGCTCTGTTGGAGGGGGTGTTATGACGCAAGCGTTTGAACCGATTATCGTTGCATTTTGCTGTAATTTCTGAGGGTACACGGCCGCGGACCTGGCAGGTTCGATGCGACTCAGCTATCCCTCCAGCATCAAGATCATTCGCGTACCCTGTACGGGAAAGGTGGATATTCTCCACATCCTCCGGGCCTTTGAAAAAGGCGCTGACGGTGTTTATGTCGTTGGATGTCTGGAGGGAGACTGTCATTTCAACAGCGGGAATTTCCGGGCCAGAAAGCGGGTGGAACAGGCCAAGAAACTCCTGGATACCGTCGGCGTCGGAGGCGATCGCGTTCAGATGTTCAATCTGTCTTCCGCGGAAGGCCCCCGGTTTGCCGAATATGCCCGTGAAATGGATCAGCGGATTCGCGAACTGGGACCCAATCCCATCAAACTGGCCATGAAAAAGGCGGCGTAAGATAAAGACCCATGACCCCAAACCCCTGACCATGACAAGAGAGGTCACAAAACATGATTGTAGCGGATAAAAAACCCATCGAAGAAATTATTCAGCAAGTGGAAAGCCTATCGCAATGTGCTGATTCTGGGATGCAATGAATGCGTCACAGTCTGCGAGGCCGGCGGGAAAAAAGAAGTCGGCATTCTGGCATCGGCCCTGCGAATGTATTTTCTCAACAAGGGAAAGGACATGCGGATTGACGAAATTACGCTGGAACGTCAGTGCGACCATGAATATCTTGAAGAAATCCGGGATCGCATCGACCAGTATGACGCCATGGTCTCTCTGGCCTGCGGCGTCGGTGTCCAGTTCATGGCGGAAAAATATCTGTCCAAGCCGGTCTATCCAGGTGTGAACACCTGTTTTCTGGGCGTCACCGAAAAACGGGGACTCTGGACGGAACGATGTCAGGCCTGCGGCCAGTGCATTCTGGCAAGCACGGCCGGCATCTGCCCGGTTTCGCGCTGCGCCAAACGGATTTTAAACGGTCCCTGCGGCGGATCCAGCAAGGGCAAATGTGAGATCAGCAAAGACCTGGATTGCGCCTGGCAGCTCATCGTGGACCGCCTGAAGGCTCTGGGACGGATGGATGACTATGAAAAACTCTTTTCGATCAAGGACTGGTCCACCGACAGGGCAGGCGGACCCCGAAAAGTCGTCAGGGAGGATGTGCAGATATGACCACTAAAACACCAAGCAAACTGGAAAAAATTCTGGCCGCAGGACATCTTGCCGTCACTTCGGAAGTCGGTCCTCCCCGGGGCAGTGATCCCAAACACATCGAAGAAAAAGGGAATCTGATCAAAGACCATGTCGATGCCATCAATATTACCGATAACCAGACATCCGTGACGCGCATGTGCAGCCTTGCGGCCTGTATCCGCTTAAAGCTCATGGGACTGGAGCCGGTTCTTCAGATGGTGACCCGGGACCGCAACCGGATCGCGATTCAAAGCGACATCCTGGGGGCGGCCTCTTTTGATATCCACAACATCCTCTGCCTTTCGGGCGATCACCAGAGCTTCGGGGATTGCGCCACGGGGCAGAATGTCCATGATATCGATTCCATGCAGCTGATCCAGACGGTGCGGCACATGAGGGATGAGGGGAAATTTTTAGGCGGCGGGGACATTGACCGGCCTCCCCGGATGTTTGTGGGTGCTGCGGAAAATCCCTTTGCCGATCCTTTTGAAATACGGGTTCCCCGTCTGGCCAAGAAAATCGCCGCCGGCGTTGAATTCATTCAGACCCAGTGCATTTACAATCTCGACAAGTTCGAGCTTTGGATAAAACAGGCCAGGGAACGGGGACTTACCGAAAAAGTTCACATCCTGGCCGGCGTAACGCCGCTGAAATCGGTTGGCATGGCCCGGTATATGAAAAACCGGGTTCCGGGGATGGATGTTCCGGATGATGTCATCAAACGCATGGCCGGCATCCCAAAGGAAAAACAGCCCGAGGAAGGAATCAATATTTGCATGGAAACCATTGAACGCCTCAAGTCCGTGGAAGGCGTGCACGGGTTTCATATCATGGCCATTGAATGGGAAGAAAAAGTGGCGGAAATCGTTGAACGGGCCGGTCTCTACCCCCGGCCTGTGTTAGAAAGTTAAGCGGGAAAAGCGTGGAAAAGCCGGAAGTTCTATCCCGTTATCCTGCACTGGACTTAGCGTGTCCGGTGTGGTAGGAAAGCGGGAAAAGCAGAAGCGTTCTGTGCTTCTTTTTTTCGCAGTGTCCATTTAACTTCTAACGGAATATCCATTGATATGAAAGGATGTGACCCATGAGTGAAAAAAAACGCATTCTCATCGTTGACGATGAGCCTGATTTTTCGATGATCGTGCAGACCTATCTGGAAAAAGAAGGGTTTGAAACCGAACTGGCCTACAACGGCGTGGAAGGCTTTGAAAAAATCAAGGCCAACCCGCCGGACGCCATTGTTCTGGATGTCATGATGCCGGAGATGGACGGCTATGAACTGTGTGCGGCCCTTAAAAAAGACAGCGCCTACGCCAATATTCCGATTGTGCTGCTGACGGCCGTGGCTGACCGCGTTACGTCCACAAAATATTCTCATTACGACGGCATGAGCACGGAAGCCGACGATTATCTTCCCAAACCGGCTTCGGCCGAGGATATTACCCAGAGCGTCAAGCGCTTGGTGGGAATGTAGGCCCGTTGTCCCAAACCTATTACCCAAAGGAGATCTCATCATGACAACAGGTGTCATTCGGATGTCAAAATCAGGCAAGAGCCTGTTCAAGGACAAGGTGATGGCCCTTCTGCCGGACGGCGGAAACCTGAACCTTTGTCTGACCTGCGGGGCCTGCTCTTCCGGATGCCCGGCTACCGGACTGGAAGATATGGATCCCCGGAAATTTCTGCGCATGGCTTCTCTGGGAATGGATGAAGAAATCCTGAGCTCCAAGTGGGCATGGATGTGTACCATGTGCCAGCGCTGCATCTATGTCTGTCCCATGAAAATCGATATTCCCCAGCTGGTGTTCAATGTCCGGGCCAGTTGGCCCAGAGAACAGAAGCCCAAGGGAATCCTGGGCTCCTGCGATATGGCGCTCAGAAATGATACGTGCAGCGCCATGGGCGCCACCGAAGAAGACTGGCGGTTCGTGGTTGAAGATGTTCTGAACGAGGTCCGGGAAAACCAGCCCGGATTTGAAGATCTTCAGGCGCCCATGGATAAGGTGGGCGCCGAGTTTTTCCTGAACCAGAATTCCCGGGAGCCGGTCACCGAACCGGATGAAATGGTGCCGCTATGGAAAATCCTGCATCTGGCAGGGGCTGACTGGACTTACGGCTCCAAGGGATGGGCTGCTGAAAATTACTGCATGTTCCTGGCTGAAAACGACCGGTGGAAACAAATTGTCGAGATCAAGGCCAAGGCCGTGGATGATCTGAAGTGCAAGGTCTGGCTCAATACCGAGTGAGGGCACGAACTCTTTGCAGTCCGGGTCGGACTGAAAAAATTCAACATTCCTTACAATTTTGAGATCAAAAGCATTATTCAGTATTATGCCCAGTGGATACGGGAAGGAAAACTGAAAGTCAATTCCGACTGGAACAAGGACCTGAAAGTCAAGTTTACGGTTCAGGACCCCTGCCAGCTGGTTCGAAAAAGCTTTGGAGATCCGGTGGCGGAGGATCTGCGGTTTGTTGTTAAAGCCGTTGTGGGTGAAGAAAATTTCATCGACATGTTTCCCAACCGCTCCAACAATTACTGCTGCGGCGGCGGCGGCGGCTTTCTGCAATCCGGCCTTCCCGAAGCCAGGCGTGCTTACGGCAGGCTCAAATTCGAGCAGATCATGGCAACCGGGGCGCATTACTGCATCACGCCCTGTCACAACTGCCATGCCCAGGTTCATGATATCGGAGAGCATTACGAGGCCGAATACCACACGGTTCATCTCTGGACCCTGATCTGCCTGTCGCTGGGTGATTCTGGGTGAAAACGAACGCACCTACCTGGGACCGGATCTGGCGGAAGTCGGCCTTTAGGCTATTAGGATGGATGAGCGCACGGAAGCTGAGAAAGATTATCTGATCCGGGCCATTGATGCGCTTGGACCGCGAAATGATCGTGGTCTCCCCGGATCATCGTATTCTGGCCACCAACCGGTTTACGGCCGAAAAGCGGGGCAAGGATATTGTCGGCAGCACCTGCTATGATATCTATTTTGAGTTCAGCACGCCCTGCGATGACTGTCCCTGCCTGTCGCGTGCTTCATAACGGGAAACCCATTCTGAGGCATTCTCCCAAAAGTCTTCAGGAAAGCGAGCGGGTTTCCTGTTATCCCATATATTCTGACGGGGTCATCGATGCGCTGCTGATGGTGGATTTTGATCTGCCCCGGCTCGGAAAACTGGAGGAAGAGCTTCGCCGGTCGAGTGCGTTTCTGAAAAACATGCTCAACAGCGCCGTGGACGGGGTGATTGCCGCGGACCGAAAGGGAAAAATCTTCATCTTCAATCAGTCGGCGGCGGAAGTCAGCGGATACAGCGTCGAAGAAGCGCTTGAAAGTCTTTATATTCAGGATGTCTATCCGGACCAGGGTGCATGGGACATCATGAAAAAGCTTCGAAGCGAGGAATACGGCGGCAAGGGAAAGCTCAAGGAATACCATGTGGATGTCCTGGGAAAACAGGGCGAGCGAATTCCCATCAGCCTGTATGCATCGATTATTTATGAAGGGGGTCAGGAAGTCGGCTCCTTCGGTTTTTTTCATGATTTGCGGACACGGATCCGGTTGAAAAAAGAGCTGGAAAACGCCCAGATTCAGCTGCTTCAGAATGAAAAGATGGCATCATTGGGCAAGCTGGCAGCAGGCGTGGCCCATCAGCTGAACAATCCGCTGGGCGGTATCATGCTCTATTCCCGGCTGATCCAGGAGGATTATGAACTGAGTGATCCGGCCATGGCGGACTTGAGCCGGATTTTAAGGGATGCCGAACGATGCCGGGATACCGTTAAAGAGCTGCTCGTATTTGCCCGTCAAACCCGGCAGGAAAAACAACTTCACGATATCAACAAGGCCCTGACCCGGACCCTGTTCCTTCTGGAAAAACAAGTCCTGTTTCAGAATATTCATATCGAAACCCGTCTGTCAGCGGACATCCCCCTGGTGCTGGGCGATATCCAGCAGCTCAACCATGTGTTCATGAACATCATTTTAAACGCTGCCCAGGCCATGGACGGCCGGGGGAAGCTGATGATTTCAACGGACCTTTCTCCGGACAATCAGAAAGTCGTCGTTGAAATCTCCGATACCGGACCGGGAATTCCGGAAGATGTGCTTCCCCATGTTTTTGAGCCGTTTTATACGACAAAAGAAGAAGGAAAAGGTACGGGCCTGGGGCTGAGTATGGCTTATGGCATTGTGGAAAGCCATGAGGGAACAATCGTTGTCAGAAACAAACCGGATCAGGGAACTGTTTTTGTTATCGAACTGCCCATCAATCTTTCATGAACATTCAGGAAGGATCTTGTGAAACCGGAAAACACGTCGAATTGTCTGTCCATTCTGGTTGTTGATGATGAAGAAAGCATTCGGGAAGGATCCGAACGCATTCTGACGCGCATGGGGTATCAGGTGTATAAAGCCTCCCGGGGAAGTGAGGGGCTTGATGTTCTGGGTCATCATCCGGTTTCGATCGTGCTTCTGGATTTGAAAATGCCGGGAATGGACGGCATGGAAGTGCTGGGCCACATCCAGACAATTGAATCCGGAGATTCTGGTCATCATCATCACCGGCTATGCCACGCTTGAAACCGCCATTGACGCCATGAAGCAGGGGGCTTATGACTTTATCCCCAAGCCTTTTGAGCCCGACCAGTTGCGGATTGTCATCAATCGGGCCAGAGAGCGAATTCGACTTACCCAAGAGACCGAAAAACTGGCTCTGGAGCGGCAGCGGAATCTGGCGGATCTGGGTACGGAAAAAAGCCGGATTCGAACCATCGTGGAATCGCTCCCCAATGGCGTCCTGGTGACCAATGTCCAGGGGCAGGTGGCGCTGACAAATCCCGGCCTTCCAGTGGCTGATGGGACTTGAAGAAGGACATGGCAACCGGAGACCCCATTGAAGCCTGCATCCAGGATAAGGGGTTCTGCCAGCTGGTGAAAGACATTTCCGCGGGAAAAGCGCGCTCCCTTCCGGCCACATACGAATTTACGACAATCGGCGAAAAATACCTGCTGGCATCCGGAAGACCGGTTCTCAGTGAGGAGGGTGAATGCCTGGGCGCTGTGGTGAATCTTGTGGACATTACAGCCATGAAGGTTCTGGACCGTCTGAAATCCGAATTTGTGGCCAAGGTGTCTCATGAGCTGCGATCCCCGCTGTCCACCATTCATGAGCAGCTGGCCCTGGTTCTGAAAGACATGGTGGAGAAAGAATCTTCGCGGGATCAATATCTGCTGTCGCGGGCCAAGGAAAAAACACAGGGAATGATATCCCTGATCGGGGACCTGCTGGATTTGTCCCGTATCGAAGCCGGAAATGTCTGTATCGAGTGCAAGCAGGTTAAGCTAAATGAGCTTTTGAAAGGCATTGTGGATTTTATGGAAACACGGGCCAGCGGAAAAAATCAGCGCTTGAAGCTGGTTCTTCCCGATGAACCGATTCCCGAGATCTCAGCCGATCCACGGGCACTGGAAAGCGTTTTTGGAAATCTGATCGCAAACGCCATCAACTATACGCCCGATGGCGGGGTTATTGAGGTTAAAATCAGCCTTGTGCCGGACAAGCTCAATCCAGAAAAAATCCAGATAGATGTCAGTGATAATGGATTCGGCATTGAAGCCAAGGATATCGAGAATATCTTCAAACGCTTTTACCGGGTCAAGAACGACAAAACCCGGTTTATCACCGGCACGGGCCTTGGCCTTCCCATCGTAAAAGGGCTTCTGGATGAGCTGGGAGGAAGTATTCAGGTTCAGAGTGAACCGTCGCGCGGAACCACGTTCACGGTTTTTCTGCCCATTTCCGCACCGATTACGACTCAGAACGCGGCATCTTAAACTATATCGGGTTCCTCGTTATTTCGAGTGGATCAATACAAAACAGCGATGAGCCAAAGATACTGGCTTTCAAATCACGCAAGTGAGTATCTGTACTTTTCAATTTTTCTGGGAGAAATTGATATTGATCCAGACGGTTTTTTCCTCGAGAATGGCCAGAGACAACATCATCGCCAATCTGATCGCCGTCTGCCCAGACGGGATCATCGGTGTGGATCTGCACGGCACTGTGACGATTTTCAATTCAAAAGCGGCAGCGTTGACCCACCGCAAGTCCGAGGATGTCATTGGCAGTCTGCATATAGGCCAAATTTACGGGACTCGAGAACAGGCTCGTCAGATCAAAACAGCCCTCTATGCTGAAGACTACGGCGGTGTCGGCTGTCTTGAAGGGTTTGAAACCTCTATTGTGGATATAAACAACAACACCATTCCAATTCGCCTGTCAGCGGCGTTGATTATTGACAACGGCAATGAGGTGGGGAGTGTCGGGTTTTTCCATGACCTGACAAATCAGAAGATCATGGAGGAAAAACTTCATGATCTATCCATTACCGATGGACTGACCAATCTGTTCAATCAGCGGCATTTCCATTCCTGCCTTGCCGATGAAATCGACCGAGTCATACGCTATAACAGCCCGTTGAGCCTGATCTGTTTTGATCTGGATAAATTCAAGGATTGCAATGACCGGCTCGGGCATTTGGAGGGTGACAATGTTCTGCGTCGTGTAGGAAATCTGCTCAATGTTATCACTCGCCATTCGGATAAGGGCTTTCGATATGGTGGGGACGAGTTCTTCGTCCTGCTGCCTGAGACCAATTTAGACCAGGCGATAATTACCGCCGAAAAGATTCGCCAGAAATTTAATGACAGCTGGCCGTACGAGACCAGCGGAACCGGTGTGCTTTCACTGGTTACATTAAGCATTGGTGTGGTCCAGCGGGAAGAGGAAACCTCGGGTGTGGCTCTGATGAAACGCGCCGATTTAGCCATGTATAATGCCAAAAATCAGGGCGGCAACAGGATTGTTGCCGGTTGAGGAAAGTTATTACTGATATGACCATACCGCAGATGACCGGCGATATCCTGGCCCGGGAGTTGATGAAGATCCGGCCGGACTATCCGGTGATCATTTGCACTGGTTTCAGCGAAAATATCACCAAGGAAAAGGCCGAGACAATGTAAAGTAACGACTTTCTGATGAAGCCGTTACTTAAAGAAGAAATGGCCCATACGATCCGAAAGGTGCTGGATAATACCAAAAACTCGACTCAAGAAAATGTTATCTATTCTTGAGTTTTGGGTGGTCTGGAAATATTAACAATACCTAAAGAATCATTGAATTTTCAAATATAGTTCCCGAATATTCTGGGCAGATAACTCAAACAAACAGCAATGAACCTCACTTTTGCTGTCCCCATCTCTTAATACATCCAATCTAATCTTTGTCCAAATACCCATATTTTTGTACATCCTTTCCCCTTCAGAATAACACGATGGTAAAAATCTTAATTTTTAAATTTATACCAACGCCAAATAAAGAAGGCTAATTTGGGGAGTCACACTTTCAAACCGCTCATGATATCACTTTATTAATCTGAATTATGATTCCTTATGTAAATTATTCTTGCCATGGATTATAATATAAGATAAATAACTAATTAAGATTTTATATTATATAAAGGCATCCCCTAATGGGTAAGGACAAATTCCAGGAACACCTCTGTGATTTTGAAGCAGCCTGTCGCAGGGCAGGTCTAAAATTGACCCATCAGCGTCTTGAAATCTATCGCGAGCTGGCCGCTTCCACGGATCATCCTTCAGCAGAGGTTCTGCATCGCCGACTGGTCAAGAAAATCCCTACGCTTGCAATGGATACCGTATACAGGACGCTGAGAACACTCAGCCAGCACGGTCTGATTCACAAGGTAGAAACAATAGAGAGCCAGGCTCGGTTTGAAGTGATATACGAGCGTCATCAGCATTTGATTTGCCGACAATGCCGGCAGGTTATTGATTTCCAATGGCCATCGATTGATGAGGTCTCGCTGCCGGATGAACTCATGCACTGGGGTAAAATCGACAGCCGAAATGTCGTTATCTATGGAATCTGCAATAACTGTAGCCTGATAAAAACAAACAACAACAACATGGAGATAAGCAATAACAGAGATAAAATAAATGACGAATAAGCTGGCGCCTCTGACGCTGATAATCAGAACGTAATGACAGCCGGTCCCAGATTTTTGCGCTCAAAAAACGGTGCGACGTTCTTATAACGATCCTTCAAGTCCATCATTGTCAATAGAATCAATTGATAAGTCCGCTAAAGTTAATTAGACAGATGGGCACCGAAGCACTATATTCATAGCTGCACGGTGCATGAGTTCAAACAACGAAAGGAGGAAACTTTATGAATGAAGATAGCAAGTGCCCGGTAACGGGCAAGAGCTAACAAACTCACTGCCGGCGGTGGCACGTCGAACCGGGACTGGTGGCCGAACCAGTTGAACCTCAAGATTCTTCATCAGAACTCTCACATGAGCAATCCGATGGGCGAGGAGTTCAACTACGCTGAGGAATTCAAGAAACTCGACCTGGAGGCCCTGAAGAAGGACCTCTACGCGCTGATGACCGACTCGCAGGACTGGTGGCCGGCCGATTACGGTCACTACGGGGGGCTCTTCATCCGGATGGCCTGGCACAGCGCAGGCACCTACCGCACCGGCGACGGCCGCGGGGGCGCGGGGTCCGGCACCCAACGCTTTGCGCCCCTCAACAGCTGGCCGGACAACGTGAACCTCGACAAGGCGCGCCGTCTGCTTTGGCCGATCAAGCAGAAATACGGCAGGAAAATTTCCTGGGCCGACCTGATGATCCTCGCCGGCAACTGCGCTCTGGAGTCGATGGGCTTCAAGACCTTCGGATTCGGCGGCGGACGCGAAGACGTCTGGGAGCCGGAAGAGGACATTTACTGGGGGACTGAGAGCGAGTGGCTGGGTGACAAACGCTACTCCGGCGACCGGGATCTCGAGAATCCTCTTGCCGCCGTGCAGATGGGCCTGATCTACGTGAACCCGGAAGGGCCGAACGGCAATCCGGATCCGGTCGCCTCTGGCCGTGACGTTCGAGAGACCTTCGCACGTATGGCGATGAACGATGAAGAGACCGTCGCGCTGGTCGCCGGCGGACACACCTTCGGCAAGTGTCATGGCGCGGGCGATCCGGCGCTTGTCGGTCCGGAACCTGAGGCCGCCGGCATCGAGGAACAGGGGCTCGGCTGGAAGAGCAGCTTCGGCAGCGGCAAAGGCGGCGATACGATCGGCAGCGGCATCGAGGGCGCCTGGAAACCGAACCCGACCAAATGGGATATGGGCTATCTGAACGTGCTGTTCAAATACGAGTGGGAGCTGGTCAAGAGCCCGGCCGGCGCGCACCAGTGGCTTGCCAAGGACGTGGCCGAAGAGGACATGGTGGTCGACGCGCACGACCCGTCGAAGAAGCACCGGCCGATGATGACCACGGCGGACCTCTCCCTTCGCTACGACCCGATCTACGAGCCGATCGCGCGGCGCTTCCAGAAGAACCCCGAGGAATTCGCGGAAGCCTTCGCCCGGGCTTGGTTCAAGCTGACCCACCGCGACATGGGACCCCTCTCTCGCTATCTCGGCGCGGAGGTCCCGGCAGAGGAAATGATCTGGCAAGACCCGGTGCCCGTAGTCGATCATAAGGTGATAGACGCGCAGGACATCGCCGTCCTTAAGGCCAAGATCCTTGCCTCGGGCCTGTCTGTGTCCAAACTTATCTCGACCGCCTGGGCGTCGGCGTCCACGTTCCGCGGCTCCGATAAGCGCGGCGGTGCGAACGGGGCGCGTATTCGTCTTGCGCCGCAAAAGGATTGGGAAGTCAACCAGCCGACTCAACTGAAGACTGTGCTGCAGACACTTGAGGGAATCCAAAAGGAGTTCAACAGCACGCAGTCGGGCAAGAAGAAGGTGTCACTTGCTGACGTGATCGTTTTGGGCGGTTGCGCTGGCGTTGAACAAGCGGCGAAGAATGCCGGTCACGACGTGACCGTTCCCTTCACGCCGGGACGCGCAGATGCGTCGCAGGAGCAAACCGACGAGGTGTCTTTCGCCGTGCTCGAACCGGCAGCAGACGGGTTTCGCAATTACCTCAAAACCAGATACACCGTATCGGCGGAGGAACTGCTGGTTGATCAGGCGCAATTGCTGACGCTGACCGCTCCTGAGATGACGGTTCTCGTTGGCGGTATGCGCGTCTTGAATGCCAACTTCGGACAGTCCCAACACGGCGTCTTCACCAAGCGGCCAGAGACGCTCACCAATGACTTCTTCGTGAATCTGCTCGACATGAGCACGACGTGGAAGCCAACCTCAGAAGACGAAGACGTGTTCGAGGGTCGTGATCGCGCAACGGGCGAACTCAAGTGGACCGGCACCCGTGTCGACCTCATCTTCGGTTCGAACTCCCAACTCCGGGCCTTGGCGGAAGTCTACGGATGTGAGGACTCCCAGGAGAAGTTCCTGCACGACTTTGTAGCGGTGTGGAACAAGGTAATGAACCTTGACCGCTTCGACCTCGCCTGATCGTAGCATAAACGTCTTCGAGGGCTTCTGAAGCGTATTCTGAACTGCAAATCGGATGATCAGGAAGCGATAACTGCCACGAATTGACGGATGTTTTGAACGCTCACGGAGGCTATTAGCAACATATGAGGGCGGTGTTTCAATACAATCTGAAACACCGCCCTTTCTTTAGGCCCTCAAGAGCAGGCGGCAAAGCCTGACGCTTGGAAATTGATTGTGTGGAATAAAATTGACTTGTGTGACATTTGTGTACATAATTAATGCCAAAGATAGAGGAAAATATCATGAAATTTGTAAGCGTGCGGGATTTGAGAGGCAAATCTGCCCAAGTCTGGAAAGAACTCCCTGATGAACGGGAAATGATCATCACCAGCAATGGAAGACCTATCGCCATTCTTGCGGCAATAAGCGAGTCGAATCTCGAAGATTCTCTGAAGGCATTCCGTCAAGCGCGTGCAGTCGAAGCGGTAGCAAGTCTCCAGCGTCGATCTGCCGATCGGGAGACAGACAGGATCACAATGGACGAAATTGACGCCGAGATTAAATTGGTCCGTAACAAGCGTGCTCGGGTACGATGAATATCGTTCTCGATACCAATGTGCTTGTTGCCGGTCTACTATCGCCATTTGGGTCATGTGGGAAAATTGTCCGCATGGTTTCATCCGGTGAACTGACATTTTCCTTTGATGCCCGTATCCTGGCAGAATATGAAGAGGTTCTTGGCAGGCCAAAGTTCAAATTTGAAAAAGACAAGGTTATTGCCCTTCTTGATCATATTCAGCATCGCGGACAGACAGTAGCTTCTTCTCCCTTGTTCCAATCACTGCCGGATCTTGATGATGAACCTTTCCTGGAAGTAGCCATTGATGGGAAGGCAGGATGTCTTATCACCGGAAACCGGGTTCATTTTCCGAATGAACTGTGTCAAAATATCAGGGTTTTTTCGCCAAGCGAGTTTCTGGAGTTCTACAAATAGCTGCGAATATTGTTCCAATGATCATCCAATGGGAAGACCGATTGAAAAATATAGAGGGATCAATGTTTTTTTATAAAGAGGATATTTTCCATTTTGTCTAAATCAGGCTATGAAATCAACTGGGCCAAGGACAATAGCGATGATGCCTCTGTTTCCAGGGGTTATTTCAAAAGAGTAATTGTCGCCATTTCTGCCCTGTCCATGCTGGTCTTATCAATTCTTGGCATCTGGACTGCCTGCGATATCGTGGAATATGCAAACACGGCCGGCAGCCGGCCTTCCAGGGAAGAACTGATAACGGTACTGCCCCGTCAGCAGTTTAAGGCAACCGCAGATATGCTCTTTGATTCGGAAATCATACGCGCCCCAACCAGTTTTTATCTTTATGCGCGGGCATTCGGCTATGCCCGGCGGATTCAGGCAGGCGAATATCTGCTGTCCGGCGGCATGACGCCAAAACAGATTCTGGAAATAATGGCCAGTGGAAAGGTTTTTTTACACAAAATCACAATTCCGGAAGGATATAATCTAAAAGAAATTGCAGCCGTGTTTGCCGGCGCGGGACTGGTTTCTGAATCCCAGTTTCTGGATGCCGCGCGGGACCCGCAATATTTGTCGCGACTGGAAAATTGAAGCCGATACGGCTGAAGGCTATCTTTTCCCGGATACGTATTATTTTCCGAAAGGCGTCAGCGCCTGAGAAAATTTTATCTACCATGATCCAGCAATTTCAGCAGGTGTTTACATCCGAGATGGCGCAACAGGCGGGAAAGATAGGTCTGTCGATTCATCAGGCCGTGACGCTGGCCTCCATCATTGAAAAGGAAACTGGCTCAGACAGCGAGCGGCCCATGGTTTCATCCGTATTTCACAACCGGTTAAAACGTCGCATGCGTCTGGAAAGTGATCCTACGGTGATTTACGGCATTGATAATTTTGATGGAAATATCACCCGCCGGCATTTGACAACGCCGACTCCCTACAACACCTATACCCGCCAGGGGCTGCCACCGGGGCCGATCGCCAGTCCGGGAGCCAGATCGCTTCTGGCCGCTGTTTATCCGGCCCAAAGTGAATTTCTATTTTTTGTATCTCGCCAGAATAAAACCCATCAGTTTTCACGAACGTGGGATGAGCATCTGCAAGCAGTAAGAAAGTATCAGCTGGGTAAAAATTAGCGGGGATCAGGAATGGCTCGGCGCTTTTATTCTGTGTGTCCGATATCGGGTTACCGCGGACAGGACAAAATAATATCCGCCAATGGCGATCGGAATTCCGAGCACAATTCCGCCAAGCGTTGCAGCCAGAAAGATATCGGGAGTTTCAATCAGCAGGCTTTTCAATGATTTCAGGCTAAAATCCATGATCTGTTCGGTTGAAATGTCAATGTTAAAGAGTTTGACGCCGACAAGAAAGTTAATCGGATAGATGACTGGCGCACTGAACGGATTGGTTATCCAGACCCCGGCGACAGAAGAAAATTTATTGAGTCGCAGCGGAATTGCAAAAAAAACAGCGATTGGCATCTGGACCCCCAACGTGGGGGTCATGCCGACAAGCAGCCCTATGGCAAATCCCAAGGCAATGTTGTGGGGATCGCCTTCGATTCTGACAAGCCGGCGATAGCCCCGTTTCAGAAATTGCCGTGCCTTGTTGAAAATGGCGATGAAAACCATCTTCATGGATGTGACTGTGTTGGATTATCAGTGAATGATTTCATTTCTGGCTCTTATACTAAAAATGATGTTCAGAAACAACAAGAAACATGCGTGTCGGATGATAAAGATTTATTTTTTGTTGACGCCTTTTATAACAACGGAGCGAAGTCCGTCCCTGAAGCGCCGGGTCAAATCCAGGGAGATTTTGTGCACGTAAATCCTGCCATCCGGAGTGATTCCCCGGATTCTTCCGTCTGTCAAGAACATCTGCAATAGCCGGATGCCCGACACCTGGCGGTTTTCCAAAGACAGGCTCTTGTTTGAATCCCCTTGCGCTTCTGCTTCAAAATCAATTTCCTGATCGATTAAGGATTTCATGAAATTCAGGATTCTTCCCAGCCGCATCAGCGTGACGGATTCTATCCGGGATGTGGTGTGAGACAAAGGAAGCGCGCTGGATCGCATCAGGGACAAGTGCTCCGGCAGAATGCCGAGTCGGTTGCAGAGATCGTAATCCTTGCTGCCGGGAGAAGGATAAAATACCGATACTCCGGCAAGCGTCCTCAGGGACGCCAGGTACAGGAGATCTTCGACAGCATCCAAGGGATTCTGAAACGGTGCTGCAACAATGATATAGCCGACAGCGTTCAGCCCGCAGCATTCGGCCAGCTCAAGCGCGGTTTCAAATGCCGATTGCATATCGGGCCTGTGGAAGCGCTTCAGTTGGGCCAAAGAAGTGGTGCCCAAAGACAGATTCAGGGTTTTGAAACCGGCTGCTTTCATGGCAAAGACCATATCCTTGTCCAGTGATGCCGGAAACAGTCCGTTCATGGCCCTTAATTCCGGCCTGGGTTCCGGAAATCGGTCCGAAATCGCGGACAACAGTGTCATGAACCAGTTCCGGTCGAGTGACAGATTTTCGTCTTCAAAATCAATAAACGCGGCATCATATACATCGACAGCTCGCTCCATTTCGCGGACCACCATCTCAATAGTTTTCCGGCGATACGGTGTTTTGGAGCCTTTCCCCAAAGAACAGTATGTACAGGTCATGGGGCATCCCCTGCTGGCAACAATCACTGAAGCGCCGGATTTTCCTCGCCGGTAATACTGTGAACGAACCAGGTGCATTGCGGGAAGCGGCGCGTCGTTTAAATCCTGCATCCAGAAAGGCTCGCTGACGTGAAGGGAGGTGTCGGATTTCCGGAAAACCAGACCCGGTACCGTTGACAGCAGTGAATCTGATGGAGACGGATTTTTTTTCAAAATGGATGCTAGAATCGAAAGGGAGACTTCGCCTTCTCCGCGAAATCCATAATCTATGTCTGAACAGGCCATAACCGCCTCCGGCAGGGCAGTGGGATGGTGTCCCCCGATAACGATTTTGCAGGAAGGATGACAGGCATTGACAGCCCTTGCCGTCTGAAGTGCTTCAGGGCTGTAAGCAGTGAACAGGGAAGAAATGCCGATTAAAAACGCACCCGAGGCTTTTGCCAGTTTTCCGATATGCTCAAAACTATACCCAAAATGCTTGTATTGATGAAACAAGGCAAAAGGGGAAAAATCCGGATTTGAATAAAACCCGGAAAGATAGCCCATCTCCGCGGGTAGCGGAATGCTTCGGGATTTGGATGTGGCAAGCCCGTCTAGAATCTCCACGGAAAACCCGTGCTGAATCAGTTTGGCGGCGATAGAGGCCAGGCCATAAGGGATGGAGCGCTTGGCGGTTGCGTAAAAATCTCTTATAGGCGGCTGAATCAGCAGAACATCGGTCATGGCAATGGTTTCGGAATTCCCGGGCGGACTTTTAATACGATTTCTTTTCGAATGCTGACGGTTCCGGGCTTGGCGCCACGGGGTTTGGAAACATACCGGGCCTGGGTTGCGGAAACCGAAACAATTCCGCCGTCCCTTGCTTTGCTGTGATAGGCTGCAATGGCGGCCGCCTGGCGAAGCAACGCATTGCTCGGCGCTTCATTCCGGTTTCCGACGAGAATAACATGACTTCCCGGCATGCCTCGAACATGAAACCACCAATCATTGGGGCCGGCAGTTTTCAGACTCAGCAGATCGTTATCCAGGTCTGTTTTTCCAGCCATCACCACCCATCCTTGTTCAAGGGGATATTCATAGACATTTGGCAAAACTGGGCTGAAAAACGGCTCAGAAGAATCAGTTGTTTTTTTCATCTCACGTTATCCACAAAAAAATTAGGCAAAGAGACGCTTCACCATTTACACTTTACTGGTTTTCGCTCCATTACACAATGCGCTTGTTAACCAAAAGCCGAATGGCAATAAAAGTCTTGACTGATACAGCTTGAAAAAATATGCTGAATCCTATCTGGAATGTCATTTTGAAGCGATCGGGAGAAAAATGATGACAAGGGGTGATTCAGACTGGATACGCATGCGGTTCAAGCAGAACAAGGTCTGGGTGGCCGTGGATTCGAATGGAAAAATCCAGGTCAATAACGGCAAGGCCCTTATCAAGTATCAAAGGGAACAGGATTATGAGTACCGAGTCCGCGAAACAGACCTGTTTTCCCTTGACGCCGAACCCGGAGAAACCTCTGCGAAAACCCGCCTGAAACCCCAAAAAAACCGCAAGACGATCAGTCCTTCTATCGAACCGCCCAACTCAGAGTATCCGGATAGCATTCTAATCTATGCGGATGGCGCATCATCGGGAAATCCTGGTCCATCGGGAATCGGGGTTCTGCTGCGCTATCGGGAGCACGAAAAGGAAATTTCCCGAAATATTGGGATGGGCACCAACAACATTGCCGAGCTTGAAGCCATTCGAACCGGCCTGCTGGAAGTTAAGAATCCCGATTTGCCGGTAAGGGTGTATACGGACAGCGGCTATGCTTACGGACTGCTATCGCTGGGATGGAAAGCCAAAAAAAACACGGAACTCGTCAGTGAGATCCGCATGTTGATGAAACGATTCAAAGACCTGACATTCATCAAAGTTAAAGGGCATGCGGGAATAGAAGGCAACGAAAGGGCTGATAAACTGGCAACTTCGGCAATTCTGCAGAAAGAATAAAGGAGTATCGGAAAAAGCCAATACTCCTTTATTCTGGAAGGAAACGGCGAATCCCGCGTGCTGTCGGGAAAAGCGAACCGGTTTTTGTGAAGCTGAACGTCGGAAATCAGACTTTGTCGGTCTTCAAGGTTTCAATTTCTTTTTTCAGATCATCAATTTCCTGTTTGTATTTATCTGTGTTATCTGCGGAAGGAGCGGCCGGTTTATCGTCTTTTTTCCAGGTATCCTTCAATTCATCAAATCCCAGATAAAGCGCCAAGCCTCCACCCAGAAGCAGCATGATAGGAAGTACTCCGGCCAGAATCTGCAAAAATTCCTTAAACCAAATAGAAACACCAATAAGTCCCAATACTGCAGCTACTGCACCACCGATCAAAGTTTTCATAGAAAAATACCCCCTCCTTTAATGTTATCCGTTATTTAAGGTGCTGCAAAGTCAATATAATAATATCAAACAGATATTATTTATAATTCTCATATCAAACAGAATTTTTGAAAAACTAACACAAGATCAGGCTTTACGCAAGTTCAAAATTGTCTATAAGGTGCCCGTCTATTCCCTTAACCCCGCTGCTCCAGGCAATCCTTGGTAAGACTTTCGTCGAATTCAACCGGATAGCACCCGTCGAAACAGGCTTTGCAAAAACACTCTTCGGGGTTTTGAACGCCGGTAGCAGTCAGAAGGCCATTCAGACTCAGGTAGTGCAGCGAATCGAGCCCCAGA
>CAWKLD010000004.1:0-39738 GCA_963850225.1 uncultured delta proteobacterium
GCGATAAGCCTTGATTGTACGCATCCGGAACCTTGACGGGCAGAATTCCACACAGGTGGTACAGCCCGTGCACTTGTCTTCAATAATGTATCTTGGCTTTTTTATCAGCGTTACTTTAAAATCTCCGGCTTTGCCCTTGATACTCTCAACTTCAGTGTATGTCAGAATCTCAATATTGGGATGTCTGCTGCATTCAATAAACTTGGGAGATTCGATGCACATGGAGCAGTCATTGGTGGGAAACGTCTTGTCAAGCTGGGACATCTTGCCGCCGATGGCCGGCGACTTATCCACCAGGTAAACCCTGAAGCCCGTATTGGCAAGATCAAGCGCGGCCTGAATACCGCTGATCCCCCCACCGACAACCATGACGTCTATAAGGTTATTTTCCTCGCGGCTGTTAACCGGCAGCCCTTCAACTGGCTCTTTTTCCAATTTTCTTCGTCCTTTTCAGGTTTTTTCCGTTTCGCCTGTGTTAGCGCTTTGATAATCGGGAAAAAGTATCCATCACCTTTTTCAATCCATGTTTTTTAACCAATGATTCGTATGCCATCTTCAACGCCGTCCGCTTCTCTTCTTCTGTGGTGTCTTCTTCTTGCACTTCCTCTACCCGCTCTTCGTAAGTCAGCGCATCAAATTTGCATGCCTGAACACACATGGGCTCTGATAGCGGGGGCACATCTTCACACATATCGCATTTCAGCGGAAGACCGGAGTCGGGTTCCTTGAAATAATCCCTGGATGGGCAGGAGGCCGGGCAGAAAGCACACTCGGAGTATTGCTTACCATTTATAACATAAAGGTTTCTCCCGTTACATTCGGCTTGCGTATAGTCGCCGGCACGGATCGGAACATACACATCTCTGATTTCATCCATAAACACCCTGATCCGGGCTCTGGCCGGATTAAGGCTGCTGTATTTCGGCACCGCGTGAAATGCGGAGCAGGCCATCTCGCAGGACCGGCAACCCGTGCATTTATCGATATCGACTTTTATCTCTTTTACGATTTTCTTTTTTAACCCGCCCTTCACGGTTACCCCCCTTTGCTTTATTTCTTCTCTTTTGCCGCCGAAGTCTCCTTGTCGGAAATTCTTTCATTTTCCGTCAGAATCCCCCGCTTCAGGAAGTCTTCGCTGACAAAGTCCAGGCCAAGTTTGTCCAGCGTCTCTTGGGTGGGAATACCTTCTTTATTCCATCCCTTGAATGCATAATAGTCGTCGAGCATCTTTTGCTCCAGTTCTTCGTTTCGCACCGCCCAGTGGTCCTCGGGGGGCCGCTCATCTTTTCTTCTCAAGCCTCTTCTTGCATTAATGGCCCTGACCAGGGTCCGGTTTCTTTGAAAAACTTTCCACAGTTTATCTTTGTCCATCTCAATGCCGGTGGCAGATGCAATGAGCTCCGGGATGTTATGGATGTTATAGGCGACATCTCCGCCGAACTGCCCCCTGAATGAGGATACGAATCCGCACAGACCGGTGGCGTCATCAACATAGTGCATGGCCTCATTCCAGTCGACAATGTCACAGAATGCCTGATTGGACATGACATTGCGTTTTTCCCAGTTCAGAAAATATTCCTTGAATTTATCATCAGGCGGCGATGTCCAATTTTTCACAAACGCTTCTCTTTCCTCCCTGGTGGGAAGGGGGTCCTGGGGGAAAGAGCCTTCGATCTGGGTGATACTCATCTTCTCGCCCGTGGCGATCATCAGAAAATAGGCCAGGTTGACCTTTCCCAGCTTGATAGGCAGTTGCTCAAATTTCTTGGTGGTATTATGGTCGTATTTTTCCGCGCCATTTCCGATCCGGCGGGCTGCCCAGTAAACACCATCAGCCAAAATATCCCCAATTCCTTCCCGGCGGACAATTTTTTCCATCAGGTAGAAAAATCTCTCCCCGCTGTCTGCAGGCAGTCCCGGCATGTCTTTATCCGTCAGGATTCCGGCTTCGTAAAGCTCTAAAGCAAAGGCCATGACTTGCGGCGTTGAGTATGAGTCCAGTCCATACTCCTGAGCAACACCCAGAATGTCATACGAAAAGTCCAGTTCCTTGAAGGCCGCCATATGATAGGTGTCTTTTCCGTAACATTTATACCCGAACCTTTTCTTTCCCGGCCAGTTGATCACATTACGGCAATTCTTCGGACAGTTATAACAGCTCGTTTGCCGGTCCATATGGTCATATTTTAAATTCCGCCATCTTTCTTCGAGTTCTTTGCTCCAGAAATTTTTTCTCCGCGTACGCGCGTTGCCCCAGGCAAAATGATTGTGGTGGAAACTGTCGTCTTCATCATAGGCCATCCAGTCCCCGCATCCATCACTTTCAGCAATCTGCCTGTGCAAGTTGAAGCATGACTCAAAGAGCGCATCCGGCCGGGCAATATAGATGTCCTTTGTTCCGCGAACAGCAATCGCCTTTAAGCCGCTTGTCTCCCATGATCACGCCTACCCCTCGGGCCGCGCTGGAGTGACCGTGATCGATGGAAGCCGTATAGACCCTGTTTTCACCGGCAAGGCCGATGGCAGCCACCTGGACTTTGTCGTCCTTCAGCTCTTTTTTGAGCAGATCCCCGGTTTCAGTACAGCCTTTGCCCTGCAGATGCGCGGCATCCCGTATTTCCACTTTGTCATTGTTTATATACAAATAAACCAGCTCGGAGGCCTTGCCGCGAATGACGATTTGGTCATAACCGGCATGTTTCATTTCCGGCCCGAAAAAACCGCCCATTAATGAATGGGACATCAGGTTTGTCTGGGGAGAAAAGGTGTTTACCGCAACACGATTGGCGCCGGGAACGGGCGTGGCGATTAAAGGACCGGCGCTGAATATCAGCAGGTTATCGGGAGAAAAAGGTTCAACCTCGGGAGGAACCCGATCCCATAGTATCTTTGCGGCAGTCCCCTGGCCTCCCAGATAAAGTTCGGTTAATCCCGGGTCGGTTTCGACCTTCTCAATGCTTCCTCGGGATAGATCAATTTCCAAATTTACCCCTGTCACTCCGTACCTCATTTTTTAGCCCCTTCTATATTTGCAACCCCGGTGTTTTGGCTGAACGGCCCTTCAATCATCGAAAAGCGCTGATTGATCTCCTCTGCAATGTTTAATAGGAATTCGGCAATTCCCATCGTAACTTCTTCCCGGAACTCTTGTTTGAGTCCCACAGCCCAGATGGCTGCCTGCAAATCCTCCCGGCACGTTTTAAGTGGAACGGCCAGAGCGATAAGCCCTTCGATGTATTCTTCCCTGTCATAGGCAATGCCGGTTTTCTTGACACTCAGAATCTCTTTTTTATAGGCCGCCTTGTCAATGATGGTCATGGGCGTATATCGCTTGGGTGTATTTTTCGACAGGATTTTATCAATGTCTGCTTCGGACAGTTGCGAAAGAAGGGCTTTTCCGGCAACTCCGGCAAAAACCGGTATTCTCATGCCGATTTTTGAGGATACCCTGATCCTGTGCGCCCGATCCGCCTTGTCGACGATAATGACCTCCTGGTCTGAAAGAATCCCTAAAAAAGTTGACAGCTTAAATTCATTGTTAATGGATTCGAGATAGGGATGTACGGTCTGGATCAGCTCAGATCCCTCGGCGGCGGCTCTGCCCAGGATAAACAGTCGGGACCCCAGTCTAAAAGTCCCGTCCGGACCTTTCTCAAGGATATCAAGATCATTCATCGTATGCAGTATGTTGAATACCGTGCTTTTATTCAGCTCCAGATTCCGGACGATTTCATTGAATCCAAAAGGACGGTTCGTTTCGGCCATCAATGCCAAAATGGAAAAACATTTTTCAATGGCCGGCACTTTTTTATAATTCAATGGGATGTCGCTCTCTGGGATATTTTTGTCCCATAAGTTCAATTAAATTAACAATGATTTATCGCACCTGGTCTACATAGAGACCACTTGTTCTCTGTGTAGACCAGGTGCTTTTGTATTGTCAAGCAAAAACAATGTCTCGAATTAAAAAAACCCGCCTTATTGACAAGAAAGTTTAGATTTGTAAAATTTATGAATTTCAGTCAATAATAAAACGAACAATGGTTCATTTTACTTGACATCGTTTCTACTTGTGGTAATTGAAGATTATGGGAATTCTTTATTTCATCCGGCATGGCCAGGCATCTTTCGGCCAAAAAAATTATGACCGGCTATCGCCTGCGGGAATTCAGCAGGCGCGGATTCTTGGAGAATATCTGGCAGGCATCCGGTTTGTTTTTCATGAAGCCTATTGCGGCAATATGGAGCGCCAGCAGCATACCGCCAGAGAAGTGATGGCCGGCTTCACGTCCGCGGGACTTGCATTCCCGCCTCCGGTGACGCAGGCGGCTTTTGATGAATACGATGCCTTTACGGTATGGAAGAATCAAACGCAGAAAATGATTCAGGAAAAAACGCTGCTGCCCGATGACATTGATCAGGCGCACGCGGACAAACGGAAATTCCAGCTCTTATTTGAGCAGGTCATGATGCGGTGGATTTCCGGAAATCATGACGCTCCGGGCAATATTTGCTGGAAGGATTTTGCCGACCGCGTTCTGGAAGGCATAACGGCCCTGACCTCCCGTCACGGCTCCGGCCATCACATTGCCATTTTCACTTCGGGCGGGCCGATTTCAATCGCCATGCAGTTGGCACTGGCGCTTTCGGACAGCAAGACCATGGAAATATCCTGGCAGGTCATGAACGCATCTGTCAGTCGTTTTTATTTCAATTCCCGCGGGATTTTTCTGGCAGGATTTAACGATATCGCCCATCTGGCCATGAAACAGGATCCGTCTTTGTTAACCTATCGATAAACAAAACGGCAATGACCTCATCCGACCCTTCTTAATCCATCAATCCAGCCAGGGAGACGGCGAATGACTTTTGCGGAATTTCAAAAAAAATACTATCTTTCCAGGCAGGACATCAGCCGAAAAACCTATCTCGAAAACCGAAAAACCATCCACATTAAAAAAGAAGCCACGGCAGTAAAAAATCTGGACAATATTTATGGCGCCACCCTCAAGATCGCCAACAAAAAAGGCTTTCAGGCCATGACCATGCGGGATCTTAGCCGTGAAACCGGCATGAGCATGGGCTCGCTCTATACGTATTTTACCAGCAAGGAAGAACTCCTGAAAACCCTTCAGGAACAGCACCGCAGTTTTTTTGTACACATACTGGAAGAATGCATTGCCGAAGAAAGTGATCCCGTGGCAAAACTGCGCACAGCCATTCTCACCCATCTATATCTGAGCGAAGCCATGCAGCCATGGTTTTATTTTTCCTTTATGGAAGCCAAAAACCTGTCTCGAACGGAAAAGGAAAAGGCCGTGGCCAGTGAGATGGTGACCGAAAAAATGATCCGCGATGTTCTTGATACAGGGGCAACAGGAAGGCGTTTTTCGTCCGCATGACCCGCAGTTGGGTGCAGGCATCATCAAGGCCATGCTTCAGGACTGGTATCTCAAGCGCAGCAAGCACGCCAGAAGAGAGGTTTCGGTTGATCAGTATGCGGCGTATCTTCAGAAATTTATTGAGGCATTTTATCTGAAAGGAGCCGGAAGCCAGGAATCGGAAATCACTGGCCATGCTCACGGGTCTTGAGAAATTCAACATCCGGCCACTGCTCCATCTCGTATCCCAGGCTCCATTCGCTTCTGGCAAGGTATGCCAGATGCCCTTCGGCATCGCTGGCAAGCTGCGCCAGATTTTCTCTTTCAAAAACAGCCAGCTTGTTTTTGTCAGCACAGTAAATCCAGCGGGCTGTGGCATATTCCACGGACTCATACACGGCATCGACCCCGTATTCATCCTTTAACCTGGCCATGGTCACATCAAACTGAAGAATACCGACAGCGCCCAGAATATAGCTGTTGTCCAGCCTGGGGCGAAAAACCTGAACCGCGCCTTCTTCGGCCAGTTGATAAAGCCCTTTGGTCAGCTGCTTGGTTTTGAGGGGGTTTTTCAGGCGGACCCTTCGGAAATGTTCCGGAGCGAAATTGGGAATACCGGTAAATTTCAGCGGCTCTTTGATTGTAAACGTATCGCCGACCTTGATGGTGCCATGATTGTGAATGCCGATGATGTCTCCGGGATACGCCTCTTCGACATGGGCTCTGTCCTGAGCCATGAAGATGGTGGCATTGGACAGGGCCACTTCTTTTCCGATCCGGTGATGGAAAACCTTCATCCCCCGGGTGAACTTGCCGGAGCAGATTCTTAAAAACGCGATCCGGTCCCGATGCGCCGGATCCATGTTGGCCTGGATTTTAAACACAAAGCCTGAAAAATCGGCTTCATCCGGATATACTTCCCGCGTTGTCGTCTGTCTGGGCCGGGGACCGGGAGCCATTTCAACAAAGGATTCCAGCAGTTCCCGGACCCCGAAGTTGTTGACGGCGCTGCCGAAAAAAACCGGGCTCTGGTTTCCCTTGAGATACTCGGACGGATCAAAGGGGTTGGCCGCACCCACCAGAAGGTCGATGTCCTCACGCAGCTCTTTGGCCTGATCTCCCAGCAGCGCATCCAGTCGGGGATCCAGAATGTCTTCGATGACGATTCCGTCCTGCTGGCGGACTTCCCTTCCCGGTGTAAACAGATGAAGCGATTTGTGGTAGAGGTTATATACGCCTTTGAACCGTTTTCCGGAACCCACGGGCCAGGAAAGCGGCGAGCATTCGATTTGAAGCCGGTTCTCGATATCTTCCAGAAGATCGAGGGGGGCCATGCCTTCCCGGTCCATCTTGTTGATAAATGTAATGATGGGGGTATTTCGCATGCGACAGACCGCCATCAGCTTTTCCGTCTGAGGCTCAACCCCCTTGGCGCTGTCGATGACCATGAGCGCGCTGTCGACCGCCGTAAGCACTCTGTAGGTATCTTCGGAAAAATCCTGATGCCCGGGCGTGTCCAGCAGGTTGATTTCATAATCCCGGTAGTTGAATTTCATGACCGATGTGGTAACGGAAATCCCCCGCTCTTTTTCAACAGACATCCAGTCGCTGGTGGCATGTCTGGCGGCCTTTCTGGCCTTAACGGCTCCGGCCAGTTGAATGGCGCCGCCGAACAAGAGGAGTTTTTCGGTTAATGTGGTTTTTCCGGCATCCGGATGGCTGATAATGCCAAAGGTTCTGCGCCGGTTTATTTCATCTGTATAAGTGCTCTGCATCGTTTGAACCTCAACAACCGTTCCATGGCAAACAAAAACGGAAAAATATCAATTTATTGTCGTACTGGATATTGACAGATCAGGGGATTTCTTTGTAGATGATTGGATATTGGAAATTCCTGTTCATCCTGAGTCCGGAGGAATCCTTCTAAAATGGCAATACATCCCCTGGATTTTCTGAACGCAATCATGATAGGGTACATTTAACCGATAATTATAACCCGTTCTTTACTGGATAGCAACAGATTATGGAAAAACTGCCGCCACAGATCTACGACAAGTACATTAAGGGAATCATGGACATCAGCCGGGCCATTACCTCGGATCTTTATCAGGAAGATATTCTGAAACTGATCGTCATGGTAACCGCCAAGGTCACGGGTGTGGAAATCTGTTCGTTGTGGCTGATTGATGAAGGCGCCGATCCACTGAAAATCCGGCTGACAGCCACCCAGGCCATTGATCCGGATTATCTCAAGGATCGATCGCTGAGCATGGATGAAGGGATTGTGGGATATGTGGCCACGCATAAAAAGCCGGTGATCATTGCAAATGTTCTCAAGGAACCTCGCTTTAAAGAAAAAGACATGGCCAAACGCCTGCACCTGGTATCCATGGTCAGTGTTCCGCTTCAGGTCAAGAATGAAAAAGTCATCGGCGTTCTCAACTGTTTTACCGCAAAGCCCCATGCCTTTTCTGAAACAGAGGTCAATCTGATCCAGACGGTTGCCAATCAGGCGGCGGTTGCCATCGTAAACACCGAATTGATGGTAAAAACCCGGGTGATTCAGGAGGAGCTGGAAACGCGAAAACTCGTTGAACGGGCAAAGGAGATTCTCATGCTGCGCAGGGGTAAAACCGGGGAACAGGCCTATCGCTGGATTCAGAAACGGAGCATGACCACCCGCAAATCCATGCGCAGTGTCGCTGAAGCCATTTTGCTCTCTGAAGAACTGGATTAGTCAGCGGCAACATACAGCCCCCTTCGCTTGCGCTGAATCTTCCCGGTTTTGTGAAGACGATGCAGGATATTCCGGATTTTTTTTTCATCGAACTGCGTGATTTCAGATATTCCGGCATAGTCCAAGCCCTGAACAGAACCCTTGATGGCTTTCAGGATGATCTCTGAAGCGTTCGATGTTTGTCCGGAGGCGGACATTCGGGATTTGACGCCGCCGAATTTTATACTCCCGGAACGTCTGGGTTTGCCGCAAATGGTATTCTTTTTGATGGTCTTTTCCAGCTGATCCAGCCGGTTCACAATTCTTTGAATATCCTGCCGGGTTGGAATCTCAAAGCGAATCATGAAAAACTTTATCATCGCATCAAAACTTACCGATTTTCCGCTTTTTTTAGCCATATTTTTCCTGTTAGATGAAAATCTAAATTTTCCTGTTTTAAGGGAGAGCTTTGCTTTAAGTTCAATGACAGTGGCAGGTCATGGTCGGATGACATGAAAGAGATATTATTGTTTTTTTGGTTGTTTTATATTATTTATTGTAAATGGATTTTAGAATATTTCAATAAAAAATCCAGTGATGCACTTAATTTCTCTCTGCGGGAAGACAATTATGGAAGATGACAGAACGCCCATTATCATGGGCAGTGATCACGCGGCCTATGATCTGAAGGAATATCTGAAAGCGCTTATTAAACAAAAACGCATTGAAATTAAAGATATTGGCGCTCATAGCACCGAAGCGGTCGATTACCCGGATTTTGGATTTCAGGTGGCAGGCGCTGTTTCAGCTGGAGAATATTCTCGCGGCATTCTGCTTTGTGGAACCGGGCTGGGAATGTCCATGGTGGCCAATAAATTTCCGCATGTCCGGGCAGCCTTATGCAACGACCTGTTCTCTGCGATTATGAGCAGACGCCACAACAACGCCAATATATTGGTCATGGGAGGGCGGGTGATCGGGGATGTTCTGGCAAAAGAAATCGTTACTGCGTGGCTGGAAACACTTTTTGAAGGCGGAAGGCATCAACGGCGGCTCGATAAATTTGAGAACATGGGATGTCTGGTTCATATAGATACAAAGACTGTTGCCAATAACCAATAAACCGTTCAGAGGTACCACTTGATTTTATCCACAATCGAACGCATCGACCCGGAGATTGCCGGGGTGATTGCCAGAGAGTATGAAAGACAGGAGAATACGCTGGAGCTGATTGCTTCGGAAAATATTGCCAGTCAGGCTGTTATGGATGCCCAGGGAAGTGTATTGACCAACAAATACGCCGAGGGATATCCGAATAAGCGCTATTACGGGGGATGCGAATGGGTTGATGTGGCGGAAAACCTGGCCATAGAAAGGGCCAACGAGCTGTTTCATTCCACCTATGCCAATGTTCAGCCCCACTCCGGATCTCAGGCCAATATGGCCGCATATTTTGCTTTTCTCAATCCCGGAGATACCCTTCTGGGCATGAATCTCTCCCACGGGGGGCATCTGACGCATGGAAGTCCGGTCAGTTTTTCAGGAAGGCTTTACAAGACCGCTCACTACGGGGTTGATCCCCAGAGCGGTTGCATCGATTATGATGCGGTTGAAGATATCGCCAAAAAAATCAAACCCAATATGATTGTCGCTGGCGCCAGCGCCTATGCCCGAACCCTTGATTTTGAGGCTTTTGCCCGCATCGCCAGATCTGTCGGCGCCTATTTAATGGTAGATATGGCTCATATCGCAGGCATTGTCGCCGCTGGCCTTCACCCATCTCCTGTTCCCCATGCCGATGTCGTTACCTCAACGACCCACAAAACTCTCAGGGGCCCCCGCGGCGGTTTGATTGTATCGGCAACACCCTGCGGCGACAAACTTAACCGACAGGTTTTTCCCGGCATTCAGGGTGGCCCGCTCATGCATGTCATTGCCGCTAAAGCTGTTGCCTTCAAACTGGCACTGACGGATGAATTCAAGTCCTATCAGCAGAACACGTTGACCAATGCCAAAACCCTTTCTGACTGCCTGATGGAACGTGGGATCAAACTGGTATCGAACGGCACCGACAACCACATGATGCTGGTGGATTTAACCAACCTGGATATCACCGGCAAAGACGCCGAAATCGCTCTGGGACGATCCGGAATAACGGTCAACAAGAACTCGATTCCTTTTGAAACCCGAAGTCCGCAGGTAACCAGCGGCATTCGCATCGGAACCCCTGCCGTGACCACCCGGGGTATGACGTCGCCGGAAATGACAATGATTGCGGAGTTGATTGTTACAGTGCTGAAAAAGCCATTTGAGGAAACGGTCATTGCACAGACACGAAATAAAGTTCATGATCTCTGCAAGATATTTCCAATTTATCATGCTCAAGGCTGAGTATAAGATCAGTTGCTTGGCTCAGTAACGTTCGCCGATTTTCTGAAAGGCCTGGACATGGAGGAAATGCAAGACAGGGATCAACACATGCTTTTTTCTGAAAAAAATGGGGGCAGCAGGCCTTCATGGGAAATCTATTTCATGGATATTGCCAGGCTGGTCGCCAGTCGTTCCACATGCCGAAGACGTTCCGTGGGCGCCGTGATTGTCAAAGACAAACGCATTCTCTCAACCGGATACAATGGGGCGCCATCGGGTTTGTCTCACTGTCTGGATATCGGATGCCTCAGGGAAAAACTCATGGTGGCCTCGGGCCAGAGACACGAACTGTGCCGGGGGATTCATGCGGAACAAAATGCTATCATTCAGGCGGCCTATCATGGTTTTTCCATTAAAACCTCCACATTGTATTGTACAAATCTTCCCTGCGCCATCTGCACCAAGATGATCATCAATGCGGGAATTTGCCGGATATACTATCAGGAAGGCTATGCGGACAAACTGTCGTTAACAATGCTCGGCGAGGCTGGCGTTGAGGTCATTCAGACATCGTGAAACCGGTGGGGCTAAAGAGCCACACATTTACGAACGCTGCTGACAAAAAATGGCCCTTGTCACATATGGGGGGGATAAGTTGAATGAAATGTCCGTTTTGCGCAGATACGGAAAATAAAGTCATTGACTCCAGGTTGAGCAAGGAAGGGTATGTGATTCGACGGCGAAGGGAATGCACGGCATGCAACCGGCGATTTACAACCTATGAACGGATTGAAGAAATCCCCTTGATGATCATCAAAAAAGATGGCCGGCGGGAAGAATTCAACCGGGATAAAATTCGAAGCGGCATTACCAAAGCCTGCGAAAAACGCAATGTCAGCATGAACAGTATCGAGGACTTTCTGGATGAACTTGAACATGAGCTACGTGAAACCGGAAAGAAGGAAATTTCGTCCGCAGTCGTGGGAGAACGTGTGATAAACCGACTGCATGACCTGGACGAAATTGCCTATGTCCGGTTTGCCTCTGTCTACAGGGAATTTAAAGATGTGAACGATTTTGTACAGGAACTGAAGCTGATGCTGGAAAATAACCGGCCGTGAAAGATCACGGGGCATACATGCAGATCGCCCTTGAACTTGCCGCCAAAGGGGCGGGATATACCTCTCCCAACCCGATGGTCGGAGCCGTAGTTGTTGATCCGGACGGCAGGATCGTCGGACAGGGATATCATCAGTCGGTTGGCGGACCCCATGCTGAAGTCAATGCCATCGATAATGCGGGGGCGGCTGCAAGAGGGGCAACCCTGTTTGTTACGCTTGAACCCTGCAACCATTCCGGCCGAACCCCGCCCTGTACTCAGAAAATCCTGGATGCGGGGATTTCCCATGTAGTGGTCGCCATGCCGGATCCCAATCCCAAGGTCAAAGGCGGCGGCAATGCACATCTGGCTTCAAGAGGCATCCGGATTACATTGGGCGTGTGCGAAGAACAGGCAAGACGGCTGAATGAATCGTTTATAAAATATATTACTTCCCGCAGACCGTTTGTCACCCTGAAATGCGCGGCCACACTGGACGGCAGCCTGGCGACGCGAACCGGAGACTCCAGATGGGTAACGGGAGAAGCCTCCAGAGCCTATGTTCACAGCCTGAGGCACGAATATGACGCAATTCTGGTGGGTGTGGAAACCGTAAAAAAAGACAATCCCCGGTTGACGACCCGGATTCCCGCATCTCCTGATGGCAGAAAACCAAAAGATCCCATACGGGTCATTCTGGATACCCGCCTGACCATTCCGAATACTGCCAGCGTGCTTCACCCCGAATCTGAAGCGGATACCCTGATTGTCACCGGATCGATCGACATGGCGCGGAGAAATGCCCTGACCCGGAATCAAAAAGTCCGGATACTGGAATCCCCGCTTCAAAACGGACGGATAGACCTGAATGCCTTGATGGACTGCTTAGGCGATATGGGGGTGACCAGCCTATTAATTGAAGGCGGCAGCCGGGTGATTGCCGCTTCTCTGGCCGCCGGCATCGTGGATAAGGTTCTCTTTTTTTACGCCCCAAAGATTTTAGGTGGTGATGACGGCGTGCCGATCTGCAAGGGGCCCGGCCCCGAATTTATGAAAGATTGCATTCCGGTAAACACTGTTTCGGTTCGGCAGTATGATAACGACATCCTCATCGAAGGGTATCTGGAATAAAGCGTGACGGCGTGAAATTGTTCTGCCCTCTCGCCCTCACGATTATTTCTTTTTTGACTTTTTTACGGGAATATATATGTTTACGGGTATTATTGAAGGACTGGGGACCATTGCCGCAATTCAAGCCTCGGGAAAGGGCAGACGTCTGACTGTTACTGCCGACTTTGAACTGCTGCAGAGCCGGGTCGGCGACAGCATTGCCGTCAACGGCGCCTGTCTGACCGCAGTGGAAATAGGCAATCGCCGTTTTGTGGCGGATGTATCTCCGGAAACCTTGGACCGGACGACATTTGCTAAGGCCAAAATTGGCGAAAGGGTCAATCTGGAACGTGCACTTCGGCTTTCCGACCGTTTGGACGGCCATCTGGTTTCCGGCCATATAGATGGCATGGGAACCATCGAGCAGAAAAAAACTGCCGGAAATGCCGTGATTGTTGTTATTAAAGTTCCGGAATCGCTCTCGCGTTACATGATTCAAAAAGGTTCTGTTGCCGTGGATGGTATCAGCCTGACCATTAATCAGTGTTCAGCAGGAAATTTTGAAGTCAGCATCATTCCGCACACCGCAGAACTCACCACCATCGGGGTTAAGTCCGCCGGCGCTCCGGTGAACATTGAAACCGATATGATCGGAAAATATGTGGAGCGGTTTTTGATGCCGCATCATCAACCACGAAAACATGAAACCACAGCCGGCTTGGATATGCAGTTTCTGGCCAAGTCCGGGTTTTTATAATTTTTGAAAGTATTAAGTATTAAGGCCCTCGGTTATAAAGCACTTCCATGCTTTGTCATGCCGGGCATGGGGATTTACAAAAAGCGTCATTTAAGGAGAATAAATTTTAGAAATGCCACTGATATCAATAGAACACGCGATTGAAGATATTAAAGCCGGAAAAATGGTGATTCTTGTGGATGATGAAGATCGGGAAAATGAAGGCGATTTAACCATTGCAGCCGAAAAAGTTACCCCGGAGATCATTAATTTTATGGCCAGGTACGGCCGGGGCCTGATCTGCCTGTCGATGACGGGCGAAAAACTGGACAGTCTGAATCTGCCGATGATGGTCAAAGACAATACCTCTCCGTTCAACACGGGATTTACCGTATCCATCGAAGCCAGGCGCGGCGTGACAACCGGCATCTCTGCAGCGGATCGTTCCACCACCATCCTGACTGCCATTGCGGATGACACCAAACCCGGCGATCTGGTCAGGCCCGGACATATTTTCCCGTTAAGAGCCAGAAAAGGCGGGGTGATGGTCAGAGCCGGACAAACCGAAGGCTCTGTTGATCTGGCCAGGCTGGCCGGCTTAAAACCGGCAGGCGTCATCTGCGAAATTATGGACGAAGACGGGTCCATGTCCAGAATGCCTTCGCTTGAAATATTCAGTGAAGCGCATGGCATCGGCATTTGTACCATTGCCGACCTTATCGAATACCGGATGCGGAGGGAATCCTTTGTCCGCCGGTCCGCGGAAGCAGTCATTCCCACGGCATTTGCCGGTGAATTCAAAGTGATCGTTTACGAAAATGACGTCGATGATCTGCTGCATGTTGCATTGATTAAAGGGGAGATCTCTTCCGATCAGCCGATTCTGGTTCGGGTTCACTCCGAATGCCTGACCGGTGATGTGTTCGGCTCCATGCGATGCGACTGCGGGGATCAACTGCATAAGGCCATGGAAATGATGGACAGGGAAGGTTCCGGCATTCTGCTTTACATGCGGCAGGAAGGAAGGGGTATCGGCCTTGTCAACAAACTAAAGGCCTATGTTCTGCAGGACCAAGGAATGGATACGGTCGAGGCCAACCTTGAGCTCGGGTTTCAGGCGGATATGCGAAATTATGGCATCGGCGCTCAGGTTCTGGTTGATCTTGGCGTAAAAAAGATGAGACTTCTTACCAATAACCCCAAAAAAATCATCGGCCTTGACGGGTATGGTCTGAGCCTCATTGAACAGATTCCCATTGAAATCGAAGCAAATGAATTCAACCGGTGCTACCTGGAGTGCAAAAAATCCAAGATGGGGCACATGCTGCATGTTGATCGGACACCTTAAGAACGATCCAAGGCGGGAAGTTGGCAATTATTAACTAAATATTTTTCTACTGGAGGACTTTCTTCATGCCCAACATTATCGAAGCCAAACTGCTTGCTGAAGGGAAAAAATTTGCCCTCGTAGCTAGCCGATTCAATGATTTTATTACCGACAAGCTGGTGGGAGGAGCTGTTGATGCCCTCGTCCGGTCAGGCGCAGCAAGCCAGGACATCGATATTGTCAAAGTGCCAGGCGCTTTTGAAATCCCACTTGTTGCAAAAAAAATGGCGAAAAAAGGAAAGTACCATGCCATCATCTGCCTGGGGGCCGTTATTCGCGGGGCAACGCCGCATTTTGAATACGTCAGCGCCGAAGTTACCAAGGGCATTGCCATGGTCAGCCTTGAATTTGAAATCCCTGTGATTTTCGGCATCGTCACAACCGATACCATCGAACAGGCCATTGAACGTGCCGGCACAAAGGCCGGAAACAAAGGATGGCATGCAGCGATATCCGCTATTGAAATGGCAAATTTGATCCAGGACATCGACCAGGCATAATTTATGGGAAATCGTCGCAAATCGCGGGAGCTTGCTATTCAAGCGCTTTTTTTTATGGATATGAATGACCGTTTTGCGGAAGAGAAATTATCCCTTTTCTGCGAAAATTTTCTGCCATCCGCTCAGCTTCGCCCATTTTTTTTGAATCTCGTCCGCGGGGTTTCATCAGCCAGAGCTGAAATTGATACCCTGATCGAGCGCTTTTCGAGTAACTGGAAAATCAGCCGGATGTCCGGTGTTGACCGGAATATTATGCGGGTGGCAGTTTTTGAAATGCTCTGCTGTAAAGACATTCCCTGCAAAGTATCCATCAATGAGGCTATCGATCTGGGAAAAAAATTCGGCACCGAAGAATCCGGCGCTTTCGTGAACGGCATCCTGGACAGCATTCGCCTGGCAATGGAGACAGAAGATCTGTTCATTCCGGTCAATGGGAACTGCGAATTCATCCCGGACATGCCTGAACCCGATTTGTCCGTTCAGGATTCAGACCTTGAGGGGGATGAAGATGTTCCGGATTTTTCTGTTGACCCTGAACCTGAATTTTATCCCCAGGATGATGATGGTTCCGAAAAGCAGTTAGAATCCCAAGGCCCTGCACCGAAAAAGCCCAGGAGAACCCTGATTCGCAAATAAGACAAACATGAACAATAGAAAAAGGAGCAATCCATGAACGACAGGAAAATACTGTTAACCGAAGACGAAATGCCGCGCCAATGGTACAACATCCTTGCGGACATCAAAATGAATCCCCCGCTGGGTCCGGATGGAAGCCCGGTTCGGCCTGAAGCTCTGGCCCCGGTATTCCCCATGAATCTGATTGAGCAGGAGGTCAGCACGGACCGGTGGATTGACATTCCCGAGCCTGTCCTGGATGTTTACCGCATCTGGCGGCCTTCCCCCCTGGTCAGGGCGCTTTCTCTGGAAAAATCCCTGGATACCCCGGCTCGGATCTATTTTAAAAATGAAAGCGTCAGTCCGCCCGGCAGCCACAAACCCAACACCGCCGTTCCCCAGGCCTATTACAATAAAGTCTTCGGCATCGAAAGATTGACCACAGAAACCGGCGCCGGGCAATGGGGAAGCGCATTGTCGTTTGCCTGCTGCCAGTTCGGACTCGAATGCAAGGTATATATGGTCAGGGTCAGCTTTGACCAGAAGCCGTATCGTAAAGCCATGATGGAAACCTGGGGCGGGAAATGCGTGGCCAGCCCCAGCCTGGAAACCCGGGCCGGCCGGGATGCTTTGGAGAAAGATCCCAACACGCCGGGAAGTCTGGGGATTGCCATCAGCGAAGCCATTGAGGCTGCGGTCAGCGACACGAGCGGCAAAACCCGGTACTCTCTTGGAAGCGTTCTGAACCATGTCATGCTGCATCAGACCATCGTTGGCCTTGAGGCCAAAAAACAGCTGAATAAAATCGGTGAATATCCGGATGTGATCATCGGCTGCGCCGGCGGCGGCAGCAATTTTGCCGGGCTTGCGTTTCCTTTTGTCCTGGATAAAATCAACGGAAAGCACATTGAAATCTATCCGGTTGAACCGGCTGCCTGCCCCACCCTGACACGGGCCCCCTTTGTCTATGACCACGGGGATACGTCGCGCTATACGCCGCTGCTGCCCATGCACAGCCTGGGGCACGCTTTTGTTCCGCCGCCGTTTCATGCCGGCGGACTGCGGTATCATGGCATGGCGCCGACTGTCAGCCAGCTTGCTGACGAAGGGATCATCACGCCACGATCGGTTCAACAGATACAGGCATATGATGCAGGCATTGCCTTTGCCAGGACGGAAGGGATTATTCCCGCGCCTGAAACCACTCATGCCCTGGCCTGTGTGGTGGAAGAAGCCCAGAAAGCCAAACTGGAAGGCAAGGAAAAAGTGATTC
This sequence comes from uncultured delta proteobacterium, assembly GCA_963850225.1. Lineage (GTDB taxonomy): Bacteria > Desulfobacterota > Desulfobacteria > Desulfobacterales > Desulfatirhabdiaceae > RAAP-1. Next base: position 17,188 of record CAWKLD010000004.1, read on the forward strand.
TGGTTAACTGGAGCGGTCATGGGCTGCTGGATTTTGGGGCTTATGAAAAATACTTTTCAGGCGATCTGATAAATTATGAAATGACAGATGATGAAATCAGTCAATCAGAAAAAGTGTTTGAAAATTTCCCCAAACCTGCTCATTTGAAAAGCAGATAAATCGGATAATATGCTATGGGTAATGGGCTTTTACCCATATCCCATAGCATATTACCCATTGCCTATTATTAAGGAGACCGATTTGATTCTTCAATCCCTGGCCGTTGGGCCAATTATGGCAAATTGTTTTATATTAGGGTGTGAAAAGACGCGAAAAGCCGCGGTCATCGACCCCGGCGCTGAATCGAGCCGAATCCTGATGAAGCTGGCGGAGCAGAAACTGACGGTTGAGTATATCATCAACACGCACGGCCATTTCGATCATGTCGGTGCAAACCGAAAGCTAAAGGAAGCCACCGGCGCCAAGCTGGTAATACACGCGCTCGATCAGCCCATGCTGGAAGTCCTTTCGGAAACTTCGGCTGCTTTTGGATTGTCTGTCGAGAACTCTCCTCCCCCGGATCAAACTGTTCAGGATGGCGATACCCTTCAATTCGGGGAAATCATTCTTAAAGTTCTTCATACGCCAGGCCATACGCTTGGCGGCATCTCTCTGCATACGAACGGCGTGGTGTTTGTCGGGGATACGCTTTTTGCCGGGTCCATCGGCCGGACCGATTTTCCCGGCGGGGATTTTGATACCCTGATTTCAAGCATTCGAAACAAGCTCTATCCCCTGGGGGATGGGGTGATTGTCTACACCGGACATGGCCCGGAAACCACCATTGGCAAGGAAAAACGCTTCAATCCGTTTGCGTCCATGTAAATAAGCGGATCCGCTTATTTTTTTTCCTTCTGGACCTGCTTTAAGTAATTTTTAATGTGGCTTTGCCCAACGCCGATGGCTCTGGCAGTTGCGGCAATGTCCTGATTGTTCTGAATCAGCTTTCGCTTGATGAATTCGTCTTCAAAAGTTTTTTGCGCATCCTTCAGCCGGGAGATGGAAAACAGGGGGGATTCCAATTGTGCGGCCTTCTCATTTTTTTCGCATGAATTGATGGGAAAGGGAATATCCCTCTCCGTGATCATATCCCCATCCACCATGATGGATAGCCGCTCAAGCAGATTTTTCAGCTCCCGGACATTCCCGGGCCACGAATAGGCGCCAAGCAGGTCAAGGGCTGCGGGTGTCAGCGTTTTTTCGGTGCAATGGTTCTGCCGGGCGAATTCACCGAGAAACAGATCTGCCAGAAGTGGAAGATCCTCCATCCGCTTGCGTAGCGGTGGTACTTCAATGGGAATGACATTGAGACGGAAATACAATTCCTCCCGAAAAGATCCCCTGGCGATTTCCGCTTCAACGTCCTTGTTGGTGGCGGCAATTACCCGGACATTCATATCCAGTTTCCGGCCACCCCCGATGCGGTGAAACTGTTTTTCCTGAAGCACACGCAGAATTTTTCCTTGCGACTTTAAACTCATGTCGCCGATTTCATCCAGAAAAAGGGTTCCCTTGCCGGCCAGCTCGAATTTTCCCCTTTTTTTTACGCTTGCCCCGGGAAATGCCCCTTTTTCATGACCGAACAGTTCGCTTTCAATCAGATCATCCGGGATGGCTGCACAATTGACATCCACCAAAGGCTCATGCGCTCGGCTGCTGAGCTGGTGAATGCTACGGACAACCAGTTCCTTGCCGCATCCGTTTTCTCCTGTAATAAGTATCCAGGCATCGGTGGGGCCGGCCACGGCAATCTGTTTTTTCAGGGCCTGGGTCGCCGGACTGTTTCCGGTGATGGAATTCTTTTCAATGGTTTTTTTTCGAAGATATTTGTTTTCCTCTTCAAGCCTGCGATAATTCAGAGCGCGATTAATGGACACAATCACCTTGTCAATGGAAAGCGGTTTTTCAATCAGGTCAAAAGCCCCCAGTTTGGTGGCGCTTACCGCGGTTTCTATGGTGCCATGTCCGGTAATGATGATGACTTGAATCACCGGGTTGTTTTTTTTTATTTCCTTCAGGGTTTCAATACCGTCCAAGCCCGGCATCCATATATCCAGCAGCACCAGATCCGGAGCTTCCTGCTCGATGCGCTTAAGTGCTTCATACCCGTTTGAAGCGGTGAAAATTTCAAACCCCTCATCAGACAAAATCCCGCTCAGGGATTTCAGAATAGAGGGTTCGTCATCGACGATCATCACAGATGGATACATTGTCTGTCCTTTCTATTAACTCCTCAAATATTGAAGTCGAAGACTTTCAAACCGGCAGTTCGAAAATAAACCGGGCGCCCTTGGGATGATTGTCTTCTACACGAATCGTACCATGATGATCCATCACAATCGTGTTAACGATTGCCAGCCCAAGCCCCATACCAGTAACCTTGGTCGAAAAATCCGGTTCAAAAAGCCGGGACTTGTCTTCATCGGAAATACCCTCGCCGGTATCCGCAACTTCAACCCGAACCAGCTTGTGCGCTGTATCATGTGAAATGGAAATCGAGATTTCCCCTTCTGAGTGAATGGCGGAAATGGCATTGTCGACAAGATTGATCATTGCCCGTTTGATCTGCTGGCGGTCCAGATTGATGACGGGGATGCTTCCCAGTTTTCTGATTTCAAAACGAACGCCAGAATCCCCATCGCGATACAGCGCGATGGTTTCTTCAATTATGGGCAGAATTTCCCCTGGTTTTGGATTGGCGGAAGGAAATCTGGCAAACGATGAAAACTCATTGACAAGATTTCTAATGATATCAACATGATCGATGATCATTTGCGTGCATTCGTCAAATACCGGCTCCTTGATCAGCCGGGAATATTTTCGTTTCAGCCGTTGCGCGGAAAGGGTAATGGGCGTTAGCGGATTTTTAACTTCATGGGCAATGCGCCTGGCCACTTCTCTCCAGGCTGCTATCCGCTGAGCCTTTTCAAGCTCCGTCAGATCATCAAACACCACGACAATTCCGATATGTCGTCCGCTGTCGTCCTTCAGCGAACTGATGTGGAGCATGAAACTTCGGGGACGGCCCTCAATCGTTACTCTCAGCGGCAATTCAATATAATCATTGTGAATGCCATTAAACCCGCGAATGATTTTTTCAGCCATTTTCAGATAGCGGCCCTGCAGAAGGCGAACATGGTTTTTCCCAATAATCTGTTCCGCGGAGATGTTCAGCATTTTTTCAGCAGATGTATTGATCGTTGCGATAAAACCACCCGAATCCAGTGTAACAACGCCTGTGGATACATTTTTCAAAACAATCTCCATGTACTGGCGTTTCTCTTCGATTTCAAGATTCTGTTCATGAAGCTTATTGGAGGAAAGCTCCAGCTGATCTCTGCTGAGCCGAAGATCACGGGTCATTTTATTGAAAGAATCCACCAGGCTGCCGATTTCATCATCACCTACCGATCCGATTTGAAAACTTAAATCGCCTTCAGCAACCCGTCGGGTACCTTCCGCCAGTTCCTTGATGGGAATACTGATGGATTTGGCCAGATAAAACCCGAACCATACGGCACAGAACACCACCAGAAGCCCAACAATGGAAAGCGTGATATAATAGGAAATCTGGATGGGTTTTTTCAGAAGCTTGATTTGCTGATACTCCTCAAAACCCCTTGAAATAGACGCCATGTTTTCTGAAAGATACGGCGGAATCATAACTGTCAAGACCAGAAAAGCCTCTGCATCAGCTGGTTTGACTCCAAAAGGGATGGTTCCGACAGTTCGAATTGCCTCGCCGCCAGAGATGATTTGAGAAAATGACGAAACAGACTTGGGGGAAAATTCATTTCGAAGCTGTTCAACGGAAACCGCCTGAAGCGATTGACTGTTCAGGTTACGCCCCAGGGACTGGGCAATGCGCCTGGCATGGACATCGTACACTTCAACCGCATCCAGATTGAATGACCGTTGTACGATTTCGATATATTGGGACAGATCTTTGACCCTTGCAGGTTCCAGAAGTTTCCGGGTCTTGATCTGATAGGACGCCCTTTCCAGGAAAAATGCATTGCTGTTCTCAGTAATACCATAGATCTGCCTTCCGACGTGCAGCGAGTTTTCAAGGGCATGTTCAACCGGAACATTAAACCAGAAATCAATACTGGTGGTAATAAACCCCATGGAAAAGAAAAACATCACACCTGCCGGAATCAGGGTCAGCGAAACAAAAGCGATGACCAGTCGGGTTCGAAGCCTTGACCCCATGACCTTTCGCCTCCGGTCATACAGCAATTTGACCAGATTTCGAAAAACCAGAAAAATCATTAGGATCAGCAACAATAAATTGATGTTCGTGATCGTAAACATCAAAATGGTATTGGAAATAGGAAAATCGGCGCCGAAATAGATAAGTTTGTTCTGGGCGTATGTCATCAGCGCAACAAATATAATAATGGCTGCGATAATGAGCATCTCTCGCTTTCGTCGTTTGCGATCTTCAGAAGAGATAAAAGAAGAAGCGGTTTTGAAGCGATTTCGATTCATGACATTAATTTTACTGCCACCTAATTGCTTTTACAATGACAGAAAGTAACAGAAGCGACTTGTCGGGAAATGAAACCAGAAATCAGAATAACAGAGGTAAAAATCATTTTTTTTAAAACAATCTGTCTTGATTTTGTTGCCCGCCTATAGTTAACTCATTTCTGAAGGAAATGAGAATTATCAAGACTACCATGTATCGCGATAAAACTGCAACAGAAGGTTGACCCGCTACATCGTCAAGCAACTGATCCAGGAAGGATTGACACAGGCTTCTGGCGGAACCGGAGCGACTCTGGCAGCCGAATTGCCTGCTGCCCGCATGAACGACAAAAAAACAAGGAGTAAGCCATGAAAGTTGTTGGAATAAGCGGAAGCGCCCGCAAGGATGGCAACACGGCGATTGCCGTCCGCCACGTATTTTTGGAACTTGAAAAAGAAGGCATTGAAACCGAGTTGATTCAGCTCTCCGGAAAGAAAGTTCACGGCTGTACAGCCTGTTACAAATGCTGGGAAAACAAGGACCAGCGATGTGCCGTCAAGGATGATGTCAACGCGTGTATCGAAAAAATGCTGGCTGCAGATGGAATCATTCTGGCGTCCCCCACCTATTTTGCAGATGTTACCTCGGAGATCAAGGCCCTTATCGATCGCGCCGGCATGGTCAGCCGGGCCAACGGTGATATGCTGCGCCGAAAAGCAGGAGCCGCAGTGGTTGTGGCGCGCCGCGGTGGAAGCATTCACGCGTTTGATTCCATAAATCATTTCTTTTTCATCAGTCAGATGATCGTGCCGGGATCCAATTACTGGAATATGGGATTTGGAAAGGACAGGGGCGAAGTCGAAAAAGACGAGGAAGGTCTGGGAACAATGAAGGTCCTGGGCGAAAACATGTCATATCTTCTGAAACAGCTTCAGAAATGATGCGGGGGATTTCATCCCCTGAATAGGGCTCCCAATAATCAATGTCCAGTCCAAAAATTCCTGTTACGCCGGCAATCCGGCAGCTGAAGGCCGGAGCTGTTTCATTCTTGCTCCATCCTTACACTTATGAAAAAAACGGGGGAACCGCAACCGCTTCCGTTGCCCTGGGCGTTGCGGAACACGGGGTCATAAAGACACTGGTGATGGAGACAGATTCCGGCAATCCTTTTATCGTGCTGATGCACGGGGATAAACAGGTTTCCGCCAAGGCACTTGCCAGACACCTGGGAGTAAAAGCGGTTCAGCCCTGTACGCCCCAGAGAGCTGAAAAAATTACCGGATATACCGTGGGCGGCATATCCCCTTTTGGTACCCGGTTTCTGCTTCCGGTTTACATGGAATCCACCATAATGGAATTGTCGGAAATTTACATCAATGCCGGCAAAAGAGGGCTTCTTTTTTCCATCAATCCCCAGGGTCTGATACAGATACTTCATCCTGTTCTTGTCACAGTTGCCATCTGACAGCAAGGGATCGCCGTCTTTTTTTATTTTGAAGAAATAAAGGCGTCTCAGACCAAAAAAATACATATTTGTCATTTTGAAACAAATATTTTTGACAATCATGTGTTTTTCGACTATAAAATGAGCTTCTATTTTAATACTGCTCTAATATGTCTTTATTCGGGAAATACTGTGTTCTTCGAGTACAGACATGTTTCAGCAGTTTTTTTATCTGCGGAAGACGACCGCCGAGAACTGCGCGCGGCATATTTATTGCTTTATTCATTAAAAAGCTTGCCCTCCCCCTTTCATGCCTCATTGTGCTGAAAAAGCATGACGGCTTATAGGAGAAAACAGCATGTGTCGTTTATTTGCCATAACCAGCGAAGAACCCCTTTCGCCCATGGTTGCCTTTGAAGCCCTGGATGTCATGCGCGAAGGACACGACGGTTCCGGCGTGGGTCTGTTCCTTCGGGATCTTGCCGGCCCGTTTGAAGACATGAAGGATGCCCCGATTCTGTCCGGTATTTTTACCGAAAACGGACTGAAACGCCTGGATGCGTTCATGATGAATCTGGGGTTCATGACCAAATACAAATTGCCGATAAAAATATCCAAAACGCCGCCATCTGGCATTCCCAAGCGGGATATCTATCTGATCCGGGCCTATGAATACCCGGAGGAATGGGATGGCCTCAGCCAGCCGGAGCTTTATAACCGCCTGGTGAAAACCCGCCTTCAGCTCCGGGAAATGGGCAAGGCAGAAGGCGATATGATGGTGTTTTCCTTCTGGCCGGATGTCATCATGATCAAGGAAATCGGCGAACCGCTCAAGGTTGCCCAGCACCTGAAGCTGGACCGAAAAGACATCAAGGCAAGAGTCATGATGGCGCAGGGACGGCAGAACACCAATTATGCCATTAACCTCTATGCCTGTCATCCGTTTTTCCTTCAGGGGTTTTCAACCATGACCAATGGCGAGAACACGGCGTTTATTCCGATCCGGGACTACCTTCAGTCCCGTGGAATTCCCGGCTATACCGGGTATCAGTCGGATTCCGAAGTCTTTACCCATATTCTGCATTATACACTGGAGAGGCTGGGGCTGGGAATCGAGGCATACAAACATATCATCACGCCGCTTCAGGATGAAGACATTGCCGTTCACGCAAATGCTGCCCTGCTTCAACACCTCAAGCAGACCTGCAGACGGCTGATCATTGACGGGCCCAACTGCGTCATCGGATCCCTTCCGGATCACAGCCTGTTCATGGTTCAGGATCGCAAAAAACTCCGTCCCGGCGTGGTTGGCGGAAGGCCCGGCAGATATGCGTTTTCCTCTGAAATCTGCGGACTGGATGCCGCCATTCCGGATCGCGATAAAACCCGGGATTTTCAACCCATGCATTTAGACACGGCCATTGTCGGCCCGGATCGTCAGGAGGTTGCGGTATGCCGTCAAACATCCCCATTACCCCTTCCACGCTAAGCGTCAAGGATCTTCCCTGGCAGATCGACTGGAATAAGGACAAATGCACGCTGTGCGGACAGTGCACGGCCGTGTGCCCGGTTCAGGCCATTGAACTGGGGGTGTTTCGCAAAAGAACCCTTGATCTGTCGCCGGGATTCGTCAAGCCGCCGGAAAACACGATGCAGCTTTATTACGGTATCCGCCAGAAAACAGATCCGGCATACAGCTGTGTGGGATGCGCCATGTGCGACCTGGTCTGCCCGAATGGCGCCATCAGTCCCTGCCGAAGCGATGAGTCCGACAAACTCGTTTTTCACCGGGACCGCGGGGGCCTGCCGCGCAGCCGGGGAGGCCGCCGAAATGTGACGGGAACGGTTCTGGACCAGATCAAGTTCATCCGGATTTCCATGCTCACGGACCCGGCACTTGACGCCGGAAGGCACGAATTTGAAATTCGAACCCTTCTGGGACGGGTGCTCCCGCCGGAGGAAAATCTGAAATTTATCCGACAGAACGGGTGGATTCCGCCCGTTCGGGAAATCTACCCCCTGATGATCGGCGGCATGTCGTTCGGCGCCCTGTCTCCCAACATGTGGGAAGGAATCCAGATGGGCGTGGCCTACCTGAACGAAGAGCTGGGAATGCCGGTTCGGGTCTGCACCGGCGAAGGCGGCTGCCCGCCACGGCTTCTGAGGTCCCGTTTTTTAAAATATGTGATTCTTCAGATCGCCAGCGGGTATTTTGGCTGGGATGAAATCATTCACGCGCTTCCGGAAATGAAGGAAGATCCCTGCGCCATTGAAATCAAATACGGCCAGGGCGCCAAACCCGGCGATGGCGGGCTGCTGATGTGGCACAAGGTCAACCGCCTCATCGCCGCGATTCGGGGAGTTCCGGCCGGCGTCAGCCTGCCGAGTCCGCCCACGCATCAGACCCAGTATTCCATCGAAGAATCCGTGGCCAAGATGATCCAGTCCATGTCCATGGCCTGGGGATTCAGGGTTCCGGTTTATCCCAAAATATCCGGAACATCCACGGCCCTTGCGGTTCTGAACAACCTGACCCGAAACCCCTTTGCCGGAGGCCTTGGCATCGACGGCGAGGACGGGGGAACCGGAGCAGCCTATAACATTTCCATGAACCACATGGGCTATCCCATCGCCAGCAACATCCGGGACGCCTATCTGGGACTGGTGACCGCAGGCATGCAAAACGAAATTCCGCTCATTGCCGGAGGCGGGGTGGGCAAAAGCGGCAATCTTGCGGCCAATGCGGCAGCCCTTATCATGCTGGGCGCCAGCGGCATTCAGATCGGAAAATACATCATGCAGGCCGCGGCCGGGTGTCTGGGATCCGAAACAGATCGCTGCAATATCTGCAACATCGGCCAGTGCCCCAAGGGAATCACCTCTCAGGATCCCCGGCTGTATCGACGTCTGGATCCGGAGCAGGTTGCCCAGCGCGTGGTGGATGTGTTTCTTGAGCTTTGATACGGAACTTAAAAAAATTATTGCCCCTCTGGGCCGATCGACATCCCTTCCGATCGGCATGTCCGATGCCCTGGGAATCAACGATTACCATATCAGCGAACGGCTGAGCATCAATTATGTGGTTTAGGTGACGGAGCAAGATGTCAATGGAATGACAAGACGCATTACCATTTCAGGAAAAATGGATGGGAACCGGCTGGACTCCAGAATCCTGGAAGAGCGGATTCAGGAAGCGGTTGCCGGCGGATACCGGCATCTCACGGTCCAGGCATTTGGACAGCACGGCATCGGCGGCAGGCTCTGGCGGGCCGGAAATGATCCGGTCCATGTGAAAGTGGAAGGCCATTCCGGACAGCGGCTGGGGTCTCTGGGATTTCCGAACACCGTGATCGAGGTTGACGGTCCGGTTTCGGATGATGTGGGCTGGCTGAATGCCGGCGCCCAGATTGTGGTCCACGGCCATGCGGGAAATGGCGCCTGCAACGCCATGGCCCAGGGAAAAGTATTTGTCGAAGGCAATATCGGATCGCGCGGCATGACCATGACCAAACAGAACCCGCGGTTTGCCCCCCCGGAGCTCTGGGTTCTGGGATCTGTCGGAGATTATTTCGGGGAATTCATGGCCGGCGGTATTGCCGTCATCTGCGGCATCAATCCCCAGGACCCAATCAATGTTCTGGGTCACCGGCCCTCTGGTCGGCATGGTGGGCGGCAAGGTGTTTTTTCGGGGGCCGCACCAGGGATTCAGCCAGACAGATGCCAGGATACTGCCTATCGATCCGGACGACTGGCAGTGGCTCACGTCGAATCTGGAGAATTTTCTCGACAAGATCGGCAGGCACCGAACTCTTTGTCGGAACTGTCGAATGCCGATGCCTGGCAGCTGATTGTCGCCCGGACCCCCAGGGAAAAAACCACGCGGCAAAGACGGTCTCTGATGTCATTTCGAGCCGATGTCTGGGACAAAGAGCTGGGAACCGGGGGCCTGATCGGGGATCTGGTAAGCTTTGACCGAAGTCCTATTCCGCTGATTCCCGTCGGCGATCTGCGGCGCTATGTGCCGGTATGGGAAAACCGCAAATACAAGGCGCCCTGTGAAGCCCGGTGTCCGACCGGCATTCCGGTTCATGACCGGTGGCGCCTGGTTCGGGAAGGTCGTGTGGATGAGGCGGTGAATCTGGCCCTGAGTTATACGCCGTTTCCGGCAACCGTTTGCGGGTATCTCTGCCCGAACCTCTGCATGCAGGCCTGTACCCGGCAGGCCGAGCGCATGCCGGCCGTGGACATCACCCCTCTGGGAAAAGCCAGTCTCTCCGCCAGCCTGCCGCAGCTTCCGGAAATCAGCGGAAAAACAATCGGCATTATCGGCGCAGGTCCCGCGGGATTGTCCATTGCCTGGCAGCTTCGGCTGAAAGGGCAGGCGGTTACGGTGTTTGACACCGCAGGGACGATCGGCGGGAAAAATCGCCTCTGTCATTCCCGGAAGCCGGATTCCTGAAGCCGTGGTAACGGCAGAGCTGGAAAGGATTCGAAAGGCCATTCCTCATGTTCATCTTCAGCAGCGGCTGGATGGAAATGACTTTGAAAGACTTCAGGAAGATTACGATTTTCTGGTGATTGCGGTGGGCGCGCAAAGACCCCGAACCCTTCCGGTTCCCGGCAAAGAACTTGCCATGACAGCCCTGGATTTTCTCAAACTGTCCAAGGCCGGAAAGGTCGAGCCCGGAAAACAGGTGGTCATTATCGGCGCCGGAAACGTGGGCTGCGATGTGGCGACAGAAGCCAGACGCCTGGGCGCGGACGCCATTACGCTTCTGGATGTTCAGGCGCCGGCCTCTTTCGGCAAGGAAAGACAGGACGCGGAAGCAGCCGGAGCCGTCTTCCGGTGGCCCTGCTTCACCCGGGAAATCACATCAGAAGGCGTTATCCTGTCAACCGGCGAAACCATTCCGGCGGATAATGTGATCATCTCGATCGGGGATGCGCCGGATCTGGATTTTCTTTCCAGGGACGTGGCAACGGATCGGGGATTTGTTCAAGTCAATGCCCATTATCAAACCACGGTTCCCACGGTTTTTGCCATTGGCGATGCGGTGAAACCCGGACTTTTGACCGATGCCATCGGATCGGGTCGAAAGGCGGCTGACGCGATTTTGAACATCATCGAAGGTCAGCCTCTGGACAGCGACCTGCGTCCCATGATCGAATCCAAACGGGTTTCCCTGGAATATTTCGATCCCCGGATTAGCGAATTTGAGGATATGGACAGCTGTGGGTCCCAGTGTTCTTCCTGCGGCGCCTGCCGGGATTGCGGCATCTGCGTGGCTGTCTGTCCGCAGGCAGCCATCCGCCGAATGGAGATCATTCCCGCCGGCTATGAATACCGGGTGGATGAAAACCGGTGCATCGGTTGCGGATTTTGCGCCGGCGCCTGTCCCTGCGGCGTATGGAATCTTGTTGAAAACCAGCCCATGGGATGATACAAGGACGAATTGATATGAAAAAAGCAATATTGGCATTAGAAGACGGACGGACATTTGACTGCCACTGCTTTACCGGTTCCGGCGAGGCAGGCGGCGAGGCCGTGTTCAACACCAGCATGACCGGATACCAGGAAGTTTTGACCGATCCCTCATACCGGGGCCAGGTGGTGACCATGACCTATCCGTTGATCGGCAATTACGGTGTCAATCCCGAGGATGTCGAATCGGACCGCATACAGGTCGCGGCGTTTGTGGTCCGGGAGTATCAGGATTTTCCAAGCAATTACCGTTCCACGGGCTCGCTGTCCGATTATCTGAAAAAACAGGGCGTCATGGGAATCGACGGACTGGATACCCGGGCGCTGACCCTTCATTTGAGAAATTCCGGCGCCATGCGGGTCTTTATCTCCACCGAAGATCCTGATCCGCTCTCCTGCGTGGAAAAAGCCCGGCAGGTTCCCAGCATGGTCGGACAGGATCTGGCCTCCGTGGTTTCCACCCGCCTGCCATACCGGTGGAGGAACAATGAAATCCTTCCCATCGCAGACCCGGAAAAGGCACTTACCCAAAAGATCTGGAAACATCGGGACAGACTGCGCAGCGTGGTGGCTTTTGATTTTGGAATGAAATACAATATTCTCAGATGTCTTGAGCAATCCGGATGTGAAGTGATTGTTGTCCCTGCGGCAACATCTGCCGACACGATTCGCGACATGGCACCGGACGGCATATTTTTATCAAACGGCCCCGGTGATCCGGAACCCGTGGATTATGCGGTTCAGACGATCCGGAACCTTTTGGGATTTCGGCCCATCTTCGGCATCTGCCTGGGAATTCAGATTCTTGGCCTTGCCATGGGCGGGAAAACCTATAAGCTGAAATTCGGTCATCGGGGAGCGAACCAGCCGGTCAAGAATTTAAAGACCGGAAGGATCGAAATCACCTCGCAGAATCATGGGTTTGCCGTTGACATTGCCACGCTGAGCCCGGATGATGTCGAAATCACCCATGTCAACCTCAACGATCAGACCCTGGAAGGATTCCGGCACCGAACCCTGCCTGCTTTTGCCGTTCAATATCACCCGGAAGCATCTCCAGGCCCCGAGGACGCCCAGTATCTTTTTGATGAATTCACCCGGCTGATGGCTGGCCAATAGACTATAAAGGCTAAGACTGAAGATAAAACCCATAACGTTTTTAACCCATTGCCTATTGCCCATTACCCATTCAGCTCATAAATCCTATGCCCAAACGTACAGACATACATAAAATCCTGATCATCGGCGCAGGCCCCATCATCATCAGCCAGGGCTGCGAATTTGATTATTCCGGCACCCAGGCCTGCAAGGCCTTGAAGGAAGAAGGTTATGAGGTGGTCCTGATCAACAGCAATCCGGCCACCATCATGACCGATCCCGATATGGCCGACCGGACCTATATCGAACCCATTACGCCGGAGACCGTTGCCAAGATTGTTGAAAGGGAGCGGCCCTGCGCCATCCTGCCCACGCTGGGCGGGCAGACCGGTCTGAACACGGCGATCAGACTGGCTGAGCTGGGAGTTCTGGAAAAATACAATGTTGAGTTGATCGGCGCCACCATCCCCTCCATTAAAAAGGCCGAGGACAGGGATCTGTTTCGAAAGGCCATGGATAGAATCGGACTTCGTATTCCCCGAAGCGGTATTGCCACGAACATGGAACAGTGCCGCGCCATTGTCGCAGACCTCGGATTTCCAATCATCATCCGGCCCAGCTTTACCCTGGGCGGAACCGGCGGCGGGGTTGCCTATAACTCGGAAGACCTGAATGTCATTGCCAAAGCAGGGCTTGACGCGAGCATGAATACTCAGGTGATGCTCGAGGAATCGGTTCTGGGATGGAAAGAATACGAACTCGAGGTCATGCGGGATCATAATGACAATGTGGTGATCATCTGTTCCATTGAAAATATCGATCCCATGGGGGTTCATACCGGCGACAGCATCACCGTGGCGCCGGCCCAGACCCTGACCGACAAAGAGTATCAGCGGATGCGAAATGCCGCCATTGCCATCATACGGGAAATCGGCGTGGATACCGGCGGATCCAATGTTCAGTTTGCCATTCATCCCGATACCGGCGAGATGATCGTGGTTGAGATGAATCCCCGGGTATCCCGCAGCTCCGCCCTGGCCTCCAAGGCAACCGGATTTCCCATTGCCAAAATCGCCGCCAAACTGGCCGTGGGGTATACGCTGGATGAAATTCCCAATGATATCACCGGCGAAACCATGGCATCGTTTGAGCCGACCATCGATTATTGCGTGGTTAAAATTCCCAGATGGACTTTCGAGAAATTTCCGGAAACCCAGGATTACCTGACAACGGCCATGAAATCCGTGGGCGAGACCATGTCCATCGGCCGAACCTTTAAGGAAGCCCTGCAAAAAGGCATTCGGTCCCTTGAGATCGGCCGCTATGGTCTGGGCGGAGATGGGAAGGACCCTGCCACGCCGCCCACCCGGTTTGAAATCGAACAGCGCCTGGCAACCCCCAATTCCCAGCGGATATTTTACCTGCGGCACGCCCTGCTAAGCGGCATGAGCATGGAAGCCATCCACGAGCTGACCCGGATCGATCCGTGGTTTCTGGATCAGCTCAGCCAGATCGTGGATATTGGAAAAGGTAATTGCCGCGGCAGGAAAAGACATTTCACCCGTCCTTCTCAGACAGGCCAAGTCAACGGGGTTTTCCGATATTCAGATCGCCAGCCTTATCGGGCTTAAACGAACAGGCTGTCAAGGAGCGGCGCACGGAACTGGGAATCCTTCCGGTTTATAAGCTGGTGGACACCTGCGCCGCCGAGTTCAAGGCCGCCACTCCCTATTATTATTCCACATATGAAACGGAAAATGAAGCCAGGGTCTCGGACCGGAAAAAAGTCATGATCCTCGGGGGAGGGCCCAACCGGATCGGCCAGGGAATCGAGTTTGACTACTGCTGCGTCCATGCCGCGTTTGCCCTTCGGGAAGAAGGGATTGAAAGCATCATGGTAAACAGCAATCCCGAAACCGTGAGCACGGATTATGACACATCCGATAAGCTTTATTTCGAGCCGCTGACCCGCGAGGATGTGCTTCACATCGTGGAAACGGAAAAGCCGTTCGGCGTGATCGTTCAGTTTGGCGGGCAGACCCCGCTCAACCTGTCCACCCCCCTTTTCCAGGCCGGCGTGCCCATTCTGGGTACCCAGCCGGAAAGCATCGATCGGGCGGAAGACCGAAAGCTCTTCCAGGCCATGCTCCATAAGCTGGGCCTGATTCAGCCGGAAAACGGCACCGCAACCTCTGTGGCCGAAGCCGCCGCGGTGGCGGAAACCATCGGATATCCGGTCGTTGTCCGGCCGTCCTATGTTCTGGGCGGAAGGGCCATGAAGATTGTCTATGACCCCAAAGAACTCGAAAACTTTACCCTGCTGGCCATCGCCGCATCGCCGGACCATCCGGTGCTGATCGATAAATTTCTGGAAGACGCCGTTGAAGTGGATGTGGATGCCATTTCCGACGGAGAAACCACCATTATCGGCGGCATCATGGAGCACATCGAGGAAGCCGGCATTCATTCCGGTGATTCCGCCTGCGTGCTGCCGCCCTATAGCCTGAAACCGGCCATTTTAGAAGAAATCACCCGTGCAACAAAAGCCATGGCCGCCGAACTTCATGTCGTGGGACTCATGAATGTTCAGTATGCCGTCAAAAATGACCGGCTTTTTGTCCTGGAAGTCAATCCAAGGGCTTCCAGAACCATTCCATTTGTCAGCAAGGCCACCGGCGTTCCGCTTGCCAAGCTGGCAACCAAAATCATGCTGGGCAAAACCCTGAAAGAGCTGGGGTTGATTACAGAAATAGTTCCTTCCCACATCTCGGTCAAGGAAGCGGTCATGCCGTTTAACCGGTTTCCGGATGTGGATACCCTGCTGGGCCCGGAAATGAAATCCACCGGCGAAGTCATGGGCATTGACGAGGATCTGGGATCTGCCTATGCCAAAGCCCAGCTCGGCGCAGGCCAGAATCTGCCCCTTGAAGGCGCTGTCTTTATCAGTGTCAAGGATCGGGATAAACCCGGCGCGCTGATTGTGGCCAAACAGCTTTATGAGATCGGATTTACCCTCATGACCACGCGCGGAACCGGGGAGTATTTTGAAAACAACGGCATTCCCAGCCGGATGGTCAACAAGGTGTCGGTGGGCCGGCCCCATGTGGTGGATGCCATCATGAACCGGGAAATTCAACTCATCATCAACACCGGATTCGGCAATGAAACCAAGCGAGACGGCTACCATTTAAGGCGTGCCGCCATCAAATACAACATTCCCTATACCACGACCCTGGCAGGCGCCATTGCCCTGGCAAAGGCCATTGCCGCCATGAAACAAAAGGATCTTTCGGTAAAATCCCTTCAGGAATATTGAGAGATAAGAATAAATCATGAACGATACGTCTTGTTTTGAATTTGAGGAATTTTCCGGGGAAGACAAGCCTCGCGAAGCCTGCGGCCTGTTCGGCATTCACGGCCATCCGGATTCGGCCAGGCTGACCTACTTCGGGCTCTATGCGCTTCAGCACCGGGGTCAGGAAAGCGCGGGCATTGCTGTGATTCAGAATCAGCAGATCGTTTCTCACAAGGGAATGGGACTGGTTTCGGATGTTTTTAAAGAACCCTGCCTGGATCGTCTGGATGGTGCCAGCGCCATTGGCCATGTACGGTATTCAACAACCGGAAGCTCCATTCTGACCAATGCCCAGCCCTTTGTCGTTTGCCACCGTCAGCGCTCCTATGCCGTTGCCCACAACGGGAATCTGGTGAATGCCCACGCTTTGAAAAACGAGCTGGAAGAATCGGGCTCCATTTTTCAAACCACGACAGACAGCGAGGTGTTTCTTCACCTTTTTGTCAAAAACCTTCAAATGGGATTTGAAGGGGCGCTGGTCGAAGCCGTTTCCCGCATCAAGGGGGCGTTCTCCCTGGTTCTCATGACAAACAAGGGCGAGATCATCGGCATCAAAGATCCCAATGGATTCAGGCCACTTTGCCTGGGTCGGTTAAACGGCCATTATGTGCTGGCCTCGGAAACCTGCGCGCTGGATCTGGTTGAGGCCGAGTTCATCCGGGAACTGAATCCCGGAGAAATCGTCATCATCAACCAGGATGGCATTCGCAGTCTCCAAACGCCGGCGGCTGCCTGCCGGTCCTTTTGCATATTCGAATTTATCTATTTTGCAAGACCGGACAGCACCATATTCGGCAAGAATGTCTATCTCACCCGAAAGGCCCATGGCCGTCAGCTGGCATCAGAGGCCCCGGTTCAGGCCGATCTGATCATGCCTTTTCCGGATTCCGGAACTTATGCGGCCCTGGGATATTCCGAAGCATCCGGCATACCATTTGAAATGGGAATGATCCGAAACCATTACGTGGGACGGACCTTTATTCAGCCGACCCAGAGCATGCGGGATTTTGGCGTCCGCGTCAAGCTGAACCCCGTCAAGGAACTCCTCAAGGGCAAGGACATCGTCATCGTTGAAGACTCCATTATTCGCGGCACGACCGTTCGAACCCGCGTCAAGGCCCTTCGGGAGCTTGGGGTCAAACGGGTCCACCTTCGGGTCAGTGGTCCGGCCCACCGGTTTCCCTGTCATTACGGCATTGATTTTTCAACCAAGGGCGAGCTGATCGCATCCCGAATGCAGGTTGATGCGCTGAAGGATTTTCTGGGACTCGATTCGCTGCACTACCTGAGTCTGAATGGCCTTCTGACGGCAACCGGCGTTGAAAACCCCGAAGAGTGTTTTTGCAAGGCCTGTTTCGATGGGTGCTATCCGGTTGAATTCGATGAAAGCCTCACCAAGGATTGCCTGGAGCAGGGATTAGAGGGAATAGACAGGCACCGAATAGACAATTTTGAACTTGCGTAAAGCCTGATCTTGTGTTAGTTGTTCAAACATTCTGTTTAATATGAGAATTATAAATAATATCTATTTGATATTATTATATAGACTTTGCAGCACCTTAAATAACGGATAACATTAAAGGAGGGGGTATTTTCTATGAAAACTTTGATCGGTGGTGCAGTAGCTGCAGTATTGGGACTTATCGGTGTTTCTATTTGGTTTAAGGAATTCTTGCAGATTCTGGCTGGCGTACTTCCTATCATGCTGCTTCTGGGTGGAGGCTTGGCGCTTTATCTGGGATTTGATGAGTTGAAGGATACCTGGAAAAAAGACGATAAACCGGCCGCTCCTTCCGCCGATAACGTAGATAAATACAAACAGGAAATCGATGATCTGAAAAAAGAAATTGAAACCTTAAAGACCGACAAGGCCTGATTTCTGACGCTCAGCTTCACAAAAACCGGTCTGCTTTTCCCGACAGCATCGCGGGATTTGCTGTTTCCTTCCAGAATAAAGGAGTATTGGCTTTTTCCGATACTCCTTTTCTCCGTTATTCTTTCTGAAGAATTGCCGAAGTTGCCAGTTTATCGGCCCTTTCGTTGCCTTCTATTCCCGAATGCCCTTTGACTTTGATGATTGTCAGGTTTTTGAATCGTTTCATCAACATGCGGATGTCGCTGACGAGTTCCATGTTTTTTTTGGCTTTCCATCCCAGCATCAGCAGACCGTAGGCATAGCCGCTGTCCGTATATACCCTTACCGGCAAATCGGGATTCTTAACTTCCAGCAGGCCGGTTCGAATGGCTTCAAGCTCGGCAATGTTGTTGGTGCCCAATCCGATATTTCGGGAGATTTCCTTTTCGTGCTCCCGATAGCGAAGCAGAACCCCGATTCCCGACGGACCGGGATTTCCCGATGATGCGCCATCCGCATAGATTTGAATGCAATCCGGATCACTCTGAGTCGGGCGGATCGACTCGAAGGACTGATCGTCTTGCGGTTTTTTTTCGGGTTTCCGGCGGGTTTCGCAGCGGCCTCCCCGGGTTCGGAATCCAGGGAAAACAGGTCTGTTTCGCGGACCCGGTACTCATAATCCTGTTCCTTTTGATACTTGATCAGGGCCTTGCCGTTATTGACCTGGATTTTTCCATTCGAATCCACGGCCACCCAGACCTTGTTCTGCTTGAACCGCATTCGTATCCAGCCTGAATCCCCCGTTGTCATCGTCTTTCTCCCAATCGCTTTAAAATGACATTCCAGCAGGCATTCAGCATATTTTTTCAAGCTGTATCCGTCAAGACATTTATTGGATCCGGCTGTTTGAAAACATGGTCATTGTGTAATAAAGCGAAAACCAGTACAATTCTGATGTGTAAATAGAGATGTGTCTCTTTGCCGTGAAAATTGATCTTCCGGCAATTCATGACCATTTCTTGCATTTCAACAGGTTTTTTGCTGAACTTTTCCGTGGATAACATGAGATGAAAAAAACAGCTGATTCCTCTGCCACCGTTTTTCAGCCCGGTTTTGCCAAAGGTCTATGAATATCCCCTTGACCAAGGATGGGTGGTGATGGCTGGAAAAACCGACCTGGACAATGATCTGCTGAGTCTGAAAACTGCCGGCCCCAATGACTGGTGGTTTCATGTTCGCGGCATGCCGGGAAGTCATGTTCTTCTTGTCGGAAACCAGGAATGAAGAGCCGAGCAATGCGTTGCTTCGCCAGGCGGCCGCCATTGCAGCCTATCACAGCAAGGCCAGGGACGGCGGGACGGTTTCGGTTTCCGCAACCCGGGCCCGGTATGTTTCCAAACCCCGCGGCGCCAAACCCGGAACCGTCACGATTCGAAAAGAAATCGTATTAAAAGTCCGCCCGGGAATTCCGAAACCGCCGTCATGACCGATATTCTGCTGATTCAGCCGCCTGTCAGAGATTTTTACGCAACCGCCAAGCGCTCGATTCCTTATGGCCTGGCCTGTATTGCCGCTTCGCTGATCAAGCACGGGTTTTCCGTGGAGATTCTGGACGGCCTTGCCACGTCCAAATCCCGAAATATTCCGCTTCCCGCGGAGATGGGCTATCTTTCCGAGTTTTATGCAAATCCGGATCTTTCCCCTTTTGCCTTGTTTCATCAGTACAAGCATTTCGGGTACAGTTTTGAGCATATCGGAAAACTGGCAAAAGCCTCGGGTGCGTTTTTAATCGGCATTTCTTCCCTGTTCACCGCTTACAGCCCCGAAGCGCTTCAGACAGCCAGGGCTGTCAAGGCCTGTCATCCTTCCTGCAAAATCGTCATCGGGGGACATCATCCCACTGCCCTGCCGGAAGCGGTTATGGCCTGTTCAGCCGTAGATTATGGGTTTCGCGGAGAAGGCGAAGTCTCCCTTTCGATTCTGGCATCCATTCTGAAAACGGACAAGTCTCCATCAGATGCCCTGCTGTCAACGGTGCCGGGTCTGGTTTTCCGCAAATCCGACACCTCCCTTCACGTCAGCGAGCCTGTCTGGATGCCGGATCTAAGCGATTCACCGCTTCCCGCAATGCACCTGGTTCGTTCGCAGTATTACCGGCGCGGAAAATCCGGCGCTTCGGTGATCGTTGCCAGCAGGGGATGCCCCATGACCTGTACATACTGTTCTTTGGGGAAAAACGCCAAAACACCGTATCGCCGGAAAAACATTGAAACGGTGCTCCGCGAAATGGAGCAGGCCATCGATGCGTCCGATGCCGGGTTTATTGATTTTGAAGATGAAAATCTGTCGCTCGACCGGAACTGGTTCATGGCCCTGCTGTCCGAGATTCAGGCCCGATTTCCGGAACCCAGGCCGGAATTAAGGGCCATGAACGGCCTGTTTCCGGCCTCGCTGGACAAGGACATGGTCTTTGCCATGAAGGCAGCCGGTTTCAAAACCCTGAATCTGTCTCTGGGAACCACTTCTTTGGCCCAACTGAAGCGCTTCCACAGGCCCGATATGCAATCGGCATTTGAAAACGCGCTTGAACTGGCTGAAACTGCGGGCTGAACGCCGTCGGCTATATCATTGTTGCAGCGCCGTTTCAGAATCCCATGGACGCTGTCGAAGATCTCCTGTACCTGGCGTCCCTGAGGACACTTGCCGGGGTATCGGTATTTTATCCTTCTCCCGGCAGCGTGGATTATGATCTCTGCGGCCGTCTCGGCATTCTGCCGGAGCACCTGTCCCTGATGCGATCCAGCACGCTTCCTTTGTCTCACACCACATCCCGGATAGAATCCGTCACGCTGATGCGGCTGGGAAGACTCCTGAATTTCATGAAATCCTTAATTGATCAGGAAATTGATTTTGAGGCGGATGCGCAAGGAGGATTCAAACAAGAGCCTGTCTTTGGAAAACCGCCAGGAGTCGGGCATCCGGCTTTTGCAGATGTTCTTGACAGACGGAAGAATCCGGGGAATTACCCCGGATGGCAGGATTTACGCACACGAAGTCTCCCTGGATTTGACCCGGCGCTTCCGGAATGGACTTCGATCCATGGAGATAAAAGGGGTTAATAAAAAATGAACCGTAATTATCCGAAAGAGATGTTTCTTGTTGTTTATTATCAGCATTTTTAGTATAGGGATTCGGGATGAAAATGCCTCACTGTTAATACAAGACCGCCGCATCCATGAAGATTGTTTTCAGCACCTTCTTCAAATACGTCTGGCAATTCCTGAAACGGGGGTATCGCAGGCTCATCAGAATCGAAGGCGATCCCCGCAACATTGCCTTGGGATTTGCCATGGGTCTGCTTGTCGGCATGACCCCCACGATAGGGTTCCAGATGCCCATCGCTGTTTTTTTTGCAATTCCGCTTCGTCTCAACAAGATTTCTTCTGCAGCCGGGGTCTGGATAACCAATCCGTTCAGCGCACCTGTCATTTATCCGATTAATTTTCTTGTCGGCGTCAAATTGTTCAACATTGACATTTCAACCGAACAGATCATGGATTTCAGCCTGAAATCACTTAAATGTCTGTTGACTGAAACCCCGGACATCTTTCTGGCTGCAACGCTTGGCGGAATTGTGCTCGGAATTCCGATCGCCATTGGCGGATATTATTTTGTCCTGTCCGCGGTAACCCGATATCGGGCACACAAAATAAAAGCGCCGAGCCCTTCCTGATCCACCGGCTAATTTCCTCCCAGCTGATACTTTCTTACTGCTTGCAGATGCTCATCCCACGTTCGTGAAAACTGATGGGTTTTATTCTGGCGGGATACAAAAAACAGAAATTCGCTTTGGGCCGGATAAACAGCGGCCAGAAGCGATCTGGCTCCCGGACTGGCGATCGGCCCCGGTGGCAGTCCCTGGCGGGTATAGGTGTTGTACGGGGTAGGCGTTGTCAGATGCCGGCGGGTGATATTTCCATCAAAATTTTCTATACCGTAAATCACCGTGGGATCACTTTCCAGACGCATGCGGCGTTTTAACCGGTTGTGAAATACGGATGAAACCATGGGCCGCTCGCTGTCGGAGCCGGTTTCCTTTTCAATGATGGAGGCCAGCGTCACGGCCTGATGAATTGACAGACCTATCTTTTCCGCCTGCTGCGCCATCGCGGATGTAAACACCTGCCGAAATTGCTGGATCATGGTGGATAGAATTTTCTCGGCACTTACGCCTCTGGGGAAATAATACGTATCCGGGAAAAGATAGCCTTCTGCCGTATCGGCTTCAATTTTCCAGCCACGACACATATTGCGGGTCCCGCGCGGCATCCAGAAACTGAGATTCAGAGACCAATCCCGCGCCGGCAAACACCGCTGCAATTTCTTTTAGATTATATCCTTCCGGAATCGTGATTTTGTGTAAAAAAACCTTTCCACTGGCCATAATTTCCAGAATCTGTTTTGGCGTCATGCCGCCGGACAGCAGATATTCTCCAGCCTGAATCCGCCGGGCATAGCCGAATGCCCGCGCATAGAGATAAAAATTGGTTGGGGCGCGTATGATTTCCGAATCAAAGAGCATATCGGCGGTTGCCTTCAACTGCTGACGGGGCAGCACCGTTATCAGTTCCTCCCTGGAAGGCCGGCTGCCGGCCGTGTTTGCATATTCCACGACATCGCAGGCTGTCCAGATGCCAAGGATTGACAGGATCAGCATCAACAGGGCGGAAATGGCGACAATAAATCTTTTGAAAAAACCCTTGGAAACAGAGGCATCATCGCTATTGTCCTTGGCCCAGTTGATTTC
>CAWKLD010000005.1:0-128995 GCA_963850225.1 uncultured delta proteobacterium
CTGCCCGGCCCTTCCAACCTGTTCAATGTCATTACCAAACGGCTGACGATAAAGGGGATGATCGTTCTTGATTGGCTGGATCGTCAGGATAAATTTGAAAAAGAAGTGGGCGGCCATTTTCGAGACGGCAAACTGATACATAAGGAAACGGTGGTGGAAGGAATCGACAACGCAGTGGACGCTTTTCTTGGTCTTTTCCAGGGTCAAAATGTGGGTAAGATGGTGGTGAAGTTGATTTAGACATGGGTGTTCTTATCCATGATCGGCACTTTGCGGAGTTGCAACTCGTTTTTCCGGGAAATTAAACAGGCTTTGAGTCCGGCTTGATAAGACGATCAACCGGATGGTTTTGACATTCTGGCATTCGAATTTTTAATTTGTTTCGGAGTTCGATATTTGGGTTTTACCTGAACGGACTTTCCGTTCAGACACCGATTAGGCCCTAAAAAAGGTTATATTCGACCATTGATTAAATATGATCTATTTTGCAGTGCGGTTAATGACAATCCCGTTAACGCAATTTTATGTAATTATTCTTAAAAATCAAAATGATGGTTGATATTACACAGAATGATGGAATCTGGCATAAATACTGCAGATCGTAATTAGCACGATTGTTCTCATTGATGCTGATACAGTAAGGATTTTGTGGTTGATGGCAGCTTGTTTGCTAAATTGTCCTCCCTATTTGATCTTTCCTGTTTGGGCGAAACAATGATCAAGCGCACAAATACCTTTAACCAAAGATATCCGGAGATCAACCATGTCGAAAACACCAAAAGCTATTAAACGGGATATATTGAGTAAATTTCGATCACAGCTGGATGATCATGACACGATTCCGCCAGAGTGGCTGCAGGAAGACTACTGGCAATTGCTGACGTCGCAGGAAAAAGGCTTTTTTGATCAGGCTGTGTCCGATCTGGCTGAAAAAGGGCTGATCGAGAAAGTGAACGGCAGCATCCACACACTTCGATTAACGGATAAAGGCGCTGATTTGATTTGCTGAATCGAGCGGTTTCCAGTTATTTCCACAAGCTCTTGAGATGATGACAACTTCTCCCTGCGCCCCCGTATCCAAAAGCGCGTAATGATAGAAGTGTCTGCATTCATACCTCATATACCTCAATAAGGAGGCAATGTGTTTGTTTTCAACAACAGGACTTCGGGACGGGAGCAGTCCATGAATTCCGCGTTCGATTCACGGAAGAAAACGGGCTCTGCCCCGAAATTCTATTCAACCACATCCTGAGTTGGGAGCGAAGACGCACCGAGCGATCCCACCGCCCTTTTCTGCTCATGCTTCTGGATATTCAGCGCCTGGCAGCCAATGCCAACGGTACCGGCAAGGCCCTGATGGGCAAAGTGGCAGGCGCTCTGCGCGACAGCGCCCGGGATATCGACCAGCGCGGCTGGTATGTTCAGGATCACGTCATGGGTGTTATTTTCTCCGAACTGAATGACCAGGACTTTGTTCAAGCCCGGGATCTGGTTGCGGAGCGCAGTCCAGTCTCTGCCAGGCCCTCGGCCCGCAGGATCTCAGGCAGATCGAAGCAGTATGCTTGTGTATCCGGCACATCTATCCGCCCCGTGACTGGACCTCACCGGGGTGGATTTTGATAATTCTTGGGCGCCTGCATGACGCACTATCCACAACAGGGAGCGTTTTAATTTCGGGAGAAGATGATCCGTTGACAACTGTGAAAATGTGCAATGTCCCGCTGTCGGAGGATCTTTTTCTGGGCTTTCGCAAATCGCTGGCGGAACAGAGTGATGAAATTTTCGCCCCGAGAATGTCTGTTTTCGAAAAGAAGAAGTGGGGGGGTGAAACGATGACTGCTTCAGAAGATAAAAGAAGTGATAAACGGATTGCCTGTAAAATCCCGATTCCGGTTCACATATCGTTTTTAGATTCAAAACGTTCCATTGAAGCGCAATTGGTGGATCATTGCACGAACGGCGTCTGTTTTATATCCGACCATGCCTTCTTTCCGGGATCACCCATCATATTCAAGGTGGCCTATAGCCATTTGAATGGCTCCGGCATCAGTGATCTTGAGACCTTGCCGAGTGTAACACTCGGAGAAGTGAGGTGGTGCCGGCAACTCCCTGCTGAATCCTCCACGACGTTTGGCGTAGGGGTCAAGTACTACCCGCGGGTGTATTAGCATGTTGACGTCCATCCTTATGTTGAAACATCAGCAGCATTCGAGAAGTGTGTTTCAGGTCGATGATGCAAGCATCCTGAATAGAGTATCACCGCCAAAGGGAAGGGAGACAGAGATCTAGAGCATTTCGATAAACGCCTCGCAGCGGGTTTTGAACTGGCCTTCGGATAGATTCCGGTCTTCGATTTCGTACAGCATGTTCGGAATCCCTTCTCTATCCAGCATTTCTTTCAAATACGGATAGTCGAAGCCGTGGGGATCGCAGAATTTGAGAAATAGAAAAACGACCCCGTCCGCCCGGGTTTCTTTTATCTTTTGAATCAGGTGATTGCCTCGGTCGAACAGTCCGTGATGCTTTGCCGGGCAGACCGATGCGATCGATATACCGCCTGGCGATGTTTTCAACCATATCCCCTTGAATTTCGATATTTCCCTGGAAAAACCGATCGCCGGTGCACACATCCTCCCCGACAATGGCGGCTCCGGCCGATTCGATGGTGGGATAGATATCCGGCACATTGCAGACCCCTCCCGAAAGAACGATGCGTTTTCCCTGAAAGGAATCCGCCGTCGTTTGTTCGGTTATGCATTCAACGATTTCGGATAATATTCTGCTGTATTCACCCCGGTCCATCCACATGGATGCCTGCACGACGGCGTGAAAATCGCTTCCGGCAATCCGCCCCGGGCGGGCTTGTCGCAGCATGTAAAGGGCATTCAGATGGGATCGGATTTCATTATAAAGATCGGCTGCCTCCTGAAGCATCTTCCCGGTGACACTTCGTCCAAGCCAGCTTTCAAGGTCTTTTATCAGTTTTTTGAATGTTGCGACCAGATAGTCTGATGCGCTGTCACTATCCAGTTTTGCGGGGAGAGCAACATCTGCATGAAAGCAGTTTTTAACGTTGATGCGCCAGATGTCGGACAACCGCTGGATGGAATCGCAGGTATGCGGAAAAACCATGCCGTCCAGAAAATCGAGCCTGCCGGAAAGGGCATCTTCCAGAGAGCCCCTTACCAGGCTGCAGCAATAGGCTTGCAGATGTGCATCCGCCCGATTAATGGCGTTTTTTGTTCCCATCAGCCTGAACGGCAATGCGCCAAAAGCCCAGATGATTTCTTCCGGCGCATAAGAGCACATATAGCCGACGACGTTTCCGGAATGATTCTTTTTCCATTCCGCGGCATAGGCCAATGGGTCCAGTTTGAGTGAATCAATAAGCTCTGAAAGTTGCATAAGAGTCTTCCTTGGGTTTTTGCGCTTGACAATCCGCTGCTTTCGTAACATCTAATATAAAACAAATCAACTGCCGATCTTCAGCTTGGGCGCCACAATCTGTCGGGATTTCTTTTGAAACTGTCATGAATCACGCCCGGCTTCGTCCCCAGGGAAATATTTCACGATGAAATTACTCAAGGATCTTAAATGACTACTGGCGTTGTCCGTGACCGTTCAGAGAAATTGGGGTTACCACCCGGTTCCCTGATATTTGTCGGCGAGCAGAAGACCGATACGGTCGTTCTGCTGGTGAGCAATTATGACGAGGAGCGCTTTGATGAAAAGCAGACGACGTCCATCGAGGATTGCCTTTCTTACCGGGACCTGCCCTCAACCACCTGGATTCATGTCTGCGGTCTTCACAGGCCGGATTTCATCGAAACCCTTGGAAAATGTTATGGCATTCATCATCTTTTTTTGGAAGATATCCTAAATACCGCACAGCGCCCCAAGATGGAAGACCTGGGAGATGGTCTTTTTATCGTGATGAAAGCTATTACCTTGAATGACGCCGATGATACCACGGCAGCAGAGCAGATCAGCTTTATCCTGGGGAAAAATTATGTCATCTCCTTGCAAGAAGGCAATGCTGATATCTTTAAACCGGTACGCAGCCGCCTGCGCAGCGCCAAGGGTCGTATTCGAGGTTTGGGGCCCGATTATCTGCTCTACGCCCTTATGGATACCGTGGTGGATCACTATTTTTCCGTGCTGGAGGTGGTGGGTGAGCGCATCGAGGTTCTGGAGGACGAACTGCTGACCGATCACGCCCGGGAAACCCTGCCGCGAATGCACCGGTTGCGCCGGGAACTGCTGACACTGAAAAAAGTGGCATGGCCCCTTCGTGAAGTCATCAGCGCAATGCTGCGCAGTGAAACCGGATTGATTCGGCAGGCAACACAGTTTTACATCCGCGATCTTTATGACCACATCATTCAGGTGGTGGATTCCCTTGAAAATTATCGGGAACTGACTTCCGCCCTTCTGGAGGTTTATCTTTCCAGCGTCAGTAATCGCATGAATGAGGTGATGAAGGTGCTGACCATCATTGCCACGATTTTTATTCCCATTACCTTTATTGCCGGAGTATACGGCATGAACTTCGAGTTCATGCCGGAGCTGAAATGGAGATGGGGATATGCGCTGGTGTGGGGGGTGATGATCGCTATGATCATTACCATGCTGGGGTATTTCCGAAAAAAGAAATGGCTGTAAAAAAATCTCGATTGCCCTATCCAGGCGGCAGATCGAAAATGGAACCATCCCTTAAAACGGATGCATTTAGGATAAGAAAATACAAATGTTTACTTTTATGCTGCGAGTTTATCCATGAAACGTCAGTTTAAGAATATCTTCATAATCGTTCTGGCACTGGGAGTTTTTGCGGCTGCCATTGCAATATTTATCAACAGAAATGGCGGTCAGACGATTCCGTATCGAACCGGTTCAATCAAACGCGGTGATCTTCTGGTTTCCATTACTGCCACCGGCACGGTTCAGCCCGAGGAGGTGATTGATATCGGCGCACAGGTCGCCGGGCAAATTCTCCGGTTCGGCAAGGACAAGAACGGCAAACTCATTGATTATGGTTCGGTTGTCGAGGAAGGGACGATTCTTGCTCAGATTGACGACTCGCTGTATGCAGCGGATGCGGCGCAGGCCGCGGCTCAGGTACAGCAGTCCCGGGCTTCCCTACAGCGCGCTGAAGCCGATATCGAGCAGATGAAAGCCAAACTCTATCAGGCACAGCGGGACTGGGATCGGGCTCAGAAGCTAGGCCCTTCCGAGGCTCTGGCCGAGACCAGTTTCGACGCGTATCGGGCCGTTTATGAGACTGCCAAAGCTTCTCTTGCAGTGGGTCAGGCGGCTATTCTTCAGGCCAGGGCCTCGGTGGCGCAGACAGAGGCGGTGTTGGGGCGGGCTCAGCGGAACCTCAGCTACTGTACGATCAAATCGCCGGTCAAGGGTGTCATCATCGACCGGCGGGTCAATATCGGTCAGACGGTGGTTGCCAGTCTTAATGCGCCAAGTCTTTTTCTCATTGCCAAAGACCTCAGGCGCATGCAGGTCTGGGTGGCTGTGAACGAGGCGGATATCGGCAGAATTCAACCCGGCCAGCTTGTAAGCTTTACGATTGACGCATTTCCCGGAGATGTTTTTCGCGGAGAAGTCGGTAAAATCCGGCTGAATGCTTCCATGACCCAGAATGTGGTTACGTACACTGTGGAAGTCATTACGGACAATTCAAATGGCCGCCTGCTGCCTTATCTGACCGCCAATGTTCAGTTTGAGCTAAACCGCATCACCGGCGTCCTTCTGGTGCCAAATGCCGCGCTGCGATGGACCCCAGCGGCTGAACAGGTGGCACCGGCGTTTCGGCGGTCGTCTTCGGATGCGGAACAAAAGGACAGGCGTGAAGAAAAACCGGACGAAAAATCTGAGAAGGCGCTTTCAGACGGCCAGAAACAGGGCATTGTCTGGGTCCGCCAGGGAAAATTTCTAGAGCCTGTCCGCGTGGATGTCGGATTTAGCGATGGGGTGATGACGGAAGTTCAGGGCGATGGACTGGAAGAAGACATGGAAATCGTTCTGGGGCAACAGACCCAGGCGATCGGTTCTGCCGAGTCTGCCAATCCCTTTATTCCGCAGCTGGGAAGAGGTCGCGGAGGCCGACGATAGCAGCCTATGGATCTGATCGAACTGAAGGATATTTATAAGACTTACCGTATCGGCGAGATGGATGTTCCGGTGCTCAAAGGCGTTTCGCTGCAAATTGCCGCCGGAGAGCTGATTGCGCTGATGGGACCATCCGGCTCAGGCAAAAGCACACTGATGAACATTCTGGGATGCCTGGATCGGCCCACGTCCGGGGAATACTGGTTGAACCAGAGAGAGGTCGGCCGGCTTTCGGCGGATGAGCGCGCCTTGCTGCGAAACCGCACCATGGGTTTTGTGTTTCAGAGCTTCAATCTGCTTCCGCGGGCCAGTGCGCTGGAGAACGTCCGTATGCCCTTGTCCTATGCAGCCGGTCATATCCCAGACTGGGAAGCCCGGAAAAGAGCCGTGGACATCCTTGTCCGCGTGGGGTTACAGGACAGGATTGATCACGAGCCTTCCCAGCTTTCCGGCGGACAACAGCAGCGGGTTGCCATTGCCCGCGCCCTGATTAACCACCCTCCAGTTCTGTTTGCCGACGAACCGACCGGAAATCTGGATTCGCATACCAGCGCCGATGTTCTAAAAATGTTTCAGCAACTGAACAAGGAAGACGGCATTACGATCATTCTCGTTACCCATGATCCGCTTGTCGCCAATCATGCCAGGCGAGTTATCCGCATCTGTGACGGCGTGATCATGAGTGACTGCAAATCCACTTGCGGACCGGTGGAAATTCTTTTTGAATCAGTTCCGGGAGTCGACCGATGAAAACGCTTCGGACCATTCAAACCGCGCTTCAGGCGCTTCAGCGCAATCCGATGCGGGCGTTGCTGACAACCCTCGGGATCGTCATCGGCGTGGCAGCCGTCATCGCCATGATGGAAATCGGTGAAGGTTCATCCTCGGCTGTCAAAAAATCCATTGCCAGCATGGGTGCCAACACCATTCTTGTGTATCCCGGCAGTGCGGCCAGCGGCGGTATCAGTTTCGGGGCAGGCAGTGTCATGAATCTGACGCCCCAGGATTATGAAGCCATTGTCCGCGAATGTCCTTCGGTTCAAAGCGCCGCACCCGTGGTTCGGGCCCGAGCCCAGGTGGTCTACGGGAATCGGAACTGGGTGCCATCGTCAATATCCGGCACAACGCCGTCATTTTTAGAAGTCCGCAACTGGACCCATCTGGCAGAGGGCGAAATCTTCAGCGACCGGGACGTCCTGAATGCCAACAAGGTCTGTGTGCTGGGTCAAACCCTTGGTACGGGAGCTGTTTCAGGGTGAGTCTCCCATCGGAAAGGAGATCCGCATCAAGAATGTCTCGTTCCGGGTCGTTGGCGTGCTGACGGCCAAAGGAGCCAACATGGTAGGCTCGGATCAGGATGATATTCTTCTTGCGCCGTGGACAGCCATCAAGTATAGGGTCACAGGGTCTCCTCTGGGCACAACGAATCAAAGCAGCAGCACAGAGACTTCTTCTGAGGTGAACTCGCTCCGCCAGATTTATCCCGGGGGCAAGATGAGTGTTTATCCGGCGCGTTCAGCGATCCAGGCAGCCGATAACCCGATGCCGGTGCGGTTTGCGAACGTCGATCAGATTCTGGCGACGGCAGGTTCAACAGAGGAGGTGCCTGCAGCCATTCAGCAGATTACGGAAGTGCTTCGCGAACGCCACCGCACTCGAATTGACGAGGAAAACGATTTCAACATCCGGGATATGACTGAAATAACGAAAACCCTTTCCTCTACAACGGTCCTGATGACAAATCTGCTGCTGGCCGTAGCGCTGATCTCGCTGGTGGTCGGAGGCGTGGGAATCATGAACATCATGCTGGTGTCGGTTACCGAGCGGACGCGTGAAATCGGCTTGCGCATGGCGGTTGGCGCCAGAGCACGGGACATTCTCAGGCAATTTCTTGTGGAATCCGTTGTTCTTTGTCTGGTGGGAGGGGGCGTGGGTATTCTGTTGGGTCATGGCGGTTCCAAGCTTGTTGAGTGGCTTTTTCGCTGGCCTGTAGAAAACTCACCGACAGCTATTGCTGCTGCCGTTCTCGTCTCCGCCGGCGTTGGCATCATTTTTGGATATTATCCGGCGTGGCGGGCATCCCGCCTGGATCCGATCGAAGCATTGCGCTATGAGTGATGGCGTTGTAAAAAGTGATGTCAGGATAAGGAGCGTCAGTATGACGGGTAAGGTTCATGCCGGATTAACCCTACCGGTTCATGCATGTCTGGTTCTGTTGTTTTATCTGATGACAGTGGCAGGCTGTGCGGTCGGCCCTGACTATCAGCCGCTTAAAACCGCTGTTCCGGAAACATGGGTCGGTTCTGTTCCGGAGACTGTCTCCCAGCCGGGTTTGGATACGGCCCGCTGGTGGACTGTGTTCGATGATCCGGAACTTGTCTCTCTGGTGGAAAGAGCCTTTGCGTCGAATCTTGATCTGAAGCTGGCGGAATCCCGTATTTGGCAGGCCAGGGCTGCCAGAGGGGTCTCAGTTGCCGGGTTGGGGCCTGTGGCCAATGTCGGAAGTTCTTTTCGGCGTAGTCTCTCATCGCCGGGGGGGACCCTGAGCACTAAAACCAATACATCCGAAGGGGTGACCTCCAACCTGTATCAGATTGGCTTTGACGCAGCTTGGGAACTGGATATTTTCGGCGGTGTCCGGCGCGGCGTGGAAGCAGCAGACGCGGAACTTCTGGCGGCAGTGGAAGGGCGAAATGGGGTTCTGGTGTCGCTGGCGGCCGAAACCGCGATAAATTATGTCAACCTTCGCGGCTTTCAGCAGCAGATCCTTATTGCCCGGAATAATCTTGCGGCCCAGCAGCACAACGCCGAGTTGACGCGCAAAAAATATCTGGCCGGCCTGACCAGCGCGCTGGATACTGTCAACGCCGATGCCCAGGCAGCGACCACTGCTGCACAGATTCCGCTGCTGGAGTCTTCGGCCCAGCAGTCCATTTACAGTCTCAGTCTTCTCATTGCCAAGGATCCCGGAGCCCTGCTGACAGAGCTGTCACCGCCGTCCCCCATTCCGGCGGCCCCACCGACTGTTCCCGCGGGCGTTCCTTCAGAGCTCCTCAGGCGGCGTCCGGACATCCGCAGGGCCGAAGCTGAGATTCACGCCGCAACCGCCCGCATTGGTGTGGCTACGGCGGATCTCTTCCCCAAATTCACCCTGTTCGGTTCGGCGGGGTTTCAGAACAATGACTTCAATTCCTGGATGAGCTGGACAAATCGCTTCTGGTCACTTAGGCCCTTCGGTCAACTGGCAAATTTTCAACACCGGTAAAACCCTGTCCAATGTCGAGCTGACAAAGGCATTACAGGATCAATCGTTTATTTCCTATCAGCAAACCGTCCTGACGGCGCTGCAGGAAGTCGATAACGCATTGATCGCATCCACCAAGGAGCGCGAGCACTACCAGGCCCTTTCAAATGCAGTGGCAGCCAACCGGAAGGCAGTATTTCTGGCAACCCAGCTCTATACACATGGGCAAACAGATTTTTTGAACGTGCTTATTGCCCAGCGCGCGCTTTATGTCTCGGAAGATGCCCTGGTTCAAAGCACACGCGCCGTATCCACCAATATTGTAGCACTCTATAAAGCTCTGGGAGGCGGATGGGAATCGCTGTCCCCTGCGTCAGGTCAATCGCCGGCAGGATCGTTTTCAATGGATGAATAAAGGCTGTTCAATCCCACAGACTGACGATCATCCTGCCGTGCTGTTCTCCGGACAACATCCGTTCAATGGCATGTTCCAGGCCTTCAAGGGGGATTTCCGTATGGAGAAGATCGAGATGGCTGATTTTCCATTCTCCGGCAATTTTCCGCCAGATTTTTTCCCTGAGGGGCATGGGGGTGCTGGCCGAATCAATGCCATAAAGGGTGATTCCCCGCAAGATAAAGGGATAAACCGTGGTAGACAGCGTGGGCGACGCCACGTTTCCGCAACAGGTGACGGCTGCCCGCTGAAACGTCGACTTAAGCGTGGATGCCAGAATATCGCCGCCGACGGTATCCACGGCTCCGGCCCACCTGGCCTTCATCAGCGGCCGTTCGGGGTTGTCCTGGAGTTCTGCTCTTGATATTATTGTTTTGGCGCCGAGGCTTCGCAGAAAATCTTTCTGGTCGGTTTTGCCTGTGGCTGCGGTTACCGAATAGCCGATTTTAGATAGAATGGAAACAGCCATGCTTCCGACGCCGCCGGTTGCGCCGGTAACCAGGATGTCTCCGGAATCCGGGGTCAGACCGTGTTCGACGATTTTTTGAACCGAAAGAGATGCCGTAAAACCGGCGGTGCCATAGATCATGCTTTCTTTAAGGGAAAGATTTTCCGGCAGCTTTACCACCCAGTCCGCGGGAACCCGGACATACCGGCCGAATCCGCCGGAAGTATTCATGCCCAGATCATATCCGGTTACCAGAACCGGATCACCGGGCAGGAATGCGGAATGGGAGCTTTCCGCCACGATGCCCGCGGCATCAATGCCTGGGGTGTGGGGGTAGTTCCGGGTAACACCCCTGTTGCCGGTTGCGGAAAGGGCATCCTTGTAATTCAGGGAAGAGTACATGACCTGAATCAGGACATCGCCTGGCGGAAGATCCCGGATGGATTTTCCGGCAATCCGCCGTTTACTGTGGGCTTCGGAAGTTGAGTCAACAATCAGGGCTTTAAAAGTTTCAGGAATCATGGTCGCCTCGCTTTATGATGATGCCGGTTACCGGGGATACATGCCGTTATGGTAAATGTAATCGAAATAATACCGGTAGTATTCATCAGATTCGGGACTGACGGGTTTTGCGGTCGGCGGATTTTCCTTGCTGACCATGTCCCGAACGCTTTTCAGCCATTTTTCCATGGCATACCCATAGATAACGGTTCGTAGAATTTTCGGATCGATGAGCTGAAGCTCCTTGTTGCGTTGAATGAAGTCATCAAGGCCTTCAATCACGGACCGGATATTACGGATATATATGGGTGTCATCACGGCTTTCATCCAGATATGCCTGATGAAACCGGTTGATCAGGCACTTGAGGCTCCCTTCAATGGCGTCAATGCAGTTCATGGTCCTTGTCTTCCTTTCCGTCTTGATATAATCATGGTTTATGATAGTCTTAAAAATTTAAAAGTCAAAAACTTCCTGCAATTCAACAGCATTTGCCGGAAAGATGTTCCACTAACAGGATGACCGATGCATAGAATCAATCACACTTGCGGCCCCACAAATACGCGTTCTGAAAACAGTAATCTGAAAATGATTTTTGCGTTGACGCTGGTCCATTTCACCGGCGATTTTTACAGTTCCTTTATCAACCCCCTGATGCCGGTGTTTGTGGATCAATTCTCACTGACCCTGACCCAGGTGGGGGTCATCACCGGGCTCAGCCGGTTTCTGGCCTTTGTTGTCCAGCCGCCCGTCGGATATCTTGCAGATCATTACAGGACCCGAATGTTTATTCTGGGAGGCCCTTTTCTGGTCATCACCCTGATTTCCCTGGTGGGTGTCGCGCCCACGTTCTTGGCGCTTGTCATGCTGGTTTCACTGGGTTCCATCGGCTCTTCCATGTTTCATCCTACGGTTGCCGGCATGATTTCGACCTATTCCGGCCGGAATATCGGCTTTTCCATCTCGGTGTTCAACATGGGAGGCACCCTGGCATTCGGTGTAGGCCCCTTGTTTATCACCTGGTTTGTGGCGACATACGGACTGAAATCAACTCCCGTGACCATGATTCTGGGACTCATGGTAATGGTTTATCTGTATTTTGTGGTTCCGGTTCCCAATTGTGAAGGATTAAAGGATTTCGGGCTGATCGGATCCATTCGGGAAGTGTTTGGGACGGTCTGGAAACCCATCATTCTGATCTGGCTGATCATGGCATCCCGGGCATTTGTCAGTCAGTCGCTCCTTACCTATCTGCCCGTGCATTACGCCAGGCAGGGGTATTCTCTGGTTTCCATCGGCGCGGTGGTATCCCTTTTTACCATTGCCGGAGCTTTCAGCGGTCTGGTCGCAGGCTACCTGTCGGATCGCATCGGATTCAAGCCGGTGTTTTACGGGGCGCATCTGCTGACAACGCCGGCCATATATGTGATGCTGAATATGCCGGGAAACTGGCTGTACCTGAACACTTTCATAACCGGGTTGGTTGCATTGGCCACGCTCCCTCTCGGCGTTGCCATGGCACAGAAACTGGCGCCAAAGGGAAAATCCATGGCATCCAGCCTCATGATGGGATTTGCCCTGGGAGCTGGCGGCATCATGACCCCGATAACCGGAAAACTGGCAGATATGTTCTCGATCGAGCCGGTCCTGAATGTCATTGCCTTGCTTCCATTGCTGACGATACCGTTGATCTATCGGCTGCCAAAGGAAACTTCTGTCTGAAATCTTGACGGAACACCTTGAACTGTGTCATAGAAAGCAGTATGAAATCTACCGATAAACATCCCGGCGTCAGTCAAAACATTGCCATGGTCATTGCGGTCATGGCGATTGTGTTTACGTTTTTCCTGATCATTGTGGGCGACAAAGGCATTTCCGACCTGCAGTTGATGAAAAATGAACGCCAGGTCCTGAAGCGTACCCATGCCGAACTCAAACGGAAAAATCTTCAGCTCTATCATGAAATTGAACGCTTAAAGAAGGATCCCGCCTATATCGAGGCCATTGCCAGACAGGACCTGGGCCTGATCGGCAAAAAAGAAATCGTGATCAATATGAGCAACATCACGCCAGGTGCAGAAAAAAAATAATCACAGAACCCTAACACCTGCATGCGGGGCCTCCAAAGCCATTCCCACCAGTTTGGCATTCGTGACGCCGGCGGCCCGAAGTGCCTGCACAAGTTGCTCTGCCTGATCGGCCGGAACGGATAAAAGAAGCCCCCCTGATGTCTGCGGGTCAAAGAGGAGCTCTTTTTGCGCGGATGAAAGCCCGGCCTTTACCTCCAGATGCGCTTCGACGAGTTTTCGGTTGGCCGCGTTGCTCCCCGTGGTTTCCCCCTTGCGATACATGTCCGCGGCGTTTTCATAAAAAGGCAGATCCGCATAAACAAGATCAATCCGCACGCCGCTGCCGCGGGCCATCTCCAGCGTGTGGCCTAAAATGCCAAAGCCGGTAATGTCCGTGCAGCCATGAACGTCATAAGCCAGCGCCACTTGAAGGGCGGTGTGATTGAGGGCCGCAACTTCGGGCAGGATTGCTTCCAGCTCCGCCCACGGCAGTTTCCTGGCCCGGTTCGCATTGAAAAGGACGCCTGTTCCCAGAGGCTTGGTGAGGATGAGGGCATCTCTCGGGGCGAACCCCCGTGTTGGTCAGAATCCGGTCCGGCGAAACGATTCCGGTGACAGCCAGACCGTATTTGGGTTCCTCGTCGTCCACGGAGTGACCGCCGGCCAGAGAGGCCCCTGCCTCCGAGATCTTTTCGTGGCCTCCGCGAAGAATTTCCCTGAGCAAATCGGGCCCGAGTTTCTTCATGGGATACATGACCAGGTTCAGCGCCGTGATGGGGCGCCCTCCCATGGCATAAACATCGGAAAGGGAATTGGCTGCGGCGATCCGTCCAAACCAGACGGGGTCATCCACCGGCGGCGTAATGAAATCGACGGTTGAAATGACCGCAAGTTCCGGGCTGAGTCGATAGACCGCGGCATCGTCGCTGGACTCAAAGCCTACCAGAAGATCGGGGTCAGTGGGCGAGGGGAACCCCTGAAGTGCGTCCGACAGAGCCGTCGGACCAATTTTTGCCGCTCAGCCACAAGTCCGTGCCAGCCCGGTAAGTGTTTTCTTTCTGCCAAACAGATTCATTTGTCTTTCCTTATCATTCTGACGCATGACTTCTTTTTTACCGTGAAAATACATTGGACCTTCATTCCAGCGAATGCCGGAATCCAGTTGTTCGAACAGACTGGATTCCGGGTCAAGCCCGGAATGACGGCCAAGAACCATTTTCATGTTCGGGGGTGATCATCTCTTTGATCATGAATGTTTGCGATGATTCATGAAATATATAAAAGGGATGAATCTGTCAAATTCAATTGAGTTATAGTGTGGATCAAATTATTCATATTGTTTATCACAGGATAATGCGCTGTCAGTGCTTTTTAGGGAAACATCGAGAATGGAGTGATCTAACGGAATCGGATGGACTTGGCAGCATTCGTATGCTATTTATGCCGGAATATTGTAAAAGAAAGAATTAGGCCATATCGTTTTTAGCATGTTCCTGGAAAAACACTCTTGTCTGGCTTCATCCCGTGTGAAAGTAAGAATGGGGGCCCCTCTTGAAACTAAACAAAATTCATTGTTTACAAAGTGTCATTTATCCTGTATTTGGCGTTTACTATATTACGAGTTTTTTTTATCAGTATTTTTTACGGACGTGGCAGGATAAGCAATAAATCGTTTTTTGTGTTGGGAGAGTGTATTTTTAACAACTGCATCTGGAGGTGCCAATGGAAAATGAGAAAGCGTTTTTCGACAAGCTAGAACAGAAAGGGGTTTCACGAAGAGACTTCATGAAGTACTGTACCTTCCTGACCGCAACCATGGGGCTTTCATCTTCGTTTGTCCCCAGGGTGGCCGAGGTTTTTGCCGCTCCCAAACAACGCCCGCCGGTCATCTGGCTGCATTTCGGCGAGTGTACGGGATGCTCCGAAGCCCTGTTGAGGTCTCAGTACCCCTATGCGGACGATCTTGTCCTGGAGCTGCTGTCCGTGGAATACCACGAGACCATCATGGCCGCAGCCGGCGATCAGGCCGAGGAACAGCTTCACAGCGCCATTAAAAAGTATGAAGGCAAATTCATCTGCGTGGTGGAAGGTGCCGTGGCCACCAAATTTGACGGCGCATATGGAAAAGTCGGCGGAAAAACCTTTCTGCAGATTGCCAAGGACGTTTGCCCCAAAGCAGCTGCCGTGATCGCCATCGGAACCTGCGCGACTTTCGGCGGGATTCAGGCGGCAGCGCCGAACCCCGGCGGGTATGTGGGTGTTGGCGAGGCCATTGGCATTAAAACCGTGAATATCTCCGGTTGTCCCCCCAATCCCATCAATTTTGTAGGAACCGTCGTCAATTATCTCCTTTTAGGCAAACTGCCGGCCCTGGACAGTCTGGGCAGACCCATGTTCGCTTATGGAAAATCCGTTCATGATCAATGCCAGAGACGGTCTCATTTCGAAAACAACGAATTCGTGCTGGAATTCGGTTCCAAAGAGGCTGAAATGGGATATTGTCTGTATAAAGTGGGCTGCAAAGGTCCGGATACCTTTAACAATTGCCCGACTGCAAAATTCAACGACGGCACCAGCTGGCCGGTTCAGGCCGGTCATCCGTGCATTGGATGCAGCGAGCCCGCATTCTGGGATAAAATGAGCCCTTTTTATGAACCCACTTGATGGGTTGTTTCCAGACGGCCGTTTCATTGATTAGCGAATCAAACGACGATGACAATATTTTCTGCAGATAAGAGGAGAGATATATATGGGTAACAGAATAATGATTGACCCCATTACCAGGATTGAAGGACATCTTCGCATCGAAGTCGAGGTCGAGGGCGGAAAGGTCAAAGATGCCTGGAGTTCAGGCCAGATGTTCAGAGGTATCGAGCTCATTCTTCAGGGCAGGGATCCCCGGGATGCCCACCATTTTGTTCAACGATCCTGCGGGGTCTGAACCTACACACATGCCTTGTCCTCGGTGAGGGCAGTTGAAAATGCAGTCAAAGTTACCATTCCCAAAAATGCACGCATCATTCGAAACCTTTTACACGGTGCACAATTCCAGCATGACCATCTGGTGCATTTCTATCATCTCCATGCACTGGACTGGGTGGACATCGTCAGCGCCCTGAAGGCAGACCCGGTCAAGACCGCCGCGCTGTCCGACAATCTGAGCAATGCATCCGTGGGCGGTGCGCCTTATTTCAAGGCCGTCCAGCAGCGCCTGCAAACCTTTGTGGACAGCGGACAGCTCGGGCCCTTCAGCAACGCCTACTGGGGACACCCCGCATACAAGCTTCCTCCGGAGGCCAACCTGATGGCATCCGCCCACTATATCGAGGCCCTCAGGCTTCAGGCCAGAACCGCAAGGCTTCATGCCATTTTCGGCGGCAAGAACCCGCACCCGCAGTCCCTGGTAGTCGGCGGCATCACCTCCGTACAGGACCTTACTCCGGATCGTATTGCCGAATTTCTGTATATCTGGAAAGAAACCCAGGAATTCATTAAAAACGTCTATATTCCGGATCTGCTGGCTGTGGCTTCTTTCTATAAGGACTGGGGCGCCATTGGCGGCACCACCAATTTCATGGCCTGGGGCGAGTTCCCCACAACCGAAAAAGAGCCCGAGAGCCTGTTCATGCCCAGAGGCGTCATCATGAAACGGGATCTGGCCGGTGTCGCCATGTCTCAGCAGGAAAAGGTCACCGAACATGTGACCCATGCCTGGTATGAAGACGGCAAGGCCAGACATCCGTTTGAAGGTGAAACAAAACCCAAGCACGGCGACTATAAGCCCGGCGGCAAATATTCCTGGTTCAAGGCCCCCCGGTATGACGGCGCATCCTGCGAAGTCGGCCCCCTGGCCAGAGCACTGGTGGCGTATGCCAAAGGCCATGCCGGCATAAAAGCACTGGTCGATGGCACCCTGAAAAAACTGGATATTCCGGTGACAGCCCTTTTCTCAACCCTGGGCAGAACCGCTGCCAGAGGCCTTGAAACCGTGGCCATCGGCGATGCCATGGAAGGCTGGATCGGCGAGCTGATTGAAAATGTGAAAAACGGCGACACCAAGACCTACCAGTCCTGGACCATGCCGGACAAGGCCATGGGTTACGGCCTCAATGACGTTCCCAGAGGCTCCCTGGGTCACTGGATTCAGATTGAAAACAAGAAGATCAAGAACTATCAGTACGTCGTGCCTTCAACCTGGAACTTTGGTCCCAGATGCGAAAAAGGTTTCCGCGGACCGGTAGAAGAAGCCCTGATCGGCACACCGATCGCCGATCCCAAACGGCCGATCGAAGTTTTAAGAACCGTTCATTCCTTTGATCCCTGTGTGGCCTGCGGCGTTCATATCATCGACCCCGAGTCCAATGAGGTGTACAAGATCAGAGTCACCTGATTTTTTGTCTGAACCCCGCCCTCGGCGATACCCATTGCCGAGGGCGGTTCTTGATTGCGTAATGTCCTCTCTTTTATCCCGCGGCAGCCTCTTCTTTCTCCGAGATCTCATCCTGTTTCTCTTTTATTGACTTAGCTGTCGTTTTTATTTAATACTTCTGATGAAGATATCATTGTTGTCGTCATTTGGCCTATACCTTATACCCTTAAGGAGTCCATGTGCCTTTAACAAGCCGCCTGTCAGCCTTTTTTTCCTTTTCACTGTGGCTCGAACGCATTTTAAAGCATC
Source organism: uncultured delta proteobacterium (assembly GCA_963850225.1). GTDB lineage: Bacteria > Desulfobacterota > Desulfobacteria > Desulfobacterales > Desulfatirhabdiaceae > RAAP-1. Next base: position 17,516 of record CAWKLD010000005.1, read on the forward strand.
CGCGTAAAGTCATTTCCGGCATCTCCGTCATCACCCTTTTTTTTGCCTGGCAGCTCTCCCATCTGTCCTTTGCGACGTCGGTTTATGATCTGGTGATCGAAAACATACCGGAAACCGTTCAATACAATGAATTCAAAAAACTTTTCGGCAGTGACGAGATTATCCGGATTGTCGTCAAGGGCGCTGATGTTTTTGAGGCCGGCAACGTTTGATAAAGTGACGCGAATTTCGGAAGAAGCCTCGCGGATCAAAGGCGTCAGGCGGATCATCAGCCTTCCGGAAATTAAAAAAGAGATTGATATTTCCGGAAGGCTCAGCCTGGAAGACTTCGTCAGCAGAATACGACCGGTTGAGCTTTTTCGTAAAAACCTGATTTCCGATGACGGCAGATCCACTTCCCTAACCCTGGTGCTGTCCGAGGACGCGGACCGGCATGCGGTGATCGAAGCCGTAAATCAGCTTCTCGAGAAGGAATCGCAGGGACTTGCCACCTATCAGATCGGGATTCCGCTGGTTTCCGAGGCGCTGTCGAGTCTTACCAAAAAAGATTTTTGCCGCCTGCCGCCTGTTTCCATGCTGCTGTTTGCCGGAATCCTTTTTGTTCTCTACCGCCATGTCAACTGCATCGTGGTGCCGCTTCTGTGCGTTATCGTTGCGCTGGTCTGGACATTCGGGCTGATGTCGATATGTAAAATTTCTTTGTCCATGCTGACCATGATGGTGCCCATATTCCTTATGGCCATCGGTATCGCCTACTGCCTTCACATCTGTTCGGAGTATATGGCATTTTCCCGGACAAACCGTGATCCGGCCGAAGTGGTGCGGCTGACTTTTTACGGCATTGCATTTCCCACCTTTCTGACGGTTTTTACCACGATCATCGGTTTTGCATCCCTGTGGATCAACCGGATCACGGCGATCCGCGAATTTGCGTTCTTTTCCTCCTTTGGCTTGATCAGCATTCTGATGGTTCTCTTTACCCTGTTTCCGGCAGTTCTGTCTCTGCTGCCGACACCGCAGCCATCATCCACAACCCGGGTGAAGCATTTCTTTGAACGGTTGATTCAGCGGATCATCCGGCTGAACCTGAACCGCCAGTACGTAACCCTGCCGATCATCGGGGCCATCTCGATATTCTGTATTGCGGGCATTTTCCGGATTGAGGTGGAGACCAACCCCCTGGGGTATCTGAAGGCGGATTCGCCGGTGAGCCGGAATTTTCATGATATTTATCAGGATCTTTCCGGAAGCTTTCCGCTGAATGTGGTGATGGAGGGAAGCGATTCAAATTATTTCGAAAATCCCTCCCATATCCGGCAGATATCGGATCTTCAAAAAAGGCTGACAACGCTTTCCGGTGTGGATAAAACCGTGTCGTTTGCGGATTACCTGATGCTGGTGAACTACGCAATCAACCAGTTCGACCCCAGATACTATGCCATTCCCGATGAAGCGATCGAGGTGCGCATGCTTGTCAACAACTATAAAATGCTGCTCGGGGATGACATGCTGAAGCGGTTCATGAGCCCGGACTTTTCAAAGGCCAATGTGCTGCTGTTCACCCACATCGCCAGTTCCAACGGATTTCTGACAGCAAGGGACAGATATTCTGAATCTGGCCCGCGATATCCTGCCGCCTGCCATCGGTTGCAGTGTAACCGGCCTTGGAATGGCAATCGCCTCCAGCAGCAGGCTGCTGACCCACGGCCAGGTGAAGAGCCTGTCCCTGACCATGGCGATCATCTTCGGGCTCATGCTGATGTTGTTCATGTCGGCAAAAGTCGGGGGAATTTCAATCCTGCCGAATCTTTTGCCCATTATCGTCAATTTCGGCCTGATGGGATGGCTCGGCATCGAGCTTTCCATGGTCACCAGCCTGATTGCCAGCATCGCCATCGGCCTGACCGTGGATGACACCATTCATTATCTTGTCCGTTACAACCGGAAATTCAAAGATCTTCTGGATAAAAGACGGTCGCTCGAAAAAACCCTTCGGCATGTCGGAAGTCCGATGATTTTTACCACCGTGACCATCTGCGCCGGGTTTTCCATTCTGGCTTTTTCCAGCTTCCAAGCCCACGGCCACGCTCGGAATCATGCTGGTCTTCATCATGATTTCCGCGCTGCTCGGTGATATTCTGCTGCTTCCCGCTCTCATGCTTCATGTCGAGCTGGTGACCCTGTGGGATTTGGTGCGGGTCAAAATGGGAAAGGATCCACAGGAAGCGATTCCACTGTTCAGAGGCCTGCGCAGGGGGCAGTTGCGGTCGCTGATGGCCTCCGGAGCCCTGAGAAGCATCGGTCCCGGCCAGATCCTTTTCAACAAGGGAGATCCCAGCGATTTTATGTATGCCGTCGTATCCGGATCCTTTGACGTGGTTGATCCGGATTCCTGTGGCGGGAATTCGGGACTCTGCAAGCAGATTGCGCAACTCCACGCCGGAGATGTGGTCGGAGAAATGGGTTTTTTTCGATCCGCTCCGCGATCGGCTACGGTGATTGCCACGGAAGAAGGGGAACTGCTTCTGATCAGCTGGAAGATCCTGACGTCGCCTCCAGTGGCTCTATCCCCCCATTGCCCATAGATTTTTTCATAACCTGATGAACATGATGTGCGACCGGCTGGATATTGCCACCCAGTGCCTTACGAGTCTTAAATGCGTGGACGATTTGACGGGACTTTGTAACCGGAAGGAACTGGAAAGAATCCTTGAAATTGAAATGGACCGATCGCGCAGCTACGGCAGCGATATGGCTGTCTGCATGGTTCGATTGCTTTTCTCGGAATGCGATGACTGGGAGCGGGAAAAGTGCAGCCTGGAGAAGATTGAGTCGGCGGCCCGCCAACTCGCAGGCCAGCTTCGAAAATTCGATACGATCTGCCGGTATGACGTTCATACGTTTGCGATCCTGATGCCGGAAATCGATTCGGACAGCGCCTTCAAGATCTGTGTCCGGTTGCAGGAAGTGATCCGCTCCGAAGCAGGCGATGAGCATGCCGTTTACAACGGCTCATGGCATTGCGATGCTATCCGGTCATTCGGACGGGCCATCGAGTCTGCTGTCCAGAGCCGAAGCCCTGCTTTCCCTGACATAATCCAGAAAAAGCTGATGGTGTTTCATGATTCCCAGCTGATGCCGGTAAATGAGATACACCTGGCGAACGATTCGCCAGCCCTGAATCGGAATTTCAACGATAATTCCCTGTTCCAGCTCCCGTTTGACGGCGTGAAGCGAAAGCACCGATATGCCCAGACCCGCGATAACCGCTTCCTTGACAGCCTCGGAGCTGCCCATTTCCGCAACGGTGTTCAGCTGATTCAGGTCTATTCCGGCATGTTCCAAGAGGAATTCTCCGAGGATTTCGCGTGTGGCGGAGCCTTTTCCCCGCATTACGAAAGGCGCTTCCAAAAGATCTTTAATGGAAACTGCTGCAGCCCCGATCCAGTGATGACCCGCGGGAACCGCCAGTATCAGCCTGTCCTGCCACAAGGGTTCGCTGTGCAGTTTTTTGCTGTGGGGGTTTTTGCCGATAAACCCCATTTCCGATTGCTGGTGCAGAACCATGTCAATGGCGTCTTCGCTGTTGGCGGACTGAACGAAAGTCTGAATCTGAGGGTATGATTTCTGGAACCGGCTCAATATGTAGGGCAGAATATAGGTTGCCGGCAGGGTGCTGGCGCTGATGCGAATGCTGCCGGAAGACTTGTCCTGAAGCCGGAGCATTCTCTCCTTGACGTCTTCCCTCAGATAGAGGACTTTTCGGGCAAATTCAAACAAGAGCTTGCCTTCGGGCGTGAGCGAAATTCCGGACCCTTCACGATTCACAAGCCTTGTGCCGGCAGCATCCTCAAGGTTTTTGATGTGTTTGCTAAGAGATGGCTGCGTCAACACCATTTTTCTGGCGGCCCGGCTGAAATTTCTTTCCGCCACCAGATGAATGAGGGATTCAAGCTGCTGAATCGTAATGTTTTTAAAGGTATCGTATGCCATATTCTTAATATTTGAATTGCTTACCATAGCCATTCAGGATAATCAATGTGAAAGGATGGATTTTCTGCATGCTCGAAGATTTAACCCCGCGATAACGCATGAGACGTCAAGGGTGTACTCATGCGGCCCGGACTTGAGCAGCGGTGTCTGAAGATGAACGGCAACGGCTGTTCTTTATTGTAAAATCATCTGCTTCAGGTTATATGGTCGAACATTGAATGCGCGCTTATTACAGAAGCTGGATGTGACCTTTGCCATCCTGTCGGGAGATAATTGTCATGTTTAATATCTTGATCGTTGATGATGAAATCGATTTTCTCACCTATCTGGATGAAACGCTCACCCGAATGGGGTATGAAATTGCCGGAATGGCCATTACCGGGGAGTCGGCAGTTGAAAACGCCAGGCTTCTGCGGCCCGACCTGATTCTGATGGATATTGTCATGCCGGGCCCGCTGGATGGCATTGATGCCGCGAAAATCATCCGCGATGAAATGAACATCCCCATTATTTTTGTCACTTCCCATGCAGAAAAGAATTTCGTTGAACGGGCCAAGCAGGTAAGCCCTGCGGCCTATCTCATCAAGCCGGTTCAGGAGAATGAGCTGGAGATCGCTGTCGAGCTGGCGCTTTTCAACAGCCAGAAAATCGCGTCCTCGAAAGAGCCGGATCCGGGAAATATTTATAAGGCGGAGAGCGGCCAGGACATGCGGTTGGTTGAAAAACAGATGCAGAAAATGATTCAGGCAGAAGCCATCCGTTCCCTGTCTGCTGCGATCTCCCATCAATACAACAATGCCATCATGGCAATTACCGGATATGCGCAACTGATAGACATGAAGTATCCGGAGCATCACGACCTGTTGTCATATACCAACGCCATTCAGCAGGCTGGAAAACGGATCTCAACCATCGTCAGCCAGTTGTCGGTACTGACGCGGCAGGAGGAAAAACTTTTTCAGCCGGAGTCGGTGTGTGAACTGGTTCAAAAAGTGCTTCCCGTCATTCAGCAGACCTCGCTTTCCGGCATCACCTGGGAAACGGAATTCGCCTCATCCGTTTATCTGATTTCAGCAGATTCGGAAAGTCTGCAACTGGCACTGTATTCTCTTCTGAAATATCTGACATGTACGAATACAGGCGAGGCGCGGACGGTTCGTGTTATTTGCAAGGATCTTACCCTGCATGAACTGTCTACCGAAACGCCGGAAAATATTCAACTCGGTCATTATGCCTATCTCAAAATCCAGGATGACGGATTCCAGCCAAAGGACGAAGCCCTGAAGTGGACACCGAATTCTTTTACCATTCCGTCATTTTCAGAAAGGAACATGAACCTGTTTGCAGCGTACCACATCATTCAGAATCACGGGGGCAATCTTACCCTGGACTGGGAAGCGGACAAGGGCACATCCGTCCAGGTGTATTTTCCGGCTGTCCCGACCAAAGATTCATAAAGATGCTGCGTCAAAGGGATGAGCCGACCGCCTGTTCCAGTTCAGCCCGGGCCACCCCGATGTCGGAGACTTTCCGGGCCAGGGCCAGGCCGACGTTGAGCCAGTTGGTGTAGGAGCCGATGACGTCCGCAAACGAGACCGTGCCGGATTCGTACCCCCGGGTGGAAACATCCAGGGCGGATTTCGACAGGTCCACCACCGTATCTTGGTACAGCGCCGCCTCCCGCCGGGATTTGTCCATTTCAAACCAGGCCTTTCTGACCTGGTTGCCCGTTGAAGCCTCCGCCTTTTTCAGATCGGCCCGCAATGCATCAAGAGACCGGCGCGTTCCATTCAGCCAGGCATCGTTGGTGTCGAACCACGGGGATTTGGGAAGTCCTGCGCCCACGGCCGCCGTCGTCCGGACGGAAAACGGCGGCTTCATGGCGGCAGACCCCGTCTGGAGAACGGCTTCATCGTCATAATACGAGAGGCCCAACGAATACGGGGGCAGAATCATGGTTTCAGCCAGTTCCAGCATCAGCTCCATCTTCCCCACCATGGCCCGCAAACGCCGGAGTTCCTGCCGCCGCTCCCGGGATAGCGTATAGAGCTGGTTCAAAGACGGCAGCCTCTTGTCCGGCGCCTGCTCCGCAGGTGGACCGAGGTGCGTTTCAGGAGGCAAATACAGGATATCCAGCAGATTCGATTCCAGGTTCCGGGTGCGTTCTGTCAGGGTGATAAGGTCCTCCTCCAGGATGAGGCTCTGGATGGTGACCTTGATGACATCTTGAAAACTGGTCTTTCCCGCCGTGTACCGGGTGTTGGCCACCGACTCAAGGCGGCGGAAGAGCTCCAGGGTCTCTGCCGTTATCTGCCGGGATTTTCGGATGTAGAGCAGGTTCCAGTAGGTCTTGCGAACACCGGTCAACGCATCCCGGCGAGTGATTTCCAGGGATTCGGCAGCGGCTTTCACCGACGCATTCACTACCTCCCCCTTGAGGGCCGTGACCCCGGGAAACGGAAATTTCATCCGAACGGAATCCTTTCCCTTCATGGGACCAACACCTGTCATCAGGCCTTCGGTGAAGGCAGTGTACTGTTCGAGAACGGCATCCAGTTCCGACACCTGGCTGAAAGCCGCCAGTTCCGACTGGACCCGGCTTTCAGCCGCCTGAATCCCGGGATTCCGGATCAGGGTCAGCATCTCCAGATTTTCCAGGGTATACCCGTTCTTCAGGGATCCGGCAACGCGTGCGTCGTCCCGGGCAAAAGCCGAAAGCTGGCCGAAACGAGCTGGTTCAGGCCGGTAAAAGGCGTTCGCCGCGCCTGCCGCCTCGGATGACTGCTGCCATTTTTTTCTCATTTCAGCGATCTGCACACGGCCTTCATTCCGGGACGGGTCTGGGGCTATCGGAGCGGGGCCGGAAAACTTTGTCCCGCCGGAGAGCGATTGAAAGTAAGACGGAGGTCGGTAGGCATCCAGTTCGGAGCTCATCTCACGATAACTGCCGCAGCCATTGAGCATAAGCAGCAGCACTGAAAAGGCGGAACCCAGGATAGTCTTCATTGTTTCCCCTCCTTTACCGAAACCGTCTCTCGTTGGGTCAGGTCCAGTCCCGAGAGGCGTTCGAGCCCGGCCAGCGCCTTGCCGTAATCTGCCCGGGCGCGCGCCAGGGAAAGCTGGAAGTTATAGGCCGTGGCCTGGATCTCCACGAAATCGGAAAAACTTCCCTGCCCTTGCCGGAACCACGTTTCCGCGGTTTCCATGGATGCCAGGGCCTGGGGAATCATCTCATCCCCGTAAAGGGTTATCAGCCGCTCGGCATTCCGGAGCTTGAAAAAAAGCGTGCGGATCTGGGTTCGGCTCTGGTTGACCCGATCGAGCCGCATGGCCCGGGCTCTTCCGGCTTCCGCACGAGCCTGCCGGATCCGGCTGGTGTTTTTGCCGAACCAGAGGGGAACGCTGACCCCGAACTGGATACCCACGGCATCGTCTCCAGCGCCGGACGGCGGCATGGCCACGTTGGGCTGACCGATTCCCGCATAGAACAGTCCCACGCTGAAGTCGGGGAGGTTCTGGTACCGGGCAAGCTCGATACGCCGCCCGGCCTGTTCCACCTGTGCATCCGCGATCAGGATCTCTTCCTGGCGGGATTCGGCCAGGGCATAAATTTCTTCGAGAGTGTAAGCCAACGGCCGGGCAAAAATCGGCGTCAATTCCCCGATGGGGGCTCCGGGCTCCCGGTTCAAAAAACCGTTCAAATTTGTTCGTTCGGTGTCTTCCAGCTCTTCCAGAAGCAGCATGTCGTAGCGCAACTGGCCGGTCTGGGATTGCGATTTTGCCACATCCAGAAAAGTTGCCCGGTCTTCGGCATAGGCGGATTCGCTGATTTTTCTAAGCGCGTCCAGCAATCCTGCATTTTTTCCGGCAATGGACCTGGCCTGCTGGATGTAGAGCAGTTCGTGATAAGATTCCTGGATTGCCACCGATACGTCCCGGACCGCCTTGTCCAGAGCGAGCCGCGACATCAAGACTTCCTGTTCCACGACCTCGCCTTCCTTGGAAAGCCTGCCGGGAAACGGGAATCTCTGGGAGAACGAGGCATTCCAGTCCTGGGGTCCCAGCCGGGTCTCAATGGGATCAGGAAAATAGGTCACCATGAGCTGTGGGTCCGGCAGGCTGATGCTTATGCGGTATTTTTCCACTGCGGCTCCCCACGCCTCACGAGCAGCTTGAATGAAGGGGTTCTGGTCGTAGGCATAGGTTAGAAGATCCGGCAGTCCGGCTTTTTCCTCCAGATGTATGTCATTGGGCCTCGACAATACTGAGGATTCCGGAGGCAAATCCGCCGCCATGAGGCTTGCAGAACAAGACACCCCGACAATTCCGAGCACCAGTCTGATAACAATTCCTTTTTTGATCTTTCTCATGCATCCTCCCTTAAACGCATTTCTCAAGGCCTGCCTGTTTTCATGACATTCTTCTGATATTCGTAATGAAGGCATCGTAGGGATGGCCTTCTGGAGCGCTGCCATCGGGCTTGGTCCCAATTTGGCCCACTCAGGCGGAGTAAAGACAAAAAGGTTCAACTTGAGAAGATGCGGGATATTTCAAGCACGAAGCTATAAAAGAAAACTGATGAACGCTAACTATCTTATATTCAAGATAAATAATATTATACCGAATCACTAAGTATAGCAAGCGTAAAAAAATAAATGAAAACGTGAGGGTGAGGTAAAAATTGTTTCTGTTTTTAAATTGAGGAAAGAAAACATTCGTTTTTGAAGGCATTTGCGGCGTCGATTTCCATTCTGAAACAAAAGCCGACTGATTGAATGATTACCTGAACCGGCTTATTAAATCCTGTCAACGAACATGGCTGCAATGGCATCCAAAAATATCATTCCCCGAAAGGTTAATGCACAGCGCTTTGGTGTGAGCCTGAAAAACGCCTTCAGTTCCGGGTCTGACAGGAGATCTTGAAACAGCGATTGGAAAGGCCTGTCGGATTTTTCATCGAACCGCTCAATCGAAATCCCTTCTTGCGTTCGAAGTCCCAGAAAAGCAATTTCCATCAACTGCTGCTCAAAATTTAGCGTTTCTTTTTCGGCGATGGGAAGCGTTCCGCTCTTTATATCCGCCAGATACGTTTCGATGCTCCGGTGATTGCGGTATCGAACCGGGCAGAGGTAGGAATGGGCGGCGGGTCCAAAACCGATATAGGCTGCGCCGCTCCAGTATTTCTGGTTGTGGCGGGATCTGTTGATGCCGGGGCGTTTGCTGTCATTCCGGGCGAAATTGGAGATTTCATACAGCGGGTAGCCATTTTCGGCCAATTCAAGAACCGTGGTTTCAAACAGGTCGCAGACATCTTTATCCGCCATGGTCTTGTATTCCTGGCGACGTCGCATGCGGTCCAGGGGCGTTTCAGGCTCGCAGGTGAGCATGTAACAGGACAGGTGCTCTGGATCAAGGGAAATCGCCTGGCGCAGATCGTCAATCCAGTGTCTGGCGGTTCTGTCCGGGAATGCCGTATATCAGATCCATGCCGATTTGATCAAAGCCTGCTGCTCTGGCCCATCGGATGGCGTCTTTTGCCTCAAGCGCCGAATGCATGCGGCCAAGCCATTGTAGAAAGCTGTCCTGAAACGATTGCACACCGATATTCAGGCGGGTCACACCGCTTTTTCTGTAGGCTTTTAATGATTCGAGCGTAACGGTTCCGGGATTGACTTCAAGGGTAATTTCAGCCGATGCCTCCAGCTTGAACTGCTGGAATATTTGCTCGATGATCCGGCCGATTTGATGTGCGCGCAAGAATCGATGGCGTTCCACCGCCGATATACAGCGAATCGAAAGGCAAAAGGCTTTGGGTGCCGGCGATTTCACGGTCAAGGGCATTCAGGAAATCATCCCGCAGGGACAGATCCGTTATGGAATAAAAATCACAATACACGCATTTTTTTGCGCAGAAGGGGATTTGAATGTAAATGCCTGCAGGCGGAGTTTTCAAAGAAGCCATCCAGCCGCTATCACCAGAAACAGGGTGGCTTCCATGATCTCTGTCATGGCGCCCAGCATGTCCCCGGTAATGCACCCCATCCTGTTGCGGTAATATCCGAGAATTGCAGCAAGAACCCCGGCAAACATCAGATTCAGCAAAAGCCCCCGCCATCCCAGAAAGACGGAAAAAAGGACAGGCAGCGCCATCCATTTGAAGTCCATGGGCTCTACCTCATTCTGGAAAAAAGAAATGGCCGTGCCGGCTGTCCTGCCGTATGGGAGATAGCGCATGCCAAACAGCATTCCAGAGCGCGAATATGCGGGGACAAGTATCAGAATGAGGGTTCGTTGATGGGAATCCAGGCTCAGTATCCCGGCCCACTTGATCAGCAGGCAGCAGAAAATGGCCATCAGTCCCATGGCTCCGATGCGGCTGTCTTTCATGATTTCAAGGGCTTTTTCCCGTGGCCGATGCCCCAGCAGCCCATCGGCCGCATCTCCCAGCCCATCCAGGTGAAATGCACCGGTCAGTGCGGCAAGAAACACCACATCCATTGCAGCAACGGCCGGAAGGGGCCAGAAAAGCAGGGCGATTTTATCAAAAATGGAAACCAGAACCCCGACGATGATGCCAACCAGCGGAAAATAAGGGGTCATGGCTTTGGTGTCAAATGTTTCGGATTTGCCAAGCGGTAAAAGGGTTAAAAACTGAAGCGCTGACTTGAGATGATCCATAAGGGGTTCCCTGGGTTGAAGCTGCGGTATGATTTTCAGGCTGGTTATTTGATGCGCTGAAGCACACCTAATGTTTTGGTCATTGGAAGCTCTTGAAACAGTCCCGAGGCTTTTGCAGTCTGGTAGACCCGATAGGGAGCCTGTCCCCCGTCGTTCGGATCTTCAAAAATGTCATGAATCAGCAGATAGCCTTGGGGTACAATATGTGCAGCCCAGCTTTGGTAATCCGTCAGGGCGGTTTCAAATGCATGGCCGCCGTCGATAAAGACCAGCCCCAGGGGGGTTGCCCAGGCCCGGGCTGCGATTTCGGATCGACAGACCACCGGAACAACCGTATCCTCCAGACTGAACATGTCGATCGTTTTTCGAAATAGGGGAAAGGTATCCATCTGATAGGAGGGCACATCAAAGAGTTCCGGATCAAAGTATTCCTCACCGGGCTGCTGCTCTTCGGAGCCCCGGTGATGATCCACGGAAAACAAAACCGTGTTGCCGGCCTTGCAGGCTGATCCCAGATAGATTGCCGATTTTCCGCAGTAGCTGCCGATTTCGAGACAGGGGCCGAGCCGGGATGCCTCCCTCCCAATATCAAATAACCTCATGCCCTCTTCGGGGTCCAAAAACCCCTTGATCCGTTCGATCCGTTGAATGTCCGGTTTCATGGTGATCCTTATAGGTCATCATATCCGCGAACGAGTACTTCGCGGGTCTTGACCCCGTCGGACGGGCCGATGACCCCTTCTTTTTCCATGGTCTCGATGATGCGGGCCGCGCGGTTATAGCCGATGCGCAGGTGACGTTGAACCATGGAAATGGAGGCCTGGCGGGTTCTGGTCACCAAAGCGACCGCATCGTCGTAGCGCTCGTCATGGTCTTCGGCAGAAGATCCGTTTTCTTCCTCGCTGGCTTCCTCCGTAATCGTGGTATTGTATTCAGGCGGTTTTTGTTCTTTTAAAAACTCGGTAATCCGTGTCAGCTCTTCTTCGGAAATGTAGGCTCCGTGAATGCGCTGAAGCTTTGCGGTGCCAGGCGGCAGCAGCAGCATGTCCCCGTTTCCCAGGAGGCTTTCTGCGCCATTGGAATCGATGATGGTCCGCGAATCGATTCTGGAAGAGACCTGAAACGACAGGCGGGTGGGGAAATTGGCCTTGATGATGCCGGTAAGCACATCCACCGAAGGCCGCTGAGTGGCCAGAATCAGATGAATTCCGGATGCCCTTGCCATCTGAGCCAGGCGGGTCAGGGCCACTTCCACATCCCGGGACGCCACCATCATTAAATCCGCCAGCTCATCGATGATGATGACAATGAGGGGCAGTTTTTCAGGTTTGATGCCGTCTGGTCCGGGTTTCGCCTTTTCCATTTTCTGGTTGAACTGGGTGATGTTTCTGGCCTTGTACTCGGAGAGCAGCTGATAACGCCGTTCCATTTCCCGAACTGCCCAGAACAGGGCGTTGGTGGCCTTTTTAACGTCCGTCACCACCGGCGTGATCAGATGGGAAATGCCGTCATACATGGAAAGTTCGATGCGTTTGGGATCGATCATGATCAGCTTGACCTGATCCGGCGTTGACTTATACAGAAGGCTGCAGATCATGGCGTTCAGGCCCACGCTTTTTCCGGTTCCGGTGGCTCCGGCAATCAGCAGATGGGGCATCCGGTCCAGCTCCGTTACAACGGGATTTCCCACGATGTCCTTTCCCATGCAAAGGGTCAGGCAGGACCTGGATTTTTCAAAGGCCGGAGAGACGACGATCTCCTTGAACCGGACGATCTGGCGGTCGATATTGGGAATTTCGATGCCGATCACCGCTTTTCCGGGAATCGGCGCAACAATTCGAATGCTCAGGGCTTTCAGCGCCAGGGACAGATCGTCGGAGAGGTTTACGATCTTATTGATTTTCACCCCCGGTGCGGGTTCGTATTCAAAAGTCGTAATCACCGGGCCTGGCGAGATGGCGGTTACCGATCCCTTGACCCCGAAGTCCTCAAGCGTCTTTTCAAGAAGTCTGGCCTGAGACTGAAGGTGTTCGGTGTCAAACTGGGAGGCGCGGATTTCCGGATCATCCAGAAACGAGATGGATGGCAGTTTAAATCCGCTTGCATTTTTTGAAGATTCGACCTTCAGGGGAAGCTCTTCCTGAACCATCTCGAAGACGGGATGCGGCTGAGAAATCGTCAGGGACGGCTGATCGACGGGTTTTGCCTTGGCAGGCTTTGAACGTTTTTTGACCGGATCTTTTTTCGGAGGCTCTTTGGGCAGGCTTTCCGGTTTGGTTTCAACGGGTTTTCTGGAAAACACAAACAGAACAGCCATCCAGAAACGTTTTGCAAACCCGACCAGAGAAAAACCGGTTGTCAGGATCAGTCCGATGATCCAGAGCAGAAAAAGGATTACCAGTGATCCGGAGATATTGGTGTAAGCGATCAGAAAGCGGTGAAAGGAAAGTCCGATCTGGCCGCCCGAAGGAAACGCGCTTCCCCAGATCAGAATATAATGATCCCGGAACGATACCAACCCGCCGGTGGTAATGGCCAGAATCAGGCCGCCGGTGATGGTCACGGCAATGGTGGTTCCGGGCCTTGCATTGAAAAAATGGATGCTGGAGATGAGCAGAAAAATCGGAATCCAGTAAGAACCCAGCCCGAATAGCTTGATTAAATGACCTGAAGCCGTGGCGCCGGCATAGCCGAAAAAATTGTGGATGGTGCTATTGACACCCGGATGATGAAAAAAAGCATCTTTGGGGTCAAAGGAAAACAGGCTGAACAAGGTAAAAATCACCAGAAAAAAAAGCAGTATGCCGATAAGTTCTTTTCGCATGAGGTCCCAAAAAGATACATCTGACGAATAAGGCTGTTGCCTTTCCGATTAAACAGTTGACTGAACAAGCACTTCTTAATGACTTATCATACTTGAGTTGACCGGTCGCGTCAATATGGATGGACGTGAAACAAGACATAAATGGACATGAATCAGGTATTCGCAGTAATTTTATTGACAAGACATCGAAAGTTGCATATATGGCTTCATCAAGCCGGAGTGGTGAAACTGGTAGACGCAGAGGACTCAAAATCCTCCGCTCGCAAGGGCATGTCGGTTCGATTCCGACCTCCGGCACCATTAAAATTAATATGTTACAAATGTTATGCAGCATCAAAGGATTTATCTGATTTTAAATGTAAGCAAATTGTAAGCAGAAAATAAAAAACCCGCTCCCCTCGATCTGAGGAAGGCGGGTTTTTTCTTTTTATTTTTGTAATGATATGGATGCAAAATAAAAAAACTCCCATTCACCGGAGGGGGAACAGGGGCTTTTGTCTGCGGTGCCTGGTTGCCCTGAGTAGCCCGGATTGACTTTATTATCAAAACTTTGTACTAACTACTTGACACAGCTGGATAAAGTGATACGGCTCCCCAAACCTCTCAAAAAGTGCGAATCTCAAGACGAACAAAATAATAAATGACCTGAAAGGAGCGCTTATGGTTCATCCCGATTATGCAATTAACTACAAAAACATAGCTGTGAAGGTTTCTGACGGCTCAATCATCTCAGGTAAAATTAATATCATGAACTTCAGCCGAGTGTCTGACTATTTTAAAGCAGAAAGAGACAAGTTCATTACTGTTCTTTCAGAGGATTCCGAAGGAGTGACTCAGAAGGTCACGATCATTAATAAAGAGCATGTCGTTTTGGCAGATACATGGGATTAATGGAATACTTCATTCCTGCCGATCTGTGTGGAGCGTAAAACACTATGGAATAGAAATATCCGTATACATAAGGAATAACCAGGTTATTGTCTGCGCCTCGCTGTAATGCGTTTTAAGCGCTGCTGTATGCCTGAAAAATCATCAGCCCCGTACAAAAGGCGATTGACGCGTTACGAAATAGATAGTTAGTTTCCAGAAATAAAAAAACCGGACACCCTGCTGCCCAACACCAATGAGAATGTTGGAGGATGTCCGGTTAGTTGGTGGGTCCGTTTTTTTTGAAAATGCTGACACGGTTTCCTGGTTTGCATCGCCGCATTACGGGCCGAAGCCCCCAGTCGGCGCCGCTGGTCAGTACAAACTACAGGGTGAGACCCTGCACAAAAATGCACAGCGCACCCGCCCCGCTTGCGTCAACTGTCAACGATGTATCCGCAGTCAACACAATCCACGGATTGAAATCCCACTGTAATGATGTATTCGCAGCCATCGCAATTGGCCCAATTAATGGCGTTGTAACAGCGCCGCCCGTTTCGCCTTCACCAATTGTGACGGAGATAGCGTTTGCGCCATTGTTTATGGTCAAATGATGCAGTAAAATCACCAACCGTTCCGATATTCGGACTCTGCTCAGCGGCAATCATGGCGACTCAGATATGAGTCTTCACAGCATTTTCAGGATGCTGTCCGGTAAAGATTGGCAATCATGAGAGCAAAACATAGAAAAATCCCTCAATTCTGATAAGATAACAATTGAATCCAAAATAATTTTGCCAATTATAATGTGTTAACATAAATGGTTATGAGACTCTATGAAAGTTAACTGGACAGCAGTGATTTGAGATGATGTTTTTGAGGTTAGTGAGCGCGATTTTGTCTTGGAACTTCAGTGTTGGGGGGCATTTGTCACGGACACCGTCTACCATAGAAGCTTTCGCCGTATTCGGAGAAGATGCTGTCCGCTGTCACCAGTTTCTTAGAAATCGCCTGGGCGATCAGCAGGCGATAAAATGGATCACGATGGTGAAACGGAAGTATCCCAATCTTTGCCATATGGCGCAACCAGATGTTCAACAGCGCAAAACCGTTTGCAGTCAGTTGCTCCGACACGAAACGCTCCAGGGCCCTGGAAAGCCTCAGCTTTCCAAGACTTGATTTTATGGCCATTTCCCAGCAACTGGCCAGGCTGAGGAAACAGTCGTTTTGTTTCATCGGCTATCGCCAAGCGGGCTGCAGCAGTGAGCTCGGGAGCGTCATTAACCCACCACAGGAATGTATGGGTATCTAGGAGAAGTCGCGGCATTATACATATTCCTTGAGATCTGCCGGCAGATCATCAAAATCTGGCGTCATGGACAGTATCTGCCCTTTGGGTGAACCTGGCACCTGCCGCTTTCTCACTTCAGCTACAGGCATCAGCCTGAGGAGCGGCTTATTGTCCCTGGCTATCACGATTATCAGGATCTGTTTTACAAGTTCAGAAAAATGGGATTTTGCTTCGGAAATATTGCCTTAAGTCATTCGCATTCCGGCGCCGGTTTATATATACTGGTATGAAAAAGAAAAGGGCGATGTCCCGAATGGAACATCGCCCTTTTCTTTTGAAACGGATCTCTCAAAAAAAAGGAATTATTTGCTGAACAGTTTGGTGATTGCTGCTGCCTGCGGATGTGCATAAATGAGGATCAGCGCAATGACGAGTGCATAAATACAAAGAGACTCGATCATGGCCAGACCGATCAACAGGGTAACGGTGACTTTGCCTGAAGATTCGGGGTTTCGTGCAATACCTTCAACTGCGGCTTTCAAGCCAATGCCCTGAGCAATACCGCAACCAAATGCTGCTACTGCAATACCGAAACCTGCTGCCGTTACGCATGCGATGAAAAACTGTAATGCTTGTGCTTCCATACTTTCTTTCTCCTTCTGGTTATTGTGAATACATTTGGGCTTCTTCCATTATCCCAAATCTGGTGAACTTTTATCGTAAAGCCGTTATATACGACTTGTTGACATATGGATAAGAATAACTGTGTTACGGCATCTGTCCGTCGGATCAATGCGCATGTTCCATGGCGCCGGTGAAATACATGATCGAAAGCAGAAAGAAAACAAATGCCTGAACCAGGGCCACAAAAATACCCAGCGCCATGATGGGCAGCGGGGCAAAGAAAGCGCCGGCAAGGGCGAACAGGATACCCAGTACCAGTTCATGACCCATCATGTTTCCAAAAAGACGGAAGGAAAGAGACAGGATTCTGGCAAGGTGGCCGATGAGTTCAATGGGTAGAATAATAGGAATCATCCACCATACGGGACCGCAAAAATGTTTGATATATTTGATGCCGTGGTATTTTATCCCGATAATGTGGGTGAAGATAACAACCGTAAGCGCACAGGAGGCTGTGGTGTTCAGGCTGGCGGTCGGGGGGAAAAAGCCCGGCACCAGGCCGATTAGGTTCGAAGAAAAAATATAGATGAAAATCGTGGCAGCCAGCGGCAACAACCAGCGTCCTTCCTCTCCGGTGACATCCACCATGAATTCTTCAATTCCGGAGATGAGCACTTCATAAAAATTCTGTCCCTTTGAAGGAATCATGCTGATGCTTTTTGTTCCTAACACGGCGAAACCGATCAAAAGCGACATGACAACCCATGAGTAGATGACATGGGGATAGGCATGAGCAAAATGTCCCAGGCCAACGGCCTCGAATAGCTTGACAAAAAAGAGATAGGGATGTTGCCACCTTACATTGCCTCCTTGAAAAAAAGATTTTTAAGTTCACGAAGCGTGGCGAGCATGATGCTGGCGACAACAACGGAAAGACCGATAAAAAGTCCCAGGGGGTGGACATAATGTCCGGATATCAGAATAAATATAATAAATCCGCTGAGGATGAACCGTATATAATATTTTGCCAGAATGACGTTGTGGGAGGTAAGGTTGGACGGTTTAAGCGATTTTTTCAAGGTCCGGGACAGCAGGTGAAAATTGATGGTGACGATTAGCCCCCCGAAAAGGATTCCCCAGAGCATGTCCGGAGTTCCCAGAATGAAGCCCGCGGCACTCACCACTGCAAATACCAGCCAGTTGGCTCGGGTGACAAAGGTCAGGAGGCGGTTTTGAATTGTGGTTGTTTCTGTATATTCTGTCATTGGTGACTTAATGATACACTTGATGACTGTTCATGCATGATGTTATAAATTTCTGCTTTTGCGAATCGCAAGGCCAATGTTTCGGTAACCGGCTGCAATTCCCAGGCAAAGGCAAACAAGGGTCAGCCAGGGGGAACTTTGAAAATACCTGTCCAGGTAAATGCCTGCGGCCAGTCCGATAAAAATGGACAGGGCAACCGATAATCCAAGGCTGCTGTAATAGGCCAGTTCCCTGATGTTCCGTCTGGTTTCCCGTTTCATGAAAAAGAACGTCCTTTCGTTCAGAAAGGGCTTAAGGCTTCCTGTTTGAAGTTACCTGCAACTAACATAGGATCATTTTCAAGTCAATGCAAAAAATCAATTTGACGGCTGTCCATCACCGGACCGTCCAGGCAGGCATGAAGTCGCCTGTCGTCCGGGTTTTTACCCTTGACCGCACAGCCCAGGCAGGCGCCCATGCCGCAGGCCATGGCGGTTTCCAGGGAAATCTGGCAGGGGATGTTCAGGGCTTCGGCAATGCCGGCCACACAGGCCAGCATACCCGAAGGGCCGCAGGCCAGAATGATTTCGGGACGCTGTTCTCTTGCGCAAAGCTCCAGGGGGTGGGTGATCAGGCACTGGTCGCCCAGGCTGCCGTCATCAGTAGTGATGGTGACCGGCAGATTCAGGGCGGAAAAATCCGCCTCGCATAAAATATCGGCCTTGGACCTGCCGCCCAGAAAAATGATGCACCGTGACAGGTCAAACTGTTTTTTGAAAAGCCAGGTTGCCAGAAACAGCATGGGCGCAACCCCGATCCCGCCGGCTGCCATAAATATGCGGCTGCAGCCTGAAGGGATGGAGAATCCATGCCCCAGAGGTCCCAGGATGTCCACGGTGTCGCCGGGCTGGCAGAAGGAAAGGCTGCGGGTAATTCTGCCAACGACTTTGACCAGAATTTCAATGCCCTGGAGAATGCCATTTTCAGACTCAATCAGCCTGTGAATGGAAAAAGGCCTGCGAAGCAGGGGGTCTGACTGGTTCGGCAGGCGAAGCATCACAAACTGGCCAGGGGTGGCGTAGGCATACTGGGCGCAAGTGGTAATCCCGATCCGGTAGCAGGACGAACCCAGGGGTTGATTCCATAAAATGGTGGCGTTGTCGATATGCATGTGAAGAAGGCTTTTATATAATTCCAATAACCGCGGCAAACCGGCCGGTTGATTTTTCTTTTCGATATGAAAAAAAAAGGTCCGTCCGGCACCGGGTGCAGAGGTTGCTGGAAACAATGTGGTTCTTGGGAATTCCTGCCTCTGTCAACTGATCTTTGCTCATGGCCCAAAAATCAAAGCAGTCCGTACGGTTTTTGTATGACCAGAGTGCTTTGGGTATTTCGGTGCGGTAGTGGATAAATTCCGCACAGCACGGACCCAGAGAAGGGCCGATGCCTGTCAAAAGATTTTTTGGGTCGCTACCGTAATCCTTTATCATGGCTTGGACCGTGAGTCCAACAATATTCTGAATACTGCCCCGCCATCCGGAATGGATGTTGGCCACGGTTTTTTGAACCGGATCATAGATTAAAACCGCCTGACAATCCGCTGCCTGAATGACCAGGGATTTTCCCGGAGTATCGGTGATCAGGGCATCCCCGGATTCGGCTTTTCCCGTGGGAAGATTAATACCGGAAGGGCCGCGTTGGGCGTGATTGATAATGGCCGTTCCGTGGACCTGCTTGGCAAATACAAGCTCGGAATGTCCCATGCATCCGGAAATGGCCGCGCGGTTCTGGAGAACATGGTCAAGGGTGTCGCCGTTCCCCATGCCCACATTTAAGCCCTGATAACAACCCTTGCTGAATCCGCCCTTGCGGGTAAAAATCCCATGCCGGATATCCGCATATTCAGACAGGTGGGGAAACTGTAAATAGAAAAGGTTATGTGTGTTACGGTGTATCATGCGATTACGCCCTTGCCAGCGTCAAGACATCCACGCGGTCCGCTCCGGCTTGGATTAAGATTCTGGCGCATTCATCAACCGTAGCTCCGGTTGTATAGACATCATCAATGAGCAGAATTATTTTTCCTGCCGCCTTTTCCGGAGCATTAACCCTGAAAGCATCGGCAATATTTGTTTTTCGCCGGTTCTTGTTCAGGCCGGTCTGCGGATGCGTCCATCTATATCGCAGCAGAATGTCCCGGTCTGTTTTCAGGGCGGGAGACCCCATGCCCGGATGTATACGGATCAGGTCAATTAAATGATTGGCCAGAAGAAAGGCCTGGTTAAATCCGCGCATCCGGTGCCTTCTGGCATGAAGGGGAACCGGAACAACGGTGTTGGGTACAACCGAATCCCAGGCATTTTGTGCGTACATGTCATAAAAGGTGTGCAGCATCAGCAGTCCAAAAGGCTTTGCCAGGTCAATTTTGCCGTGAAACTTGAAATCCTGAATCATCCGCCTCAGTGCACCTTCATAGATTCCGGCAGCGCGTGCCTGATGAAAATGCATGGGGATCCGAATACAGTTTTCACAGAGATGATCCTCCCCTTCGAAAACGGTAAATACAGCACCGCAGCAGCTGCATAGCGGGGATTGGGCCGGCTGAAAATCCATTAAACAGGCCGAACACAAAAAGCGGTTCATGGCCTGTCTGAAGGTTAAGGCTATGGTTGCGCAAAGATTTTCATCCGTTTGAGGGTCCGGACGAATAAAGGCTCCGCAGTTCAGACACCTGCTGGGAAAAATGGCTTCTGCAAAGGCTTTGATGATACGCAGCAAGGCGCATTCCTCCATTTTTCGAATCATGGTTTTCGGTGGAAGGTAAGGTCAGCATAAGATAACGAAAGTTTTTGGAATTCAACAAATTCCAACAGCCCTTCGCTGCCGTACGGCTTCATACATGACCACGGCCCCGGCAACCGATGCGTTCAAGGAGTTGAAGCCTGCTGTCTGAGGGATCGAAACCAGAAAATCGCACTGCTTTTTGACAAGCGGGCGAATGCCTTTTTCCTCTCCGCCGATCACAAGGGCGATGGGTCCGGTCATATCCATATCGTAGAAGGATTGGTCGGCTGATTTATCCAGACCCGCAATCCACGATCCCGAATGCTTCAACTCCTGAATGGTCGCCGACAGGTTGATGACCATGGACATTTTAAGATGTTCCATGGCGCCTGCCGATGCCTTTGAAACAGAAGGCAAGGGAGAAGCCGACCGATCCTTGGGAAAAAGAATGCCGTCGACACCGGCACAAAGGGCGGTTCGAACCAGCGCTCCCAGGTTTTGCGGATCCACAATGCCATCCAGAAGCAGCAGGAAACAGGGGGCGTTTCTTTCGGCAGAAGCCTCGGTAAGGGATTCCAGTTCCACCAGCGGATATTCACTGACTTTTGCGCCGATGCCCTGGTGGGCTTCTGTTCCTGAAAGCAGTGAAAGCTGGGATGAAGAAAGGAATTTAATCGGAAGTTTCAGCGATTTTGCAGCCTCGGTCACTTCGGATAGACGATAGGGTGTTCTGTCCGTGGTAATATAGATCTCAAGACAGGTTCTTCTGCCGGCTTTCAAGGTTTCCAGCACCGGATGGATGCCGTAAAGAATTTCGGTTTTCATGGCGGTATGGGTAATGGGTTAAAGGTAATGGGTAATAGGTAATAGGCTATGGGCTATAGGCTATGGGTTCTGGGTCGGTTCTGCCGGTAGGCGTCGATCAGCAGAATCAGTTCCCGTGTGGCAGTTTCCAGATCGTCGTTCACAATCACATGGCGGTATCGATGGGCTTCGGCCATTTCTTTTTTTGCGTTTATCATTCGGGTCTCGATGATATCCGACCTGTCCGCGCCTCTTGATTCCAGACGCTCTCTGAGGGCTTCCAGAGATGGCGGCCGGATAAAGACGGTGATGCTGGAAGGATAGCGGTTCATGATTTTTAACATCCCCTGAACATCAATGTCCAGCAGAATATCCTTTCCCGCCGCCAGCCCCTGATTCAGAAAGCTTGCGGATGTGCCGTAATAATTCCCGTGAACCTCGGCCCATTCCGCCCACTGACCGGATTCAATCAGATGAATGAATTCATCCTTGGTAATAAAATGATAATCAATTCCCTGGGTTTCTCCATGCCTTGGCAGGCGGGTGGTATGGGATACGGAATACAGCATGTCCGGAAAATGCCGGCAGACCGCCTGGCAAAGGGTGGTTTTCCCGGCGCCGGACGGCGCGGAAAGAATAAACAGGCAGCCTTTTTTGCAGGAGGGATCGGTTTCCAAAATCGCGCCGGATGGGTTCATCGTTATGCCACATCCTTTAATGTCGACAGCCGCTGGGAAATGGTTTCCGTCTGAATGGCGGAAAGGATGACATGGTTACTGTCCGTAATCAATACCGATCGGGTTTTGCGGCCATGGGTGACGTCAATCAGCCGTTTTTCGTCCCGGGCTTCGTCTTTCAGGCGTTTGACCGGGGCGGAGTTGGGGGAGACAATGGCAACGACCCGGTTGGCCGCCACGACGTTTCCAAATCCGATGTTCAGCATGATGTGGTTGTTTTTTGGAATTGTATTGATGATATGGGGTTCCAAGCAGCCTCCTTATTCGATATTTTGAACCTGTTCGCGAATTTTTTCAAGTTCGGTTTTTACCTCGACCACGCAGTAGGATACCGATGCGTTTTCGGTTTTTGATCCCATGGTGTTGAATTCCCGGTTCATTTCCTGAAGCAGGAAATTCAGTTTCCTTCCGGCCGGCTCCGGCGCATCCATGTACTGACGAAACTGAAGAATATGGCTTCTGGCCCGGACGATTTCCTCGGAGATATCACTGCGATCAGCCAGAAATGCCGCCTCCTGGGCCATGCGCCCCGGATCGATGTCAACAATTCCCTGGGTGATCTTTTGAATGCGGCCAATCAGCCGCTCCTGGTAATAGGCCACAAGACCCTCGGACTCTGTTTCGATTCTGGCCAGTTGATTTTCAATGACTTCAAGCCGGGTTCGAATGTCGCCGGCCATATACTCCCCTTCCTGTCTTCGCATGGCCACCAGTTCGCAAACCGCCGTCCGGGTGCATGGCTGGACGGCGGCCCATGCGGCATTCATGTCTTTTTCCGATTCAGAAGGTTTGATGATTCCGGCGCTGGCCATCATCTGCAGGGACACGGAAGACTTCAGCGAAAACCGCTCTTTGATCTCGGTCAGGACCTGATAATAAGCCAGGGCCCGGGGTTCGTCAATTTCAAAGGCAGCGGGTGAAACAGCGGTTTCTGATATCTGAATCAGGATATCCAGGCGTCCCCGGCTGATCGTTTCAGAAATCAGGGATTTTAGTTTTTCTTCGAGAGCGGAATATCCGGAGGGGATTCGAAGCGAAATATCCAGGGTTTTGCTGTTACAGGCGCGGATTTCGCAGTTGACGGAAAAGGGGGGTACAATCAGTTTCGTGCTGGAAAAAGCGGTCATGCTGAGAATCATTGCAGAACTTCCTTTAAATCTTCCATATATTTATTGCGGACAAGAATGAGAAAATTCCGGATGGACTCATGGGCATAATCCGGGTATGTCCAGGGAAGGGTCTGATAGCCGTTTTTCTGATATATGAGCGTCAGATCGGCATAAATACACTTGCCGATATGGATTCTGTGCGCAAAATTTTTTCCGGTTGCCAGCACCAGCCGTTCCATTAGAAGATATCCGGGATCGATGTTTACCTGCCGCATGCCATCACTGCTAAACAGCGTTTCAATCGCATTGGTTCTCAGTTTGATGTCTGCCAGATCCTCCTGCTGAATCAAAGATTTAAAAACGAAAATTCTCCGGAACAGGTCAGATCCCATTTCCTTTTCATAATACGTCGTAAAGTCAAAGGGAAACAGCGGACTGACCAGATCAATGGGTCCGAAGCTTTCCATGAGATCGGCAGCCACGGCAGCTCATCAGTTCCTGCTTTCGGGTAAACAGTCCGATGACCAGTTTGGCGGGTTTGGGGGGCTGAGGATGGCTCATGGGAATCAGGAAAACGACTTGGCTTCTTCTATCAGCATGATGGGAATATCATCCCGGATCTCATAGATCAGTTTGCACTGGTCGCAGATCAGCCCATCGCCGGTCTCATTCAGATAAATATCCCCCTTGCATTTGGGGCAGGCCAGAATTTTTAAAAGTTCCGGGTGAATCGCCATGTCAGTCTCCTATTTATGATTTCTTGTGTAAACTTATCAGTTCTGTTGCGTTGATGCGATTTTTTCCGCGATCTGCGTGGTGCTGTAGCCCTGAAGCAGGGGAACGCGGCAGACCCTGCCGCCATAGGATTCAACGACTTGCTCTTCCCACGACCTGATCCAGGCGGTAGTCCTCGCCCTTGACCAGGATATCGGGTTTTATGGCATGGATCAGTTCAAGCGGCGTGTCTTCATCAAACAGGACAACCAGATCCACACAGCCAAGGGCGCTTATAATGGCCGCCCGATCCCTTTCCGCCAAAATGGGGCGGCTATTTCCCTTCAGACGCCTGACCGATGCATCCGTATTGAGTCCGACAATCAGGCGATCTCCCAGATCTCTGGACTGATGCAGAAGATGAATATGGCCCGGATGAAGAAGATCGATAGCATCCATTGGTAAATACCACTTTCTGGCCGGAACTCTGCCAGGATTTGACCAGAATCCGGGCAGACTCCAGGGCGGCTATTTTGGCTGCGCCGGTGCTCTGGCGCTGCATGTCGTTCAGTTCTACGGCGGCCGACAGCTCGGGACGGGTTATCGGCTGGGTTCCCAGTTTTCCCACCACGATTCCGGCTGCCAGATTCGAGAGCTGGGCTGCCTGGGCAAAGGAAAGCTCCAAGGCAAGGCCGGCTGCCAGCGTGGCAATGACCGTGTCTCCGGCGCCGGAGACATCGAATACTTCCCTGGCTCTTGCCGGTATCATGAGGGGGGAGTCGTCGTTTCCGCAAAGAACCATTCCCCTGGAGCCCCGGGTGACCAGGAGCCATTCCAGGCCGTACTGGCGGCGGATGGCCGAGGCGCTCTGATGCAGTTCCGGCTCGCTCTGCTTCGGCAGCTGCTGCCTGTGACCAGTTCCAGTTCGGCGGTATTGGGGGTGACGCAGGTAGCACCCTGGTAACGGGTCCAGTCGGCGCCTTTGGGATCCACCAGAACAGGGATGCCGCGAGTCCGGCAATAGCGAATGAGGTGCTGGCAAAGGTCCGGCGTCTGAAAAATGCCTTTTCCGTAATCGGACAAAACGACAACATCACATTCAAGGGCTTTTTGTTCAAACCGGTCGATGATTTTCTCTTCCAGCTCCGGGCTTAGCATTCTGGGCTCTTCCTCATCCAGGCGAAGGAGCTGCTGGCCTCTGGCCATAACGCGGGTCTTGGTAATGGTTGGCCGTGAAATGCTTTCCTGAAGCAACGGATCAATGCCTTTTTCCAAAAGAATCTTTCTTAAACGGTTTCCGGCTTCATCCGTTCCGCAAACACCCAGAATCGAAACCGGGCATTCCAGGCCGGCCAGGTTTGCCGCAACATTTCCCGCGCCTCCCGGAACCTCGGATTGCTGACGGATCCGGACAACAGGCACCGGCGCTTCCGGCGATATCCGCTTGACATCGCCCCAGAGATACCGATCCAGCATGACATCGCCGACAACCAGAATGCGTTTTTGGTTCAATTCGGATAAATTCATGAATCCGGGTCCTTTACAGTTTCATCCACGCAGGACGCCCAGAAATGCAGGATAAAGCTGTGGGCTTCCTGGATTCTGGCGGTACGGGCATGCGGGACAATCACGGCGAAGCCGACTTCTTCTTTGATGCTGCCGCCGTCCCTTCCCAGAAGTCCGATGGTCTGCATTCCCATGGAAGCCGCTTTTCGAACCGCTTGATGAATATTGGGGGAATTGCCGGAAGTGGAAATGACGATCAGCGTATCCCCTTTCCGGCCCAGCCCCTCGACCTGCCGGGAAAACACCCTCTCGAATCCGTAGTCATTGCCGATTGCCGTCAAAGCGGACGAATCCGTGGTCAGGGCAAGGGCGGGGTAAGACGCCCGTTCCTTTTCAAACCGGCCCACAAGTTCCGCCGCAAAGTGCTGGGCGTCTGCCGCGGAGCCGCCGTTTCCGCAGATAAGGATTTTATTGCCGGATTCAATCGTTGCGGTCAGCGCCTGTGCCGCACGGAGGATCTCCGGTGCCCCGTGTTTCAGGGCCTGAAAACAATCTATATGCTCGGAGATTTGATTCAAAAACAACGCTGTGTTCATATTTTTCCCTTAACCCAACAACTGTTGTCACGTTTTCAAGGCAATTTCATAAATCGCAGCCGCCAGAAGCGGAATCATGATTTCATGATGACCCGTAATAGCATATCCCTTGCCTCCAGGCAATACGGGGCGCTGAACCACATTCACGGTCGGCCGGTAATGCTGGGTCATGTCAAAATTGGCGGTCGTAAAATGGGTAACCGGATATCCCAGGTTGCGGGCAACGGCCAGGGCCTTTAAAAAAACCTCCGGCATCAGGACCGCGCTGCCGAAATTGAGCACAACGCCCCCTTCCCCCAGCCGGGAAACCGATGCCGCAAAAATACGAAAATCCCGCAAGGACGCCTCCCCGATGGCGGCCCCGCTGGCCGAAGGATGCTGATGCACAATATCGGTTCCCAGTGCCACATGAAGGGTATAGGGGATTTTCAGCCGAAAGCATTCATAAGTCAGTGCCCGGTTCAAATACGGGGGCGCTTCCTCTGAGAGCAGCCTTCCCACGGCTTCTCCGAAGCCTTCTCCGGGCGCTTCTTTTGATGCCGCAGCCTGTCTGGCAGCTTCATTGACCAGGGCCGCCGTGTCTTCGGCCATGCCAAAAGATCCGTCTTCAAGCTGGGAAGCAACATCCTCGGAGGTATGGCCAAACCGGGCAAGTTCCGTATCATGAATGGCCGCAGCGCCGTTTGACGCCACATGGGTAATATACCCTTTTTCAGCCAGTCCCGCAAGCACCGGGCTGCATCCGGTTTTGATGACATGGCCGCCGATCATGGCAATGACGGGTTTGTTTTTCTTTTTCGCCTTGACCACTGCCAGGGCAATCGCCTTCAGTGCATCGGCCTTTAGATATTTTTGGCAGCGCATCCAGAAATTCCCGCATCGTCATGCCGGCGCGAATGGGTCCGGCTTCAAGTTCCGTGGTTACCTTGGAAATCCGCTCTCTGGCTGAGCAGGTGCGGACCCGGCTGATATCGATTTCCGGGTATGGTGTCATGGATTCTCCTGTTGTGAGATTAATGGGTTTGAATAGACTGGCAGTTCACCTCTCAGGCATGAAACTTCGAATCGTGCTTCACGAATACTTTCACGCTTGACGGGATCCGATGTGTTTTCCGCCCGGCGATGAGGGTCCGGTATATTTCAGCCATTTTGTCGGCAACCTTGTCCCAGTCGTGATTTCTGGCAATCTGTCTTGCGGCATTCTCCCATTGACCGGCGTAAGTCCGGATTCATTAACCGGATCAGGAATGCTGTCATATCCCGGGCCGATGGGTTTTGGGGCAGAATAAAACCACTGTCGCCATGGGTTACCAGATCGGCAGCGCCCACGTTTGCGCTGATCACAACCGGAAGCCCTGCTGCCATGGCTTCCAGAACCGCAAGACCGAAGGTGTCCATGCGTGACGGCATTACAAACAAATCGCTTGCCAGGTAATGGGCTTCGACTTCATCCGTTACGCCGGCAAATACAATCTGATCGCTGATGCCAAGCTCTTTGGCCATTTTCAAATACGGGCCGGAGTCTCCTTTTCCGACAATCAATAGCTTTGGCAAGGGGGGAGAAAAACCATCCTGCCTCATGCCGGCAATTGCCTGAAGCGTCAGATCCAGGCGCTTGATTTCAAAATTCATTCCCACAAAACAGATGACCACATCCGATGCGGATAACCCGTGGCGGGCCCGAATCCGTATCGCGGCAGGACAGGGCGTTCAGGCGGGAAAACCGCTCGATCGACACCCCCGGATGTACAACGGAAACCCGGTCTTCGGAAATGGCATAGTGTTTGGACAGTTCATTTTTCACCAGGGTTGAAACCGGCAGAATCATTTTCAGGCCCGGATTTTCAATTCCTTTTTTTTCCGCCCAGCAAGTGGCCCGGTCAAAACCGCTCAAAGATTTTCGGCGCATATCATGAATCCAGGTCTGATGCGGTATGCCGTGAAACGTCATCAAATCCATGCGAAATATGCGCTCGTGGCTGTGTACAAGATCAAAAGCCATGCGGGTGATTTTCCGCTGGGCAAAGCCGGCAAAGCTGATGGGCTGGAGCCATCTGGGAAAGTGAACCATGGGAATTTTGTGAAATGTTACCAGGGAAGGGCCGGGATCCCATTTTCTGGCAAATACATGAATATCAAACATTGGGGCCAGGCGTTCACAGAGTTGAAACGCCATGTTTTCCGCGCCGCCGATGCGACCGTATTGCGGAATGACCACGGCAATCGACGGACGACGAGCGGCGGATAACGGATCTGCTGTTGCTTTTTCTGTCATCTGTCATCTGTCATCGCTTCCGGTGTATGGCTGACCGCATAAAGAATCATTTTCCCCGTATCCCTGTGATACCATCGGCCAAGTTCCTTATAGGTTTTAAAAACAGCGGAATCCGACAATGTGAAACTCTGGAAAGGCCAGTGCTTTTCTTCCCACAGCACAAAATTCAGTTTGTTTTGCCGAATGCGGTCTTTAAACTGATCCGGATCATCGGGAAAGGATTCCCAGCAGCTGGTCAGATCCAGCGGGCAGGGTATGGCTCCGGGAAAATGGATATTGGCATAAAAGGAGATCCATATCTGCGTGTGACGGGATGTCGCGATCCGCGCCCCTGCGGGTTCCGGGGTGTTCCGAAAAACGGTTTCACCAATCTGGACAAATACCGATTTGTCCGGATCCGGCGATTTCAGATTTTTTGGAAGACTGACACCGATAATTAACAGAAAAATCGCCAAAAAAACAGTTGCCGGCTGAACATGCAGTCGCCTGGGGAGTACCTCCAGGAGCCTTTCCATCCCAAAGGCGCAGAGGACGGCGCCGGGTATCATCACGATTCCGAAAAAACGGTAATACAGCATCCAGGTCTGAAGGGTGTGTATGTAAAGCAAGGCCAGGCCCGAGACCGTCAGAAACGCCAGGTATAGAAGCCTTGAATCCGAACGGATTTTCTGGTGAATTCCGGAAAGGCCGAGAACATAAAAAACGACAAAAGGGTAGAAGAATGCTTCCAGAAATCGATTCAATAAAGTTCCCAGAGCGATCAGCCAGATCAGGTTCCGGGCTTCGGGAAGGAAAAACTCCATGAACGGATTCGGGCTGGACCAGACAAGGCCTTTTAAGCTCTGAGACATTTTTTGATACTGGCGGATCGGCTCGATAAATTTTCCGGCGATTTCATGGCCCCGGTGAAGGTCGTTAAAGGACAGCCCGGAGAACATCAGCCCTGCAATGGAAAGAAACGCGATTGCAAGAAGTGGAGACAGAAAAAACAGGATGTTGATGGCCTTGCGGTTGTTTTGAAAGCACAGGTATCCCAGGGTAACCGCCAGAAACAGTACGGCTTCAATCCTGGCCCAGATTGCCGCAAGAAAGCAAAGGGATGAAATCAGTAGAAGCCAGGGAGTATGAGCGGTTGCCTGGCGGATTACGGCAAGGACGCCGGCACACAAGAAAAACCAGCAAATCGGATCTCTGACCAGTTCAGCGCTGTTGCTGACGAGTACCGGCGTTACGGCAAATACCAGCAGGCAAAGAATGGCGCTGTCCTCCCTGACCCATTCTTTCAGCATCAGATAAAGGGGAACAAGAAGCGCCGTGCCGAAAATCAGGGAAATCAAACGTGCCGACAGGATCCAGTCGTGGACCAGGGCGTATCCTCCGGCAATCAAAACCGGGTAGGATGATAAAAAAGACAATCCGCAGGTTTTCAGGCTGTTCCAGTTCTTAAAGTACAACGCCATGGCCTGGTGAATATACAGTGCTCCGTCCGGATTAATGATCACGGTATGCAGGCAAACCCAAATCCGGAGTCCCAGTCCGGTCAGGATGACCAGCCATGCCATTGCTGAAATTCCCCCGGGCCTCCCTTTTTCAAAAGGGGGGGATTTTTTCATGTAAAATATGGAAGACTGGGTTGCTGGCATTTTGATTTAATAGTACAATCACAGCTCAAAGGTCAAGGATGTTTGCCGGCAAACTGATCGGCACCCTTGCGCGGTATGTGGAATTGTGATAATTTTAGCCCATGAAACAATATGTTATTGATCAGTTGAGACCGGATGACTATTTCCGGATTAAGGCATACCTGGATATGAATTTCCGGCAGTCGGGCGTCCCTGATGTTTACTGGCTGATCCTACCCCAGGACATGCTGGAGGGAACTCAGGCCGAACATACGGACTGTCAGCCGTTTTACTTTGCCCTGGAGCTCTGCCATTCTGTGCTGTCGTGTGAACTGCTGGTGCGAACCCTGAGCCATGTTCGCTGCGACTGCATGTGTTACGCCTCCCTCACCTCAGCGAAACTGGCTGATTCAGACTGTTGACGATATTTTTAATCTACTGGAAGTCGCAATTTGAATGCCGATCATCTTACCCCCATGTCAACTTGAATCTGAAAGTTATTCATGAAAGTTTCCGATCTTTTTTACTATCTTTGCTCGGCCTTAATCCTGATGTGGGCTGTCGTGGCGATCATCATTTTTGGCACTGCGACCATTGTGGTTTCTTTTTTTAATAAAGGAAATCTTCCCCATATCGTTGCCAGATCGTGGGGTCAATCCATTCTTTTCGCCAGCCGAATCCATGTGACCGTAAAGGGATTTTCCAATATCGATCCAGATAAGCCCTATATTTTCATGCCCAATCACATGAGTAATTTTGATATTCCGGTAATCCTGGCGCATTTAAAAGTGCAGTTCAGGTGGCTGGCCAAGGCAGAGTTGTTTCGCGTTCCGCTTTTCGGATTCGCCATGAAAAGGGCCGGGTATATCAGCATTGATCGTTCCAACCGCAAATCCGCCTTTGAAAGCCTGGCCAGAGCAGCGCAGATCATTCGAAATGGCCGCTCCGTTGTCATCTTTCCAGAAGGCACGCGCAGCAGGGATCAATCTGTCAAGGCGTTTAAGAAAGGGGGTTTTGTTCTGGCGGTTGAATCCGGTGTGCCGATCGTTCCGGTCGTCATTCACGGCACCTGGCGGATCATGTCTAAAAACGGGCTCATGATCCGGCCCGGAAGTGTGACGATGGAAATTCTGGAGCCCATTGAAACAAAGGAGTATTCCAGACAGACCAAAGATGATCTGCTGGAAAGGGTCCGGGGGATTATTGTGGAGAATTTTGAGAAAGGAAAAGCTGAACCGTGAGCCTTAAAATCATCCCTCTGGGCGGATTGGGTGAGATCGGCCTCAATATGATGGCGTTTGAGTGCGATGATTCCCTCTTTGTTGTGGATGCCGGCTTGATGTTTCCCGAAGACCATATGCTGGGTGTGGATATTGTGATTCCAGACATGGATTATCTGAGAAAGAACCGGTCCAGATTGAGCGGAATCGTATTGACCCATGGGCATGAAGATCACATCGGCGCGCTGTCCTACCTTCTGAAAGAGATCAATGTGCCGGTTTTCGGTACGCCGTTTACCCTTGGCATGGTCCGTCACAGGCTTGAAGAGTTCGGTATTCTCCACTACTCGACCCTTCACAGCGTGGTTCCCGGTGATAAAGTCAGACTTGGCGTTTTTGAAATTGAATTCATTCGGGTCAGCCACAGCGTCGTGGATTGCGTCGGGCTTGCCATTTACACGCCTTTCGGACTTGTCGTGCATACCGGAGATTTTAAGATCAGCCACTCCGCGATTCCCGGCATGAATACCGATGTGGCGCGCTTTGCGCTGTGTGGTGATGAAGGGGTTCTGGCCCTGCTTTCCGATTCCACGAATGTTGAAAAAAAAGGATATACGGCATCGGACAGGGAGATCGGAGATAATCTGGCAAGCATTGCGCTGCAGTGCAAGGGGCGGATTATTGTCGCCTTGTTTGCATCCAGTATTATCCGGATTCAGCAGATTGTAGATATTGCGGCATCCAGTGGCCGGAAAATCGCTTTTAACGGTAAAAGCATTGAAATCAGTGTCCATATCGCCAAGAACCTGGGATACCTCACCATACCGCAAGATATGGAGATCTTTATCAGCCAGATCAATAACTATCCGGATCATGAAATTGTCATCGTAACCACCGGCAGTCAGGGAGAACCCATGTCCGCTCTGGCCAGAATGGCAAGTGGCATTCATAAAAAGATCAAGATCAAGCAGGATGATACGGTCATTCTGTCTTCAAAGTTCATTCCGGGAAATGAACGGGCCATTGCCAAAATCATCAATAACCTGTTCCGTAAAGGCGCCAATGTCATTTACGAAAAAATATCCAACATTCATGTATCCGGTCATGCGTTTCAGGAAGAGCTGAAGCTGATGATTCAGTTGACCCGGCCCAAATATTTTGTGCCGGTACATGGGGAATACCGGCATCTTGTGCTTCATGCGCGCCTGGCCATGGAGCTGGGGATGGCCAAGGAAAATATCTTTCTGGTTGAAAACGGCCAGGCCATTGAATTCGATGATGGCGCCCGTCTTCAGGAACACGTCGTTACCGGCAGAATATTAATTGACGGAAAAGGGATCGGGGATGTGGGCAAAAGCGTTCTGAAGGAAAGACGGGTATTGTCCGAAGACGGCATTGTCGGGGTCACGATGGCTTTTGACGAGGAAACCGGCATTGTGATTTATGGCCCCGAAGTATTCTCCAGAGGGTTTGTGTTTGAGACGGAAACCGGCTATCTTCTGGAAGATGCCAAATGCGTGATTCTAGAGGTTGTCGAGGACATCCCCCTTGGAACACCGGGCCGGGTGGATCTGATCCGAACGCGAATGCAGACGGCCCTCAGGAAATATTTCGATTTCACCATCCACCGCCATCCGATTATCCTGCCGTTTTTCCTGGAAGTATAAACCGGCCTAACCGCCCTGTTTCCCAGCAGCAGCGAAGCATGAAAGGCAATTCTCCCCTCCTTTGAAAAAAGGCGGGTCAGGAGGGAGTTTCACCCATCGCATCCGCCAGCAGTTTCTCGTAGTGGTCATGGGCGGCCCGGTCCAGTGATCGCCACGTCAGAAGCTGCCTGCGAATGGCATGCAGAAAGGCCTTGTTGATTCTTCTCCAGGCATTCGACTCTCCGGACTGTCTTTCCAGCAGAACATTGATTTCCAGAAAACCCGGCTCCTCCTTGGACTGACAAAACCGAACGATCGCCTGCTGCATGATCCCAAAATCAAATGGCGCCAGCCAGACATGCGCGTTGATTTCAATACAGGCATCCTTGCAGCAATTTTCCCCTTCACAGGCACCTGTATTTTCTGAAACCGGCGGTACCGGGCAAACCTGGCTGAAAGTGATTTCGCCGGTGGAAAAAAGTCCGTGCGAGACGTCCTGGTGGCCTTTGAAGTAGTCGTATAAATAACCGGTAACGCTTCGGTGCTCCGGGTATTTCATCAGAAAAGGAAGCGTGATTTCAAGTTGATTGCCTGTGGATGCAGGAAGAGTCCAGGAACGGTTGACATCGGGAATGGCGATTTGCGCGGCAACCCTTGAGGGGTAAATGGCCGATATCAGCACCACCAGGATGACCAGTATCATGGCGGCCACACCGGAAAGCGAGGAATAGTTTACGGTGATTCCCGACCACAGCGAAGTCCCGGCAAAGAGGCTGGCACTTGTCTGGGCCAGAAGATAACCCATGACCACGCTTAGAACCGCAAACGCCATGGCTTCTGCGATAAAGAGAAAGCTGACATGGGAGGGGGCCAGCCCCACCGAGGTGTAGATGGCGATTTCACGTTTGCGTTCATAGACGCTGCCGATCATGGTGTTCAGCACGATACAGATGGAGATGATGATCGGAATCAGAATGTTGGGAACGCCGCTGTAGCTTAAGGCATCGCTGGCATTATACAGCATAACGCCATCCGGCTCGCCGCTGAAAAGCGCCAGTCCGAACCGATCGACCAGGTGCTGAGCGGCTTTGCGGGTATCTGTAGCCTCTGTATGCCGGACCGCAATGCCTTTAAGCTTTCCGCCGGAAGACAGCAGGGTCTGGTAGGGAACAATCAACGTCAGGTCTCCGGAAATATGCTGGTATCTGCTTTGATACGACCGGACATCATCTCCGGATTCCATGGCTTCCATTTCTACCTCGGTCATTTCCTGAGCGGCTTCACGGGGGAAAATGGCTGGCGTCAAGGGCTCTCCGTCCAGATCAGTGCGATCCTGAAGCAGTTTTCCGGAAAAGATGCCGGTCACCTGAAACGGAATCCCCCAGATCTGAACAACTGCGGATTCGGGCTGATCAAAGGAAACCCCTAACTCCCGAGCCATGCGATCGGAAATCAGGACCACATGGCGCTCTTCGGGCTTGAACCATCTGCCGCCGACCAGAATTTGATCGAGTCCTGAAACGCCGGGTTCGTCGGCGGAGAGTCCAATCATGCCCTGGGCTTCAAATCTGCGGCCGCCATATCGAAGGGGGACTTGCGCAGATCGGGTTCGGTCTTCGCCTTCCAGCCAGACCCGGGGCGCAATGATCCCGGAAGCATCAAAGGCATGGGTCAGAACCGGGAGCGCTGTCTGGGGAATATCCAGCCAGTTTACGTTTTTCAGCAGAAATCCGGAATATGGCGCGCTGGCCTGATATTGAATTCTGGAATGAAGGCGCATGCTCTTTACCGATGTAAAGCTCATGATGGTAAAGGTCAGGATGACCAATGTTGCGCAGGTCAGAGCCGTTCGAATCCTTCGGCGTCGAAGGTTGCTGACTCCCAGGAAAAATGAGGCTGTAAAGGCTTTCCATCGCGTGATATCACCGGTTGCCACAGGTCTTGCCCGGTTCTGAAGCAGGCTCATTTCTTGTTCAAAGCGCAGAAAAATAATCAGCGTCACCATAAAGGACAGGCCGATGATGAAAAAAGCCAGAATAACGACAAGCGGACTGTATGCCAGTTGAAAGGCCGGGTGAACCTGGTAGATGATCACGATCACCAGGACCAGAATGACGCTAAAGGCAATAATCCGCTTGTAGATGTTGGAAAATGAGAACAGGAGGCGCTCCATGCAGAAGGCGAACGGAACAAACAAGGCGATATAAAACAGAACCCCGAAAAGCACGTCTTTCTGCGTCTGCTCGACATCATCGTAGACCCGGCTGGCAAGGGCCCAGGAAGCCGAGGATGCTTCAATGAACTGGTCGTATGTTTTCTCGGATAGGGCCTGGCCGGCTGTTTCCAGGGCAGATTGTCCTTCCTGCTGAAGTCTTCGGATCTGTTCGTTGAAAATGCCGTGTTTTTCAAGGGTGGTGATCCGCGGGTTTAAAAGCGCCCACATGTCCAAGGCTGCCCGGTATTCGGTTTTGTGAATCATTGGCCAGTCATCGATCCGGTATCCCGTTCCATCGGGATGTTCGGGGTCTGCGTGGGTCAGGATCAGTTTTTTATGAATCACCGAATCCGAGAGCGTCAGTTTCAGGCGGGTTTCGGGTTCCAGATAAATGGATGTCAGCACCGAGGATCGGGTATCGATCCGGCTGTACCAGTACTTGAGGGGAGTGGCCTCCCGCCGGCCGTCTATGAGTTTGATTTTTGTCATGTACCTGAAGCTGCGCGGCTCCATCAAATTAAACAAGGTGGAGCCTTTGCAGGCAAACATGATCAGATCGGTCTGCATGGAGGTGCGCTGCATTTTCAGGCGGTAGGCCTCTTTTCCGGTCTGTTCCTTGTCAATGGTCCACACGGCATTTCCGGTTTCAGGGTCAAACCGGTAGCCTTCTAGGATCAATTTGTCCAGAACATGTCTTTTGTCGGCAACGCCCTTGATCTGAAACGTTCCCAGATCACTGACCATTGCATAATACCTTGCATTTCCCTGGTAGGAGAGAATGACGGTCCCCGGCGCCGGTGCGTCGGCAAACAGCTCTCCATGCCGGATAAAGCTGGCGCGGCCGCTGACTGTTGAAAACCCGTTTTGCGGCAGGTTCTCATTGTAAAGTTCGGGGACGGATGCCACACGGCTTAACAGGCTGCATACCTGACGGCTTTGTTCCGTGGCATAAGACCAGTCGATTGCGTTTGGAACATCATAGGGCGTTCCCCAGAGATTCCGGGCGTCATGGACAGTGGCCAGGCTGGCGCCGATGTAACCGGCAAGTGCACTGACCTCGCCGCCTAAAAAAGGTTGATCCGTAAAATAACTCTGCCAGGTTCTGAGTTTGCTGGGTCTTAACGTGTCCCTGAAGAGGGGGATTTCCGCGCCCCCTTTCTGATGCATGGCCCCATCCAGGGAGGTATAGGCGGAAGAACGGTTTGCGCTGGGCTTTAAGGGATAAAGCCAGCCTTTACTGAAAGCCCCGAATCCGTCGCCATGGCTGGATAGATGCAGCGAGATTGCCACCATCAATTCCCGGTTTTTTACCAGGGATCTGAAGTCGAGTGCATTGTCGAGTAGCTTGGTCTGACTGGAGGCATCCCGGAGAATGGCTTTCTGGCGCTGGATGGCGGAAGGGATGAGCCGATCCATGACTGTCTGTTCTTCAGGGGAGAGGCCCTTGAAAGAGGCCTGCCAGCTCAGTTGTCGAAGCAGCAGCCTGTCTTTGGCAAGCGCCTGAATTTTTTCCTGCCAGAATAATATTTGGCCTGAATCCGGCTGCTCAAGCCGCAGCCGCATCAATTCCCTGGATATTTTATCGACCTGGTTCTTGATTTCATCACTGATGGCTTTATTGACCAGCGTTTCCAGCGGCGAATCTTCAGGATCGGCATTTTCAGCAGCGCTTTCCCGCAATTTGGGATCCAGTGCACTCAGCACTTTGCGCGTATCTTTGACCATATCCCGAAGCTGCTTCTTTTGCTTGCGAAGGTCCTTGGGGGATGCCCGGAGGCTCCAGACCAGATCCCTGAGACCGGCCAGGCTTTGGGCATGGCCGCTGGTGGCTACCAGCAGAACAGAGCGATCGGGCGGTGTTTCCTTGAACTTGCGGGCAAGATCGAGCAGGGTGGCGATACTGACGGCCTCGTCCGCGCCCGGAGACAGCCCCGGTACATAGGCGGTGCTGTCGTAAAACGCCTCGATCATCATCAGTTCTTCCTGAAGAGAGGCATTTTGACCCGGAACCAGGCAGTAGATATTCTCACCGACAACCTCTTTCCAACTGACTTCGGAATTTAACTGGATTTCGGGGAAAACCAGGCCTTTTGACGCGGTTTCAAACTCCCCGAAAAAGTCCCGGGCATCCTCCTGGGAAATCCAGAAACGGGGAAACTGAATGGGCGAAAGCTCGAACTTATCCTCAAACAATGGTCTTGAAGACAGGCCCCTGTCCACATAAATCAATGCTTTGGCGCCGAGCGAGGCTGCCTGAATCCAGTTTATTCCTGAATCCAGTTCCATCAGTAAAATAGCGCCTTCGATGGATTTTCCGTTAAATTCAGACAAAGACCCGGTCCCTGCATAAATGAGCGGACCTTTCAACCCCTCGGGATCAATGGCCTGAGGGGAAATGGCATTTCCCAGAATCGGGTGAAGGGAAATCGCCATGCCGCGATCGGGAACCGTTATTTGGCTTTTCCCCTGCTGAAGGATCGGCAGTGAATACCGATGCACGCCAACCTCGGAAAAACCCGTTCCCTGAAACTGCTCCTTGATGTATGCGGCGGCGGACCGGCAGCCTGAAGTTCCTGTGCTTCTGTCCCCGAAAGCCGATAAAGCCCGAATGTCCCTTTCAAACTCACTTGCTCCGGCACTGGACAGCCATATCAAGCGCAATTCCCGTTATCAACACCAGCTGTTTCGATAGCATCCGAAAGCCAATAGGCGAACACATAACGCAATAATGCCTGAGCCTATCAATCAGGATTCGGAGCAGCGCAAAAACGCCGGATTGTTTGGGTAAGTGTTTCATAGGGTTAACATTCGCTCAATGTGTCATGTCCGGATCTGGTCCCGACCTGGCCGATCGAAATGGACAGCTCATCCCGGTTTTCTATTTTGTCAACCCGGCCATCCCGAATCCAGACGACTTGATCCGATACGTTCAGCATCTTGATGTCATGGGTCGCCGAGATGATGGTGACGCCCCGCTCACGGCTTAGCTGCTTTAGAAGGTAAATGATTTCCTCTCCTGTATTCAAATCCAGGTTTCCCGTAGGCTCATCGGCCAGAATAATGGCAGGGTCATTGGCCAGGGCGCGCGCAATGGCCACCCGCTGCTGCTGCCCTCCGGACAATTCAAATGGCTTGTGCTGAAAGCGATCTCCCAGACCCACCATCTCCAGCAGCTTTATGCCTTTTTCAACAGCCGCATCGTCGGCCATGCCTGCAAATGTCATGGGAAGGGTGACGTTTTCAAGGGCCGTCATGACCTGAATGATGTTGAAGGTTTGAAAAATATAGCCGATTTTCCGGCACCTCAACCAGGCCAGTTCGTAGGCATCCAGTTGGGCAATGTCCACTTCGTCAATAAATACTTTTCCGGTTGTGGGCTTGTCCAGTCCGCCGATCATGTTAAAAAGCGTGCTTTTACCGGACCCCGACGGACCCATGATGGAAATATAGTTTCCGGCGGTGATTTCAAGGTCCACCCCTTTCAGCGCCAGAACATCCAATTTGCCCAGCTTAAAGGATTTGGTCACTCCGGTAACCCTGACAATTTTTCTGGAATCAGTCATGACAGTTCCTGTGGATAATGTTACTGTTCAACCCGCATGGCTTCAACGGGCTGCATGCGGGCGGCAACTATCGCCGGATACATCACGCCGACAAGACTCAGCACACATCCGACAAGCGTGGCGCCGGCAATGGACAGACCTGCCTGAGTCCAGGACAACGTGGTGATGGATACGGTTCCAAATCGAAGAAAAAAATTTACCAGGGCAAAAGCGCCGCCGATAACCGCGCCCATGCCGGAGCCGATAAGCCCCTGAATGCCGGCCTCAAGAAGAAAGAGTCTCAGAATAAAACGGTCCAGCGCACCCAGGCATTTCATGGTGCCGATTTCCCTGAATCGTTCGGTAACGGCCATGAGCTGAGCATTGACAATTCCCACCACGCAGACCAGAAGCGAGAGCACAATAATCCATTGCTGCTTGGGGCTGTTTCCCACGGAAACATCTTCCGGCCGCAGATCGTATCCGGAGCGAATCAGGGCCTGTCGCAGCGCGGGTTCGCCGGTGGACAGCAGGCCGTTTGCCACATCGGAGCCCACGCGGGTGAAGCTGAGAAACGACACTGCCAGAACCAGGCTGATGGTGGTAATCAGGGAGCGAAAAAAACGGACCCGAATACTTTTAATGGCAATGTCCACGGACTTCATAAAGGGCAGAACAATAAGCCTGTCTATCTTGTCTGAGTGTCCGGCACGATGGAATATGGAATGGTTTTGCATGGCACAGCGCCCTGTTCACTGATCTTTGGGAATGTCATTTTTGATTCTGCTGCCTCTGATCCGGTTGAACCGGAATGGATAGGGTCGAACCGGAATGTTGTGGTTTCGAAGCTGTCCGCTGGTAAACATTTCCGCGCTGACGGCAAGCGCATCGCTACGGGACTTAAACCAGTCCGTTATGTAGTCATGGAATTCGTCCAGTTTATTCATATAAATATTCATATGTTCCGAGCAGCCGACGGCAAACCGGTCGTTGATACCGTCAAATCCGTGAAAATCCGGAACATGGATATAAGATAAATCTAAAAGGGATAAAATATCAAGTGGTTTTACAAACATCAGGTCCGGTCGGCAGCGGATGATGCAGTCATAGCGGATTCCACGCTCTTTTTCATACGCTATACGAAGCAGGTTGCATTGCTTCAGCCCGTAAAGCTGCTGCAGATAGGGTTGAATCCCGGTTTTTAAACGGCAGTTGACACCGTTGATCAACGTCCCTTCATTCAGAAGCGGATCATCTTCAATCCGAATCACGGCCGGATTCAGCAGCGCAGCCAGGTGACTGTTCGAGTCCTGCGGGACAAACATGAACAGATCATGGTCCCCGATTTGATTTAAAAGGCATTCTCTGATTGTTTGATGGGTTTTATCCAGGCCCGCGCACCTTCCGGACATACATACCGCGGTTCGTAGTCGTTTGTTGCCGGTTTTGTATTCTGCAGGATGTTTCTCGGCAAATAAATGCCTCAGGCGCCGATACCGGATCAACGGGTGTTTTGAGTTAAAGTGGTTCTGCAGAAACGTTTCCGGAATTTGGTAAGAACCTGTTTTTTTTTCCGGTTTTCCCGGCAGGGGGTAGATGGAATTGGCATCCTGAATCTTCATCTTGTATTTCAAATCGGATGTAACGGCATTCATCAGAAACGTTGCGGGGATGGTCCAGTATTTTTTTCGGCGGGCATAGGACTTCCGGTTTGCATTGCGGGTGGTGATGACATTGAACTGGATTCTGTGGGGATTGAACAGCAGCGCTGCAAGATGGTTCAGAATGTGCTGCGAATACAGCCAGGACTCGCAATCGAATCCCGTGTAGTATGGAAGCAGAAAGGAGACGGCTTCGCAGTGAAACGCATTAAAAAGAGCGTCAAAATTGTAACCGAGATTGACTTCGGAACCCGGTTCGTCATACTGCCAGGAATAGCGGGAGTACCCGACAGCCGGTTCCCATTCCAGAAGATATCTTTCAAATGTCCGGAAAGGATTGCCGCAAAGCTTAACATTTAATGCTTGGGCCAGCTCCGCATCTTCCTTGACAATGCAGTCTCCATCCAAAAAAATATAATAGCGATACTGGGCGTTACGGGACAGGGCTTCTTTTAGAAGACGGTTTCTTCCTTCGTTCCATGTGCTTTTTGGATAAAAAATTGCATCTTCTCGATCGGAAGGTTCTTTCCAGGTCAGCAGAATAATGTCATTGTGCTCGTGCGGCAGATCGGAATAAGGCATATCGGATTCAGATTGAATCAAGTAAACAAAAGGTTTCATATCTGCCCTAACGCCTTTTCGTTTCGGATTCGCGGATTTTGAAAGTGAATCGTTTTTTTGCATCTTTAAGCAAGATTTCAATTTCAGTTTTTTTCTGAGGGTCCGTGGTTGATTCCATTGCCTTTTCAAGCTGTACAACCGCATTTTTATATTCCGCCCGGATAAGGTAATACCGGCCAAGGTTGTAGCAGGCATCCGAAGTCCTGCCCAAGGAGCCGTAGGCACTACCCAGATAGAATATGGCTTCGGGATAATCCGGGGTGATCCGGAGCAAGGATTCCAGAAAACGGGATGCTTCCTGAAACTTCCCCAGTTCAATGAAGCAGCGTCCGGTGTAAAATAGCCCCTCTGTTTCATCGGGAGAGATGTCCAGGGCTCCCTGAAGAATCCGGAGTGCTTCGGTATACCGGCCATCCAGGAAATAAGTTTTCCCTATCTCGGTGAGAAGAACCGGGTCAAATGCCCGTTTCGTCAATGCAATCCGGAAATGATCCATTGCCGCGCTTCGATTTCCCGTCCGGGTCAGGATCAGCCCATAGCCGTAATGGGCCAATGCCTTGTCAGGCGTCCGGGTGACCTGGGCCTTGAAATTTTTCCGAGCTTCATCTTCGGGTCCGAACATGCCGACCAGCCGGGCATGGGTCCAGTCAAAGGCGTCCGCAGAAAGACGGGGAAGCTGGTGAATAATCGCAGGGTTTGCTTCGATCCAGGATGCGAGAAATGTCATGCGGTCTTCTACTGCCGGGTGCGTCATCATGTAAGTGGGAATCTGTTCCCTGCCATACCACTGCCTGCTGCGGATTTTGGTTAATGCGGCCAGGAGTCCCTTTGGGCTGTATCCTGCCCTGATCATATAATCCAGGCCTCTTTGATCCGCCTGGGTTTCGTCTTCCCGGCTGTATGACAACGTGGCTGTTTGGCCGGCAGCAATGGAGCCGATCGTTGCAGCGCTTGCTGCAGCGCCTGAGCCGGTCGCACCCATCAGAATGCCGGCGGCAACGCCGGCAAGGGTTGCCAGGCCGATTTTTTTGGATCGTTCAATCCGTTCGGAAACATGCCGGCAGGCCACATGAGAAATTTCGTGGGCGATAATGCCGGCAATTTCCTCTTCGCTGGTCAGGGCTTCAAAGAGACCGCTGTTGATGAAAATCTGACCGCCCGGCCCTGCAAATGCATTGTACGTGTATTCCTTTATGACATGAAACTTGTATGGAAAAGGCTGAGGCGGCATGACAGCCAGAATTTTATCGCCAATCCGGGTGACATAATCCGTAATGACTGAATCGTGAATAATCTCGTAATTCTCGTTGACAGCGGCCATGAATTCCCGGGACAGTTCTTCTTCTTCCTGAATGGTAATGGCGCTTGCGATTCCAGGAAAAAGTATCAGCACAACCAGCAGCCAGACCCGGATTTTTTTATTGGGATTCATTTCTGGGCATTCCTCCAAGATTCTTTATAGCTAATCATACCATGACATATTCGGTTTGACTTTTCAAATACCAATTTTTGTGATACCGTTTGCGTCATGGCAACCACAATATGTATCGCGAACCAGAAAGGCGGGGTCGGGAAAACTACCACTGCAATCAATCTGTCTGCAGCGCTTGCAGTATCCCAAAAAAAAATCCTCCTTGTGGATTGCGATCCTCAGGGCAATGCCACAACCGGCATCGGGATTGACAAGGCAGCCCTTACTCAGACGCTGTATCACGGAATGATCGGCGAGGCATCGGCTGAAAAAATCATTCAGGACAGTGAAATTGCATTATTGAAGGTGATTCCCGCCCGGGTGGAATTGATCGGTTTTGAAGTCGAAATGCTGTCCAGCGCCAACCGGGAAAACATCCTAAAGGAATTTCTGTCCGGACTCACCAGCGCCTATGACTATATTATTCTGGACTGTCCGCCATCGCTCAGCCTGCTGACGGTGAATGCCATGACTGCCGCCGACTCCCTGCTGATTCCCCTTCAATGCGAGTTTTATGCGCTGGAAGGTCTGTCTCAGCTTCTTCAGACCATCAAGCGGATCAAGCGGGGTCTAAATCCGAATCTCAAGCTTGGCGGAATTCTTCTGACCATGTTCGACAAACGCACCAATCTTTCGGGCCAGGTGGCTGATGAAGCCAGGAAATATTTTAAAAATCTGGTCTTTAAAACCATCATTCCGCGCAATGTCCGGCTGGGGGAAGCGCCTAGTTTCGGCAAGCCCGTCCTGCTGTATGATGCTGTTTCGGCAGGGGCGGTCAGCTATATGGATCTTGCCAAGGAAATTATCGGCCAGTCTTCAGTCTTTGGCCTGGAACCCTAATTGGCTATTTGAGCTTTAGAAAATGACAACAGAACAATCCCAAAATGAGGGCGGGACCTTAAGACGAAAGAAAATGGCGCTGGGAAGGGGCATTGAAGCCCTGATACCCGACATTGATCCAGTCCCGAGCGATGCCTCCGGGGAGTATTTTACCTGCGATGTCCGCCTGATTCGCCCGAATCCGTTCCAGCCCCGTATCCGTTTTTCTCAGGAAGAACTTGATGAGCTGAGCCGTTCCATTCTGGAACAGGGCATTCTTCAGCCCCTTATGGTGCGAAAGGCAGAAACCGGCTACGAGCTGATTGCCGGCGAAAGACGCTTTCGGGCCGCCAAGATTGCAGGCTTGAACGAGGTGCCGGTTGTTGTCAAAAACGTTTCCGATGGTCAGCTTCTGGAGATTTCGCTCATCGAGAATATCCAGCGTGAAGACCTCAATGCCCTGGAAGAAGCTGAGGCCTACAACAGGTTGATGGACGAATTCCATCTGACGCAGGAAGAGGTTGCGGTCAGGGTGGGAAAAAGCCGTCCGGCCATTGCCAATTTTTTGCGACTTCGCCAGCTTCCGGAACCGATCAAGACCAGCATACTGGAGGGGACATTGACGATGGGCCACGCCCGCGCCCTTCTGGGAGCTGATACGCCGGCCCAGCAGAGTGCCGCATGGAAAGCCGTTATT
Source organism: uncultured delta proteobacterium (assembly GCA_963850225.1). Lineage (GTDB taxonomy): Bacteria > Desulfobacterota > Desulfobacteria > Desulfobacterales > Desulfatirhabdiaceae > RAAP-1. The sequence goes on from CAWKLD010000005.1 coordinate 61,077, forward strand.
GCCAAAGGTCTTTCAGTTCGGGAAACCGAAGTCCTGGTTAAACGCTTCAAGAATCAGAAACCCGAAGACAGGGAATCTCCTCCCAAGTCCTTTGATGTTTATTTGAACAGTCTGGCCAATGACCTGTCTCAGGATTTCGGAACGCGCGTCAAAATCAAACGCAAGGGTCGAAAGGGCCGGGTAGAGATAGAATTTTACAACAATGACGATCTGGATCGGTTAATCGGTCTTCTGAAACGCACCTGAAGCAGCCGAATGTCTATCCACATTATTATCGACGGGTATAACCTGATTCGTCAGTCCGGAGTTCTTGGCAGTCTGGAAAGCCAGAGCATTCAGGCCGGCAGGGATGCGCTTGTTCAGATGCTGTCAGCATATCGAAGGGTCAAACGTCATAAAATCACCGTTGTTTTTGACGGCTCCAGCGCACCCTGCGATTGCCCGTCCCAGGATCGTATTCAGGGCGTCAGCATTATTTTTTCAAGACGCGGCGAGCTGGCCGATACGGTCATCAAGAGAATGGCGGCCAAAGAAAAGGAAAAGGCCATTGTGGTTTCTTCGGATCAGGACATTATTCGGCATTCGACCGCATTCGGGTGTGCGACGCTCAGCTCCCCGGTGTTTGAACAAAAACTGATGATGGCCGCCCAGCTGAATTCCGGGGAGCCGGATAACGATTCAGACAGCGGCTGGATTCCAACAACCCGGAAAAAAGGCCCTTCCAGGCGGCTGCCCAAGCGTAAAAGGCAGAATCAGATAAAAACCGACAAGCTTTAATACAAGCAGTCAGAATCCAGAGGCATCATGAGACTCCCGGCTTGCTGTCATGGGTTGCGCTGAAGAACAATGGGAACTGAAATGAAACGTATCTGCGTCATTGATGGTCAGGGTGGCGGCATTGGCAGTACCGTGATCAAAAAGCTTAAAGAGGTTTTTGAAGAGACCATCGAAATCATCGCTCTGGGTACCAATGCCATTGCAACATCGCAGATGCTGAAGGCAAGAGCCAACCGGGGAGCGACCGGTGAAAACGCCATTGTCCGGACAGCCGAGAGGGTGGATGTGATCATCGGCCCGCTCAGCATTGTTCTGGCACACGCCATGATGGGCGAAGTTACGCCCAGGATTGCCGAAGCCATTGCCGGCAGTCCCGCAAAAAAAATACTGATTCCGCTTTTCCAGGAAAATGTCGAAATCGTCGGGTTAAGTTCGATTCCGCTGCCCAGGCTGATTGAAGTCCTGATTCAGCAGAATCTGTCCGTCCTGTCAAGTCCCCCTGTTCCAATTGTAAACGCGCATGATTAAAATTAATGAACTCGTAAACATTCATGAATCATACCTGGTTTTACCCCCAGATATGAAAATGATAACGTCCCCCTCTGAAAAAGGGGAGAAAGTATTTTTCACGGTAAAAAGTCAACCCCCTTACCCTGTTGAAGGACAATGCCATGTGTGAAGCCAATGCATATCTGATTGAAGGAGAAGAAAATCGTCTGGTAATGGAAGCTGTCGATGTGGTTGAGCCCGAAAATGATGGGGTTCGGCTGATCAGTATCTTCGGAGATCAAAAATTTCTCAAAGCCCGAATCCATTCATTGTCTCTGGTGGATCACAAGATCTTCCTCAAGTAGCCCCTGATATGGGCCTGGAAATCCTTAATACTCAGCAGCCTTAAAAGAGTCTGCCGGCTTTCCGGTGTCGGATTCATTCATGAAAATCATCATCGCTAAAACCGCCGGCTTTTGCATGGGGGTGCGAAGAGCCGTTGAAATGGCTCTGGACTCTCCCGGCAAACACCGCGGACCCATCTTCACTCACGGTCCCTTGATTCATAATCCCCAGGTGCTTGATCTTCTGGAAGAAAAAGGTGTTCACATCATTCGGAACATCCCGGAAGCGGCAGAGGGAACCGTGCTGATTCGCGCGCATGGTGTGCCGCCTTCCGTTAAAAAAGAGCTGAAGAGGGCCGGTTTTACGGTCATTGATGCGACCTGTCCCAGAGTGGTAAAGGTACAGGCGATTATCAAGAAACATACCAAGCAGGGATATGCATCCATTATCATCGGCGACCGGGATCATCCCGAGGTTGTGGGGCTGATGGGATTTGCCGCAGACAAGGGTTATGTTGCCGGAAGCATTGAAGAGCTTGAAGCGCTGCCCGATTTTGACAAGGCCATTCTGGTTGCCCAGACAACGCTGAATACCCGTCTGTTTGAAGCTGCCAATAACTGGGTTCGGGCGCGTCACCCTCACTACAAATGCTTTCATACCATCTGCGATTCAACGGCGCAGCGCCAGGCCGAAGTTCGGGAAATGGCGGCAATGGTGGATGCGTTGATCGTTGTCGGGGGCAAAAACAGCGGCAATACCCAGCGGCTTGCTGAAATTGCCGGTCAGTCCGGCATTGCAACCTTTCACATCGAAACCGAGTCCGATCTTGACGTCAAGGCCCTGACTGTTGCAGAAACCATCGGAATTACCGCTGGCGCATCAACTCCCAACTGGATCATTAATCGGGTGGTCAGGGCTGTTGAAAGGCTGCCGCATAAGAACAGAGCCGGAATTCTGAAAATTTTTTTTCCCATTCAACAGGCGCTGCTCCTGACCAATGTTTTTGTCGCTGCAGGTGCGGGGTGTTTGAGTTACGCCTGTGCCGTGCTGATGGGGATCAGTAATTTTCTGCCCCATGTATGGATTTCCATGTTCTACGTGCTGTCGATGCACACCTTGAACAATCTGACCGGACTTAAGGCAGACCAGTATAATGATCCGGAGCGGGAGGCTTTCTACATCGCCCATAAAGGATTTCTGATATGCCTTGTCCTGTTTTCCGGGGGTGCAGGACTGCTCATTGCCTATTCCCAGGGAATAACCTCTTTTCTTGTGCTTCTGATGATGAGTATTCTCGGGCTTTCCTATAATATCAAACTGATCCCCAAACTGCTGATCATTGGAAAATATTCACGGATAAGGGATATTCCCGGCTCCAAAACCATTCTGATTGCGGTTGCGTGGGGGGTGGTGACATCGATTCTGCCGGCAATTTCCGCAGGCAACCCATTTGGTCTTAAAACGTCGCTGGTGTTTTTATGGGCAACGGGGCTGGCATTTGCCCGAACAGCTTTTTTTGATATTTTGGACATGCAGGGAGACCGGATTGTCGGCAAAGAAACCATTGCCATTTTACTGGGAGAGAAAAAATCCATTCGAATGCTGAAAACGGTTTTGGGGATATGGGTCGCGCTTATCATTTCCTCAAGCCTGACAGGAATCATTCCCGCTCTGGGACTGGGTCTTTCCGTCTGTCCAGCGGCCATGCTGGCGCTGGTCTGCATGCATGAAAACGAATTCATGCTTCAGGGTGTGCGCCTGGAATTTCTGGTTGAATCTCATTTCTTTCTGGCCGGCATGGTGACGCTGTTCTACACGGCCGTCTTTCAGTCATAGCGGGTTGGCTGCCTTGACAGTCGTCCGCAGGCGATTTATTTTTGTCGGTAGGCAGAAGTTAGAAGCTGAAAGTTTTCGGATAGAGTTACCGTCATTTTTAACAGGAGGTGGTCGATATGTCACATAGATGGGATCCGTGGAAACGCATCGGGTTTCTTCAAAATCGCATCAACCAGATGATTGCTGACTCAGCGTCCGATCCTCGCATTGTTGAGGATGAAATCGCCAGATGCGAGTGGAAACCGGCGGTGGATATTCTGGACACTGCGGAGGGAGTCATCATAAAGGCGGACCTTCCGGGTGTGAAAAAGGAAAATGTCAGCGTTGAACTCAAAGACAATCTGATGACATTAAAAGGAGAACGAATCGCTGATATGCCCGTTGAAAGTGAAAAGTGTTTTCGGCAGGAACGATGTTTTGGCTCATTTTTCAGGGCATTTACGCTACCAGAACGCATCAGCGCTGATCATATCCGGGCAGTTCTTAAAGACGGGGTTCTGGAAATCTGTTTTCCAAGGCCTGAAAAAGAAAAGCCCCGGCAGATTCACGTTCACGTGAATTGATGGGTTCGGGATTGTCTGTGACCTCACGTCAACTGAATCCGAAAGACCTTTCAGGCCGATTTAAATTTTGGCGAAAACGTCTTCTGTCCTGGTATGCGGACAATCACAGGGACCTTCCGTGGCGAAATATCCCGGAGCCTTATTCGATTTGGGTTTCTGAGGTCATGCTCCAGCAGACCCAGGTTAAAACCGTGATTGCTTATCACGACCGTTTTTTGAAACGGTTTCCTACAATTCATTCCCTTGCCTGTGCGGATCAGCAGGATGTGCTCAAGCTCTGGGAGGGCTTGGGGTATTACGGCCGTGCCCGTAATTTTCATAAAGCCGCCATTCAGGTGTGTTCCCGCCATTCCGGTCAAATTCCATCGGACTGGAATGCATTCAGACAACTTCCGGGGGTAGGAGACTATATCGCCTCGGCAGTTCTCAGCATCGCCTTTAACCAGCCGTTTGCAGTCGTGGATGGAAATGTCAAGCGGGTGATTTCCAGGCTGTTTGCCATGGATACTCCGGTAAATGGATCCAGTGCCCACGCGGTATTTCAGAAACCGGCTACGGCATTGCTGGATCGAGATGCGCCTGGAATCTTCAATCAGGCCATGATGGAACTCGGCGCCCTGATCTGTAAACCCGCAAAACCCTTTTGCACCCAGTGTCCGCTCAATACGTTCTGCGCTGCTTTTGCTTCCAGCCAGGTCGATGTTTATCCCAAACGCGTAAAGACGCCGCCGGTTCCGCTCTACCCGGTAGTGGCAGGTGTTGTCTGCCATCAGGGGCGGATGCTGATCACGAAAAGAAAACCCGACGGCCTATTGGGTGGACTGTGGGAATTTCCCGGCGGGAAAATCCAGGTTGGAGAAAGCCCTGCCGAAGCCTGTGTGCGGGAAATAATGGAAGAAACCGGGGTTTCGGCAAGGATCGTATCGCATCTTTGCCAAGTGAAACATGCCTATACCCATTTTAAGATTCATATGCAGGTGTTTATCTGTCACGCGCTTACCGGAGCGGTTCGGTTGAACGGCCCTGTCGATTTCCGCTGGATTACCCCGGATGATATCGATCTGTACCCGTTTCCCGGAGCCAATCATAAATTTCTTGGACTTCTTAAAGATGAAGGCAGAAAGCTGCAAGTTTGTTTAGAAAACTTCGGCCTGTCCATTTTTCTTCACAGGAGAATTGTTAATCTTCAAATTTTCCCAACAGGAACAAATATATGAATGTCAGAGCCTCTAGTTTTGAACAGGGACCGATCCGCCCCCCCAACGAAGCCCGCAGCCTACTGCTTCGACTGACCCGTAACTGCCCCTGGAATCAGTGTCTGTTTTGTCCGGTGTATAAGGGCCAAAAATTTTCCCTTCGAACCATTGATGAAATTAAACAGGATATTCAGACCGCCCGGAATATTGCGGACGATATTCAGGAAATTTCCCACAAACTGGGTAGAAACGGCGCTGTGGATGATGTGGTGATTTCCCATATTTCGGCAGGTCCCGGGTTCAGCCAATGCTACCGGGGAATGGCCGTCTGGATGTATTACGGTACGTCCGCATGTTTTCTTCAGGATGCCGACAACCTGATCATGAAAACCGATGACCTGGTAACGGCTCTGACCTTCCTGAGGGAGAAATTTCCCGAGATCAGCCGTGTGACGACTTATTCCAGATCCAAAACCGTTTCTCGTAAATCACTGGAATCACTCAAACAAATCCGAATAGCCGGCCTGGACCGCGTGCATATCGGGCTGGAAACCGGATATGATCCCCTGCTGGTTTTCATAAAAAAAGGGGTGAGCGCGGCTGTTCATGTTGAGGCCGGACGAAAACTGATTGAAGCCGGCATGGAAGTGTCGGAATATGTCATGCCAGGGCTTGGCGGGCAGGCCATGTGGCGGGAACACGCGATCGAGACAGCCCGTGTGCTGAATCAGATCAATCCGCATTTTATCCGCCTGAGAAGCCTGCGGGTTCCGGACCGGGTATCCCTTCATGAAAAAGTCAAAGACGGCAGTTTCTTAATGCAGACCGATGATGCCCTGGCCGAAGAAATCCGGGTGTTCATCGCGGCCCTGGATGGAATCACCAGCAGGGTTTCCAGCGATCATATCATGAACCTTCTCGAGGATGTTTCCGGAAAGCTGCCGGAGGATAAACCGGCCATGCTGAAGGTGATCCAGTCTTATCAACAGCTTGCGGAAAAAGACCGGATCATTTTCAGGCTGGGCAGAAGGGCAGGCGTCTATCGCTCCATTGAGGATCTCAAACGTGATCCCGAAACGCACCAGAAAATCAGCCGGTTGATTCAGGAAATCGAGGCGTCTGAAGGCGCCCAGGGCGTGGAGCAATATATTTGCGAAATGGTGGACCGGTATATTTGAACTGTTTCACACACCTACAGACTGTTTTTTCAGCCTTTCCGCCTGAGTGGTTACATATAGCAGATAGCCCGAAAGGCTGATAATGAAAACGTCCCGTAAGATAACCCACCCGGAGAGCCCGGATGAAGTTGTTTCCACGGAAAAACACCCGCAGGGAATGTTAAAGCCCCTGGCCGTGTTGAAGATAAGGGCGCTTAGAAAGATTATCATTAAAAAATTTACCCCAAGGGCAGCACCGGACAGCCAGAATCCGGAAACAAGCAGCAGTCCCAGAATCAGCTCCAGCCAGGGCAGTATCAAGGCCATAAGATTTATCAGTTGAGAGGGAAGAATCTGATACTTAAACACGGCCTCTGAAAACGCTGCCGGGTGAAGGATCTTATCCCAGCTGGCATAAATAAACACTCCGCCCAGTATCAGTCTTGCCGCAAGGGCAAAGTGCCGGGTCCATGTTTTTTCAGTCCAGGCAGTCTGGCTGTCGCCGTGTTTTTGTGGCGGGGCAGGGCTTTCAGTTGTTGCACAGGTATCTTCGCAGAAAAGGTTCCCGTTGCCGCAGGCGCTCGTTTCAAACTGCAGGACCGGATGGTCGATGCCGAATTCGTGGAAAAGCGAGTGGTTGATTTTTTCCCGAAGCTGCCGGGTTTGACTGATGGGCTGATCATTGACAACCACGTGGCAGGAAAAGGCCACACCGGATGATCCCAGGCTCCAGGCATGGAGATAGTGAACGCCAGAAATGCCCGGGAAATTCTGCAAAAACAGTTGAAGTGCCTGGATGTTCAGATGCCCGGGAGTGGCGTTCATGAGAATGGCGGTCGATTCCTTTAAAATGCTCCAGCAGTTCTTTACGATAAATACCACGATCAACAGAGACAGAAGCGGATCCAGCCAGTACCAGGGCCTATAGATCAGAATCAGGCCGTTCAGGAGCACCACCACGGATGTCAGCATGTCTCCCATCATATGGAGAAAAGCGCCGCGCACATTCAGGCTTTCCTTGGCATCCCGGTGAAGCAGCCACGCTGAAAACCCGTTCCCGATAACCCCGATGGCCGCAATCCCCATGACCAGGCCGCCGGAAACGATTTCCGGGTTATGAAGCCGCTGAAACGCGCCATAGACGATTATTCCGGATGCGCCAAAGAGAATCGCGACATTCAACAGGGCAGCCAGGATTTCGGCTCTTCGGTATCCGAAGGTGTTTTGAAGAGAAGCCCCTTTTTTGCCGATTTTAAGGGCAATGTAGGAAATCAGAATTGCCGTAAAATCGCTGAAATTGTGCGTGGCATCGGAAATCAAGGCCATGCTGTTAGCCGCAATGCCGCCAATAATCTGCACCACCGGAATGACGAAATTCAGGGCAAGGGTGATCAGAAGCCTTGTGGCCGTGGAATTTTCGGAAATTTGGTGGTGATGCGAGCAGCCGTTGGAATGTCCTGCGGAACGGGCGATGCAGTCTTTCCCGTTTTCAGACGCCTGTTTTTCACCTTTGATGCTGTCTTGAGTCAATGTGGTCTGTTCCATCTAAGCCTTATTGTCTTCTAATCTTCCCAATCTCTTTACTTCTCAGTTTCCTGTCTCAACCGGCAGTCCGGCATTCTGCCATACTGACCAGCCGTTGACCAGTACCCGGACTTTTGAAAACCCCAGATTCTCCAGAAACAGCGCCAGTTCCTTGCTCAGATTGCAAGTCGTCTCCATCGCAGTAGGTGATGATTACGGCATCGTTTGCCATATCCGCGATGACGTCCATCACCCGCTGTTCGGCTTCGTGCCACGGAAGGCTGATTGCGCCCTGAACATGCCCCTTGGCAAATTCCTCCAAAGGCCGCGCATCCATAAACACCGCGCCATTGGATTGGTGTAGATTTTTTGCCTCGTCCAGGGAAATGGCCATCTGCCGGCCGGATGGGGATGTCAGTCGCGCTTCCTGCGACCAGTTTCCCACCAGGGGCAGCGGAGATGAACGGAAATGATTCGAGATCAAAGCGATTGCCGCCGCTGCCAGTACGATCAGCGCCAGTTGCCGGATGGATCGAATCCACGGATAAACATTTCTTGTCATGAGGCGTTAACTCCCTGATCCAACCTGTTATATGCAATCGGTCATTTCAGGAATTCCAGTTTCTCTTATCCTGATTTTGAAGGCCGGAACGATGCTGATAATCCAGTCTGATATAATAATCTCCGGATGGTCATGTGTCAATCCGCCCATTTCATGGAAAAGCCCTGCTCATAGAGCCAGGTATATCTGCGGGCGCGGATCGATTCTATACCCGGCGGTGAATTTTATCGTCAGAGGGGATTGTCACATCAGTCACTTCAGCGCATTAGAAAAATATCCCGCTAACTCCAGGCCGCACACCTGATTCCGTCCTTGACGCTTGGCTTCGGAGAGTTGTGCCTCGGCAATGGATAGCAACTCGTTGGGGTGTCGGTCAGGGCCGGGAACGGTTACCACTACCCCGATGCTGATGGTAACAAACGAGGCAGTGTCGGAAGATGCGTGAGGCAACCCCCTGTCACGGACCGCCCAAACCATTGACTCTGACTTTTTCCGTGCCCCGTCAAAATAGATGTCCGGGAGGAGACAGGCGAACTTCTTGCCGTCATAGCGCGCCAATAGATCGTGAGATCGACCTAACTGTCTCTTCAGGATTGCCGTCACCTCCTGCAGACAAGCGTCTCCAGCCAGATGGCCATAGAGGTTGTTATAATTGTTGAAATTGTCAATGCCGATCATTAGCAGGGCCAAAGGCGTAATGAGTCGTCTGCAACGCCGCCATTCGGCTTCAAGGCCTTCATCGAAGCGCCGGCGATTGGCCACACCGGTCAGGCCATCAACGAAGACCTGAGACTGTACCAGATCCGACTGGGCCTTCAGGGTCAGATGGGTACTAACCCTGGCACGGGCAACCGCAGGATTTATCGGTTTCGTGATAAAATCAGCCGCCCCTGCCTCCAGTGCTTTGGTTTCGACCAATGGGCTATCCAGGGAAATCAAGAGAATAACCGGAATATCTTTCGTATCCGGGTCAGTCTTGAGTTGCCGGCAAACCTCAAGGCCTTCCATGTTCGGCATAACGACATCCAGAAAGATCAGATCCGGCAAGCTGCTGCGACACATTTCAAAAGCCTGAACACCGTTTCTGACGACAAGAATATCGTGATCACTGTGAAAAATCTCCAGCAGGGTCTGTGTGCAGGTTTGCTGATCGCCAACCACCAGTAGCCTGGGACAGGGATTAACCATGGTGATTGGTTTCTGCCCAGGCGGCAGCGTTATGGCAGATGTCATGATATTAGCACCTCTCTAGTGTTTTGGCGTTGCAAGTTTCGTTGCATTGTTGAAGGCTCATTCCGCAAGTCCTCAAGTGTCAAGGTTATGGTCTATGTCGGAATCTGTTCGGTCGGTATCTGCAACAAAGACGCTCTTTGTCTTCTGTTTCAGCATGGTCGAATCGATCGAGAAAACCTCCCACAGATAAACGGTCGTCGGGTTGCCCGGCAATCTGATAATAAGTTCTTCGCCCAGGGAAATCGTGAAGTCTCCGCCGTTGTGCTGGTCCAGGCGCTCAAGGGCTGAGCAGGGAATGACGGCCGCAAAGAGAATCGCGAAAAAAAGAAATCTGTGATTGAATAAGTCATGCATCCGGAATATGCTTTGATATCCACTATGGGATTCTGGCAAAAATTTTCGTAACAGATGATCCAGGATTCCGTGCATGATAAATTATTATTGTTCGAAGTTCAATGATGATCGGGATACTGGTTCGACTATTCCAATATATTTAAGGAAATTGTATATCTGGACAGTTTTCAACCGCCTGCCGGACTTGATCCGGCAACCAGGCTTTGAATACTGAAATCATTGGAATTTCGGTGTCCGGACTCCGATCCGGGATCACGAAATGACGGAACACAATATCATATATGCTGAACCCCGAAAACCGGGATCTATGATGAACAATAATACGGAGTATTCTGCCATGATGTTTATTCAGCCGGAAGATATGGAGGATTTGAAGGCTGCCAAATGGTTGCTGGAGAATCCAGGCATTGCCGCAAAAATAACAGATTTTCTTGGAACGCCAATTCAAAGAGGGTTCGAACTTCTTCCGAAGAGCTGGAGTGCGACTATTGGAGCGGCAACTCGCACGGTTTTATTCATATCGGTCAATGCGGCAGTCTTCACGATGGATATCCGGCCAAGAAAAGAATCTTCAGGTTTTTGGCATAAATTGGCAGTTGCGGCAACAGGCGGGATCGGTGGTTTCTTCGGGCTGCCGGCATTGGTGATTGAGCTTCCCATATCAACGACCATCATGTTAAGGTCCATTGCCGATATTGCCAGAAGTGAGGGAGAACTCATAAACAGCAGTGAATCCAAAATGGCCTGCATCGAAGTCTTTGCTTTAGGGGGATTAAGCAAAGGAGATGATGGGATGGGTACCGGATATTTTGCCGTTCGTACGGCGTTGACAAAGTCTGTAACAAAGGCCGCTGAATATATCGCTGAAAAAGGAATGGCTGAAGAAGGCGCGCCGGCACTTATTCGGCTTATCTTTCAAGTTGCAGACCGATTCAGCATCCAGGTTTCCGAGAAAGCTGCTGCACAAGCCTTACCTGCAATTGGCGCAGTTGGAGGGGCACTTATCAATACCTTGTTTATTGACCATTTCCAGAATATGGCACATGGCCATTTCGTTGTACGCCGTCTTGAAAGAAAATACGGGGAGTCCGCCATTAGGGATGCCTATCGCATCCTTTAGATTCCCCATATAAATTTATCACAAACCGTCGGCTATGTGAAAAAACAGTTTCCTGCCATCGGCCTTCGGTCCGTCTTCGCATTGGTTTGGCCGCCCTGATCCGGGGCAGTCGCCTTTTCCAGCAGGGAATGCGCCTCATGCCGTGGGTATTCAGTGGGAACGATTATCCGACAATCAGAATCACATCACCGGTCGATACCTGGGAGCCTTTTTCAACCAGGATTTCCTTAACTGTACCGGAAACATGGGTGATCAGGCTGTTTTCCATTTTCATGGCCTCCAGGACGGAGACGATCTGGCCGGCACTCACAACCTGACCGACTTTCACATTGATTTCCAGAATCAAACCGGGGATGGGCGCTAAAATGGGTTCACCGATATCCGGCGCGACAGGCGAGGCTGATGCTTTGGGTTGCTTTGACAGGACAGGCGCCGAAGCTGGCGTTGTCTGAACCGTGACCGCCGGTTGGGCTGTGATCGGTTGCGCAGCAGGCGTTGGTGGATTGCCGATACGAACCTCATAGGGTTGCCCGTTTACCAGGACACGGGCCGTGTTTCCGGCTATGCCGCTGATGGTGACATCAAAGTTTTTCTGATTGATTTGTAGATGATATTTCATTGGACTGCCTCGTAATCGGTTCAGATGAATGTGAATCCGTATTTTTGATCATGTATCCATTTCGGCATCCATACCGGTTGGATCAAAAGCGTTTTTTGGAATTGACCGGCCGCAGAAACACCTGAAGCCGTGTGTTCTGAATTTCGATACGTCCATACTGGGCCCATGAATTCTGAGCGATGGTTTTGTCGCCGACCGTATCACGGGCTTTTCCCGCAGACAGATGCAGATGAAGCGCCGTTGCAATGGCGGCAACCGTGTCCGGATCTGGTGCGGATGGGGCATCAAGGCGGTTGAGCGGTCCTGATCGCTTCGCAGGCGACAGTTTGGAGGGTTTGGGCAATGGGGGGGGGGCCAGCCTGGTACGTCTTTTTTCAAGGGCAACAAAGATTTTTCCTGCCAACAATATGCCGATCAACAGCATCGACAATACCAGGAAAATACCGAAAAAACGGACAAACAAGGTTCCGATGGCATAACTCCAAAAATAATCCTTGGGTCCCCCGATGATTTGAATCCGGCCGTCTGCAATGCCATCGCTGTCCAATGCCCCGCCATCCATGACCCGGATAACAAATTGATTGGAATCGTCAGCGCCGCTTTCTGTCTTTGTTCCGGAATCAAACCATTTTGCCGGGTTTTTTGTATTGTAAAGCCAGTATTCGGTTGAAACTGTAAAGAATGAAGATGAGATGATGATTTCGGCCTCTGAGCCCGGGGGAATATCATCGATCGTGACATCGAAAAACGCGGATTTGAATTCTTTAATGTCCAGATCCGGTGTCTGGAGGGTTTCAAATTCAATACCCCTAACATCCGTTAGTTTGCCCGGGGCCGTGTTGAAATCGATCAACACGCTCGTGCTTTTTGCTCTGGGGATCAGCTTGGCTGTTATGGTTTTTCCCTCACGGGTGAACTTGGGTTCGGGTTTTTCAGTGTCTTCTCCAAGCGCGGCCAGAGAAATATTTTGAATGAATAACGGCAACAACACCGCTACAATAAGCCATAATGTGCGGGAAAGTTTGAAATAGTGGGATATCATGATGGCCTCCTATTGAAACATGGCAATAAGCATGCCCGCCGCTGCCGCGGATCCAATGACACCTGCCAGATTGGGCCCCATGGCATGCATGATCAGCCAGTTATCCGGATCGGCCTTAAGCCCTTCGACATGCGTTACCCGGGCCGACATGGGCACGGCCGAGACCCCGGCGGAGCCGATCAGCGGATTCATTTTTTCCTTCAGGAACAGATTCATGATATGGACTGTCAAAAGCCCCCCAAAGGTGCACACCACGAAATCCAGAAGACCGAAAGCAAAAATCAGCATGGGTTTCCAGTTCAAAAAAACCTCCGCCTGCATGGTGGCTCCGACCGAAAGCCCCAGAAAAATAGTCACAATGTTCATCAGGGCATTCTGAGCGGTATCTGAAAGGCGTTTGACCACGCCGCTTTCCCGCATCAGATTGCCGAACATGAACATGCCCATCAAAGGTGCGACTGCTGGAATCAGAAAAACAATCAATGCGGTTGCGATCAGCGGGAACAGAAGTTTTTCCCTTGCGGACACAGGTCTGAGCTGACGCATGCGAATCCGGCGCTGAGCAGGCGTTGTCATCCATCGCATGATGGGGGGTTGAATCAGAGGAACCATCGCCATGTAAGAATATGCGGCCAGCGCGTTTGCGCCCAGCAGGTGAGGTGCAAGCTTTGCGGTCAGGTAAATTGTCGTGGGGCCGTCCGCGCCCCCGATAATCCCGACAGATGCGGCTTCCTTTAGCGTGAATCCAAAGAACAAGGTGCCAAGATAGGTCACAAAAACGCCCAATTGCGCTCCGGCTCCAATGATCAGGGTTTTGGGATTGGCAATCAACGGTCCGAAGTCCGTCATTGCGCCCAGCCCGAGAAAAATGACGCAGGGGATGATTTCCCACTCGATCCCGTATTTATAGAATGCCCGGATCAGCTCCGGCGTTCCTTGCTCTGTAAAGCCCATCAGTGGCGTGAGCGGGAAATTGACAATGAAGATTCCAAATCCAATCGGAAGCAGCAATAGCGGCTCATATTCTTTTGCAATGGCAAGGTAAAGAAAGAAAAGGCCGATGCCGATCATCAGAACATTGCCGCCTGTCAGATTGGGGATTCCGGTTTGGGTGAATAAAATGTTTCGAATAAGTTCAACCAGTTGTTCCCAAGACATTTTCTGTCTCCTTTTTTTAAAGAGGGATGTCGCCATGTTTTTTTGGCCTATTTATCCAGAGTCTGGCCCCAATAGCAAGCATAAAAATTGGAGATAGTAAATTGAAAGATATGTTAACTGCATGATCACTTGCCGGCATCGGGAAAAATAACTTTTAAATGCGTTTCAATCTAATTGAATAGTTTTCTATTGATAACTGCAACTTTGTGTGGTTACAATTAAAAATATAGCCCATGGATTCAGTAACTGCTCAGGGGGTTGCGCTTTCGGAAGATATCGGTGGACATCCCAGTGCCGCCGGGTACCGGGATGACGGATCTGCGGCGATTACATTTTAATCCGAAAAACGGCATCTTCGGGACAGTGAACATGTCCTGATACTGAAAACTCCTTGATTAACCGGTTTGTTTCAGATACAGGAATCATTGAGTTACATGATGTTTTGATCTATAAAGAATGATTTCAAGATGTATGGCTGTAAATCAACTTCGCTGACTGGAGGATAGAGGCAGTGGCTCCTCATCATGAAAAATCAATTAGCTTAATGGAATATGCACTGGGGCAGGATCAGCTGGAAAAAATTGAACGGATTCTGCTATCCGATCTTATTGCCAGCGGTGTTCACTGCGTCTTACTGATTGACTTTGCCGGCAACATTATCGCAAAGGGGGATAATGGAATTTCCCGAATTGATGTATATTCTCTGGCAGCACTTTCAGCGGCCAATTTCGGGGCTGTTGAGGCAATGGCAAAGATTGTGGGTCAGGAAGAATTCGCCCTGCTCTTTCATAAAGGCGAAACAGAAAGTTTGTACTTCAGCAAGGTGAACGAAGAATTGCTGATCATTACGGTATTCGGGAAACAAATCTCTCTAGGTCTTTTACGAATGAAAGTGGCGGATGTCATTCATAAGATACGACGTATCTGGAAGTCCGGATGATACTCAAGATGTCGACGGCTTAATCAGAAGGGGGTTTCTGTTTTGGCATTCATCAATATGAAAAACAAAGAGGTTCAAGCCAAAATCGTTTATTACGGGCCTGGACGAGGTGGAAAAACAACCAATCTGGAATATATCTACCAACAATTTCGGGAGCGAATCCCCTCTGAGATGGTCAGTATTAAAACACATGGGGATCGAACTCTTTTTTTTGATTTTGTTCCATTTGACGTTGGTAAGATCAAGGGCTATTCGGTTCGCATGCAGCTTTACACTGTGCCGGGACAGGTCAAATATGACGCCACACGCAGGCTGGTTTTAAAAGGTGTGGATGCCGTGGTGTTTGTTGCGGATTCTTTGTCTGTTCAGCGGGAACAAAACTTGATATCCCTGAAAAACCTTCAGGATAACCTTGCGGCGCATAAAAAAGATATTTATCAGATTCCCCTGATTATTCAGTACAACAAAAGAGATCTGGAAAATCAGGGAATTCCCATCATGCCCCTTGCGATGATGGAGAATGATCTGAACGGCAAGCTCAAAGTTCCTTCAATCCCCGCCAGTGCCATTAAGGGGGACAATGTGGTGATTACGCTTAAAAAAATCATCGCAATGACTCTGGCGTCTTTTCAGAAGGGTTTTTAATTGGAGAAGCATTCATGGATGTGGAAAATGTCGATACCGGCAGCCCAGAGGCTGATAAACGGCTGAATGAGATTTTGAATCAGGAGGACAGATCATCCCCAGCTGATGACAGTCGCCTGGCGTCCCCGCTGACGACATTGAAATCCATTGTCCTGTCCATGGATTGGGAGATCAGTGATGCCATATTGACCGAGTTTATTCAAGAATTGAATCACTTGAAAACCGTTCTCAAAGATGACGGCATCGTGCACAAATGCCTTCAGTTGCTGGAAGCGATTGGAAAGTATATTCTGCAAAAAAAAGCACAGACGCACCCGGATTCCATCCGGCTGCTCCAATCCATTTACCGTGATCTGGAAATCCTTTTACTCTCAAAAGGTGTATCGGAAACTGCCAGACGAAGCATTCTTGCTGATGAAATTGCACAGTTTAAGAGGCTTAAGGAAAAACTGACCGAGCCCATAAAATCGTCATCAGGGGATTATTTCCAAAAAGCGGAGAAACCGTTCGGCTATTCTGCTACAATGAGTGCTGGGCCGATGCCGCAGGTCAATGCAGTGCCGGGTCATGAACCGATGCCGCCTCATGAAGCTTTCCTATATGCTGTCGAAGAGATGAAAAAAACCATTCAGGCGGAGTTCAGTGCCATTCGAGCGGAACTCAAATTGTGGCGAAAAGAGAGATAACTCTCGAGTCCTCTCCATAAAACGACCAGTCCGGGCCATTTGCATTTTCCTGCGTTTTGCCGGATAGATACAGGCTTTCTCATGATTCAACAAAATGCCCTTCTGGTGGATAATGATCGCAAATTTCTGGATATGCTCAGTGATATTCTCATCTCGGAAGGCTATCATGTCCGGACGGCAAGGGATGGAAAAGAAGCGATTTCGGAGATCCACCGCAATCAGCCGGATATTTTATTTACGGATCTGATCATTCCCAAGATATCCGGCGAGCAGCTTATCCGTTATGTTCGGGATAATCCTGCTTATGCTCCGATGGTGATTGTGGTTGTTTCAGGCGCCATCCTGGAATATTCCGGGCATGAACAGATTGCGGCAGATTATTTCATTACCAAAAGCAATATTAATTCCTTTCGTCAGCAGATTCTGGTTTTATCTCAACAAATCCGTTCGGCCGAAGTTCCGGAAAGCCGGACTCTGATTACGGATAAGAGCCTGAGAAGCCGGAAAATTGTCGAAGAGCTTCTGAACAATCGCCAGCACATTCTTCAGGTGCTTGAAAATCTGCAGGCCGGGCTTCTTGTATACGATTTTGATTTGCGGATTCTCACTGTCAATCCTGCCGCAGAAATTCTTCTGGAAAAACCCATCAGCCTGATTCTAGGAAAGCTTGTCGAAGATCAGTTTGATATGGACTATCACACATCCCTTCAACAGCGACTTGTACCCGGCGATGAAAATCAGGAAATATCCGGCCACCTGACGGTTCATACTCAAAACAGAATACTGGATTTGAACATATCACATCTGATGAGTTCCCTGGATGGATCCTGGCAGGGCGGTCTGGTGTTGATGGTCGATATTACCCGGATGGAAAAACTTCACGGATATCTGGAATCGGCCGCACAAGTGGCATCCATGCTCTTGAAGCGGGAGAATGCGCATGACCAGGTGTTCAGTGTTCTGGAAATCATGGGCAGGGCAGCAGGGGCAAGCCGGTCCTACTGGTATCAGAACTCCCGGGATTCATCTGGAAATGTCTGGATGAGTCTGAAAGCCGAATGGTGCGCAGAGGGCGTATGCTCTCAGGCGACGCTGGCAGACCTGAGGCAAATTAATTACAGTGCTGGGTTCTCCAGGTGGTATTCAGAGCTGTCTGCCGATCGCATCATTGCAGGGGCTGTTAAAGAATTCCCGGAGTCTGAGAGCCGTTTTCTGCAATCTTTGGGGATTCGTTCGATATTGATCATACCGCTCTTGATGAAAGGCCATTTTGAAGGGTTTATCGGGTTTGACAATTGCTTCAGGGAAGTGCCCTGGAAGGATCCGGAAACCCATCTGATGCGGATGGCAACGGATTCTCTGGCCAAGGCATTTGATTATGAAATGTCGCTCGCTGAAAAAAATAAGCTGCAGGATCAGCTTGTGCATTCCCAGCGGATGAAATTCATGGGGGAGATATCTGCAGGGCTTTCCCATAATTTTCGAAACATACTGGCAGGAATTCTTGGCAATGCGGAATTGATCCGTTTGAAATATCAAGATGTTGCCGAAATTCAGAAATGCACCACCAGTATCGTCAATATCGCCCGGAACGGATCAGATCTGATTTCCGGTCTGATGAAATTTTCACGCATGGAGCCAAGAGGGCCCAACCGCATTTTTAATTTGGCCGATACGCTCCAGGAATGTTGTCAGATTATTTCAACCTCATTTAACAAGCGCATCAAAATTCAAAACAAATGGCCCCAGTTGATTGCCGTTGAAGGGGATCCGTCGGAGCTGAGCCAGGTTTTTATGAATTTGTTTACCAATGCACGGGATGCCATGCCCGACGGGGGAACCCTTCATATTGAAGCCA
The DNA here is from genome assembly GCA_963850225.1 of uncultured delta proteobacterium. Taxonomy (GTDB): domain Bacteria; phylum Desulfobacterota; class Desulfobacteria; order Desulfobacterales; family Desulfatirhabdiaceae; genus RAAP-1. Next base: position 79,181 of record CAWKLD010000005.1, read on the forward strand.
GGGAAGGCGATCGGCAGATCATCATCCGGGTTTCGGATACCGGCTCCGGAATGACGGAAGAAACCGCCAGAAGAGTTTTCGATCCGTTCTTTACAACAAAGGAGGCGGGTCAAGGAACCGGACTGGGTCTTTCAACCGCTTACGGCATTGTGCACAATTATGGCGGCGACATTCAGGTGTTCTCCCAGCCGGGTCTGGGAACTGTTTTTACAGTGACACTTCCCTGCCCGGTGGTTCATGAGCAGCAGTCACATCTGTGTGACGATAGGCTGATCCCCGGCCAGGGAGAAAAAATTCTGATTGTGGATGATGATGTAACCATATTCGGGATTTTGAAAGATTTGCTGGAAAACAACGGGTATTTTGTTTCGATTGCAACATCGGGTCAAGAAGCCGTAAATCTTTATCAAGCCTGCCGGCCGGATGTTGTTCTGATGGATCGCAACATGCCGGTCATGGATGGTGTTGCAGCTGCCACAAAAATTCTTGCGATGGACCCGTCTGCCCGAATCGTCATGGCATCCGGCTACGAGGCTGAAGGTCCTGATGGCATTCCGCACCATCTCCGGAATGTGATTAAGGGATATATCGTCAAACCTTTTGAAATCGCCAGATTATCCAAACTGCTGGCTGAGGTGCTGAAACCGTGAGTGCAAAATCCGTCTTATCCACATCAGAAATAAACGCCAAAATTAACGAGGCTGAGTTATATCAGTCCATGGGGCTTCTGGAAGCCAGTCTTGACACTTATCATCATCTGCTTTCCGATTTTCAGATATCGGACCCCCAGAAGGAGCAGGAGATTCAAAGCAGAATGACATTCCTGAAATCTCAGATCCATGAGCTGGACAAGGAAGGTGTCGGCAAAGTCTCTCCAAGGGAGCTTTCGATTCTACAGGGCAGTCCGGCCGAAGAGACCGTCGAAACCCTTATCGAGAGCGCTGCTGCGCTCAAGGAACTGGGGCTTGTCAAAGAATCTGCCGCCGAGTATGAAAAAGCATTCAAGAAAAATCCTTTTTCTGAAGATCTTATGTCCCGCTTCTTGGATTGTCTGCTTCTTTTTCATTCTCCGGATCAGGTTGCAGAGTATCTTTCTCCCCTTGTTGATCAACTGGATATCGAAAAAAATCAACAAGCCAGGCTCGTTTCCGACATGGGCCTTGATATGGAGAAGCGGGGGCATAAGGATACGGCAATTGACCTATATAAAGCCGCCTTGATGATGCAGCCCGGAGTCAGTGAAGTTGAACAGAGACTGAATGCCCTTATGGCGAAGATGCTACCCGGGTCTCGTTACGATTACCTGATCCAGGAAAATTTAATTACCCCGGGACAGCTTCAGAAGGCGCTGGTCATTTCTCAAAAGACGCGGAAAAGCGTAGAATATGTCTTGATCGAAGAATTTAAGTTGAAAAAAACCGACATCGGAAAATCACTTTCTTTGTTTTATGGTGTGCCGTTTAAACCTTTTGACCCCAACCATCCAGTTCCATTTGAGCTGATTCGCAACTTGAAAAAATCATTTCTGCTGCATGATGTATGGGTTCCCTTAAGCTGGGGGAAAAAAACTATCGATATCATTGTGGATGATCCCAAGGATATCCGGAAAACCGATCATATTAAAGCCCTGATCAAGATGCCCAATATTCATCTCTCCGTTGGGATAAAAGAAGATATCGAGCAATATATCAAACGGTTTTACGAGCAAGAACATAGTGAGGATGCCATGGAATCCTCACTCGATATAGACGAGATCATCCCGGATGTCGCCTTTGAAGAAGATGCGGAAGAGGTTCTTGAGTCTTTGGACGAATCTGCCAGCCAGGTTGTCCGTCTGGTGGATCAGGTTCTGGTTACGGCTTATCGGACCGGTGTTTCGGACATTCATATCGAACCTTCCCCTGTGACCAATAAAACCGGCATACGGTTTCGCATGGATGGCGTCTGCCAGGAATATCTGAAAGTTCCCAACACCATGGCCAGAGGCATTCTGTCGCGGATCAAGATCATGTGCAATCTGGATATATCCGAGCGGCGTCTGCCTCAGGACGGGAAAATCAAGTTTCGCAGAAAAGGGATTCAGCCCTTTGAGCTTCGTGTGGCCACCATTCCCACAACCGGAGGATTTGAAGACGCGGTCCTTAGAATTCTGGCCAAGTCCGGGGCCATGAAGATGAATCAGATGGGATTAAATGACCGGAATTTAAAGATCATGGAAAAAATACTGTTCCAGCCTTACGGCATGATTCTGGTGGTGGGCCCGACCGGATCAGGGAAAACAACGACCCTTCATGCAGCGCTGGGACATATCAACAAGCCCGGCATCAAAATCTGGACTGCCGAAGATCCGGTTGAAATCACTCAGGCAGGACTGCGGCAGGTTGAGGTTAAACCTCGAATCGGCCTGGATTTTGCCAGAATCATGCGATCCTTTCTGCGTGCAGATCCCGATGTGATCATGATCGGCGAAATGCGCGATGAAGAGACGGCATCTACCGGCATCGAGGCATCCTTGACCGGCCATCTGGTATTTTCAACCCTTCACACCAACAGCGCACCGGAGACCATTACCCGGCTTCTGGATATGGGGATGAATGCCCTGAATTTTTCCGATGCATTTTTAGGTGTTCTGGCGCAGCGGCTCGTCAGAACCCTTTGCAGCAACTGCCGTGAGTCCTATCACCCGACAGTGGAGGAATATAACGACATTGTTGATGCTTATGGCCCTGAAGCCTTTGCGCTTACCGGCATCACCCATACACCAGAGCTCGTCCTGTACCGAACGGTTGGCTGTGATGTCTGTGCGGGAAGTGGATACAAGGGCCGGATGGCAATTCACGAGTTGATGGAAGGCACCAAGGAAATCAAGCGCATGATCAAAAAGCAGGCGTCTGCCGAAGAGCTTTTTCATCAGGCCGCCAAGGAAGGCATGTCCACGCTCAAACAGGATGCGATTTCCAAGCTGCTTCAAGGATTCACGGACATGAAAGAGGTTAACCGGGTTTGTATCGGATAGGGGCGTCCCGTTGTGATGAGGTCCATCAATGGCAGCCCCGTCACTGTTTGAGGAATGAAGGGTGAAGTACGCAACAGGACTTCACCCTTCATGCGGTCTTTTCCTATTTTCCTTTTAATGCGGCATGGGCGGCTGCCAGGCGTGCAATGGGAACCCGGAACGGAGAGCATGACACATAAGTCAGCCCCAGTTCATGGCATAAATGAATGGACTGGGGATCTCCGCCGTGCTCACCGCAGATTCCGCATTCCAGATCGGGTTTAACGGACCGGCCTTTGATCAGGGCGGTTTTCATCAGCTCTCCCACACCTTCCCGGTCGATGGTTGTAAAGGGATTGTGCGGCAGAATGCCTGCTTCCAGATAATGGACCAGAAAACTGGCTTCAGCGTCATCCCGTGAAATTCCAAAAGTTGTTTGCGTCAGGTCGTTGGTTCCAAAGGAAAAGAAATCGGCGTATTCGGCAATCTTTATCAGCTGTCAGCGCCGCACGGGGGATCTCGATCATGGTTCCGAATTTATAATCGATTTCCATACCCCAGTCATCCATGACCTTTCGGGCTTCCAGCTTCAAGGATCTCGCGTTGGAACTTCAGCTCGTTCACATGACAGGTGAGCGGAATCATGATTTCCGGATGAACATGAATGCCTTCCTTGGTGGCCATGCAGGCAGCCTCGAAAACCGCCTTTACCTGCATGATGGTGACTTCCGGAATGTGAATCCCCAGACGAACCCCGCGCATTCCCAGCATGGGATTGGATTCTCTCAGATTCTCCAGCCGTTTTCAGAACAATTTCCTTGGCGCGGATCTGATTGAGCAGATCATCGAGGTCCGTAAGATTGGCGGCCTGTTTGATTCGAAGCTTTAAATCCGCCAGATCCCGGACCAGATCGATATGGCTGGGCAAAAATTCATGAAGCGGCGGATCCAGCAGTCGAATGATGACCGGTAGCCCATCCATGATCTTGAATATGCCATAAAAGTCTTCCCGCTGAAACGGCAGAATCATGTCGAGGGCTTCGCGTCTTTCAATGGGAAGATCGGTCATGATCATTTTCTGAACAAAGGGCAGCCGCTCGGTTTCAAAGAACATGTGCTCGGAGCGGCACAGACCGATACCTTCAGCCCCGTATTCCCTGGCCCGTGCAGCATCCCGCGGGTAGTCGGCATTGGCCCAGACGCCAAGACGCCGGTATTTATCCGCCCAGGACAGCAGCTTGATGAGCCAGGGGTCGTTGATATCCGGAATGGTGGTGTTGAGTTTCCCGAGGTAAACCTCTCCGACGGTGCCGTCAATCGAGATCCAGTCCCCTTCCCGAATGACCTTGTCCTTCATCATGATGCGGCGTTTGATCATATCAATCTTCAGATCCGATACGCCGACCACGGCCGGTTTTCCAAACTGCCGGGCCACCAGGGCCGCATGACTGGTTCTGCCGCCCCGGCTGGTCAGAATACCCTGGGCTGCCAGCATGCCGTGAACATCATCGGGACGGGTTTCGGCCCGAACCATGATCACTTGCTTTCCTTCGTTTTTGGCCCATGATTCCGCCAGATTGGCATCCAGCGCCACCACGCCGATGGCTGCGCCAGGTGATACATTCAGGCCGGTTGCCAGATAATCTCCCGATGCTTTGGCCGCCAGCCTGGACTTGCTGTCGAATTGGGGATGAAGAAAAAAATCCACATGATCCGGAGTCACCCTCAGGACCGCTTCTTCTCGGGATGATGAGCCCTTCTTCAGCCATATCCACGGCAATGCGGACCGCAGCCTGTGCGGTTCTTTTTCCATCACGGGTCTGAAGCATCCACAGCTTGCCTTTTTCAATGGTAAACTCCACATCCTGCATTTCGCGGTAATGGTTTTCAAGGCGTCTGGCAATGGCTTCAAATTCCGCATAAGCCCTGGGCATTTCCGACTTTCAACTGTGAAATATCCTTGGTCATGCGAATTCCGGCCACAACGTCCTCGCCCTGGGCGTTGGTCAGGTAATCCCCTTCGATGTTATGCTCGCCGGTGGAGCCGTTGCGGGTCATGGCGACGCCGGTGGCGCTGTCGTTGCCCATGTTGCCGAAAACCATCGTAACAATGCTGACCGCGGTCCCCAGGTCATGCGCAATTCCGGCCGCATTCCGGTAGTCTATGGCTCTTTTACCGTTCCAGCTTTTAAAAACCGCCTCGGTTGCCAGGCTGAGCTGTTCGTAAGGGTCTGTCGGAAAATTATGTTTGGAATGACGTCTGAAAATTTTCTTGAATTCCTCGGTAACAGTTCTCCAGTCCTTGCCGGAAAGCTCTGCATCGCTTTCAACCCTGGCGCGTTGCCGGGTTGCCGTGATCACTTCTTCAAAATGCTCATCCGGAATGCCCATGACCACGCTGCCAAACATCTGAATCAGCCGTCGATAGGCATCATAAACAAATCGCTCATCCTGGGTCAGTTGGACCATGCCTTCCGCGGTTTCATCATTCAGGCCAATGTTCAAAACTGTATCCATCATGCCGGGCATGGAAAATTTGGCGCCGGATCGGCAGGATACCAGTAGCGGGTTTTCCGCATCGCCGAATGTTTTTCCGGTTCTGGCTTCGACCTCGTGGAGGGCATGAATTTCCTGGTCCCACAAGTCTTCAGGAAAAAGGCTGCCTGCGGCCAGATAGGCATTGCAGGCTTCGGTGGTTACGGTAAATCCCGGGGGCACCGGAACATCGATCCTGGCCATTTCGGCAAGGTTGGCACCCTTGCCGCCAAGAAGGCCGCGAACCGCATCCCAGCTTCCACCAACATACGCATCAACCAGTTGAACTTCATCAAAAAGATATACCCATTTTTTTGTCATCCTGTTTGCCTCTTTTTCCCGGTAAATTGTCTTTAGATGTCATTTGCGGTCTCTTCCCAGATGAGATAATGACTGAATCCGGCGATATCGCTTTACCGCCGTCCACTGTTCTGTCGGGCCATGAATACATTACCGTGAAAATGTAGAATCCGTCCTTCCGGGTCAAGCCCGAACGAACGGTCATTTCCACATCTGGGGGTGAACCTCCGGGTGATTCATGTCCATTCACTTATAGAAAAAATGATCTCTCCTGTCAATCCGGAAAGCTGGAATGCGTCATATGGTAAATGGATACAGCGTTTTGTAGTTCATTGGAAAGTGTAAAAGCGGAACAACTTGACGCGATGATGGTCTTTACATCAAGCTTTAATCAGGGTATTGTCAGTTCAGAGCAATGGTAAAAGCTATAGACGAAATGTCGCGTTTTTGTAATCGGCATCAATAAAGATTACACTTAAAATCAGGAGTATTGGGAAATGGACAAGCTGGATGCCATATTTTCTCCTCAATCGGTTGCTGTCATCGGGGCTTCGACAACGCCGGGAAAAGTCGGGCATGATATTTTTGCCAATATTCTGAAGGGCGGATACAAGGGAACCCTGTATCCCGTTAACCCTGTAGCCAGGTCCATCCTCAGCGTCAGAGCCTATCCTTCGATAACCCGGATTCCCGACGACATTGATCTGGCAATGATCATCCTGCCGCCCAAGCCCTGTTTGGGGGCCGTTGAGGAGGCCATTCAAAAAGGGGTCAAGGGCATTGTCATCGTGTCCGCAGGTTTCAGGGAAGTGGGCGCGGAAGGGCTTGAGATCGAGAACCAAATCGTCTCCATGTGCCGAAAGGCAGACATCCGGGTTATCGGCCCGAACTGCCTGGGCGTCATCAATCCTCTGAACGCTGTCCGGCTGAATGCCAGCTTTTCGGCAAGGATGCCCAAGGCCGGCAATATTTCTTTTATCTCTCAAAGCGGGGCCCTGTGCACGGCCGTTCTGGATTTTGCCGCGGACCGGGATTTCGGGTTTTCAAAATTCATTTCCATCGGCAACAAGGCCGATGTGGACGAACTTGACCTGCTGCGGTATCTTCATCGCGATACGGATACCGAAGTCATCATGATGTATCTGGAAGAGCTGCGAAGGGGTCACGAATTCATCGATGAAGTCCGGGACATCACCACCGGAGAGCGGCCCACGCCGATTCTGGCCATCAAGTCCGGCAGAACCCATGCGGGAGCGGCGGCCGCCGCTTCTCATACCGGCGCGCTGGCGGGCTCCGAGGCGGTTTACGACGCCATCTTCAGCCAGTCCGGCATCATTCGGGTGGATTCCATCGATGAGCTCTTTGATTTTGCAACCGCCTTTGCCTACAAAAATCTTAGCAATCTCGGGAAACTGAGAAAAAAGATTCCAGACGGAAATCGCGTGGCGATCATCACAAATGCCGGTGGTCCCGGCATCGTGGCCACGGACATGACCGTATCTTCGGGCCTGAGGCTGGCTCAGGTTCCACAGCGACACCCTGGATGCCCTTTCGAGCCATCTGCCGCAGACGGCCAATATTCAGAATCCCGTCGACGTGATCGGGGATGCGGCGCAGGACCGGTATGAAAATGCGCTGGGAGCCGTGGTCCGGGATGAAGGCGTGGACGGTGCGCTGGTCATCCTGACCCCCCAGTCCATGACCAATGCGCTGGGGACGGCCGAGGCCATCGCCCGAATCGCCCGCCGCACGCACAAACCCATTCTGTGCTGTTTTATGGGGGTGGTTGATGTATCCGCCGGGGTCAAATATCTTCAGGAGCAGGGGATTCCGGTTTATAAATTTCCGGAAAACGCGGCCAAGGCCTTTGGCGCCCTGTACAAATACTCCAGATGGCTGAATCAGCAGGTTCTGGCGGAGTTTACGTTTTCACACCATTCGGATCGGGCATCCACGATCATTAAAGCCTGCATCACGCAGGGGCAACGCCATCTTGGAGAACTGGAAGGCCTCGAACTGCTGGCATCCTACGGGTTTCAGGTCCTGCCGACGCGTCTGGCCGAAAGTCCGGAAGAAGCCGCCGGGATTGCGGATCAGATCGGATATCCGGTGGCGATGAAGATCGTCTCCCCCAGATTCTTCACAAATCCGACGCCGGAGGCGTCAAGGTCGGCCTGTTAACGGCCGGGCAGGCGAAAGGAGGCTCATGCCGCCATTTTCAGGAATGCGACAAGCCTATGATCCCGGGGCGCAGATTCGCGGGGTTCTGGTTCAGAAAATGGCGCCCCGCGGTGAAGAAGTCATTCTGGGAATGAACCGGTATCCGGTGTTCGGCCCGCTGATCATGTTCGGAACAGGCGGCATTTTTGTGGAAGTGTTTCAGGATGTGATTTTCCGATTGGCGCCGATTCGGCGGAATTCGGCCCGCGCCATGATCCGCGGCATCAAAGGGTATAAACTCCTGCAAGGGTTCAGAGGCCGGCCAAGGGTGGACCTGGCGGTTCTGGAGAAGCTGCTGGTCAGCTTTTCGGATCTGGTTTGCCGGCATCCGGAGATTCAGGAAATCGATGTCAACCCGCTGCTTCTTGCATGCGGAAGGGCAGGGTGCAACCGTGGCCGACTGCCGGATTCTGCTGGCAGGGAAGTAAAGCCTGAAGACTATTTACCCAGTCATTCTGGCAGTTCCGGAAGCGGATCGCCGGTTGCGGGGCCGGGATAAGGTGCTTCGGCTGAGCAGCCTTGCCCGCCTGGCCGTACAGCTTTCAGCAGGTCAAAGTGGCGTCAAGCTCGGCGAGTTGATGAAATCGCCGCGAAGGTGCGCCCCTTCCATCCAGCGGATATTTCTGGTCCCTGGCCCATAAAATCAGAGTACGTGGCAGGGGTTGTGGCGGATTTTCCCATCGGCCTGGATATCGAGAAAATCAGACCCTGCGCGCCTGGGGTTGTACCGCATGGCGGCGGATGAAGCCGAATGGAAACTGGGAGGAGACAGCAGACGATCTGCTGTTTTTCCGCTACTGGACAGCCAAGGAAGCGGTGCTCAAATCCGTTGGCATTGGACTGAATGCGCTTTCCAAGTGCCGGGTCATCGAGATCGTGGATGACCATCACCTGATGCTGTCTTACAAACATCACGAGTATGACGTCGAACACTTTTATTTCAACGGCCACATCGCCGCCATCCTATCGCATCCCGATACCCACTGGACGGTTCTGGATACGATGCTGGTGGCAAGCCCGACCCCACAACCCAAAGACACCATAAGCGATAGATGATCGTATGACCCATGTAGCGTATTTTATTTCTGACGCCCACCTGGGCGCAAAAGCCCCGGACGCCGAAGAAAGGGAAGCCAGGCTGATTGGCTTTTCTTGAAAGTATTGCCCATAAAGCCAGCCATTTATTTATCATGGGGGATTTGTTTGATTTCTGGATCGAATACACGCATGCCATTCGTCCGGATTATTTTCATGTGCTGTATGAGCTCAGACGGCTGAAAAAACAGGGTGTCGAAATTCATTATCTGGCGGGAAATCATGATTTCGCGCTGGGGGTATTTCTTGTCTGAAAAACTTGGTGTTTGCGGTTCATCCGTCCGGGTGTCTGAATATCAAACTTCAGGGCAAAACCATTTATTTAAGTCATGGAGACGGGCTGATGCCTTCAGACCACGGGTACCGGGTTCTGAAAAAAATCCTGCGAAACCCCCTGTGCCAGAGAACCTATAAGCTGCTTCATCCCAATTGGGGTGTTCCTCTGGCAGAAATGTTTTCACGGACCAGCAGAGATCAAATCAGCTTCAGATCTCAGGAAAGCGAGCGGAATGCATATCGTCAGGTAGCCAAAAACATGTTGAAGGAAGGACCGGATATCGTTGTTTTTGGCCATACCCATTATCCGGAGATGCGTTCCTGGAATGGCAAAATCTACTGCAATACCGGAGACTGGATTCAGCATTTTACGTATGCGGTGATGGAAAACGGAGAAATCCGCCTGAAAAAATACGGATCAGACGATCAGACTTTTGACGTCTCTACCGTTTCCCCCGGCCAGTTAATATCTTCTGGCCCGAATGGCGTTGACCACGGGCTTTGATTTTCCCTCCACGGTAAAAAATCCCCAATACGCTTCCTGGATATGATCGCTTCCGGGAAAATATCCTTTGGTGACCGCAGGTTTCCAGGGCGCGTCAAAGGCTTCAAAGCAGGAAACGGCCCTGGTTTCCGAAGCACCGGCCTGGTTCAGGATTTCTGCCCAGAATGCGCTTTGATGCGCTTCGGTAAACCCCATCGAAGCGGGCCCTGACGGAAGCCCGGTTTCCTTGACGATAAGGGGCTTCGGATACTGAGATTGCAGTTTGTTTGCCACATTCAGGACAAAGGCAGCGCCATTTTTGGCATCCGATGGATTAAACCATTTTTCGAACGTGGGATGGATATTTGGAAGCAGCAGATCCATCTTATTGAAGAAATCGAAATACTCCGGCTTAAGATACAGGAAAAACGGCTCTGATGTGGTCAGGGAAACCTGACGGGAGCTCCTTTCTGAGGCGAAGGAATGTTTTCTCAACATCCGCTGGAGCATATTGCCTGGCATAAATCCCCTCGTTTCCAATCGAAATGGCAAGTATCAGTTTGGGGTGTTTTTTGGCCAGGCGGATGGTGTTCTGGATTTCGATTTCGGATTTCGGGTCCCAGATGCCGATAATGACGGCCAGATACTTCAGCTTTTCAGCGACAGCCGGGACATGCTCGAGGCCGTTGCTGCAGGAATAGGTGATGAGACTGTCGAAGTCAGTGCGCAGCAGCTTCAGATCCGCTGTAATGCCGTCCAGGGATGCCGGTTGCGCCTGTCCGTTGACCACTGAAAAGCTTCGCGGGGTATAGGACATGAACCGGGCGTTTTTAAGAACAGCGCCCATGTTGGGGGTAGCCTGCATCCGCAGTGGCCATGACCCACAGGGACAGAAGTATTGCCAATAAGACATATCGGAAAGTTTTCATAAGAATTCTCTTTACCATACTCTGCAGATCAGGCCTTTTAGATACGTTCCTTCCGGGAACTCAAGGGCCGTTGGGTGATCGGATGCCTGATAGAGTCTTCGAATGATCTGTCCGTTTCGGCCGGCATCTCTTGCCGCGTCTGCGACAATTTTTTGAAACAGATCCGGTGGCATCAGTCCCGAGCAGGAAAAAGTGATCAGCGTTCCGCCGGGATTCAGAAGCTTTGCGGCCAGAAGGTTGATGTCCTTGTATCCCCTGCAGGCTTTGGGTATCTGACTTTGGGATTCGGCAAACTTGGGCGGATCCAGAATGATCACATCAAAACTGCGCCGGCTGTCCCGGAAACGGCGAAGGGTGTGAAACACATCCTCGGGCAGGTTTTCCACGCGGGCAGAATCCAGTCCGTTCAGCGCGACATGTTCCCTGGCCTGGTCCAGAAGGGCAGCGGATGATTCAATGTTGGTGACGCTTTCAGCGCCTGCAGCCAAGTGCAGCCACGCCAAAAGCGCCGGTATAGGCAAAGCAGTTCAGCACATCGGCTCCTTTGCAGAATTCCGGAATCATGGCGCGGTTTTCCCGCTGATCCAGGTAAAACCCGGTCTTGTGCCCTTTTATCACATCCACCTGGAACCGAAGCTCGCCTTCCTGAATCCGGATCCGCTCCGGCGGACAGTCGCCGCTGAGGACTCCGGTGGCCGGAAAAAGGCCTTCTTTTTCACGAACCGCCACATCCGAGCGTTCGTATATGCCCTTGCAGGGGCCGTTTTCCAGTACTCCGCGATGCAGCGTACTGGAAAACTGTTCTTCCAATATCCGCACGAGATCGGTTTTCCATCGCTCTGCGCCGGCGGAAAGAAACTGGCACACCAGATAATCTCCGTATTTATCAACGGTAATGCCCGGAAGCCCGTCGGATTCGGCATGGATCAGCCTGCATGCCGAAAAATTCTGCCGGGTGCCCGGAAGTGTTCTGGCAAGAATCGCCCGCGAAATCCGGTTTCGGAAAAAATCAATCGAGATTTCTTCATCCTGAATAAATGACCAGATACGAACGGCAATCTGAGACTGCGGGGAAAAAGCGCCTTTTGCCAGCCAGGTTCCGCTTGCGGACACGACATCAACGGTTTGACCCGGGTCAATGGGTCCGCTGATCGCATCGATAGCGCCAGAAAACACCCAGGGGTGGCGGTTGAGAAGGGATTTGTCCCGGCCTTTTTTTAATCGAACGGTTGGCATAATCATTCAAACAATACCGAATGGGTATTCAGCCGTGCAGGTCTTAATTCGAAATCGGTTATGGTGTAAATAAGCAGCCAGTCCGGTTCGATATGACATTCTCGAAAATCCCGCCATTCGCCCTTTAGCTTGTGATCTCGAAATTCCGGAGGCAATCTTTCGGGCACAGCAAGCCTTTCAAGAACAAACTTCAGTTTATCAAGGTTGCGTCCTTGTCCGGCAGCTTTTTCAAGTCCTTTTTGAACTGAGATGTGGGACGTATCTGTAACATCAGAGTTTACAGTCTTTGAACATTGAATCGACACTGTCATATGTTTTGCCTTTTCCATTTCTGGCATCCCGCATAGCCTGGACGGATTCCTGTGTTGGTATGCGGGCATCAAAAGGAAGTCCGCGGTGGGCAATAATCTGCCGATAAAATAGTTCATAAGCAGAGGAAACGGGAATTCCCAGTTCTTTCAAAATCGCCTCGGCATTTTCTTTGATTTCAGGAGTCAACCGCGCATGTATCATCGCTGTTCTTGTCATCGTCGTTCTCCCATATATGATTAATACCTTGATAGGCCGTAGTCCACTCGAACAAATAATATCCAATGATGAAAGTCTATAGATCTGAATCGAGATTGTCAATATAAGGCCGGATGAACTGGACCAGAAGAAAAGGCAGAATACACATTGGGTTATATCCGAAAAAAATCGAACTAACCTGTATTCTGTATTTCACCGATGGTGGTCTCACCCTGAAATCGGATGATCCGGGCTGTTGCCAGTGTGTTTTTGAGATGATCCTTGCCTGCAACCATCACCGGAATGTAATTGGATGTCATGCCCTTTAAGTGGCCGGTGGCAGCATCCCGCGCGCCTTCGATCAGGATTTCCACTTCTTTTCCGATGTGGCTGCGGTAAAATGATTTTTTTTTGGCCTTGCCAAGCGCCCTGAGAATGCTGCACCGGGTTTTGACGATCGAATGGGGAATCTGATCCGCAAAATCATGAGCCGGCGTGCCTTTTCTGGGCGAAAAAGGAAAGACGTGCAGATAGGTTATCGGAAGCGCCTCGATCAGCGAAATCGTTTGATCAAACGCGGCATCGCTTTCTCCGGGGAATCCGACCAGGACATCCGCGCCGATGGCGGCATCCGGCATCCGGGCGTGTATCCTTTGAACAAGATCCTGAAACAACTCCCGGGTGTAAGGGCGGTTCATGCGCTTTAGCACGCCATTGTCGCCGCTTTGAAGCGGAATATGAAAATGATGGCAGAATACCTGCGAGCCGGCAACCCGATCGATCAATTCATCGGAAACTTCGGCAGGTTCAATGGAACTGAGGCGAATTCGCTCCATCAGACCCGCGGCTTCGATGGCAGCCAGCAGATCGGTCAGGCAGGTTCGGGGTTTCAGATCCAGGCCGTAGTGGCCAAGATGAATTCCGGTCAGAACGATTTCGTGAATGCCGTCCGCTTTCAGCTCGCGAATGGATTCCAGAACGGATGCCATCGGCATGCTTTGGCTTCTGCCCCGTGCATAGGGCACAATACAGTAGGTGCAGAACGCATTGCAGCCGTCCTGGATTTTCAAAAATGGCCGGGTTCGGCCTTGTAAAGGGAAGACCGAAGACTTATGGCTGATGGCAGAGGGCGCAATGTTCGGATAAGGTTGTGTTGCGCCGTTATAGCCTTCAGCCTTTGGCCACTGGCTTTCTGTAAGGAATAGTTTTTCAGGGATACTGGATTTGTCGCCATGACCGACAATGTCATGGACCCCTGCGACTTTTTGAATGGCTTCAGGTTCGGTCTGCGCATAGCAGCCGGTGACAAGAATTCTGGCGCCGGGATTGGCGCGGATGGCCTGGCGGATGGCCTGACGGGATTGCATGGAGGCCTTCTGCGTGACGGTGCAGGTGTTGATGATGCAAATATCGGCCTCTTCCCCGCCGGACGGACAGTACCCCTGATTTACGAGAGCTTGCTCAAGGGTTTCGGATTCGAATTGATTGACCTTGCACCCCAGGGTTTTGATCGAAAACGTCGTCATCGGGATCGAATGTAATTGACGGCGTTTTCAAGAATGCGGATTCCCGGTGTCATGCCGGGAGCTTCGGTGACGCCGTTGCGCCGTTTCGTCTCCTGGATACGGGTCCAGTCCGGATGATTGGTAAAATGATGATAGGCTTCAGGATGCGGCATGAGGCCGAATATCCTGCCGGTGGCATCGCAAATCCCGGCAATATCGTGAACCGATCCATTGGGGTTATGGGGAAAACTGCCGTTTGCAGGAGTGCCGTCCGGCAGGCAATAGCGCAGCGCCACCTGATGGTTTTCCTCCAGCCGGCTGATGACCGCAGGATCTGCATAGAATTTCCCCTCGCCGTGGCGGACCGGGAGCTCAAGCCCGTCCATTCCCTTTGTAAACACGCAGGGAGAGTCAGGATCGGCCTTTAGTGAAACCCACTGGTCCCTGAAATTGCCGCAGTCGTTGAAGGTAAGGGCAACCGACCGCTGACGGTAATTCCCGTCGAAACCGGGCAGCAGGCCAAGATTTACCAAGGTCTGAAATCCGTTGCAGATGCCAATAATCAGGTTCCCCTTGTCGATAAATTCCAGAAGCTGTCTGCCGATATGGGTTCTGAGCCGAACCGCATGAATCACGCCGGCGCCGTGGTCATCGCCCCAGCTGAAACCCCCACCGAAAACAAGGAGTTGATAGGATTCCAGTCGAGCGGATCCGTCTACCAGTGAATTAATGTGTATCCGGGTGGGACTGGCGCCGGCAAGCGCGAAGGCATGGGCGGTCTCAAGATCGCAGTTCAGCCCATAGCCGGTTTGAATCAGAACACTCACTTTGCTCATATCAACGCTCCAAAAGGCTTTTTCCAGGCAGTCTTCAGATCCGTAATCGAAACGCGCAAAAAAGGATCTTCAGATCCATCCCGGATTTCAAGGCCGTCGGCTTCATCCGTGGTTTTCCCGATGCAGGCAAAGGATTGTCCGGCCATCAGCGCCTCAAAAGCCGCTTCGTTGTCCGGCGATACGGTGACAATGAAGCGGCCCGCGGATTCCGAAAACAGCGCCTGATCATTTCGCATGGGTTCTTCAACCGGAAGATGAGAAAGATCGATGGTCATGCCCAGGTTGCCGGCCATGGCGACCAGCGCCAGATGAATGCCCAGGCCCCCGCTGTAGATGCCGTGGCAGGAAGCAACCAGACGGTTTTCAATGGCACTGGAAAGCGCCCGGTACATGGGAAGGAACCGATCTGCAAATACCTGGGGAACATTCAGCCCCACATATCCAAAATGGTCATAATATTCGGACCCGCCCAGCTCGTTTCGCGTCAGGCCCAGAACATAGACCCGGTCGCCGGCGGCCTTGGGATCCAGGGTTACGCACCGGGTAATATCGGAAATAACGGAGCTGGCTGAAAACTGCAGGGTCTCAAGGGCGGAGACCTTATGGGTTTCGCCATATTTGCCGGAAAGATGCCCGTCCACATACATGCTGTCTTTACCCGAAAGAAGCGGAATCGCGTAAGCCAGACACATCTCTTTCAGGGCCAGGCAGGATCGCACGAGCTGAGCCGCCTTCAGTCGTCCATCCGGATTGTTCACCGGGTGATATTGAATGCTGGGCCAGCAGAAATTGTCCACCCCGCCGATCTGGTCCATATCCGCACCAACGGATATGAGTCTTCGGACTGCTTCGTCAATGGTGCAGGTTGTCATGGCATAGGCGTCGATCTGCGAATACAGAGGAAGCAGTGCCTGGGTAAATACGATTCCGCGTTCAGAGGTCAACACCGGGCGGATCACACACGCGTCGCTGCCAATGTCCCGGTCTTTCCCCACAAGGGGTTTAATGATGCTCGATCCCTGCACTTCGTGATCATACTGACGGGTGATCCATTCCTTGGAACAGAGATTGGGGCGGGACAGCATGTCCAGAAGCAGGCGGTGATAGTCGCAGGGCTCTTTGAGAACTGGCTCAAAGAGTCCCCGGGTTTCCGGACTCTGCCAGTCGGCATCGAATTCCCACTGGGGAAATCCGGATGACAGCAGATCCAGGTCAATCCAGGCACAGGTTTTGCCCTCGTAAGTAATATGCAGTTTGCCTGAATCGGTATATTCGCCGATTACGGTGCTTTCCACGGCGTGTTTGCGGGAAAGGGACATGAATGCGTCCAGGTGCTCGGGTTTGATGGCAAGGGTCATGCGTTCCTGGGATTCGGAAATCCAGATTTCCCATTGATCCAGCCCCTCATATTTGAGCGGGACTTTCTCCAGCTGAATGGCGCATCCATTGGAAAACCGAGCAGATTCGCCGATGGAGGAGGATAGTCCGCCGCCGCCATTGTCCGTGATGAACTGAATCAGACCAAAATCCCGGGCTTCCAGCAGAAAATCATGCATTTTTTTCTGGGTATAGGGATCGCCGATCTGAACGTGGCCGGCCGGCGTATGCTGCGAAAAGACTTCCGAAGACGCCGTGACGCCGTGAATGCCGTCTTTTCCCACCCTTCCGCCGCACATGATAACCAGATCGCCGGCAGAGGTTTTTTTGTCTTCCGCAGGAGATCCGTCGATTCTGGCGGGCATGATGCCAAGGGCGGTGACAAAAACCAGGCATTTACCCATATACCCGGGATGAAACAGGGTCTGACCGAAGGTGGTGGGAATGCCGCTTTTGTTTCCGCCGTCCCGGACTCCTTCGATGATGCCGTCCAGAAGCCTTCTGGGATGAAGCCGGGGTTTGAGGTCTCCCGAATAATCTCTGGGTCCCACGCAGAAGCCGTAGCTTCCCATGATCAGGCGGGCGCCCTTGCCCGTGCCCAGCGGATCACGGTATACGCCTACGATTCCGGTGATGGCGCCGCCATACGCTTCCATGTTGGAGGGTGAGTTATGCGTCTCTCCGGTGATGACATAATAATGGTCATCGTCAAAACGGGCGGCTCCGGCATTGTCCCACAGAACCGATATCACCCAGGGTTTCTGCGCTTTAAGCGCCAGGGTCGGTGCTTCGATGCAGGTTTTGAACAGGTTGTCAACGGTTGCGCTGTCACCGGTGTCAAGATTATGATACCGGAAAAGGCCTCTGAATGTATTGTGGTTGCAATGGTCGCTTCGGGCCTGGGAAAGATATTCAAGCTCGATGTCGGTGGGGTCGGAAAGCCCCCATCTGGCCCGATCCTGCCGGACCGACGGATTGAAGAAATATCCGCGGATGATGGGAATGTCATTGGGATTCAAGGCAAGATTCCGGGACAGGCTGACAGCCTCAAGGTTCTGGTCGCTGTCTACGGGAATGGCGGCGATAGACGGGCTGTGGTCGAGCCGGACTTTGGGAATCATCATGCCGATGCCGACAGCCGGTTCCCAGCTTGATTTCGAGTATATCCGCCATTGCTGGATAATGTCGTTTGCCAGAAGCTCTCCGGCAATGGCGTCTGCCTGGACATCGGTCAAACCCTTAGCCTGAATGCAGTACCGTTTTGAGGTGTATATCGCCTCTCCGGGTTTTAGCCTGATGCCAAGAACGTCTTCAACCGCTTCAACAGCCGTGCTGCCGGCATTGTCCTTGACCCCGGGCCTGAATCCCACCCAGATGGTCCAGTCGAAATCGAGGGCAAGGGGGGTAAAGGCGGAAACCTGTGTCACCGGATTGGTAAAGATCTCGGTCTGAACCTTGGTGCGTTGATCGGGCGTCAATGCCGCATCGATCGTAATCACCTGAATGGTCCGGACATCATCCAGATCAATGCCGAAATAGTTTTGAGTCTTGTTGCGAATTCCCTGGCCTTCGGCGTCAATCAGGCCGGGTTTAAGCGTGATCTCAAGTCTGTGGGGCATGCCAAAAGCCTCTAGTTATCCTGTGAAGAAAATTCGATTGATATCATTGTAAAACACGAGAATCATCAACAGTGCCAGCGCGGCAATGCCGGCCTGCTGAGCCAGCTCCCGAATGCGAATGCTTAAGGGGCGCCGGATGATGGCTTCGATCAAAAAGAAGAACAAATGACCGCCGTCCAGCACGGGAATGGGCAGAAAATTGAGAATGCCGAGATTGATGCTGAGAAGAGCGATAAAAAATATCAGGCTGACTGCACCTTCCTTGGCTTGTTGCCCGGCCATCTCGGCAATCATGATGGGGCCGCCCAGCGTTTTGGTGGATACGGTTCCCTGAATCAGTTTGACGACGCTGAGCACGGTCAGCTCCGCTATCTTATAGGTTTGCATCAGGCTCTCGGATATCGCCTCGACAAAACTCAGACTCCGAGTGTGTATATCCCCCGAGGACATCACGCCGATCAAATACCGGTCAATGGGTTCCCCGAAAATATTTTTAGAGGGTTTTGACTGAGGGGTCACCACCAAATTCAGGGATTGATCCTGCCTAAGAAGGGTAAAAGTCAGTTCACGCCCCTGGCTGGAGGCAATCATTCCGGCCATCGTTTCCCAGCTGTCGATGGGCCGTCCATTGATGGCCGTAATCCTGTCGCTTGTCTGAATCCCGGCCTGAGCGGCAGGGGAGCCGGTATCGATTTTCCCGATCACGGGATTGAGAACCGGGATGCCGGTGACGAGAAAAAGACCGAAAAAAATAACCACGGCCAGGAGAAGATTGGAAAAAGGGCCGGCAGCGACAATCAAAAAGCGCTGGAAAAGCGGTTTGTGGTTGAACGACAGGGGAATGTCTTCCGGCAGAATTTCGGCATCGGGTTCATCCCCGACCATCTTGACGTAACCGCCAAGAGGAATTGCCGAAAGCCGGTAGTCTGTAATGCCAATGGTTTTACCGGCGATTCGCGGCCCGAACCCGAGGGAAAATTTAAGGACTCCCACGCCAAAAAGCCTTGCCACAAGAAAATGTCCCAGCTCATGCACTAGAATGAGGACGCTGAGCACAACGATAAATGAAAATATATTGGTTGTCATAATAATCTTATAAAATGAGTCCTGTTATCTGCATAATCTTTCTACAGCCGAGGTTGCAGAAGCCCTGGCCCAGGAATCTGACCCAAGTATTTCGTCCAGGCCAGGGGAGGTGAAGACCGTGTGATGGTCCATCGTGTCCCGAACGATTTCCGGAATGCTGGAAAAGCCGATCTTCCCATCCAGGAATGCCTGAACCGCAATCTCGTTGGATGCGTTCAGCACGGCGGGCAGTGTTCCACCAACATCGCAGGCAATGCAGGCAAGTTCGAGACAGGGAAATTTATCCATGTCCGGGGTTTCAAACGTCAGGGCGCCGATCTTGGAAAAATCCGGCAGGGCCTGCCCCAGCGGAAGCCGCTTTGGGTAAGACAGCGCGTATGCAATCGCTGTTTTCATGTCCGGTATTCCCATCTGCGCCATAACGGACCCGTCCTGAAAAGCTACCATGGAATGTATCACACTTTGGGGATGAATGACAACATCGATCCGGTTTCGGGAAAGTGCAAATAAATGATGTGCCTCGATCACCTCAAGGCCTTTATTCATCAGGGTGGCTGAATCAATGCTGATTTTCTTTCCCATCTCCCAATTGGGGTGGGAAAGGGCATCTGAAACCGAGATGCCGGAAAATTCATTCATCGGCTTATGGCAAAACGGACCTCCGGAGCAGGTCAGTATCAGTTTTTGGACAGCCTTGATCTCGCTGCCCTGAAGACACTGAAAAATTGCGCTATGTTCGCTGTCTATGGGAAGAATTTGAATCTTTCGTTCTGCGGCCAGATCCATCACCAGGGCTCCGGCCATGACAAGGGTTTCCTTGTTGGCAAGGGCAATGTCTTTACCGGCGGAGATGGCGTCCAGAACCGGAATAAGGCCGGCTGCTCCCACCATTGCGCCCACCACCAGGGTAACTGAACCGAGTGTGGCAGCGGCTTTTAGCCCATCAGGGCCGGAGAGAATATCGATTTTGAGCCCGGCCGGCAGCAGCTGCGAAAGCTTATGCGCCGAGTCCGCATCAAAAACCACTGCCATCTCCGGCCTAAACTTCTGGATCTGTTCGGCAAGACGCGTGATGTTGGATTTGGCGGCAAGGGCTTTTACGCAGAACAGTTCGGGAAACTGCGCCACAATGCGGAGTGTATTTTGGCCAATAGAGCCTGTTGATCCGAGTATGCAAAGGGATTTCATAATAAACCACTGATGGCTTCGTAAAAAGCTCAATATCTGCGTTGAGCTTCATCCTTCGTCATTGCGGCGTACTAATCCGTACGCCTCACTCCTCAGGATTTGCTCGCCTTGATCTTGAACTTTTTACTTTGCCATCCCATTTTTGACTTTATAAGCGTTTATTAGCAAAGAATGTATGCTTTGAAAATGAGCGCAACCGGCGAGGCAAAAAGCAGGGCATCTATCCGGTCCAGCATCCCCCCGTGACCGGGCAATAACGTGCCGGAATCCTTGATCTGCACCGATCGTTTCAAGGCAGACTCATACAAATCGCCTATCTGCCCGGCTGTGCCGATAAGGAGAAACATGACCATGCACGATGCCATGGGAAGCGAGGGAAGAAACAGGTTCTTGATGACTGCGCCGATCAGCAGGTTGGCGCAGAGTCCGCCGATGGAGCCCTCAATGGTTTTATTTGGGCTGACCGACGGACAGAGTTTGTGGCGGCCCAGATACGTACCCGCATAATAGGCCCCGATATCTCCTGCAAAAACAATTGCCAGAAGAAAAAAAATCCACAGCATGCCGGAATCCGTATTGCGAATACGGATCAAGCAGGTAATTAGAACCGGAATATACACCATGCCCTGAATCTGCATGGCAAAAGCATCAACGATGGCAGGGTCGGATTTGTAACGGGGCAATAAGAAAAAGCTGCACATAAGGAAATCAAGGGTGATGATAACCAGAACAAACGCCGGAGAATTGGAATATGCCGCCCAGACGATGGATAGCCCGGAAATATATCCTAAAATGACAATTGGCGGGTAAGCGCCCTTGGCATTTCTGCAATAGGCAATTTGAAAATATTCCCGAAGCGACAGCAAACAGACCAGAGCGATCAGTATTGCAAACATCAGGGGACTGCCCCAGCCAAGCCAGAAAATCAGGATCGGGAGTGCCGTCAGGCCTGTTAACCAGCGTTTGACGTGAGAGGAAAGGGTCATGCGTTTCCGAATCTGCGTTCGCGCTGCTGATAGTTTTTTAGAATATCCAGATATTCATTCTGTGAAAAATCAGGCCACAGGGTCCGGGTGATATGAAGTTCTGAATATGCGATCTGCCAGAGAAGAAAATTGCTGATCCGCATTTCTCCGCTGGTTCGAATCAATAGGTCCGGGTCCGGAAGGTTGTGCGTATAAAGGTGAGCGGAAACGGTTTGTTCGGTGATGGATTGCGGATCCAGACTGCCGGCTCTGGCCTCTTCCGCCAGAATTCGGGCCATTCGCACAATTTCCGCCCGGCTGCCATAACTCAGTGCCAGATTCAACACCATTCCCGGATTGTGCCGTGTGGCCTCAATGGTTTGCAAAAGCACATCCTGAACGTCCTGGGGCAGGCGTTCAATCTGGCCGATGGCATTCAGCCGAATGCCATTGGCAATCATGACGGGTTTTTCAGACGCAAGAAATTTTTTTAAAAGAGACATCAGGGCAGCCACTTCCATTGCAGAGCGCTGCCAGTTTTCCGTGGAAAAAGCATACAGGGTTAATGTCGGTATGCCGATTTCCCGGCTGGCAGTGACAATGGCTCGAACCGTCTCCGCCCCTCTTTCATGCCCGTGAATCCGGTTAAGAAGGCGCTGTTTGGCCCACCGGCCGTTGCCATCCATGATAATGGCCACATGGGCCGGCAGTTGTTGAAGGTCAATCCCTTTTTCCCGGGCGGCAACCTCAACAGGCGGCTGTTTAGAATTCAAGGATTTCTTTCTCTTTTTCGCCATAAATGGCGTCAACCATTTTAATGTAATCGTCAGTGATTTTCTGGATTTGATCCTGTGCCTTGAATGCCTCGTCTTCAGAGGTTTCCCCGTCTTTTTTCAAACTTTTGATCAGTTCATTGGAATCCCTGCGGATATTGCGGATAGCCACCTTGTGCTCTTCGCTCATTTTATGGATAATCTTCACCAGACTTTTCCGCCGGTCTTCTGTAAGGGGGGGAATGGAAATTCGAACAATTTTCCCGTCATTGGATGGCGTCAGTCCCAGATCTGATTTCAAAATGGCTTTTTCAATTTCCTTGATGACCGATACATCCCAGGGTTGGATCGTAATCAGGCGGCTTTCAGGAACGGAAAGGGAAGCCATCTGGCTGAGTTGAGTCAGCGTGCCGTAATAATCAACCCGAATACCGTCCAGAATGGATAGCGATGCACGGCCGGTTCGAACCCGCTTGAAATCGTTTTTCAAGGCAGCCAGGGATTTATTCATTGCATCTTTGGTTTCTTGATATATGGATTCAATCATGGGATTCCCCTTTTTTTAGCTGGAGTCAGAAAACAGGAGCCGGTAGTCAAAAAAACCGATTGACTGATGTTAAACGGTGAATTGAAATACTGCGTTCAGTTGCAGATCCGGGTGCCCACGTCATCTCCGCAGACAACCCCTCGGATATTTCCAGGGCTGTGGAGATTGAATACAGCAAGGGGCAGCAGGTTATCCATCGCCAGGGATATCGCCGTCATATCCATAACTTTCAGCTGGCGTTCCAGCACCTCCATGTAGCTGATCTTTTTGATAAATCGGGCATCCTTGTTCTTGACCGGATCGGCATCGTAGATGCCGTCCACCTTGGTCGCTTTTAAGAGAATTTCGGCATGAATCTCCTGCGCCCTCAAGGCAGCGGCAGTATCTGTTGTAAAATACGGACTTCCGGTTCCGGCTGCAAAAATAACGGCCCGTCCTTTTTCAAGGTGGCGAACCGCTCTTCGAACGATGAACGGTTCTGCAACCTCATGCATGGATATGGCGGTCTGGACCCTTGTAACAACACCTTTGCGTTCCAGGGCGTCCTGAAGGGCTATGCTGTTGATAACGGTTGCCAGCATGCCCATGTGGTCGGCAGATGTCCGGTCCATGCCAAAGGAGCTAGCGGCAATTCCCCGGAAAATATTACCGCCGCCGACCACGATTGCAATCTGAACGCCGAGGTCAATGACGGAGCGGATTTCATCCGCCACGTATTTGATCATGTCCGGATCAATACCAAACCCCTGGTTTCCCATAAGGGCTTCGCCACTCAGCTTAAGAAGGATTCGTTTGTAGAGCGCTTGTTTCAAGGAGTCATTCTCCTACCTGGAATCTCACAAAACGTTTGATGGTAATGTTCTCGCCGATTTTGGCAATCTGTTCATTGATCAGGTCGGAAATGGTGATATTGGGGTCGCGGACATACCCCTGGTTGAGCAGACAGCTTTCTTTATAGAATTTGCTCAGCTTGCCCTCTGCAATCTTATCGATCATCTGCTCGGGTTTGCCCATGGCGCGAACCTGGTCCCTGTATATCTCCATTTCCTTTTCAACCACTTCCTTGGGAACATCCTGCTGAGAAATGGATACGGGATTGGTGGCTGCAATGTGCATGGCGATATTTCTGGCAAACAGGACAAAATCTTCATTTTTGGCCACAAAATCGGTTTCACAGTTGACTTCAACCATGACGCCAAGTTTGCCGCCGGTATGAATGTAGGTTTGAATCGTTCCTTCGGACATGGCCCTGCCGGCCCTTTTGGCTGCTGTCGCCAGTCCTTTTTTTCTGAGAAAATCGATGGCCTTGCTGATATCGCCATCGCTTTGTTTCAGCGCTTCCTTGCAATCCATCATTCCTGCGGCAGTCTTGTCCCGCAGCTCTTTAACAGTTGATGCACTAATGGTGGTCATGATGCTTCTTCTCCTTACCTCTTATTTGTCATCCCATTTTGGTTTTTTACGGATTTCCCAAAAAGAGATGCTGCTTGTAAATTTCAATCCGGACAGAATCACACGTCGCTGTCGTCATCTTCTTCCACGGCTTCATATATGGATGATGCTTTCTTGATGATTTCGATGACCGGGCCGTCCGCGCCATCAGAAATCACTTTGCGTTCGCCGGTTTTCAGATCCGCACCGGCCGGGCTGATCTCGGATTCATCGATGGCTTTGTCCGAATCGGCCTGTTTTTTCTCTGCATAACGCTGCTGGCCTTCGATGCAGGCGTCAGCTATTTTGGAAGTGAGCAGGCGAATGGACCGAATCGCGTCGTCATTTCCCGGAATGAGGTAATCAATCTCGTCCGGATCGCAGTTGGTATCAGCAATTGCGATGATGGGGATGCGTAGTCTTCGTCCTTCGCGGACGGCGATGGCTTCATTCTTGGAATCCACGATAAAGATGGCGCCGGGCAGTCGGGTCATGGTGCGGATACCGCCCAGAATGCTGTCCAGTTTCAGGCGTTCTTTTCCCAGTTGCTGACGCTCTTTTTTGGGATAGAGGTTGATGGACCCATCAGTTTCAATGGTATTCAGGGTGTTTAAGCGGTCGATGCTTTTTTTGATCGTTTGGAAATTGGTCAGCATTCCACCCAGCCACCGGTTTTGAATATAATACATTTCACATCGGCTGGCTTCTTCGAAAATGGTTTCCTTGGCCTGTTTCTTTGTGCCGACAAACAGGACGGATTTACCGTTTGCTACCGTATCCACAACAAAATCATAAACATCTCTGAACATGCGGACGGTTTTTTGCAGATCAATGATATAAATTCCGTTTCTTGCTCCAAAGATAAAGGGTTTCATCTTCGGGTTCCAGCGTTTGGTCTGGTGACCAAAATGAACTCCTGCTTCAAGAAGTTCTTTCATCGTAACATAAGCCATTTTGTTTCTCCTTTTTTGGTTTTGCCACCGCTCTCCTCAGCCCGAATATCCACTTTCCGCGAAAGCACCGAAAATTCAGTCAGAGAACGTGCGAATTATTTTAAATCTTCTTTTTGTACCAAATTATTTTTATTTTCACAATTAAAAACTGACAATTGTATGAAAGAAATCAGAAGTCAGGTAACCCACATATGCCGCAACCCGGGCTTCAGCCTTCGTGTCGTTTGTGCATCACAACGACGCGATCGTGTCCGGCATAGTCCTTTATGATTTGAATAGGATGATAATGACCGCAACGCTGAATCAGCTGGATCACGGCTTCCTTTTGATTGAAACCCATTTCAAGCAGGAGAACGCCCTGGGGTTTCAGCAGCGGATGCGCTGAAAAGATAATCTGTCTAATGGCGTGAAAACCGTCGGATCGGCCGTCCAGAGCCAGCAGCGGTTCAAATCGATTGACTTCGGGCTGAAGGCCGGAAATGTCTTCAGAGGGGATATATGGCGGATTTGACAGAATCATGTCAAAAACAGGCTTGTTGGGCGAAAAAGGATCCAGCCAGTTGCCGGCGACAAACTGAACGGCGGATGCCAGATGATGACGACTGGCGTTTCTCCTGGCAATTTCAAGGGCTTTCAGCGAGATATCCGTTGCAACGTATCGGTATGCC
This sequence comes from uncultured delta proteobacterium, assembly GCA_963850225.1. Classification (GTDB taxonomy): domain Bacteria; phylum Desulfobacterota; class Desulfobacteria; order Desulfobacterales; family Desulfatirhabdiaceae; genus RAAP-1. The sequence goes on from CAWKLD010000005.1 coordinate 104,706, forward strand.
GGTCGCTCGGATGCCAGGGCAAGGACAATAGCGCCGGACCCGGTGCCAAGCTCCAGAAGCTGTCCAGCCGGATCCGGAGGTGAATCAATGGGCCTGAGGCAACTCAAGGCGGCCTCCACGAGGGTTTCGGTATCCGGTCTCGGGATTAGAACGTTCGGGTTGACTTCAAGGTCCAGGGACCAGAATTCTTTTTTGCCAATGATATAGGCCACCGGTTCTCGGTTGACCCGCCGCTTGATCAGGGACTTGAATTCAGAGAGCTCGTTTTTTAATAAAGGCTGGTCGTATCTGAGGTATAAATCAATCCGTTTCAGCTTCAGGAGGGTGGCAAGGAGAATTTCAGCAGTTGCCCGAGGGCTGTCAATGCCGTTAGAAGTGAAATATCCTGTTGCCCACTTGATGAGATTCAGGATGGTCCACTCAGCTTCCCTGGGGCTGGGAGGATTCTGCATTCTGTAGGGCCTGGGCCTGGTAATAAGCGGTTAGCTGGTCGATGATCTCATCAATGTCGCCCTGAAGAATGGCTTCCAGTTTATAAAGTGTCAGCCCGATGCGGTGATCCGTCATGCGGCCCTGCGGAAAATTATAGGTCCGGATTCTGCCGCTTCGATCCCCGGTTCCTACCTGGCTTTTACGGTCCAGGGAGCGTTTCGCATCCTGTTCGCTGACCATTTTATCCAGAAGCCTGGCTCTTAAAACAGTCAAGGCCTTGGCTTTATTTTTCCACTGGGATTTTTCATCCTGGCAGGTGACAACCAAGCCGGTGGCCAGGTGGGTAACCCGCACTGCCGAATCGGTGGTATTGACAGACTGTCCGCCGGGGCCGGAGGAGCGAAATACATCAAATTTGATTTCCGTTGGATCGATGTGGATTTCAACTTCTTCAGCTTCCGGAAGCACGGCAACGGTGACCGCGGAGGTATGGATGCGGCCCTGTGTTTCCGTGGTGGGAACCCGCTGAACACGATGGGTACCGCTTTCATATTTAAATGCGCTGTAAGCGCCGTTGCCATGAACCATGGCAACGATTTCCTTTAAGCCGCCGACTCCCGTCGTGTGATGGGTCATCACCTCGACTTTCCAGTTGCGTTTTTCTGCATAGCGGCAGTACATTCGGAACAGATCTCCGGCAAAAAGACCGGCTTCTTCACCACCGGTCCCGGCCCGGATTTCCAGAATGATGTTTTTGTCGTCGTTGGGGTTTTTGGGGACAAGAAGCTGTTTGATCTGCAGATCGAGCTGTTCTTTTTGGCGGTTTAAATTCTCGATTTCATCGCGGGCCATTTCCTTGATGTCCGGATCACTGTCCTTTAACATCTCGTGGCTGTTGTCAAGATCGCCGACGACCCGCTTGTATTCGCGATAAGCTGCAACAACCTTGTTCAGGTCTGCGTGCTCTTGAGCATATTTCTGGTAGAGTTCTCGATTCTGGACGGTCTTCGGGTCTGATAGAAGCTTCTCGACCTCCAGAAATCGTTTTTCAACACCTTTTAATTTGTCAAGCATAACATGTCGGGACAAGGGCCAAGGGGAAAAAGTGTCAAAGGACTTAATCCGCTCCTTGACTTTAAGCCTTCAGCCTTCAGCCCTCAGCCTCTATTTTTGAAATTTCTCATATTTTTTGCGAAACCGTTCGATCCGGCCGGCCGTATCTACCAGTTTTTGTTTTCCGGTAAAAAACGGATGACATTTAGAACAGATTTCAATATGAATATCGGGCTTTGTGGATCCAACTTGAAGATTGTTGCCACAGGCGCATTTGATGACCGTTTCTGCATAAGGCGGATGAATCGTCTCTTTCATTACTCTGGTGAACTCCCTGTCTTGGTTGTTAATATCATGTTCCGTCAGAATTAAGCATTCATGGAATTTAAAAATTCTTTATTATTCTTTGTTCCGCTCATTTTTTCAAGTAAAAATTCCAAGGCTGTCTACAGGATTTAAGGAAGACAGCAGTTTTCTCAGAATCCAGACCCGGTTAAGTGTCTCTTCTTCCAAAAGCAGCTCTTCTTTTCGGGTGCCGGATTTCTTGATGTCAATTGCCGGAAATGCCCGTTTGTCGGCAAGTCTTCTGTCAAGCTGAATTTCCATATTGCCGGTTCCCTTGAATTCTTCAAAAATGACTTCATCCATTCGGCTTCCCGTGTCGATCAGGGCGGTGGCAATGATGGTCAGACTGCCGCCTTCCTCGATGTTGCGCGCTGCTCCGAAAAAACGTTTGGGACGCTGAAGTGCGTTGGAGTCCACGCCGCCGGAAAGAATTTTTCCGCTGGGAGGCATCACCGAGTTATAGGCGCGGGCCAGCCGGGTGACACTGTCCAGAAGAATAACCACGTCTTTTTTATGTTCAACCAGCCGTTTGGCTTTTTCGATGACCATTTCCGCCACCTGAACATGGCGTTCGGCCGGTTCGTCAAAAGTAGAGCTGATGACTTCGGCATTGACCGATCGTTCCATGTCGGTAACTTCTTCGGGCCGTTCGTCGATGAGAAGCACAAAGGGAATGACTTCCTTGTGGCTGCCGATAATGCTGTTGGCGATGTTCTGAAGCAGCATGGTCTTGCCCGAACGCGGTGGAGATACGATCAGCCCTCGTTGACCAAAACCGATGGGAATCATCAAGTCCATGATGCGCGTGGAATAATTGTCCGCGGCGCCTTCAATGTTCATTTTCCGGTTCGGGTACAAGGGGGTAAGGTTGTCAAAGAGAATCTTGTCACGCGCCACTTCCGGGTCTTCGTAATTGACGGCCTCCACTTTCAGAAGCGCAAAATACCGCTCGGTTTCTTTGGGTTGCCGGATTTGTCCGGAAATGGTGTCGCCGGTTCTCAGGTTAAATCGACGGATCTGAGAAGGGGAAACGTAAATATCGTCCGGTCCTGGAAGATAGTTGTAATTGGGTGCGCGCAGGAAACCAAAACCATCCGGAAGGATTTCAAGGGTACCTTCACCATAGATCTGGCCGTTTTTTTCAAACTGGGTCTGAAGCAGGGCAAAAATGAGTTCCTGTTTTCGCAGGCCTGCAGCCCCGTGAATGTTATAGTCTTTGGCCATCTGGGCCAGTTCGCTGATTTTTTTGTCTTTAAGTTCGGCTATGTTCATTAATGCAATACCCCGTTGTTTTCTTACCCGCCGGTCAATTCAGTTCCGCTGTATTGTGCTGGGGGGCAGAAGTGTAAAATGGTCAAAACTGTAGACTTTTTACCGGACCCTCATTCAGGAACCAGATGCACGTATGAAATGCAAATGGTGATAGACGATTCAGTGCTTGCTGGATATGGAGGAATAAAGGAGTTTCTGAGATTATATGTTTGAAGAATTGGTTTAGGTATTCACTCCAAATTGCGGATATTAAGCCTTTAAAATTCATTTTTATATCATGAGAAGAATGATGTCAAGAAATTTGTTACTAACCGCCTCACGCCTCACGAGATACGTTTCACGATGCATATTACGGCTTTGAATAATACTCCCTGTACCAGGCAATGAACCTTTCGATACCGGTTTCAAGAGGTGTCTGGGGTTTGAACCCCACATCCGCAAACAGATCATCGATGTCGGCGTAAGTGGATACGACGTCCCCGGGCTGAAGATCCAGATATATTTTTCGGGCGGTCTTATCAAGATTTTTTTCAATGATTTCGATAAAAGTTGATAATTCTACCGGGTTGTTGTTCCCGATATTGTAGAGTCTGTAAGGGACATAGGACGTCCCGGGATCCGGGCGATCCCCGGACCAGGCAGGATTGGGCTGAGGCAGCTTTCCCATGATCCGGAAAACGCCTTCGATAATATCGTCGATATAGGTAAAATCCCGATTCATTTTGCCGTGATTAAAGACCTGAATGGGCCTGTCTTCCAGAATCGCCCGGACAAAGAGAAACAAGGCCATATCGGGTCTTCCCCAGGGACCATAGACCGTGAAAAACCGCAGCCCTGTGCAGTGCAGGTTGTAAAGGTGGCTGTAAGTGTGCGCCATCAGCTCATTGGCTTTTTTTGTGGCGGCATAAAGCGATACCGGATGATCCACGTTGTGGTGCACCGAAAACGGCATCAGGGTGTTTGCCCCGTATACGGAACTGGAAGAAGCGAATACGAGATGTTTGACGTGGTTGTACCGGCAGCTTTCCAGAAGATTCACGAATCCCACGATATTGGAATCCACATAGGCATGGGGGTTGGTCAAAGAATACCGGACACCGGCCTGGGCCGCCAGGTTCACCACCACGTCAAAGGGCTGGTGCTTCTTGAAAACGGATTCCAGCCCGGGTCGATCCGAAATGTCATTCTGATGAAACGAAAACTTTTCAAATGATAGCAGCTGATCCAGTCTGGACTGCTTGAGGCCGACATCATAATAGGGATTCATGTTGTCGATGCCCGCCACACGGCAACCCATTTTTAGCAGCCGAAGCGAGAGGTGGTAACCGATAAAACCGGCAGCGCCGGTGACCAGAACATTCTGGAAATTCAAGTTCATGTCAGTCCTTTATTTTTCGGTATCCACCAGCCCTTTGACAAACCAGCGCTGCATGAAAAGCACGACCAGGACCGGCGGCAGCATGACGATAAGGGCTCCGGCCAATGCGACATTCCAGGTGGGAAGGTCATCCATCTGAGGAATGAGGCGTTTCAATCCGATAACGGCAGTGGACATCCTCGGGTTTGTGGTGATCAGCAGGGGCCAGAGATACTGGTTCCAGCCGTAGACAAAATCAATGACGATCAAGGCGGCAATATTGGTTTTGGAAAGCGGAAGCAGAATTTTTGTAAAGAACTTCATGGGCGACGCCCCGTCGATTTTGGCAGCTTCGCAGAGTTCTTCGGGAACCGTCAGGTAAAATTGTCGAAAGAGAAACGTTGCGGTGGCAGAGGCGATCAGGGGAAGAATGAGGCCGGCATAACTGTCCAGAAGGCTGAGCTCTATGGAGATCTGAAAACGGTTGCCCGTGAAAAAGCCGATGAGCGTATCTACATGAAAAACCTCCAGGATTCGCTGAATCGGGCCAAAGACATTGGCGGTCACCTCGTAAGTTGGCAGGATACGGACCTCTACCGGCAGCATCAGGGTGCAGAATACCGACACGAATGCGATCTTTCTGAAGCGAAAATCAAAATAGACGATGGCAAAAGCCGCCAGCATGGAAACGGATATCTTTCCAAAGGTAATTCCAATGGCCATGATAAAGGAATTCCACATCTGGATGCCCAGGTCGCCTTTGATCCAGGCGGTCTTCAGATTGACCAGAAGCTGATCGCCGGGGATCAGGGGCATGGGGATTCTGGCCACTTCTTCTATCGGGAGCGTTGCCGCAACGATGGTGTAAAAAATGGGAAATCCGACAATGCCGATTCCAAAAATCAACAGGGTATAGGTCAATAAATCCAGCCAGGGTGTTTTTTCAACCATAGAGCTTATCCCGTGTACTGCACCTTTTTTTCAACATATTTGAACTGCAGGGCTGTCAGGACGACGATCACGATCATCAGAACAACCGACTGGGCTGCCGACGATCCCAGGTCCAGCCCCACAAAGCCATCCTTATAGACTTTATAGACCATGGTCATGGTGGCGCCGCCAGGGCCACCCTGGGTGACCGTGTGGATGATGCCGAATGTCTCGAAAAAAGCATAAACCACGTTCATGACAAGAAGAAAAAACAGGGTAGGGGACAGAAGGGGAAAAGTAATGACCCAGAAACGCCGAAGGGGGCTGGCGCCGTCAATGGCAGCAGCCTCGATCAGTGATTTGGGAATGGACTGAAGGCCTGCGATGAAAAAAACAAAATTATAGCTGATCTGCTTCCAGGCGCTGGCGATAACCACAAGAAACAGCGCATCGTTTCCGTCCAGTATCGGGTTCCACGCAATGTTGAACCAGCGCATGACCGAAAAGGCGATCACGCCAAAAGAAGGATGAAACAAAAACAGCCACACAATGCCGGAGATGGCGGGGGCAATGGCATACGGCCAGATCAGAAATGTGCGGATAACCGCTTTGGCCTTTAGTGCCCGGTTGGCCATGGCGGCCACCAGAAGCCCTGTGGAAATCGACAGAAGGGCGGTTGAAAAACTGAAAAAAAACGTAATGCCGATCGATTTCCAATAAAGATGATCGCTAAAGAGCCGGCTGAAATTGTCCAGCCATACAAACTGAGTTTTTACGCCAAAAGGATCGCTCAGCATAAAGGACTGGAAGAGCGCCTGAGTAGCCGGCCAGTAGAAAAATGTCACAATGACAATCGTCTGTGGCAGAATCAACAGGTAAGGCAGGTATTTGCTGGTAAAAAAAGAGCGTTTCAGCATGGAGAATCGCGGTTACCTTTTTTGTGGGTAATGTTCAGGCTGAAGATAGACTGGCATAAGACTGAAGGCACCTGGATGTTGCAATATCCTTCAGCCTTCAGTCTTAAAACCAGTATTATTTACTGCGTTTTTCAAATTGGCGCAGGATCTCATTGCTTCTGCTGACCGCTTCATCCAGTGCCTGTTTTGCGGTTTTTTTGCCCTGCCAGAGCATTTCCAGCTCTTCGTTCATGACATCGCGGATCTGGGGAAAACTTCCCAGCCGGATTCCCCGTGAGTTCACCGTCGGATCCTTGCGGGTCATCTGAAGAATACCCACTTCCTGAAGGGGTTCCTCCTTGTAGTAGCCATCGGCCTTCAGCTTTTTGTAAGCCTGCAGGGTGATGGGAAAATAACCGGTTTCCTTGTGCCAAAGAATCTGCATGTCCTCGTTTGCCATAAAAGCCAGAAAATCGGCAACTCCCTGATATTCTGCCTTGGGGTGGCCTTTTAAAACCCACAGGGATGCGCCGCCGATGATGCTGTTCTGGGGCTCTTTCATGGAGGCTTCAACCGGAAGCGGGGCTGCGTCCCAGTCGAATTTGACGTTTTTCTTCAAGGCCCCGATGGCACTGATGCTGTCCATCAAAATGGCGCATTTGCCGGAGATGAATGCGGCTTCCGGACCTTTGTATTCCCGTTCTTCATAGGTAAATCGTTTGTCATCCAACCAGGTCTTCAGCCGTTCCATGTGTTTCACCACCATGGGGTTGTTGATGGTCAGCTGGACGTCCAGCCCGTCAAAACCATTGGCTTTGGTGGAAAGCGGAATATTTTGAATGGCGCTGTAATTTTCAATCATTACCCAGGTCTGCCAAGCAACCGTCATTCCGTATTCTGTGCCGGATTCCACCAGCTTTTTTGTGACTTCGCCCATCTCGTCCCAGGTTCTGGGGGGACCGGTGAGCCCGGCCTTCTTGAATAGGTCCTTGTTGTAGAACATGATCGGGGTCGAGGAATTAAACGGCATGGACTGCAGCTCGCCTTTAGACGAGACATAATAGGAGAGAACCGGCTGGAGATAGGATTTCCAGTCGATCTTGTGGCCGGTATCCTTCATGAGGTTGAACACCGGATAAATGGCGTTTGAAAGCATCATGGTCTGGGTTCCGACTTCATAGACCTGAAGAAGGTGCGGCTGTTTTTTGGAGCGGTAAGCGGCAATGCCGGCATTCATGGTTTCATCATAGGAGCCCTTGTGGGATGCGACGACCTGAAATTTTGTCTGGGATTTGTTGTAAGCGTCCACAATTTTATTCAGTGTTTCTTCCCGTGGCCCCCTTTGGGCATGCCAGAACTGAATCTCAATGGGGTTGGCCATCAGATCCGATGCCAGAAAAAGCATCAGAATCCCCAGTGCCAGAACAACTGTAAACTGTCTTAGTTTCATTAGGCCCTCCTTTGAATTAAGTGAGTTGGGTAGATCGATCAATCATCGAATAATACCATGGATCCGCCATAAAACGGTAGTTGTTTATCACCAAAAGGTATAACGGCAATATTGGTTTCAGTCAAGATTAAATCTTGACGCCCGGCATCATGGCGTGGGACGATAAACATTTTGAAACTTACAAAGAATGCTTGACTTGAATCCTGAAAACATGGTTTTTATACCCATCGTTATCATTTCTTTTCAACAAATAGGACCGTAATATGGCAAATGTTATCCTGGAACAGGTGGTTAAACAGTTTGGAAAGGTTGAAGTCGTTCATGGTGTGTCGCTTGACATCGAGAGCCGGGAATTCATTGTTCTGGTGGGCCCTTCGGGGTGCGGGAAGTCCACCATTCTGAGAATGGTTGCGGGCCTTGAAAAAATCACTTCTGGTGTGATCCGAATCGAAGATCGGGTGGTCAATGACATTGCGCCAAAAGACAGGAATATCGCCATGGTTTTTCAGAATTATGCCCTGTATCCGCACATGAATGTGATGGAAAACATGTCTTTTGGTTTAAAGCTCAAGAAAACGCCGCCGGATGAGATTAAATCGCGGGTTCAGGAAGCTGCGGAAATTCTGGGGCTTGAACAGTTATTATTAAGAAAGCCTTTTGAGCTTTCCGGCGGACAGCGCCAGCGGGTGGCCATGGGAAGGGCCATTGTGCGAAAGCCGGCTGTGTTTTTATTCGATGAGCCGCTTTCCAATCTAGACGCCAAGCTGCGCACCCAGATGCGTGCGGAAATTAAACGGCTGCATCACAGAGTCAAATCCACGGTCATCTATGTCACCCATGATCAGGTTGAGGCCATGACCCTTGCGGATCGCATCGTGGTGCTTCGGGACGGCTATATCGAACAGGTGGGAAAGCCCATTGAACTTTTTCTGAATCCGGTTAACACGTTTGTGGCAGGCTTTATCGGAAGCCCTCCCATGAATCTGGTTCCTGCCCGAATGGTTAAAAGCGGCACCGGATGGTGTCTGGACTTCAGCGGTAAATTTCAGGTCCCGGTTCCGGACAAGCCGCTGCTTCCGAAGAAAGCGTTTGTGGACGGACAACCGGTTATTATGGGGCTTCGCACGGAAGACCTGATGGTGGAAGACAGCGAAGGGCCACTTCCGGAAACCTGGAAGATCAATGGCATTGTGGATGTTGTCGAGCCGCTGGGAAATGAGTCTCATGTTCATATAAGCTTTGACGGTGCATCGTTTATCGCCCGGTGTGACGGCAAAGCAATGATCCGCGTTGACGACCAGGTCCGGGTAGTTCTGAACCTCAACCAACTTCATATTTTTGATGCGGCCACGACTGTGGCCATCTACTGATACGGGAGTTTATTATTGATGATTGTTCATAAAACCCAGGTCCTGATTATCGGGGGCGGAGCAACCGGCACGGGAACCGCCCGGGATCTGGCCCTTCGGGGGGTTGCCTGTATTCTGGTTGAAAGGGCAGACATCAATGCCGGTGCTTCGGGAAGCAATCATGGCCTGTTGCACAGCGGCGCCCGTTATGTCCAGAATGATGCCATGACTTCGGTGGAATGCCGGGAGGAAAACCTTCTTCTTAAGGCACTGGCCCCGCACTGTGTGGAAGACACCGGCGGCATGTTTGTGGCCATTGAAGGGGATGACGCATCCTATATCGCGGATTTTCCTGATTTATGCACCCGATGCGGCATCCCTGTTGAGGCAATAGACCCAAAAACAGCCAAGGAGCTTGAACCGGAACTTTCAGACCGGGTGATCGCCGCATATCTTACCCCGGATGCCTCGGTTGATCCGTTCAAGCTTTCCCTGGAAAACATCTCCCATGCCCGGAAACTGGGGGCAACCCTGCTTTGTCATCACCAGGTGCTGGGCTTTGAGATGGAGAAGGGGCGAATCCGCAGGGTGCGGCTGATGCACACGGAGAAAAACGAGGAAGTGCGTATTGAAGCCGATCAAATCATCAATGCTTCCGGCGCCTGGGCGGCAGAGATTGCCGCCCTTGCCGGCGTTTCCATCCCCATGGTGTATTCCAAAGGCTCGCTTCTTGTCACTTCGGACCGGATCACCCAGCGGGTCATCAACCGGTTGCGGCCTCCCGGGGATGGGGATATCCTGGTGCCCGGGGGAACCGTATCCCTTCTGGGGACGACATCGGTTCAAATCGATGCGCCGGATCTCGCCCATCCTTCCATTCCTGAAATTGACAGGATTGTTGACGAGGCATCGCAAATGGTTCCGATTCTGGAATCCTCCCGCTATATCCGTGCGTATTCAGGCGTAAGACCCCTGATCGGAAGCCATACCGAAGACGGCGGCCGCTCGGAAAGCCGGGGCTTTGCCGTTATGGATCACGAAAAAGACGGTCTTGATAATTTTATCACGATTGCCGGCGGAAAGCTGACGACTTACCGGCTGATGGCGGAAAAAGGCGCGGACCTCGTCTGCCAACGCCTGGGAGTTTCATCCCCCTGCCTGACCCGGACCCAGCCCCTTCCCGTGAGCCCGGAATGCCGCTGGAGCGAGCCAGGACTGTCGCCAAAACTCTGGCTCAAGACCCATGAAGCCGGGGATATGCTGCTGTGTGAATGTGAAATGGTGCCAAAAAGCGTGGTGGAAGAGGTAATCTCCGTGATTCAGGGCCAGACCATGAAACCGGACCTTAGATCCATTTCCCTCAGAAGCCGGATCGGAAAAGGTCCCTGCCAGGGAGCATTCTGCAGTTTGCGGGTTTCCGCCTATCTTCATGACCGGGATGCCGGGTATTCTGATCGAAATTTGAGCTGCATCAGCGACTTTTTACGGGAACGATGGAAAGGGCTTCGTCCGGTTCTCTGGGGGGGACAGCTCATGCAGGCCGAACTTCAGGAAGCCCTGCAGTGCGGGCTGCTGAATCTTGAGCTTCAACAAAGGAACCCCGGATGACCCAAATTCATTCTTGTGATCTGGCGGTTATCGGCGCCGGCATGACCGGCATGGCCGCCACGATGTTTGCGGCGAATCGCGGACTCAAAACATTTCAGATCGGTGTTACCGGCGAAATCATATTTGCAAGCGGCTTTCTGGACATTTTAGGCATCCACCCCATTTCGGAAACAAAACCCTGGACAAATCCCTGGGCCGGAATCGCCGCGCTGGTTCAGGATTGTCCCGATCACCCCTATGGCCGGCTGACAGAAAATGAGGTTCAATCCGCGCTGGAGGAATACCTTTCTTTTGTCAAGAATTCCGGGGTTCCCCATTACTGGGAAAAAACGCATAACCTTGAGATGCTGACGCCTCAGGGAACTTTGAAACGCACTGGCTGTGTTCCCCAGACCATGAAAAATGCGGTGTTGGCCCTAAGGGAAAAGCCGCCCGGGCTGATTGTGGACATCAAGGGCCTGAAGGGGTTCAGTGCGCATCAGATCGTGGACAACCTGAAGGACACCTGGCCGGATCTCCGGTCTGCCCGTATCGAATTTCCGGATTCCGGGCATCTGGGTGAAATCTTTCCCGAGTATATGGCCAGATCTCTTGAGTCCGGCATCAGCCGGAAGAAACTGGCGGAAACCCTCCAGCCCCATGTTCGGAATGCAAAGATCGTGGGTATTCCGGCAATCCTGGGCATTCACCACAGTCTGGAGGTTCAGGCGGATCTGGAAAATCTGATAGGTGCCGGGCTTTTTGAAATTCCCACCCTGCCGCCTTCGGTTCCGGGCCTGAGGCTAAAGGAGATGTTTGAAAAAGCCCTGCCCGAGAAAGGGGTCCGGCAGTTTCTGCAGCAGCGGGTCACCGCCGTACTGCCCGAGCCGGACAATGGTTTTACTCTGGATATTTCGGGCGGAATTTCGCAGGAGCTAAAAATACGGTGCAAGGGCATTCTGCTTGCTACCGGGCGATTTTTTGGAAAGGGATTGACCGCGGACAGAAAACAGGTTCGCGAAGCCCTGTTTGACCTGCCGGTGTTTCAGCCGCCAAGCCGCTCCAATTGGTACCAGATGGATTTTCTGGATCCCAAAGGCCATCCCATCCACCAGGCCGGGCTTGAAATCGATGATAATTTCCGTCCCCTGAGTGCATCGGGGCTTCCCGCGTTTTCAAACCTCTTTGCCGCTGGCTCCATTCTGGCGCATCAGGACTGGATCCGCCAGAAATGCGGATCAGGCCTGGCCATTGCCACGGCTTATGGCGCTGTTTCTTCCTTTATCAAACTTGGGTTATAGTAGGATAGATAGAACCCGGATCGGCCAGACATCGCCCCAGGGCTTCAACGCATCCGGCATCCCAGTTCCATTATGCGCCTCATTTTATGAGACTCCCGATTTTAAATTCATCAGATCATATAAGGCAATGGTTACCGCCTGTCGGTCTTTATTTGACAATCCTCCCAACTTTCTAACAATCAAACGGCTATCAAGGGTAAAAAGCTTCATTCTCACCTTTGAAGGTGTTTTCAATCCAGCTATAAGAATGCTTCCGATTTGAGTATCCAATGGCCAGTCAGGATTGTTTTGACTCGTTATCATTGCCAAAAAACAGTTTCCGGTCTGATTGTTAAAGCCCTCGGTGGACAATACAAGGGCAGGTCTTTTTTTGTCTGCGTTCAGATCTGTAAAAGGAAAAGGAACCGGCGACGACATCGAACTGCTTATAAATCACGGTAAGCCTCCTCATCGTTTTCAGAAAGCCATTCTGACAGAGTTCCCTCTAAAGCCCTGGCAAACTCAACATCCATAGGATTGACTTTTCGGATAAAAACTTGTTTGTTTGGTGTTATTTCATACGACACCAAATCGCCCGCATGAATTCCAAGGATTGCTCTGATTCTTTCAGGGATAGTCGCCTGAAATTTGCTGGTCAACTTGCTACATATTAACGTTTCCATCCGAATGCTCCTTTTGACGTTTAAATATGCAGGTACTGTATTACGGTATTACCGTAATGTCAAAAATCTTTTCAAAAAACAGTCGGTATGTGGGACACAAGGCTTGACCTGGTCAAGAGGTCAAAGAGCGCCTTCATGTCCTGTGACGTCAAATATCATTCAATGAATTAATTGTATTTTTTATTCTTGAATGTGATGGCGCTTTGATGTAATTGGGCATAACAAGTATAGATTTTTATTTACTGGGAGCAATATATGGATTTTGCAAGAAAACTGTGTCGCGGAATCGATGCGATCAACCGCGGAGTCGGCAGTATCGTGTCCTGGGTCGCGTGTCTGGTGGTTCTGGTGGTATTTTCCGATGTGGTCATGCGGTATGCCTTCAATACCAGTTATGTGTTTATTCAGGAACTGGAATGGCATCTCTTTTCCTTCATCTTTCTGGTAGGCGCCGGATATACCTTGTACAAGGACGGCCACGTTCGGGTGGATATATTTTATCAGCGGCTCAGTCCAAAAGGCCAGGCATGGATCAATCTGATCGGAGTGCTGGTGTTTCTGATTCCGGGTTGTTATCTTGTGATCTCCACATCCTATAAATTTGCCCATACATCTTTCCTGAATCTGGAAGGCTCACCGGATCCCGGTGGCATTCCTTACCGGTTTATCGTCAAATTCACCATACCCATCGGTTATGTTCTGATTCTGCTTCAGGGGTTGGCCCTGGGAATTCGAAGCTATTTTACCGTCATCGGTAAAGACCTGGATCAGAAGGAGGCAAACTGATGGAGTACCTGGCGGGATGGATGTTTCTGGCCATGTCGATTCTGATCCTGATCGGGTTTCCGGTCACCTTTACCCTTCTGGGAACGGCCATGACATTTGGCATGATCGGGTTTGGATGGAATTTTTTCAACCTGCTGCCCCTGCGCATCTGGGGCGTCATGAACAACGTGACCCTTCTTGCGGTTCCCCTGTTTGTGTTCATGGGGGTCATGCTGGAGCGATCCGGCCTTGCCGAAGAACTGCTGGATACCATGGGTCTGGTTTTTGGTAAAATCCGGGGAGGACTGGCCGTCTCCGTCGTGGTGGTAGGCGCGCTTCTGGGCGCATCCACGGGCATTGTCGGCGCGACCGTGGTCACCATGGGGCTGATCGCGGTTCCCACCATGATGAGGCGGGGCTATCAGAAAGAGCTTGCCACCGGTACCGTGGCCGCATCCGGAACCCTGGGGCAGATCATTCCGCCCAGTATCATTCTGGTTCTGCTGGGGGATATTGTGGGTGTTCCGGTGGGCGATCTTTTCATGGGCGCGGTCTTTCCTGGGCTGATTCTGGTGACTCTGTACGTCATCTATATTCTTATTGTCAGCATCATCAAGCCTGAATGGGCGCCTTTGATCCCCCAGGAAGAACTGGACGCCATCAAGTCCCGGGAAATGCTGATCAGGGTCGCCAAGTCCCTGTTCCCGCCGCTGTTTCTGATGGTTGCGGTTCTCGGGTCGATGTTTGCCGGTGTGGCAACGCCCACCGAAGCGGCGGCCGTGGGTGCGGTCGGCGCAACCATATTGACATTAGCCAACCGGAGTTTCACGTATCAGATGCTAAGAGAGGTATCCTATTCCACCATGCAGTTGACCAGCATGGTGTTTATCATTCTGGTTGGTGCTGCTGCGTTTGGCTTGGTATTCAGAGGGACCGGCGGCGACACCCTGGTAAGAACCTTTCTGGGAGGTTTGGCTGCCACGCATGGCAAATGGTTCGTGTTTGCTATGGTCATGTTTGTCATTTTTATCGTGGGTTTTTTCCTGGATTTTATTGAAATCGTGTTCATTCACGTGCCGGTTCTTGCGCCCATCATGATCGAGTTTGGTCTGGATCCACTGTGGTTCTGTGTTCTTCTGGCCGTCAACCTGCAGACCTCGTTTCTGACGCCGCCTTTCGGGTTCTCTCTTTTTTATCTGAAGGCGGTTGTTCCGGACGATATCACCACCGGGCATATTTACCGCGGCATCATTCCGTTTGTTATTCTTCAGATGATCGGGTTGGCCATTGTAACGCTGTTCCCGATTTTGGCGACCTGGCTGCCCAGAATCGTGTTTGCCAATTAGCTGTTTAAGTTCATTCACCCCCAACATCATGAAAGGAGTTTATTCGATGGAACGAAGAGATTTTCTCAAGAAGACCGGCGTCGTTGCCGCGGCTGTTGCCGCATCGACGATTGCCGCACCCGCCATCATGGCTGCGGAAAAAACCTATTCATGGAAAATGGTGACCACCTGGCCGCCGAACCTGCCCGTGCTGCAAACCGGGGCTGAACGGTTTGCCAAACGGGTGGAGGAAGCGTCAAGCGGCCGAATGAAAATACAGGTTTTTGCCGGCGGGGAACTCGTGCCTGCCCTTGGCGTGTTCGATGCGGTATCGGACGGCACCGTGGAATGCGGTTCCGGGGCAGCCTATTACTGGGCGGGTAAGGTTCCGGCCGGCCAGTGGTTTTCATCGGTTCCGTTCGGGCTTAACGCGCAGGGCATCAACGCCTGGTTTTACAGTGGGGGCGGACTGAAGCTCTGGGAAGAAGTATATGCACCCTTTAACGTGATTCCCAGGCCTCAGGGCAATACCGGCGTTCAGATGGGCGGGTGGTTCAGAAAGGAAATGAATAGCATCGACGACTACAAAGGTCTGAAAATGCGGATTCCCGGCCTTGGCGGAAAAGTCGTGGCCAAAGCCGGCGGCTCGGTTACCCTGATGCCTGCCGGAGAACTTTTTACATCTCTGGACCGTGGGGTGATTGACGCGCTGGAATGGGTCGGCCCCTTGCATGATCTGAGGATGGGCTTCTACAAGGCTGCAAAATACTATTACTATCCGGGCTGGCATGAGCCGGGGACAACGCTGGAAGTCATTTTCAACAAGAAAGCCTATGAGTCACTGCCCAAGGATTTGCAGGTAATTCTGGATGCGGTGGCCGCGGAGACCAACCTGTGGAGTCTGTGTGAATTTGAATCCGGAAACGGCGCGGCCCTGGAAGAGCTGATCACCGTTCACAAGGTCAATCTGATGCAGTTTCCGCCGGACATGATGGATGCGCTTCGAAAACTGGCGATGGAAGTTCTGGAAGAAGAAGCGGCCAAGGACGCCATGTCCAAAAAAGTGCATGAAGCGTTCAAAACATTCAAGAAACGGGTCGGGGTCTGGGGAACTGTTGCAGACGATGCCTATTTCAAAGTCATTGCCGATAAATATGCCTTAAAAGTCTGATGTGCAGGGATTAACTGAGATATCGGCCCTTAAATTGTTTGCGTTGAAAAGGGCAGAAAATTATCAGAATACATTGACAAGCTGGAATTGATTATCGAAACAAATGGGCCTCTAAACAGAGGCCCATTTGTTTTTGGAAGGGAAGAAAACCACGTACCCGATTAGATGTCGCCTTTGTAAACCTCTCTCCGATTACCGATCCGGAGAACAAGAATATCTGTGCCCACAAGGGCATAAATTACCCTATAGTCACCAATACGATACTTGCGTAGCCCGGCAAATTGGCCTTTGAGTACGGGGTATGACTCCGGTTTCTTTGTAAGTTCTTGTTCTATTTGGTCAAGGATGCGGCTGACCTCAGCCTTTGACAACTTCTTGAGATCGCGATGTACCGACTTCTTGTAGACAACGTTATAAGCCAAGTGACTCCCTCAGTTCTTTGCCGGAAATGATAGCATCGCTCTTGTCGTGGAGCCGGTCGAGTGCAATCTGAAGATCGGCGAAATCTTCAATGTATGACTCCAGCGCTTTCTGGATGATAAAAGAGCGTGGTCTCTCGGTTTCTTTGGCTATGCCGTCAAGCTGGTCGGCGAGATCTTTAGGAAGCCTGACAGATATTGCTGTACTCATGGTGCACCTCCTGTCATTGATGTATTACACATGTACACTGGAGGTCTGTCTTTGTCAAGGCCCCTTGTTGAAATCAAGTCTTGCTCAGGGGCGGCGCTTACGCCATCCCTTACCCTTTTATGATGCCGAGCAACCGGAATCCGTCATAAAAAAGCGCACCTGCCAGAACCCCCAATGCCAGACCCAGCAGCCGCATTGCAAACACATATGCCTTGCCCCGCAATAAGGATTTTGATTTGCCGATCAATATCGCCAGCAGTATTTTTGATCCCACGAGAAATGTGTAGAAGCTTACAATAAAAAACAGAAGAGCGCCGATATTCACATGCATCGCTTTGGTCATGATCGGCGCGCCGACGCTCAGCCAAAACAGATAGGGATGAGGATTCAGGGCATTTGCCAGCACCCCTTTTGCCAACGATTTGGGTGCCGCTCACAGGCACCCGGTTCCATGCCTCGGGTGCGGAAGTTTTTGAAGCTCATATTTAAAATAAAGCATCCGCCTGCCAGCGAGATGATTCCCAGCAGGTGATTAAAATCGGATAGTTTTGATAAAACAAAGAGTGACAGCAGGATTATCGGCAAATCCGTGATTAACGGCGCCATCGCGATTCTGATTCCGGATTTGATATCGTGTTGCAGTGTTTCAGAAATCACGAGCGTCAGCAGCGGTCCCGGAGCAAGCCCGGCGGATAATCCCAGCACGGTTCCAACTGTTAAGAAATAAACCATGGAAACTTTCCCGATCACGACCTCTGCGGCCTGGTGTTCGTCAATCGCTTCAGGGGAGTTACAAACGACTGGTGTGCCAGGAAGGTCTGCCATCTGATGCCGATAAAAATTTAAAGGCAAAAATTACTATGATTAATTCCGAATTGATTATTGACTTTTGTATTTGTAACAATTAAAGATGTATAGTGCAAATTTTATTTACCTCCCCCCCCCCACGATCTTTTCTAAGTTTCATTTTGCATGCGTTTTTGTTCTTCGACCAACTTTGAGGTAACAGGTCATGAACATCAAGGTTTCCGAAAAAAAGCAGAGCTCTCGTTCTTGGCATGGAGCGACATATTACCTTGTCGGCCCGATGAGGCTTCAAAATGAACTGATAGCCAAATGCCTGGAAAAAGAAAATGGAAACGCATGCATTTTGCTGGAAAATATCAGTCAAATTCCAACAGACAATCCCAATCCGGACCCCAATCCGATTCTTGTGTTATGGGACTGCTATGGTCAAGATCCGGAAAGACAGCTCCCTGAGATAAAAACGTTTACCAGTCTGAATAAATTAAAAACCCGCTTCATGTTTTTTAATGTATCCAATAGCATAGAATTCAAAAAGAAATTCCTGTCAAAAGGAATCCATGGCTTTTTTTATAAGCACGACTCACTGGATACATTTCTAAAAGGGGTTCAGGCTGTTCTGGACGGTAAATTGTGGCTTTCCCGGGACATGATGACCAAATGCATTCTTGAAGATTCCGACAGTGACGTGCCTTCAAAGAGCATCCGCGGGAAACTCACCGAAAGGCAAACCGAAATACTCGCCATGATGGCTGTCGGGGCGACAAATTGCGAGATTGCCGACAAGCTTTGCATCAGTCCCCACACGGTAAAGACCCATGTATATAACATCTTTAAAGAAATCAAAGTACCCAATCGCGTCCAGGCATCCCTCTGGGCCGCCAAGAATTTGTAAAGGCCGCCCGTCACTCGCCTTTCTTCATTTCCAAGCATCCTTGGCTGTTTTCCTCTCAACTATCATTAACCTGAGCCCATAAGAAAATATTATTATGCTCAACAAAATGATACTACTTTCTTCTATAATATATCATCATCAAATTGATGCTTTTCACCGACCTGATTTCATGCTTTCAGCGTATTGCAATAGTTTACGTCATCAAATATATGAAGTACCATGGAGGAGAAGAAGTTTTCTCCATTCAGCTATTCTTGCTTGTTAATTCTCAACAACCAAATTCTCCACTTCATTTTTCTTTTCACTGCCTGATTTCGCCTGGTCAGTTTAAAAACATCAAACTGTGGTGTTTTTCACATAATCAAACAGCAGCAACAATCTGATACTTTCTGGGATGCTTTGCTATTCAATCGTTAGAATACTTAATTATCGAAGGTGATAATATGAATAGACGCAAATTCGAAAGATTTGAAATAGAACTTCCTGCCAGAATGGAAACTATTTCTTTGAGTAAAAAACAGGTGTTTGATCTCGTGACTAAAAACATATCGGCTTCTGGCGCTTTTGTAAGCGCGAACAACTCGTTTTCCGACGGCTTACGCATAAAAATGAGTTTGACGACACAAAATAAAAAGCTCATCGAACTCACAGGAGCTTACGGCCTGATCGAATGTGAAGGCAGCATTGTGAGGACCACTCCAACAGGCGTTGGAATTTGCTTTAATAAAGATTGTCAGATTTTGAGTTTAAGGAGATGCTAATCTAACTGGATTCATACAATCTGTGAGGCTTGAGAAAGATAAAAGTCGGGGCAGTTGCACTGTCGGGATTAATATCTCTTGGCAGAACGACCCGGAAATCTATGAGAACTGTTCATCTGTTGCCGAAATCTGGACCAATGCCTGGGACAAGACGATTTTTGCGCCTGCATCGGGTGAATTACATGGTCATTGGTAGCTACGAAGACGAATCGGATGATATCTATGTTGGAAAGAGCGTGGGAGAGATCGAGGCCGGGGACGAGGTCAACAAGTACTTGCAGGTTGACAAATAGGCCGGCGGAAAGAAAGCTCATGCCAGGTAACGCTATTTTATGAGTATGGAGCTTTTCTTCATATATTCTGTGCAGTTGGAAAGCCGCTCTGAAGAGGTTCCGTATCGGTTCGTTTTAAACGAGAATACCAAAATGAAACGATAACACACCAAATAAAAGGAGATCCGACTATGAGTAACTATTGCGAAAAATGGTCAAGGCCCGCAATGCTGAAATCAAGGTTAATTGTGATTGTTTTTCTTTCCATATCGCTCTTAGCCGGGATGGCCGGGGCAGAAGAGTGGACACTGACAAACAACTCATTGGAAGATGTCCACCGTTGTTCGACCGCCACGCGTTTAAAGGACGGTAGAGTGCTCATCGCTGGCGGGGTTATTCTTGGTACTGGTGATTATCCTGAAGTCGGAGCTGTCGTTTTCAATAAAGCATACCTGTACGATCCGAATACAAGAACCTTTACGCGCACAGGGGATCTTAAACAGCCGCGGCTTCGCCACACGGCGACTTTGCTGCCGGATGGCAAAGTCCTCATCGCGGGGGGATATGTCACAGGTATAACGGGACCAGGTGGACCGCAGGGGGTTTTGGACACAGCCGAAATTTACGATCCAGCCACGGGAATTTTCAGTTACACTGCTGGCAAATTAAATGAATATCGCACCCTGCACACCTCAACCCTGCTCGATGACGGCACGGTCCTTCTGGTCGGAGGTTGGTGGTGGCCTTCTGAGACTTTTAGGCCTGACAATCGTAACAATAATTATAGTGAAGAAGCCGAAATATACAACCCTGTAACAGGAACTTTTAGTTATCCAACATATCCATCTCCCACTTATTATATGAAGGAACAACGTAGCAGCCATACGGCAACGTTAATGGCAGATGGCAGAGTCCTAATTTGGGGCGGTGTTAATGATGTTGAGGGGGGAATCCACTCGACAGGCGAGGTTTACGATCCGGCGAGTAAAAGCTTTAGCAATCTAATATATGGAACTACCGCCTATCCCTATAACCCTCTACCACGCGAAAGCCATTCGGCTACGTTACTTAAAGACGGTAATGTATTGATAGTCGGCGGCTGGAACGGCACCGGGCCAGAAGAAAGACTCGGATTAGTCAAACCCATACCCTGCAACCCCGATGCGGAATCCTGTACTCCATATCAATATATTAACGCTCCTTGTAATCTCCTCACACCCCGGCAGTTTCAGACCTCCACCTTGCTGGCTGATGGAAGCGTGCTGATAGCAGGGGGGAAACAAAGGTACCGATGATTTCGCTGGACATTGGGCGTACCGGAACGAGGCTAATTTTTTAACCAGCACTGAAATATACAGTTATACGGATTCGTCCGAAACAGGCTGTTCCATCGCTTATGGACCGCCTATGCAAGCCGCACGGCATATGCACAGTGCGACCCTTTTGCCACTTCCGGAACGAACCGGCAGCCAGGAGGTGCTGGTTACCGGCGGCCACTCCAACTTTGCTGATCTGTATGAATTTCCTGATGATGATCATGACGGTGTCGAAAATGCGTTGGACAAATGCCGGGATGTTTTTAATCCGGGAGATTCCCAAGAAATGGACAGCGATGATGACGGGATTCCTGATGCCTGCGACAATTGCCGATATACTTCGAACCCTGGTCAAGAGGACTTCGATGTCGATTTATTAGGCGATGCCTGTGATGGTCCGCCGGAAACGGATATCGACAATGTCATCGATCTGCCGACCACACCATTTATTCTCGGCACAGACTTCTTGGTGACGGCCACCATTTATAACAACACAGATAATGACATAGTTACCTTTGCACCTGATTGCTATAACACTTACTGGGCGATTCCAGGAGCAATACCCCTATGCCGGAGAGGACCCGCTTATGGGATTCCAGGTGATTTAATAACGATTCCTGCCGGAGGCAGTAAGTCTGTCAGCTGCAACCTAAATGAAATGTTCGAGCCCGGCAGCTTGCCGAGTGGAGACAACAATTTATCAGTCGTTTATGAGAATTACATCCAGGACCCAGATTATCCCCTAAACCCAACAGCTTGCTGTACCGACCTTGAGAACCTGGAAAACTGTGATTGTTGGTTCTCTTGGAATGGGTCTATTCTGGCCAAAGAGGTAAAAATTAACATTAGTGCAACGCCAGGAAACAAGGCTGAGGTCGGCTTCAATCCGGACCAGTGGGATCCGGCATGGGCAGACGGAAACAGCCCACCGATATCGGTTATGATCAGAAATATTGCCAGTCATACTGTCTATCAGGTTGACGTTTTATCGATCAGGTTAAATGGAACCGTGCCCATCATTATCGGGTCGGAAATGATTATAGGAGATGCCCTTTATGTGCAGTTTGAAAGGGCTGCTGCTACCCGGAGCCTCGGTACGATTCAGGCAGGTAGATCGTCTATGCCGGCTTCGGTTCAGGGTGGTTTTTTAGTCGGAAACGACAAATTTTCTGGAACCCAACTCATTGACATCGTATGGAACACCGGCACACTCGTCGTAAAGGCAGACCGGCACACCGTGGGCATTGGACCCAAACCAGGTTCCATCAAGGAGCCGATCGAGGGTTTAAATGTCAAGCTATTCGATAAGAGTATGGGCAATTGTGCTGCCGGTTACGGTATCTCCTGGCAGAACTACCCGGAAATTTATAATAACTGTATACCGGTTGCTGATAAGGAAACCGATGGCTATGGCAAAGCGATTTTTTCTCCTGCTCCGGGGAATTACCTCGTCATTGGTTGCGATGGTTGTGATAAAATTGAGAATGTAGATAAGATCTACATTGGAAATAGTGTGGGCGAAATCATAACCGGAGACGAGGTGTACAAGTACCTGCAGATTATCAAAAAATCGGACGGCAAGAAAGTTCCGGCCAAGTACCGCAAGTTCACAGGCTCGGAGCTTCTGGTTATCGAGCCGGAGTATGTGGAGTGGAGCGAGGAAGCAGAGCTTTATCCGTTCGTGTTCGACAGTCTCGGTGATTGGGCTGTCACCACCTCCGTGACGCCGCCGGAAGGGTTCGTGGCCGACAAAGACGCCCTGAGCGCAGAAGTCAGCAGCGATGTCGAAGCCGTCCAGTTCACGATCACGGACATCGGCAGCAAGTGGGTGGCCACGAAGGTCAAGCACAAGATCAAGCACAAAAATAAAACCATGACTTTCGAAAGTGAGGTTGGGATGAAACTTACCCCCGAACTGGCGAAAAAGAAAGGCCTCGGCGTTTACGGTGAGGACGATCGCAGGAAGGTCAAAGATAAAAAGTAAAGAAAAATGCTCCTGCACACCTGCCGAAAATGAATTCAATATTAATTCGGCAGGCTGCAGCGGAAATATTAAAAATATAACACAATTACCATCTATGTCACATTCATGATGGCAAAAGGAGAGAATCCATGAAAAAGAGACAGAAAACTATCACACAGGTGGGCCTGTTACTGCTGCTTTTTGCAGGCTTTACCATGGCCTTTTTGCCGCTGCAGGCAGGGGCGGAGGATTTTGATACTGCGGAGGATTTTGATATTGATGGAGATGGTTTTTTAAATATCTATGAAATGGGGAGCCAATATATTACAGTGCCAGGCTATGGTCAATTTACACCGGATCCGTATAAGGCGGACCTTGTTATCCTGCTTGAAAATCCTGCTGATTTGCCGCTCCCAGTATATCCTTTTGAATTTATCAATAAAAGTTATGGAGCTTCCATGCGTATTCATGATATTCCTGTTGATGATGGTGGTGGCATTTACGATCAGGTTATCACGCTAGAGCAAAATGCGTTATTGCTCATCATCGACCCTGCCACTGACGATGGTGATCTGGGCGCCTCTGAGATCGCATATCCTGCTTATAGTGACGGAATCCAAGGCCGGGTCTTTATTAATCGGATAAGAGATGACGTGGTAAAGGGATGCAGTCTTAAATCGTATTGTGAAGCGGTGAATTCTGCGGGGGACGTTGTAGCTGTGGGAATTGAGAATATCGTGAGTTTTTTCATTAAGAATGTTATAGCGCACGAGACCTTCCACATGCTGGGACGTGTGGTTCCGGTAAACAGTAAGGTTGATTATCACTACGCTCAGCTTAATTATGTCATGGACCACCACGTGTACTATAAAGTGTATAAGACCCCTGCCAAAGTAACATGGTTTATCGCGGACAGATGGAGCACAAGCGATATTCCTCGGTTCATCAAATAAGCTATCGAGACCTGACCTTTGTGCCAATGTAAGTGAGACAGAACATAATATTCGTGAGAATAATTAGTAAGGAGAAAAATTATGAGAACCATCAAGAGTCTGTTTTTTATTGTACTGGTTTTGACTATGGTTATTTGTTCCGGTCAGGTGGCTCTGGCCCTTGTCGGATCCTCGTCCGGTGACACACCGTCACTGACGGTTTACCCTAATGCCGCGGGAACAAAATATGAAGGCACTCTGACTCTCTATTTTACTAAAAAAGTAGAATATGTTGTACCTGGTTCTGATGAAAATTTGAAGTGCGAGATCTTGGAAGATGAAGGAAAGTGTGTATTCAAAGATTCAGAAGGTATTCTTTCTAAAACTTTTTGTTATCTAATTGATAATGTGTGTCATAAAAAAGAATCGACAGATTTGATGTACATCTTTTTAAGGCTGAGGAAAGGCTCAACATGGTACCCTTTTTCAGGGATTGCAGAGGGTACCGTGTATACAAATATATCAGCACAGAACGCAGCAGTTGAATTGTTTGTTGAGCAGAATGTGATACCAGTAATCTACAGAGGGGTTGACCCTCTTCCGAAAGCACTTCTCAAGTCTGTTGCTCAAATAGTGTCAGATAATGAGAGTTTGACTGAAGGAGAAGGTTGCTGCAATGAAATGGAATTTGTAATTTTGGACGTGGTTATTGCAGTGCAGGATTAGCGGTTTGACATCGGATAAAGTTGTAAAGTGTAAAATTGTCGCTTGAATCATCAGGGCAGCTGTAAAAAAAATCAGCTGCCCTGATGCATAGCTGTA
>CAWKLD010000006.1:0-88696 GCA_963850225.1 uncultured delta proteobacterium
GAAATCCGACGCCGAAGACAGCAGGTGACGGCGAACGGATTCTCGCAGGCGCTCACGGCCGAACCTTTCATCCCCAGGATTGACGGCGTCCGTCGCTCCGTCGGTGTATAGCACGATCCGGCTTCCGGGAGGAAGCGTTATGCTCAACTCTTCCAGCAAAACATCTTCAAACAGGCCTAGCGCCTGCCCGTGACCGATGCCCGGTAAAATTTCCGTTCCGTCCTTTTGGAAGAAAAAAGGAAATTCATGTCCGGCGCGCACAAAGGTGAATTGGCGGCGATCACAGTCCAGCACGCCGTAAATAACGGTGATGAATAACCCTGCGGTGTTCATGTCCAGCAGGTGTCGGTTGACCTCGCGAAGCACCACGGCAGGCGGGGCCATGCGGGAGGCTTCGGCGCGCAGCAGGCTGCGCGCAAGGGCCATGAAGATCGCAGCCGGCACGCCCTTGTCGGAAACATCACCGATCACAACGCCCAGACAGTTATTCTTCAGGACGATCAGATCGTACAGGTCGCCGCCCACAGCCCGTGCAGGGCGCATCAATACACCCATGTCAACCCCTGGAATCACCGGAAGGGTGTGCGGCAGGATGCTTTCCTGAATCTCATGGGCCACCTGAAGTTCGCGTTCCAGCTTTTCCTTTTCGATGATTTGCACCTGTGCTGCCTGCAGTTCGGCATAGGCGGCAGCCAGCAGACGGTTTTTTTCCTGCAGGCCCTGAATGATCGCATTGTCGGTGTCGCGAAGGCGCAGACTAAGCTGCCGGGTGACTTCGAAGGCCAGGTCCGGTTGGCGTGTGGAGCAGAGCGCGAAAGGATGCATGGCTCATTTTCAGCAGGGTGGCACAAGTTTTTGCGCGAACGGTTGCCGATCTGCGCCCTTCAATGTCGAACATGCTCATTTCACCCAGGAAGTTGCCTGGACCCCAGTCCTGCAGCAGCCGCTCTTCTGCTGTGCCGCAAGCTTTGATGATTTCTAGATTTCCCTCAACGATGATATAGAAACAATCCCCGGAATCGTCTTCGTAAAACAGAATCTGGTCCGCTTCAAGCTGGACGACTTGCAGGCTTCGAGCCAGTTCTCTCAGGGCGCTTTCCTCAACCGAGTTAAAGAGATAAATTCGGCGTAAAATCTGTTCGATGTTCATGGGTCACCTGTACAGAAAAAAAAGTCTGTTATTCCTGCCTGGAAAAGACCAGCGAATCCAGCAGCTGAATCTCCAATCGTGTCAGGAAAAATCCGTTCATACCCAGAAAAAATGCGAAACTTGTCTGATCATGCGCCTGAGTTGTAAGGGCAGTGTAGGTGTCCTGATAGGTCTGGTCGTTTTCGAGAAAAGAATAAATGTGCTTTTCCACAGGTAAAGCCGTCAAGGATGAAGGTGCTGAAAAATGAGGAAGTGATTAACGCTGTCCACTGTTGTCATCAACCATAATGGACGGAAGATGTCAAGCTGATCTTCAAACTCCCTTCAAGACGAAATTGCCGGAACGCCTCAACACGGTGTTCACATTATCCAGTAAGTATCTATTCCATTATGTGCTGGCTTAGATTTTGCTGCGTATCAAATTCTTTAAGGTGCCAGAAATTCAGGCTGTTCAGTGCTGAAAGCGGCAAGAATTGCTCACCATACGGCAGCCATGAACAGAAAATCAAAGTCTTTCCTTTACAGCATGTAATAAAAACATATACTAGACAAAATTTAATTTGAGAGGGGAAATATCATGAACAACTCAAATAAGCCTGCAATAGGCTTCATTGGTTTAGGACTGATGGGTTCAGCAATGGTTCAAAGATTACAGAGTCTTGATTATCCTGCTGATCAACAATTTCTTTGGCATGACAACGGCTTGTGCCATGTCCGAAGCGTTCGCAATGGCTGATCTTGCCGGGTTAAAACGTGAAACTCTTTACAATGTAATGTCAGCGGGACCACTCAGGTCCGGAATGATGGATTTTATCAAAGCAGGGGCGGTAGACAACAATCTCGGCCAAATGGCCTTCTCGATTGCCAACGCCAATAAGGATATAGGCTATTACGCCAAGATGGCTGATGATTTTGATGTTCCAAGTTTGATTTCGCTGGCGATTAAAGGTACATTCGGGCTGGCCAAGGCATCTGGGTATGGCGACAAAATGGTACCGGAAATGGTGGATTTCATTGCAGGTGTATTCAAAAAGACCTGATCAGCCGTGCTCTTTGAAAGCACTCTATCTTGCAAAGATAATTTCTTACGCCCAGGGCTTTAACCTCATGCAGGAAGCCTCTGTTGAGTACAAATGGGATCTGAATTACGGTGAGATTGCCAGGATCTGGCGCGGCGGCTGTATTATCCGCTCTGTTTTCCTGGATGAAATTTCAGAGGCCTACCAGGAGAATCCACTCCTGGGCAGTCTCCTTCTTGCGCCCTATTTTAAAGAGAAAATTGCCCACGCTCAGACCAGCTTGAGGCGTGTTTTGGCGACAGCAATCAATCATGGAATCCCATCTCCCTGTCTTTCCAGTGCGCTGAGCTATTATGACGGATTCCGCACAGCCAGACTTCCGGCCAACCTGCTTCAGGCCCAGCGTGATTATTTCGGCGCCCATACCTATGAGCGGACGGATAAGCCGCGAGGAGCGTATTTTCACACCAACTGGACGGGGAAAGGTGGAGACACCACTTCATCACCCTATACCAAGTAATCGAGGTTAAAGAACACACCATGAAAATAGCAAAATACTCAATTGGTACCGGCGACCGTTTTGGTCTCCAAGGCAATGCTCAGCTCGCTGCCATCAAGAAGGCCCTGGATAAAGGTGTTGACTTGGCCATTGTCTGGAATAAATCTCACCGGGAACACTCCATTGTCGGAACCGTCCAGCAGGCAGTGCGGGAAGAAGCCGACCAGGCCGTAAAAGCACTTGGCTGGACAGGGCAATACTTTGTTGATGCCGATCATATCGGACTTGGCAATGTTGACCTCTTTCTTAAGAGCAGCGATTTCTTTACACTGGATGTCGCGGATTTTATCGGTAAAAAGGCTGATGACAGGAGCCTGGCTGGATTTATAAAAAAATACAGCTCGTTTTCTTGGTGATCATTCAATACCGGCCTTGACCCGCAGCTGACTATCAGCGCAGAACTGCTGCAGACCATTGCAGAAAAATATCTCTTCGCAGTCCAGGAAGCAGGCAG
Source organism: uncultured delta proteobacterium (assembly GCA_963850225.1). Lineage (GTDB taxonomy): Bacteria > Desulfobacterota > Desulfobacteria > Desulfobacterales > Desulfatirhabdiaceae > RAAP-1. The sequence goes on from CAWKLD010000006.1 coordinate 3,183, forward strand.
GATTTTCCGCTATATTTCTGCGAATAAAGGCAATAGCGGTTTTATAACGGAAGTCTCCATGGATGAAACGGCTGATCCCCAAACGCCAATTGAGTTGTTTTTTATTCTTGCGGCACTGGCAGATGAAAAGATACCGGCACAAACCATTGCGCCTAAATTTTCCGGTCGTTTTAACAAAGGTGTGGACTATATTGGTGATGTGGATAAGTTCCGCAGGGAATTTGAAGCGGATCTTTGCATTCCTTAGGCGTTGGTACTTTTGTGACGTACGGCGTTTTTTTTAACTCCCTGGCAAGTGATTTTGGGTGGTCAAGGGCGGCAATTTCCGGAGCATCATCTCTGGCGTATTTTTTAAGTGGTGTGTTTGCCATCGTCATTGGACGACTCAATGACATCTACGGTCCACGGAATTTGGTGCGCATTGCCGCAATTTTTTTGGGCACGGGTGTTATGCTTACGTCACAAGTTACTGAAATATGGCAGCTTTATGTTTTCTACGGCATTATCTTCGGAATTGGTTTAAGTGCGATTGATATCATTGCCCTGACCACCACGGCACGATGGTTTTCGCACTCACGGGGCGTCATGACCGGTCTTGTCAAAGTAGGTACAGGGGCGGGACAATTTCTAATTCCGTTTCTGGCGAGTATCCTCATTGCAGCTTATGGCTGGCGTCAGGCATATCTGAATATCGGTGCAGTCGTGATGGTGATTCTTTTCGCTGTTGCCCAGACACTAAAACGGGACCCCGAGGTCGGAAATTCTCCAGAAACATCTGATATTAAACCTCGGCTTAAATCGCCATACATACAAGACAACAACCTCAGTGCAAAAGACGCAATCCGAACCGTCCAGCTTTGGATCATCTGTGGTGTCAATGTACTACTTGTTTTTTGTCTATTGATAATTCTTGTTCACATTGTTCCCCATGCTATAGATCTTGGCCTGTCGACTACCCAGGCAGCCGGCGTACTTTCAACCATCGGGGCTGTGAGCATTGTCGGCCGCTTAACAACCGGAGTAGCTATTGATCGTATTGGCAGCAAGCCCTTAATGGTTGTCAGTCTTCTTATACTTATTACTGCGCTGTTATGGCTACAAGTGTCAAATTCACTTTGGATGATATACCTGTTTGCATGTATTTACGGGGTGGCTCACGGTGCTTTTTTTACTGCGATATCTCCCCTCGTAGCTGAAGTTTTCGGTATCACTTCCCATGGGGCCATTTTCGGAATCGTCGTTTTTTTCGGCACAGCGGGTGGCGCAATCGGCCCAATCGTTGCGGGTCAGATGTTTGATATCACCGGGACCTACACCATGGCCTTTATAATGATCACCCTGATCAGCGTTGTTGGACTCGGTCTGATCCTGTTTCTTAAGCCAATCGACTTAAAAATGCAGGCGATGGAACTATGAAGCGCACATCAAATTGTGATCTTCAAAACAAGTATTTTAAAAAGGATGGTGAAAATGGGGACACTCAAGCAGAAAGAAGCTGTTATAGAAACAATAAAGGACAAACGCGTCAGGTATCTTGCCCATACAGACAACCTGATGATGGTAGTAATTGATTTCAATGACGGACCGACCAGCGAGCCTGATCCACCTCACCATCATCCCCATGAACAGGTTTCCTATGTTGCTGCCGGAGAAATCATCCTTTTTTTAGATGGAGATCCAACCCACCTTGTCGCAGGCGACATTTTTACCGTACCACCGAACATTCCACATTCTGTACGGTTACTGACCAGTCATGTCCGTCTTGTTGATACCTTCACGCCTTTGCGAGAAGATTTCTTATCTTCGACCAAAGGTTGACATCTCCGAATACGTTGTGTAAAGCTACGCAACATAATGAGATAATAGTAATACGCCTCTGTAGACGAACCGACATTTCAGAACCAGTCCTGGATCGAACAGCAGTGAGAGACATGCCGGTTATTGACTCGGTTAGCTGCGAACAGGATTGACGCATTGCTGATTCTGGACGAGATCCAGACCTTAAGTCAATGATATCGCCGAGAGTTGAATCCATCGAGGTGGTGTATGGGGAACGATCTGTTAACGGACATAAATGTCCACCAATACCAGATGCTATTGGAGCTGGGTGCGATCATCACATCAAAGGTCGATCTCGATTCACTTCTTCCGGTTGTTGCAGATCAGATAAATCGGGTTTTGGATACCGAGAGGTGTTCGGTTTTTCTTTATGACGAAAAGCGGCTTGAGCTATGGTCATTGATGGCCACAGATCTTAGAAAAGGTGAAATCCGCATTCCGTCTTCTGATGGAGTGATAGGCTGGGTTTTTCAGAACCAAAAGACGCTGACGATCAACAACGCTTACAACGACCCGCGTTTTTATTCGAAAGTCGATGAAAAAACCGGGTTTGTAACCCGCAACATTCTCTGCATACCGCTTATCAACCGCAATAAAACCTGCATCGGCACCCTCCAGGTCCTCAATAAAAAAAGCGGTGATTTCAGGTCGGATGATATCGGCTTGTTGAATTCGGCATCTCATTTTATCGCCATTGCCTTGGAAAACGCCATGCTCTATGAACAAATGGATCTGATGTTAAAGGCAAGAGAGCGGGCGATCAACCATCTGTCTCACGAGTTGATAACACCACTTTCAATTATTTCCGGCGTGCTGGAAACCATCAGAAGAAAAATCGGAGCCGAATGCTTAAAAGAGCTGGACTCGACCCTCAACAGAGGGCTCCGAAACGTTAATCGGCTTCTCAAGCTTCAGCGAAAGATCGACGATATTTTCAACCATCGGCAATTGGATGACCAACAACGCATGTTGCGCATCATCAAGACCGCAGTGGATCTGGTCGAGGGGTTGGGGGAGGAGGTTGGCGGGAGTCAACAAAAGAGTCTTGAGCTGATATCCTTGCGGTTGTCCGATCTTTTTCAACTGAAGGAGCCACGGACTGAAACGATCTTTCTGCCGACATTTCTAAATGGCATATGTGATCGAATCGCCTTGAAGCTGGGAAAGCGCAATATCCGGATTGAGCGGAAAATCGGCCGTCCGATCCATTTGATCACAGATTCCAACATGCTGTCCATGGTCTGTGAAGGACTATTGCAAAACGCCGTCGAGAATACTCCGGACGAAGGCAGGATTTGCGTATCCACTTACCGGGAAGAGGGTTTGATCAGCGTTCAAGTGCATGACTACGGCGTCGGTATCACGCCCAAAAACCAGAAAAACATTTTTGTCGGCTTTTTCCATACGCAGGAGACCGATCTGTATTCGTCAAAAGAACCCTATGCATTCAACGCCGGCGGTGCCGGCGTTGATTTGCTGCGGATCAGATCCTTTGCGGAACGCTTTGGTTTCGATATTGATTTTGAAAGCAGGCGCTGCTGCTATCTTCCGACCGACGGCGATGTTTGCCCGGGCAGGATTTCAGAATGCCATTTTGTCGAAAGTCCAATCGACTGTCAACGGTCCGGCTTCAGCACATTCAAGCTGACATGGAGAGTGAAAGTTTATGAGACATCTTCAAACATTCAAATTGCGCCAATTGAGGTAAGATCGATTAAAGATGAAACGAAGGGTTAGCCGCATGTCAGTGCGACAGATTGTATTATTGATCGTCATTTTTTCGATGCTTTATTGTGCACCGGTAATGGGAGAGAACGGCAATGCCAAATCACCCGCGGGTGTGCAAACGCCATCGGTCGAATTGTTTGATGACATGGCCGATTACATGAAGCTTGAAGCCGCTCAGGTAAAAAAGGATCTCACGTATCAGGCCCAATCGCTTTTTCAGCATACGCCGCTGGGATGGGACTTAAAAACCTTGATTACGCATTCCAGCAGGCGGTGCTGCTTCCCACCCGGGTGCCCCAGTTAATTTCCCATATTTTGGAGCAGAGCCGAATTCTCGGTGTTGCCGGTTCGGCCATCATGTTTGTGTTTTTTGCGGCAGTCGGGTACAGCCTGATCGGAAGAAAACGCGTTCTTGTCAAATCCGAAGCATTGGCCAGACCTCTGATAGAGAGGTTGCCCGAGGAGTTCCGTCCTTATTTTTATCTGGTTTTAGTGTCTATCACCGCAGCGCTGATACCCTCTGATGCTTCTTGTGATTTTTTTCGCTGATCAAAGGGTTGATTGCCTATGATGCACCTTGGTTCATTCTCATCGGCAAGCTGCTCGGACTCTGGTCAATAGGCGCCTTGTTGATGAGCATTGTTCAGCGGTGTCGTCGATCGCGGAATTCTGGAGATCAGGACTGAATACGGGGGCACTATCAGTTCGGCTACTTCGGGCGGTTATTTTATATATCCTTATCGGTATCGCTGTTCTTTGGACCGCTGGGACATTGGGCCTACCGAACGATTTTTTGGCGCTGCTTCAATTTATCATATTCCTGTCTATTGTTATTGTATTGTTTTTGTTGTTTCTTCGAAAAAAACTTGTCCTGTCGCTGCTGCCGCAACTGCCTTATTTAAGTTATCAGGGATTTCTGAAAGGTTTAGACAGGTATTATTATTTGGCCATCCTGGTGACTTTTTTATCCGGGCTACTGTGGTGTATCGGCTTTAAATATTTCAGCAGAACGCTATGGACCAAGACGTGGGCAATTGCCGGTGTGTATGTCGGATTTTCATTAATATATCATATGTTGATGAAAAGATTCCAGAAATGGTCCGATGTCGTGGCTCTGTCGGATGAGAAAACGCATACTTTCATCCGCTCATTAAAGACGCTGACGTTTTATATAACAACCATTATCGCAGTCCTAGTCATGATGGATCTTTTGGGTCTTCTGGAACCGATCCGTAAAGATACATGTCTTTTCCAGTCATGAGCATCGGTGCTTCATCCCTTTCTCTGTGGATTTTGCTGGAGGCCGCACTGATGCTGGTTGCTTTCTATTATGCATCACGGCTTCTTTGCGCCTATCTGGATTATAAGGTGTATCCTGCTTTCGGGATCGCACCGGGACTGGCGTATGCCATTGATACGTTCCTGAAATATTTCATTCTTTTTTTAGGCGCGATGATTTCTCTGCAGATTGTCGGGTTTGATCTTAAGTCCCTGATGGTTTTTGCCGGCGCCATCGGTATCGGCATCGGTTTTGCCATGCAGAGCCTTGCCTCCAATCTGATCAGCGGGTTTGTGACTTATTTTCGGAGGAAAGATACGCAAAGGGGATTGGGTGGATGTTAACGGAACCACTGGTGAAGTGATAGATATTTTTCTTCGGGAGACAAATGTCAGAACAAGGGACAGTATTGAATTTCTCATACCCAACTCCGCACTTTTTTCAAATACCATCATTAATTATTCCCTGACATCACCGATTATCCGCATACGGATCCCTTTTGGCGTGTCTTATGGGGCAGACCCCCATGAAGTCGTCACGATTGACCCTGTCGGTAGCCAGAAAAGAGCCATTGGTGATAGTGGAAAAAAAATCCGATGTGTGGTTTACCGGGTATGGTGATAATTCCATCAACTTTGATCTATTGGTATGGATGGATATTCGGAAGACGTCTGCGGATTATGTGCGTAGCCAACTGTATTTTGCCTTATTTGATGAGTTCAAGGCAGCCGCAATCGAAATACCCTTCCCGCAGCGCGATTTGCATATCCGTTCCGGTATTGCGAGCCAGAGGATCGCCGAGACGGCAGAATAATTTGGCTTGTTGCAGTTGGCGGCAATTAATAAAACGGAAATTTTTCCCAGAATCCGGGATCTTTCTGCTGCCATTTGGAGCCGAATGTTTTCTCGCAAAAACCGGCCATACGGTCCACCCATCTGTTCCAGGGATCTTTGCCTGTTTCCAGCTCTTCCAGTACATCTTCCAGAAAGCTGTCGATATGCAGCATTTCTTCCTTCGGGATATAAAAAGAAGCACCTTCGATGTAGGATTTTTTGACATCTTCAGGCGTCAGTGCCCGGGCGGTCAGCATGACGGAAATCACCTGGCGTTGACGCGCCAGTGCCAGCAGCTCATACCCGTTCACCCCCATGATGTCCAGAATGGCGATATCAAAGGCTTCTGTTTCCAGATAGCCTTTGGCCTGTTCAAATGTCAGTGCTTTTGTCACGGAACACATGGGCAGTAAATCTTCAAGTGTATCCAGCACATCCGGCTCATCATCCACGATGAGAACCCGTTTTCCATTCAGCAGTTTATTCTGTTTTTCCATTTTTCAATGTTCCTCATCTGACAGTAGGATAAACTGATCGCATGATGGATCTTATTCGGTATGGCTGTTCGATTCAACTGCATCGCATATATTGATTTCCAGCATCTTCAGACTGGCTTGTATCCGGACCAGGTTCCGATCCAGCGCAGGGAAATCCGATCCGATTTCCTTCAGTTCATCTGCACGCTGTTTCATCCATAAAATAATGTCGCTCATTTTTTTCAAATCAAACTCCTGATGCATGGCTGATATCCTCTCTTACGATTTGGCGCGCAAATCCTTGAACCGTCTGGCCTTGACCTCGTATCTGGGCAGTGCCCCCAATGAAAAGAACTGCAGATCATATCGCAGATTGGTTTTTAACCGGAGTTGATCGACCAGTTCCCGTTCGATGTCCGTCCGCCGGGTCTCTGCTTCCGGAACAAATTCGACTTTCAGGGTAATCCGGTCCGTATCGCCTTGTTTTTCGACAATGACTTCATATTCATTTCCCAGTCCCCGGACCCCGCGAACCACTTCCTCTATGGCGGAGGGTGACAGCAGCACGCCTTTTACCTTGGTAATGTCATCGGCCCGTCCCAGAACGCCGCCTTTGATCAACCGGTATGATCTGCCGCAGGGGCAGGCGTAATCCGCCCATTCAATCACATCCTTGGAATCGAACCGGACACAGGGCTGGGCGATCCGGTCAAATGCGGTGATGATCATTTTTCCTTTCCGGCCGGGCTCTGTAATGATTTCACCGGTATCCACGTCCTGAATTTCAACCAGAAACATGCCCTCGTTTACATGAAGCCCGCCGGATTGGGCCTGACATTCATAGGACCAGGCGCCGATTTCCGTGGCGCCGGAATGATCATATACCTTGGCACCCCAGGCCGATTCCATCCGTTGTTTGGTGCTGGGAATGCTGGCACCGCACTCGCCCGCGCAGGTGATTCTTTCGATGGACAATGCCGCAGGATCGATCTTCAACTGGTTTCTGGCTGCATCCGCCATTCCCAGAACATAGGTCGGCGTGGCCATCATGGCCGTTGCTTTCAGCTCCTGAATTTTCAGAATTCTGGATACCGTATCCAGAACACCGCCGGGAACCACCTCGCATCCGATTTTCTCCGCACCGTAATGGCCGGCCCAGAACGCAACAAAAATATTGTAACCAAAAGGAATGAACACCCGGTCCCTGGGCCGGTACCCCTGTGCCCAGAGGATATAGGCCCAGCATTCCGCCCACCATTCCCAGTCCTGCCAGGTATCCGGTTGATACACGGGCTGGCCGGTCGTGCCGCTGGTCTGACGGAATTCCGTCACATCCTCAAGCGGCACACACAGCGCGTCGCCGTAGGGAAACGGGTCTTTGCGCTGAATATCTCGCATCATGGATTTTTCGACGGTTGGCACGCGACGGATGTCATCCAGAGACCGGATGTCATCTGGAGTGATTCCAGCCTGATCATAGAGCTTTCGATGAAAGCGGGAACGATCATAGGCCCACTTGAAAATTCGCTGAAATTTCCGCAATTGAAGCCGCTGCAGTTTTTCAGTATCCAGCGTCTCCAGCAAGGGGTTCCAAAACGGTTGCGTGTCAATCATCTGTAATTCATCCTATTTGGCAGATAATGTGTTTAAGCATAATCCGGGACCAGTCTCATCAGTACATCAACCGGGGAAGAATCAGGATAATCTGGGGGAAAATGGTCATGAGGATAATCCCAACAATCGTTGCAATTATAAATGGCACAACGCCCTTGAAGATTTTCTCCAGCGGAACCTTGCCGATAACGCCCTGGGCCACGCCATACACCACATAGACATTGATACCCACCGGCGGGGTCAGAACGCCAATCTGGGTCAGCAGTACGATGATGACCCCGTACCAGATCGGATCATATCCCATATTGGTGATCACCGGATAAAACACCGGAATGGTCAGCATGATCAGGGCCAGGGCATCCATGATGCAGCCACCGATGATATAGATAAGACAAATCGCGGCCAGCACCATGAAATTAGGCATGTTCAAGCCACTGACCCAGCTGGCCGCATTGAATGGAATCCGGGTTACGGCCAGAAATTTGCCAAAGACCAGGGCACCGGCAATCAGAAAAATGACCATGCAGGATGTTCGAAGGGTTTCATAAAGGGACTTTACAAATCCATTCCAGTCCAGTTGTCTTCTGATGACTGAAACCGCCAGAACCGCAAATGCGCCGACCCCGGCAGCTTCTGTCGGCGTAAAAATTCCAAAAAAAAGACCACCCATCACCACGATAAAACACACCGCGGTATCTGCCATATTTTTTAAAGACTTGAATTTTTCCGCCCAGGTGAATTTTTCTCCCGGAGGTCCCTGCTCTGGAGACAATAAGCATTTTATATAAATACAGATAAAATATAATAGCGTCATCAACAGGGCCGGCAGGATACCGGAAACGAACAGCGCGCCAATCGACTGCTCGGTTAACACCCCGTATACGATCAAGACCACACTGGGTGGCATGATCATGCCCAGTCCGCCGCCTGATGCCACGGATCCGGTTGACAATTCGTCATCATAGCCATACCGCCGCATTTCCGGAAGCCCGACGACTGCAAGTGTTGCGGCCGTGGCCGGACTGGAACCGCATACCGCGCCAAAAGCCGTGCATGCGGCAATGGTGGCCATGGCCAGTCCGCCCCGGATATTTCCAAAGAATTTATAAGCCGTATCATAGAGCCGTCTGCCGATTCCCGCATTGAACGCAATCTGTCCCATCAGGATAAACAGGGGAATCGTGGTCAGCCCATACGAGGAGAATGCCTCGTACATGCTTCGCGACAGCAGATTCAGTCCCCCAGTCCAGGATTTCATCAAAGAGAATCCGACAAGTCCGACAATTGTCATGACGTATGCAACAGGCATTTTGGTCATGAACAAAATCAGCATGATCACGATGCCCAAAACCCCAATCATCCCAGGATCCATTTATCACCTTTATCAATCTGCCCAGCCATTGTTATCCGTTTACAACTATTATGGTTTCACGATATTATAATCGCTATAATCCAAAATATCATGTTGTTTTGAATTTTCTGATCAGTTTCAGAACATCCTGAATCAATATGAGCGTGAAGATTAGAAAACAAAGCGCCACGACGTACATGATCAGATATTCGGGAAGTTTCAGTGTCATGGAAACCTCACCGCTCTGATGAATGGTATTGGCATAAACCGCCATCCGCCATGTCACGATTCCAAACAGGAAAAAACTGACCACAGTTGTTATCAGGCTGACGATATCCTGCTGTTTCTCGGGAAGCGTATTGACGAGAATCTCCACACCGATATGGGCCTTCATCTGGTGGGTGTAGGGCAACGCAAAAGCAGTCGTCAGGGTGGCAAAAAAACCGACAAATTCTACTGCGCCAAGAATAGGGGTATTGAAAAAACGTCCCACAACATCTACACAGGTAATCAGCATCATTGCAGTCAGACAAAACGCACCGGCGATTTTCAGTTTATCAGACATCCATGATATAATTTTATCAATATTCTCCATGGGCACTCCATCTGCCTCTATAAAAATGTGTTGAACCTGGAAAAACATCATGCAAAGGGGGCTAGTGAGCCCCCTTTTGAACATTACAGCTTACAGTGAATCATTGATATTTCTTCAAGGCAGCTTCAATAAAATCGACAATTTCTTTGCCGTTGAGTCCTTTTTTATTTAAATCAATGACATATTGATCCATTATGGGCGCAACGGCAGCCTTCCATCGGGCGCTCTCTTTGCTATCCTGTCCGATAATCTGACCGCCCTGCTCCAGAAAATATTTTATTCCGATCATATCGCTGGTGTCCCAGGCATCACCGTGCTTGACAACCCATTCCGCATTGATTTCCTCGATGATTTTCTGATCCTTGGGGGAAATAGATTTCCATTTTTCTTTGTTCATGACGACAAAAAAGGACGTGGTGTATGCGGAGGAGAGATTGGCCGTGCAATACCGGACCACCTCACCCAGTTTCCAGCCCTTGTTGCATTCCAGTGGATAGACAGCCCCATCCACAACGCCTTTTTGCAGCATTTCATAGGTTTCCGGCATGGGTTTGGCTATCGGTGTTCCGCCCAGAGCCTTGACGACTTCGGCGCTGGTGCCGTGGCTTCTGAACTTCAGGGCTTTCATGTCTTCCATTTTCAGAACCGGCTTATCCTTGGTGTGGATCAATCCGGGTCCGTGCGCATGCAGATACATGACCTTCGTGTCATCCAGTTCCTTGGGTTTGAACTGGTTATATACATCATTGATGACTTTGGTGGCGGCCACGCCACTGGTGTAACCCAGCGGCAGATCCACTGCCAGCATGACCGGAAATCGCCCCGGCGTATAGGCCAGAACCGCAAAACCGATGTCCGAGAGTCCTTCAACAACGCCATCATAGCACTGATTGGATTTTGTCAGGGTCTGCCCGGGGAAATATTCGATTTTCACAGCTCCTGCGGTTCGTTTTTCAACTTCCTTGGACCACTGTTCCGCCAGAATACTTTGAATATGCGATGGCGGGAAAAAACAACTGTAGGTCAGTTTTACTGGTTCTGCGGAACTGATGGTGACCATTCCCGACATGATTGCGATAATGCATAATATACTGAAAAAAATACTCGCTTTTCTACTCATCGATAGCTCCTCCTTTTCAAGTCAGAAATTTATGCTGCAAAGATAATGAATCCCGTGAAACCGAAAGATATCAACTCCTTATTTTAAATTGTTTCGACGTTTACATCAATTCCTTGATGCGCTTAATGTCTTCAGATTTGCCCAGCATGATCAATAGATCGCTGTCCTTGATCACAAAATCGGCCGGTGGGGCAAGGATAAAATTTTCAGGAATGAATTCCTTGATGGCAATGATGTTGATATGGTATCTGGCACGAAGATCAAGGTCTTTCAGGGACTTTCCGATGAATGCACGGGGCGGCTCCACCTGAAGCAGGTTGTAGTCTTCGGCCAGGGGAATAAAGTCCAGGATGTTGGGGGTGGACAGCCCTTTGGCGATGCGAATAGCTATGGCCATTTCCGGACGAATGACTTCCGTTGCGCCTACTTTTTTAAGAATTTTCTCATGGTCGTCATCAACGGCTTTGGCCACGATTTTCTTTACGCCGATTTCGTTAAGGTGAAGGCAGATCAGGATGCTGTTGCTGATTCTTTCACCGGCACTGACTACCACACTGTCCATTTCATCCAGCCCCAGGGCCAGCAGATTTTCTTTGTCTGCGGCGTCCGTGACAATGGCTTCGGTGCAGTAAGGATCGATTTCACGGATGAGTTTGCGATCCCGATCAATAGCTATAACCTCGTGTCCTTCCTCAAAAAGTGCTTTGGCCACATGAAAGCCAAATTTCCCAAGACCAATCACTGCAAATCGTTTGGTTGCCATTTTTCATCCTAACATCATGCTTTCTTCGGAATATTCAATTCCCGCATTTTTCTCGTTCCCTGCGATGAAATAAAAAAAACTGAGGACTCCGACCCTGCCAATCAGCATCATGACGCCGAGCAGAAACTTGCCCCAATCATTAATTATTGTCGTAGCGCCCATCGAAAGTCCCACAGTTCCGAATGCGGATAAGACTTCAAAGAGATAGATTAGAAAATGATTGGCAGCCGTCGGTCCCTGAATGGGTATTGACCTCTGCGTGATCAACATCAAAAAAAAGATGACGGAAATAAAAAAAACCGACATGCCGACAATGGCAAGGCTTTTTATGACATTGGTGTCACTGATGCTTTTTTTGTAAACATGGGGATGGAATATGCCTTTAAGTCTGGCTATCGCGGAAACAGCCAGAACCGTAATCGTCGTGGTTTTTACGCCACCGGCACATGAACCGGGCGATGCGCCGATAAACATGAGTACCATCATAAATAATGCACCGGCATCGCTGAGGGTGGCAAGATCCAATGTATTGAATCCGGCGGTTCTGGCGGTAACAGACTGGAAGAAAGCGGCCAGAATTTTTTGTGCCGGATTCAATCCTTTCAGGGAGTTGTTCTGCTCCAGCACCAGATACAAAAACATGCCGGCGAGAATCAAAATGCCTGTTGTGGTAGCTGCGATCCTTGTTTGAAGGGAAATTTTGATGCGTTTTTTTCGTCTTTTGGTGAAATAATCGTAAAGGTCAAAAATAACCGGAAATCCGATACCGCCTAAAATGATGAGGCTGCAGATGGTAAAATTGATTGTTATCGAATCCCTGTAGTCGGCCAAATTGGCGGGAAAAAGAGAAAAACCGGCATTGCAAAACGCTGATACCGAGTGGAATAACCCAAAATATGCAGCCTTGGGTATCGGAAAATCGTGGCTCCAGTAAATTGTTAGTAAAACAGCGCCAAGCAGTTCCGTGAGCCCTGAAAAAATAAAAATAGATTTGAGCAATGAATATATGTCTTTACGAGGGGTATGGGCAAAGGATTCCTGAATGACCTTGCGGTGCTGGAAGGAAACATTCATCCCGATAAACTTGAAAAATACCACGGAAATGGTCATCAGCCCCAGTCCGCCGACCTGTATCAGTATCAGAATAACAGCCTGTCCGAACAGTGTAAAATGTGAACCTGTATCAAGAACGGTAAGCCCGGTGACGCATACGGCTGAAGTTACTGTAAAAAGCGCATCCATAAAAGAAATATAGCCAAAAACGTTTGAAAGAGGCAACGTGATCAGGGCGGTGCCAACGCTGATGCAATCCAGAAAACTGAGGATGATGATTGTTGCTGGATGATGTTTTCTGGTCATGACTGATGTCTTAGCCGCATTTTTCACCAACGGATTGAAATTGCATAAAAAAGCCTTTTTGTGATTGGGTGATAACTCGGATCGAACCAAACAACAACCAACCGCAGAAAAGTGCTAATCAAGGGCGGTTTTATATCATAGTTAACAGGTAATATGCAACAATAGCATCGTTTCAATATACAGTTACAGGAAATCCAAAAAAATGATCACAGGGTAGGCTGCTGGCAGCGGATTACAGCCCCAGAAGCTGTCGGGCGGTTTTTTCCAGAATGGTCACAGCAAATATCAGGGACTGGAAGCGCGGGTCCCGAGTTTGTCCATGGAAGAACCGGAAATAGATCTGCTGGGCGATGACCGCCAGGCGGAATAACCCGAATCCGTAATAGAATTCAAAATGGTCTATAGACCTGCCTGAAAGTTTACTGTAATACGCAACCATCAGCTTTCGGGTCAGCGCTCCTTCCAGATGGGTGGGAAGGGTTTTCATGGCCTGCATCTCCGGGGGGTCTCCCGGCTCCACCCAGTATCCAAGGGAACTGCCCAGGTCCATTAGCGGATCGCCGATGGTAGCCATTTCCCAGTCCAGAACACCGATGATGTTTAAGGGGTTTCCGCTGTCCAGAACAATGTTGTCGAATTTGAAATCATTGTGAATGATGCAGGGGTGATGAGAGTCCTCAGGCTGTTGATCGATCAGCCAGGCCATCACGGATTCAAAATCCGGGGCATCCGGAGTCCGGGCAGTTCGGTAACGGCTGCTCCATCCTTCCACCTGCCGCCGGACATATCCTTCGGGTTTGCCAAAACCTTCGAGACCGATTTCCCGGTAGTCGAGGCTATGCAGCGCATAATGGGTTTCAACCACTTTTTGGAACAGGCGCTCTACCTGGGCCGATGTCAGAACCAAGCCCTTGGGCAGATTCCGGCGCAGAATAATCCCCTGAATGCGTTCCATGACATAGAAGGGGCTTCCCATGATATCCATATCTTGGGAGTACGCCAGTGGCTGCGGACAATAGGGATAAAAGGGCTTGAGGGCTTTGAGAATCCGGTATTCCCTTCCCATGTCATGGGCGGATTTGGCTTTGGCCCCAAAAGGAGGTCTTCGCAACACCATTTCCCTGTTTTTAAATGTTATCAGATATGTCAGGTTCGAATGGCCGCCTGGAAATTGCCGGACTGCCATTTCCCCCTCGATATGCGGGATCGTATCACGAAGAAAGGTTTCGACCTTTGTGGTGTCCAGTTCTTCGCCGCTGCGAACTTCCGATGTCTGATCCATAAATTCCATAACCTCTCCTTTAATGAAACGGGCATAGTTCGCCGTTCCGGCCAATGCATGGTCAGAATACTTATCATTTTCGCCTTAAGCTATCTTTGTGCTTTCATAAAAAAAGCCTCGATAAATTCTTGAAGATATTCAGCATACTGGTCGACCGAAATATTTTTCAGTGCATATTTACCCCGTTTAAGATACCAATCCTGAAGCATGGCCTTGATGATGCTTGCCCCGAGCTGGGGATCATGTGCGTTAAACACTTTTTGTTCCTGCCCCAGAATCAAGATGTCGCAAATCATTTTTTCAGATGCCAATTCGCTTTCAATGGCTTTTTGTTTTTCGATCTGAGAAAGGTTTTTGGTCTCCATGAACGAGAAATAGAACCAGGGCTGCATGGCTTCGCTCAGGAAAAGGTGAGTGAAAATGGCAGCCTTTAGTTTGCCGGGTGCAGAGGATTCAAGTGTAATCCGTTCGTCAAGAATTTTTCCGGTAATGGAGCGCCGTTGGTGCTGAAGCATTTCAAGCAGTTCATCCTTGCTGGAAAAATAATTATAGAGAGCGCCCATGCTCAACCCGCATTCCCGGCTGAGATCCCTCATGCTCATGGACTTGAATCCTATTTTGTTGCTTATTTTAAGTACAGCTCCAAAAATATTATCCAGGTTTTTAACAGCAGTCTTTTCTTTCTTGATGCGGTTGGTTTGGTGACCAAAAATTTTCTGGGCTGCAAAGGACTCCTGGTATATCTCAATTTTGGAAATATTGACTTGCTGACAAAATTCGGCGTAATTCATAGTACTATCCATATTAATAGGCTTTTTTTCCGGCGTATTTCTTCAAAATCTGCCGGGCAACCGAGAGTTTATGCACCTCGTCCGCGCCATCGTAAATCCGGCTGGCCCGTTCATGGCGATACAAAAAAGCGATGATCGTATCGTCAGTCATCCCGAGGCCGCCGTGTACCTGAAGGGCCCGGTCGATTACTTTCATCATGGTGTTGGCCACCACGTATTTGATCATGGATATCTCGGTGCGGGCAGTTTTGGCGCCAACCTTATCGATTCTATCCGCGGCATAAAGCACCATGAGGCGGGCAGCCTGAATATCGGCAGCACATTCGGCAATCCAGGCCTGAACGATCTCTTTCTGGGACAGGGTCTTGCCGGGTGCGATGGGCCGGCTAAGTGCACGTGAGCACATGAGATCGAAACAGCGGTTGCAGATGCCGATCCAGCGCATGCAGTGGTGAATTCTGCCGGGGCCAAGGCGTTCCTGCGCAATGGCAAAGGCGCTTCCTTCAGGGCCCAGCAGGTTGGTCTGGGGCACCTTGCAGTTCTGATAGAAAATCTCGCCATGTCCGAAATAGTCCTCCCCGGCCTCGCCCATGACCGGAATGTTTCGCACCTGGTTGAATCCAGGCGCGTCTGTGGGGACGATGATCATGCTCGCGCGCTGGTAAGGGTGGGCTTCCGGGTTGGTTACTGCCATGACGATGGCAAAGCTGGCGCCATCGGAAGACGAAGTATACCATTTTTGGCCGTTGATGACATAGTCGCTGCCGTCTTTTACAGCAGTGGTGTCCATCATCACCGGATTGGACCCCGGCATTTCCACTTCGGTCATGGAAAAACAGCTGCGAATTTTGCCCGCTACCAGGGGCGGCAGCCATTGTTTCTTTTGATCCTGAGTTCCGAACATGTGCAGAATCTCGATATTGCCGGCATCCGGCGCCTGACAGCCAAAAACATAATGGCCCAGGATCGAACGGCCAAGACATTCGGAAACCAGGGCGTGCTCCGTAAGATTGAGTCCCATTCCGCCGTATTCCACAGGGTGGTTCGGAGCCCACAACTCCATCTGCCTGACCATTTGGCGCTTTTTTTCAAGTTCCGGAAGAACAGCCTTGAAGCCCCGTGTCAACACCGCCGGTTCCAGAGGAATCACTTCTTTTTGTACAAACTCATCAATCATTTGCGTAATGGTCTGCATCTTTTCCGATATACCAAAATCCATAGCTGCCTCCTGTTAATTTCATGTTGCCAGTTGGATGATTCAAATAAATTCAAGACATGTCAATCGATCGAAATTATGAAGATTAAGAGCCTGTTACAAAGAAACCGTATCTCATTAAAAGACGGCTGTCAATATATATAACGATCGTTCGCTATTTATCAAAAGGAATTATGGTTTTTCAGGATGTCATTAAGAGGAAACACATATGAATGAAAAACGAAAGATCGGAATATGTTAATAAAACGGATCATTATGATGACAGTGATGATGGGAGGCTTATCAAAATTGGGTGTCTGCATTTCTATCGCAGGCGGTGTTGGCAAAAATAAGCCCTTGATTTTCAGCTGTTATCATGTCGAAGAGTTTACCTGGCTGGGTGTAATTCTCGTCCACACGATGATTCCAGTGATCGGCAGCACCTTTTGATGATCTTAAAGAACGGATAATAATAAGTATCAATTATTTGTGGATACTGTACATGATTTACAGTATTGTATAAGTGAATTATTGATCCATTCAACCCAGCACACGCGAGGTACAAGCCATGTCAACCGTGATGATACAGCCTGCAACTTACGAAAATGTCCGGCAGGCGATAGACCGGGCATTTGAGATTTTCCCCCTGAATCTGAAGTCCAAAAAAGTATTGATCAAACCCAATGTTCTGAGAGCCTCACAGGCCAATGAGGCGATCGTGACAAATCCCGCCGTGCTGCGTGCGGTTGTCGAACGGGTTGAATCCATGGAACCGGCTTCGATTGTCGTGGGAGACAATCCAGGCATTTTCAGCTATGGCGCCAACGAGGAGAGTTTTAAAAAGACAGGCTTGATGGCTGCCTCCGGGGGATATTACCTGAATATCGGCAATGATTCGCAGAAAATGGATTTTAACGCGGAATATATGCCGACGGTGAGTCTTTCGCGGGTGGTTCTGGATGCAGACATCATTATCAGTCTGCCCAAATTTAAAACCCATGGGCTTACGGTAATAACCGGGGCCATCAAAAACAGTTACGGCTTTTTACCCGGCGCTCAGAAAGCCCGCCTTCACAAAGCTGCGGGCAGCCCGGAGCGTTTCCACGAAATGATTGTGGATGTGTTCCGGCTCCGGGTGCCAAATCTGTTCATTGTGGATGCGGTCGTGGGAATGGAAGGAAATGGTCCGGCATCTCCGGAGCTTAGAGACATAGGACTGATCCTTGCCTCTGACAATGCTGTGGCCCTGGATGCTGTCATTGCCACCATGATGGGATGCGACCCGGCAAAGCTTGGATTTCTTCGGAAGGCCAGAAGTATGGGCCTGGGAGATTTTGACCTTGAAACGATTGATATCATCGGGAAGCTCAAACTTTTGCCTGACTTTAAACTGCCGCCCCTGGGCGGTGAGGCAACGATGCAGAACGAGGCTCTTCAGGCGATTATTCATAAACCAACTTTGCTTCGGCCCCAGGCTGATGTGAAGCTGTGCACGGGGTGCGGGGCATGCATCGATCAATGTCCGGTGTCCGCCCTGACGATCAATGAGAATTATCCGATTGCTGACCCGGAAATCTGCATCCGCTGTTTCTGCTGCCAGGAGATCTGTCCGGAAAAAGCCATGGCCTTGGTCTAAAATCAAGACAATCGTTCAACGATGGCCAGAGTTGTAGAGAATTCCGCCTGCTGTGACATACTCTTGAAGCACCGCTGTCGCTTCATCACGCAGGATATCGCGAAGGACACTAATGCCGCGATCCTCAAGGGCCGTTATCCAGTCTCTAAGCTTTGGGCCTTCATCGAAACCGATCGCGCGGGCGTCTTCGTCCCGCGCCCCGCAAACCAGCCGGCGCACCCCGGACCAGGGAATGGCGCCAAAGCACATGGCGCAAGGCTCGGTCGTTGCAAAGAGATCGTAATGGAGTCTGCCGCCATCGCCGATATCATAGCGCCCCAGTTTCCGCTGGGCGCCAGCCAGCGCCACCATCTCCGCGTGGAGAAGAGAACAGTTCGAAATGACGACTAGGTTGATTCCCGGAGCTATCAAATGTCCGTCACTGTCAAAGACTGCGGCCCCGAAGGGTCCTCCTGTTTTGTGCCGCACGTTCCGGCGGGAAAGCTCCAGCACAAACCGCATTTTCTCGTCTGTTTCCGGAAATACACTGGGTGAATCCGCCAAAAAGCGCTCAACCCATGTGGGCAGCTGAAGACTGATTATGGGCGTGCTCAATATTTTTTAAAATCCCAGATACGCCTCCCGGATCGAGACATCCTTTTCCATATCCTTTCCCGAACCTTCCTTGACGATGCGGCCGTTTTCCATCACATAACAGTAGTCGGCGATTTTAAGCGTCTGGTGAACATTCTGCTCGACCAGAAAAATCGTCAACCCCTGGCTGTGAAGCTCTTCGATGACCCTGAACACTTCCTGAACCAGTATTGGCGACAGCCCCAGGCTGGGCTCATCGAATATGATGAGTTTCGGGCTTTGCATTAAGGCCCTGCCAATGGCCACCATCTGCTGCTCGCCGCCGGAAAGGGTTTCAGCGGATTGGTTTTTGCGTTCCTCGAGACGGGGAAAAAGTTCATAGACTTTTTTAAGGTTTTTTGCCCGGTGTGCGTGGGTCCGGGTGAGATAGGACCCTAGTAGAAGATTTTCCTCTACACTCATTTTAGGAAAGAGTTGCCTGCCTTCGGGAACCAGGGTGATTCCAAGATTGGCGATTTCATGGACCGGAAGGCCGCTGATAAGCTTTCCTTCAAATTCTATTTGACCGGATGCGCAGGGGTGCAGGCCGCAGATTGTTTTTAGGGCCGTGGTTTTACCGGCGCCGTTTGTCCCCAGAAGGGCCACAATCTGTCCGGAGGTGACGGAAAAGGAAATGTCCCACAGTGCCTGGATATCCCCGTAATATACCGAAATCGATTTTGCACTTAAAATATTCATTGCGGCGCCTCCCCAAGATATGCCTGGATGACTTCGGAATCTTTGGCCACATCCCTGGGAATGCCTTCCGCGATTTTCTGGCCGAAATTCAGGACCACAACGCGATCGCTGATGTTCATGATGACCCGCATGATATGCTCGACAATCAGGATGGTGATGCCCTGGTCGCGCAGGGAAAGAATCAGTTCGATGGTCCGGTCCGCCTCTGTCGGGTTAAGGCCCGCAACCACTTCATCCAGAAGAAGCAGTGTCGGCTCCAGGGCCAATGCCTTGCTGACCTCCAGGCGTTTTCGGCCAGCCAGGGTCAAACTGGAAGCCTGGTCTTTCGCCCGATCCGCCAGACCAGTTGTTTCAAGAATCCGCCATGCATGCTGTTCCGCCTGACGGCGCTTGGGATGGCGTGCAAACGAGGCGATGATGACGTTTTCCAGAACCGTCAAACCGGCAAAGGGTTTAACCACCTGAAAGGTGCGGCCGATGCCAAGAGTCGCCAATTTATACGGCGGCTTTCCGCTGATGTCCAGCCCATTGAAATGGATATGTCCTTTGTTGGGCGCATAAAAGCCGCTGATCACATTGAACAAGGTCGTTTTTCCCGCGCCGTTGGGGCCGATAAGTCCGATAATCTCGCCGGCATTTATCTGGAAGGAGACCTGGAACACCGCGTGCAGTCCTCCAAACGTTTTGGTGACGGCATTCACCTGAAGGAGAGGTTCAGACATGATGGGCTCCTTTATCGGTTTTATTCTCTGAAACCGGTTCCTGTTTTAATGCCTGGCGGGTTTGCAGATAACCCAATATCGTTCCCCATATACCATTGGGCAGGAATACGACGCTGGCGGCAATCACTCCTCCCAGGATGATCAGATAAAGGACTTGATAATCGGACAGATACGCCCAAAAATAGGTTTTGAATAAAAAGATGATGACGGCGCCGATGGCGGGGCCGATCAGGGTGCCCAGGCCTCCGAATACCGCCATGACAACGGCTTGATCCGTAACCAGATCTCCCAGGACGGATGCCGGGTCGATATAGGTGATCCAGTATGCGTAAATGGCCCCCAATATGCCGGCTGGAACCGCGGAAAGAATAAACGCCTGAAGTTTGATCCAGGTGGGATTCAGCCCCAGGGACATGGCGCTTTGATCATCTTCGCGGATGGCTTTGACCTTAAGTCCGAAAGGGGCTTTTTCCAGCAAGAACCAGTACAGCGCAAAGATACTGCCCACAACCACGAGCATGAGGTAATAAAAAAACTCAGGATGTAAAAATGAGGGAAGTCTCATGCCGTCGGGCCCCCCGGTAATATCCATAACCAGAGCGATTTGTTGAATAGCCCGTGACAGGGCCCAAGTGGCGATGGCAAAATACGCGCCTTTTAGTCGGAGCGTCGGGATGCCGGCGACCAATGCGACGATACCTGCTGACACTCCGGCAACCGGAAGCGCAAAGAAAAAAGACCACCCGCACAGCTTCATGAGCAGAGCGGTAGTGTAGGCCCCGATGCCAAAAAAAGCGCCATGTCCGAAATTCAAATAACCGGTATACCCTGCCAGGACATCCCAGGAAATGGCCAGGCCAATCCACAGAATCGCTTCAGTGATAATCCTCAGAAAAAAAGTGTCATGGATCACTGAAGGTACTGCCAGCAGGATACCGAATGCCAGAATGAGTAAGAGATACTTTCGGCTCATACGCCTCTTCCAAAAAGCCCCTTGGGGGAGATTAACAAAATGGTGAACAGAATGCCGAATACGGCCATCAGGGTGTAGCTGGGATTCAGGTAAATCAGGAAAAATGACTGAACAAGGCCCAGTAAAAAGGCCGCCCAAGGAACTCCGGCCAGATACCCCATGCCGGCCAGAACCACGATAAAAAACGCCAGTATCGTATATTCTCCGCCCATCTGGGCGTTGATGGTGAAAATGCTGCCGATGATGACGCCGGTCATGGCGCTTAGGCCCACATAAATTCCATAAACATAAGAGCTGATCCGCTTGACGTTTATCCCCATCAATCCCGAGGCTTCGCGGTGCTGTGAAAGGGCTCTTACCGCACGACCAAAGTCCGTTTTTTTCAGGACAAAATGAAGCACCAGAGTAATGGCAAGGGCATATATCAGCCCGGCAAGACGCACATAAGGGATGGTGATAAAAACGCTGCCCGTCTCCAGAAAGAAGGAGTCCTCAGAAATGGCGGAAGGAATGGAGTGGGAATAAAACCCAAAACCGGTTAAGGCCATGCCCCGGAACATCAAGGCCAGCCCAAACGTAAAAACCAGTCCCATCAGGATGGGGTTTCCTTTTTTGCCGCTGATCACCCGG
Source organism: uncultured delta proteobacterium (assembly GCA_963850225.1). Taxonomy (GTDB): domain Bacteria; phylum Desulfobacterota; class Desulfobacteria; order Desulfobacterales; family Desulfatirhabdiaceae; genus RAAP-1. The sequence goes on from CAWKLD010000006.1 coordinate 24,681, forward strand.
AAAACCAGTGGCTGAACCAGGTATCCGATCAAACTGAAAACCAGAAAAATTGCCGGCAAGAGAATAAACGGGTCCAAGACAGTCCACAGGTTGAGATAATACCCCATAAAAGCCCCCAGCATGATCCATTCGCCAACAGCAAAATCAATGATGTGCATGACGCCGTAGGCCAGAGAAAAACCGATGGCAATAGTGATATAAATTCCGCCGATCAAAAGGCCGTCAATCATGGCCTGAGGCAATAATTCCATGATGCTTGCTCCGATGAATGATAAAAACTGAAAAAAGACGTCGAAATCGCAACTCGTCAGGTGAATAGGCTCAAGACTGAATGCTGAACGGAAAAAAACAAGAGCCGCTGTTTTTAAATATCCGTTCTTCCGATAACATTTATAAAAAACTCAGCCTATCCACCTGAATAATTACCTTGTAATAATCCCTATTTCTTAGCTTTCATGGGGTACATCGGCTTGCTTTCCGCCAAGTTGTCAGGGCCAACCACAACGACTTTACCGTTTTGGATCTGAATGGTCAGCGGTGTCATGCCGACATTGGCATGGTAGAACTGACCTTCGGTTGCAAAGCTTATCTGGCCGTAGAAGGTCTGAACCTTCAGTTTCTCGAGTGCACCGACCAGTTCATCCCGTTTTTTTTCATCCAGGGGTGGCACAGCGTTGATCTTGATCAAAGCCATCTGAAAGGCAATACCCGCAGCAGACGATCCTGCCTGGGTATAATCGGCAGGTACATTGTAGGCTTTCATTGCGGCATCGGCATAACTCTTGGCATCCGGCCACAGCACTTCACCCTTGGTTTTGATGGATTCGGTCCAGACAGAGGCGCCGAAAACCTGGTCTGCGCTCTTCTGCAAGGCTTCGATAAAAGCCGGTTCGGTTACGCCATAGTGCATCAAAAGCGCTTTGGGCGTGTAGTTGATCTGATTCAGGGCTTTTACCAATCGGATCAGTTCTTCATCATGCCCGCCAAAAGCAATCAGGTCCGGCTTCATCACTTTGGCAGCGGACAGGTAAGGAATCAAGTCCTGGCCTGAAGGAACGATATTGAATTTGAGGACCTTTATTCCGGCTTTGACTGCCGCATCCTGAAATGCCTCGGCAGTGGCTTTGGAAAATGTATCGTTGGAACCTAAAATGAGGGCGGTTTTGGGTTTGGGATTCAGGTTGGCAATCGTGTTGATGGGTGTTGCGCCGGTATAATTGACCGGCGGAATGGTGCCAAAGGTATAACGGAATTTTTCTTTCCAGATCATGGGAGATTCCGCGGAACCGGTAATCATGGGAATTTTGAATTTCTCCAGAACCGGAGCTGCAGCCAGGGTCAGGCCGGAAGCATAGGGGCCCAGAACAAAGTCAACTTTCTCCTGAGTGGCCAGACGCTCAGCGGCGGATGCGCCTTGGGCCGGTTCAGACTGATCATCTCCATAAAAGAGTTTGACGGGATATTTTTTCCCCTGGATTTCAATACCGCCAGCGGCATTCACTTCATTGGCCCAGAGATCATAACCGCGTTTGGTGACGTTGCCGCCTGTGGCCAGGCTTCCGGACAGGGAGGTAATCACGCCGACCTTGAAAAAGTCACGCGCTTCATCCGCCCACGCCGGTACAGACATTGCTAAAACCAACATTAAAGCCAGTACTTTCGTTCGTCCCTTCATGTTTGCCTCCTTGAATAGAATGTTTAAAACATCAAGTGAGCTGAAAATACGCTCAACCGATACAGCCTTTTCACTGCGATGGGATAATATGTGCAATCTATATGCCACAGCAATAGAAAGGATTCATTAATCCATCTGAAATAACAGTTAAAAACGGGATTGATAAGAAAAAACAGCGATAAATAGTTTATCTCAAACTGCAAGAAACGCGTCAGGCAACAACAAAAAAGTAAGTTTTAAGCGGAAAATGAAAGTGAGGCAGATACGGGTGTTGTAAAAACAAGTTAGAAGGGATACCATCGTTAAAAGCGTTTGGCCCGGTCCGGATCAAAGAAAATTGGCTTATCCCTGAAAAATACCTTCATCTCTATTGACGTGGAACAGGCCATGCGCTAAAAATAAATATGCATAATTGCATGAATTGTTCCGGCTGAAATTATTGCATGGATTTGTCCCTTGGGGTGCGAAGGGTCATTGCATATTTTTTCAGTTTTCTGGCAATGGTCGCCTGATCAACACCCAGCGCTTTTGCAATTTTATCCTGGGTTCCGTTCTGTGCAGAGGCTTTTTTCAACACCGAGCATTCAAATATTTCCATGAGTTCCTTCAGGGAGTTCTGGGATAAATCCATGAGATCTGAAAGCTCTTTGGATTTTATGGAATCTGCCACATCTCGAGGCAGATCGTCAAGAGAAATCCATTCCCCCTCGCTCATGACCACTGCCCGTTCGCAGATATTGATCAGTTCTCGGACATTTCCGGGATAGGGATAGGAAAGCAGCGCTTCGGTTGCCGGATTGGAAAGGAGAATGGATTTGGTTTTACCGATTTTACCCGCAAAAAAATGAAGGTAATGATTCAGCAGCGGCAGAATACATTCAGTCCGCTCCCGCAGGGGCGGTACATGCAGCGGAATGACGTGAAGCCGGTAAAATAAATCTTTTCGAAAGTCTCCGGCGCTGACCAACTCCTTAAGGTTCCTGTTGGTGGCTGCCAGAATGCGGACATTGAGTTTTCTGTTTTTGACGCCGCCGACCCTGCAAACCAAGCCATCTTCCAGAAAACGGAGAAGCTTGACCTGCGAGGCCAGGGGAAGCTCTGCGATTTCATCCAGAAACAGCAGGCCATCATGAGCCAGCTCCACATAACCGGGCTTTCCTTGTTTCTGTGCCCCGGTAAACGCGCCTTTTTCATACCCGAAGAGTTCGGATTCAACCAGGGATTCGGGAATGGCGCCGCAGTTGATTTTGATCATTGGTTGGCTGGCCCGGTTCGAGTGCTTATGAATGAGATCCGCGATCAATTCCTTGCCTGCGCCGGATTCGCCAAGAATCAGGGCCGTAGAATCCACCTTGCTGACTTTGATTGCCTGCTGTAGAAGCTTGGCCATGCAGGGACTTCGGGCTATGATCCTGCGGGATTCCATTTCAGCCAGCTGCATCTCCAGCATGTGACTTCGATATTGATTCTTGATGGCTTCCTGGCGTTGAAGTTCCTCGTGCAAAGAATCGATTTCCGTGATATCCCGTTCGTTGACGACCACACGGACCAGTCTGCCGGTTTCATCAAATATGGGACTCCCCGTAATCATTAGCTTGCGGCCGGTGCTGGTATTCTGGAGCATCGTAGCTGTTGATCCGGTTTTAATCACCTCCAGGGTGGCGGATCGATTGATGAATCCTTCTGCAACCAGCTCTGCCATGTTGCGGCCGATGACTTCGGCGGCCCGAATATTATTCAGGCGTTCCGATGCGGAATTTATCCGCAATACCGTCGCATTGGCGTCGCAGATCCACAGCCCATCGTAAGATGAGTCGATAATCGTATCCAGTTCCCGGGAAAGCTCCTGAAACGATAACATTTTTTGAATGATCTGATTCATCTCCGTGCGATTTGCCAGGATGCACAAGGCCCCAGCCGGTTTTCCCTGTTCACGGACCGCGTACAGATTGGCCAGAAATTGATGCTGGTCGATGGTTATGTTCAGATTCAGGCAATTCTGCCGGTCCTTCAAGGTTCGAAGCATCTGCTGTTTCAGTACTGGCAATGCTATTTCAAATTGCATACCAATCTTGAGATTCAAACAGTTTGTAGCCGTAGGGTTTAAATAATTAATGATTCCTGATTGTTTAACAGCAATGACCGCATCGCGAATTTTTTCCAGAATCGAGGGAAATATTTGTTCTTCCAAGACCGGGGAATGGGTTAAACTACTGATTTTAGCTTCCGACATCGGTGTTTCCAGTTCAGATCGGGCCAAGGGTGGTTTTCGTGGGTGCATTGCGTTTCAATATATGCACATTCGCATATTAAATGCAACACTGCATTAGATTGAAAAGCAATTTTTCGAATGATAATCCCCATTTCGTTATTACAACGCTGCTTGATGAATCATAACAGATACGGGCTGTTTTTCACCGTTTTCGCGGGTTAATGTGCCTAAATGCAAAAATGGTATGTTCCTTGCGAGAGAAAATGTATCTTGCTTCACTTCATGGACCCGTAAAAAGTCAGATTGGGATGGCAAAATAAAACATGCAAAAGCCCAGTGCAGTTATCGGACTTTTACCGTGAGATGAAGCCATCAACCTTTCAGACAATTACAAGAATATGGATAAAACCAAAATGAGTATATGAAAGGAGAAATCAATGAATACCTCAAAACAAAAACTTATGGATCTTAGAAAACAACATGTTCCCCAGGGACCCTTTCACGTTACCTCCGCATTTATCCGGGAGGCCAAGGGTGCGGTAATGATCGATGTGGATGGCCGGGAGCTCATTGATTTTGCGGGCGGTATCGGCGTCAACAATGTGGGCCACTGCAATCCGCGGGTGGTTGAAGCCATCAAGGATCAGGCTGAAAAATATATTCACACCTGTTTTCACGTGGCTATGTACGAGCCATACCTGCAACTGGCGGAAAAGCTGAATGCCCTGGCGCCTGGCGATTTTTCCAAAATGAGCATGTTTGCCAACAGCGGCGCCGAAGCGGTTGAAAATGCCGTGAAGATTGCCAGATACGCCACGGGAAGACCCGCTGTCATCTGTTTTGAAAACGCTTTTCACGGCCGAACCCTGCTGACGATGAGCTTGACGAGTAAGGTAAAACCCTATAAATATGGTTTCGGTCCCTTTGCCCCGGAAGTATACCGAATGCCCTATGCCTACTGCTACAGATGCTCGTTCGGGCTTTCTTATCCGTCCTGCGGCACGGCCTGCGCGGATTATCTGGAAGAGTTTTTCACGGCATACGTTGCGCCGGAATCAACCGCTGCGGTGATTGCCGAACCCATTCAGGGGGAAGGCGGGTTTGCGACGCCGCCGCCGGAATATTTCCACAAGCTTCAGAGCATCTGCCAGAAATACGGCATTGCCCTGATCATTGATGAAGTACAGACCGGGGCAGGCAGAACCGGAAAAATGTTTGCCATCGACCACTGGGGCATTGCGCCGGATATCATTACGCTGGCCAAGAGTCTTGCCGGTGGGCTGCCCTTAAGCGCTGTCACCGGCCGCAAGGAAATGATGGACAAGCCCCATGTCGGCGGTCTTGGCGGCACCTATGCCGGAAATCCGCTCGCCTGCCGGGCGGCCCTGGCGGTTCTGGAAGTACTTCACGAAGATCAGCTGCTGCAGAAAGCCGAAACCCTTGGTGAAAAGCTATGGAAACGCTTTCTGGACATGAAAGAAAAATATGAAATCATCGGGGATGTCCGCGGTAAGGGCCCCATGATCGCTCTGGAGCTGGTGAAGGATCGCAGCACCAAGGAGCCGGCAACCGAAGAGACCAAAAAACTGGTGGCTTCCTGCTATGAAAAAGGCCTGGTCCTGATTTCCTGCGGTCATAAGAGCAATGTGATCCGCACCCTGATGCCCCTGGTGATCACCGATGAACAGCTGGAAAAGGGGCTGGCGATTTTTGAAGAAGCACTTAGTGAGCTGACGATATAAGATGAAGTTGATTCAAGCCTATTCAAAGGGCGGAAGTTATCGTTTTTTTATCTGGGGCATTCATTCCAGGCAATTATTGTGCTTTAAATTTCTGGAAAGGGACTGCAATCATGAAAGGGTTTTTCGGGCGACTGCTGATAATTGATATGACGGATAAGACCACCCGGGTTGAGACGCTGGAGGATCAGGCTTCTTGAAACGGCACTAGGCGGAAAAGGGCTGGGAACCCAGCTCCTGTTGAAGTACAATCCTCCCGGAGTCGATCCGTTTTCTGCCGACAACCATCTGATTGTGGCGCTCGGGCCGGTTACCGACAGCGCCATTTACGGCTCCTGCCGGCATGGCATTTTTTCAAAGTCGCCGCTGACCGGTTTTTACGGGGCGTCCTATTCCGGCGGAAAGATTGCCATTCCCATGAGCCGCACGGGTTACGATGCCTTTGTCATTCGGGGATGCTCGGAAAAACCCGTCTGGCTGGAGATATCCGATACCCAGGTGCTGTTTCACGATGCCGCCTCTTTGTGGGGAAAAGATAGCTACGAGACGGAAAAGACAGTAAAAGGCCTTTCCTCCTCAAGTGATTGCGGCGCCATGGTGATCGGTCCGGCCGGGGAAAACCGGGTCCGGTTCGCCGTCATTGAAAACGATTACTGGCGCTCTGCGGGCAGAACCGGCATGGGCGCGGTGATGGGATCCAAGCACCTCAAGGCTGTGGTGTTTCATGGCAAACAGATGCGGCCTTTTGCCGACCCCGACGGGATCAAGGCTTATGCCAGGGAAACCCTTAAAAAGCTAAAGGACCACAAAGCCACGGAAGCATACCGCAATCATGGCACCCCGATGATGGTGGCCCTGCTGAACACGGCCGGCGCTTTTCCCACCCGGTACTGGGCTTCCGGCCGGATGGACAATTGGCCGAATATCAGCGCCGACAGCATGAAAGAGCGCTGTAATGCCCGGCCAAAGGCCTGTCTGACCTGTTTTATGGGATGCGGCAAAACCATCGAGGTTCAGGAAGGCAGACATAAGGGCCTGAAGCTGGAAGGGTCCCGAATATGAAACCCTGTATGCGTTCGGGGGGCTCTGTCTTATCGATCAGATCGAGGAAATCGCGTATTTAAATGATTTGTGCGACCGGCTGGGCATGGATACCATCACGGCCGGAAACATGGCCGCCTTTGCCATTGAAGCGTCGATCCGGGGAAAGATCACGGAATCGCTGGCATACGGAAACGCGGAACATGTTGCGGATATTCTTCAGAAAATCTCCCGCAGGGAAGGCATCGGAGCGCTTCTGGCAGAAGGCATTAAAACCGCCAGCGCCGAGCTGGGGCTTGAAGATATCGCTGTTCATGTCAAGGGGATGGAACCCGCGGGGTATGACCCCAGAATCCTTAAGGGAATGGGCCTTGCCTATGCGGTCAGCGACAGGGGCGCCTGTCACTTAAGGAGCACATTTTATAAGGCGGAGCTGGCGGGCCTCATCGACCCGAATCAGCATGACGGCAAGGCCGAGCTGTTTCTGGATTTCGAGGATCGCTGCACGCTTCATGACTGCCTGATCACATGCCGGTTTTACCGGGATTTTTACACCTGGGAAGAGCTGTCCACGATCATATTTCTGACCACGGGTCTGAAACTGGATAAAGCAGGGCTGGTTTCCCTGGCAAAACGGGTAACAGACAGCGCCCGGTTCTTTAATCTTCAGGAAGGCCTCACCGCAGCAGACGACCGGCTTCCGGAGCGGTTTTTCAAGGAACCGCTTGAAACCGGCGGCAATCATCACCCGCGAAGAAATGGAAAGGCTTACAAAAGACTATTACCGTCTTCGCGGATGGAGTCCCGAGGGAAATCTTTCTTAATCCGTTTCTTTAAGTTTTGCCGCCCGGATCGTATGCCGCTTATGGGCATCCAGGATGGTTTTTCGGAGGCGGATGGATTTGGGGGTGACCTCAACCAGTTCGTCGTCCCGGATAAAATGAATGGCCCGCTCGAGCGTCATGGGCTTTACCGGCGAGAGCAGCACATGATCGTCCTTTCCGGAAGCCCGCATGTTGGTCAGCTTCTTTTCCTTGCAGGCATTGACATTGATGTCGTTGTCCCGGTTATGTTCTCCGACGATCATGCCTTCATAAACCGGCGTTCCCGCAACCACACACAGCTGGCCCCTGGGTTCCAGATTGAAAAGGGCGTAAGGCACGGCAACTCCTTGTCTGTCCGAGACGATGGAGCCGGTAAACCGTGAGGGAAAATCCCCGCGGTATGTCTTCGTATCCGGAAAAATACGAATTCATGATGCCCGTGCCCTTGGTGTCGGTAAGAAATTCATCCCGGTATCCGATCAGGGACCGGGAAGGAACGCTGAATTCGATCCGCACCCGACCCTTGCCGTTGTTGGCCAGGTTGATCATTTTCCCTTTCCGGTTGGAGAGCTTTTCCGTGACAATCCCCATAAAACTTTCCTCGCAGTCCACAAAAAACCGTTCGATGGGTTCAAGCTGCTTGCCGTCTTTGAATTTGAAGATCACCTTGGGTCTGCCCACACACAGCTCGAAACCTTCCCGTCGCATGGTTTCAATCAGAATGGCCATTTGAAATTCGCCGCGGCCCTTAACGGTAAAAATCTCCTTGTTCTCGGTTTCCTCGACCTTGATACCCACATTCATCAGGGTTTCCTTGAACAGGCGCTCCCGGATTTTGCTGGATTGAACATATTTGCCTTCCTTGCCGCAGAACGGCGAGTTGTTGATGCCGAACTCCATGGATACGGTGGGCTCGTCCACGGTAATGCGTTTTAAGGCTTTGGGATAGCTGCGGTTGCAGATCGTATCGCCGATCATGACGTCTTCGATACCCGACAGCACGATGATGTCCCCGGGTTCGACCTCGGTGGCCTCGCAGAAGGTCAGCCCCTGATAGGTCTGAAGCCGGGTGACTTTTAGGGGGTTTTGTTTGCCCTGGTCATCGATGCAGACCAGGCTGTCATTCGATTTGACCCTGCCGTTGACGATTTTTCCAATGGCAAGTCTGCCCAGGTAATCCGAATATCCCAGATCCGATACCAGCATCTGAAAGGGTTCTTCAGGATTGTAGGATGGTGCGGGGATGCAATCGATAATCATATCGAAAAGCGGATGAAGATTGACGCCTTTTTCGTCAAGAGAAGCCTGTGCAATTCCTTCGCGTCCGATGGCATACATCAGCGGAAAATCAAGCTGGTCTTCGGGAGCGTCCAGGTCAATGAACAAATCGTAGATTTCATCCAGAATTTCCGCGGGTCTGGCGTCTTTGCGGTCAATCTTGTTGACCACCACAATAACCGGAAGCTCGGCCTCAAAGGTTTTTTTCAGTACAAAGCGGGTCTGGGGCAAGGGTCCTTCGGAGGCATCCACCAGGAGCAGGGCGCCGTCCGCCATGGACAGGGCGCGCTCCACCTCGCCGCCGAAATCGGCATGGCCGGGGGTATCGATGATGTTGATCTTGATCCCTTTCCAGATGACCGAGCAGTTCTTGGCGGCGATGGTGATGCCGCGTTCGCGCTCCAGGTCCATGTTGTCCATGATGCGATCGTTTACATCCTGGTTTTCGCGAAACAGTCCGCATTGCCGGAACATGGCGTCTACCAGGGTGGTTTTTCCATGATCGACATGGGCAATGATGGCAATGTTTCGAATGCTTTCATTTTTCATTACTGATTTCATAACTAATGGGTATTCCTGTCTTGTGAGTGATAAAAACGTTAATATTGAATTAATTGTAAAGCCCTTAAATATATACCATGAATATTCAGGATGCAATCTTTAATTCATGGCTTCGTAAACGGGAGTGAGTCAGCGATCGATTCACCTCTGAAAATGTAAATCATAAAAGCTGTCGTTCAGGGTCTGGTCCGGAATTATATTTGAAAATCCGTGCGAACGGCTTGCCATGCATTCGTGCCGTTTTGATGAAAAGATCATTGCAGCCGGGATTGGATATGTGGTAGTTGTCTGTGAATCATCTGTTGTTTCCGAAAGGGAAATTGTTCAGCCAAAATCCGAAACTCAACATCCGGCTTGATGTCTATTGGCAGGGCTCACTGACAAAACATTGATCAAAGGAGGGATCCATGAAAATTCTGGTCGTTGGCGGAGGGGGCAGGGAACACGCTCTGATTTGGAAAATTGCGCAAAGTAAGCGGGTGAAAAAAATATTCTGTGCGCCCGGCAATGCCGGCATAGCGGATCTGGCCACCCTTGTTCCGATTGGTGCCGAAGAGATAGAAAAGCTGGTACAGTTTGCCAAAAATGAAGCCATTGATTTAACGGTTGTGGGTCCGGAAGGCCCCCTTTCACTGGGCATCGTGGATATCTTTCAGAAAAAAGGGCTCAAAGTATTCGGGGCCATCCGAAAGGCTGCTGAAATCGAATCCAGCAAAACCTTCGCCAAATCCCTGATGAATAAATACGGAATCTCGACGGCCGAAAGTAAATCTTTTACCCGGTATGAAAAGGCGGAAACTTATATAAAAAAATCAGCTTTTCCCCTGGTGGTAAAGGCCGATGGCCTGGCTGCCGGAAAAGGGGTTGTGGTCTGCCAGACTGTGGATGAGGCGCTTGCCGCGCTTAAGCTCATCATGCTGGATCTGGCCTATGGCGAAGCCGGGGAAAAAGTGGTTGTAGAAGAATTTCTGACCGGTGAAGAAGCCTCATTTCTGGCGTTTACCGATGGGAAAACCGTCCTGGCCCTGCCGACTTCCCAGGATCATAAAGCGGTTTTTGACAATGACCAAGGCCCCAACACCGGCGGCATGGGCGCTTATTCTCCGGCGCCGGTGGTGGATGAACATCTCCATCGAAGGATCATGACAGAGGTCATGATCCCGGCCGTGAATGGCATGGCGGCCGAGGGACGCCCTTACAAGGGAGTTCTCTACGCCGGCCTGATGATTGATAAGGACAGAATAAAGGTTCTGGAATTCAATGCCCGGTTTGGCGATCCGGAAGCCCAGCCCCTGCTTATCCGTCTTAAAAATGATATTGTCGACATCATGGAAGCGGTTATCGATGGCAGGCTCGATAAATGCAAGCTCGATATCGATGCGCGTTCTTCGGTATGCGTGGTCATGGCTTCCGGCGGCTATCCCGGCGCTTATTCCAAGGGCATTCCGATTTTTGGACTCGAGGATGTTCGAAAGCTAAAGAATGTCATCGTGTTTCACGCAGGAACATCTTTTGCGAACGGGGCGATCGGATCCGTGGTGACCAACGGCGGAAGGGTGCTTGGCGTCACGGCGCTGGGGGATTCGGTAAAGGAAGCCATTGCAACGGCTTATCAGGCGGTTTCCAAAATCAGCTGGGAAGGGGTGCATTACCGCAGGGACATCGGACAAAAAGCCGTCAGAAGGCTTGAAACCGCTCCTCTGGTGGGAATTGTCATGGGCAGCGACTCGGATCTTCCTGTTATGGAAGAGGCAGCGTTTATCCTGAAAAAATTCGACGTGCCTTATCAGATGACGGTCGCCTCCGCGCACCGCAGCCCTGCAAGAGCAGCTGAATTTGCCGGCTCAGCGCTCAAACGCGGCGTCAAGGTCATTATTGCCGGCGCCGGCCATGCCGCGCATCTTGCCGGGGTTTTGGCGGCCCATACGACGCTTCCGGTCATCGGGGTTCCCATCGATTCCTCATGCCTTCAGGGCTTTGACTCTCTGCTGTCCACGGTTCAGATGCCTCCGGGCATTCCGGTGGCAACCGTCTCCATCGGAAAATCCGGGGCCAGGAACGCCGGAATCCTGGCGGTTCAGATGCTGGCCCTTTCAGACTCCCGTCTGGAGAAGCTTCTGGAAACGTTTAAGGCCGAGATGGCATCCGAGGTGGAAAAGAAAGCTGCAAAAATTGAATCCCGAAGATAGAATTCGTCGGATCGACGGCAGACAGCCCCGGGAGGATGACATCCTGGAGGCTGCACGCATCATTTGCAGCGGCGGGGTTGTGGTCTTTCCAACGACCAGTCTTTACGGATTGGCGGTGGATGCTTCCAACCCCGCGGCTGTTGAAAAGCTGTTTGTCATCAAGCAGCGGCCGCTGGATAAACCTATTTTGATTCTGGTTCCGAATCTTCGGGACATCCAAAACCTGGTTCATGATATCCCTTTGGCAGCAGAGCGGATCATGACCGCGCTCTGGCCCGGAAAGCTCACCCTGATCTTCAAGGCAGGCAACGGTCTTCTTCCGAGTCTTACCGCCGGAACCGGAAAAATCGGCATTCGCCTTCCGGTTTATCCGGTGGCCCGTCTCCTGGTTCTTGCTGTCGGAAAACCCATCACGGCTACCAGCGCCAATATCTCCGGACAAATCGGTTGTTCGCGGATCGCGGATCTTGATCCCGACCGTTGCAGCGTCGGTTGATTTGATTCTGGATGCCGGGCCACTTGAAGGCGGTGCGGGTTCAACCATCCTGGATGTAAGTGAAGACCCGCCGGTCCTTCTAAGAGAAGGCTCAATTCCCCAAAACCGCATTTCCTCTGTGCTGAAAGCCTGCTGACGCCGTAACAGTCTTTTTTCCGGTGTCGGGATCAACCGACTCGGATTTAGATAAATCGGGTTGACAGGCCTCCTGGTTTTCGTTAACCTAACACAATTTTATGGCTAACGAAAATCGATCACTGATATGAAATCCAAAATTCTCGGCTTGTTCCGATCCACACAAGACATTGTATCCGGAGAAACCCTGAGCGCAGCTCTCGGGATTTCTCGGGTATCGGTGTGGAAGCATATTCAAAAGCTTCAGGAGTGTGGATATGAAATTGAAGCAACCCCCAGAGGGCTATCAGCTTCTCAGCTCGCCGGACACGCCGTTTCCCTGGGAATTTCAGCAGCGGGAAGGGCTGATTCATTATTTCCCCGAAGTTTCTTCCACAATGGACATCGCAAGAGAAATGGCCCGTAAGGGAGCTTCCCATTTCAGCGTTGTGATTGCAGGGCGGCAAACCAGCGGTCGGGGCAGGCTGAGACGCACCTGGCATTCGAACGACGGCGGACTCTATTTTACCTTGATTCTTCGGCCCAGCATTCCGCTCCAATGGTGTTTCCGGGTCAATTTTGCGGCATCTCTGGCGCTTTGCCGGACGATCCGGAGGCTGACCGGGTTGAATGCCGCCGTCAAATGGCCGAATGATATTCTCGTTGACGGCAAAAAACTATCGGGAATGCTCTCCGAAATGGAAGCCGAGGCCGAAATGGTCTCGTTTATCACTGTCGGGATCGGAATCAATGTGAACAACGACCCGACAGAGTATGAGCCCAATGCCTGCTCTCTTAGACAGCTTCTGGGAAAACCGGTTTCACGGAAAGAGATTCTGGCACGTGTTTCTGGATGAACTTCAAACCTATCTCGACGCGTCGGATGACAATCTGGAGAAAACCATTGAGGAATGGAAACAATTGAACTGCACGCTGGGAAGGCGCGTTTCGGTGATTACCCCGCTGGAAACATCCACGGGTCTTGCGCTGGATATCGATTCCACCGGGGCGTTGATTCTGGAGTTGCCGGATGGTTCGCACAAGAAGGTTCTTTACGGCGACTGCATGAAGAAGATTGAGACAAAGGATTTCCATGAATTCAGCAAGCCAACTTCGAATGATGGTCTATGCGTCTTTGTTTGCGGCGCTGACGGCAGCCGGCGCATTTCTGGCGATTCCCATCGGACCGGTTCCCATTGCCCTTCAGAATTTATTCGTATTTTTGGCGGGGCTTCTTCTGGGCTGCAGATGGGGGGTATGGAGCGTTGCCATCTATCTGTTGACCGGCGCGCTGGGACTTCCGATTTTTGCAGGCGGAACCGGCGGAATCGCCAAACTGGCAGGGCCAACCGGCGGGTATCTGCTGGGGTATCTGCCTGCGGTATTTGTCATTGGCATCCTCTCCGAAAAATTGCCGAAAAAGCCTTTGTTTTCCGTCATGGCCATGACTGCGGGCGCGCTTATCGTCTATGCCTGCGGAGTTCCCTGGTTGAAGGCTGTGACGGGCATGGCCTGGTCAAAGGCCTTGACAGCGGGGCTGTATCCGTTTTTGCCGGGGGATGCGCTTAAAATTGCTGCTGCTGTTCCCATTGCCAGGGTATTGAAAGAATACCTCCGCACATGATCTCTTTAAGCAACCCCATTATCGAGGTTTCGCATCTCAGTCACCGGTTTTCAGACGGTGGCCTCGGGATTGACGATATTTCCCTGAAGATAATAAAAGGGGAATTTGTCGTAGTTGCCGGACATAACGGCTCCGGCAAAACCACGCTTTTCAGGCATCTGAACGGGCTCCTGACGCCGGATACCGGAGATGTTAAACTGAACGGAATTTCGGTGTTTGCGGATATTCTGAGGGCGCGCCAGATGGTAGGCCTGGTTTTTCAGGATTCGGACAGTCAAATTGTCGGTGAAACAGTATATGAAGATGTGGCGTTCGGGCCGGAAAATTTGTGCCTGAGTCCCGCCGAGGTGAACCGGCGGGTGACATCGGCCTTGTATGCGGTCGGCCTGGAACATCTGGCTGACAAGAAGTCCCACAGACTTTCGGGAGGAGAAAAACGCCGGCTGGCCATTGCCGGAATTCTGGCAATGGAACCTCAGGTGCTGGTTCTGGATGAACCTTTTGCCAACCTGGACTATTCCGGTATGCTTCAGGTTCTCACCCGGATCGCTGGCCTGCACCAGGCAGGCAAGACCATCATTCTTTCAACCCATGATCTGGACAAGACCATGGGGCATGCCGGCCGGTTGATCCTGATGAAAAACGGATCTATCGTAAAAGACGGTTTATTTGAAAACGTGATACGGGATGCTGAATGTGTGGGCGTTCAAATGCCATGTACCTGTCGAATGGAAGCCCTTTACGGATGATAACCTTAAAGAAGATGGATGTCCGCTTCAAAATGGCCAGTATGGCCCTTCTGAGCATTGTCGTTCTTAAGGCGGATGCCACCGGTCTGATTTTCCTTTCAATTCTGTGCCTGGCACTCTGGATGTCCGTTCGATTTTCGATATTGGCGCTCATCCGCCATTTTCGCTATCTTGGTTTTTTACTGCTGGTCGTTTTTCTGGCCCGTGCCTTGACCGTTTCTTTTTTCCCCGGTCCTGCTGGCGCGTTGATTTCATTGGACCCGGAGGGTGCTGTTGAGGGGCTTATGATATGCTGGCGCCTGATCATTTTGACTTTTCTGGGCATTTTATGGATGACCAGCAGCAGTCCCTCCGGCTATCCGCACGGCTGTCGAGTGGTTCTGCAGACCTTTTCCCGGATTGCCCGGAAAACAGGCGGCGACCATGATGAGCCTGATGGTGCGATTCCTGCCAATGATCGTGGAACAAGCCAGGGAAACTTCAGCGGCCCAGCAATGCCGATGCATTCAGAATCGAAAAAATCCGATTTACCGGACCGTTAAATTTTCGCTTCCGCTGCTCTGCCGCACCCTGGAGACCGCGGATCGGCTGGCGGATGCCATGGAGGCCAGATGCTATTCGCCGGAAAACAGTCGCCCACTGGCGTTAAAGGCCGGCAGATCCGACTGGCTTGTCCTGATCGGGACAACGGGGTTCAGTGTTTTGATGATATTCTTATGATATCTTCCCCCATATATAAAGGCGGATTGAGGGGGATTTCTGAGCAGTTCGTTTCCCAAGAGATTTTTTGGCCCCCATTCACAAAGGGGAAACTATTTTTACGGTAAAGGAGGCTTTATGCTGTCACACATTGTTGTTTTCTGGCTTAAAGATGATCTTTCAGATGCCCAGCGATCCGAATTCCGCCAAGGACTCGAATCCCTCAAGGCTATCAAATCAACTCGGGGGGTGTATATCGGAGCCCCCGCCAATACCGCCGACCGGCCCGTCATTGACAATTCCTATACTTTTGCTCTGACCGTGCTGTTCGATGCGGTTCAGGATCATGATGCCTACCAGGTCCACCAGCTGCATCAGGCGTTTGTCGGGCAGTTCGGTCCGTACTGGTCCCGCGTGCTGATTTACGACTATGAATAATCCTGTTTGTCCGGTCAGGTTCCTGAAAAAGGGATAAGGTTGACAAAAATTCCTGTACGCATTATATCCGCTGCAATTGAAAAATGTGTTCGCCGGTGACTTTTTGCTAAGCCAACGGAAATAATTCGGGAGATTTTCATGGCGGGAATCATACTTTTTTTAGGCATACTGGCTGGAATCTACATGGCCTGGAACATTGGTGCCAATGACATCGCCAATGGCATGGCGTGCCCGGTTGCAGCCAAAGCCATCACGCTCAGACAGGCCGTTGTGATCGGGGGAATCCTTGATTTTGTCGGTGCAACGTTTATCGGATCCCATGTCACGTCAACCATCAGCAACAACATTATCAAAACAGAATTTGTCAGTGATCCGAATGTAATGATGCTGGGGATGCTGGCTTCTCTTTTTGCAGCAGCCCTATGGGTGTTTCTGGCCACATGGAAAAGCCTGCCGGTATCCACCACACATGCCATCATTGGTGCAGTGGTCGGCTTTGGGGTCGTTGCCGGCGGCTTTAAGGCCATATACTGGTTCAAGATCATTCCCATCTTTCTCAGCTGGATTATCTCACCTGTCTTTGCGGCTTTGCTGGCCTATCTGGTTTTCATTGCGATCCGCAAACTCATTTTAAGGACTCCGCAGACATTTCTGGCTGCCATGCGCTGGGCACCGGTGTTTTCCGGCGCCACTTTTTTCATTGTCATGGTTTCGTTTATCGCCAAAACCCCTCTTGGAAAACGCATGGGGATAGATATCGGGACCGTTGTGATATTTTCATTGATATGCAGCGTCATATTGGGATATTTATTCAAGTTCTGGATGCAAAAAACCATCAAGAAGATTGAAGAAGCAGGCGTGGAAGAGATTTTCAGGCGGCTTCAGGTCTTTACCGCCTGTTATGTGTCCCTGGCCCATGGGGCCAATGACGTGGCCAATGCCATCGGCCCTCTGGCTGGAATCTATTTTATCTATCAGACAGGGACCATCTCTGCGACCGCCGAAGTACCCATATTCCTTCTGGCCGGTGGCGGGCTTTTCATTGCGCTGGGAGTGTTTACCTGGGGATATCGGGTCATTGAAACCATCGGCTGTAAAATTACGGTTCTCAATAACACGCGCGGTTTTGCCGTTGATTTTGGAACAGCCACTTCTGTTCTGATCGCATCCAAACTGGGATTTCCGGTTTCAACCACGCATGCGGCAGTGGGAGCCGTTATCGGTGTGGGACTTTCCGGCGGAATGGGTGCGGTGGATTTCAGCGTTGTATGGAAGATTACGATCTACTGGATCGTTACACTTCCGCTTTCGGCCATACCCACTATTGTGATTTTCAAGATTCTTGAAGCGATCTTTTTATAATCAAGGGAGATAGCTATATGCGTACGGCGTTGTTAAGACTGTTTCGCCAGTCCCCGTTCGAAGGCCTGATCAAACATGCGGAACTGATCCGGGATGTGGCGCCTGTTTTTCAGCAGGCATTTCTGTCGTATCTGGACGATTCAGCCGAAGAATTCGAATACTACCACAATCAGATCACGGTCATCGAGCATCAGGGCGATACCATCAAGCGAAACATCCGGGGGCACATGCCCCGGGGGATACTGCTTCCCATGGATAAGTTCCAGATCCTGTGGTATCTCCGGGAACAGGACAAGGTCCTGGACAGCACGCAGAACGGCATGCACTGGCTGTCTTACCGCCAAACACTGGTTCCGGATGAATTCGTGGACGATCTGCTGCTGATGGTGGAAAAAGTCGGGGACGTATTAAAATCCGTCCTGCCTCTGGTAGTGATTGCGGATCAGTATTTTCGCAGTTTTTCAGAAAATGATCGAAAAGGTGTCAAAGATGCGGTTCACGCCATTCGGCACTTTGAAAGCCAGTCGGATATTGTCGAGCGAAAACTTAAATCGGATTTTCTGTCCTATGAATTTGACAATCCGACATCGGCATTTCATCTGACCAAGCTGGTGCAGTATATGGGCGGCATTTCGGATCATGCGGAAAATGCTGCGGACATGATGCGCGCCATGATTGCCAGATAGGGTCGGGGTCATGTGAGGGTTCGAGCAGGATGATTTGCGCGGTTGTGTTGGACGGACAACTTCGAGGACGATTATTATTGTAAATTAATTCAGGTTGCGGTTGTCCGTGCACTGACAATCGCACGGACAGTGACTGCTCCGATCACGAACATGCCGCCGATCAGGGCCAGCTTCCCTGGCGTTTCTCCGATGACCAGAAACACCCAGAGCGGATTTAAAATAGGCTCGAGTGTTAAAATGAGGGAGGATTCAAGGGCCTGCACCTGCTTGATCGCGATCGAATACAAAACAAACGAGAGCCCGATCTGAAAGATGCCGAGATAGGCAATGATGCCAAGGTTTGGCAGTGAAAAACTTTCCTGAAACACAAACGGTAGCCCGATCACGGCGCCAATGATGTTTCCCAGTAAAATGGTGTTGGCGGGCGTTCCGTCTTTCTGCTTTCGCATGCAGAGCATCAGAACCGCCATGGACATGCCGCTGAGGATCGCCAGAATATTTCCGGTAACACCTTCAAAATTCAGATCATCTCCAAAGAAAAGAAAAAGCCCGGTGAATATGACAACCAGCGATATCCAGTCCGCACGCTGAGGACGTTCGTTTAAAAACCAGTATCCAAAAAGAACGATATAAACCGGAAGCGTGTACTGCAGGAAAATGGCGTTGGCTGCGGTTGTCAGTTTGTTCGCCATGATGAAAAAAAGCTGTGCGCCAACATAGCCGAAAGCGCCCACAACCTGCAGACGCGTCCAGCGAAACCGGGTAGGGCGTTGCAGAAAGATCCAGAACACGGCGGTAGACAGGATGCTGCGGCCGCTCAGAATCGATAAAGGTTGCCAGGAGATGAGCTTGACCAGCAGTCCACTGCTGCTCCAGAGTATGGCCGTCAGAACCAGAAAGAATATGGCCTGACGACGTGTTCCGGGTGAATTCATCTTCTTCCTTATCCTTTGATGGGATGGATAGTGGCCTCTCGGGGCTCGAAGAAACTCCCGGGTAGAAATGCGCGGATTAAAAGGAGTTCGTTGGTAAGGATGGGGCGCCAGGAGATCCGGTAGCGGGTCTCCATTCCGGGTCCGGGATCCGGCGAAAAGATGGCGACTTCCAGGGATTCGAAATGGTTCCAGCGTCCTTCAATCCACAGGACATTGTGTCTGTTCAGCTTGAAATCCCGGAATATCCGCATCCCCATAGTATCTGCAACGCTCGTTCTCATGGGTCCGGGTGTTGTTTCCGAGGCCACGACCACATAGCGTTTCAGGTGGGTGACATCGGGCTGAGACAGTGAAAGATCGATGACTTTCAGGTCACAGGACATTTCCCATTTTTTTCGAAAAGCGCGCGAAGCGGGAGTCATCGGCGTCTTCCATCGGTAAGTTCCATCAAAAATGATCATGCGGGTTTCCAGATAAAATGGCGCTATTTCAATAACGTTCCAGACGGGTTCATCATACCGTTTTCCCGCAGAAAAGCAAACACATCCTTCCAGAAAACATTCCAATCCGGGGGGCAGTCGTTATGGCCGCAGTCATAGGCGATGAGCCTGGCGTTCGTAGAAACAGACGCAAGCGCTTTTGCATGGGTAAAGGGAATGAGGTCATCCCGTTTTCCATGAAGAATCAGTGCCGGCCGGAGGTATTCCTTTAGAACCCCAAGATTGTCCATGGGGTCACGGATCATGAAGGGGAAAAGGCCATATCGCGGGGCAAAAGACCGGATGCTTGTGAAAGTGGACAGCAGGATCAGCCCTGCGGATGGGCGCACTTTTGCCAGACTGCAGATGGCGCCCCCGCCGATGGAGCGGCCGAATAAAATGATTCTGCCGGGATCCACCGTATTTCTGGCAACCAGTTGATCGTATGCCGCGGTAAACGCGCGGGTGATGCTTTTTTCGGAAGGCTGGCCTTTAGAGCGGCCATAGCCGGGGTATTCCACCAGCAGGAGATGAATGCCGTTTTGGGACAACGGCTTTAAATATTCCGGCCAGAAGTCGATCAGCTCGGCGTTACCGTGAGCAAATATTACAGCGGGGCAGGGGCCTGGAAATGCCGCATCAGCCGGAATAAACCAGGCCTCAACGGTTTCCTCTCCGGTATGGATCGTAAGGACTTCCGCGGCCTGGGGCCTTGCCGGATCGGTATATGGCGGAATCACAAAGCGGGGGAAGATCATGGATCGCTGCAGGAAAAACACCAGGCCCGCATAGGCCAGGTATAATCCTGCAGCAGTCAGAAGGATTCGAATCATAAGGCGCATCATTGCTCACTTAAGAGTCATCAACGCTGAAAAATCCATCCTATTGCGGACGTCTCTGCCGGCTTCCATGGGAAAAAGACCGTGCCGGCGGGCGGCTGCCTCCGGAACTTTTCCCTGGCGCCCCATAGCTTCTTGAAGAACTTCTTGAAGCACTCGGGGATGAGGGCCGGGCGCTGCCTTCAGGCCGGGCTGCCGATCGACTGGACGGCGACTGGGCATTCCGCTCTGCCTTGACCTTTGCCCGTGCCCGTTCTTCGGCTTTGCGGGCGCGGATCGCCGCGATGCGTTCGCCGAGCGGAATCTCAAGGATTTCGGCGGTCTTGACCGAGTAATTGAAACCGGTCAGGGTCCGCGTGGGCAGGCGTTTTGCAACTGCCCGCTCGATCGCCCGCAATTCGCCTTGTTCCTCCGGAGAGACGAAGGTGAATGCCTCGCCGGTGGCTCCAGCCCTTGCAGTACGTCCGACCCGGTGAATGTAGTCATCGGGAATGTGGGGGACATCGAAGTTGACGACATGAGACAATGCCTCGATGTCGATGCCGCGCGCGGCAACATCGGTGGCGACCAGTACCCGGGAACGGCCGTTCTTGAAATCGGTCATGGCCTGTGTGCGCTGGGCCTGGCTGCGGTTGCCGTGAACGCGGTCACAGGCAACGCCGTGCCGGTCCAGAAAATCGGCCAGGCGGTTGGCCCGGTGTTTGGTGCGCGTAAAAACCAGTGCGTTCTGGATCCCGTCTCCCCGCAGCAATTCCAGCAGCAACGCGGATTTAAGATCCTGGCGGACCGGGAAAATCGCCTGCGCAACGCCCGTAGCCGGGGCAGAAGGACGCTCGACGTTCAGATTCACGGGATTCTTCAGCATTTGCTTGGACAGCTCGTTAATGGCAGCAGGCAGCGTGGCTGAAAAAAAGAGGGTCTGGGCAACCTGCGGCAGTTGTTTGAGTATCCGGCGAATGTCCGGCAGAAAGCCCATGTCGAGCATGCGATCGGCCTCATCGAGCACCAGGACTTCAAGTCCTGAAAAGTTGGCATAGGAATACTGCATGTGATCGAGCAGGCGGCCCGGACAGGCCACGATGATATCCACGCCGCGGCGAAGGGCGCGTTCCTGGGGATCCATTCCAACCCCGCCGTATATGGCTGCGGCCTTGATCTGCGTATGCTTTGCCAGATCGTTGAAAACCTCGACAATCTGTGCTGCGAGTTCCCGCGTGGGAGCAAGGACCAGCGCGCGAGTGCCGCCGCGTTTTGCGCCCATCAGGCGCTGTAAAATCGGAAGTGCGAAGGCTGCGGTTTTTCCGCTGCCCGTCATCGCGCAAGCCAGGACATTGCGGCCTTCCAGAGCCGGCGGAATGCCGTCTCGCTGAATGGGTGTAGGGCTGGTGAAACCAAGATCGGCAACACCTTTCATAAGACTGGGGTGAAGATTAAAAGGGGTAAAACTCATTATTGTTACACGTACGCTTTCTGAGGACAGCCTGCATGGATTTGCGGCGCCACTCAAACAATCCGGCAGGATATTTTGGTAAACGGGGGACTGAGCCGGTGAAGGCCACCGTTGGGTAAGAAACCCGGTGAGAATCTAATTATCGTTATTTCTCCCCTGTGACAGGGTTCGGATAAATGATAACTTGTTATAATCGCACATCGCTTACGATTTGCCAAGCTTTATTTTAAATCCATCGGATATCATGTAAAATACTTTGACAAATTTCAGCAATTCTGTAGTTACACATGAGAAGTTGATTTCAAAACAGAACAATTATAATCGATGGCGAATCAGGAGGGAATATGGCTGTTGCAGATTTTATTTCAAAAGAAGAAGTTGTGCGCGCGTGTCGGGAGCTTGGTATTCGGGACTGGACCAAATTGACCGAAACAAAGGTGCAGGTCGAAGAAGCCAGGATCATTCAGTCCGCCGTTGGATCTGAAGCGCTGCAGATTCCGGTTGAGTGGTTTCAGCAGGGCCTGGAGGTGGAACTGGAGCACGGGTTGCAGTTTCCGGATGCGAATGTCACCAACAACCACCCCATCCTGACGGGTAAAATCGTTCTGGCGCATCTTAAGGAAATGCTGGATTATTACATCCGCCTTGAAGTCGCAGAACTTGAGGGAGACCTGTTTAAAGCATCCAGGAAAGGAGACGCGGATAAGCTGGCCAGGATATACAAAAAATTGATTAAGGCTCGGGCCGCACTGAGCAAGTGGGAAAATTCCGAGGGGAGCGCATAGGCGCATCACTATCCGAGGGGGCGAACGTACTGCGGCTGGCCGCAAGAAAAGGATTGCCGGTTGGCGGAGAAGGATTTGCAACTGTGATAGAGAAGACGGGTCTTGCCATATTCCCTGTCATTCAAACAAAGGTACGATTTCAAACCGCCGGACATCCACCAGCCCTTTGTCGGTGATCTTCAGCTCAGGGATTACCGGCAGAGACAAAAAAGAGAGCGTCATGAAGGGGTTTTGAAGGGTTGAGCCGATTTCCCGGGCGCAGGTCAGCAGGCGATCGAGTTTGTCCCGTATCACATGAACCGGTTCCGGGGACATCAGGCCGGCGATGGGAAGAGAAAGCTTGGCAATGGGCATGCCACCGGATACGACGGCCAGACCGCCTCCCATCATGACAACCGCCTTTACCGCAGCCTTCATGTCCTCATCGGTTGTTCCCACCACGATGATGTTGTGGGAATCATGCGCAACGCTGGAAGCAATGGCCCCCTGCCTGAGCCCGAAGCCATTGACAAAGCCTTTTCCGATATTTCCCGAGCCGGTATGCCGCTCCACGGCGGCGATCTTCAGAATATCCCGGTCAGGGTCGGAGATTGCGGCATTTTCGAATACTGTTGGTGCTGCGGTCATCGATCCCGTGATCAGCTGATTCGGAACGATTTCGATAACCCGAATGCGGTCTCCGGCCATGGGGATGGAAAAATCAAGCGTTTTGAGGGTGACCCTCATGGAACGCGGAAGCGCCAGCGTCTCCGGAACAGGGATGTCGGGCGACATGGCGCCGTTTTCGGCAACGCGTAAGCCTTGGCAATACACCTGCTCGATCATCGGGGCGTTAAGATCGGAAAACACCACCAGATCCGCCTGCCTGCCCGGAGCAATGGCACCGAGGTGATAAAGCCCGAAATATTCAGCCGGGTTGAGGGTCGCCATTTGAATGGCCTGAATCGGATCAATGCCGGAGGCGATGGATTCCCGGACCAGGGAATCAATGTGACCTTCGTTAAGCAGATCGTGTGGGTCGCGATCATCCGTGCACCACATCATGCGATGAAATGTTCTCGGGGTAACGATCGGCAAAAGATCCTGAAGGTTCCGGGCGCCTGTTCCCTGGCGGATGAAGATGTGCATGCCGGCCATCAGCTTTTCACGGGCTTCGTGCGCAGTGGTGCATTCATGATCGCTGGATATGCCGGAGGCGATATAGGCATTCAGCGCTTTTCCCGAAAGGCCGGGGCTGTGGCCATCCACCGGCTTGCGGTATTGTCTGGCCAGCCTGATTTTGGAAAGAACGTCAGCGTCGCCATGAATCACGCCGGGATAATTCATCATTTCGGCCAGCGCCACAATTCTGTCGTGGCTCATCAGGGGAAGCAGGTCAACCGCTTCAAGCCTTGCGCCCGATGTTTCCATGCTGGTAGCCGGAACGCAGGAAGACAGGGAAAAATAGACGTTCATGGGCTGATTTTCGGCGGATTTCAGCATATACTCAATACCCAGAACGCCCAGAACATTTGCGATCTCGTGGGGATCGGCCACGACAGTGGTCGTGCCGTGCGGAACAACGGCACGGGCAAACTGAGACACGCAGGCCATGGAACTTTCAATATGAACATGGGGATCGATAAATCCCGGAGAAACAAACCGTCCGGATAAATCCCTGACCTCGGCTGCCTGATAATCCCCGATGCCGACGATCCATCCGCCGGCAACGGCAATGCTGTCCTCTGTAATTTCACCGGAAAACACGTTGATGATTTTTGCATGGGTCAGAAGCAGGTCAACGGGCTTGTCTCCTCTGGCATAAGGGATGATGTCATGTTGTTTCACGATGGGTTCTCCATTGTTGAATGCGTTTTCCTTCGGCCCGGGCCTGATCGAGAATTTCGTTCAGATTCAGGGAAACAAGCTCGCGGCTTTTTACCCGCCATTTTCCGGCGATCATCACATCCCGCACATCCGATCCGTTTGCCGCATAAACAATATGGGATTCCGGGTGATACAGGGGAGTCAAGTGCGGGGCATGTGCATCCAGAATGAGAATATCCGCTTGTTTTCCCGGTTCAAGGGAGCCGATGGTCCGATCCAGGCCGAGAGCTCTGGCGCCGTCGATGGTGGCCATCTCAAGGACAATTCTGGATTTCATGGCCTGGGGGTTCATTGTTGAGACCTTGTGCAGCTTGGCGGCGGTATCCATTTCCTGAAACATGTCCTGGTTGTTGTTGCTGGCGCAGCCATCGGTTCCCAGCCCCACCCGGATCTTTGCCTGAATGAATTCCGGAATCCTTGCAATGCCGGATCCTAATTTCATGGCGCTTTCCGGGGTATGGGAGATGGTCGCGCCTGACCGGGCGACAATATCGATATCCGCATCATCCAGCCAGATCGCATGGACCAGCAAGGTCCGCGAATCCAGAATGTCAAGGCTGTCGAGATAGGCAATGGGGCTCATGTGATGACGGTCTTTAATCAGTTCATATTCATATCTGGTTTCGGCGACATGAATCTGGAACAGCGAACCGGTGGAACGGGCAATGTCCTTTGCCTTTTCAAGGGTTATTTCCGAGCAGGTATAGGGAGAATGGCAGAAAACGGAAGGCTGAATAAGCGGACTCACATTTTGCCAGTGCTGAACGAAATCCCTTGCAGCCGTGGTGTTTTGGGAGGGGTCCGGAACGCCCGGCGCCGGATAGTCGATTACACCCTGAGCCAGGATTGCCCTTAATCCGCACAGTGAAACAGCCTGTGCGGAAAAATGTTCATAAAAATATCCGTCGCAGCAGGTTGTGGTTCCAGACAGCAGCAGCTCGGTGCAGGCCAGAAGCGTTCCAACGTAAACCGACTCCGGCTGAATGAATGTTGCTTCAGCCGGGAAAATATGATCATTCAGCCAGGTCATCAGCGGAAGATCATCGGCAAGTCCCCGAAACAGGGTCATGGGAAGATGGGTATGGGTGTTCACCAGTCCCGGCATCACGATGCCGCCATTTGCATCAATTGTTTCTATTGCACTGGGGAGCAAGAAACCAGGGCGGTGTGGTTGCACTCCGACTATCCGTCCATCCTTAATGCCCAACCATCCGTTTTCAATGATCTCAAAATCCGGATTTACCGTAACGAGTATTCCGTTCACAATAAGCGTATCAAGATGCATTAAATAAAAGTCCTTACAATCTGGGGATCAGAACAGAATAATGTCAGATTTATCTTGAACGATCTTTCCGTCAATGTCCGTCTCTGAATAATTATTTCTTGTCCATTAACGCTGATTTCATTCGTTTAAGGGCTTCAACCAGGGTGGTCCGGGGACATCCAAAATTTAGGCGCAGAAATCCGGGGGTGCCGAATTCCGCGCCGTCGGATAGGCCGACACCTGCATATTCAAAAAAACGCGCGGGATCTTCCAGCCCGGATTCCCGTGCATCGATCCAGGAGAGATAGGTGGCTTCCGCATGGAAAATGGAAAGCCCTTTCATTTCAGACACTGCCGAGAAAACCAGGTCTCTGTTGTCTCTAAGGTAGTCTAAAAGCTGTTTCAGCCACTGGCTGGTATCCCGATAGGCAGCCAGTGCCGCAGTGTCGGCCAGAGCATTTACACGGGGTACAATTCCGACCATGGCCTGAACAAAGCGTCGGCGGATATCCGAATTTGAAATGACAGCAAAGGAACATCCCAGCCCGGCAATGTTGTAGGTTTTACTCGGCGCCATCAAGGTGATGGTGCGGTCCTGAATCTCTTTTCCCAATCCGGCAAAAGGGATGTGAAATTTATCCGGGTCCAGGATCATTCCGCAATGAATTTCATCGGAGCACACGATCAAATCATGTTTTTCACAAATTTCGGCGATGCAAACCAATTCCTCACGGGTAAACACTCTTCCAACCGGGTTGTGGGGATTGCAGAGCATAAAAAGCCGGGTTTTCGGAGTGATTGCTTTTTCAATCTCCTCAAAATCAAACCTCCATTTTCCATCGCCGTATTTCAGAGGCACTGCGACAACGTTTCGCTGAAAATGAAGCGGTGCCGATAAAAACGGGGGATAGACCGGAATGGCGGTCACGACGTCATCGCCGGGATCCCCGACGGCCCTGCAGGCGACGTTCAAACCAGGGACGAGACCGGGAAGCCAGACCAGCCAATCCGGATGAACCTGCCATCCGTACTGGTCAAAAAGCATGGAAATGGTAGTGTCAATGAGGACTTCCGGCGTAATGGGATAGCCGAAAATGCCATGTTCAACCCGGTCATGCAGGGCTTTCAGGACTACCGGCGGGGATTTAAAATCCATGTCCGCCACCCACAAGGGAAGAATATCCCGGTCTTTGTACTTGTCCCATTTCAGGCTGGACGTGTTGTGGCGCTCTATGACGGTATTAAAATCAAAGTTATTGCTGTTATTGGACATGAAAATCCATCACACAAAGGGTTAATGATATATTCAACGGAACCGGTTTCTGTTTGCAGCAGAGTCAGAGATGTGACGGATCCAGCCTTGGCTTTATGATTATTGGTGCATTCTTGGAAGATGATATGAAAATGCGGCCGGTTTTGCAATTGATATTTAGGCTGCTTTCGTTTACTGTGTTTACAGTAAAGATGATTCTCTCATTTATGAAGGGGAGCCGTCTTTGATTCATGTCCGTTTCAGAAGCCAGTTTGATCAAAAATCTATGGAGACAACATGGTGTATTTTAAAAAATGGAAGATGGCCCTGGGGGGTGTCGCAATCGTTCTGTGCCTTGGCGCCTTTTGTGATAAATACGGCCTGAGCATGGCCGCTGCTGCGGATAAACTGATGTTAACCTCTGCAGTCATGTGTGAGGACGTGCAGGATCGACAGCCGCTATATGAAGGGGTTGTGTTTTCCGTCGGGATCGGCAAGGTTTTCTGCTATACCCTGTTCGATCCTGTACCTGAAAAGACGGTCATTACACATAATTGGTACAACCGGGACAGTTTGAGCACAATAATCAAGCTTTCGCTTCATCCGCCACGTTGGACAACTTACAGCGCCATTCAGCTTCGGGAATCGGATAAAGGCCCCTGGCGGGTAGAAATCACCGATTCGGAAGGTCGAATTCTTCAGATCCTTCGATTCAGCGTTACGGAATAGGGGTTATGGACAGTTTTCTGATTTTTCTTCAAAGTATTCGATGGCAGGACGTCGTGGATATCACCTTGAACAGTTATATCCTCTTCCGCTTTTATGTTATTTTCAGAATCACCAATGCGTTTCGAATACTTGTCGGTCTTGCTTTCTTGTGGATTTTTCAGCGCCTTGCCGTTTCGATCGGCTTGATTGTGACCAGCTGGGTCATTCAGGGCATTACAGCCGTTGCTGCGTTAGTTATCATTGTTGTATTTCGAAACGAAATCCGGAGCGTTTTTCAGATCAAGAACATCAAGACCTTGTTTTGGGGGCTTCCTCAAAAGCCTTTTCATACTCCCATTCAGATCATAGCAGACAGCGTCATGGATCTGGCCCGAAAGCGGATCGGCGCTTTGATTGTTTTCCCCGGCAAGGAAGACATTAACGAGATGGTTCAAAACGGCATCCTGTGGGATGGCGTTATTTCCAAGGAAATGATTACCAGTATTTTCTGGGAAGACAATCCGGTTCATGATGGAGCTATCATTATCGAAGGCGATCGAATTCATGAAGTCGGGGTCATTCTTCCCCTGTCTCACAATCAGGAATTGCCTTCATATTATGGAACGCGGCACCGGGCTGCAGTGGGACTGGCTGAATCCACGGATTCCCTGATCGTTGTGGTATCCGAGGAGCGCGGAACCGTTCAGGTTGTGAAAGGTTCCACGATTACGCCGGTGTTGAAAAGAGATGGCCTGGAAAAATATCTCCAGCAGCACCTGGGGTTGGATATCAAGGATCCGTCCATCCAGAAAAAAGAAAAAATCGAGATTCGCATTGCCGCAATGGTTGCCGTTATTTTGATTACCAGTGTATGGCTAACGATTACCCGGGGACTGGACACACTTGTCACATTTGAAATACCGATAGAGTACATGAACCGTAATCCCGGCATGGAAATACTGGATGCCTCCGTCAACAGCATCAAGATTCAACTCGGCGGTTCGGGTCCGTTGATCAGAGCACTTCGACCAGACCAATTGCGGGTAAAAATCGATCTGGGCAAATCGGTTATCGGGCAGAACATATATACCATTACCAATGATAGCATTTCGTTGCCGCCCGGCATTTTTATTAAAAGCTTTTATCCGGCTGTTGTGGATGTCACCCTGGATGTTCTGGATAAAAAAGATCTGCCGGTCCAGGTCGACTGGACTGGAAAGCTGCCGGATAACATGAGAATGGAGAAAGTCACAATAGAGCCAAGCGTCGTACAGATTATCGGCGGAAAACAATTATTGAAAAATATCACCACCGTTTATACTGAAAAAATTCCACTGGAATCGATTCAGTCATCCAGAACCATTGTTGTCAATCTGGCGTTAAGCCCTGCATCGCTTAAGATGGCGCCGGGATTCAAGGAAAAAATTACTGTCGAATGCACGCGTTAAGGAACTGCCCAAAAACGGGCTATAGAATATTTCTGAAAGGAAAAAGACGATTCATCAATTTATTAAAATACAACATCAACTTATTACGACCCTTCAGGACCTTGAAAAAACTGCTGGCATCCTGGAAAACGAAGACATCGTGGGCGTTGATCTTGAAGCTGATTCCTTGTTTCACTATCAGGAAAAAGTCTGCCTGGTTCAGATCGCAACCCCTCGCGCGTGTTTTCTGGTTGACCCGCTTCAGACCGGTGGTCTTTCTCCTCTCAAAACGTTTTTTGCCAATCCCGATATTCGAAAAGTATTTCATGGGTCGGATTATGACATTCGCTGCCTTTACAAAGACTTTTCTATTGAGGTGAAGAATCTTTTTGATACCCAGCTGGCATGTCGTTTTCTGTGGAATGCAATTTACCGGACTTGATTCTGTCTTGAATCTCTTTTTCAATATACGTCTTGAAAAAAAATTCCAGAAAAAAGACTGGTCTCAAAGACCCTTGCCTGAGGAGATGCTGGCGTATGCCTCTCAAGATGCTATTTATCTGAATGAATTATCAAAAAAGCTCGAAGAAAGATTGATAGAAACCGGCCGCCTGGACTGGTTTCTTCAGGAATGCCACATTCAATGCCTTGTCCGGGCTGCCACAGCCAATGACGATCCCCGTTTTTTGAAATTCAAGGGCGCGGGCCGTCTGGGTCGAAGGTCTCTTGCAGTTCTGGAAGCACTTCTGGAATTTCGGGGGTCCGTTGCACAAAAAATTGACAGGCCCCTTTATCAGGTCATTCATAACCATGTGCTGCTGAAACTGGCAATCGAAAAACCCCGGGACATGAGCCATCTGAAAGGGCTTGAGGTCTTAAGCATCAAACAGCTTAATCGTTATGGCCAGCAGGTGCTCAATACCATTCAAGCTGCCATGGAGATTGATCCTTCAATCCTGCCTGTTTATCCCCGAAGTCATGAACCGGTTCCGGATGTGCAGGTTTCCGCCCGGATAGCTGCCCTGAAAAAATGGCGCGAATCTATTGCAACTTACCTGGAGATCGAACCGGGACTATTGTGCAACAATGCGCTTATTGTGGCCATTTCTCAGAAAAACCCGCAACATGCTGATGAACTTTTGGCCATTGAGGGGATAAAACCCTGGCAGATCGATGCAGTGGGAAAGCAGATCATTGCTGTGCTGCAGGACAGCTCCGAATGTAACAGGTGAACACCTCGTAAACATCCCTGAATCGCTTCATGACTTCATCCTTAAGAGATGAAAATGACGGGTGATTTGCGTTTTCACGGTAAACCGTCATGAATCTATAATGATGATGGCACAATATGTGAAAATAACGCGACAGATGTTTACACTCTGCTTGACTTTTTCAAAGCGAATGGGTAAGCATCATTTTCCAGGAACGTTGTTTACGAGAAGTATTTTTGGGATGTTTGAGTACGAACCGACTAACTTATTTAAAAGGAGGAAGGAGTATGACTAAACGTTTATTGGTTGTTCTTTCGTTACTAATCGCTGCAGTTATGGCCATCAGCGGCCCTGTCGCCGCTGCCGATCAGATCATCAAGATCGCCACCCAGTCACCGCTCTCCGGCGACCAGTCAGTCGTCGGTGTTGATATCAAACGTGGTGCCGAGATGGCTCTTGAACAAATGAGCGCACCATTGGCAAAAATGGGATTCAAGGTTGAACTGGCCCCCTTCGATGACCAGGCCAATCCCGATACCGGCGTTGCCAACGCCAAACGTATCGTTTCCGATCCGGCAATCCTTGCCATCGTCGGTCACTATAATTCCGGCGTTCAGATCCCGTCATCCGAGGTCTATCACACCTCCAGCCTGGCCAATGTATCTCCTGCAAACACCAACCCGAAAGTCACCACACGTGGCTATATGGAAGTCAACCGTATCGTCGGACGTGACGACGTCCAAGGCGTTGTCGGTGCTGATTTTGCCGCTGGAAAAAAAGTGAAGAGCGTCTTTGTCGTCCATGACAAGACTGCTTACGGACAGGGCATTGCCGAGTTCTTCAAAAAAAGAGCCCAGGAAAAGGGCATGAAACTTCTTGGTTTTGAAGGCACCGAAGAGAAAGCGAACTTCGATTCCCTGCTCTCTCCGATCCTTGCTGGCAACCCTGATTTGGTATACTTCGGCGGCATGTATTCTCAGGCAGCAGTCCTGTTCAAACAGGCCCGTGAGAAAGGGTATATGGGCATCTTCCTGAGTGATGATGGTTTTGACTCCTCCGATGCCGTCAAGATCGGTGGTCAGACCCTGCTTGATGGTGGCGGGACATTTTACTCCACTGTATCCGGCCCTGCCTCCATTTACCCCGGCACCGCCAAATTTGTCACTGACTTCAAAGCCAAATACAATGCAGCACCGCAGCCTTTTGCCGCCCAGGGTTATGACTCCATGGGTATCTGCCTGAAGGCCATCGAAGCTGCTGCAAAGGCTAACGGCAACAAGCTCCCGACTCGTGCGGCTGTCACCAAGGCGATCCGCGATTTGAAGGACTACGCGGGTATCACCGGCAAATTCACTTTTAACAGTATCGGCGATCCAATCATCGCTAAATATTTCGTAATCAAAGTTGCCTCTCCTTCTCCTGCAAAATGGAGTGATAACCCGGTTGTCGAGACCCTCGATATCGCTCCTCCGAAATAATCCTTCCCAGTCACATTTCTTCCGGGCTCTTTTGGGCCCGGAAGATTTTTTATCGGGTTCACATATGAAACGGTTTCTTAAATCAATCAACGTCCGTGAGCTGCTGCGTCCACTGGGTCAGCTGATATTTTTCTCACTGGGCAGCACGATCTTTCTGTCGGCCATTGCACTGGTTCTCGCATTGATTCTGGACAGGACCGTGGTCGGGCAGACACTTTTCGAACGACTGAACGTGTCGCTCTATACCTATACCCTTGTCAATCTGCCCCAGGTGGCGATTGATGGACTGACGATCGGCTTTGTCTACGCTGCCATTGCTCTTGGCTATACCATGGTCTATGGAGTTCTGGAATTTATTAATTTCGCGCACAGTGAAATCTTCGCTGTCGGTGCGTTTGTCGGCGTTGAAATCCTGATTGCGCTGGATAAGTTCGGGATCCTGGCCGACACCTCACTGCTGATGGCCTATATCTATCTGGTTCTGGCTATCCTGGGGGGAATGCTGGCAGCCGGAGGGCTGGCAGTTGCCGTGGAACGGGTGGCTTATCGGCCCCTGCGCCAGCATCACGCCTGGTACCGCTGATCTCGGCAATCGGGGTCTCTTTTCTGCTTCAGGATGTCATCCGTCTTGTGGAAAGCCTGACAACCGGACAGTTCAACAGGATTTTTCCAACCTTCGGAAATTTCGACAGTCGCGTGATCCTTGCCAAAATGACCATGGGGACAACCCCGATAACCCTGGGTATGTCCATCAAATCTATCATCGTTATTGTCTCTGCGGTGCTGATGCTGGTGGCACTGAACTATTTGGTCAATGCGACCAAGATCGGCAAGGCCATCCGCGCTGTTGCTCAGGATCACCCCACCGATAGCCTGATGGGTATCGATGTTAACCGGATCATCTCGCTGACCTTTCTGGTCGGTGGTATGCTGGGCGGGGCCGCGGGTGTTTTATATGCCCTGAAATTCACCCGGATCGACCCGTTTGTCGGGTTTTTCCCGGCCTGAAAGCCTTCACCGCCGCTGTCCTGGGGGGTATCGGCAACATGACAGGGGCACTGCTGGGCGGCATTGTTCTCGGTATGCTGGAAACCTTTGCAGGTTCCTATATGGGTGTTTTCACCATGGGTGCGGCCGGCTCCGAAATACAAGGATATCTTTGCCTTCAGCATCCTGATTCTGGTGCTCATCTTCCGCCCGCAGGGGCTCATGGGTGCAAATGTGGCCCAGAAGGCCTAAGGAGGAGCGGTCGCCGATATTTTTTACAGACATCATAAAAAGACTGGAACAGGGGATATATCCGCACATCATCATACTGGCCCATATGATTCTGGGTACCGGCCTTGTCTATACCAGCCCACGCTCGAATCTGGCCTTTCTGGTGTTGATTACCTCTTTTTTCACGCTTTATTATTTCAAGGCGGATCGCCGCTTCAAACTGATTGTCGGTGTGGTCCTGACCCTGTTTATTTTCCGGTGGTGGGTGTCCGCAATATCTTCTACCTGGAGGTTATCTTTCAGATCAGCGTGTTTGCCGCCCTTGCGCTGGGCTTGAATATCGTGGTCGGTTTTGCCGGTCTGCTCGATCTGGGATACGTGGCATTCTATGCTGTCGGGGCCTATCTGTGGGCTTTTTTCGGTTCCCAGCAGTATTATGTGCTTCCCTTCGCACCGGGAACCCAGCCGCCCAACCTGCCTTTTCTGCTGCCTGGAGATGCCTTTTATCTGTTCATGTTCGCAGCGATATTTGTTGCGGCGCTGACCGGTATTCTGCTTGGCACACCGGTCCTGCGGCTGCGCGGCGACTACCTGGCCATCGTGACCCTGGGCTTTGGAGAAGTCATCCGCGTTCTGGCAAACAACCTGGACAAACCGCTCAATTTCACCAACGGTCCGCAGGGAATCACACCGATCCAGCGGCCAACCATGCCGCAGGCGGCTGTTGACGGTTTCAACAAGCTGTTCGGCGGCGTCGTCGGGCATGAAGTCAGCCCCGCCGATATGTATAACGTCATGTTCTATCTGCTGGCACTGGCGGTTATCATCGTCATTGTCTTTGTGACCCGGCGTCTTGACGACTCAAAAATCGGCCGGGCCTGGACCGCGATCCGGGAAGACGAGACCGCGGCGATCGCAATGGGTATTCCGCTGGTCAAAATGAAGCTGGCAGCGTTTGCGGTCGGCGCCTCTTTTGCCGGGGTCATGGGTGTCCTGCTTGCGGGAAGCCGTACCTTCGTCAGTCCGGAATCATTTTCATTCATGCAGTCTATCGGCGTCCTCGATGGTTATCCTGGGGGGTTCGGGCAGCATCCCCGGCGTAATCCTGGGCGCAGCCACGGTCACCATCCTGAACCTGCAGGTTCTCCAAGGCCTTTCTTTGCATTTGAGTCAGCTTCGCCAGAGCGACGCAGTCATTCCGATCATCAACTTTGCCTGGGCAAACCTGTCCACCCAGCTTGACCCGGCCAAATATCAGCGTCTGCTGTTCGGGTTGATTCTGATCCTGATGATGATCTTTCGTCCGGCGGGTCTGATCCCGTCCCAGCGCCGTAAACGCGAGCTTGCTTCCGACGAAGCCGAGGGCGAGGAATAAGACGAGGAGGACCATGGCACTGCTTGAAACAATCAACGTCGTGAAAAAATTCGGCGGTCTGACCGCCGTCAACAGGGTCAACTTCAAGCTGGAATCGGGCCGGATTGTCAGCATCATCGGTCCGAACGGAGCCGGAAAGACCACATTCTTCAATACCTTGACTGGCATCTACAACCCAGACGAAGGCCAGATCACCTTCAACGGCAGACCTTTGAATGGTCTGCGGCCCGACCAGATAGCATCACGCGGGATTGCACGCACGTTCCAGAATATTCGTCTTTTCGGCAATATGTCGGTTATCGAAAATATTCTGGTGGGCATGCATGTCCACTTGAAGCAGTCGCCCATCGACACCCTCTTTCATCTGCCTTTTTTTAAAAAGGAAGAAAGAGAATCGGAACAAAAAGCCGAAGAACTGATGACGTACGTGGGCCTTCAAGGTGTCGGCAATGAGCTTGCCAAGAATCTGCCCTACGGCGGCCAGCGCCGGCTGGAGATTGCCCGCGCCCTGGCCGCCGACCCGCTCATGCTGCTGCTGGACGAACCGGCCGCCGGCATGAACCCGCAGGAAACCGAGGATGTCACCCGTCTGTTCCGGCGTATCCGGGATGAAAAGGGTATCACGATTCTTCTCATCGAACACGATATGCGCGTGGTCATGAATATCTCGGAGCAGATATGCGTAATGGATCACGGCGAAAAAATCGCCGAAGGGACTCCGGATGAGATCCGTTCCAACACCCAGGTCATCGAGGCTTATCTCGGGCGCGGCGCAGTCGCCGGGCAACATGAGGAGAAGAACGCATGAGCCTCTTATCCCTTCATGACATCCACAGCTTCTATGGCCATATCCATGCCCTTAAAGGTATCTCGGTCGAGGTCAACGAGGGCGAGATCGTGACGCTGATCGGCTCGAACGGCGCCGGCAAGAGCACCACGCTGCGCACCATCTCCGGGTTAATCCACCCCAAGCAGGGCAAGATTCTGCTGGGCGGCAAGGACATCTCCCAGATGAAACCGCATTCCATCGTCCTTGCAGGTCTCGGGCATGTGCCTGAGGGCCGGGGGATTTTTCCGAAACTGACCGTCAAGGAGAATCTGGAGATGGGTGCGTTCACGCTGGATGACCCGGAGGAGATCGAGCGCCGGATGGCATACGGTTTCGAGATGTTTCCGCGACTTAAAGAACGGATCAGCCAGTATGGCGGCACACTTTCGGGCGGCGAACAACAGATGCTCGCCATTGCCCGCGGACTGATGTTGAATCCGCGTCTTCTGATGCTCGACGAGCCTTCCATGGGGCTTTCGCCGCTTCTTGTGGAGCTGATCTTTGATATCATCAAAGCCTTGAACGAGAAGGGCACAACAATCCTGCTGGTGGAACAAAATGCGCTGATGGCCCTTTCCATTGCGCACCGGGGCTATGTGCTCCAGAACGGCGAGATTGTCGTCAGCGACACGGCAGCCAGCCTGAAACAAAATGAAATGGTGCAAAAGGCCTATCTGGGTATTGATTGATCGGAAACACCCTCATTATTTCCGCCAGAATTCCGGAACGAACAGGATAATGACCGTATAGATTTCCAGTCTGCCCAGAAGCATGCAGAAGCTTAACACCCATTTGGCCGCAAGGGGAAGATGACCAAAATGCTCTCTCGGGCCGACAGATCCCAGGCCGGGGCCGATGTTTCCGATACAGGCAGCGACAGCCGAAAAAGAGGTGACCAGATCGATTTTCATCGCTGTCAGCAGCAATGAGGACAAAATGAACAGCCCGAGGTAAATGATAAAAAACCCCCAGACGCCTTTGACGATATCTTCGGTTACCAGCCTTTTTCCGAATTTGAGTTGCGTAATGGCGTGGGGATGGATCATCCGAAACAATTCCAGATAGCTGTGTTTTAACAGCAGCATGATGCGCATGCATTTCATTCCGCCTCCGGTCGATCCGGCACAGGATCCCAGAAACATGCAGAACAGCAGAATGCACTGCGGAAGGACCGGCCAGATTTCAAAATCCGCCGTGGCATAACCGGTTGTGGTGATGATGGACGAAACCTGAAATGCGGCATATCGGAATGCCTGACTCAAACTGGGATAGGTCGTTTGATACAGCGCAAATGTGGTCACCAGAATCAAAACCGAAACGACCGATAAAAAAAACCGAAGCTCCGGATCGGTGAACAGGAACCTGGATTTGCCGGAAAGCATTTGATAGTGCAGCGAAAAATTGATTCCGGACAGCAGCATGAATATGGTGATGACAGCATCGATATAGGCGCTGTTGTAATAGGCAATCGATAAATTCCGTGTGGAAAATCCGCCGGTTGCCAGCGTGCCGAACGTATGGCAGATAGCGTCGAAAACATCCATGCCGCCGAACATCAGCAAAATGATCATCACAAACGTAAAAACAAGATATACCTTCCAGAGAGCCGATGCCGTATCCCGTATTCGGGGGGTCAGTTTATCCGGGGATGGTCCGGGCGCCTCTGCCCTGTAAAGCTGCATGCCGCCCAGTCCGAGAAAGGGCAGAATGGCCAAGGACAGAACAATGATTCCCATGCCGCCAAGCCAGTGTGTCAGGCTTCGCCACATGAGAATTCCCTTGGGAACACGTTCGATATCGGCCAGAACCGATGCACCGGTGGTGCTGAAGCCGGAAATGGATTCAAATATGCAATCGGTAAATGTGTCGAATGTCCCGGATAGTAAAAAGGGAAGGGCGCCGATCACGGTAGCGGCAATCCACCCGATAGTGACTATGGCAATGGCATTCCGGTGGCTCATATAGGGCTGTTTGAAACGCCGGAAAAAGAGAAAAATTGTTAATCCCACGCTCGAGGGCAATCGTCATGGACTGAATCAGAGGCCATGCGCTTCCATCGTTATAATATAAAGAGAAAACCAGTGGAAACAGCATGGTCAGGCCGATACAAACCGCTATCGCCCCAACGGATCGCATCACATAATGCCATCGCATTCAGAAATACTCCAGTTTGACCATCAATTCACGTTCAACTCTCGGAATATTCTGTCTGGTTGATAAAATCACGACGCGGTCGTTTGGTTGAATCACCGTGCTGCCGTCCGGAATGATACTGGTTTTTCCATGAGTCACCGCAAGAACGATGGCTCCTGTGGGGAAATGCAAATCTTTCAGGGGGGTTCCTACGATGCCGGAGGTTTCCAGTGCAACCGCTTCCAGAACTTCCGCATCTTCACCCTTGAGTGAAACCGATGACAGAATTTTTCCGCGCCTGACATGCTGAACAATGCTGTTAATCGCTGAAAGCCTTGGACTGATGATATTGCCCAACCCGATATCGCTGATAATCGGCATATAGGCGAATTTATTGATTCGCGTCATGGTTCTTTTGGCGCCCATGTTTTTAACGAGAAGCGATGTCAGAAAATTGGTCTCTTCATTTCCGGTCAAGGAAATGACCATGTCCATATCCTGAATATTTTCTTCCTCTAAAAGGGTTTTATCCGTTCCATCACCGTGAAGAACAATTGCACTGTCCAGTTTTTCCGCAAGAAACTGACACCGCTCCCGGTTGGCTTCGATGATGCGAAGATGATAGGGCCGCTTTTCAATCTCCTGAGCTATTTTCAGGCCGATATTGCCGCCGCCGACAATCAGGATGTTATGAACCTGTTCGGTCCGGCTGCCGAATATTTTCAGAACCGGCTTCAATTCCTTTGTTTCACACACGAAATAGACCAGGTCGTAGGCCTTGACTGTATCGTTACCAAAAGGGATGATCAGGCGGTCGTTTCGAAATATTGCTGCAACAATAAATCGAAGATCACCGATTTTTTTTCGCAGTTCAAGAAGTCGAATACCGATTACCGGGCTGTCCTTTTCGATTCGAAAACCAATCAGCTTGATGTTGCCATCGGCGAATTCACTGATATGTTCAGCTCCGGGAACAGCCAGTGAATGCATGACGGTTTTAATCAGCTCGTTGTCCGGATTGATGATGGTGTCGATATTCAGCAATTCGGGGTGTCAATTCGGGTCTGTAGTGAAAATAATCTTCATCACGAATTCGCGCCAGCTTCATAATTCCCGGACCGATGGATTCCGCAAACAGGCAGGCGACCAGATTCGTTTCATCGCTGTCGGTTACCGCCAGAAACATTTCCGCACTGGCGACGCCGGCCTCTTCCAGAATACGCGGACTGCTGCCCGAACCACAGATGGTCTGAACATCCAGCAGGTCAACAAAGCGTTTTAACGCTTCCGGTTGTTTGTCGATTACCACCACCTCTTTGTTTTCGATGGTCAGTCTCTGGGCCGTATGAAATCCGACCTCACCGGCACCGACGATAATGATTTTCAAATGGGCCTCCTCTTAAACAACGGTTTAAACATCATAACTGTTACCACATGATCAAACGATAATCCAGTCAAAATGGGGATGCGTGTCTTCACCGTGAAAGCAGGGAACAACCGGAGATAGTACTGGTAAAAAATACAAGAATAAAAATACAGCTGTGCGCAGGGAATCGTCGGGATACGATGCGGTAGCTGACACCTTCCGGCGGGGCGACCTTCATCAGATATTCGTTCGGCGTGCTCCGGGTGAAATCCTGCTCCAGATAATAACATTGACAATGGATTTGACTTGCGTTTATAGAAATGAAAAAATGGCAATTATGTTCATTTGAAAAATGGTAAACAAAGGAGGCATTATGACGAATCGGTTATTGGCAAGACTGGCTGTGTCCTTGTTTGTGGTTCTATCCGTGACGCTGGCCCTGACCCCGGCGAATGTTTGCGCGGATGTGAAGATCGGCTTTAACGCGCCGCTTACCGGTTTTGCGGCATCCGACGGCAAGTCGGCGCTGGAAGGGGCCAAGCTGGCGGTGGCGCAGGCCAATGCCAAGGGGGGCGTTGGCGGCGAGAAGATCGAGCTGATCGTCTACGATGATCAGGCTGCCCCGAAAGAGGCGGTTCCGGTTGCCACCAAGCTGGTGGAAAAAGACAAGGTGATCGGTGCGGTATCCGGCTCTTATTCCGGGTCCACGCGCGCGGCGGCTCCCATATTCCAGGCTGCGAAAATTCCCTATGTGGTTGCCTACGCCATTCATCCGGATATCACCCTTTCCGGCGATTATATGTTTCGAACCGCCACCATGGGCGAGGTTCAGGGAAGGGCCGGCGCCAAACTGGTCAGCGACATGGGCAAAAAGAAAGTCGTACTGGTCACCATCAAGAATGACTTTGGCCAGGCGTTGACCGCCGGATTCAAGGAAGCCCATGCCAAGTTTGGTTTCACCATCCTGAACGAGTATGAATACGGCCTTCCGGATCGGCAATTCGGTCCATTGGTCTCCAAAATCAAGGATGACAACCCCGAAGTCATCTATGCATCCGGATATTATTTTACGGCCGGGCCCCTGGTAAGCCAGCTTCGTGCCGCCGGCGTCACGGCGCCGATCATCGGACAGGAAGGATATGATTCGGAGAAATTCATCGAAATCGCGGGCCCTGCCGCTGAAGGGACCCTGGTGACGACTTCCCTTGACCGCGATTCGGCATCGCCGGTCACTCAGGCGTTTCTGGCTGAATTCAGGCAGGCCGCCGGTTTCGGGGCGGATATGGTGGCCGCCTCGGCATATACCGCAACCCGCGTCCTGATCGAAGGCTTGAACAAATCCGGCGGCAAGGGCGGGGAAGTGCTCAAAGACGCCATTGCGGCCGGAACGTTCAGCACGCCCATTGGAACCCTGTCCTTTAACGACCTTCATGAAGTCAAAAAAGACATTCAGGTGCAAATCGTGAAGGGCAATGCCTTTCACCGGTATGCGATTATTTCGGATCCGGCGCTCTTGACTCCGCCTTCAAAGAAATAACCCTGGATGCTGCGGAGTTTAGGTGAGTCGATGATATGGATTGAGGAATGCCGATATGCTGATGCTTGAACTCATCGCTCAGGGGCTGATTCAGGGAAGCATTTATGCCCTGATTGCCCTGGGGCTGACCCTGGTCTATGGGCTGTTAAGAATCCTCCATGTGGCGCATGCGGCGGTTTTTACGCTGGGGGCTTATATCGGGTGCATTCTGGCGAATCATTTCGGAGGCCTGGCACTGGCGATTCCCTGCGCCATGATCATCTCCGGCCTTGTGGGCATGGCGCTGTTCCGGCTCTGCTACCAGCCGATTCTCTCTCAGCCCCCGTTTGTTCCCCTGATCGCCTCCATCGGGCTTTATATCGCTGCGGAGGAAATATTCAGGATTGTCTTCGGGGCTTCGGGGCTCACGTACCTGGTTCCGCCGCTGCAGGGCCAGGTTATCCTTTTTGGAACGCTCCGGTTCAAGCAGGCGGAAATTGCGGTGATGGCGGGTGCTGCCGCTATCATCGCGATTCTTGGCTATCTTCAGAACCGGACCCGGATGGGGATTTCCTGCCAGGCAACGGTTTCCGACCCTGAAATGGCGGAATCCTTCGGCATTTCCCTTCAGAAAGTGCGATATCTCATTTTTTTTGTCGGCTCTTCCCTGGCGGGTCTTGCCGGGGTGATGGTATCGGTACTGAACAATCTGGTGGAGCCGACCATGGGAAGCGTTCCGTCGTACAAATCACTCGCCATCATCGTTCTAGGCGGCCTCGGTTCTGTCCGGGGAACCCTTCTGGCATCACTGGCTCTTGGTGTGATCGAGGCTTTCGGCACGATCTATCTCGGCAGGATCCTCGACCGAAACGCCATCGCCTTTGCTTTTCTGATCCTGGTGCTGATGTTCCGGCCCCAGGGGTTGTTCGCGAGAAAGTGAGGAAAAGCGGATGGAATATGAAATCTCGCTGCTTATCACCATGGGGATCAGTGTGCTCTTTGCTTTGTCGTTGAATCTGATCACCGGTTTCTGCGGACAGATCAGCCTGGGTCACGCGGCATACCTCGGGACTCGGGGCCTATTTTTCCGCGATGGCCGCAAAAAGCGGTATTCCGTTTCTCCTGACGCTGCCGCTCTCGATGCTGCTGGCCGGGGCGATCGGTCTTGTCATCGGGCTGACCAGCCTTCGGGTGCGGGCGGACTTTCTGGCCATCACGACCATGGGTGTGGGCTTTCTGTTTGTCGGCATTGTTCGCCAGCAGGAGTTTCTGGGCGCGGAAATGGGGGTTTCGGGCATTCCGGATTCCGGCCTTTCAAAGATCGCCTTCATGATGCTGACGATCGGGCTCTGCGCGGTCACGGCATTGTTCAGCTTTTATCTTCAAAAATCATGGATGGGTAAGGTTTTCGGAGCCATTGCCGAGGACGAGGACACCACCCGTGTTCTTGGGATCGATGTTCCGAGATACAAGCTGGCGGCCTTTGCGATCGGAACGGCCCTGGCCGGACTGGCCGGCGCGCTTTACGCCCATCATATCAAATTCATCGGCCCGGACAGTTTCGGTTTTGTGGAATCGATCACTGTTTTATCCATGGTGGTTGTCGGCGGGATCGGATCGGTCACGGGGGTGGTCATTTCCGCGGCCCTGCTGAGCGTGCTGCCGTCCTGGTTTCAGTTTATCGGCGATTACAAGCTCCTGGTCTATGGCGGCCTGCTGTTTCTCATGATGCGGTTCAGCCCGTCGGGCATGGCGGGTTTTGCCAGGCGGTTCCTGGCGCCGGCGCTTAAAGGAGAAAAAAGGCGATGAATCCGCTTCTTGAGGTGGCCGGCGTTACGGTGCGTTTCGGCGGTGTCACGGCCATGGACGATGTGTCTTTTGAAGTTCAGGAGGGGGAATTGCTCGGGCTGATCGGACCGAACGGGGCGGGCAAGACCACGATGCTCCGCGCGATTACCGGCGTGGTGCGGACAGACGCCGGAAAAATCACGCTGCTGGGAAAGTCCCTGGACGCGCTGTCCATCGATGCCAGAATCCGAAAGGGGCTGGCGCTGTCGCAGCAGATCGTCAAACCGTTCCGCGAGATTTCGGTGCTGGATAACGTCGTTCTGGCGGCGGGCTTTGCCAAGACGCGGTCCCCGATGGGCGCGCTGCTGAACCTTTCTCAGGATGGGGAACGAAAGATTGCGCATGCCATGCTGGAGCGCGTTGACATTGACGGGTATGCGGACCAGAGCCCCGCCATTTTGCCGCTCGGGGTTTTAAAGCGCCTGGAGATGGCCCGCGCCCTGGCCCAGAGCCCCAGACTCCTTCTGCTGGACGAACCCCTGGCCGGCCTGAACTCGAAAGAGGCCGGCGCCCTGGCATCCACCATCTCGGACATCAACAGGCAGGGGCTGACCATCATCCTGATCGAGCACAACCTCGGGGAGATTCTTCGTGTCAGCCGGAGGCTGCTGGTGCTGGACAACGGCTGCAAGATCGCCGACGGCGAGCCGGTGGCGGTGATGAACGATCCTGTCTGTCAGGGCCGCTTACCTGGGTGGCGGAGCCTGCCCATGCGGAGATGCCAAGTCATGTTCTCGATTGAAAACGTAAGTTGCGGTTACGGTGCTTTTGTGGCGGCCAGGGGTGTTTCGCTGGATATTCTGCCGGGAACGATCACGGCGCTTCTTGGCCCGAACGGCTCCGGAAAATCATCCTTGCTGATGTGTATCGCCGGGCATGTATCCCTGCTGGAAGGCCGTATCGTCATGGATGATCAGGACATCGGACAGCTGCCGACCGCCCAGCGGGTTCGCCGGGGCCTGGCCATCTGCCCGGAAGGCCGCCGCGTTTTCAAGGATTTGACCGTCGAGGACAACCTCAAGGTCGGCGGGGTGATCCATCCGCAAAAGTGTTTCAGGGAAGATCGGGACTATGTGCTCGCGCTTTTTCCCAGACTTTCGGAGCGGCTGAATCTCCTGGCCGGGAACCTTTCCGGAGGCGAGCAGCAGATGCTGGCTATCGGGCGCGCATTGATGGCAAGGCCCCGGCTGATCATGATCGACGAGCTGTCTCTGGGCCTGATGCCCAAGGTGATCGATCTGTGTTACGAATCCCTGTTCAGGCTCAAAAAGGATGGGCCTGGGGATTCTTCTGGTGGAACAGAACACGGATCGCGCGCTATCGGCGGCCGACGATGTTTGCGTGCTTGAATCCGGCAGGACGGTCTGGCAGGGCAAGGCCGTAGCAGGCCCGCGGAGATTCACGTTTTGCGGAGGTTTTCCTGGGGATTCATTAAGGATCATCAATGGGGAAGAAAAGTCCGCGTGGTCCAGCTGGGGGGTGAAGGTGTCGTCAAAGGCCATCTCGCCGCGCATGTAGTATTCCACGTACGTGATGGGCGTATCGAAGGAAAAGGTCAGGCGCTGAAAGTAAAATACGGGATAGCCGGGTTCCGCATTGAAGAGACGGGCAAGTTTGGCTGAAAGACCGATGGCGGTCATGCTCTGGCTCATTTTGGTCAGGGGCAGGCGGTATTTGTTGATCAGGATGTCGTGGATCGATTCCTGCTCGAGATTTTCCCAAAGAATGCCGGCGCACGGGTCGGCGACGAGGTATCGGACGGCATAGCGAACCGGCTTGTCGTTAAAAAAATTCAGAATCCGAAGAAGAACGACCTGGCCGTTGGTTTGCAGTTTCTCGGCAATATCCTTGGGCGGATCGATGCAGCTCTGGCTTCCAGGACCCGGGTAGTCAGGGTCACATTGATGTCTTCCGCCCATTTGCGAAACGGCCGTACCCGAAAAAAGCCGCGGGTATAATGCTGGGTCTTTCGGACAAAGGTTCCCTTTCCCGGAAAGCGCTCGACGGCGCCGTCTCTTTCGAGTTCATCCAGCGCCCTTCTGGCCGTCATCCGGCTCACCCCGAATCTTTCCGCCAAGCTGGTTTTCCGACGGAATGGCATCGGTGAAGGTGCGCGAAGAGATGCCGTGAATCAGGA
This sequence comes from uncultured delta proteobacterium, assembly GCA_963850225.1. Classification (GTDB taxonomy): domain Bacteria; phylum Desulfobacterota; class Desulfobacteria; order Desulfobacterales; family Desulfatirhabdiaceae; genus RAAP-1. The sequence goes on from CAWKLD010000006.1 coordinate 68,484, forward strand.
ACTGCTTGATGGTTTCGTATTTAGGGGCTTTTGGCGTCATTCGGTTCGCTGGGATTGGATGAAAGTCGATTCGGGCGCCTTCGGGATCCCGGTTTCGACTTGTCAGATCAACGTGGATTTGTATACATGGGATTTGGATCGATGTCGAGGGGTATTTTTGCCTTGACAGTCCAAATGCGCTGGATTTAAATGCGGCAAGTGTTGTATATACAGCTTGGCCGCAGGAATGTGAAAGGGGCGAGTATGATCAGCAATGACGATATCTTCAATGCCATGACGATTAAGTTGGACCCGGAACTGCCGGAAATGCCGGATTTTGTGAAGGGAATCCGGCGGGCGCCGGATCGCGGTTTCCGTCTGACAAGGGAGCAGACCCGGGTGGCTTTGAAAAATGCGCTTCGCTATGTTCCGGAGGCCCATCATGCGGTTCTGGCCCCGGAATTTTTAAACGAGCTGATGACCCGGGGACGGATTTACGGTTACCGCTTCCGTCCGTCCGGAGCCATCCAGGCAAGGCCCGTGGATGCCTACAAGGGCCGGTGCCTGGCCGGCAAGGCATTTCAGGTCATGATCGACAACAACCTGGATTTTGATGTGGCGCTTTACCCGTATGAACTGGTGACCTACGGAGAAACCGGGAGCGTATGCCAGAACTGGATGCAGTACCGGCTGATCAAAAAATATCTGGAGATTCTCACCGAAGACCAGACCCTGGTCATGGCCTCCGGTCATCCGCTGGGGCTGTTCCGCGTCGCAGCCGGACAACCCGCGGGTCATCATCACCAACGGCCTGCTGGTGGGGGTGTATGACAATGAGGACGACTGGGAGGTGGCGGCCCAGATGGGGGTGTCCAGCTATGGGCAGATGACGGCCGGCGGATGGATGTACATCGGCCCGCAGGGCATCGTGCACGGCACCTACAACACGCTGCTGAACGCAGGCCGCCTGAAGTGTCACGCATCAAAGGACGGGGATCTGAAAGGCATCCTGTTCGTCTCCTCGGGCCTTGGCGGCATGAGCGGCGCACAGCCCAAGGCCGCGGAGATCGCCGGTGCGGTTTCGATCGTGGCCGAGGTCGATGCCTCCCGGATACAAACCCGGCGCGATCAGGGCTGGGTCCGGAAAACGTCATCCGATCTGAGGCAGGTCTTTGACTGGGCCCTGGCAGCCAGAAAATCCGAAAGAGCCGCTTTCCATCGCTTTTCATGGAAACGTGGTGGATCTGCTGGAATATGCCGTGGCGGAAAACATAGCCGATCGATCTGTTGACCGACCAGACCTCCTGCCATGTGGCCCACGGCGGCGGGTATTGTCCCCAGGGCCTGACTTTCGAGGAGCGGACAGCCCTTCTGTCAAGCGACCGGAAAACATTCTGCGCGCTGGTGGACAAAAGCCTTCGCCGCCATTACGAGCTCATCAAGATACTGGTGGATCGCGGCGTTTACTTCTTTGATTACGGCAATGCCTTCATGAAGGCGGTTTTCGATGCCGGGGTTACGGAAATCGCCCGCAACAAGAAGGACACCAAGGATGGATTCATTTTTCCCTCGTATTTCGAGGACATCATGGGGCCCATTTTTGACTACGGATACGGCCCGTTCCGATGGGTATGCCTCAGCGGAAATCCTCAGGATCTGGTCAGGACCGACCGGGCTGCCATGGCCTGCATCGATCCGGGCCGTCGCAGCGAAGACCGTGACAATTACAACTGGATCCGGGATGCTCAAAAGAATCAACTGGTGGTGGGAACCCAGGCCAGAATTCTCTATCAGGATGCCGGGGGCCGGGTGGATATCGCCCTTGCCTTCAACAAAATGGTCCGAAGCGGCGAAGTCGGACCCATCATGATCGGCCGCGATCACCATGATCCGGGCGGAACGGATTCCCCTTTCCGGGAGACCGCCAATATCCGGGACGGCAGCAACGTGGCGGCGGACATGGCAACCCACTGCTTTGCCGGCAACTGCGCCCGGGGCATGTCGCTTGTGGCGCTTCATAACGGGGGCGGCACGGGCATCGGCAAAGCCATAAACGGCGGATTCGGACTGGTGCTGGACGGCAGCCTGCGGGTGGATGACATCATCCGCTCGGCCCTGTCCTGGGATGTGATGGGGGGGGTGGCCCGCCGCAACTGGGCCCGAAACCCCAATGCCATGTCGGTTGCCATGGAATACAATGCAAATAACCCGACCGGCGATCACATAACGATTCCCTATGTGCCGGATGAAGATTTGATTCTTTCGCTGGTGGATTCACAGTTTAAAGAAAAAGGATAAAAATTATGTCAAAGACATTGATTGAATGTGTTCCCAATTTCAGCGAAGGCCGGAGGCCGGAGGTGATTGATGCCATTGTGGGCTGTTTCCGGAACAAGAAAGGCTGTTATCTCTTCGATGACCGCGCGGACAAGGATCATAACCGCCTGGTCATCAGCCTGGTCGGGGAGCCCGATCCGATTCAGGACGCCCTGATCGAGGCCGCCAAGGTGGCTGCCCTGCATATCGATATGGAGAAGCACCAGGGCGGGCATCCGCGAATCGGGGCCGTGGATGTGATTCCGTTTACACCGATAAAAGCCATCACCATGGCCGAATGCGTGGATCTTTCCCATGCATTCGGCAACCGCTTTCATGCGGAAACCGGTATTCCCGTCTATTTTTATGAAGAAGCGGCCCGAAATCCGGAGCGAAAAAAACTGGAGGTGATTCGAAAAGGCCAGTACGAGGTTTTGAAAATCGAGGTCAATCGACCGGAGCGGCATCCGGATGTGGGCCCGCCTTCTCTCCATCCCAGCGCGGGGGCCACGGTCATCGGCGCACGTCCGTTTCTGGTGGCCTTTAACGTCAACCTGAACACCAGCGATCTAAAGGTGGCAAAGGCCATTGCCCATGCGGCGCGCGCATCCGGCGGCGGCTTCAGCCATGTCAAAGGCATCGGGCTTCCGCTTGCCGACCGCGGCATGGTGCAGGTCAGCTTGAATATCGTGGATCACGAGAAAAATCCGCTCTACCGGGTTCAGGAGTTTGTGCGCATGGAGGCCCGGCGCTGGGGCGTGGAAATCGTTGAAACCGAGGTGTACGGAATGGTGCCTGCCGCGGCTTTATTAAACAGCACCGAGTATTATATGCAGATCGCCGGCTTTGACACCCGCCAGGTGATCGAGCTTCGCCTTCTGGAGATGATGGGAGACAGCGGTGATTCGTAAACTCTTCCGAAATGCGCATATATTTACGCCCGTGGACAGCGGCGTGCCATCGGCAGGCAAATTCCAGGGCCGGGTGCGCATCCTGAACCAGGGAGCCCTGCTGGTTTGTGACGGACTGATCGCGCACATTGGCACCGAGGCTGAAGTGCTGGCGGGTATTCAGCCCATGCAGATCGATGCGGAAGTGGACTGCGGGGGAAGATGCGTTATTCCGGGGTTTGTTGACCCGCATACCCACATGTGCTTTGCCGTCAGACGGGAAGCCGAATTCGGGCTTCGGCTGAAGGGCACATCGTATCTGGATATTCTGAAGGCCGGCGGCGGCATCCTCTCCTCTGTGAATGCCGTCCGGAAGACATCCGAAGACAGTCTTTTGGCGGCGACGCTGGAAAACGCGTTGTCCGCCCTGCGGTTTGGGACCACAACCCTTGAAATCAAGAGCGGTTACGGTCTGAATACCGAGACCGAGCTGAAAATGCTTTCGGTCATTGACCGGGTTAGCCGCCAGACCCCGCTGGACGTGGTGGCCACGTTCATGGGGGCCCATGCGGTTCCGGAAGAATACCGGAAGGCAGCCGGAGGATTATGTCGATCTTCTGATTGCGGAGATGATTCCGGCGGTCAGCCGCCAGGGCATTGCCCGGTATTGCGATGTGTTCTGCGAAGCCGGCGTTTTTTCGGTGGATCAGAGCCGCAGGATTTTATCGGCGGCGGGTTCTGCAGGACTCGGGCTTAAAAATTCACGCCGATGAGGTTCACGACATGGGCGGGGCAGGGCTTGCCGCTGAACTGCGGGCCGTTTCCGCCGAGCATCTGCTGGCGGCAAGCGATGCCAACATCACATCGCCTGGCAACATCGGGAACCCTTGCCGTTCTGTTGCCCGGAACCGCCTACAGCCTGCAAAAACCCTATGCCAGGGCAAGGGACATGATCGCAGCCGGCGTTCCGGTGGCCATTGCAACGGACTGCAATCCCGGGTCCTGTTTTACGGAGTCCATGCCCTTTGTGTTCGGCCTTTCGGTGATGAACATGAAGCTGACGCCCGAAGAGGCCTTGAGCGCCGCCACCTTGAATGCCGCCTACAGTGTCGGCATGGCCGATCGGGTCGGCAGCCTGGATAAGGGCAAGCAGGCGGATTTTCTGATTCTGGACGGCGAGTCCCCGGCCATTCTGGCCTATCATGCCGGGGTTTCGCCGGTTGTCGGCGGTCTATAAAAAAGGCGAAAAGAATAAATATTGAAAGGAATACCCGATGAAACTTGCGGATTTAGCCGTGTCTGAATTTGTCAGGGAACTGGCGTCGGTATCGCCGGCGCCCGGGGGCGGCAGCGTGGCGGCCCTTTGCGGCGGGCTGAGCGCGGCCCTTTGCGCCATGGTGGCCAGGCTGACCCATGGCAAGGAAAAATACCGCGCCGGCTGGGAGGCCATGGAAAACCTGATTCAACAGGCGGATCCTTTGGCCGAGCGCTTCGTTGTGCTGATGGATGCGGATACCGATGCCTATAATCAGGTCGTGGCCGCCATGCGGCTGCCCAGGGAAACAGCGGAAGAAAAGGCGGTTCGAAAAACAGCCATTGAACTGGCCAACCGGAAGGCCGCCGAGGTTCCTCTGGAAACATTAAAGAATACCCTGAAACTGGCCGATTATGTTAAAGAGGCGGTGGAAAAAGGAAACGTCAACTGCATTACCGATGCCGGCACAGCCGCCCAACTGGTTCGAACGGCGGCATACGCCGCGGCCTACAACGTGCGCATCAACCTGGCAGGGATCGCGGATCCGGTTTTTGTGGCAAACTGCCGTGCGGAAGTGAACCGGATTTTAACCAGTATCAATGCATCCATTGATGCGGTCGCGCAGAAAGTGGATTCAGCGCTCGGTTGATCTCCATGATGTGCTTGCAAGGAAAAAGCGCAGAAAATGCAGTCTATCATTATTGACAAAGAAAAAATATCCATCGATGACGTGGTGGCCGTCTCCCGTGGCAGGGTTCCGGTCAGCGTCTCCCCGGAAGGTAAAGCACGTGTTGAAAAAGCGGCGGGTCTCATTGCCAGGTGGGTCCGGGAAGAAAAGGTGATCTACGGCATCACAACAGGCTTTGGCGCCTTGTGCAATGTCACGATATCCGCGGCAGACACGCGCGTCCTGCAGCAAAAGATTCTCATGAGCCATGCCGCGGGTGTCGGAGATCCCCTGCCCGAAGATGTGGTTCGTGCGATCATGGCCATTCGGCTCCACGATCTTTACATGGGATACTCCGCCTGCACCAACCAGACCCTCGGTCATCTTGTGACGCTTCTGAATAGCGGCGTAACGCCGGTGATTCCGGAAAAGGGTTCGGTGGGCGCCAGCGGTGATCTGGCGCCGACAGCCCATCTCGGCCTGGTCCTGATCGGCATGGGAGAGGCTTTTTTTCAGGGTGAGCGCATGAGCGGTGCCCGGGCCCTGGAGAAGGTCGGCCTTTCGCCGCTGGTTCTGGAGGCGGGCGAAGGGCTGGCCCTGATCAACGGCACCCAGGTGATGACCGGCATTGCGGCCCTGGTGGTTCACGATGCGGTGCGCCTGGCAAAACTGGCGGACGTTGCCTGCGCCATGAGCCTTGAGGTGCTCATGGGAAGCAGCTCCGAGTTTGACCCCCGGATTCATCTGGTGCGGCCCCATCCCGGGCAGATTGCCTCGGCCCGGAACATGCTGCGGCTGACCGACAACAGCCGGATCATTCTTTCCCACCAGGGTTGCGCCAGGGTGCAGGATGCATATACATTAAGATGCTCTCCCCAGATTCACGGGGCCAGCAAGGATGCCGTGATTCACGCCGGAAATGTCGTTGAGCATCGAAATCAATTCGACCACCACCAATCCCCTGATTTTTACGGACACCGAAGAGATCCGTCTGGGCGGCAACTTCCACGGACAGCCCATTGCCATGGCAGCCGACTACCTGTCCATGGGAATCGCAGAGCTGGGAAATGTCTCCGAAAGGCGGATCGAGCGGCTGGTCAACCCGCAGCTCAGCGAGTTGCCGGCTTTTCTGGTAAAGAACGGCGGACTGAATTCCGGATTCATGATTGCCCAGTACATGGCCGCGGCCCTGGTCTCGGAAAACAAGGTTCTGGCGCATCCTGCCTGCGTGGATTCGATTCCCACATCCGCCAACAAGGAGGATCACGTTTCCATGGGAACCATCGCCATCCGCCAGTGCCGGGAGATTCTGGACAATGTCGAGCATGTGCTGGCGGTGGAAATGCTGTGCGCGGCCCAGGCGTATGATCTGCTGACCGAAAATCAGGATCTTGCGGCAGGAGAGGGGACCCGCGTGGCGTACCGGGTGATCCGGGAAGTAATCCCGTTTCTGGACGAGGACCGGGTGCTGGCAACCGACATTAATGCCATGGTGTCGCTGATCCGGTCCGGAACCCTGTTGCAGGCGGTCGAAAACGCCGTCGGCGCCCTGAATTTAACATCTCTGCGTTAATACCGGAATGACGGCAAAGAGCAATTTCATGATCGGGGGCGACATGAAATATGTCATGAAAGTTTACGAGTTCACCTTCAGTCTTTATGCTTCACAGGAAACGTCATGAACGTTGTTTTTATTGAAATCGACCGGTGCATTGCATGCCTTAGCTGCGAGCGGGTCTGTTTTTTTCATCAGGCAGAGGCCCATCAGGGCCATGCAGCCAATATCTTTGTCCATGTGGACTTGGACCTGAGACGTATATTTACCGTCACGTGCCGGCAGTGTGAAGTGGCCATGTGCATGAAGGTGTGTCCATATGGCGCCCTCAGCCGGGATGCCCTGACCCATGCCGTGGTGGTTGACAAAAACCGGTGTATCGGCTGCGGCATGTGCGTGGTGGCCTGTCCCTTCGGCAGCGTTCAGCTCGATGGCATGCAGCGCGTGGCATCCAAATGCGATTTGTGCGGCGGCCATCCCCGGTGCGTGGATGTCTGCATGGCCAAGGCCCTTCATTTCGGCAGTATCAATGAACTGGCGGAACTGAAACGCAAGCGGACGGATATAAGGCTTGGCATCAGGGCTGTCCCGTGGGGCAAGGATGTTATAGATGAAGGTTAAAACAGCTTGTGAAAACGGATTGGTGAGAACCCTGTGCCGAATGTGCGATACCCGCTGCGGCATCGATGTTCACATTAAAGACGGTGTCATGACGGACATCACGCCGGCTGAGGGAAACCCCGTGAATCAGGGGCGGATCTGTCCGCGCGGCTATGCCGGACTGGATGTGTTTTATCATCCGGACCGGATTCTCAAGCCATTGAAGCGGCAGGCAAATGGCGATTTCATCGAAATAAGCCGGGATCAGGCCCTGGATGAAATTGCCGAAAAACTGATGCGTATCAAGGACGGTTTCGGCGCCCGTTCTGTCGGCGTGTGGAAGGGCGAGGCCGTCGGATTTCAGCAGCAGGAGGAATATGTGCGCCGCTTTGCACATGCCTTTGGAACGCCGAATTATTTTTCCAATGATTCGGCTTGCTTCAACAGCCGGTATCTGGGGCATTATCTGGTTGCCGGTTTCTGGAATCCTTTTCCGGACTATTCCAGCGCCGGGCTGATCCTTCTTTTTGGAACCAATCCGCCGGTGTGTCATCCGCCGTTCATGGCCGAATTTGCGGATGCCAGAGCCAGGGGGGCCAATCTCGTGGTTGTGGACCCGCGCCTGAATCCCATTGCCTGCTACGCGGATATTTTCGCGCAGCCCGTTCCGGGAACCGATGGCGCTCTGGCCTGGGGACTGATTCGTGAACTGGTCCGGACAGGCGGCTATGATCAGCCTTTTGTCGAGCGTTACTGTATCGGTATGGAAAAAATCGCCGCATACGCCCAGGCTTTCACCCCGCAGGCCGTTGAGGAAATGACCGGGGTCTATGCGGGCGTGGTGATTCAAATGGCCGAGCTAATTATTAAAAACCGGCCAAATATAAGCATTTATGTCGGCGCCGGTTTGGAACACCATGAAAATGGCGTGAACAACATTCGCGCGCTGGCAATCCTGTCCTGTCTCTGCGGGGCGCTGGACATCGAGTGCGGGTTCGGATGGCCGGAAACCCTGGACCGGCGCGACCTGACCCTGTATGAGGAACTGCCGCTGGAAAAAGAAAAGCCGATCGGCGCGGATTTGTTTCCGGCACTCTATGACATTCGCAAGGAATGCCATACCATGACGGCCATGGACTTTATGCTTGGCCGCGGCGAATACCCCCTGAAAGGGCTGATCGTCACCGCCGCCAACCCTGCGGTGACCAATCCCAATACGCATAAAGTCGAAGAGGCCCTGTCCTGCCTGGATCTTCTGGTGGTCAACGACCTGTTCATGACCCGGACCGCCCGGCTTGCGCATTACATTCTGCCGGCCGCCTCCTATCTGGAACGCTCCGAAGTGCATGTCAACCACAAGCATCAGCGCGTTTATCTGACGGCCCGGGTTGCCCAGATATCCGGAGTGTGTGATGAATACATGCTCTGGAAAGACCTGGCCCGGCGGTTGGGATTCGGGGAGCGCTATTTTCCGTGGGAAAACGAAACCGAGGTGAACCGCTATATTCTGGAGCCGTCCGGAATCGGGCTGGAAGCACTGCGGGCCCATCCGGAAGGAATCCAGTACAAACCCATGCGTTATCGGAAATACCGGACCCGACCTTTGCCTACGCCATCCGGCAAGGTTGAGTTTGCCTCTTCCTATCTGAAAAAACGGGGGCTGTCCGAAATTCCCGAGTATGTGCCGCCTTATCACCAGCGCCATAAAAACAAGGATTATCCGCTGCTGCTGACGACCGGAGCCAGAAAGACGCTTTTTTACCATTCCCGGCATCAAAACATCGAGCGGTTCAGAAGGGTGCATTCAAAGGCAGAGGTCGAAATTCATCCGGATGACGCTGCAGTGCTGGGGATTGCAAACAGGGAACAGGTCCGGATTGTATCGGAAACCGGCTCCCTGGTCATCGAAGCCAGGATTGTCCACAGGGCGGAACTGCTCCGGGGAGTCATCGAAGTCTATCACGGATGGGAAGACTGGCGCATCAACTTTGTCACCTTTGATCACATCAATGATCCCATCAGCGGTTTTCCCCTGCTGAAAGCCGTGCCGGTGCGCATTGAAAAGCTGGCGCAGGCGGCAGGCTGAAAAATCTCCGGACAAAACTGACTTTGGCGGCTTTCGTCAGGGTTTCCAAGCAGCTGCCTGGAAACCAGACGAAAGCGCAGATTGCAGATCAGATGATATTACTGAATTGACGATTCCCAGTCCTTGGTTTCGAACCAGTAGTGCTTGATGTCTTTCAGCCAGCCCTCGGCCGCAACTACGGTAATCCAGTTGTTGAAATAGTTGATGGTGTCATAGTCGCCTTTGCGGACGGCAAAACCGTTGGGCTCTTTGGTAAACGTCCCTTCAATGGGGATGAAAAGGGCATCCGGGTATTTCAGGGCCTGGAATGCCGGTGTCGGGGCAGAGCCCACCATCGCATGGGCTTTGCCGTTGATCACTTCCTGGTAAGCCTGGGATTCGTCATCAAAAAGCGTCAGCTTTGCTTTGGGCATGAATTTTTTGGCCGCAACCACGGATGTGGAGCCCAGCCTTGCTGCGATCGTCACTTCGGGTTTGTTAAAGTCTTCGATGCTTTTAAATCCGGCCGCAAGTTGTTTATGTGCGACAATGGCCTGCCCGGAGTAATCATAGGGAATGCTGAAATTGACCTTCTGGTTCCGGTCCGGCCGAATTCCCATGCCGCCGATGATCACATCGAATTTGCCGGTCAGAAGGGCCGGAATAATGCCTGCCCATTTGGTCGGCACAAATTCGACCTTGACGCCGAGATCGGCTGCCAGTCTTTTGGCCACATCGATTTCAAAGCCGACGAGTTGACCGGTTTTATCGTTCATGGCCCAGGGAACAAAGGTGGACATTCCCACTTTCAGTACGCCGCGTTTCATCACCTGCTCTATCGTGCTTTCGGCAATGAGCTTGTTCTGCACGTCTCCGGCAAGTGCGGGTGAAACAAAACAGACGACCAGGAAAAGCGTGATAACGGACTTCACTAATGACGATTTGATTCTCATAATGCCTCCTTTTGGTGTTTGACGTTCATTAATCAGGCTGTGCTCCTTCTCATGAAAATTTCCAGACGTTCCACCGCCAGCGACAGGCTGAGGGTCAGGATCAGGTAAAGAACCGTGATGGTGATCCAGCATTCAAAGACCAGGTAGGTGGCGGCCATCAGTTCCATTCCCTGAAAGCAGAGTTCCGGGATCGAAATCACCGAAACAATGGCGGAATCCTTGATGGTTGAGATAAATTGACCGGCCAGCGGGGGCAGGATTCTTTGAATGGCCTGGGGCAGGATGACATGCTGCATTTTCTGCCGCCATGACAGCCCCAGGGCATGGGATGCCTCGAACTGACCTTTCTCGATGGACTGAATTCCGGCCCGGACGATTTCCGTGATATAGGCTGCCTCGAAAATCGCCACGGTTACCGTGGCTGATATAAAAGCCGTGAAAAACCGCGGCGGCGCAAATAAAAATGTCATAACGCCTTGCGTACGTTCAGAGGCGTTTCTGGCAAAGTCATCCACGCCCAGAATCGGCATAATCTGATCGCTGACGAAATAATAAAAGATAAAGATCAGCACCAGGGGCGGGGTATTTCGTATCAGCTCAACGAAAGTTCGGCCCAGCAGGCGTTTGAAAAGGCTCTTGCTGATGCGGAAAAAGCCGGCAACAGTCCCCAGAATCGTGGCCAGCAGGGTTGCCCAGAAGCTGAGCCGAATTGTCGTAAAAAGGCCCTGCATCAATAGATTCGTCGTCCAGTTGCCATTTTCGTCGATGCGGAACAGGTACTGGGGAATGGCGCCCCAGTTCCATTTATAATGCAGACCGACGGTAATGCGGTAGCTGATATAGCCTAAAACGGCGGTAACAGCCAGCATAATGACGGCATCCAGCAGCGTAAATTTCGGCTTTTTCCTCAAAATGGCATATCCCCTAAAATTCAAGCCAGGATCTGGCTGAGAAAGACCCGGGTCCGTTCTTCCTGGGGATGGTTAAAAAAATGCTCGGCCGTCCCCCCTTCCACGATTTTACCGTTTTCCATGAAAATGACCCAGTCGCTCACCTCGCGGGCAAAGCCCATTTCGTGCGTGACCACCACCATGGTCATCCCTTCTCTGGCCAGCGTTTTCATGACTTCCAGCACCTCGCCGATCATCTCCGGATCCAGAGCGCTGGTGGCCTCGTCAAAGAGCATGACCTTGGGCATCATGGCAAGGGCCCGCGCAATGGCGACCCGCTGCTGCTGGCCGCCGCTCAACTGGGCTGGAAAGGCATCGGCTTTCTCCGTGATGTTGACTTTACGCAGCAGATCCATGGTCATTTCCGTGGCCTCTGCCCTGGTTTTTTTCCGGACCAGCTGCTGGGCCAGATTGATGTTGTCGCGGACGGTCATGTGCGGAAAAAGATTGAACTGCTGAAAGACCATGCCGACTTCTTTTCGAATCTCGAGTCTGTTTTTCCTGTTGTCGTCCAGCGGAATGCCGTCAACCACAATGGAACCGCTGTCGATGTCCTCAAGGCCGTTCAGGCAGCGCAGGAATGTGGATTTGCCCGATCCCGAAGGTCCGATGACCACGACCACTTCGCTGCGCCGGATGTGCGTGGTGAAGTCACTCAGGGCCACGACGCCGTTGGAGAACGTTTTGCTGATATTTTCCACGGTGATGATGTAATCGCCAAACTGCTTATCCTGCATTCGAAATACTCCTTCTTGAGGGCTATGCCTGAACGCTGAGGTGATTCTCCAGGAAATTGACCAGAACCGACAGCGTCACGGTTACGGCCAGGTAAATGGCGGCAATCGTAAACCAGAGCTCGAAAGTCAGGAAAGTTTCAGAGATAATGACCTGACCCTGCATGGTCAGGTCGTAAACGGCGATGATGCTGACCAGGGCCGAGTCCTTGATCAGGGATATTCCCTGACTGGTCAGGGGGGGCAGGATCCGGCGGATGGCCTGGGGCAGAATAATGCTTCGATAGGTGTCGACCCTGCTGAGTCCCAGGCTGTAAGCGGCTTCCCATTGTCCTTTTTGAATGGACACGATTCCGGCGCGAAAAATTTCCGAGGCATAGGCCCCTTCAAAAAGGCTGAGGGCCAGCACGGCGGAAAAAAAACGATCGATCCCCAGGACAGGGCCCAGGACAAAATAAATAAAAAAAAGCTGAACCATCAGCGGTGTGTTGCGGATTATCTCCAGATAGAAGCGCGCCAGAAAACGGGCCGCATGGGAGTCGGACAGCCGGCATAAGGCTGTCGTCAGCCCGAATGCAAAGGAAAGCAGCAGGCTGATGCCGGAGATCTGAAAGGTGACCATCAGGCCCTGGATCAGGGGGCCGGCAGCCAGATGTCCGTCCTCGAAAGTAAAGATGTACCGCGGAACGCGGTACCACTGCCAGTAGTATCCGAGGCTTTCGGTTCCGGCACTGATCAGCCAGATGACGGCCAGAATGACTGCCAGATATTTAAAGACATCGACGAGGGGTGAGGGGTTGCGGAAAAACCGGATTTTATGCTTTGCTTTCTGGGACAGGCTGTTCATTCAGCAGTTTCCATTATTTCGGTTGCCTGTCTGAAAGGCAACGGTCGTCGAGTCCATCCGGAGCGTCCGATGAAAAACAAGTTCCGTTGAATCTTGTCAGTAAACGGATATTTCCGCCAATAGTATTGTTATATAAAAAAGTCGGGTTTTAAGTCAATAGGTTACATTGAACTTTCTTTGACTTCAGTCGCTGTTTATTTTGAAAAAGGTTTTGTTGTATATACAGTTTTTGTTCACAAATAATTTGGCCGTGTAATATTGTCAAGAATAAACACAGGCTGCATCGATTGAATCGTGTCTCCTGCACATCATTCCCGTGTTGATCATCAAAGAATTTCAAACAACCTGCGAAGGTTGTGATCCTTATGTGGGCACAAGGCCGGTTTCGTATTGACAAGAAACAAGTGAAATGGTTTGTATATACATTCCGGAAGTTACGAGGAAGTGTCAGGGAATCCCCGTGTCAGTGGAGCGTACAAGGGGGATAATTCGAAAAAGGACGGATGCTGAAGGGAGGCGGACTTGCAAACGGCGATGGTCATATTTCAGCCCTCGGGAAGAAGAGGGGCAGTTCCCCTGGGGATATCGGTGGTGGAGGCATCCAGGCTTCTGGGGGTGGATATCGAGGCGCCCTGCGGCGAAACGCAGGTTTGCGGAAAGTGCAAAGTCCGGATAGAAGAGGGCGAATTCGAAAAATACGGCATTGAATCCAGGGCCTTCCATGCCGGGGCCTGGCAGGATTCGGAGAGCGCCAGTATCGGCGCGGAGGAAAAACAGGCCGGTTACCGTCTGGGGTGTGTCGCCACCGTGCAGGGCGATCTGCTGGTATTTGTTCCGGAAGCCTCCCGTGCCGGAAAACAGGTAGTGAGTAAGGCCGCAAGACAGATTCAAATCGATCTGGATCCCGCCATCAAACATTACTTCATCGCGGTGAAGGAACCGAGCCTGGAGGATTCAACCGCCGATCTTGAGCGGGTTCTGGAAGCGTTGGAAAATCAGCATGGCCTGAGTGCGCTGAGTTGCGACATTTTTGCATTGCGCAGTCTTCCCCGCTCGCTCAGAGGCGGAGACTGGAAGATCACCGCCAGCATCTGGATGGATCGGGAAATCGTCCGTTTCAGTCCCGGAAGGCATGCTACATGCTATGGACTGGCCATCGACATCGGAACCACCACCCTTGCCGCCTACCTCTGCGACCTGAACACGGGAAAGGTGCTGGACACCCTGTCCATGATGAATCCCCAGGTCCGGTACGGCGAAGACGTGGTTTCGCGAATCACCTATCATATGGGCAATCCCGGTGGCCTTGAGCGAATGAGCGCCGATCTGGTAAGCGCCCTGAACCAGCTGGTCGAGCAGGCGCTGTGCGGCGGGGAAGGGACGTTGCCCGGCGCTGAGAACCCCGGTCCCAACGAATCGGCCCGCATTTCCCGGGAAGATATTTTGGATGTCACCATCGGATGCAATACGGCCATGCATCACATTCTGCTCCAGCTAGATCCCGAACCGCTTGGGTCCATCCCCTTTACGCCCGTTGTTCATCACAGCCTGGATGTCAAAGCCAGGGATTTGGGTCTTCGCGTCAATTCATCGGCCAATGTCTTCTTTCTTCCCAATACGGCGGGTTATGTCGGCGGAGACAACATCGGCGTCATTCTGGCCGAAGAGCCCCACCTGCACGACGAACTTCAGCTCATCATCGATATCGGCACCAACGGTGAGCTGGTTCTGGGCAACAGGGAGCAGTTGCTCTGTTCTTCCTGCGCCACGGGTCCGGCACTGGAAGGCGCCCAGATCGAATTCGGCATGCGGGCGGCTCCCGGCGCCATCGAAAGGGTGGCCATCGATCCGGACACCCATGAAGTGGACTACAAAGTCATTGGACGGGATGCCTGGCGAAGCTATTCGGCTCCCGAAGCCATGAAAACCCGGGGAATCTGCGGTTCCGGCATTCTGGATGTTCTGGCTCAGCTTTTTCTGGCCGGTATTGTCGGCAAAAGCGGCGCGTTCAGTGCCAATGCCCGGCGCACTGCGCGGTTCAGGGAAAATCCGGAAACCGGCATCAAGGAGTTCGTTCTGGCCTGGGCCAGCGAAACCATTATCGCCAAAGACATCGTCATCACCCAGAAGGACATCCGCCAGATTCAGCTGGCCAAGGCGTCCATCTACACCGGATGCAAGCTCATGATGCGCAGGCTGAATCTTTCAACAGTCGACCAGGTGAAAATCGCCGGCGCCTTCGGCACCCATGTAGACCGAAGGCTGGCGCTTGTGATGGGGATGTTTCCGGACGCGCCGCTTGAAACCGTCACCTGTGTGGGCAATGCCGCCGGAGACGGGTGCCGCATCGTCCTGCTGGATCGAAAAAAACGGCTGGAGGCAGACCGGATATGCAAAAGCGTAACCTATATCGAACTGACGTTGGAACCGGATTTTCAGCATCAACTCATCGAAGCCACGCAGTTGCCCCACATGACGGACGTTTTCCCGCTACAGTGAACGATGACGCCGAAGAAGAATCGCCGGTCGGACGAACGCCGCAGGGAACGAGCATCTTTAAAAGCTTCACCGCTGCGGAAACAGCTTCCCTACATCACTGCCTCTGACTTCTTTGGAAAGATGGCAATAGCGATCCAAAACTCGAAGCGCTGAGCGGCTATCTTCGTGGCACCCATCCGGGTGTTGCATGCTGCTGAGTCGATCTGTGCTGTATTCTTTTTAATGATTGAATCCGCCGGAGATTCGATTAAAGTTGGAATCTAAACCCGTTCTCGGAGCAACCAAAAGTTTTTTTTGTCGAAGCCATGACGTTCACCTCACATCGTCCAGTTTTTGGGGACCACCGCAGGGATTGAGATAATTATTATTGACTTCAATACAAATTGTGGTATTCAAATATAGTAATTGTTATTGCATCATCTGCTCCAATCTCTCCTGATTAGAATCTTTGTGGATTTCGATAATTGGTGTTACTTTCAATTTTCTCCTACATTGAAAGAACCAGATAGACATTTTATGGAATGAGCAAGCGTAATCGGATGTTCACAACCTTACATCTTCGATTTGGGCTGAAAACCGAGGCTATTTCCCTTGTGATTTTACATTCTTCTAAGAATATTCATTAATCTTAGTGTGATCCATACAAAATGGCAGAGGCCACAGAATTTATCGGCAACAACTATGCACGTTTCATAGGCGTCCCTGGTTTTACTTATTCCATTGGAACATGGTTTGAGATTCAAGAAGCCTTTAAGATGATTGGATTGGCTTAATGCACGAAGATTTAGAAATAAAGTGAAATAAATCTTCAAACAGAAGACAGGATCAGAGATGGTCCTGCCGCATCCAATGTTTCCCGTGTATAATTCATGCCCTCATGGCAGGATATGTTCTTTTCCGCATGCCTTTTTAAGGGAGTCAAGAGGGATGAAAACGCTTAATTTGAAGTTCAAATCCAAGCAAAAGGAGGAAATGTCATGAAAACAAAAATCGGGTATTGTATTTTTCTTTTCATCGGTTTCGTATTATTGCTGTGGAATGGTCAGGCATTCGGTGATCAAAAAATTTTAGAAGTCACCCAAAGTGACTTGGCTATAGCGGGTTCGGACACTTTGATGCTGACCTTCAATATTGGTGTTGCAAAAGTGACAATATCACCTACTCAGGAAGCTGGTGTTGCCATTCGGGCAACAGTTGACTTCAGCAACCCAGTTCTTGCTCCCAGTCTCTATAAAAGCACCTCTGGAACCATATCCTTTGCTGTATTTGATTCGGGGGTTATTCTTGGGCCTATCCCTGAAGGTACAGTACATGAATGGCAGATAAACATCGGCAATTATGATACGGATACCAAAATAGAAATCAATTTCGGCGGAGTGAAGGGGGACATGGATTTCGGGTTCGCACCGCTAACGAAAATGGTGCTGAATTTGGGCGGAGATTCAGTTAATTTGGATTTTAGCAACCCCACCAGTCGAACCGTGGAAGAGATTATTCTTAACGGGGGTGGCGCCAGCGTGAATATGATGAATATTGGAAACACCAATTTTCAAAATTTCCTGCTAAATGGTGGCGGCTTACATGGCATTCTGGCCTTTCATGGAGCGCTTCAGGCAGGGAAACACAATATATTGGTTCATTTGGGCGGCGTATCCTTGCAGTGTTACGTACCGACCAATGCCGGAGAGTCCGTTAAAGCGTTAACAAGTGTTGCCACTGTAAACGTAGCGGGTGATGGCTGGTTTACTTCGAAAAAACGACCGTTTATAAAAGAATATATCACCACTGACTACGACACCCAAACGGTTCAACTGGATATGTCCATCACCGCAGCGGCATCTTCGGTAAATATTGATCGTCAATAAACCCGCAGCCACAGCACCTGAGGAGGCACTTGTCCAAAACAAGAGCCTCCTTGTTGACCTGAGGTTGGTAGGGGGTTATTGGACACTTTCTTAGAGCTTAAAATGCTTAAGTTCCCCACGGTTCTTGTCTGAAATCCAGTCAAATCTGTATGCACACGCCTTTTTTGTGATAGCTGTAGAATCCCGCATGACGAGGCTTTGCGCGGAATCGTGTGCTTCCGAATCAGCAAGGGCATCAGAGCCGTATTATCGGGCTATCCTATGCGCGGTTTCCAGCAGGCTATTTCATTAAATGATTCAGAAAAACCTGCCAGGATATCACCCCGACAAACACAGCCGCGAAGATGGGTATTAGGATTTTCACCTTAAGGCGTAGAGGGTGAAAATAAACATTGTGAAATACGAGCAAGATCAAAATTGCGCCGCATGTAAAGAGAAACTTGGCAATCATGAAAGGCCAAGTTCCAAGGTTAAGGAACCAGGCCATGACGGGGTTAACTTCGTAGGCGCCCCGCTCGATGAGATGAAGAGTGAAAAGCCCGTCGGAAATGCTGAGGATCACCACCAGCAGAATAGCCACCAATAGCCAGGGGTGGTATTGATCGACGTAAATGAACTCCTTTTGGTCGCCTCCCCGGCGAGTGGATTTGCGGTGGCCACCGAATAAAAAATACTTAATCCCCGGCCAGCGCTTCGACCGTCTATCCCTCCTGCTCCGCCTTTCGGCACCTACATCCGGTTGATCCATTGCTGGTCCTAAAATCCCCTCATTTTTTTGGTCAGTACGGTTTCGCTCGAAAGCCACTGATGGACATAGTCCGATGCATCCAGAACAAGATTCGGTTCTATGTGCTCAGGATCTGCCTCGCAAAGGCTTCTGTTGATCTCAGCCCATCGTCTTACCCAGTAGGCTGCTTTCTTCGGCCGTTTCTGGGTTTGGTTGTGAACCTTGGGCGAAACCTCACGGCAGGCAGGAGATTTGACGACAACCCCCATGCGTTCAATATCGGTCGAAAGAAGGCAAAACTTGAGGCGTTTCTGACAATAGGCAACAGGTGTGATTAAATATTTGGATGAGATTTGAAGCGTTACTGAAGGCGCGGTGGACCCTGTTACGCAAGAATCCAGATGGAACCATAGAGTTTCTGGAGGAGCATGAGCTGGTTCCGGAGTGAAACGACATTCTGCCTTAAGAAAGTGTCCATAAATTGCCTACCACCTCAACCGCGGGCGCATTTAAAAAGCAGATGTTATAGAGAATAAAGAAAAGCCCCCATGTTCATGGTCAAAACTTCATATCCCAAATCCGATGTGTTCCTCACCGGCCGATTTGTCAGGGTTGCGCTCCAGCTCTGCAATGACCTGGGCGCCAAGCAGCAGGATTACTGCCACAACCTCAATACTGAGAAGGGCCACAACCGTTGAGGCGATGGAACCATAGATGACATTCACGATGGATATGGCTGCGTAATACCAGATCAGCACCCGTCGGGTAATCTCCCATAATACCGCAGCGGTAATTCCGCCGATGAGCGCGTAACGGACCCTGACCCGCACCCCGGGCATCACCAGATAGATGGATGTGAGTATTAGCACCTCACCCATTATCCCCAGGATATACAGCGCCACCCCGGCAGAGCCGTCAAGGTTCAAACTCCAGCCGAGAAATGACAAATGCCTGCTTTCCAGTGTCTCGATCGCACCGACAATAAACGACACAAGCCCGATACCGAACCCCGTCACAATGATATACACATAGGGAATAATTGCGGAGATGAGAAAGTAGCGGCGATGCTTTTTGTCCCGTTGAAAAAAAATCACCTGCATGGCGTTTTCAAGCATCGAAAAGGCAAGGGAGCTGAAGAACAGCATTCCTATAAAACCGATGATGCCTATAACATGACGATGTTCAAGAAAAGCCTGTACCTGTATAATTAAAGTGGCCGAATAGCCGGGAATCATCATTCCCAGATACGTTGACAAAGTTTGCATCAACTGTTGCTCATCTATAAAATTCGCCAGCACAATGGGGGCGAGAATCGATAGGGGAACAATGGACAACAATGTGTAATAAGCGACAGCGCCAGCCAGCAAGAACCCCTTATTGCGTCTGAAACTGCGCACAACACGCACCAGAAAGCAGCAGAAACTTTTCGCCAACCAACTTGCATGTCGTCTTCTGTTCATGATGGAATCAGAAGTTTCCCTCCCGCTTTCCCGATCGGGACATATCCGCCAACGGGCAACCCGACTTCCATGGTAGCATAAAGTCCTGCCCTGTCAACGCCAGTCTGTCCACCAGATTATGATTCTCTGAGGATATTTCATGAGGCTCTACTCCGTGTGACCTAACGGCTGGGAGAAGAAACACGGTTCCCGGTTTATCTTTTTGATGGTTTTCTTATAACCTCTTGAGGCCATTTACGCTCCACTTGCTCTTCTCCCTTGTATAAATTCATGGGTGAGGTTTTTCTTGTTGATGATTACAGCCACCCGTGCTGGATCTGATGTTACCTGAATGGCAGTATTGATGATCTGGCCATTCAATCTGTCACCGTTTCGAGATGTAACTATATATTGCCCATACCATAGCTCAAATCCGTGAATACCTTCAGATCCATTTTTTGACTCATCTTTCCCCCTCCAAAGTGATTGTGTAAATTCCAAGCGGTTCTGACCTGTTTAAGAATAATGGACACAAGAAATTCAGATATTACCCTGTATGAATATCAGCATGTTAAGTCAACAAGAATATCTTCTGGCTGAAAGATTTGCCGACATTGATCCCTCTGAAAAATATTGAGATCCATGAAAATCTGGTACAAATCCAAGATAAAAGTATCCGATGGCGAAGGTATTTTCTATTGTGCGATAATTATACGGCCCGGGAAAGATCTGTTATTGACCTGGAGAGGCTGGCCACAAATACCGGTAACATGCGGCGGGTACAGAGCAGGGGGGCTTGCAGGATATCACAATGGCTTGCTGATCGGGTGATGACAGAAGGCGATGGGGGAGGAAGATCGCAAAGGCGCTTA
>CAWKLD010000007.1:0-173628 GCA_963850225.1 uncultured delta proteobacterium
GCTGTTGTTCGATGGTGGAGGTGGCCAAACGCCAAAAGAAGCTATATATGTGGACAAGACAGACTCTTCATGAACTGATCAGCAACAAGATGGAAGGCTACCGGTTCATCGTGGTCGCCAACCGCGAACCATTCATTCACAGTTATTCAGGCGACCAGATCATGGTGATAAAACCAGCCAGCGGGCTTGTGACTGCCATTGACCCGATTATGGACTCCAGCGGCGGCACATGGATCGCTCACGGCAGCGGAGATGCGGACCGCGATGTGGTTGATGAATTCGATCGCATTCGGGTGCCACCGGATAACCCGACGTACACGCTTCGCCGGGTGTGGTTGACCAGGGAGCAGGAGCAGGGATATTACTACGGAGTGGCCAACGAAGGGCTCTGGCCGTTGTGCCACGTCACATTCACACCCCCTGAGTTCCGCCAGGAGGACTGGAAGATGTACCGCGAGGTGAACCAATTATATGCCGATGCAGTGCTCCAGGAAGCCGGCGACGATCCGACTTTTGTGTTCATCCAGGACTACCATTTCTGCCTTCTACCGAGGATGCTAAAGAATGCCAACTCCAAGCTGATTGTGGCCCAATTCTGGCACATTCCCTGGCCCAACCGGGAGGTGTTCCGGACATTTCCCTGGAAGGAGGAACTGCTCGACGGGCTGCTTGGAAACGACCTGATCGGGTTCCACATCCGATACCATTGTCAAAACTTCCTCGACACCCTGGATCGGATGATCGAAGCAAGGGTGGATACGGACCGGTCCCAGGTTATCTGCAGAGGGTTGACCACCATAATCCGCGAATTCCCGATCAGCATCGATTTCACAGAACACATGGCCCTGTCTCAAGCTCCGGAGGTAGATACAGCGATGATCCGATGGAAAAAGCGGCTTGGGAAAGCTGCGGAAATCCTCGGTGTCGGGATTGAGCGGCTGGACTATTCCAAAGGCATTCCCCAGCGGCTGCGGGCGGTAAACTTCTTGCTGGAACTTCACCCAGAACTGATGCGCCGGTTTGTGTTCCTGCAGATTGCCGCACCATCACGAACGCACATTCCTGCATACCGGAAAATCGAAGACGAAGTCGAGAATCTGGTTGAGGAGATCAACTTCCGTTGGAAGGACCGGAACTGGCAGCCGATTGTGTTTCTGAAGGAACATCACGACTCGGTGGACATGATGGCCCTTCACCGGTTGGCACAGTTCTGCGTGGTCAGCTCATTGCACGACGGGATGAACCTCGTTGCCAAGGAATTTGTTGCCAGCCGAACCGACAATGACGGGGTGCTTATCCTGAGCGAGTTCACCGGCAGCGCTCGCGAGTTGAAAGATGCCATACAGGTGAATCCGTTCGCCGTTCACGAGCTTGCCGATGCAATGCACCGGGCTGTCACGATGCTGCCGGATGAGCGAAAACGGCGCATGCAGCGTATGCGGGAACATCTCGAACAGCACAACGTCTACAGGTGGGGCGGGAAAGTATTGTCGGAACTGCTGAAGTTCGACTTCCCGGAGAACACTTGATGCCCGAGCGGATAGCCCCTCAGCTCGACCGTCTTGCCGGAAAGATCCGTTCCGCCCTGAAACTGCTTCTTTTCACCGATTTTGACGGAACGTTTGTTGCGATCAAAGACCTGCCCTCGGAATGTTTTCTCGACCCGGCAGTCGGTCAGACGCTGTCGGCTCTTGCCGGACAAAATCGCGTTTCTGTCGGCATCGACAGTGGCCGGGAACTTGCAGATCTCCGGGCACGGGTCGGAATCGAATAATGAAAGCGATCTCTACGATTTTATCCATGTCCGGTTTGCTATACACCATGCGGCACAATCAACAAAACGTTGCAATTACCTTTACGAAAAGAGATGACGCTTTCGGTCCAAGATAAATCCGGAATTGTTGAGGGAGCCGCTACAATCGCTGGATTCTGTTCGGTGTTCTGTGATACGGGTTTGGTCATGGTGAGGCTCCGCTACAGTTACAGATGAATGGGACGGTTTTTTTTAGAATACCAAGAGTATCGTCAAAAAAATCTTGAAGAAAATGCCTTCTGAAAACGCACGCATGTTAAATTTCGTTTAACGTTTAAAGCCTCATCCCAAATCATTTTTGCGGATTCATCAAAATGTCTTTTTTTTTTCTCATCGACGGAGATCTCGGTGATGGTGCAAGCAAAAATCTCCAAGCCCTCCGCCATCACCCCGCCTCACCGCTCCCGCCCCACATACCCCAAATATCCCCATAAAAAAATCACTTCAGCCAATGGTTCTCCGGGAACTGAGCGAACTCCACGCCGCCGTCATATTCATCACAGGATATACCGATGGCAGCTGGAGGAAAATGTCGAAATGGTCTCGCGGCAGATGAAGCGAGGGGATGTTTTCATCGTTTATGATGAGGCCACCGAGACCGCCAATATTGTTCCGAAGGAAGGCGTCAGATCGATTTCGGAAGAGGAGGGTGTGCCTTATGACCCGCATCAGCTTGGCTTCCACCATCATTCCGATTTGCTGTGTGCATCATCCCCAGATCATGCCGTTCCCTTACATTTTTTGGGGGCGCATATAAAATATTCTTGATTCTCCGGCCAATTACCTATAATATTCGATCAGACAAAAATACTAAAGTCTACGAATTACCTATTTATCGAGGACTCCCTAAGTAAATGGCACTGGGATTCTGAATAAGGTTCTCGTTTGAGACCTGATTCGGTTCTTGGGCAAATATGGTTTTTCTTAAAGCCTTCCGCGAGCGTTGGATACGCCCATGGGGGGCTTTTTTATTTGGTGCCCCTGAAAAAATCGAAAGGAGGTGAAAACGCTTTACTGGCGGGGCTTGGCTGCAATTATCGCAACCAAAATGGCAAAAATTTTCTGGAAAAATGTATTTTGATTGGATGTCGGATGACAGCAAAACAGTTTAACCCGACCGTAAACACGAAACGACTTTTCTCGATAAAAGAACTGGCAACCGAAATCGGAGGCACCAAGTGGTTCTGGCGCAGTCAGATTTGGGACGGCCAGCTTCCGTAAGTGCAAGGTCGGGAAGAAAATGTTTGTGGACAGAAAAGATGTCGAGGCTTTTATCGAAAAAAAAACGTTGGAACTGATATGATCCGACTTTTGTATATATAGCTTCTTTGAAGCAAATACTGAATGATATCAATAAGAAAACAATACTAAATAAGGAGCATGTCGCTATGGAAGAAAATGAATTAGACATTAAAAACTTGAAAAACGGTCCTGAAAAGACATAGGATGTGACATCCGGGATGGTTGCTTGAGACATCAGGCCGCCTTTCCGGATCATCCATCTATGTGCCCGTCAAGGTCAGGATGGAGGATATATGGGAAGTTTGTATAAGCGTGGCAACACATGGTGGATCAAGTATTATCGAAACGGCAAACCATACCGGGAAAGCACTGGGACTGATAAAAAAATGGTTGCCAAGAAGGTATTGGATAGAAGGGAGGGAGAAATTGCCCAGGGCAAGGTGCCGGGGATTCAGTTTGACAAGGTGACCTTCGATGAACTGGCTGAGGAATTCCTGATGGAATACAAGATCAACGCCAGAAAATCTCTCGACAGGGCGGAACTGAGTATCAAGCATCTTCGGGAGGGATTCGGGGGAATCAAGATCACGGAATTAACGACACCCCGAATCCAGGAATACGTGTCTGAAAGACTGAAATGGGTCTGTGTCGGTTGCCAAACCAAGTTTCATTTTGATGGTGCGTTGAAATGCCCCAAATGTGGCGGTATCAAACTAAAAAAAGGTGCTGCGAACGGGACCATCAATCGGGAATTGGCAGCGCTCAAACGGGTTCTGGGCCTGGGGGCCAGGCAAACACCGCCCAAGGTAAACTGGGTACCTTATATCCCGATGCTGAAAGAGAGCAATGCCCGCAAAGGATTTTTCGAGCATAAGGATTTTCTGGCACTGCGGGATGCGCTTCCAGACTATCTTAAGCCAATGGTAGTGTTTGGGTATAAGGTTGGCTGGCGAGGTCAGGAGATTACATCACTGACCTGGGATGCTGTTGATCTCGATAACGGCATCGTGACCTTACGGGTCGGTGAGACGAAGAACGATGATGGCAGAACAGTATATCTGGATGATGAGCTGAGGTCAATGTTCAGAGAACTTTGGGAAAAGCGGAAAAGTCATGAGAACCCGACTCATTTTGTTTTTTACCAATAAAGCCGGGTCGGGTCCAATCGTTAACATTAAAAGGGCATGGAATAATGCCTTCCGGAAAACCAAGCTGGGGTATGGGTACAGGAACGGTCTTGAATATGTGGCCAAATGGCAGGATAAGTTGCCGGCCGGACCAATTTTCATGACTTTCGCCGAAGTGCAGTGAGAAACATGATCAGGGCTGGGATTCCAGAACGGGTGGCCATGATGGTATCTGGCCTTAAAACAAGGTCGGTTTTTGACCGGTACAATATCGTCAGCGACACTGACCTGAAGCAGGCGGCCCAGAAACACCTGGAATACCTTGTTTTGCAGATGGGCACAGTTTCAGGCACAATTGAATAATAGTGGGATAATTCGATAAGATAACAAATTGATAATATGTAACATATTGATGGGTTCGATCCATCAGTCTACGGAAGTCAAATCCGCAGTTCAGGCAAAATAAAAAATAAGGAAACCAATCATGTCGATAGCCAAGCATATTGAAGGCATTTTGTCAAAATCCTCATGGATTCGCAAAATGTTTGAAGAAGGCGCCCGCCTGAAGGCCATTCACGGGGCGGAAAATGTATATGATTTCAGTCTGGGGAATCCCAATCTGGATCCGCCCGAGGCATTCAACACCATCCTGAAAACCCTTTTGGACCAGGAAGCGCCGGGATGTCACGGGTATATGCCCAATACCGGTTATCCGGAAGTCCGTAAAGCCGTAGCGGATTATTTGTGTTCGGAGCAAGGCGTTACAATTTCAGCGGCCGAGATCATCATGACCTGTGGCGCTGCTGGCGGGCTGAATGTCATTTTGAAAGCAATTACCGATCCAGGGGATGAAATTTTGACGCCGACGCCCCATTTCGTGGAATATGGGTTTTATGTCGGCAATCATGGCGGAATATTAAAAACAGTTCCGACTCACCCGGATTTTACGCTGAATATCGAGGCCATTTCGGATGCCATTACGCCTAAGACCAAGGCTGTCCTGATCAATTCTCCCAACAACCCGACCGGACAGATCTATTCCAAAGACAGCCTGATGGCATTGGGGGAAGTGCTGACCCAAAAGGGGAAAGCGTTTGGCCGAACCATTTACCTGATGGCGGATGAGCCTTATCGAAAAGTCATCTATGACGGGGCCAAGGTTCCCAGTGTTTTTGGTTGTTATGCAGAAAGCATCATGACCACTTCCTATTCAAAGGACATTTCAATTCCGGGAGAGCGGATCGGATTTATTGCCGTAAATCCCGCGGCAACCTACAAGGACTCGCTACTGGGCGCCATGGCCCTGACCAACCGGATCCTGGGTTTTGTCAATGCACCGGCCCTGATGCAGCGCGTGATTTCCAAAATGCAGGGGTTGAGCGTGGATATTTCCGCTTATGCCAGAAAACGGGAACTTCTCTGCAACGGCCTTGCGGAAAGCGGTTATGATTTTGTAAAGCCCCCCGGGACATTTTACCTGTTTCCGCGAACGCCCATTGCCGATGATGTTGAATTTGTAAAAGCGCTGCAAAAGGAACTGATTCTGGTGGTTCCCGGAAGCGGTTTCGGCGGGCCCGGGCATTTTAGAATTGCGTTCTGCGTTCCGGATGACACCATTATAAAGTCATTGCCCGGCTTCAAGCGGGTGATGGGTCATTTCAAGCCCTGAATCGAAAAACAGGCTGAAGGCTGGAGGTTTTTGATGGATTAATATCATTCTTCAGGCTTCAGCCTGTTTTTTTCTTGACAGAACAAACCCATTCATATATCAAAATAGTAACGTTGTTTCGTTTTTAATATATATATATTTGAATTAATGATGATATTATAAGTATATCATTAAGTTATAAAATATAATATAACAGAACATTATTTTTTATAACTATGACCAGAGGGTTTAAATCGCAATGCAAATCATTAATTTATTCATTATTTCAAATTGTTGATCGAGATGATTTTGGCAAACGATGATAAAAGTGCTTTAGACGGTAACAAGGTTTTTAAGCCTGAAATTCAAAAACGGCTTGAAACAGCGGTTCTGGAGATATTTTCCGAATCGGATTTTCATCAGGCCAATATCCGCACGGTTGCTAAAAAAGCAGGGGTGAGTTTCAGCACCATTTATGGCTATTACGGCAGTAAAGAAGGACTTGTGTTTGCTGTTGTGGATGTCTGGTTGGGAAAGCTGACGGACCGGATCATTGATCACCTTCAGGGCATCGAAGACTTAAAAGAAAAACTCAGAAAGGTTTTCTGGCTTCAGCTTGATTATTATGAGAAAAATCAAGGTCTGGCTAAAATTCTGTTTATGACACTTCCCATGAAAACATGGATGGCGGATAAAACTTTTCAACAAAAGAAAATGATGAATCTTTTTCTTGAGGTCTTGAGTCAGGGCCAGAAAGAAGGGACGTTAAACCCCAATGTCCGTGCCGGCGTTTTGCTGGATTTTATGATGGGCTTTGTACAGCGAACTTTTTTTATGTGGGTTTCGCGTGGCCAAAAAGAAAGTTTGATTGCCCAGGCCAATGTATTGTTTGAAATGGTGTGGCGCGCAATTTCTGCGCCTTCATGCGGAATTGCCCGTTGATTTCTGTTTTTTACTTGATTCAATCGCAAGGGTTTGCAGGTTTTTACGGTCAGGCAGGGTATCGGATGCTGTGCTTGATAATACCAAGAATCTATGGACTGCCAGGGAGTAACTCATGAAAATTCTCAAAATTGATCACCTCGGAATTGCCGTTTCCAGCATTGATGAACGAAAAAATTTCTGGACTGAAGTATTGGGTCTTTCATTTGCCGGTTCCGAAACGGTTCAGGAACAGAAAGTGACCACAGCGTTTTTTCCGGTTGGGGAAAGCGAGGTTGAACTTCTGGAATCCACATCACCGGACGGCCCCATTGCCAAATATCTTGAAAAACGCGGAGAGGGAATTCAGCATGTTGCCTTCCGTGTTGAAAATATTGAAGCTGCTCTGGAAGAATTAAAAGCCAAGGGCATCAAGCTCATTGATGAAAAACCCAGAATCGGGGCAGGCGGGGCAAAGATTGCTTTTCTTCATCCCAAGGCCACCAGCGGCATTCTAGTCGAACTGTGCCAGAGAGACCATTAAGCAATGAGTGGCTGAACGGAAACCCTGTTTTCAATTATCAATTCGAAATCCGAAGCACGAAATTCGAAACTATGACTAACTCAAAGAGCAAGCCGATACTTTTTATTATTATGGCATTGGCATTTGTTTCGGATTTCGGATTTTGATATTCGATTTTTTCATATTCTTATAAGGAGCGCACCATGCCGGATCATCCGCAAAAACAAAAATGGACTGACCTTGCCACAAAACTGCTTAAAGGGAAATCACCGGATACCCTGGACTGGATGACTCCAGAGGGGATTCGGGTCAAACCGCTTTACACGGCAGAAGACCTTGAAGGAATGGAACACGTCAACACACTTCCGGGCCTTGCCCCCTTTGTCCGGGGTCCCATGGCCACCATGTATGCTGGAAGGCCCTGGACCATTCGCCAGTATGCCGGGTTTTCAACAGCCCGGGAATCCAATGAATTTTACCGGAAAAACCTGGCGGCCGGACAAAAAGGGCTTTCCGTTGCATTTGATCTGGCGACCCACAGAGGATATGACTCGGATCATCCGCGGGTTGTTGGTGATATCGGAAAAGCCGGGGTTGCCGTGGATTCTGTCGAGGACATGAAGATTCTCTTTGACCAGATCCCCCTAGATGAGATGTCCGTATCCATGACCATGAATGGCGCGGTTCTGCCGATCCTGGCCGGTTACATCGTGGCTGCCGAAGAGCAGGGCGTTCCCCAGGAAAAACTGACCGGCACCATCCAGAACGACATTTTAAAAGAATATTTGACCCGCAACACCTACATCTATCCGCCGACGCCTTCCATGCGGATTGTATCGGATATTATCGGGTACTGCTCCAAACATATGCCCAAATACAATACCGTCAGCATCAGCGGATATCACATGATGGAAGCAGGCGCCAACTCGGTGCTTCAGACCGCTTTTACCCTGGCGGACGGGTTGGAATATGTCAAGGCAGCGCTTGCAACGGGTATGGATATTGATACTTTTGCTCCGAGATTGTCTTTTTTCTTCGGGATCGGGATGAATTTTTTCATGGATATTGCCATGCTGAGGGCTGCCAGGTTTTTGTGGCACGAACTGATCAAGCCGTTCAACCCCCAAAATGTCCAGTCCCTCATGCTGAGGACCCACTGCCAGACCTCGGGATGGAGTCTGACCCAGCAGGACCCATACAACAACATTATCCGCACCACCCTGGAGTGCATGTCCGCAGCCCTTGGCGGAACCCAGTCGCTCCACACCAATTCATTTGACGAGGCTGTGGGGCTTCCCACCAATTTTTCCGCCAGAATTGCCAGAAATACACAGATCATTGTCCAGGAAGAATCCCAGGTTTGTCATGTCGTAGACCCGATGGGGGGCTCTTATTACGTGGAAGCCCTGACAGACGGCATTATCTGCGAAGCCCGCAAGATCATCTCTGAAATTCAGGCATTGGGCGGAATGGCCAAGGCCATTGAAACCGGAATGCCCAAGCTTCGTATTGAAGAATCGGCTGCCAGAAAGCAGGCCAAGATCGATCAGGGCCTGGATGTGATTGTCGGCGTGAACAAATACAAAATCGAGGAAAAACCACTCGATGATGTCCGGGAAGTCACGGATTCGGTTCGCATCGAGCAGGTGGAACGTCTCAAGGAACTTAAAGCCAAACGAAATGCGGAAGCAGTTCAAAAAGCCCTGGATCACATCACACGCTGTGCGGAAAGTGACGGCAACCTTCTGGATGCCAGCATATCCGCGATTCGGTCCAGGGCAACCGTTGGAGAGATATCTGATGCCATGGAAAAAGTTTTCGGCAGGTTTGTCGCCACCACCCAGTGTATTTCCGGTGTCTATGCTTCAGAATATGGAGATAACACCGCTGTTATTGACGCCCTTCGAAAACGCTGCCAGGATTTTGCAGACAAGGAAGGCAGAAGGCCGCGAATCCTGCTGACCAAAATGGGCCAGGATGGTCACGACCGCGGTGTCAAGGTGGTGGCAACGGCGTATGCGGATCTGGGATTCGATGTGGATATCAGCCCCATGTTCCAGACCCCTGAAGAAACTGCAAAAATGGCCATTGAAAATGACGTCCATCTTGTGGGTGTCTCCAGTCTGGCTGCCGGGCATAAGACGCTAGTTCCTCAACTCATTGCCGCTTTGAAGGCAGGTGGTGCAGATGATATCAAGGTCGTGGTTGGAGGGGTCATTCCGCCTGCGGACTATGAATATTTGTTCACAGCGGGCGCGGTCGGTGTGTTTGGTCCAGGCACATCCATCACGGATTCAGCCAATCAGACGCTGAATGTTCTGGAGAAAAAGAACGGATGACAGCTGAGATAGATGCCAGCGTCAACGGCCTTTTGAATGGGAACCGCCGGATTCTTGCCAAAGCCATCACCTTGATTGAAAGCTCTCTTTCGAGGCATCAGGCTTTGGCCCAAGCCATTCTGGACCGGCTGCTGCCTCATACCGGAAAGGCGGTGCGACTGGGGATTACGGGTGTTCCGGGTGTAGGGAAAAGCTCTTTTATTGAGAGTCTTGGCATGATGCTGGTTGAAAAAGGTCATCGCGTGGCAGTTCTGGCCGTGGATCCCAGCAGCACCCGAAGCGGCGGTAGCATTCTGGCGGATAAAACCCGAATGGAGCGGCTTTGTGCGGACAGCCGGGCGTTTATCCGACCATCGCCTTCCAGCGGAACCCTGGGCGGGGTTGCCCGGAAAACCCGTGAAACCATGCTGGTTTGCGAGGCAGCGGGTTTTGATGTGATCATCGTCGAAACCGTCGGTGTCGGCCAGTCTGAAACCACCGTGTCTTCAATGGTAGATTTTTTTCTGGTACTGATGCTGGCAGGGGCCGGCGATGAACTTCAGGGAATCAAGAAAGGGGTTCTGGAACTGGCAGACGCCATTGCCATCAACAAGGCTGACGGGGACAATATTGAAAAAGCCCGGAAGGCAAAAAAAGACTATGAAACAGCGCTTCAGCTTTTAAGGCCTGCCTCTCCCAACTGGTCGCCTCCGGTGCTGACCTGCAGCGCCAGGGAACTGACCGGTATTGATGATATCTGGGCTGTTGTCCTGAAACACCGGGATATCATGTCATCAAGCTGCGAGCTGGACCAGAACCGCAGGTCGCAGGCCCTGGCCTGGATGTGGTCTTTGGTTGAAGAGGGACTCAAGGACCGGTTTAAACATCACCCGAAAGTTCAGCACCACCTGCCCCAACTGTTGCGGCAGGTGGAAAACGGGATGTTGTCGCCGACGGCGGCGGCCTGTCAATTGCTTTTATTTCTCGACAAATCGTAATGTTAACGGCTACTTCATGGCTATGTCCGGCTTTTTTGTTTATTCGCATTCCGACTTGTTGCCATGACCGAGGATGAAGCTCAACGCAGTTATTGGACTTTCTTCGAAGCCATCAACAACTCAGGGGATGGATTGATTTAAGACCTCCAAAAATAAGAAAGGATATAACAATGGGTATTGTGGACGACAGAATCAAGGATCTGAAGGAGCGGGAAAAAAAGATCCTGAAAATGGGCGGTGAAAAAGCCATCGCCAAAGAGCGGGAAAAAGGCAAGCTGACCGCAAGGGAGCGACTGGATCTTTTGTTCGATTCCGGCACGTTCCGGGAAATTGACATGTTCGTGTCGCACCGGTGCACCAATTTCGGCATGGAAAAGATCGACATTCCCAGTGACGGGGTGGTTACGGGTCACGGCATGGTGGAAGGTCGTCCGGTTTTTGCATTTTCCCAGGATTTTACATCACGCGGGGGAAGCCTCGGGGAAATGCATGCCAAAAAAATCTGCAAGGTCATGGATCTGGCCATGAAAGCCGGCGTGCCCTTTGTGGGAATTAATGATTCGGGTGGGGCCAGAATCCAGGAAGGCGTGGATGCGCTTTCGGGGTTTGGTCAGATTTTTTACCGAAATGCCCTGGCCTCCGGCGTCATTCCCCAGATTTCGGCCATTATGGGAACAACCGCGGGCGGCGCCGTGTATTCTCCGGCCATGACCGACTGGATTTTCATGGTTAAAAACTCCAGCTACATGTTCATTACCGGTCCGGAAGTCATCAAATCCGTTACCGGTGAAGAAATCAGCTTCGAAGACCTTGGCGGCGCCATGGCCCATAATGAAAAAAGCGGCGTCTCCCACTTTGCCTGTGAAAGCGATCAGGACGCCATTGCCAAAATGAAGATCCTGCTTTCTTATCTGCCGTCCAACAACATGGAAGATCCGCCCATCGTGAACACGGGCGACGACCCCAGCCGCGTGGATCCGGCCCTGGATGCCATCATCCCGGACAGCCCCAACCAGTCTTACGATATGAAGGCGGTTATCGGATCCATCGTGGACAACGGCGTATTTTTTGAACCCCATGAATATTTTGCGCCCAATATCCTCATTGGATTTGCCCGCTTAAACGGCAGAAGTCATCGGCATCATCGCCAATCAGCCCAATGTCATGGCAGGCTGTCTCGACATCAACGCTTCGGACAAGGCCACCCGGTTTATCCGTTTCTGTGATGCCTTTAACATTCCCATTCTGACCATTGCCGATGTGCCGGGGTATCTGCCCGGAAGCCATCAGGAATGGGGCGGCATTATCCGTCACGGCGCAAAACTGCTCTGGTGCTATTCGGAAGCCACCGTGCCCAAGCTGCTTCTGGTTACCCGCAAGGACTACGGCGGATCTTATCTGGCCATGTGTTCCAAGGATCTGGGGGCGGATATGGCCTTTGCATGGCCGTCTGCTCAGATTGCGGTCATGGGCGCGGCAGGTGCCGCCAATATCATTCACCGCAAAGAAATCACCACGGCAGCAGATCCGAAAGCCAAGCGCCAGGAGAAAATTCAGGAGTATGACGATCTTTTTTCCAATCCTTACTGTGCGGCCGCCAGAGGCTATATCGATGCGGTTATTGTTCCCAGCGAAACCCGGCCAAGGCTGATTGACGCGCTTGAAGTCATGTGCAGCAAGCGGGAAACCCGGCCGCCGAAAAAACACGGCAATATACCGGTATAAGGGGGAATCAATGAAAGCATGTACCCAGCAGTCCCAAAAGATGGCTGCAGCCATTTCAGCGGTTTTCGGCTATATCCGCTCTCAGGAAGAGGCTGCCGCCCTGGCCTCGGCCGAACCGGCTGCCGAACTTCTGGTTGAGCCGTCCAAACCCACTGCTCCGGTAAAATTGTGGGGCATCAGCGGCAGGCAGGATATGATGAGTATGCGGAATCTGATGCAGCTGCGGACGTTTCAGGGATCGAAGCTGCGCTAAAAACCGGATATTCCCGAACCGACCATAATAAATATATTGATGATGATGAGGAGATCCTTAACATGAGTGACCATGATCAAGTAAAACTGACGGATATGAATTACAGCAATGACAGACCCAAAGCCAAGAATCCGGTTAAAATAATGGATCTGACATTGCGGGATGGCCACCAGTCGCTTTTTGCCACTCGGGGCAGAACAGAGGACATGATTCCTGTGGCGGAGATGATGGATGAAATCGGCTTCTGGGCAATGGAAACCTGGGGCGGCGCAACCTTTGATACCATGCACCGGTTTTTAAACGAAGATCCCTGGGAGCGTCTCCGGACCTTGAAGCGTTATATCAAGAAAACCCCGTTTTCCATGCTTTTAAGAGCTCAGAACCTTGTCGGATACCGCAATTACGCGGACGATGTGGCCCGCCCGTTTGTGGAAAGAGCCGCTGCAAACGGCATGGATGTTTTCCGAACGTTTGATGCGTTGAATGATTACCGGAATTTTGAAACCGTTGTTCCGGTCATCAAATCCTGCGGCAAGCATTTCCAGGGCTGCATCTGCTATACCATGACCGAACCCCGGCTCGGCGGCGAGGTCTATAACCTGGACTATTACGTCAACAAGGGAAAAGCCCTTGAGGCCATGGGCGCGGACAGCATCTGTTTAAAAGACATGGCAGGGCTCATTGCCCCTTATGACGCATACGCGATTATCAAAGCCCTTAAAAAAGCCGTGAAAATCCCGATCAACCTTCACAGCCACTTCACCTCCGGCATGTCGTCCATGTCGCATTTAAAGGCGATTGAAGCCGGCGCGGACATCATCGACACCTGTATGTCGCCTTATGCCTACCGGACATCCCACCCGGCCATCGAGCCGCTGGTCATGACGCTTCTGGGCACCAACAGAGACACGGGATTTGACATCAAGGCCCTTGCGGCCATCAATGAAGTTCTGGAAAAGGAAATCTGCCCCAAATACCGGCATCTTCTGGATGACACCAAGCTTTCGATCATTGATATCAACGTGCTTCTCCATCAGACCCCGGGCGGCATGCTCTCCAATCTTGTGAATCAGCTTCGGGAAATGGATGCCCTGGACAAGATCGATCAGGTCTATGCCGAGCTTCCCAGGGTTCGAAAAGATCTGGGGCAGATTCCGCTGGTAACGCCCACCAGCCAGATCGTTGGGATTCAGACCGTGAACAACGTGCTCTTTGACGATGAAAATGAGCGATACAAGATGATCACCGGCCAGGTCAAGGATCTTTGCTACGGGCTTTACGGAAAAACTGCGGTTCCCATTAATCCTGAGGTTCAGAAAAAAGCGCTGAAAGGATATGCCAGAGGCGAAGAGCCCATTACCTGCAGACCGGCAGAGGTGATCGAACCGGAACTGAAAAAAGCCCAGGAAGACGTTAAGGGTCTGGCAATGGACCTGGATGATGAACTGATTTACGCCTTGTATCCGGTTACCGGCAAACGCTTCCTGCAATGGAAATACGGCAAGGAACCCGTTCCGGATGATGTCAAGCCCATCACGCTTGAACAGGCCAAGGCAAAACAGGAGTTGATACAGAAGGCGATCGCCGGAAAACTGGTAGAAAAAATCGAAAAAGAAGCGCCTGCCAAAGGCGATGCCTTGCGAAAATTCAACGTGTTTGTGGACGACACGTATTTTGAGGTTGGCGTTGAAGAAATCGGCGGAGCCCCGGTTGTCAGCTACATTCAGCCTGCCAAACCGATTGCTCCTGCAGCCCCTGCGCCGGCTCCTGCAGCTCCTGCACCGGCTGCTCCCGCCGCCGCCAAACCTGCGGCAGCCGCGCCCGCAGCCGCAACGGTTGACGGCACGCCCATCAATGCGCCCATGCCGGGAATGATTGTAAGATTTGATAAAAATGTCGGCGATGTGGTCAGCAAAGGTGAAACCGTGGTGATCCTGGAAGCCATGAAAATGGAAAATGCCCTTGCAGCCCCGGTGGATGGCACTATCAAGGCCATCAATTTCAAGAGCAGCGACTCTGTTCCCAAGGGCGCGGTGCTGTGCATAATCGGGTAAATAATTTATAGGCGCGGGGCTATAGGCGATAGGCCATGGGTTACAGGATTTTTATTCATCACCCTTAGCCCATAGCCCGTAACCTATCACCCATAGCCTGTTACCTAATTTATAGATACAATTTGGGGCTGGGGTTATATTCCGGCCCTGTTTTTTTATGAGGAGGCAGAGCTGATGAAGATCCATGAGTATCAGGCCAAGGAGCTTTTTAAAAAATACAGCATTCCCATACCCGAAGGCAGTGTGGCGTTCACTGTGGGGGAAGCCCAGTCGGTTGCCGAAAAACTCGGCGGCTATCCGGTTGTGGTCAAGGCCCAGATTCATGCCGGCGGCAGGGGAAAAGGCGGCGGGGTCAAGCTGGCCGGCTCCCGGGAAGAAGTTGCGACAATCGCCGCCCAGATTCTCGGCATGAACCTGGTCACCCATCAGACCGGTCCTGAAGGCAGGCTGGTGAAAAAAGTCCTGATCGAGCAGGGGCTCAATATTCAAAAAGAGCTTTATTTAAGCATCATTCCGGACCGGGCCACCGCAACAATCGTCATTATCGCCAGCGAAGCCGGCGGTATGGACATTGAAGCGGTTGCGGAAAAAACACCGGAGAAGATCATCAAAGTCTATATCAACCCGCTGGTCGGCATTCAGGCCTACCACTGCCGGGAAGTCGCCTATGGGCTCAACCTGGCGCCGGAAACCATCAAGCCTTTTACGGCCCTGTTAAGCCGTCTGTATGCCTTGTTTGTTGGCTATGACTGTTCGCTGGTAGAAATCAACCCCCTGATCATCACCAAAGACCAGGCCGTGATCGCCCTGGACGGAAAGGTCAATTTTGATGACAGCGCCCTGTTCCGTCACAAGGACATTCTGGCATATCGCGATCTGGATGAGGAAAATCCGCTTGAGGTGGACGCCTCCAAATACAATCTCAATTATATCACCTTGGACGGAAATGTCGGCAATATGGTCAATGGCGCAGGCCTTGCCATGGCGACCATGGATATCATCAAGCAGGCGGGGGCCAGTCCGGCCAATTTCTTGGATGTCGGGGGCGGAGCCAATGCCGAAATGGTTGAAAACGGGTTTCGGATCATCCTGAGCGATAAAAACGTCAAGGGCATTCTCATCAATATTTTCGGCGGCATTCTTCGCTGCGATATTCTGGCCGAAGGCGTGGTTCAGGCAGCCAAAAAAACCGGTATTACGGTTCCGGTCGTCGTCCGCATGGAAGGCACCAATGTCGAGGAAGGCCGGCGCATATTGCGTGAATCGGGTCTGAATTTGACGACCGCAGTGGATCTAAAAGATGCAGCCCAGAAAGTGGCCGCCATTGTTAAGGGTTAGGAGGAAAAACCGTGAGCATATTTGTCAATAAAAACACCCGGCTTCTGGTTCAGGGAATCACCGGCAAGGAAGGGCAGTTCCATACCCGTCAATGCGTGGCTTATGGCACACAGGTCGTGGCAGGGGTAACACCTGGAAAAGCCGGGCAGAAAATGGATGATATTCCCGTGTTTCATACGGTCAAGGACGCAGTCAAGGCAACCGGCGCCAACTGCAGCATGATCTTCGTGCCGCCGCCGTTTGCGGCGGACGCCATCATGGAAGCCGCCGATGCTGGTGTGGAGATGATTGTCGCCATCACCGAAGGCATTCCGGTCATGGACATGATGCGGGTGAAAAATTTTCTTGCCGGTAAAACCTGCCGCCTCATCGGTCCCAACTGTCCGGGAATCATTACGCCGGGCGAGTGCAAAATCGGCATCATGCCGGGGGTGATCCATCAGCCCGGAGGTCCGATCGGCGTGGTATCCCGTTCCGGGACCCTGACCTATGAAGTGGTTCATCAACTGACACAACAGGGAATCGGACAGACCACCTGCATCGGTATCGGCGGTGATCCGGTCAACGGCACCAATTTCATCGATTGCCTGGACGCTTTCCAGAAAGATTCAGATACAGCCGGCATCGTCATGGTCGGGGAAATCGGCGGAACCGCTGAAGAAGAGGCAGCGGCATTTATCAAGCAGCATGTCACCAAACCGGTGATCGGTTTTATTGCCGGACTCACCGCGCCTCCGGGCCGCAGAATGGGCCATGCCGGTGCCATCATCAGCG
Organism: uncultured delta proteobacterium; assembly: GCA_963850225.1. Lineage (GTDB taxonomy): Bacteria > Desulfobacterota > Desulfobacteria > Desulfobacterales > Desulfatirhabdiaceae > RAAP-1. The sequence goes on from CAWKLD010000007.1 coordinate 16,735, forward strand.
GCAGCAGCGGCACGGGCCAGGGAAAAATCGCCGCCATGAAAGCCTGCGGCATTACCGTGTGTGAAAATCTGGGAACTTTGGGAGAACTCTGCGCCGGCGTTTTTGGCAAATAGTTTTTGACTCAGTCCGAAGTTATACAGGCTGAAGACTGAAGGCAAAACGGCGTTGCCCGGTCCTTCAGTCCTCAGCGTAAAACCCATTGGTTATCCTAAAAACAACGAAGGCAAGGAGTAGGGGGAGGGTAATCTCCTTCATGCTTCTTGCCTTTTTTTGTGAAAGTTCTACTGTCCCCGTTTACAAAAGAAGATGTCAGGGGTATAATGACAAAATTGTAAAAGTAATGAGTTTTTCATACAAAAGGATGAATATCCATGCATGAAATGGGCATTGCCATGCAGGTCATTGAGATTGCTGCGGCATCCATTCCCGAGCACCTGAAAAACAGCCAGGTCAAGGGCGTCTATCTGAAGATCGGCAGGCTGTCTTCCGTAGTGCCGGACAGTCTACGGTTCTGTTTTGACATTGTCTCAAAAGACTCCGCGATCGCCGGGGCAGCGCTTTATATTGAAGAGATCCCGGTGACGGCCCGGTGCAAGTCCTGCGATAATCACTGGACCATTGACGGGCCTGCATTTTCCTGCCCCGGGTGCGGCAGCGGTACGATAGAGTTGATCTCCGGCCAGGAACTGGATATTTCATCCATCGAGATTGAAGATGGCTGATCCAAGTATGATGACCTCCCAAAAAGAAAAAATTTGCGTTATTTCGTTGTTCAGGCGAATCCTGGATCGGAGTCCGGGACAGGCGCCGGAATTCGGTGATTTCGGGTAGTTGCTGAAAGACTGGACACCGGTTTTCACCGGTGTGACGCCTTTTTGCGAGGCCATCAGTCTGCTTCATAGAAAAAGGAAATTCATTATGGAAATAAAAGTTGTACGAAAAGTCCTGGACGTCAATAACACCATGGCCGAGCAGAACCGGAAACTGTTTGCGGACAAAAAAGTGTTTGTGCTGAATGTCATGAGTTCTCCGGGTTCCGGAAAAACCGCGACGCTCGGGAAAACCATCGGCCGGTTGATGCCGGAAGTCCGGACCGCCGTCATTGTCGGAGATGTCAGCACGACAAACGATGCTGACCGGCTGGCCAAAACCGGCGCCCCGGTGGTTCAGGTCAATACCGATGCTTTCGGCGGGGACTGTCATCTGGCAGCCCATGTGATAGCCAAGGCTTCGGAAAGCTTTGACCTAAAGGACGTGGATCTTCTGATTGTGGAAAATGTGGGAAATCTTGTCTGCCCCGCGGAATTTGACATTGGAGAAGATGCCAAGGCCGTGGTCCTGAGCGTTACCGAAGGAGAAGACAAGCCCCTTAAATACCCTTTGATGTTCAGGGTGTGCGATGTCGCTATTCTTAACAAAATTGATCTTCTCCCGTATCTTGAATATGATAAGGACGAAGCGGTCCGCAATATCCTTCAGATCCATCCGGGCATTCCGGTATTTGAAATATCCGCCCGAACCGAGGACGGCATGGTGCCCTGGGTTGCCTGGTTAAAGGAAAAGGTGAAGGAAAAACTGAATACCTGATGCAGGATGACGGATGAGAATCATTGCAGGTGAACTGAAAGGCCGAAGGCTTCATCGCCTTGAGGGAAAACAGACCCGTCCCACATCAGATCGTCTGAGAGAGACGATTTTTAACATTCTGTCATTTAAAACGCAGCAGGCCGTAGTGCTGGATCTTTTCGCCGGAACCGGTGCGATGGCTATCGAGGCCTTGAGCCGTGGGGCGGATTCCGCGGTTCTTGTGGATGACTCTTTTCAGGCAGTAGCGCTGATATCGCAGAATATCCGGGCTTTTTCCCTGGAGAAAAAAGCCCGTGTTCAGAGATGGGATATTGCCAGAAACCTGAATTTTTTGCGGCATGTTCAGCCGCTTTTTGATCTGGTTTTCCTGGATCCGCCTTACAACCGGAACCTTATCGGCCCGACCCTGCATCACCTTCTGCAAAGCTCATCCCTGGCTGCGCAGGCCTGCATCGTTGTCGAGCATTCTGTTCTGGAGACCATCCGTTTTGATGAACCGGAATTTGAACTCTATGATCAACGGACATATGGAAAAACCATGGTATCGTTTCTATCCTTTAACCCATCATGGCCTGACGGAAATGATCAACCATGATAACAAGCAGTTGTTCCAGAACCTAACTCCTATCATCAATCGGAACCCATGAAACGAATCGAAGATGTCACCCTGTTGTATGAGATCAGCAAAACGCTGAATGAGCATCTGGACCTGAAAAAATCGCTTTACAAGGTTCTGGATACGCTGTCCAACTCCATCAACATGATCCGCGGCACGATCACGCTCTTGAACCCCCTGAGCAATGAAATCACCATTGAAGTGGCGCATGGCATTTCCCGGACAGCCGTTGAACGGGTGAGGTATAAACTCGGGGAAGGGATTACCGGAAAGGTGATTCAGACAGGTCACGCCGTAACCATTCCCAAAATCAGCCAGGAGCCGCATTTTCTGAACCGTACCGAAGCCAGGCGGGGAAAACTGGACCAGGAAATATCCTTTATCTGCGTTCCGATAAAAAAAGGCAACCAGGTTATTGGCGCGCTCAGCGTCGACCACCAGTACGATGAATCCTATTCGCTGAAAAACGGAGAAAAACTGCTTTCGGTGATCGCCATCATGATCGCCCGGCAAGTCATCAACCTGGAAACCATTCATCTGGAGAAAGAACAGCTGCGGGAAGAAAATCGCAGGCTTCGAAATGAGCTGGAGACCAAATACAGTTTTTCCAATATTATCGGTAACAGCAGCCGGATGCGGGAAGTGTTCCAGATGATTTCCCAGGTTTCCAAAAGCAATGCAACGGTGTTGATCCGAGGAGAGAGCGGAACCGGAAAGGAGTTGGTGGCCAACTCGGTTCACTACAACAGCCTGAGGGCAAAAAGCCCGTTTGTCAAAGTCAATTGTGCGGCTCTTCCCGCCAACCTGATTGAAAGCGAGCTTTTCGGGCATGAAAAAGGCGCCTTTACCGGCGCGATCAAACAGAAACTGGGCAAGTTTGAAATGGCCAACAAAGGCACCATTTTTCTGGATGAAATCGGTGCCGTAGGGCTGGACGTTCAGGTCCGGCTGCTTCGAATCCTTCAGGAAAAAGAATTTGAACGGGTCGGCGGACATCAGACCATCAAGGTGGATGTCCGGGTGATTACGGCAACCAACAAGAATCTTGAGATGGCCATTGAAGACGAAACCTTTCGCGGAGATCTGTATTACCGCCTGAATGTGTTTCCCATCTATCTTCCCCCGCTCCGGGAGCGTAAGACAGATATCTTGCTTCTGGCAAACTATTTCCTTGAAAAATACAGCAAGGAAAACGTCAAGGATATCCGCAGGTTTTCAACGCCTGCCATCGACATGCTGATGAATTATCACTGGCCCGGCAATGTCCGGGAGCTTGAAAACTGCATTGAGCGGGCCGTTCTGCTTTGCGATGCAGGGGTCATTCACAGTTATCATCTACCGCCGACGCTTCAGACCGGATCCGAATCCGGTACCCTTCCAGACACGTCCCTCGAGGAAGCCGTTGCAAACCTTGAAAAAGAGATGATCATTGACGCGCTGAAAAATACACGGGGCAACGTCACTTTGGCAGCCCAACTGGTCAAAACAACTGTTCGCAAATTTGCCTATAAATCCCAGCAATATGACATTGATTATCGGACTTATCGGTAGTAACACAACTGGTGTATAGGTTGAATGACATCACAACCCTTCAGTCTTCGGCCTAAAAGCCTTCTGCCTACTTTTTGATTAAAGGAGATCGGTGTATGAATTCGGAAATGTTCAGAGAATATGACATTCGCGGGATTGCGGGAAAAGACATGACCGAGGCGGATGTGGTATTGATTGGAAAGGGAATCGGAACTTTTTTGAATCAGAACAACTGCTCGCGGATTACCGTCGGAAGAGATTGTCGGATTTCCTCGGACAACTACGTCAACAGACTCATTGAAGGGCTGATTTCAACTGGCTGTTGGGTTACCGACATCGGCATCTGTCCGACACCGGTTCTATATTTTTCTATTCACAACCTGGGGCAGGAAGGTGGCGTTATGGTTACTGCCAGCCACAATCCGGGTGAGTACAACGGGTTTAAAATGTGCTTGGGCTCCGGATCCATTCATGGAGAAGATATTCTGAAAATTCGAAGCATTATTGAGAACAAGGCATTTGTGAGAGCCGGCGGCGGCAGCCTTGCTTCCGCGAATGTGCTTCCGGCGTATCAGGCATTTGTGCAGGAGAACATTACCATTGAAAAAAGGCTTCGAATCGCCGTGGATGCTGGAAATGGCACTGCAGGTGTCGTGGCTGTTCCCATCATGAAGACGATGAATCTTGAAGTCCACGATATTTTTTGCGAGATGGACGGCACTTTCCCCAACCACGAAGCAGATCCGACGGTGCTCAAGAATATGAAGGATCTCATTTCCCTGGTTAAGGAAAAAAAACTGGATGTGGGGATCGGCTATGATGGAGACGGGGACCGTATCGGGGTGGTGGATGAAAATGGCGATATCGTCTATGGGGATAAGCTGATGATTCTTTTCTCACGGGAAATTCTTGCCCGAAAACCCGGCGCCACCTTTATCTCCGAAGTCAAATGCTCCCAGACCTTGTATGATGATATCAAAAAAAACGGGGGGCGGCCCGTCATGTGGAAAACCGGTCATTCCCTGATCAAAAAGAAAATGAAGGAAGAAGGCGCCGAACTGGCAGGAGAGATGAGCGGGCACATGTTTTTTGCCGATCGTTATCTGGGATATGATGACGCCACATACGCCTCCTGCAGGCTTCTGGAAATATTATCCAGAACCGACAAGCCGCTGTCAGAGCTCTTGGCGGATGTTCCCAAAACTTTTACAACGCCGGAAATACGCGTGGAATGTCCGGATGACCGGAAATTTGCGGTAGTTAAAAGAATTACGGCATATTTCAAAGACCGCTACAATGTAATTGATATTGATGGGGTCCGGGTTCTCTTCGGCGATGGGTGGGGTCTTGTTCGCGCCTCAAATACACAGCCGGCACTGGTGCTTCGGTTCGAGGCCGATTCCCAGGCCAGGCTTGGGGAAATTCAAGCGTTGGTGGAATCTGTCCTTGAGAATATTCAAAATAGTTGACGCGGGATGCAGCGGCTTGATAAAAAAATATTTGCCGTTTTGTTCTTTTCCATTTTCGGGGCGGTTTTGGGCGTTGGAATTGTTGTTCCGCTGCTGCCGGTTTATGCCCACAACCTGGGCTCCAGCGGAATCTATATTGGATTGATTTTCGGATCATTTTCACTTTCACGGACATTGTTTCTGCCTTATTTCGGCAGGCAGTCAGATATCAGAGGACGAAAACCCTTTATTGCCGCCGGCCTTCTGGCATATACGGTCATTTCCATTGCATTTATCTATGCAACCCATGTGGAAGCCCTGGTTTTTGTCCGGTTCATTCAGGGCATTGCTTCTGCCATGATCATGCCTGTGACCCAGGCCTATATCGGTGATATCACGCCGGCAGGCAGTGAAGGCTTTGTCATGGGGCTTTTTAATATGGCCATGTTTGCCGGCCTGGGTTTTGGTCCGGTGATGGGCGGTTTCATAAACGATCGTTTCGGCCTGAATGCCACATTTTTATGTATGGGCGCCCTGACTTTTTTCGGGTTTTTGCTCAGTTGTAGTCTGCTGCCACCCACACGCTCGGAACACGGAATCAGAAATCAAGCCAAATCCGTGGTCTGGACAATTCTTCTGCAGGATCCCCAGATTATTGGTCTGTTCGGGTTCAGGTTCGCCCATGCAGCCTGTATCGGCATTGTCTGGGGATTTCTTCCGGTGATGGCGGCTTCGGATTTTTCCCTGAGCAGTTCTTCAATCGGCATCGTGGTTACGCTGGGTGTGCTGGTGAGCGGTGCCGTGCATGTGCCGATGGGATATCTTTCGGATCGGGTCCCCAAAGGGCTTCTGATAGTTATCGGCGGCGTCATCATCAGCTTTGCCGTGCTTTTCTTTCAGTGGTCCAGGGGCTTTTGGGATATGTTCTGGATAAATGTTGTTTTTGGGATCGGTGGCGGCATATCCACGCCAGCCCTGATGGCTCTGGCGGTGATTAAAGGCACTCGGGCCGGGGCCATGGGGTCGGTTATGTCCCTGATGACCATGGCCCACAGTCTGGGCATGCTGGCAGGATCGCTGCTGGCTGGCTGGCTGATGGATGTGTTGCAGCTCCGCAGTGTATTTCCCTTGGGGGCCCTGCTCATGGGACTTGGCACCGGCCTGATGATTGTTCTCTTTTACAGGATCAGGCAAGGCCGCAATGATTCAAAAACTTGACAAATGGGTAAATGGACGTAATAATACTCGTTTGCATTTACACTAGTTTTATCAGGAAGTCATTACTACAATCCAAGAAGGAGAATAATTTAATGAAACGATGTAAACACGTATTAACCCTTGTTGCTGTTGGGCTGTTGATACAGGCAGGGGTGGCTCTTCCGGTAATGTCAGAGGAAAAGAAAACAGAGGCAAAACCGGCTGCCACCAAGGCCAAAGCCGGTGATAAGGCTCCCGCGGATAAAAAGGCGGCAACGCAGAAAAATGAATCTACAAAAAAAGTGGCAATCGTGAATGGAACACCGATTGTGCAGTCAGATTTGGACCGGGGAATGGAAGGGGTGATCCAGCGCAGGGCACGCTCTGGAGCGCCGATGGATGAGGCGCAGTTGAAAACCATCCGAGTGGATGTGCTGAACAATCTCATTAACCGGGAATTGCTCAATCAGGAAAGCAAAAAAGAAAAAATTGCCATTACCGATGCGCAGGTAAATGACAGGCTCTCCAAAATCAAGGAGCGGTTCAAGGGAGATGCCGAGTTCAAGGAAATGCTCACCAAGATGAAACTTACCGAGGCGCAGATAAAGTCTCAGCTCAAGGAAGATCTGGCGATTCAGGCCCTCATCGACAAGCAGGTGGTTGAAAAAATCACTGTAACGGAACAGGATAGCCAGGCCTATTATGATACCCATCCCGAGGCATTTAAACAGCCGGAGCAGATAAGGGCCAGCCATATCCTTGTAAAGGTGGATCCCAAAGATGATCCCGCCAAAAAAGAGGAAGCACACAAGAAAATTGAATCCGTTCAGGAAAAACTTAAAGCCGGCGGGGATTTTGCTACCCTGGCCAAGGAGCTTTCAGACTGCCCCAGCAAAGAAAAAGGGGGCGATCTTGGTTATTTTGGCAAAGGACAGATGGTCAAGCCCTTTGAAGATGCCACGCTGGCGTTAAAACCTGGCGAAACCAGTGGTATCGTGGAAACCCAATTCGGATATCATATCATTAAACTTGTCGAGATAAAACCCGAAGGCATTATGCCGTTTGCTGAAGTCAAGGACCAGTTGAGTCAGTATTTAAAACAGGAAAAAGTCAAGGCAGCGCTGGATTCCTACCTTGCCGGCCTTGAAAAAACATCAAAAATAGAAAAATTAATAACGCAATAGTTTTTTTCTTGACCGCCAATAAAAGGTTAAGTTATAGTACCCGATATTTTCCCGGCTTTTATTTCGGTTCAGGGGATCCCTTGGAATGGGTTCCTGTCCAAGAACACTGTTCTGAAACCCGATCTGAAATCCAGGGACCCGAATAAACATTTTTTTTAAGGGAGGTCGTGTTTTGGCAAAAGGAATAGTGAAATGGTTCAGTGATAAGAAGGGGTTTGGATTCATTGAGCAGGAAGAGGGCGGAGACGTATTTGTCCATCACTCAGCCATCATGATGGAAGGGTTTAAAACCTTAGCCGAGGGTGATCGGGTCACGTTTGATGTCGAAAAAGGAAGCCGGGGACCTGCTGCAAAGAACGTTGTTAAGATTTAGTTTAACAAATTAACCGTTAGGTAAGGGCATTTTTCTCGCATGTGAGGGAAATGCCCTTTTTTATTTGGCAACATTGCGCATTCACGAAAATGAAGTCAGAAATCAGAATAACAGCGGAGGACCCCCCTCATGAAATCCTGTATTACCGACACCCTCTGCCAGGAAGCCATTGCTCTGGCCGAATTCTGGCAAAAACGGGCCAATGAGCTCCTGAGTCCGGAAGAACGCGCTATTCAGGAAATGATGATGCGCCTGTTAAACAGCCCCATGGACAAGGTGATTCTGACCAAAATGATGGATCAGGGCTTTCGCTCCGGCAGTTACGGCCGCGTGGCGGATCAGATAAACGATTTGATGCGGACTTTTGGCATTCCCAAGTTCTTCAGGGTTTCGGAAAAGTTTCTCATGCGCCTTTTCCTCGGCATTGGAAGGCACGTTCCGGCCATATCGGTTCCCAGAATCATCGAAAAAATGCGTTCGGACAGCAGCCGTTCCATCATTGCCGGAGAAGCCGAGCCGCTTCATCGTCACCTTCAGATGCGCAGGGCTGAAGGCGTTCGCATGAATCTCAATCACCTCGGGGAAGCTGTCCTGGGTGAGGAAGAGGCTGCAGATCGCCTGAAAACATATCTGGAGGATCTCCGGAATCCGGAAATCGAATATATCTCGGTCAAGATTTCAACTATCTATTCCCAGATTTCCTCCCTGGCTTTTGAACACACGGTGGAAATTCTAAAGGAACGTCTGTCCAAGCTTTACCGCACGGCCCAGAGCCATTTATTCACCCGTCAGAACGGCATCCGGACGCCCAAATTCGTGAATCTGGACATGGAAGAATACCGGGATCTGGACATCACGCGTGCGGCGTTTACGCAAACACTCGATGAACCGGAGTTCAAGACGCATGCTGCCGGAATTGTCCTTCAGGCCTATCTGCCGGATTCCTTCGATATCCAGGTGGCGCTGACCGAATGGGCCAAAAAGCGGGTGACAGACGGCGGAGCCCCCATCAAGATCCGGATCGTTAAAGGCGCCAACATGGAAATGGAGCTGGTTGAGTCCAGCCTGCACAACTGGCCGCTGGCGCCTTACGATAACAAGCTGGATGTAGATGCAAACTTCAAGCGCATGGTGGACTATGGCATGATTCCGGAAAACATTCGGGCCGTTCATCTGGGAATCGCATCGCACAATCTGTTTGAGCTGGCCTATGCCGCCAACCAGGCAAAAAAAAATGGGGTGAGCGCAAACATGTGCTTTGAAATGCTCGAGGGCATGGCTGATCATGTGCGACGGGCCATTCAGGAGTCCACTGGCGAGATGCTGCTGTATGCGCCGGTGGCAACCCGGAATCAGTTTATCAACGCCATCGCCTACCTGATTCGAAGGCTCGATGAGAATACTGCGGAAGAAAATTTTCTCCGGCACTCGTTCAACTTGAAAACCGATTCAAAAGCCTGGGATTTTTTGAAAGACCAGTTTGTCAAATCCTATCACCACCGCAAAATTGTCCCTAAAGTCCCCAGACGAACCCAGAACCGCTTGACGGAAACATTTCCGGGCAAAAGACTAGGTGCAGGCACTTTCTATTCGGACGAATTCACCAATGAGCCCGACACGGACTGGGCGCTTGAACCCAGCCGGATCTGGGCCAAAGCCATTCGCGACAAGTGGAAAAAGGAACCGGACAGCAGCCCGCTCATCATTCCCGTGGTTGCCGGCGGCGGTGAGATTCCGGAAGGCAGGTCTTTTGGGGAATGCCTGGATATTTCACGGATTGGCGAATCCTTTGAGAAGCCCTTGATTGCCCGCTATGCTTTGGCGGATGACAAGGATGTTGAGATGGCGGTCTCGGTTGCCAAGGCAGATCCCGACGGCTGGCGGAAAAAGTCTCTGGCTGAGCGTCATGAAATCCTGTCCCGCGTGGCAGGGGAACTTCGCAAGGCAAGGGCGCATCTGATCGGCGCGGCAGCAGCCAATGCGGGGAAGGTGTTTCCAGAAGGGGACGTCGAGGTTTCCGAAGCCATCGACTTTGCGGAATATTACCCGCACTCGGCAAAGGCGTTTTGTGACATGCATCATGTCCGCTGCTCGGGCAAAGGCGTGGGGCTGGTGATTTCCCCCTGGAATTTTCCCATTGCCATTCCCTGCGGCGGAATTCTGGCGGCTCTGTCCGCGGGAAACACTGTCATTTTCAAGCCGGCTTCAGCCGCTGTGCTGGTGGCATGGGAGCTTTGCCAATGTTTTTGGAGAGCCGGAATATCCAAAGACGTTCTTCAGTTTCTACCCTGTACGGGATCGACAACCGGCGCCAAGCTGACCCATCACCCGGATGTGGATTTTATCATTCTGACCGGCAGTACCGATACCGGGATGCGGATCTTAAAAGAGCGACCCGGTGTCTTTCTGGCTGCGGAGACCGGCGGGAAAAACGCCACGATCGTCACGGCCATGAGCGACCGGGATCAGGCCATCAAAAACGTCATTCAGTCGGCATTTGGCCACTGCGGCCAGAAATGTTCGGCAACCTCTCTTCTTATCCTTGAAAAAGAAGTCTATGAAGATGCGGTTTTCAAAAAACAACTTGTGGATGCGGCCAGAAGTTTTTCGGTGGGCTCTGTATGGGCATTTGAGAACCGGATGGGTCCCTTGACCCAGCCGCCTTCCGGAGATCTGAAATCCGCTCTCACAAAGCTGGAACCCGGGGAGGCCTGGGCGCTGAAACCCGAAAATATCGGGCCCAATCCGCACCTGTGGACTCCCGGAATCAAATGGGGCGTCAAGCCCGGAAGCTATACGCACCTGACGGAGTTTTTCGGACCGGTTCTTGGGGTCATGTGCGCAAAGAATCTCGAAGAGGCCATTGATCTGGTCAATCAGACCGGTTACGGCCTGACCTCAGGGATTGAAAGCCTTGATAAACGGGAGCAGGTGCTGTGGAAAAGCCGGATCAAGGCTGGAAACCTTTATATCAATCGGGGAACCACCGGGGCCATTGTGCTGCGGCAGCCTTTCGGCGGCATGAGAAAATCTGCGCTGGGATCGGGAATCAAGGCAGGAGGCCCCAATTATGTGACTCAGTTCATGAATTTTGAAGAAACCGGCCTTCCCCCGATCGGCGCGATTCAGAAGGACTCAGAAATCCTGCGCCTTTGTCAGAGATGGCGGATCAAGCTGGACGGAAATCATTTTCCCGGCATTGAAACCGATATGTCAAAAACCATCCGGGCCATTCAGAGCTATCTGTATCGGGCGCAGCAGGATTTTCCGGGTTGAAAAGGATTATTTTCATTTAAGGGGGCAGGACAACATCGTCCGGTTTCTGCCGGTGGGCGCCGTTGTGGTTCGCATCCATGGCGATGACTCGCTTTTTGAAACACTGGCCAGGATTGCGGCCGCAGCCGGATTTCGGGCTGCTCGCTGCTTGTCAGCATTCCGCCGGGTCTTGTCAATACCGCCACGGCGTTTCTGGGTTCAAAAGAAGGCCAGGCCCTTCTCAAAGATGCCAGTGTGGTTCGCCAGACCGACAGGGATCTGATACAAATGCTTTCAAAAATCCAGCGGATTCGCTATGCCCGTCCGGACCGGGTGCCATCGGCGGTTCTGGCTGCAGCGGCTGAAAAAGGATTTTACATCTCCCGCATGCCGGTCCTGATGGAAGGCCGGATCGAGCTTCTGCAGTATTTCCAGGAACAGAGCATCTGCGACAATTATCACCGGTATGGAAATCTGGGAGAGCGGGCCATGGTTTCTCCGGTATGATTCTGGATAAAGGAGCCTCTGCACCAACATTCCCAAGAACGCATAAGCGCCTGACCATACTCTCTCTGAAACAACACAGAAGAATTTTGTTGTCACTTGCCAGGAAACTCGGCAGATAAATTACATTGACAGTGTGTACGGCAAGTGCTAACCAAAAAAAACTTTAGAAAGTAAGTTCATGGAACAAAAAACCGTTCTGATGGTTGAAGACGACGAGGTTATTGCCGTCATATTGCACGCGATGCTGGTCGGCCTGGGCTACAGCGTAACGGGGCCGGTTGCCACGGGGGAGGCGGCGATCGATGCAGTGGCTGCCATTGCCGGAGCACCTGAAGACGCACCCGGTTTTAGTTACAGCGGGTCTGCTGCAGCGATTACGAAAGCTGAATGGAGCCTGGATAGCGAAGCCCTGAACAATCTCCGGGCGCTTCAGCGTCCGGGTTCACCGGATTTATTGGGGAAGCTGGTTGCGTCCTATCTCAAAGAGACCCCGCCAATGCTTGAGCGCCTCCGTGACGCTTTCGAGCGTCAGGACCCTGAGTCGGCCTGCCGCGTCGCCCATTCACTGAAATCCAGCAGTGCCTATCTGGGTGCAACCCATTTTGGCGGCGATGTTTATAAAGATAGAATCCATGGCGCGGAGCAATGCTCTTGGTTCCGTAAGAGAAATGCTTCCAGAGGTATCGGAAGAATTCGAGAGGGTTCGACAAGCGCTGCTGGATGAAATCTGAGCGCCTGGTATTCCATTTGACGGGAAGAACTGCCAGCCTTTACAGAATCGTGATCCGGTATTCCAGTCAATGAACGGCAGCCTTTTACCGGAAAGGCAGCATGGCAGGAGGTTGTTGAGATGAAAATCGAACCGCATTTACTGAATTTCTTTATTGAACAAATTCCCAGCCCGGTATTTGTAAAAAATGCGGATGGGAAATATACCGGTTGCAACCAGGCTTTTTCATCGCTAACCGGAATCGTCCGGGATCAGCTCGTCGGCAAGACCGTTTTTGATGTCAACAGCTGGGAGATGGCTGAACAATGTCATCAGAAAGACCTGGCTCTATTAAAGAACGGAACCCGGCAACGGTACAGATGGAAACTGGCGTTATCCGATGGGGAAAGCCGGGATGTCATTTTCGAAAAGGCGCCGCTACTGGACGATAATGGCAGGATAACCGGTATCATCGGCGTGCTTTCGGACATCACGGAGCTGCAAAAGGCGGAAAACGCTCTCAACGAAAGCAACGAACGGCTCGAAACCTTATTGTTCATGCTTCCCGTGGGGATCATCCTGATCGATTATGAAACCCGGCTCATCATGGAAATGAATCCCTATGCGGTGATGATCCTGGGGTATGCAACAGAGCAGATCATCGGCCGGAAATGTTATGAGTGCATTTGTCCGATCGCGGCCGGATCCTGCCCCATTCAAGACCCTGAAATGGAGATCGACCGTTCGGAAGGGGAGTTGATCCATGCCTCCGGGGAGCGAATCCCGGTTTTCAAGTCTGCGATCACGATGAAATTTGACGGTAAAACCGTCATTCTGCGAATGTTTCCAGGATATAAGCGACATCAAAAAACTTGAAAATCAGTTGAAGGAGCTGGCGCGAACCGATTTTTTGACCGGTCTTTCCAACCGGATGTTTTTTTTTGAAAGGGCACACCAGGAGCTGGTCACGTTCCCTGAGATACCAAAGAAGTCTTTCCGTCGTCGTTTTTGACATCGACTATTTCAAGCGAATCAATGACCAGTTCGGACACCCTGCCGGGGATGCGGTGCTCCGAAGGATCAGCAGCATCTGCCGGGATGTATTTCGGCAAAGCGATATCATCGGGCGTCTCGGAGGGGAAGAATTCGGGGTGATTCTGGTGGAGTGCAATCTTCAGCAGGCAGGGATCGCGGCGGAACGGTTGCGGCAACGGGTGGCATCGGAAATTTATCGAAGTCAGAGGAAAACGCGATCAGCTGTACGATCAGCCTGGGGATTGCCGCGTGCACGGAAAAGACCGATGATGTCGATTCCCTGATGAAAAGGGCGGACAACGAATTGTACCGCGCGAAAAATTCAGGCCGGAACCGAGTCTGTAAAAGTGAATAATTCTCATGTAAGGCGGGAGTTATCAAAAAATCCATGTAGCGGTTGCATGAGCTGGAAGCGGAAGCAGAATTTGAGAAGGTTTGCGAGACACTTTCCGGGGAAATGAGGAAAACAGCGGAGGCGCAGATTCCGGGACCTTGAGAGTCCAACCGACAGAGAAAGCATCATGAGCCTGCATTAATACCAGACAATCGCGGAAACTGGATAGGTCAAGTACAGTTGCTGTCCCGGGAAAAGGTTCATTTCGCCGGCCGTTTCCGCTGCAATGGGGAAGGTGAAGTTCAATTCGGCGATTCTGAGGGTAACGTGAATGTCGCCGGATTCAGGATCGAGCGCCAGCCGGGTCAGGACGCCCAGAAGGGCATGTTCCGGGGGGGCGCGGCAAGGGGGGGGTCCGGCTGAGAGAGACGGCATTTCGAGGGATCACGGCAACTGCAGATGGTGAAGGCGGGACAGAAACCCGTAACATCCGGCCATCTTCAAGGACCTTTCCCCAAAACCCTTCCGGCCCCGGATTCCAGGGCCCCCAAAGGATATTTCCCCCGCCGTTTTCCATGATCCTGCCATTAAACATCGGAATGACGCTGCTACAGATTTCGTGGATCCACTGCCAGTCGTGGCTGGCAACAATTAGGGTCGTGCCCCATTCCCTGCAGGCCTTTAAAGCACATGCCTTGATCTGCTGGCCGCTGGCGGCATCCACGCTGGCGGTGGGCTCATCCAGAAGCAGGACATCGGGTCGCAGCACCAGCCTGGCGGCAGTGGTATTTTTTGATATTGGAAAGCTGATAGATGTCCGCTTCTTGACGGCTTGACGGGTTTTTTTCCGGCCGATGCGTCTTTAAAGTGTCATTTCCGGCTGTCATGTCGACCTCATCGGCGGTTCATTCGGTGTCTGCACAGGTTATGAGCGGTTACGCAGGAAAGACAGGGAGATGTTCACCACGGCGGCGATGGCCACCAGAATCAGCCCCAGCGCGATTCCACCGACAAATTGGCCCTTGCTGGTTTCAAGGGCGATCGCGGTGGTAATGGTCCGGGTGTGCCACTTGATATTTCCCCCCACCATCATGGCAATGCCCACCTCTGTCATTACCCGGCCATAGGCGTTCATGCTGGCGGACAGAATGCCGTAGCGTGCCTCCCACAGCGTGGAAAGCACGACCTGCTTTCGGTCCGCCCCCAGAGAGATGAGGGTGATCCGCAGTTTTTCATCCATGCTTTCAATGCATGCCGCAGTCAGCGCAATGACCACGGGAAGTGCCAGAAGGGTCTGGCCGATGGCCACGCCTTTTAGCGTAAACAGCAAGCCCCAGATGTCCCAGAGGGCCCCGGTGAGTTAAGAGCGCATATACCAGAAGGCCAATCAGCACTGTCGGGAGCGACATCAGGGTATCCACCAGGGTTCGCACGGGCTTTTTCCCGGGGAAATCGTGATGGCCAAGTAAAAATCCGGCAGGAATCCCGATCAGGAGGCTGGCGATCATGGAGCCGGTGGATACCTTCAGCGTTGCGGCCGCAGCCGAATAAGTTTCAGCATCGCCATGAATCAGCAGTTGGATGGCCTGGAAAAGACCGTTTAAAATGTAGTCCATAGTCTTTGATCAATAAATCCGGTTGACTTCATCATCCCTTGTATCGAAACTGCCGAGTATAGGATAACCCGGAAAAACCGCAATGCGCTGAATAAGTTTCATGATTGTATTTAACTTAACCGTGAGTATAACATAATAAACACCACTGAAATCTGTTCATTCCCAAAGGAAAATGATGCCGAAACAAGGATCAACCCATAAATGTGATAAAAGTCTTGACGCCAGTATCCGTTTGTCTTACCAATTGCGATAGATTAATATTAACATAACGAAAACACCATTCAGGACATGACCATGACAGAACAAGCCTCCTTCTCCGGAAATTCCCGGACGATCGGCGAATACACATATGACGAATTCTTGAATGCCGTGGAATCCTTTCACGGTTATAAAGCACCCGGCGTGGTGATTGGCGGCATCATGGTGGACTTTGCCATGCAGAAAACTGGCGTCAACCACGCTCTTCGATGCCATCAGCGAAACCACGTATTGTCTTCCGGACGCCATTCAGCTTCTGACTCCCTGCACGACGGGAAACGGCTGGCTCAGGGTTTTTAACCTCGGGCGCTATGCCGTCAGCCTCTATGACAAGTACCAGGGCGACGGCTTTCGGGTGTTTGTGGATTCCCGGAAAATTCAGGCATTTTCCGAAATTCACACCTGGTTTTTCAAGCTGAAACCCAAGAAAGAACAGGACGATAAGCTCTTGATGGCACAGATTCGGGAAGCGGGTTCTGCGATCTGCAGTGTTGAGCCGGTGATGATCCAGCCGCAGTATCTAAAAAAACGGCATAAAGGCAGCATCGCGTCCTGTCCGCTTTGCAGTGAAGCCTATCCCCTGGACCACGGGCGGATCTGCCGCGCCTGTCAGGGCCAGACGCCGTACCAGGTTGTTACGGAGTTGCCGCTGATGCCGCAGCTCCATGCTGCGCTGGTTGAAGATTCCATCGGACGGAAAGTGCTTCATGACTTGACCGAAATCATCCCTGGCGAGAGCAAGGGGCCGGCGTTTAAAAAAGGGCAGATCATTGGTGCGGGCGATCTTTGCCGTCTGCATCAGATGGGAAAACAGCATGTCTACGTGGACGACGGCAAAGGTTTGGGCGATGGGTGGGTGCATGAAAATGAGGCTGCCCTGGCTTTTGCAGGAGCAATGGCCGGAAATGGCGTTACCCACACCGAGCAGCCAAGAGAAGGCAAAATCAATTTCCAGGCGGAAGGCGGCGGACTGCTGGTGGTTAACGAAAATCGGCTGGAAATATTTAACCGGATTCCCGGCGTGATGTGCGCGACCCGGAAAGGATTTTCAGTGATTCGGGATGGCCAGATATTTGCCGGAACCCGGGCGATTCCGCTCTTTCTTCCGCGGGCGGATTTTGAAAAAGCCATGCAGGTGCTTCAGGAAGGTCCATTGTTTGAGATTCTGCCGCTTCGAAAGGCAAAAGTCGGGATTCTGGTCACCGGCACGGAAGTGTTTCGGGGCCTGGTTCAGGATCGATTTATCCCCATTATCCGCGCCAAAACCAAAAAATACGGATGCTGCGTGGTGCACGCCGAAATTGTTCCGGATGAAAAAGAAGCGATCATTGCAGGCGTCCGGAAAGATTTTGAATGCCGGTGCCGACCTGCTGGTCACCACTGCCGGGCTTTCCGTGGATCCGGATGACGTCACCCGCCAGGGATTGATCGAAGCCGGCGCAAAAGACATGCTTTACGGCGCGCCCATTCTGCCGGGGGCCATGACGCTGCTGGCCCGCATCGGCGCCGTTCAGGTGATCGGCGTGCCGGCCTGCGCCCTGTATTTTAAAACCACGAGCTTTGATCTGTTGCTGCCGCGCCTCCTGGCAGGTGTTCCCATTAGCCGCATGGATCTGGCCCGCATGGGACATGGCGCGTTTTGTCTGGAGTGCAAAACCTGTTCTTTCCCCAAATGCCCATTCGGCAAATAAGGAGAAATCGGGCACGTGATCTGTTCCTGAGAGGGGTGATCAGACATGCGTATTACCTTTGACGCTCGCTTGTGCGGATCACGGTTGGTTTGAATCGGCATCCCGCTGGTATCTGTAGAATAGGAATCATGCAAACTGTTCGACATCCTGGCCGTGATCGATCACGATGCTCAGCAGTGGTCAGCTATCCTTGATGAACGTTTTATAAAGCTGGCTTCGATGACCAGCCGATCGGGGTTATGGTTATCTCGCTTCATGGGCTCCTTGGGCGATCAGCGATGTTAAAATTCCCTGGGATTCGGACTCTTGGACGGCAAGATGTGCTGATTGTCAGCGGCCACCGATCCGATTGCCGTGCGTCGGCATCCGTGAAAAAGGCCAGGGTACCGGACAACCCTGGAAACCAAAATCAGCGGTGAGTCCCTGTTTAACGATGGTGTGTCGGTGGTCGTCAGTTTCTGGTGTTGGCTTGCACGATCAGCTCCATCTGGTCCGGAGCCATCGATTTGCCATCGTGGTGGCGGGTCTTTTGATTGGAAACCACGGCCGTGTTCTGGCGATGTCCGAGCGCACACGGAATCACTTGGATGATTTCTGGGAAATGGTGTATGAGGTGTAGAACGCTGTCCTGTTTGTCTTGATCGGCCTGGAAGTGCTTGTTCTTTCCTGGAATCTCAGGTATCTGATTGCAAGTGTGATATTGATTCCGCTGCTGTTGCTGTCGCGATTTTGAGTGTGGCCGTGCTCATTGTGGTCATGCGGCGCTTTCGTACGTTCGAATGTAATCAAAATTCTCACGTGGGGAGGCCTGCGCGGCGGCATATCGGTGGCCATGGCATTGTCGCTGCCGCCGGGTCGTCACCGCGACATCAGTCCTGACCATCACATATGCAGTGGTCATATTCTCCATCATCGTTCAGGGCCTGAAGGTCGGCAAGCTCGTTGAGTTCGTAGCTCGAACAACGGAGAAGGTTTCCTGATTTATTCGGGAATCTGTCTTTTCTTGTGGTTGTTGCTTGACATGAACCGCCCCTGCATTAGCATTGGAATTGTCGTTTTTGTGTGCTTTCCCCTAAATAACGCTACAACCAAAATTGAAATACCCTGGTCGGCATACCAATATGTCTTTCGGGACAAAGGAATTACCAAATGAAAAAATTCCAGTACCACCAGGTGATCTCGTCCGTGCTGTGGAACCTTTTTCTGATTTCGGCAGGATCCATCGTGTTCGGGATCGGATTGAAGTCTATCGCCATTCCCCACGGATTTATCACCGGCGGCATTTCAGGTCTGACACTGCTCTTTTACTACGTCACCGGGTTTCTGTCACCTGGCCTGTGCTATCTGATCGTCAATGTCCCCATCTTTCTGGTGGGATGGATTTACATCAGCCGGCGGTTCTTTCTTTACAGTCTGTTCGGAGTGGCCGCCCTTTCTCTGGTCATCGATCTGATCGGATTCACCTTGCCCATCAAAGAGCCGATCCTGGCCGTACTGGCCGGCGGCGTGCTCATGGGCACCGGTTCGGGTCTTATCCTTCATTCACTGGGATCGGCCGGCGGGCTGGACATCATCGGCATTATCCTGAACCAGAAATACAACCTCCGCATGGGCACGTTCTACTTTGCCTTCAATGTCGTGCTGTTTGCCTTCAGCTTCGGTGCACTGGAGGCGGATCTCGTGCTCTATTCCCTTTTCATGAGCTTTATTTCGTCTCAGACACTGGATTATGTGCTGGCCATCTCCAATCAGCGAAAAATGGTGTTCATCATCTCCGATCTCAACGATCGTATTGCCAAGGAGATCCATACCCGACTCATCCGGGGCGTCACCTTTTTGAACGGCAGCGGGGCTTACACAGGCAAAGACAAAAAAGTCATCCTCACCGTGGTCAACAACTACCAGTTGAAGCAGCTGGAAGAGGCGGTCCTGTCCATCGATCCGGACGCTTTCATCATCACGGAAAATACCTTCAATGTGCTGGGCAGGGGGTTTTCTAAACGCAAGGTGTATTGACAGCATAAAAGCGCTGCCCATGTCCACCGCAATTGAGAAGGCATCGGCAACGCTTTCAAGGTCTGTTAAGCGTTCATCAATTATTTGTACATTGCATCGATGAGTTCCTTGAAAGCTTTGTTCACGTGATTTCGCTCGACCTTCATGGTAGGTGTTACTTCTCCGTCTTCTTCATAAAGTTTCTTGGGTAAAATTGTAAATTTCCTGACGCTTTCAACCCGCGAAAGCGTCTCGTTAACCTTGTCCACGTAGTTTTTCAAGAAACGGATATGCGGTAAGGAAGACCATGAGAACCAAAAAAACCACGCCCGAAGTAAATAATTTAACATCTTCGTAATAGTCCCGATTCATATCCATGGTCCGGATTCTCTCAACAGAACAGTTTTTCCTGTCAGTTTGTGACGATTGTTACTTTAAATGATCGTTTTGACAACGAATGTGCTGGATTATAAATATTGAAGCTCATTGAAGGAAGCGGCTGAAAAGCCAACTCAAAAGAACAGAGCAGGTGCCGATCGACAGGCGTCAACGCATTGATCTGTCGGTTTTTCCGGAAAAGATACCCCCGAACCAGAATAATCAGAATCGGAATGCCAAGAAAAACGGCATCGTCCATCTTTCCCGGTGAAAAATCCGGCATGAAATAATACAGGATACCTCCCATGAGAAGGCTGGTCCTCAGCGCCCTGCCATATCCCATGAACGTGAATACCCTGAAAAATGTCATCCACAGAAAAGACCAGAAGCAAAACTGTATCAAATCCGCAATCAGTCTGTACTGGAGGGGAACCAAGTCCGCTATGGACTGAAGTGCGGATCTAAGCAAGGAAGCTTCCTGCCGAAGGCGGATGGCAGCGACATCCTGAATGGTCATGGCGCTCTCGATGTAGATGCCTGCCGGAATGAGCCTGTCCAGCGTAAAAGCGGATCCTTTTTTGTGCAGATTGTCATTCGTAAGTGCGAACGGGAGTTGAATCGCTTGTCGAACCAGTACAACAGCCGTGACACAAAAGACAAGCAGCAGGAGCAACAGTGTGATCTGAGCAACAGTCTTTTTCATGGCATGGGTATCCTTTCGCCCTTATGGCTCGGTTCTGAAAGATCAAGCCAGAAGCGATGTGCCCCCTGTATTGTCTGCACTGCGGCTTTCAGTTGTTCCTCAGTCGGCAACACCACAATTTCAGCTGTGATCCACAGCATGGCGATTAGTATCTCACGAATTTATATGAATCACAATAAATTGATGAACCGCAATCAAGTCAAATTTCCTTGACGTTGTTTGAAAGCCTTCCATCGGGTTTACAAATTTTCGGAAAAGCATTATAAATGAAACTCACCCCGCAAGAATCTCTCGATTGGAGGCCCGATGAACATCCTGATGATAACCAACGAATATCCCCCCCACATTTATGGAGGTGCAGGTGTCCACGTGGACTATCTCTGCCGCGAACTGGTGACGGTTGGGCAGTGCCCGGCATCGACTCCAGGTGATGTGTTTCGGCGACCAGCAGGAGGCCGGCGCAAATTTCGATGTAACAGGGATTGCCGGGATGCCGGAACTTTTCTGCCCGAAGGGAGCCAATGATAAGGTTCTCGACGTTCTGGGGCGCAATATCGCCATTGCCGGTCTGGCAGGAATTGCCGACATTGTGCACTGCCACACCTGGTACACCTTTCTGGCCGGCTGTCTGGCAAAACAGTTCCTGGACATCCCCCTGGTCATTACCGTCCACTCTCTGGAGCCGAAGCGCCCGTGGAAGCGGGAGCAGATCGGGACCGGCTACAATGTCAGCAGCTGGCTTGAGAAAACCGCGATGGAGAATGCCGACGGGATCATCGCCGTGTCGCAGGGCATGAAAAACGACATTCTGGACTGTCTATCAGCCGGATCCTGAAAAGATCCGGGTGATCTACAACGGCATCGATACTGTGCAATATACAAAGACATTGAAGCCCGATATCCTTGCCTCTTACGGAATCGATCCTCTCAAACCGTACGTGCTTTTTGTTGGCCGCATCACACGGCAAAAAGGGATCATTCATCTTGTCCATGCGCTGCCTTACATCGAAGCGGGGGTGCAGATCGTTTTATGCGCCGGCGCACCGGATACCGAAGCGATTGCGCATGAGATGAGCGTTGAAGTCGAACGCGCCCGAGCCGGCACCCCCAACGAGATTATCTGGATTCCCGAGATGGTGCCCGTGGAGCGCATTGTTGTGCTCTACAGCCATGCGGCGCTGTTTGTCTGCCCCTCGGTTTACGAACCCTTTGGCATCATTAATCTGGAAGCCATGGCCTGCGGCACCCCGGTGGTTGCGGCAGCCGTGGGGGGCATCCCCGAAGTGGTGGTACACGGTAAAACCGGAATCCTGGTTCCCTTCGAGCCGGTCAGCAGCGCCGATCCCGAGCCTTTCCGGCCGGAACAGTATGCCCGGGACCTTGCGGCCGCCATCAATGAGCTGCTGGCCGCTCCAGAGAGGCGGCAGGCCATGGGAGCCGAGGCCCGTCGGCGGGTTGAAGCACATTTTGGCTGGGAAGCGATTGCCATGCAGACGCTGGATTACTACGAAGAATTGCGCGCAGGCGCGATTCCATCAGAAGTTTATAAAGGTGTTTAATGATGAACAGTGCTGTCTCCAAAGGAAATGCTGGCCACGTATCGTCTTCAACTGGGTCCGGATTTAACCTTTGAACGGGTATGCGATATGCTTCCGTACTTTCGCGATCTGGGTATCAGTCATCTTTATCTTTCGCCGTGCCTTAAAGCGGCTGCCGGCAGCACGCATGGATACGATGTGGTGGACCCTTCGGAAGTGAATCCTCAATTGGGGGGCCGGGAAGGATTTGAGCGACTCTGCCGGGCATCGGCCGAGTCCGGAATGGGGCTGGTGCTGGACATCGTGCCCAACCACATGGCCGCCTCGGGCCGGCAGAATCCCTGGTGGTGGGATGTCCTGGCCAACGGCCCGGATAGCCGTTACGCAGGGTTTTTCGACATCCGCTGGGATCATCCGGATCCGTCGCTGGCCGGCAAGGTTCTGCTGCCTGTACTTGGGGATGAGCTCATGCGCTGCCTGGAGTCCCGGCAGATCCAAATCCGGCGATGCGGACCGGAGATTTGTCTGGCTTATTTCGAACATGAATTTCCGATTTCAAAGCGTTCGCTTCACGATCTGCTTCATGCCGATCGCGGGGTTTCGGCACTGGACGCGTTGATCGCGGCGATCAACGCGGACCCTTTGCGCCTGAAAGGGTTTCTGGATCTCCAGCATTACCGGCTTGCCTTCTGGCGGCGGGCCAATCGCGAACTGAATTATCGCCGGTTTTTCGATATCCATCACCTGGCAGGGGTTTGCGTGGAAAAGGAAGCGGTCTTTGCGGCCACCCATGAGCTGGCGCTGAGCTGGGTCAACAAGGGGTGGATCGACGGGCTGCGCATCGACCATCCGGACGGGCTGCGTGATCCCACGTCTTATTTGGAGCGGCTCCGGGCTGCGGCACCCGGGATCTGGGTTGTTGTTGAAAAAATTCTGGAGCACAGGGGAAATTCTTGCCCCCGAGTGGCCGGTTGCCGGAACCACCGGCTATGATTTTTTGAACCTGGTCGGCGGGCTGTTCGTGGATCCCCGGAGCGAGAGGCTTCTGACCGACTTCTATGGAGAATTCACCGGCCAGTCAACCGACTACAGGGCAGTCGTGCATGAAAAAAAGCTTCTGGTCCTGGAGCTTCTCTTCAACAGCGAATTGTCCCACCTGGAAAGTCTTCTGGAGGACAGCCGCCGCCGATACCCTGGGGCTACTTCCTCTTGTCAGGATGATGTCCGGATCGCTCTGGCGGAAGTCATCGCGTGTTTTCCGGTCTACCGGACCTATATCCGGCCCGACACCGGCGAAGTCGGCGCCAGGGATCGGGCGGTTGTCCGCCAGGCCCTTGCCGATGCGCTTTGCCGCCGGCCCGGCATTCCTTTCGACGTGTGGCGGTTGATCGAGGATATTCTGCTGTTGACGCACACCGGGAAGACCGAAAGTGAATTCGTTTGGCGATTTCAGCAGCTGACCGGGCCGGTCATGGCCAAGGGCGCCGAGGACACGGCGTTTTATTGCTTCAACCGTCTGATCTGCCTGAATGAAGTCGGCGGGAATCCAGGGGAATTCGGCACGTTGCCGGACGCCTTTCATGCGTTCTGTCTTCGGATTCAGGCCGAATGGCCCCGGACCATGCTGGCAAGCGCCACGCACGACACCAAACGCGGTGAGGACACGCGGCTGAGGATTGCGTTTGCTGTCCGAGATTCCGGAGCGTTGGATCGATGCGGTCCGGCGCTGGTCCCGGATGAATGCGCATTTTCGCCGAAGCGGCTTTCCCGATACCAACACGGAGTACTTTCTTTACCAGACGCTTGCGGGCGCCTGGCCCATCGGGTGCGACCGGCTGATGCCCACCCTGCTGAAGGCTGCCAAAGAGGCCAAAGTGCATACCTCATGGACTGACCCGGACCCGGTTTTCGAGGAAGCCCTCCATGCGTTTGCCGGTAAGGTGATGGAAAATGCGGAATTTACGACCGACCTGTCGGCTTTTCTTGAACCGCTGGCCTGGCCCGCGATGGTCACATCCCTGGCGCAGACCCTGATCAAGTGCACGGCCCCGGGCGTGCCGGATATTTATCAGGGGACCGAGCTTTGGGACCGCAATCTGGTAGACCCGGACAACCGCAGGCCGGTCGATTTCGAGCTGCGCCGCCGGCTGTTGGCCGAGATCGGGACGCTCTCAATTTCCGATATCCTGAACCGCCATGCCGAAGGGTTGCCCAAGCTCTTTCTGCTGCAGCGGGTGCTGTCGGCTCGCAGGCGCTTTGTCGGGGCTTTCGGGCCCAAGGGGGATTACCGGCCGCTGGTTGCCGAAGGGGAGCGCTCCGGCCATCTGGTGGCTTTTATGCGCGGGGCTCAGGTGGTGACGCTGGCGCCGAGACTGGTTGTCGGTTTGGACGGCAATTGGAGAGGTACACGCATTGAACTTCCGGCAGGAAACTGGAAGAACGCGTTCACTGGAGAACGTTTCGAAGGCGGAACCCAGGAACTGTCGCGGATGTTTATGCGATTTCCGGTGACGCTGCTCGAACGGGAAGGAAGAAGCCTATGATTCAGAAAGTTTCACTCAGGGATGGTTTGCATCTGGAAGATTACGCCGGACTGGCGTACCTTTCCTCTGCAGTTCAGGATTTGCGTAATTCTGCCCGGGTGCTGGCGCCCACGCTGAAGGGGCGAACGGTCTGGATGGTCAACTCCACGGCCCAGGGAGGCGGGGTTGCGGAGATGATGCCGCGCCTGATCGGGATGTTGCGGGATGTGGGCGTCAAAACCGAATGGGTGGTGATGGGTTCAAAAGACCCGGCGTTTTTCGAGCTGACCAAGCGCATCCACAACCTGATCCACGATTTCGGCAATCCCGGTTTCAGTGCCCGGGATAAATCGATCTATCGGGAAGCCAGCCGGGAGGCCGCCGATTCACTGGCAAAACTTGTCGATCCCGAGGACATCCTGGTCATCCATGATCCCCAGCCGCTGGGAGCCGGGGCCGAGCTCAAGCGCCGCATCGGCATCCGCACCATCTGGCGCTGCCATATCGGATTGGACCGGCGCACACCGGCTACCGAAGCGGCCTGGAAATTCCTGCAGCCCCATGCCCAGGCCTATGATCATGCGGTGTTTTCAGCGGTGGAATACATTCCTTCCTACCTGGTGGGAAAGGCCTCTGTGATCCACCCGGCCATCGACCCCCTCAGCCACAAGAACCGGGAGCTCTCGACACACAAGCTGGTGGGCATCCTGTGTAATGCCGGCCTGATGAAAAGCCCTCATCCGGTGCTTACACCCGACTGGGACCACCAGGCACTCCGGCTGCATCCCGACGGTCGTTTTCTGCCCGCCCATGAAGAAGACGGCGTCGGCCTGATGTTCCGCCCGGTCATCACCCAGGTTTCCCGGTGGGACCATCTGAAGGGATGGCAGCCCCTGCTTGAGGGCTTTCTGCGGCTCA
This sequence comes from uncultured delta proteobacterium, assembly GCA_963850225.1. Classification (GTDB taxonomy): domain Bacteria; phylum Desulfobacterota; class Desulfobacteria; order Desulfobacterales; family Desulfatirhabdiaceae; genus RAAP-1. The sequence continues at coordinate 42,129 of CAWKLD010000007.1, forward strand.
AACAACGATATCGTGGTAATAAAGGAAAAGGCGCCTCCGGCCGCCATCGCCACCGAATCGGGATCGCACGGCTCGTGCTGGCCGGACCGGATCCATCCGCCATCAAGGATGACCCGGAAGGGAAAGAAGTTCTGACATCGCTGTGCCAGGCCTTCTGCCGGATGAAGCCTGAGGAGCAGGAGAGTGTTGCCTTGCTTTCCCTGCCGATGGCATCCGGCAAACAGAACCATCTCCTGGTCAATGTGATCCAGCGCTGCTCCACGGTGGTGGTTCAAAACTCGCTGCAGGAGGGGTTCGGTCTGACGGCGACCGAGGCGATGTGGAAGCGGGTGCCGGTGCTGGGCTCATCGGCCTGCGGCCTGCGCCTGCAAATCCGGGACAGAATCGACGGCCGCCTGACCGGCAATCCACAGGATCCCGATGAAATTGCAGAAGGGCTTGATGAAATGCTGTCCAAACCGGTGCAGCGGGAGCTTTACGGACGCAGCGCCCAGCGAAGGGTGTACGACCGCTTTCTGGTGTTCACCCAGGTGGAAAACTGGCTGAGGAGACTGGCGGATGCTGCGGCAAAGCCCCGGTCACCCGCAGCTCCCGAATGACGCCGACCCGAAGACGTCGAAAAGATCAGGCGCGGCCAAAGGTGTTTGTCATCTCTATCAGGCGTTTTACGGGCAGGGCATCGAACTGTCTTGCCGTCATGCGCCAGACCCAGTTGCCGCGGGCTATCCCCGGCGTGTTGATGCGTGCGGCAGCCCCTAACCCGAGCAGGTCCTGGATGGGGACGATGGACCATCTGGCCGGTGACAGCATGGCGAGGCGAATCAACTCCCATGAGATTTCGCGGGCCGCGACCCTTCGGCCTGAAACGACCGACAGGCGGTGCTTGTCGCTGCGTGACGCCTCTTTTTCGAACCATCCTCTTACCGTGTTGTTGTCGTGGGTTCCGGTGTAGACCACGCAGTGCTCGGGAATGTTCTGGACCGCGTTGGGGTTGAGCGCCGGGTTGCCGGAAAAACCGAACAGCAGTACCCGCATCCCGGGAAACCCGAATCGCTGCATGGTTTCGCGGACATCGGCGGTGATATGCCCCAGGTCTTCGGCAACCACCGGCAGCGAAACGAAACGGCGCTGGAGTTCGGTAAAAAAATCTTCAGATGGCGCCTCCACCCACCGGCCGGTTTTGGCGGTGCTCTCTCCGGCCGGGACCTCCCAATATGCCACCAGTCCCCGGAAGTGATCGATGCGCACGGCGTCAAAGACTGCCATCTGGTGTGCGATGCGGCGGATCCACCAATCATACCGCGTCTTCTGGAGGGTTTCCCAGTTGTAAACGGGGTGCCCCCAGAGCTGACCGTCGGCGCTGAAGTAGTCCGGGGGAACACCGGACACGCCCAGGGGGCGGTGAAATCGGTCCAGCTTGAAGAACTGCCGATGGGCCCAGACATCCGCACTGTGGAGCGGGACGTAGATGGGGATGTCGCCGAAAAGGTGGATGTGTTTTTCCCGGCAATAGCTCAGAAGGTTCAGCCACTGACGGTAAAACAGGTACTGTTCGATCTTCAGTTTTTCAAGCGGTTCATGAAGCGCTTCACAAAGACGCGTGATTTCGCCAGGTCTTCGGCTGCGGATCTTCGGCGGCCATTGGTTCCAGGGAGTATTTGCGTGGAGATCGGAAAGCGTGCGGAAAAGAGCGTAGTCTTCGATCCAGAAGGCGTTTTCGGCGCAAAATCGCTCATAGCCGCTGTCCGGCAGGCCCTGCCGGAAACGCCGGCAGGCTTTTTCCAGCAGATGGCGCTTGAACGTCACGGCAGCCGCGTAGTCGATCCGGCCTTCCGGCAGGCGGCCTGGCGGATGCAGATCCGTGGGATCGAGCAAACCTTCCGAGGCAAGGGCCTCCGGGCTGATCAGCAGCGGGTTGAATGCGAAGCACGATACGCTGTGGTAAGGCGAATGGCCGAAGGCAGCCTCGGTCGGGTTCAGTGGCAGGATTTGCCAGATCCGCTGTCCGGCGGCGTGCAGAAAATCCACAAACCGGAATGCGCCGGGACCGATATCTCCGATGCCGAAACGCGATGGCAGGCTGAAAATGGGCAGCAGAATGCCGCTGGAGCGTGAAAGCATGGCGTATCCTTTTCTATTGGGTCCTCATGCCGATTTTGGCTCCCAGGGCCTGGAATATATCGACCCATTCTTCGGCGTTGTTTTCGTGGCCAAGCGCCTCCTTCTGTTTCTGAGGAAGGATTTCTTTGAGGATGTGGTAATAGATGTTTTGAACGGTGCGCAGATTGATCTCGAATGGGAAATCCGGCAGCAGGCCGGCGATGGCGTCCAGCTGCCGCAGTGCCTCTGTTTCGGTGGGTCGCTGCCGTAAATCTTCGGCAGTCTGCTCCAGACGCTTGCGGATTACCATTTCCAGGAAAGCCGGATCCAGTGTCACGCCGTGCATGGTGGCTGCGTCCAGCAGTTGCCGGACGGGGATTCAGGTCAAAGACGGGGTTCTCGAAAGCCCGGCGGATGGCGGCATTGAGCAAGTATTCGGCAGCCGCGGCCATGGCCCGGGGCGCCGGAACATTGAGGTCTTTTAAAAAGAGCAGCAGGGGGGCGTTGGCATCGTAAATCTGGCGGTAAACAGCCTCGGCATCGGAGAGATTGGCCTCCAGCACGATCTTCAAGATCCGCCGCTGCTCGTCCCGGAACAGGTGCCGAAGCGAATAGAACGAGGTGCCGATGGTTTTCTCCAGCAAAAGAAGCGCCGTCGGAAACTCGGCCCGGGTGAAGACTTCAAAAACTTCGTTGACGAAAGCCTGTCCAGGCGCAGCCGCATCCGGGCAGGGGCCGATGCAGCAGCTGATGTTGTGATCGCCCCAGTGGATGGCGCCGAAAAACAGGCAAGTCGACTCTCCCGTGATGGTGGATGTGATGCACACACGCCCCATTGCCAGCTTGGCCCGGCCGACCGCCAGGGACCTGAAAAATTGCTGCTCGACCGTGTAGCAGTTCACCAGGGACTGCTGCGGGTATTCCTCGAAAAGCGAGCGCATGGCGTAATGGGCGCCGACGGTGGTTAGATCCACCATGGCCGGCTTGACGAATTTTTCGTAGACCCGGCGACCGTTCTGATGATCCCGGATGTTGCTCGGCGCCTTTTCAAGAAGCTGCATGAAGCGATACTCGAGTCCGTTTCCGAAAAGCGCTTTGGCCAGTTGCAGTGTTCGGCCGGCGAACTGGATCACCTGAACCGTTTCCAGCCCGGAGATATCGTCGAAAAACCATCCGCAGCTGGTGTACATCAGCATGGCATGGTGTTGCAGTTCCAGCAGCTTGATCGCCTGGATCTTTTCTTCAGGCGACAGGGTTTGCCGGCTCCGTTCCGCAAGAAAGGCATCCACGGCATCCCGGTCCAGGATCACCCGGATGTAATCGTTTCGGATCTTCCAGGGATCGAAGCCGAGTGCCGTCATTTTTTCTTCATACGCCGGAGCCAGTGAATCCCGAAGCCAGTCGAGTGCCTGCCGCAGGGGCGCGCGCCATGCCTGGTGCCAGCCGGGATGTCCACCGGAGTTGCACCCGCAATCTTTCCACCAGCGCTCCACCCCGTGGGCGCAGCTCCAGGAGGTGTTTTCAACGATTTCTACTTCCCACTGGGGCGGGTGCAGCTCCAGGTATTCGCCGTAAATGGTAAGACGGGCAAGCTTGCCGGGATTCGATCGCATTCAGCGCAGCCGCCAGCGCCATGTTGCCCTTGTGGTGATGGTGTCCGTAGCTTTCGCCGTCGGTGGCAATGTGCACCAGCTGGGGTTTTCTGCGCGCGTCGTCAAATCCGTCCATGAGCCGATGCGCGAAGCGCTCACCGTTGGATAGCAGACCCTCGAAGGCGACGGCCCGCGAGATCGGATCATCGTAGAAGAACAAGGCAATGGAATTTCCCGACTTCAGCCGAACCAGGTAGGGGCGCGACGGGTCGATTTTGCCGCCGGCGACATTCTGCCACTTGCCGGTGTTCGGATGCCGGATCCGCCTGGCCTGGCGAGGCGACAGGATGGTGAAACCGATTCCGTGCTCTGCCAGGACTTCCAGTGTTTCAAGATCAACGGCGGTTTCGGGCAGCCACATGCCCTCGGGGCGGCGCTGAAAGCGATGCTCGAAATCGCGGATGCCCCACACGATCTGGGTTTCCTTATCAAGCCGGTTGGCAAGCGGCAGGATCATGTGGTTGTATGCCTGGGCGATGGCTGCGCCGTGGCCGGAAAAACGGCGCCGGCTCTCCTGGTCGGCCTCGAGGATGGCGGCATACACGGCCGGAGCCTGTTTTTCCAGCCACGCGAGCAGGGTCGGTCCGAAATTAAAACTCATCCTTGCGTAGTTGTTGGTGATCTCCCGGATGAGCCCATGTTCGTCCAGCAGGCGGGAAGTGGCCATGGGTGAGTAACATTCCGCCGTTATGCGTTCGTTCCAGTCGTGGTAGGGATAGGCGGAATCCTGAAGCTCTACGGTTTCAAGCCACGCGTTCTGGCGCGGGGGCTGATAGAAATGCCCGTGGATACAAATAAACTTCTCCATTAAATTGCCTCTATGAAATCAGATGGGCATGTAATAGGTCCGGAATCTTCTCATCCCGTCATTCCGGCGGAAGCCGGAATGACGATGGTCGGACGTTCTTACGAGTTAATCAATTTTGATTTATATGAAAATGGTCGATGATCATCCTTCGTTGTGCCTCAACGGGTATGGGAGTTAGACAGCACAATAAAATTATACGGCGACAATTCCATCGCAACTTCGCCATCGGAATCGATCGTGTCTTCGATTGCACTGCCGGAGCCTCCCCATTGTTCCTCGGCGCTGTTGATTACCTTTTTCCAGGATCCCGCGGGAAGGGGGACAGGGACGTAAACCGGCGTATCAGCGGCGTGAAAGACGATGCAGATATCTTCCGTATCGTTCCAGCGGCGGATGCAGCCGATGCGCTGTCGGCCGACCCGGAAGACCTCCAGCTGCGATGGATCCGTTGAGGAGAGCACGTCGCTGCTCCGGCGAAGCGCGATGAGGCGGCTGTAGAATTCCCACAGATGCCGGTGAGGCCCTGGCGAAAGGCGCAGCTCCGGTCTCAGTTTGGCGCTGCGGAATGTTTCTTCGGCCTGCGGATCCGGAGCTTCGCCGTCCCAGCCAAAGGAGGTGAACTCCTCACGGCGTCCCCGGCGCACCGCCTCGATCAGGCCGGGGTCGGAGTGACTCACAAAATAAGGAAAAGGCGCTGTTTCGCCGTATTCCTCGCCCATGAAGAGCAGGGGCAGGTTGGCAGACAGCAGAATGATCCCTGCGGCCATTTTAAGGGCCTCGAAGGAAACGATGCTGCTGAGGCGATCGCCCTGCATGCGGTTGCCCACCTGGTCGTGGTTTTGAGCGAATACGACAAAACGATGGGAGGGGATGGATCGGCTGGAGTTGCCGTGGCGCCTTTTGCGGTACTCGGAATACTGGCCGTCGTAAACAAACCCTTCCCGCAGGGCCTTAAGCAGCTGGTCGAAACAGCCAAAGTCGCAGTAATAACCCCGATGCTCACCGGTAATGACGGTGTGCAGGGCATGGTGAAGATCGTCGTTCCACTGGCCGTCCAGGCCGAAGCCGCCCATTTCCGTCGAACGGATCAGCCGGGTGTCGTTCAGGGCGCTTTCGGCGATCAGATGGATGTGCCGCCCCAAACCGTCGGCCAAGCGTTTGACCGCCCCGGCCAGTTCCTGAAGAAACGGCTGGGCCGAGAAATCCAGAATGGCGTGGACCGCGTCGAGCCGCAGGGCATCAATGTGGCATTCGATTGTCCAGTAGAGCGCGTTTTCGATAAAATAACGGCGCACCTCGTCGCTGTAAGGGCCGTCAAAATTAATGGGCGCGCCCCATGGGGTCTGGTAGACATCCGAAAAATAAGGGCCGAAATCCCGCAGGTAGTTGCCTTCGGGGCCGAGGTGGTTGTAGACGACATCCAGAACCACGGCCAGGCCCCGGCTGTGGCAGGCGTTGACAAATCGTTTGAGCCCCTGCGGTCCGCCGTATGAGTTCTGGGCGGCAAACGGATAGACCCCGTCGTAGCCCCAGTTACGCTCGCCGGGGAACTGGGCGACGGGCATGAGTTCGATGGCGGTGATACCCAGATCCATCAAGTCGTCCAGCCGCTCGATGGCCGCATCGAAGGTTCCCGGGGCGGTGAATGCGCCCACGTGCAATTCATACATGATGTAACGGTGAAGGGAATGGCCCCGCCAGTTCCCATCCGTCCAGTCGAAAGCCGGGTCCACGACCTGGGATGGACCGTGAACGCCCTGGGGCTGGAAGCGTGAGGCCGGGTCCGGTCGTTCCTGGCCGCCGTTAAGACGAAAAAGATAGAGAGCGCCCGCTTCGACACCATCCAGAACGCCGCAGTGGTAGCCATGCCGGTCCCGTATCAATGGTTCCAGCCGCTCCTGCGGAGACAGCAGGCGCACCTCCACGGAATCCGTAAAGGGGGCCCAGACGCAGAAATGGCAGCGCTTCCCGTCCATCACCATGGGGCCGGGTCCGGGTTCAATGCGTTTCATGAAGACACTCCGCTCTTGAAAAAAACCGCCCCCAGGGGGGGCAGCACCAGGTTCAGCGAATAGCGAAACCCGTGTGAGGGAATGGGATTGGCCTCAACGCCGCCCAGGCTGCCCTGGCCGCTGCCGCCGTAGTGGCTGGCATCGCTGTTGAGAAGCTCCTTCCAGAAACCGGCGGCCGGCGCGCCGACGCGGTAGTTGTGGAGCGGCAACGGCGTGAAGTTGAACACGCCGATGATCTCATCGCCGCGTTCGGTCCCGAGACGGATCAGGCTCAGCGTGCTGTGGTGGTGGTCGTTGCAGTCGATCCACCGGAACCCCTCGGGCGAAAATTCATGCCGGTGCAGCGCGGGTTCCTCCCGATACAGCCGGTTGAGATCCGCCACCCAGCGCTGAAGCCCGGCGTGCAGCGGTAAATCGAGCAGGTGCCAGTCCAGGCTCGTGTCGTGGTTCCACTCACGCCACTGTCCGAACTCGATGCCCATGAAGAGAAGCTTTTTTCCGGGCTGTGCGAACATGTAGGCCAGCAGCAGCCTCAGGTTGGCGAAGCGCTGCCAGTCGTCGCCCGGCATCTTCCCGATCAGCGAACCCTTGCCGTGTACGACTTCGTCATGGGACAGCGGCAGCATGAAGTTCTCGGTGAAGGCGTAAAGCATGCGGAAATTGAGCTTGCCGTGGTGGTAGCTGCGGTGAACCGGGTCCTTGCCCATGTACTCCAGGGTGTCGTGCATCCATCCCATGTCCCATTTCATGTCGAATCCCAGACCTCCCACGTAGAGCGGTCGGGAAACCATGGGCCAGGCCGTGGATTCTTCGGCGATCATCAGCACGTCCGGGTGGCGTTCCCTGACCGCTTCGTTGAGCCGGCGCAGAAAAGAGATTGCCTCCAGGTTCTCGCGGCCGCCGAACGCGTTGGGGACCCACTCCCCGGGGCCGCGTGAATAGTCCAGGTAGAGCATGGAGGCGACGGCGTCCACGCGCAGGCCGTCCGCATGGAACTTGTCCAGCCAGAAGCGCGCGGAACTGATCAAAAAGCTGCGCACCTCGTTGCGTCCGTAATTGTAGATGATGCTTTTCCAGTCCGGGTGCACGCCCTGCCGGGGGTCTTCATGCTCGTAAAGGTGGGTTCCGTCGAAAAACACCAGGCCATGCTCGTCGCTGGGAAAATGAGACGGCACCCAGTCCAGGATGACGCCGATGCCGTTTTGGTGCAGGTGGTCGATCAGGAACATGAAATCCTGCGGGGTGCCGTAGCGGCTGGTGGGCGCAAAGAGCCCCAGCGTCTGGTATCCCCAGGAGCCGTAGAAGGGGTGCTCCATCACCGGCAAAAACTCCACATGGGTGAACCCCATGGCCAGCACATACTCGGTGAGCGGTCCGCCATCTCCACATAGGTGAGAAAGCGGTCGCCGTCTTCGGGCACCCGGCGCCAGGAGCCCAGGTGAACTTCATAGATCGATACGGGTGAACGATCGGCCGGCCTGTCCCGGCGGGCGGTCATCCACGCCTCGTCCCCCCACGCGTAATCCAGGTCCCAGACGATGGAGGCGGTTTTCGGCGCCAGCTCATAATAAAGTCCGAAGCGGATCGGTCTTTTCGACCTGATAGCCGTTGTGGTTCGATTCGATAAAGTACTTGTAAATCGTCCCGCGCCCGAGCCCGGGATAAAGCCCTCCCATATGCCGGAGGATTCCAGCGGCTGCAAACGATGGCTTGAGCGGTCCCAGCCATTGAAATCCCCGATGACGGACACCTGACGGGCATTGGGCGCCCATACCGCGAAATGGACTCCCGGGGTTTCGCCGTCGGATACGATATGGGCCCCGAGTTTCTCGTAGAGCTGGAAGTGACTGCCCTGGTTGAAAAGATAAAAGTCATCCGCGGAGAGCACGGAAAGACCGTAGCGGACGGGTAAATCGCCGGCATCGGTAGCCGGGTGGTGATCAGTGGACATGATAGACCTCCTGTCGTCTCGAGCGCGTCAGCTGCCATGACCGTCCAGCAGTTGGCGGATTCCGCGCAGCGGGATACCGACCCAGTCCGGTCGGTTGTTCAGTTCGTAGGACAGCTCGTAGACCGCCTTTTCCAGAAGCAGCGCACCCAAGCAAAACGCGCAGCTCGTTGCGGCTGCCGGGAATGAACCGGTCCTCCGGCCGCTTCCAGCAGGTAGCTTTTTAGAAACTCCGCGCTTACCCAGCGCTGCCAGAACTCGGCCCAGTGCTCCATCGCCTGAGCGGCCTCGGCCGAGGTCCCGTTTTGCTGCCGGCGGAACAGGGCGGCATGGGCGGCGTAGTGGAACGAACGCAGCATCCCGGCAACGTCGCGCAGGGCGGAGCGTTTGATGCGCCGTTCCGTGATGGGGCGGGCCGGTTCGCCCTCGAAATCGATGATGACAAAATCGCTTCCCGTGAAAAGCACCTGTCCGAGATGGTAATCGCCGTGACAGCGGATACGCATGGCGCCGATTTTGGTTTCGAGCAGCTCCTTGAAGCGGTTCATCAGATCCTTTTCGCGTTCCATGATATAAAGTGCCAGCGGACGCAGACTCTCGGGCAGACGGTTGAACTGCCGCCGCAGCAGCGGCAGGGCTTTTCCGACCTGGGTGCGCATGGACTGATACAGTGCCCGCTGGTAGAGCTTGGAAAATGCTTCAGGCTTGAATTCCGGCAGGCTCTGTTCCGATGCCAGACACAGGTGCATTTCGGCGGTGCGCCGGCCCAGCAGGCGGGCGGATTCCAAATAATCTCCGATAAGTCCGGCCGCCTCGTCGGAGCGGGGCTGAGTCCAGCAGGTCGACGGGAAAAGCTGCCGGCAGGTCCGCGGGAGAGCCTGCCCCGCGGCAGCCGCGAAGTATTGGTCCAAACAGTCCAGGGTGTAACGCCAGGCGTCGCCCCGGTTGGCAACAAACCCTTGCAGGATGGCCGATGGTCATCGGCTCTTCCTGGTTCAGCCGAAGCTCGATCGCACCGTCGGTTGGTGCGCAGTGCGGAAATCGTTTTTCAGTGAGCAGCCGTCCGATTTCAAAATCCGGATTGACCCCCGGGGAGAGCTTGCGGATGAGCTTCAGGATCAGCTGATCGCCGAACCGGATCGATGTGTTGCTCTGCTCGGCCCGCATGATCGTCGGCGGCGGCAGGGTCTGGCCGTTCGGGAACCAGCGTCCGGAAGGCGCGCGTGGTAAATCCCCGCATCTGTCCGCTGCGTCCGTGAATGGTTCGTTTGCGGGTCAGAACCTCCAGCAGCGCTTCGCCGAAGGCGGCATCGACCAGTGCATCGTAGAGCAGAACGGTCGAGGGCTTTCCTTGAGCTTGAGTCTGGCAATGACTGGCCTGGGGATGTTCCTGCAGCAGGCGATCGGATTGATCCTCATGGGCCAGTGCCATGGGAACGGTATACACTTCCGCATCACCGGAGAGGTAGTCCACTTGCACCAGGGCGATGGCCCAACGGCTGCGATTCTTTTGTCAGGTAAGAACATGTCGACGATGCTGGCACTGCTTGAGCGGCCGCGCCTTGCCGCCGAACCATCGGCTGCGGGTAAGAAAGCCGGGCAGAACCTTCTCCAGTTGCGCGGTGGCCTTGCCGTTGAAAATATCTTCTTCATTGCAATCGACCTCCACCACGGGGATGGCGGTCTCTCCGGTTTCGGGTAAAGTTCCCTCCGACAACCGTTTGCGGCGGTGTCAGGTAAAACCAATAAAAACTGTGGGGGCCGAGCGACAGAAAGTATGGCGCTGCCTGGATGGTCGGAAAAGGGGTCCGGCCGAAAAGCTCCACCGGGACCATCCCCTGGTATGCGGACAGGTCAAGCTGCACATGCTGGACAAACCGTGACAGGTTGCAGACGATCAGCAGCCGTTCGTTTTCGTAACAACGGGTGAACGCCAGGATGCGATGGTTGTCGGGGGTGAGAAATTCGATCGAGCCCCGGCTGAAGGCTTTGAATCGTTTCCGCAGCGCGATCAGACGCTTCATCCACCACAGCATGGAGTGCGGATTGGCCTGCTGCACTTCCACGTTGATGACCTCGTAATGGTATTCCGGAGAGATGATCACCGGCAGAAAAAGCTTTTGGGGGTTGGCGCGTGAAAACCCGGCGTTGCGGTCCGCGCTCCATTGCATCGGCGTGCGCACGCCGTCCCGGTCGCCGAGATAGACGTTGTCGCCCATGCCGATTTCATCGCCGTAGTAGATCACCGGGGACCCCGGCAGGGAGAACAGCAGCGCGTTTGCAAGCTCCAGTGAGTCGCCGGTGGTTTCCGAGCAGGGGAAGCAGCCGGCGACGGATCCCGAGATTGATCCGCATGCGGGGGTCCTGGGCATAGACCCGGTACATGTAGTCCCGTTCTTCATCGGTGACCATTTCAAGGGTCAGCTCATCGTGGTTGCGAAGGAAGATCGCCCACTGGCAGTTTTCCGGAATGGCGGGGGTTTGATCCAGGATATCCAGAATCGGGAAGCGGTCCTCCATGTGCAGCGCCATGAAAAGCCGCGGCATGAGCGGAAAATGGAAGGCCATGTGGCATTCATCGCCGTCCCCGAAATAGGCCACGGCATCTTCGGGCCACTGGTTGGCTTCGCCCAGAAGCATGCGGTTTTTGAACTTGGCATCCACGTGGGCCCGCATTTCCTTCAGGAACCGATGCGTGTCTCGGCAAGGTTTTCGCAGTTGGTCCCCTCGCGCTCGAAAAGATAGGGGATGGCGTCCAGCCGCAGCCCGTCAACGCCCATGCCGATACCAGAAATCCAGTGTGGCCAGGATCGCCTTGCGCACCTGGGGATTGTCGTAGTTGAGGTCGGGCTGATGGGAATAGAACCGGTGCCAGTAAGTAGGCGCCGGCCACGGGGTCCCAGGTCCAGTTGGATGTTTCAAAGTCCTGAAAAATGATCCGGGCGTCCGTGTAGCGCTGCGGGGTGTCGCTCCAGACATACCAGTCCCGCCAGGGGCTGCCGGGTTTGGCCCGGCGGGCGCGCTGGAACCAGGCATGCTGGTCGGAGGTGTGGTTGACCACCAGTTCCGTTATCACCCGCAGGCCGCGGCGGTGGGCCTCGGCCAGAAATTTTTTGAAATCCCGAAGGGTGCCGTAGGCGGGATTGATGTTGCGGTAGTCGGCGATATCGTAGCCGTCGTCGCGCAGCGGACTCGGGCAAAAAGGCATCAGCCAGATGGCGGAGATCCCCAGGTCTTGCAGGTAGTCGAGCTTTCGGGTGAGGCCCTGAAAATCACCGACGCCGTCATCGGCGCTGTCGAAAAAGCTTTTGACATGCAGCTGGTAAATGACGGCGTCCTTGAACCAGAGGGGATCGTCGCCCATCCCTGCCATCCCTGAAGTGTCCCGGAAAATCTTGGCCATGGTCATTCCTTTACATAAAGTAGTCGAAATCGTGTTCGGTGCGGATCTTTTTCCGGATCCTGAAGATGTGAGCCGGCATCACCTGGGAGTTCAATTCGATAAAATTGCGCTGTGAATGCCAAAGGTAGCGTGCGTCGCTCAGCAGGTCGTGAACCTGGAAGGGCTTATCCGTATCAAACCCGAGTTCGGAGAGTGGCAGCTCCAGCCAGCCGGAGTGGGTGTGATGCGGATCCAGGTTCACCACCAGTCAGAATGATGTTGGAAAAATCCGCAGTGTGTTTACTGTAACAAACCAACTGTTCGTTGTCAATCGGGTGGAAGCGCAGGCTGCGGTCGCTGTGAAGCGCGGGATTCTCCCTGCGGATGCGGTTGACGCGTGCGATGATGTCCTTGAGACTGCCGGGGGAGTCTATGTCCCAGGTCCGGATCTCGTACTTTTCAGAGTTCAGGTAATCCTCGCTGCCGAACTCGCGCGGCTGGTTATCGCACAGTTCAAAAGCCGGTCCATAAATGCCGTAATTGGCTCCCAGCGTTGCCGCCAGAATCAAGCCGTGCGATGAACGCCGGCGGCCCTCCTGTCTGGAGGTGTTCCGTCAGAATGTCCGGCGTATTCGGCCAGAGGTTGGGCCGAAAGAACTCGGCCACGTCCGTTTGCGTGAGTTCGGTGAAATATTTCTGGATCTCCCAGGCCGTATTCCGCCAGGCGAAATACGTAGTAGGACTGGCTGAATCCCAGTTTGGCCAGACGGTACATCACCTTGGGACGGGTGAACGCTTCCGCGAGAAAAATCACTTCGGGGTGGGATCGTTTGACCTCGGCGATGAGCCACTCCCAGAAGGCGAACGGTTTGGTGTGGGGGTTGTCCACCCGGAAGATATGGATGCCCTGTTCGATCCAGAACAGGACGACACGCTTGAGCTCGTCCATCAGAGCGCGACGCTCCGCGCATTCGAAATGAAGCGGATAGATGTCCTGGTATTTCTTCGGCGGGTTTTCGGCATACTGGATGGACCCGTCCGGGCGCAGCCGGAACCATTCCGGATGCTCCCGGACATAAGGGTGGTCCGGGCTGCACTGAAACGCCAGGTCCATGGCCACGTCCAGCCCGAGTGATCTGGCCCGGCGGACGAAGTTTCGAAAATCGTCCAGGGTGCCCAGTTCGGGATGGATTGCCGTGTGCCCGCCCTCGGCAGCTCCGATGGCCCAGGGACTGCCGGGGTCTCCCGGCTCGCAGACCGGCGAGTTGTTGCGGCCCTTGCGGTGGGATGATCCCGATGGGATGGATGGGCGGAAGGTAGAGCACATCAAAGCCCATGTCGGCCACATACGGCAGTCTGGCCTCGCAGTCTGAAAATGTGGCGTGCGCTCCCGGCGTCGGGCCGCAGGAGCGCGGAAACATCTCGTACCAGGCGCTGAAACGGGCCTTCACCGGTTCTACCACCACCACAAGGGCCTTTGGGTAAAAAGTCATTTGGTCGCGCTCCGGCAGGCATCGCTCCATGCGGGCAAGCAGGCTGGGGTCAAGCGCCAGCCGGGCTCTTGATTGCCGGACTTCTATTGGATCGCAACGCACGTGTGCGCAGGTCGGCGAGCAAGGTCCGCTGGGAATCATCCGGGGCCCGCGTCAGGGCGTCTTCGACGATCGCTGCGCCGATGAGCAAATCCACGGAAACATCCTGGCCGGCTTCGACGCGTTTGGCCAGATCCCGCCGCCAGCTTTTGAACGTGTTCAGCCAGGCGCAAAGCGTGTAGACATACCGGCCGAGTTCCGTGACCTTGAACGAAGCCTTCCATTTGTCGTTGGGAAAACCCTCCAGGACAGCCGTCGCCATCGGGAAGCGCTCTCATGGCGAAACAGCAACAGACCCGAGATCGCATCGTGGCCGTCCGTAAGGATGTCGGCGCGCACCTTGACCTTCTCGCCCAGGGTGCGCTTGATGGGAAATTTTCCACTGTCGATCTCCGGCCGAACCCGGTCGATGATCACCCTTTGAATCAATATGTTTTCCGGCATGCTTCCTCCCTTTAAGTTCAGTCCAATTTTGATGGATTCACTAAAAGTCCAATGTCTGCGTTGAACTTTATCCTTTTCATTATTTTTGCTCTACAACCAGGTGGCCCGGCAAGGCGCTTCCGTCCTTGCCGGCGCCGAAATAAAGCGTGCGATGCGGAAAAGGTATTTCGATTCCCAGTTCATCGAAACGCTTCTTCATCCGGCGGTTGAATTCCCGCCCCACCATCCACTGCTTGATCGGTCGTGTTTTGATGCGAGCCTTGATGATGACCGCGGAGTCTGCGAACTGATCCACTCCCAGCACCTCGAGAGGTTCCAGGATTTCCGGGCAGAATTCGGGATCGGAACGCATTTCTTCAACGATTTCCCTGCACACCTCCGCGACCTGATCCGTGTCTTCCCGATACGCGACCCCGATATCAATCAGGTAGTAGGAGTACAGCTTGGTCATGTTGGTGACCGTATCCACCGAGCTGAAGGGAATGGTGTGAACGTTGCCGGACAGGTCTCGAAGGCGGATGGACCGGATGGAGAGATCCTCCACCAGACCGCCGATTCCGGCTACCTTGACGACGTCTCCGATGGCAACCGCATCTTCCAGAAGAATAAAGACGCCGGTGATAATGTCCTGAACAAGTTTCTGGGCGCCGAAGCCGACCGCAAGACCGATAATGCCGGCGCCGGTCAACAGGGGGCCGATGTTGACGCCGAATTCAGAAAGCACGATCATAACGACCATCACGGTCAGAACGATCATCAGCGCTTTGCGCATCAACGGCAGCAGGGTGCGAACGCGGGCCCTGTGTCCCGGCGTGTGCTCGGGTTTTTCCGATTTTGCCAGATAATGCTCGGTGGCGATGTCCACAGCCTCCCAGATCACCGCGGAGATCGTGAAGACAAGGAACATGCTGAATAAAAACGATAGAAATTGCCTTGCGAAAGGTTCCGCCAGCCAGCGGTATGCATCCACTTTCCAGGCCTCCAGAATAAGCGTGGCGACGACGAAAGCGATGCCGGCACGAACAATGAAAAAGAAGACCGGCGCATAGCGGTTAAGCCGCTGCGCCAGAATCGGAAAATTTTCGCGAAGCGAGTCGTTTGCATCGATATTCCGGGTGATTCCGCGGCGCATGCTTTTAATAGCGAGCCGGGCGGCGAAAAGCAGAAGAGCGGACAAAAGCGTTCCGCGAACCAGATAAAGGAAGCCCCCATCGATGTCCTGCCACCAGACCACAAAAGCGCTGATCAGGTAGATGATTGCCAGAATGTGCCAGACTGAGGCCAGGCTGACGCGAACCCGCCGGCTGAAAGCTCGCGGGGCCGGCGGCCCCTCTATCGAACCCCGGATCCACAACGTCATCGCTGTTCGGTTCCGGAGAATGGCGATGATCATCATCACCAGAAGAACCAGCCCCAGAAGATCCATCAGATCGGAAAACCCCTTGGCAGGCAATCCGAACAAAAGGGCCGTGCTGGCCAGGAGGTAGCCGATAAGGGCGACGATGAGCAGGCGGCGTATCCATGAAAACAATGCAATGGCATGACTCAGAGCGGAGCGGAACGAGCCTCAGGGAGGGGACCGAGGGCGCCAGCACCATACGGGTAAGTATCACAAGGGTCCGGCCGGTGATGTAGACCGTAAAAATTTGAATGGCGATGTTACCGATGGGTGCGCCGGACTGAAGAAAAAAGAAAGCGGAGAAAGCAACGATCGTAAACACCGCCAGCGCACAGAACCGCAGTGCCGCTCTGGCAAAGGCCGGCCCGAAAGCTGTTAAATGATTTTTGCCGGCCCGGTCTTCAATACGTTTTCGGAACCGGGCGAGCAGCCGCTCCACAATGAATTCCGATATCCATGCCAGAGCCAGGATCAGCATGATGGGCATGGCCTGGCCGCTTAAACGCCCAAGGCTATCGGGATCGCGTATGTTTTTTTGAAGCCAGTTCACCAGTTCCTGCCGATCCGGAATGTATCGGTAAAAGGATGATAGTGCCCGGGAGGTTTCTTCCAGTGTTTTTGAAATTGATTCCGTCAGTCGCGTGCTGAAGGACTTCTCCGGAACGGGAGAGAGGCATTTGGTTTTGCAGGGCGATGAGGGCGCGGATCTGGCTGAGCAGTTGTTTGCGCTCTTTGCTGTTTTCGATCTTCGCGGCGAGAGTTTTTAAATCTTCCACAGCGACAGGATCAACTGAGGCTGCAGGGGGCCTCATCGATACAGAATCCTGAGAGAAAACAGGTTCTGTGGGCGGTCAAGAGGAAAAGGCATACCATCCCTGCAAGCATGCAAATGACGGTCAAGTTCAGCGATGCCCTGCCAGCCGGGATTTTCACTTTATTTCCCCGGATATCGGGTCTGTTGAGATAAGAAAAAACACGAAGTGATACATAATAACAATAGTTCCTTGAGTTGATACCAAAAACAGCGTCTGGATTCTGTGCACTTTATCCTTGGGGGCGAAGCCAGATGTGATTCAGTTTGAAAACGTCTCAGAGATCTGCGAGATGAACACCTGTAAACTGTTAACGCGGGTTTTGACAATCAGGTCAATGCGAATGAAAATACTGCTGCGCTAAAGACGGCACTCTTTCAGCCATTTAGTCTGTTGGAAAATGGCCACATTGCATCATGCCCCCAAATGAAATTCCGATGAAAACCAGCAAACGAAAGGATTGATAGTTCGCGGTATTCAACAGCCAGAGTTGTCAGGGTTGCTCGATGAAAGATGCCTGCCCGGTAAAGCCGGAAAAAATACCGCTACGTCAACTTTAGCGATAAAGGCCTTCTGATTTCAAAGCGAAGGGCATATGATACAAAACCAAGAGTTTAAGGATAAAAACCGGTATCGTTCCGGAGTTAGAGCCACCTTGTCGGAACATGACAGCCGCACCGGGATTAACGATTATGGAAATGAGGACAAAAGCTGTGCGGTGCCGCGCGACCCTGAATGCTACAGCAGTAAATTTAGCTGCATCATCTAAAATTATCTTTATCATATTGGACGATCAACGCGGCTTTGTCAAGGCAAACCATTGATGGGGACAGGGCAATCGCATGTAACATTGGTACGAAATGTGCTTTTCATGTTGATTGCTCCGCTTTTTGTGTAAATCATAATTGCTTGATATCGCATGGTTTTTAAATGTATAATAATAACTTATTGAAATAGTTAATAAATCTAGACTTTTACTAGAATGTGTGATAAGCATCCTAAAAAACTATAATTTTAGGAGGTTACACCATGACACATTCTCCCGTTTCACCCTTTCTCAAACATCTCAATTGCATCAAGGATCCGCGATATCACAACACACGCCACTTGCTTCACGACATTCTCTTGATCGCACTTTGTGCCGTCATAAGCGGCGCAGAATCCTGGACTCAGGTGTCTGAATATGGCCGCTCCAAGCTCGAATGGTTTAAGCAGTTCTTGGAACTGCCAAACGGCATCCCCTCACACGACACCTTCGGCCGTCTATTCGCCAAGATTGATCCCAAGGGCTTCAATGAATTCTTTACTCGCTGGGTGCAAGAGTTTTGCGAGTCCCTCAAGGGTAAAACTGTGGCCATCGATGGCAAAACGCTTCGCGGCTCCCACGACAGGACCAACGGCAGGTCAGCCATACACATGGTCAGCGCTTGGGCAACTGATATTCGACTGGTTTTGGACCAGCTCAAGACCGACGTCAAATCCAATGAAATTACCGCTATTCCGGAACTGATCAAAACCCTTTCGTTGGAAGGAGCCATTGTCACCATTGATGCCATGGGGTGTCAGAAAAAAAATCACCAGAACAATTGTCGAATCCGGAGCCGATTATGTTATCCAGGTCAAAGATAATCAGGAAACACTCCACGAAAACATCGCTCTTTTCTTCCAAGAGCCTGCCAATGGCCCCTTCGAGTTTATCGACACTCTTGATGGTGAGCACGGCCGTATCGAAACCAGGCATTACTTCACAACCGACGATATCAGCTGGCTTCAGGGTAAAGAAAAGTGGACGGGTATTAAAACGATTTGCATGGTTATCCGAAAGCGGGATACTAATGGACAGATCTCTACAGAAGCGTCCTATTTCATATCCAGTCTCGAAAACCATGCACCCACCATTTCTAAAGCGATCAGAGATCACTGGGGTATCGAAAACGGCCTGCACTGGTGCCTTGATGTATCTTTCCGAGAAGACTACTGCCGGGTACGTAAAGATCATGCACCGGAAAATTTCGGGATCCTGCGTCACATGGCAACCAACCTGCTGAAATGGGAAAATTCCCTCAAGGGCGGTATTCAAACCAAACGCCTTAAAGCAGCGTGGGACCATGACTATCTGTTGAAAGTCCTTTCGGCTTGATTTTTACATGCGATTGCCCTGTTGATGGGGACGTACATAAATAAATAAGTTAACAGCGAAAATCGATGCGGAATCAGAGGGCGCTGTCCATCATCAATTCCTGATAAAGCGAAAAATAGTTCCGTGCGGCTTTGTCCCAGGAAAAATCCATGGACATGCCATTGGACTGGATGCGGCTCCAGATCGTCGGCATCCGGTAAACGCCGACTGCTTTTTGAATCGCGGCAAGACAGTGTGCGGAATCCGCGTGTGTGAATGTAAACCCGGTGCCCTCGCTGGAACCCGCATTCACCTCGGATACCGTGTCATTCAGTCCGCCGGTGGCGCGAACCACGGGAACCGTTCCATATTTCATGGCATAAAGCTGGGTCAGGCCGCAGGGCTCATAGCGGGAGGGAATCAAAAGCATGTCGGCGCCGGCCAGAATCCCTCTGGCCAATGCATCGTCAAAGCGCTGAATGAAGGCGAATGAACCTTTAAAGGGTTCGCCGGCCTGTTGAAGGTCCTGCTGCAACGTCTCGTCGCCGGTTCCCAGAATGACCAGCCCTACCTTCATGGATTCAATCAGCTCGCTCAGTATCGGAATGATCAGATCAATCCCTTTTTGAACGTCCAGGCGGGATACAATGCCTATGAGCGGACGGTTTATCAGACGCTCGTCCAGTTGACATGCCCGAATCAGGGCGGCTTTGCAGGTACGTTTTCCGGACAGATCCTCAGGCGTGTAACGTGCTGGAATGAAAGTATCCGTCTCAGGGTTCCAGTGCCGGTAATTGACACCGTTCAGGATACCGGACACGGAAGCCTGTCTGTTGCGAAGGACGCCTTCCAGACCTTTGCCAAATTCAGGTGTCTGAATCTCCCGCGCATAGGTGGGACTGACCGTGGAGACGGCCCGGCTATATACCAGCCCGGCTTTCAACATGCTCCACTTTCCGTAAAATTCCAGCCCGTTCGGCTGATAATGGGATGAATCCAGTCCGGTCAATGCGAATTTATCTCTTGAAAAGAGGCCGGAATATCCCAGATTGTGCACGGTAAAAAGGGTTTTAATTTGTCGAAACGCCGGTTCCAACTTTATGTAGAGCGGAATCAGACCGGTATGCCAGTCGTTGCAGTGGATAATCCGGGGGCTAAAATCCCAGGCATGCATCAGCGCTGCAACGGCGCGGCAGAAAAAAATGAACCGCTCGGCATTGTCGTAATAATTGCCGTCGCCATTGGCGTAAAGATGGGGCCGGTCAAACATGTCTTCCCGGTCGATGACATATGTCGGGGCGATGTTTTCATTGGAGAGTTTGCGCACCTGAAAGCTCAGATGCTGAGAACCCAGCCAGGCGTGCAGGTCGGGCCAGAGCAGTTCATCTCGCAAACCGTGTTCAAACACCTGCCGATACCCCGGCATAATCACACGGATATCCACGTTCAATCGCCGCAGGGCATCGGGAAGACTCCCTGCAACATCGGCCAGTCCGCCGGTTTTGGCAAATGGCGCAGCTTCGGCTGCGATAAAGACAACGCGAAGCGATGTATTGTTCATCGTACCCCTCCATTCTAAGGATCAGGAACACGTTCAGTCTCCTACTGTTTTAATGGATAACACTGAACCTTTGCGATGTAAAGAGGGGACGTACATAAAAAAATAAGTTGATAATAAAAACTGGTGTGATATAAAAAAGCTATGCCGAGAAAAGCGCGAATAGATGCCCCAGGTGCCTTGCATCACATAATTGTGAGAGGCATTGACCGTCGAAATATTTTTTTAGATGATACGGACCGGGATGATTTTCTGGACCGTTTATCCTCGATTATGGGTGATACCCAGACCGCATGTTTTGCCTGGGCTCTGATGCCAAATCATTTTCACCTGCTTCTCAGAACCGGAAATGCAGCAATTTCGAGGGTTATGCAGCGTCTTCTGACCGGATATGCCATTTCATTTAACAGACGGCATCAGCGACATGGACATCTGTTTCAAAACCGTTACAAGTCGATTCTATGCCAGGAGGATGCCTATCTGCTAGAGCTCGTTCGTTATATCCACCTGAATCCCTTGCGTGCCAAAATTGTACGGAATTTAAAAGAATTGAGGGAGAATCCGTATTGCGGGCACGGCGCTTTTTTCAAGAAGGAATACTGTCCCTGGCAACATACCGATTATGTACTTAAAGTGTTTAATTCGAGTGTTTCTGTTGCCCGGCGGCTGTACCGGGATTTTGTGGAGAAGGGCTTGGATCTGGGGAGGCGGGATGAACTTGTCGGCGGTGGTTTGATTCGGAGTGCAGGCGGTTGGGCTGCTGTGAAGACGCAGCACAAAGCAGGTCTTTTTCAAAAAAATGATGAGAGAATATTGGGTGATAGTAATTTTGTTGAAAAGGTTTTATCTTTTGCAAACGAGAAGATGGAACGCGGCTACCGCCTGCAGGCGCAGGGGGTGGATTTCCAGGTAGTCGTTCGAAGAGCGGGGGAACTTACAGGGATTGATCCGGATGCTATTTTATCAAGGGATCGCGGGAGGCGAACAGTACAAGCACGAAGCCTGGCCATCTATTGGGCTGCCGAAGAACTCGGATTAAAACAGCCGGAAATCGGTTTTAAACTGGGGATGACTCAGGCTGCGGTGAGCATGGCAATCAAGCGCGGCAAACTGTTTGCGGTTGAAAACGAATTGACTCTGGAATAAAAGTTATTGATTGATGTACGTCCCCCTAATGAGGCCATTATGCCGATAGCGCTTGACAATCTGAAAGAATCAAACGAATTTTTGAATCTGATTCTGGAAAACATTAATTCCGCTATTCTTATCGCAGACGAGAATATGCGGATTCATCAATTCAACAAAAGCTTTCTAAGTCTCTTCGATAGTGCCGCGGATCGTGTTGTTGAGACTTCTTTTGGTCAAATAGCCGGATGTGTGAACGCGGTGAAAGAAAACAAGTCCTGTGGCGATACATCCCAGTGCCAGTTCTGCGTTTTGAGAAAGACGCTGCTCCAAACCCTGGTGGAGGATTACCCTGTCGATCGCAAGTCCATGGAGCGCGTATTTTACATCAAAGGGAGGCCGGTTTTAAAAAATCTGGAGGTTACTTCAAGGCTCATCGAGTTCCACGGACAAAAAATGATACTTGTGATCATTTACGATGTCTCACTGATCGAGGAGCAGAAAAGAAAGCTTGAAAAACATCAGCAGCAAATCAACCATGAACTTGAAACAGCCGGTGAGATCCAGAAAAGCCTTCTTCCGGACAGCGATCTGAAAATAGACAACATCGTGACTGCCTGGAGATTTGAACCCTGCGGCCATATCGGCGGCGATATCTTTCAAATCCATAAAATCAGTGAAGAACAAATCGGAATTTACATGCTGGACGTTTGCGGTCATGGCGTATCGGCTGCCCTTATCGCCGTTACGATCTCACAATTCTTGATGAGCCTGCACAACCGTATGCGTCTGACCTGCAAATTATTCACTCCAGAGGCTGTCATGAACCGTCTGGACAAAGAGTTTCCGATGGAGAGATTCGACTGTTTTTTTTCGATTGTCCACGCAACGTTAAATATCAAAACTGGGTGTTTCGTTTACAGCAACGCCGGCCATATGCCGCCTTTGATATTAAGATCCACGGGGTATCTGGAAAAGCTCGAGACCCATGGCGCAGCCATCGGCAGCGGATTCGGAGCTGCTTTCAGTCAGGAAGAAAAACAATTGAATGTCGGAGACCGGCTGATTCTTTATACGGACGGCTTAATTGAAAATTTCGGGATGGATGGTGAGCGCGAAGGCAAGGACAGATTTCACGCATTCATGGAGAATTTTTATCATCTGCCGACCCAGGAACTGGTAGAAATGGCATTTGAAACCGCCGACAGACAAAGAGGCGGGTCCGTGCCTTCGGACGACATGAGCCTGATCGCTGTTGAATTTTCAAAAATAGATATAGAAGGACTTTGACAAAGCATTTGAAACTCGACACTCCAATTTTTCCCGTCTTGCCGGACTTGATCCGGTATCCAGGTTTTGCATCTCAATGAAATCATACTTGATTCAGACTCTTTCAGGAATAAGGAAACAATGTCATAGAATCGTTAATGTTATGGGAACTTTGAACTGTCCATCTGAAAGATATGAACTCCAATAAAAACAGGTTCCGGATTTTTTATGAAAGCGCTGCAACAGCATGAAAAAGAGGCCCTCATTTTCAATATCCAGCGGTTCTGCCTGCATGACGGGCCGGGTATCCGCACCACCCTGTTTTTCAAGGGCTGTCCGCTACGCTGCGCCTGGTGCCAAAATCCTGAATCCATAAGCCCTGAAGCTCAGATGGCGTTCGTCGCAGCACGCTGCAAAGGCTGTTTTCAGTGCGCGGAGTCGTGCGGAAGTGCCGCCATCCTCCGGTCCGAAGAAGCGCGCATCGATTATGAGCGATGCACCGTGTGCGGCCGGTGTGCCGACGTCTGTCCGGCTGAGAGCCTGACGCTTGTGGGCAGGCGCTGGCCGGTCGATGTGCTGACGGGCGAAGTGCTCAGGGATCAGGATTTTTTTCGGGATTCCGGCGGCGGCATCACCCTGTCCGGCGGGGAGCCGCTGATGCAATGGCGTTTTTTAGAGAATTTTCTACCGGAAGTGAAGCGCCAGGGTATCCACGTAACCCTTGAAACCTGCGGATTTTTCGAGTGGGTTCACATCCAGCTCCTGCTGCCTTTTCTGGATCTGATTTATTTTGATTTGAAGCATATGGACACAAAGATACATCGCCAGCATACGGGCGCGGACAATGGCCGGATTCTGGATAATTTCTCACGCCTTTCAAGCGCGCTTAACCCCCTGGTGCCGCGCATGCCCATCGTTCCGGGGGTGAATGACTCAGAGGAAAATATCGCAGAGACGTCTCGTTTTCTGCTGCGACATGGGCACCACGGCATTCACGGCCTGCCGTATCATGGACTGGGTGCGGACAAGATCCGATGGATCAACAGCCCGCTACAGCCGCTGCATCTTGCTTCCATGGATGCCGATGCCTGCGCGCCCGTCAAACGGATGTTCGAGAAAGAGGGGATTCATGCCGTCATCTATGTCTGAAGACAATGCTTTCGACAAGGGAAGAGTCGCCAGGCTGAAGCAGGCCGTGCAATCCGCAAGCCCCTCGGTGTGCGCCGAGCGTGCCCTGATATGGACCGATTACCATCGAAAGGTGGCCAACCGGCGCAAATCGCCGCACATCCAGATGGCCGAAGCGCTTTCCGATGTGCTCCTTAAAAAAACCATTGCCATTTTCCCGGATGAACTCATTGTCGGAAATTACACTTCCAAACGCGTGGGGGGCTCCATTTACCCCGAGCTGCATGGGGTTCCGGTCATGCTGGATCTGTTCCGGTTCTCCCGGCGAAAGACCAATCCGCTGGCGGTTTCCGCAAAAGACCTGCGCCGGCTGCTGGGAATCATCCCCTTCTGGAGCCTGCGGTTCATGCCGCTGAAGGCCCATGCATCCTTGTGGCAGAAAGTCCGTTTTGTGGGCGATCAACTGCAGGCCCATATTTATCTGATCAATGAAAGCGGCGGAATCGCCCATCTTGCGCCGGATTACGTGAAACTGATCGCGGTGGGTACAGACGGAATCATTTCCGAAGCCAACGCACGCCTTTTACAAACCACCGAGGGATCAGAAGCCCGGTTGTTTTACGAAGCAGTGGTCATTATCGCGGAAAGCCTTGCCGGTTTCGGGGATCGGTATGCGGCCCTTGCCAGGGAAATGGCCCGTCAGTGTCCGGACAGGGCCCGAAGAAGCGAGCTTGAAGCCATTTCCGGAATTTGCGGGACCAGTCTTCGCAAGGGAGCCGATTCGTTTCAGGGGGCGCTTCAGGCCGTCTTTCTTGCCCAGATCGCCCTTAACCTGGAGAGCCTTGACAACGGCATCTGTCCGGGGCGCATGGATCAGTATCTGTGGCCTTTTTATCAACAGGATATCAAAAATGGAAAACTGACCCGCGAAAAAGCCGGAACGCTGATCGCCGCCTTCTGCATCAAGATGTCGGAAATCATCCCCGTGTTTTCCAAGCACCTTACAAATTTTCACGGCGGCATGTTCAACGGCCAGGTGGTGACCGTGGGGGGTACGGAACGAACGGGCCGGGATGCCACCAATGACCTGAGCTTTCTGTTTCTCGAGGTGATGGATGTACTTCGCATGCGCCAGCCCAATTTTCACGCTAGAATTCATGAAAATTCGCCGGATGGTTTTCGCAATGCCGTGAATCGCATCCTTGCCGGGGGCGCCAACTCACCGGCCCTTTATAATGACGACATCATTGTAAAGACCATGGTCCAAAACGGCTACCGGATGGAAGACGCCCGTGATTACACGGCTGTTGGCTGCGTGGAGCCGGTGTGTCAGGGCAAAAGCTTTGCTTCTACCGATGCGGCCCTGTTCAACACCCCCTTGGCCCTGGAACTGGCATTAAATCAGGGCCGTCGATTCGGATCCGTGGTCCGTATCGGCGCTGCGACCCCGCCGGTTTCCCGCATGCAGTCCATGGCCGATGTCACGCACGCTTTCGAGGCCCAGCTTCAAAAACTGATGGGACGGCTGATTGCCGATCTTCAGGCTGTTGAGCTGGCCAACCGCCAATATCATCCCACGCCCCTGACCAGCATGCTGCTGGATGGCTGTCTTTCATCCGGCCGGTGCGCCACTGCCGGCGGCGCCTTTTATAATTTTTCCGGGATTCAATGCGTGGGCCCGGTGGATGCCGGAGATGCACTTTATGCCATCGAGCAGGCGGTTTTCACGGACCGGCGGTATTCCCTTTCCGAGCTGGCGGGACTTCTTGCGCGTGACATCGATGACCCGAATGCCGAAGACTATCTGTGGAGCATCGATAAATTCGGTAATGACGTTCCCGCAGCCGACCGCTGGACCCATTATGTGGTGGACGCCTTTGTTCAAAGGCTAAACGCTTTTGGTAACAACACCCGGGGCGGCCCCTATACCGCGGGGCTGTATTCGGTGACGGCCCACAATTATTTCGGCCGGGTGACCGGAGCCCTGCCTCACGGCCGGCGAAAGGGGCAGGCCTTTGCATCAGGGATCTCCCCATTAAACGGCATGGATCGAAATGGTCCCACTGCGCTATTAAACTCCGTAAACCGGCTGGATTTTTGCCGGATCGCAAACGGCGTCAATTTCAACCTCAAATTCGATCCCCACACCGTGCGCGGAGATACCGGCGTCATGGCTCTGGGCAGCCTGATTAAAACCTATTTTCGCCGGGGCGGCATGCAGGTGCAGGTCAATGTTCTGGATCCGGCCGTATTGATGGCGGCTCGCGACAATCCGGATCTTTACCCCCACCTGCTCGTACGGGTATCCGGCTATTCGGCGTATTTCAACGATTTGTCCCCCGACATGAAAGCGGAAATCATTCAAAGAAGCACCCAAAAGCCGATGTTTGGGTGATTCGAAAGGAAAAAGCATGAAAAAAATGGTATTGTTTGCCCTTGTTCTTTCCATGATTGCCGGAAACAGTCTGTTTGCGGCAACGCCCGGAGACACCCTGGTAATGGCATCGAAACTCGATGACGTCATCACGCTGGATCCTGCGGAAGTCTTTGAATTTACCGGGGCCGAGTTTGCAGCCAACATGTATGACCGCTTGATCGGCTATGATGTGGAGGATGTGAGCAAAATTTATGGTGTTGTTGCGGAAAGCTGGGATATTTCCGAAGACGGCAGGACGTATTCCTTCAAGATCCGGGAGAACATGAAATTTGCGTCCGGCAACAAGCTGACCGCCGATGATGTTGTTTTTTCACTTCAGCGGGTGATCCAGCTGAACAAGTCTCCGGCGTTTCTGTTGACCCAGTTCGGATTTACCCCGGCCAACATGAACGAAAGAATCGTTAAAACCGGAGATTATTCAGTCAAGCTGATCATCGACAAACCCTACGCGCCGACGTTTTTCCTGTATTGTCTGACATCTACCCCGGGCTCCATCGTGGATAAACAGGAAGTATTGAAGCATGAGGAAAACAGCGACATGGGACATGGCTGGCTGAAAACCCACTCCGCCGGTTCCGGCCCCTTTGCGCTTTCATCATGGAAACCTTCTGAAATCCTCATCATGGCCGCAAATGACCATTACCAAGGCAAAAAACCTGCCATGAAGCGCATCATCATCCGGCATATCTCGGAGTCCGCCACCCAGAGACTTCTCCTTGAAAAAGGGGATGTCGACATGGCTAGAAATATCCAGCCGGACGATTTCAAGGGGCTTTCCGAAAATCCAAATATCAAAATCCGGAAAAAAGCCAAGGGCGCAGTCTATTATCTTGGCCTGAACCAGAAAAACCAGTACCTGAAGATTCCCCAGGTCAGGCAGGCCCTGAAATACCTCGTCGATTACGCGGGAATGGAATCCACCATCTTAAGCGGTAAATGCACGGTGCATCAGGCATTTCTTCCCAAGGGATTCCTTGGCGCACTGGAAGAGACGCCTTTTTCGCTGAATGTCGAAAAAGCAAAGGGCCTTCTTAAAGAAGCCGGTCTTGAAAAAGGCTTCACCGTGGCCATGGATGTGCGGAACACTGAGCCCTCAACGTCTATGGCTCTGGCCATTCAGGCTACATTTGCCCTTGCGGATATCAAGCTGGAAATTATCCCAGGTGAAGGCAAGCAGGTTCTTACCAAATACCGTGAAAGAGCCCATGACATCTTCATCGGCCGCTGGGGACCCGATTATATGGACCCCCATACCAACGCGGACACTTTTGCCAGAAACCCGGATAATTCGGATGCCGGACAGTCAAAGACCATTGCCTGGAGAAATGCCTGGGACATTCCCGAGATGACCCGGAAAGTCGATGCCGCGGTTCTGGAAAAAGACGGGAAAAAAAGGGCACTGATGTATCTTGAGATTCAGAAGGAGCACCAGAGAAGCGCTCCCTTCGTCATCATGTTCCAGGATATTGAAATTCTTGCCGAGAGATCCAATGTGAACGGGTTTATTCTGGGGCCCAGCTTCGACAGCAATTTTTATCACTTGATTACCAAATAAATGGCTTCGTAAAAG
This sequence comes from uncultured delta proteobacterium, assembly GCA_963850225.1. GTDB lineage: Bacteria > Desulfobacterota > Desulfobacteria > Desulfobacterales > Desulfatirhabdiaceae > RAAP-1. The sequence goes on from CAWKLD010000007.1 coordinate 69,484, forward strand.
TCAAAACAAATTGATGGGTATTTTTACTTATCACAGACAGTTTTCAAAGATGTTGAACCAGACGGTTGGAATCCTTGCTATGGTCGGTATGACGTTCCTGGGGCTTCTTCTGGTAACGTTTCTGATCGGCCGGGTCGTGCCCATTGATCCGGTTCTGGCTGTGGTGGGGGACAAAGCCTCCGCGGAAGTCTATGAAAGAGTGCGCCTGCAGCTTGGCCTTCATCTGCCGCTGTGGCAACAGTTTTTTGTTTATATCAAAGCAGTACTGGCCGGGGATTTCGGAGTTTCAGTGCTTACAGCCAGGCCCGTGCTCGAAGATATTGCGCGGGTGTTTCCGGCCACCATGGAACTTGCCGTGATCGCGACCTTGATCGGCGTTTTAGCAGGGGTGCCCCTGGGGATTTTTTCCGCTGTAAAACAAGGAAGCCTGCTGGATCACCTTGCCCGGATCATGGGTCTGTTCGGATATTCCCTCCCGATTTTCTGGTTGGGGCTCATGGGGCTCATGGTGTTTTATGCACACCTGAATCTGCTGCCCGGGCCCGGAAGGGTGGATGTTTTTTATGAGAACATGGTCGATCCAATGACCGGTTTTTTGCTGATCGACTGTATCCTTGCCAGGGAATGGGACATTTTCTGGAATGCGCTGTCCCACATCATTCTGCCGGCATCCCTTCTGGGTTATTACAGCATGGCATACCTGAGCCGGATGACCCGTTCGTTCATGATCGAGCAATTGCGCCAGGAATATATCCTGACCGCAAGGGTCAAGGGGATTGCCGAATGGCGGGTCATCTGGGGACATGCGCTGGACAATTGCAGGATTCCCCTGATCACGGTCATCGCTTTAAGCTTTGGCAGCCTTCTTGAGGGCTCCGTCCTTACCGAGACCGTATTTTCATGGCCCGGGCTCGGGCTGTATCTCACCAATTCGCTCCTGAATGCCGATATGAATGCTGTGCTCGGAAGCACCCTTGTCGTGGGTTCGATTTTTCTGGGGATTAATCTGTTTTCGGATTTTCTCTACAAATTTCTGGATCCAAGGGCCAGATAGCTTTTTAAGCGCCACAACCATGACAAATATCACCGGCACAAACAAAATCAATCCGAAAAGCTGGCTGCTTTCCGATGCGCCAGGATCGGCGTTTCAGGCCTGGGCCGGACGGCTCTATTCGGGGTGTCTGGATTTTTCGAATAACAGGCTGGCGGTTCTGGGGCTCTCGATCATCCTTGTCTTGATTCTGACATCAATTTTTGCCCCGTTCATTGCTCCCTACGACCCCATTATTACCGATCTGAGAAACAGGCTTCAGCCGATGTCCGCAAGTCATTTTTTTGGAACCGATGAAGTGGGAAGGGATATTTTCAGCAGAATTGTCTTTGGGTCCAGATTGACCCTGTATGTGGTCGGGCTGGTTGCCATCATCGCCGCTCCGGTGGGCATCGTGATCGGCACGGTATCCGGCTATCTGGGAGGGAAAATCGATATGCTCCTGATGCGGATAACCGATATTTTCCTGGCATTTCCCAAACTGATTCTCGCCCTTGCCTTTGTCGCGGCCCTGGGACCCGGCATTGAAAACGCGGTGATTGCCATTGCCGTCACATCCTGGCCCCCCTATGCCAGAATCGCCAGGGCGGAAACCCTCACCATCCGGGGCTCGGATTTTATTCATGCCATCAAGCTTCAGGGCGCGGGTCCCTTTCGGATCATCACGGGTCATATCATGCCCCTTTGCATTTCTTCGCTCGTTGTCCGGGTGACACTGGACATGGCGGGCATTATTCTGACCGCCGCCGGCCTGGGGTTTCTGGGCCTGGGGGCGCAGCCGCCGTCACCGGAATGGGGCGCCATGACATCCGGCGGCCGCGCCTATATCCTGGATTACTGGTGGCTGATCACCATGCCGGGAGCTGCGATTTTCATTGTCAGCCTGGCGTTTAACCTGCTTGGAGACGGATTGCGGGAAGTTCTGGACCCAAAAAAAGAGAATTGACCATGGCCGCAGACACGCTGCTCAACATCAAAAACCTGAACATCGTCTTTAAAAGTCCCAAGGGGGATTTTCACGCGGTCAAGGATATCTGCTTTTCCATGGGAAAACAAAAAATCGGTATTGTCGGGGAATCCGGATCCGGAAAGACGGCTGTCGGCCAGGGCCATATTAAAACTGCTGCCTGCATCCGCCAAAATCTTTGCGGACGCCATCGAATTCAACGGTCAGGACATTTTGAACAAAAGCGAAAAAGAGATGCGGGGTATCCGGGGCAAAGGGATCACCATGGTCATGCAGGACCCCAGGTATTCCCTGAACCCGGTCCGGACCGTGGGCAGGCAGATAGCCGAATCGTTTCTGGCGCATAGAAACGTGTCCGGAAAAGAGGCCGTCAGGCGAACCTTGGAAATGCTTGAAGCTGTCCGGATCAGAAAGCCTGAAAGGGTGTTCGGGCTTTATCCCCATGAAGTCTCGGGGGGAATGGGCCAGCGGATCATGATGGCAATGATGCTGATCCCGGAGCCCGCCCTTCTGATTGCGGATGAGCCCACATCTTCACTGGATGTAACCGTACAGCTCCAGGTTCTGGCGATCCTGGATGATCTGGTGACCCGGCTGGGCATGGGACTTATCTTTATCAGCCATGACCTGGAGCTGGTCTCTTCTTTCTGCGACCGGGTGATCATCATGTATGCCGGCAGGGTCATGGAGGTCTGCGAGGCAAAGGATCTCCGTCAATCCCGCCATCCCTACACCCGGGGATTGCTGAACTGCCTGCCGAGAATCACCGGCAATGAAGATCTGCTGCCAACCCTGAAACGGGAGGATGCCTGGCTGAAGGCGTCTTTTTCGTATTAAGGAAGTGCTGAAAATCCCCATGCTGAAAATAACCAGCCTCAACGTGGTGTTTGGAACCGGCGCGGCCCGAAACCACGCGGTTAAAAATGTTTCCTTTGAAATTGAAAAAGGGAAAAGTTTTGGCCTCATCGGAGAATCCGGTTCCGGAAAATCCACGGTTCTGAACTGCATTACCGGGCTTCTTGGGCTGCTGGACCGGGGAGATCCGGATCGACGGCGGGCCGCAGCAGATCAAAAGGGATCTGTCTTTTTACAGAAATGTCCAGATGGTTTTTCAGGATCCGTATGGATCGCTTCATCCCAGACATACTATTGACCGGACATTAAAGGAGCCGGTGGCCATTCACGGGCTGGGCCATGCCAATCGGCGTGTCGAAAAAGTCCTGGATGAGGTGGGCCTGGGCAATCGTTTCCGGTTCAGATACCCCCACCAGCTGTCCGGCGGACAGCGGCAGCGGGTCGCCATTGCCAGAGCCCTCATTCTTGAACCTGAAATCATCCTGCTTGATGAGCCCACCTCGGCCCTGGATGTTTCCATTCAGGCCGAAGTCCTGAATCTGCTCAAGCAGGTCCAGAAAAACCGGACACTGACCTATCTTCTGGTGAGTCACGATCTGGCGGTGGTTTCCCATATGTGCAATGCCATTGCAGTCATGAACCAGGGGGCAGTTGTTGAATATCTCACCCAAAAGCAGCTAAGAGAAGGGGATATCCGGCATCCCTACACCCGGCAGCTGATGGCGGCAAGCCGGGGATTCGGCCGGCGATCAATATAAAAACAGGAAGCAATCCATGAAACTCCTTGATATTCAGGCGCAAACCATTTCAATCCCTTTGAAACAACCCTTTAAAACCGCGCTGCGAACTGTTGAGTGCCTCGAAAACATCTGCGTGCGCATCACAACCGACACTGAGCACACAGGCGTTGGCGGAGCCGCGCCCACCGCGGTCATCACCGGAGAGACCGTCTCTTCGATCCTGGGCGCTTTAAAACACATCAATGACAGCCTGAGCGGTATGAACATTGAAGACGCCGAGATCATTTTTCAGCAGCTGAACGCCTGCATGATCGGAAATCATTCGGCTAAAGCGGCGGTGGACATGGCCGTGTACGATCTTCTGGGCAAACAATACGGCCTTCCTTTGTTCCGGCTCCTGGGCGGTACGGGCATCCCCCTTGAGACCGATATGACAATCAGCATGGACGCCGTGGAGAAAATGGCTTCGGACAGCCTGGAAAAAGTCAAAAAAGGCTTTGGAATTCTTAAGATCAAGGTTGGAAAAGACCCGGCCCTGGACATCAGACGAATCATTGCTGTCAGAAAGGCTGTTGGTCCTGACATCAAACTTAGAATAGACGCCAACCAGGGCTGGAAACCCAAAGAAGCCGTGGTCACTGTCAATCGTTTGAAAAAGGAAAACGTTGATATCGAACTGATCGAGCAGCCGGTTCCCGCCAAAGATTATGCCGGAATGCGCTATGTCCGGGACCGGGTGGATATTCCCGTCATTGCTGATGAAAGTGTGTTTTCCGCGGCAGACGCCCTGCGGTTGATCGAAATGCAGGCTGCCGACGGCATCAATATCAAGCTGATGAAATGCGGGGGCATTTTCAATGCCCTTAAAATAGCCGCAATCGCGGAATCCGCCGGCCTGACCTGTATGGTGGGGTCCATGATGGAAAGCAGCCTCAGCGTTACTGCTGCGGCCCATCTGGCCTGTTCCAGAACTGTCATCGGGGCGTTTGACCTGGATGCCCCTCTTTTCTGCAGCGTCAATCCGGTTCAGGGCGGTATTCAGTACAGCGGCTCAACCGTAAAGATTCCAGACGGGCCAGGGCTTGGAATCGGAAGCATACGGTCAGCATCTTGTCCGGAATCGGAGACGTTCGGGTAATCAGCGCCCGGCTCCAATTTGATGCACCTCTGCATATCGACTGGACAAAATAAATTGTTTTGGTTAATGTAAACAATGGGCTATAGGCGACAGACCGTGTGGCTGAAATTTTCGATAGCGTAGAAAGGAGAGAAAGTCGTGTATCTTTTTTTTGACACTGAAACAACCGGGATTCCCAGGAACTACAAGGCATCGGTTTCCGATCTTGATAACTGGCCGAGGCTTGTCCAAATTGCATGGATCGTCACGGACGACAGTGAAAACGAGATCAAGAGCGCAGAGTACGTGATCAAGCCCGACGGATTTACGATTCCCAAAGAAGCAGCCAGAATTCACGGAATTACCACCGAACTTGCCAGCCAATCCGGTGTTGACCTGAATCCTGTTTTAGAAGAAATATCGGAAGATATTTCTGGCGCCACGGCCTTAATCGCTCACAACATGCAGTTTGATGAAAAAATACTGGGCGCAGAGTTGTTACGAATGGGCCATCTTAACGCGGTTGATGGGAAACCAAGGAAATGCACGATGCAATCGTCGACGAATTTCTGTCGAATTCCCGGTCCCTATGGAAACAAGTGGCCAAAGTTGCAGGAATTGTACAATAAGCTGTTCCGCGAAGGATTTGATAACGCTCATAGCGCCCTTGCCGATGTCAGAGCCTGTTCGCGGTGTTATTTTGAACTCAGGCGAATCGGCGTTATGAACTGACCTCTTGAATATGTACCTTGCCTAAAGGGTAATTGTCGCTTGACATCCCCCGCCCCTCCAGATTTTTCTTGACAAAAAATAGAGTAGCTGTAATGTAGCTTCAATGTAATTAATTTGTGAATTGACTATTTGCCATCCGAATATAATCACCGCACGACAAAGGAGACACATTATGGCCGACTTAAGCTGGTTACCGAGAGACTCGGGCACGAAAGATCATTTTCTCTGGAGCGAAACACAGTTTTCATCCCAGGCCCCTGGGGTGATTTTTGAGAAAAAGCCGGTTCTGGATGCCGCCGGCAAGCCCGTTGATGGACTTTATTCCGCCTGGATTACCCTGAATAACCCCAGGCAGTACAATTCCTACACAACGGAAATGGTCAAAGCCGTCATCGCCGGTTTTCAGCGGGCATCCGCGGACAGTTCGGTGGTTGCGGCTGTATTTACCGCCGTGGGCGATAAGGCTTTCTGCACGGGTGGCAACACCCAGGAATACGCGGAATATTATTCAGGCCGTCCCAATGAATACGGCCTGTATATGGATCTTTTCAATGCCATGGTGGATGGGATTCTTGGCTGCAAAAAGCCCACGATCTGCCGGGTCAACGGCATGCGGGTGGCAGGCGGTCAGGAAATCGGCATGGCCTGCGATATCACGATTGCGAGCGATCTGGCCATATTCGGTCAGGCAGGCACCCGGCACGGGTCCGCACCGGATGGCGGCAGCACCGATTTTCTGCCCTGGATGCTGCCCATGGAACTGGCCATGTGGAACTGCGTATCCTGCGAGTTCTGGAGCGCCTATAAAATGAAACAGCTGGGGCTCATTTCCAAATGCTTTCCGGTTATCAAGGACGGTGAAAAATGGGTCAGAAACCCGGCCGTGATCACGGATCAGTATCTGGATGACGGCGAAATCGTATACGGGGAGTTCAAGTCCGGCGATGCCGCCAAGCAGGCCAGGGAATATGTCAAGACGGCAACGACCAGCTTTGAGAAACTGGATGCGGAACTGAACAGAATCATCTGGACATTCACCAACCTGTTCCCCGGCTGTCTGATCAAAAGCGTCGAGGGCATCCGGCTGAAAAAGAAGTTTTTCTGGGATCAGGCCAAGGTCATCAATCGCCACTGGCTGGCAGCCAATATGGCCACCGAAGCCTATCTGGGATTCAATGCCTTTAATACCAAAAAAATCACCGGCACGGACACCATCGATTTTATCGAATACCGAAGGCGGATTGCCGGCAGCGCAGCTTTTGACGTCGAATTCATGGCGGCTGTGCTGGGAAAACCCAAATAGAAAAGACAGGCAGAAAGGCTGAAAGGGGATTTTCTGGATAAATTGCTTGAGTCAATGACATTGACTCAACGCTGATTGAAATGAAAAGGAGTTTAGATATGCTGCTGGAAGGTAAAAATGCGCTGGTGACCGGCGGATCACAGGGAATCGGGGCTGCCACATCCCTGGGATTGGCTGCTGAAGGAGCCAATGTCTGCCTGCTGTACCGCAAGCATGCGGATGAGGCTTTTAAAATCAGAGACGAAATTCTTCAAATGGGGAGAAAGGCCATTGCCCTTTCCTGTAATATCGCCTCGTTTTCGGAAGCCGAGCAGGTGGTGAAAACAGACCCTTGAGGCCTTTGGAAGTATCGATATTCTGGTGAATAATGCGGGAATGAACTGGGACGGGGTTTCCTGGAAAATGACCGAGGAGCAGTGGGATAAGGTGATCGAGGTCAACCTGAAAGGCTATTTCAATTTCACCCGCCATGTCGCCCCGCTGCTAAAAGACCAGAAATCCGGGAAAATCATCAACATCACGTCCATCAACGGCATTCGCGGGAAATTCGGCCAGACCAATTACTCGGCCTCCAAAGCCGGCATCATCGGATATACCAAGGCTGTGGCCAAGGAGCTGGGCGCCTTCAACGTGAATGTGAACGCCGTAGCGCCGGGACTGATTGAAACAGCCATGCTGAAGGAAAACGAGGCCCATGACAAAATCGTCAATCTTGCCCTGGGTGAAATCGTCATGAAACGCGTGGGAACCCCCGAAGATGTGGCCAACGTCATCGTGTTTCTGGCGTCTGACAAGGCCCGTCACATTACCGGTGAAGTCATCAAAACGGATGGCGGACAATATATCTAAAGGAGATCATTTCATGTCCATTGCACTTTCAGACATTGTCGTTATCGGCGCCGTAAGGACCCCGATGGGGCGTTTCGGCGGCACCATCAAGGACGTTCCCTCTTATGAACTGGGGGCTGCGGCCATCCGCGAGGCGCTCCGCAGAGCCGGGATTCAGGGCAGTGATGTATCCGAAGTCATCTATGGTTCCTGCCGCCAGGCCGGAAACGGCCCGAACCCTTCCCGTACTGCCAGCTTGAAGGCCGGCATCCCCATTCACGTTTCCACCAACACCATCAACATGGCCTGCCCGTCGGGCATGAAATGCGTTCACCTGGCCACAGAAGCTCTGCGACTGGGGGACAGCGACATCGTTGTTGCCGGCGGCATGGATTCCATGAGCACCATTCCCTACCTGCTGAAGGGCGCCAGATGGCAGGGGTTCAAGATGGGCCCGAAGATCCTTGAAGATGGCTGGAGCGACTCCATAGACCCCACCACCGGACAGGGAATGGGCGATACGGCTGAAAATCTGGTCGAAAAATACGGACTGAAACGCGAAGATCTGGATCAGTTTGCCGTATCCAGCCATCTGAAAGCCTCCCGGGCTCAGAAAGAAGGCCTTTTCGATGCGGAAATCATGTCGATTGAAGTTCCTGCGGCCAGTAAAAAAGAATCGCCGGGGGTTTTTGCCAAGGATGAGACCATCCGCCACGATGCAAATGTGGGACAGATGGCCAAGCTTCCGTCGGCCTTTCGAAAGGGCGGATGCGTCACCGCCGGCAATTCCTGCGGCATGAGCGACGGGGCTTGCGCCGTTGTGGTCACCACCCGGGAAAGGGCAAAAGCCATTGGCGCAAAGCCCTTGTTTTCGTTTGTCAGCTTTGCCCAGGCAGCGGTTGAGCCTTCAACCATGGGTGAAGGTCCGGGAATCGTCATCCCCATGGCGCTTAAAAAAGCCGGAATGACCTTGAATGACATGGATTTGTTCGAAGTCAATGAAGCCTTTGCCGCGCAGGTTTTGACAAACATCCAGACCTTGGATCTGGATACCGCTAAACTCAACATTCATGGCGGCGCAGTTGCCCTGGGGCACCCAACGGGCATCAGCGGATGCCGGATTCTGATCACCGGATACCATGCGCTGAAAACAACCGGCAAGGAAATGCTGTGTGCTTCGATCTGTGGCGGTGGCGGGGTTACCACGGCCATGATCATCCGAAGAGAGCTATAACGGGTTAGAAAGGAGGCCAACCATGACCAATTATCAAACCATCCGGACCAGTTATGCCGATGGCGTTGCCCGTCTGACATTTGCCAGGCCCAAACACAATGTGTTCAATATCGCGATGATGCAGGAGTTCAATGCGGCGCTGGAATCCCTGAACGCCGAAAAGGACCTGAAATGCGTGGTGATTCTGGGAGAAGGTCCCAGTTGGTGCGCGGGCGTGGATGTCGGGGACCACAGACCGGAGCTGGTGGATAAGATGATCAGCACATTCAATCAGGCGCTTCAATCGATCGAGGCCATTCCGGTTCCGACCATAGCCGCGGTTCACGGGGCCTGCCTCGGTGGCGGCATGGAATTTGCCATTGCCTGCGACATGGTGGTGGCTGCCAAAAAAGCCAAATTCGGCCAGCCCGAGGTGAAACTGGGTTTTTTCCCGCCATATGCGGCCATCCGGCTGCCTGCACTGGTTGGGCCCGCCAAAACAATCGAAATTTGCGCCACCGGCAGAACCTATTCCGCGGATGAGGCGGTTGCCATGGGGTTTGTCGGCCGCGCTGTCGAAGATGAACAATTTGATGTGGAAATCTCAAAACTCGTCGGAGAAATCCAGACCAGCAGCCCCCTGATTCTCCGTTTAACCAAACAGGCGGTCAAGACGCATCTCGGCATGAATTTCTCCGCAGCCATTGACGGCGTCAGCGACCTTTTTCTCAACACCCTGATGAAAACCGAAGATACGCTGGAAGGTATCGCCAGTTTTTACGAAAAACGAAAATCCGTATGGAAAAACAAGTAAACATAAAAAGCAGGTAACGGGTTATTGGCTATGTCTTCCCATGGCCAATAACCCGTCATCCATTCCCCATCAAGGAGTCCATAATGTCACAGATCCAGAAAATCGGCGTCATCGGCGCAGGCAACATGGGCAGCGGTATTGCCCAGAAAATTGCACAGGAAGGCATTCCTGTGGTCATGATCGATACTCAGGAAGAATTTGTTCAAAGAGGACTCAGTACCATTCAAAGGCTGCTCCAGGAAGGTGTGGAACGCAAGCTGTTCAAGCCTGAAAAAGTAACGGAAATCCTGTCCCGGATCACGGCGACAACCGATTTTGAAGCGGTGCGTGATGCCGATCTGGTTATCGAGGCTGTTTTTGAGGACAAGGCCGTCAAAATCGATCTATTCAAAAAACTGGACGCAATCTGTTCGGAAAAGACGATTCTGGCAACCAATACCTCCAGTTTTTATGTCCGGGAATTTGCCGAAGAGATTTCGAGGCCGGACCGTTTTGTCGGTCTTCATTATTTTTATCATCCTGCCAAAAACCGGCTGCTGGAAGTGATTCCCCATGCGGGCACCAGCCCTGAAACCATTGAAAAATCACTGCTGGCAGCCAAACTTCATGGCAAAACCGCCATTCTGGTCAAGGATGCCCCGGGGTTTGCCGTCAACCGGTTTTTTGTTCCGTTTTTGAATGAAGCCGCCAGAATGCTTGAAGAAGGCATTGCCGATATTCCGACTATTGAAGAGGCATCCAAGCGCGCCTTCAAGATCGGCATGGGGCCGTTTCTGCTGATGAATGTCACTGGAATCCCCATTGCCGTTCATGCCGCGACCACGCTTGGCAACGAGCTGGGGCCGTTTTACGCGCCCTGCAACAGGCTCAAAGCCCAGATGGAAAAAAAGGAAAACTGGAATCTGGATGGCGCTGTGGACGAAACCCGGATTCAGGCAGTGTCGGATCGGATGTACGGGGTGTGCCTGGGCGTATCTGCGGCCCTGGTGGACGAAGGGGTCGCCAGCATCGAGGATACGGACCGCGGCGCCAAAATCGGACTTCGGTGGACATTGGGACCGTTTGAAATCATGAACCGGATCGGAATTGACAAGACTTATGCCGCGGTTCAGGCCATCTGCGAAAAATACCCGGATTTCAAGCTCCCGGAACTGTTAAAGAAACAGAAACAACTGGGCAAACCCTTTGCATTCAATTTTGTGGATGTCGCGGTGAAAGATGGCATTGCAACCCTTACCCTGAACCGTCCGGAAGCCATGAATGCGCTGAATGAGCAGCTCGTGGCCCAGCTCGGCAGCCGATTTGCCGAAGCCGAGGCCCGAGCCGATGTCAAGGCCATCGTCATCCAAGGCGCGGGAAAAGCCTTTGTGGCCGGCGCGGATATCCGGTATTTTGTCAACAAGATCAAGGCGGATCAGATTCCGGATATTGTGGATTTTACGCGAAAAGGCCATGAGGTGTTTCTAAAAATCGAAAATTCCCCCAAACTCACCATCGCCCTTCTGGATGGCCTGTCGCTTGGCGGCGGCAGCGAACTGGCGCTGGCCTGTCAGGCCATTGTGGCCACTTCCGCCGGATCCATGGCCTTTCCGGAAACCGGCATCGGCATCTATCCGGGGCTGGGAGGCATGCTGCGACTGACCCGTCAGGTGGGGCCGGCGCTGGCCAAGTATTATGTCTTTACCGGCGCGCCCATCAGTGCCCGGGATGCAAAAGATTTGGGTATTGTCCAAAAGCTTGTTGAGCCTGCGGATATTCCGGCAGCCATTCAAGCGCTGGTTTCCGAAGGCAGACCGGATAAATACCGGTCCCGGGATCTTCCGGACAAATTCAAACCGCTTGCGGACATGTTTGCGGCAAATCGCGTTGCCTCCTGGCTAAAAGGAAAGCTCCCGGAAGGCGTGCCGGCGGACAGCGGTGCAAAAGCGCTGAAAACCATTGGATTCAAAGCGCCGATTGCCCTTAATATTTCAGCCGAAATCATCGACCTGCAGCAGGGAAAATCCATGACAGATGCGGTTGAAATTGAACTTGGCAAGTTGTCTGCGATTTTTGCTACGGCCGATGCCCTGGAAGGATTGTCCACGGCAGGCCGGAAACGGCCGGAATTCAAGGGCGCTTGAAATGACGGTTCACATTCGTTCGGAAATGCCGGTGGATCCTTTGGTTCTGGAAGGCTGGGAGCGCCAGAACACACTGGATGAGCCCCGACTTTCAGAAGTGGCCGAGATGTACCGGGAAACCGGCTTTGAAGTGCGTTTCGAGCAGTTTGACCCGGAGCAAAGAATCCGGATGCACGGAATGTATGAAGGCATCTGCGGAAAAATACAAGACCATTTATACACGGAGAATAAAGGCTGAAGACTGAAAGCCGAAGACTGAAGGCAGATTGCTTTAAGCTTTCGCTTTCAGACCGGATGCGCCGAGTCCCCTATCGCAAGGAGTGTTAACGATATGAAAATGATATCCTGGCAAATGACAGAAGTAAATAAGCCCATCGTAAAAATTGAATCTCCGCTTCCAACACCGGGGCAGGGTGAAGTCCTGCTGCGGGTGGCCGGATGCGGTGTCTGCCATACCGATCTTGGCTTTTTCTATGACGGCGTGCGGACCAAATCCGCCCTGCCGCTGACCCTGGGCCATGAAATCAGCGGGTTTGTTGAAGCCACCGGTCCCGGAGCCGAGTCCTGGAAGCAGAAAGCCGTCATTGTTCCGGCTGTCATGCCCTGCGGCGGATGCGATGTCTGCGACAGGGAACTCGGCAACATCTGCCCGACGCAGAAAATGCCCGGAAACGATATTCAGGGCGGGTTCGCCAGCCATATTCTGGTTCCGGCAGCTCAGCTCTGCGAAGTTCCGGTGAATGTGGACGGAAAACCCATGGGACAGGCCGATGTCTCTCTGGCGGAGATATCCGTGATTGCCGATGCCCTGACCACCCCGTATCAGGCCATCGTGGAATCCGGCCTCAGCGACAAGGACACCGCCATCTTTATCGGCGTGGGCGGGGTCGGGGGTTTCGGCGCCCAGATCGCCAAGAGCTTTCGGGGCCACCGTCATCGCCATCGATGTGGATGCGTCCAAGCTGGAAGCCCTTTCTCCCTATGTTGACGCCACATTCAACGCCAGAGAAATGGCTTTCAAGGATCTTCGAAAGGCCGTGTCCGATTTTGTGAAAAGCAAGGGACGGCGGCGAACGGAATGGAAAATATTTGAAACCTCCGGAACCGCGGCCGGCCAGAAAACCGCATTCGGACTTCTGGTCCACGGGGCATCCCTTGCGGTTGTGGGCTTTACCATGGACAACGTGGAAATCCGGCTGTCCAATCTCATGGCCTTTCATGCCTCGGCCAGAGGAAGCTGGGGCTGCATTCCCAAATATTATCCGGCTGTTTTAAATCTTGTTCTTTCAGACAAGGTGAAAATCAAGCCGTTTGTCAAATGCTTTCCGCTGTCTGAAATCAACACGGTGTTTGAAATGGTTCACAGCCGGAAAATCCAGCAGCGGCCCATTCTGGTTCCGTGATCGCCTGCCTGACACCATGAATATAATCTATCCATTGAAGGAATAATTTATGCATAAACTCCTGACCGACCAACCCGGCGCAACCATGGTGCTGCTGGGAAACGAAGCCATTGCCCGGGGAGCCATCGAGGCCGGTGTCGCTGTTGCCACCACCTATCCCGGAACGCCGTCCTCGGAAATCTCTCTGAATTTTTTTCAGATATCCCAGGAATCGAGCCTGTATTTCGAATACAGCACCAATGAAAAAGTCTCCCTGGAAGTGGCTGCGGCAACGGCCAATTCCGGGGTTCGCAGCATGTGCGTCATGAAACACGTGGGGATGAATGTGGCGGCCGACGCCCTGATGACCCTGGCCTATGTCGGGGTCAAGGGCGGCCTGGTCATCCTGACCGCGGACGACCCCTTCATGTTCTCCAGCCAGAACGAGCAGGACAACCGGTATTACGGCAAGCTCTCGGGGCTTCCGGTTCTGGAGCCGTCCTCGGTTGAAGAGGCCAAGAACATGATTCCCTATGCGTTTGAACTTTCCGAAGCCCTGCAGGAACCGGTGATTTTCCGCACGACGACCCGGATCAATCATTCGACGGCGCCTGTCACTCTCGGAAAGATCCAGGAGCGGGTTTGCAAGGGGGATTTTGCCAAGGATCCGCTCAATTATGTCACGGTTCCCGCCATTTCCCGAAAACTTCACGTCAAACTCCTGGCCAACCTGGACAAGGCGGCCGAGCGCTCTGAAAAATCCCCCTACAATTTTGTGTCCGGAAACGGGCCCTGGGGACTGGTCTGCAACGGCGTCAGCTATGCCTATCTGACCGATGCCGTGCGGGATCTGGGCATCGGGGATAAGGTCAGCATCCTTCGTATCGGGTTTTCAAATCCCATGCCCGAAAAGATGATCAAGGCATTTCTGGCAACCTGTGAAAAAGTGCTGGTCATTGAAGAAGGCGAACCGTTTATGGAAGAGGCCGTCAAAGCCTTTGCCCAGGAAGCCGGGTTCACCCTTTCGATCCGTGGCAAGGGAAAAGAGCTTTTTTCAAGGCTCTACGAATTCAATCCCCGGCTCGTCCGTCAGGTCGTGGCGGCCTATTTTGGCGTAGACGTTGCGGCGCCTGCCCTGCTGGATCTCTCCGATGTTCCCGAAATCCCCCAGCGGCCGCCCAATCTCTGCGCCGGATGTTCGCACCGGGCCACGTTCTATGCCGTGAAAAAAGCCGCCGAAGGCATGCAGACCATTTACCCGACGGACATCGGCTGCTATACGCTGGGGTTTATGCCGCCGCTTTCCATGGGCGATTTTCTGATCTGCATGGGATCATCCGTCGGCACGTCCTGCGGGTTCTCGAAAGTCACGGACAAAAAAGTGGTTTCCTTTATCGGAGACTCCACGTTTTTCCATTCCGGAATTCCCGGTCTGGCCAATGCGGTCTTCAACAACCACAATTTCACCTTCGTGATTCTGGATAACGGCATTACGGCCATGACCGGCCATCAGCCCAATCCCGGCGTGGATATGGGGCTGATGAACCTTTCGGGCTACGGACGGATCTCCATCGAAGCCGTTGTCCGGGCGCTTGGCGTTACCCATGTTTCGATCATTCAGCCCTACAAGGTGAAAAAGAGCATCGAAGCGCTCCGGGAAGCCTTCGAATTTAAAGGGGTATCTGTCGTGATCGCCCAGGAAATGTGCACCCTGCTATGCCAAAGGGCATAAAAAAACCAAGTCCCGGGCCTATTATGTCAGCGACAAATGCCGGAATCACCGCGACTGTATCAGCCAACTGGCCTGTCCGGCCTTTTATCTGGATGCCGAAAAGGTAAAGATCGATCCGGTCATGTGCGCCGGATGTGCGGTATGCGCCCAGATCTGTCCGGAAAATGCCATCCTGCCCGTAAAGGCTTGACCCTTTATTTCATTCAACTGTAAAGGAATTTTCAAAATGTCAGACATAACACGATTAATACTCGTGGCCGTCGGGGGGCAGGGAAACCTTCTGGCTTCCAGCGTCCTGGGAGAAGCAGCCCTGCTGGCCGGAATTCCCCTTCGGATGAGCGAAATTCACGGCATGGCCCAGCGGGGCGGCGTGGTGGAATCCGCTCTGGTGTTCGGAAACGCCCAGAGCACGATCATCTCCGATGGCGAAGCGGACGTTCTGGTGGGATTTGAACCTTCGGAAACCCTTCGCGCCCTGAACAAATGCAATGCCAAGAGCGTTGTCATCACAAACCTTTCCCCGCTTCCGCCCTTTACCGTGGGCATCGGCAAAGGCGTGTATCCGGATATCGCAAAGCTTCAGGAATTGATCCGTGCCAAAACGGCCCGGCTCATCGCACTGAATGCCGTGGATCTGGCCAAAACCGCCGGAAACGTCCTGTCGGTAAACATGGTTCTTCTGGGCGCCCTGATTCAGACCGGTATCCTGCCGGTAACCGCAGATCACGTCAAAACGGCGATTCGCACCAAAACCAAAGCCGCATTCGTGGATATCAACATCAAAGCCTTTGATCTGGGATTTGAAGCTGCTTCCGGGCAATAACCCCGCAGCGGTCCCATCAACAAAAAAGATACCGGATCCATCTGACCAGGAACGCTTAGAAATTGGTGCATAGGGGAAAAGCAGACTCATAACAGTTGTTAATAACCGGAGGTTTCAAGTGAACTACTCGAAATACGCTGCGATACATGCCCGTCATCTTCCCGATAAAATCTGTCTTATCGAAAGAACGCCCTCTAAAGGGGAAAGACGCACCCTCACTTGGAAGCAATTTAATGATGCCATAAATCGAACAGCCAACTACCTGTCCAAAGAATGCAATGTTAAAAATGGTGATTATGTCATGCATCTTCAGAATAACTCTTTGGAATGGCTGATAACCTATTACGGCATTATTCGACTGGGTGCAATCGTTGTACCACTGAATTTCAGATTTGAAGGTCAGGATATTTTGTTCGCCGCAAAGGTCTGCAATCCAGGCGTGTTCATTCTGGGTTCGGAATTCCTGAAAGTGGTTCAACCCATTCAGAAAGATCTGAGCACGGTCAAAACCTTTATCAGTGTGGGACAGGAAGCGCCGTCGGATATGATAGATTATAAGGATATCGCGGAATATTCCGATATCTCGGATGCCATTGATGACGTTGATGACCATCATGATCTGACGATGATGTTTACCTCCGGAACAACCGGCAATCCCAAACCGCTTATTCACACGCATTTTTCCATGAAAAGCACGGCAGCCGGGAATGGCATGTCATATTTCGTTCAGAAAAATGACAATTATCTTTTTTTCTGCCACTGTATCACAGCGGGACGATGTTTTTATGGGCACCTTTTTATGCGACCGGAGCCACCGGCACCATCATTCGTGATTTTAAGGATCCCAAGTCGATTATTGAAGCAATTGCGGCGGAAAAGTGCACGGATACGCTGTTTGTTGTTCCGATTGCCATTGCCATTTTAAATGCAATTGCCAATAAGACGCTTTGTCTGTCGGACTTCGATCTGTCCTCATGGAAATATCTGGAAATCGGAGCCCAGCCGGTGCCTTTTGACATCATGAAGAAACTTGTCGAGACTTTTCCGGCCAAGGTTTCCAATATTTATGGCATCACGGAAGGCGGTGGCGGAGGACTCTTCAACCTTTATTCCGAAGATGTGCTGAGAAAACCGGGTTCTATTGGAAAACCGACCTATGGGGTTGAGGCAAAGCTTATCGATTTTGATGGAAAAGAACTGCCGCCGGGCCAAGTCGGAGAACTTGTTTTTTCTACGGACCGGATGATGAAAGGCTATCACAATAATCCGGAAATGACGGCACAGACACTGAAAAATGGATGGCTGTATACCGGTGATTTATTAAAAACAGATGAAGAAGGTTTCTATTATATAGTCGATCGCATGAAGGATATGGTGACAAGCGGCGGAGAGAATATTTTTCCTGTCGAAATTGAAGATGCGCTGATGGATCACCCGGATATCGATGATGTTGCCTGCATCGGGTATCCGGATGACAGATTGGTTGAAATCGTGATGGCTGTTGTGCAATTGAAACCTGGTAAAACCATGACTGAAGAAGAACTGATCGCTTTTGCAAAAACAAAACTGGCTCTCTATAAAGTGCCGCGCAAAGTCATTTTCGACAAGGTTCTTCGCAGCCCGACAGGGAAAGTGATGAAACCCCAGTTACGTCAAAAATATACAGGTCGCAAGGAGGCCTTCCAGAAGCTGGACTAAGGCAATCGATCTTTCGGGCTGACCCTGGAAAGAATCAGAAAAAGCTGGACTTGGAACATATTGAAATCGGCTCATCATTATACCTTAAGGAGGATATAAATGCCCTGGAATGATACATTCGAATGTATGCCGTTGGCGGATCTTCAGAAATTTCAATTGGAAAAGCTGAAAGAGACCGTGTCATGGGCTTATGAAAGAGTCCCTTTTTACCGCCATAAACTGGATGAATTAAAAATCAGGCCGGACGATATTCAGTGTCTGGAAGACATTGCCAAACTTCCCTTTACAGTTAAAAATGATCTTCGGGACAATTACCCGTTCGGGCTCTGCGCGGTTCCCCTGAAGGAAGTGGTTCGGGTGCACGCCTCTTCCGGAACCACCGGGAAACCCATTACCGGCCCGTATACTGCGGATGACCTGGAACAATGGACCGAATGCATGGCCAGAAGCCTGTGGTCAGCAGGCTTAAGGCCGGATGATGTCGTCCAGAATGCCTATGGACACGGACTTTTTACCGGTGGCCTCGGGTTTCACCAGGGCGCAACGCGATTGGGCTGTACGGTTGTTCCAACAAGTTCGGGTCTGACCGAGCGCCAGATCATGCTGATGAAGGATTTCGGAGCCACAGCCCTGTTCTCGACCCCGTCATACGCTCTGACAATTGCGGAAAGGGCCGAGGAGTTGAAGGTCAACATCAGAGACCTGCCGCTTCGGGTCGGCGTTTTTGGCGCAGAGCCCTGGACCATTGCGATGCGCGATGAAATCGAACGCCGCATGGGCATCCGGGCCAATGAAGCCTACGGTCTTACGGAGCTTTGCGGGCCCGGCGTGGCATTTGACTGCGAAGCCCAGGATGGTCTGCACATCAATGAAGATCATTTTCTGGCTGAAATCGTCGATCCCGGCACATTCGAGCCCCTTCCGCTCGGCGAAAAAGGGGAGTTGATCTTTACATCCCTGCAGCGCCGGGCCATGCCCATGCTGCGCTACCGGACCAAGGATATTACCCGCTTTCGCCGTGAGACCTGCACCTGCGGCAGAACACTTCTCAAGATGGATAAGCTTTCCGGAAGAACCGATGACATGCTGATCATCAGCGGCGTCAATGTATTTCCTTCTCAGATTGAAGCCTTGCTTCTTGAAATTCCTGAAGTTGAACCCCAATACCGCCTGCTGGTCCGTAAAAAAGGATATCTGGATCATCTTAGTTGTTCAGGTAGAAGGAAAAAAGGAAATCTATGAAGCCGGCGGAGAAAAACGGCTTGAAATCGAATCAAAAGTCTCCGGTCACATCAAGGGAATGATGGGCGTCGGCGTTGAAGTCAACATCGTCGAGCCCAAGTTTATCACCCGAAGCGAAGGAAAAGCCCTGCGGGTGGTGGATGAAAGGCCCAGGCATTTGCGCTGACACCGGGTGTTTGCTGTGTCAGCCCATTGAAGTAAAATCATTGCCCTTTGGAAAGGGGCGAGGGGGGCAAGCAGTGGGAAATTGTCCCATCCGTGTTTACCCCATTTTATAGGGAGCAGTATAAGGAAGATATAGATCTTTGTGAAAAGCCAATCGAATTCCGAATCTTCCATATCGTGTCTCAGCGCTGAACAGCGCTATCGCGCCTTTCTGGAATTTTTGCCTGATCCGGTATTTGTCTTTAATCTGGACAATACCGTCTCATACCTGAATCCTGCATTTGAACGCATTTTCGGATGGTCTCTGGCGGAACTTGAAGGGAAAATTGTTCCTTTTGTGCCGGAATCCGAAAAAGAGCAAACCCGGCTGGGAATTGAAAAACTTTACAGCGAAAAAGTCATTCATGGGTTCGAAACCCAGCGCCTGACCCGGGACGGAAGACTGCTGGATATCGTGGTGGATGGGGCGATTTTTTTTGATGACCAGGGCCGGCCCGTCGGTCAGGTGATTACGCTTCGGGATGTGACCCGGGAAAAACGGGTGGCGAGAATCAATCAGGCCCTTTTTCGCATTGCCAATTCACTGTATCAGTTTCGCAGGCTGGAGGACCGCCTGGAGTTCATCATTCAGGAAGTTCAGGAACTGCTGGCGGTCAGGGGCGCTTCGGTCATCCTGCTGGATGAGGAAAGCCAGGAATTCTATTTTCCAGCTACCAATTACGAGGATGCCGGTACCGAAGAACGCATGAAAGAAATTCGTTTTCCGGCGGACAAGGGCGTTGCCGGACATGTGTATCGTACCGGAAAGCCCCTGATCGTTCCAGACTATCCCCTGAGCCCTTATTTTTTCCCCATCGTAGACATGAAGTCCGGCTTCCAGACGCACAATATGCTGGATGTTCCCATTCAGATACCGGATCGGATGATCGGCGTGCTGTGCGCGGTCAATAAAAAAGACGGTGAATTCGACCAGACCGATGTCGAATTCCTGAGCGCCATCGCCAGCGCGGTTGCCTTCCCCATCGAAAACGCCAGGATCAATGCAGAACTCAGGCTATCCTATGAAGAGGTCCAAACCCTGAGCCGCGCCAAGGACCGGGTCATTCATCATCTTTCCCATGAGCTGAAAACGCCGGTATCCGTTCTTTCAGCCTCATTAGGCCTTTTGGGGAAAAAAATACTCGGCAAAAATGAAGATCCAGGGATTCAGCGAATTCTGGAACGGGCGCAGCGCAGTCTCACGCGAATACTGGATATGCAGTATCAGGTTCAGGATATTCTCCGGCAGCGGGATTATCGGGCTTATAACCTGCTTTCGGCGCTGATGGACAACTGCTCGGACGTGCTTGAAACCCTTGCGGATGAAGCCTGCGGTCAGGGGGCGGCTTCCGAGAATATAAAAAAACGTATTCACGAATTGTTCGGGCCCACGGAATCCGTTTCCGAAGAAATTCAACTGGATGTTTTCACGGAAAACGTTATCCGTGAACTGGAACCAAGGTTTTCCCATCGAAAATGTCGAATCCACCGCAATATTGCGCCCTCTCCGCCTGTTTTTATTCCGAAAGACGTGCTATATAAAATCATCGAAGGACTCCTTCGAAACGCCATTGAAAACACCCCGGATTCCGGATTGATCGAGATCGGCATTCGCGGACTGGCTTCCGGTTCCGAGCTTGAGATCAAGGACTTCGGTGTCGGCATTACTGCTGAAAACCAGAAATTGATTTTTGAAAGCCATGTCACGACTTCAGAACCGCTTCAGTACGCCACCCGAAAACCGTATGATTTTCACGCTGGCGGCAAGGGTTTTGATTTGCTGAGAATGAAGATTTTTTCCGAACGTTATCATTTCTCGATTCGAATGCGCTCCAGCCGGTGTGTTTATATTCCCGAAGACATGGATTCGTGCCCGGGGGATATTGAACGGTGCTGTCACTGCAAAACCCTTGAGGACTGCATTCGTTCCGGTGGAACCACAATGACGGTACATTTTATATGAAAAATGAAAACGATTTTTTTCACGAAATCGATATCGAATTTTTAATCCATGAGCTTAAAGACCCGCTTTCAGTGATTGAAACCGGTGTTCGAACGCTTCTGGAACGCAGGCAAACGCATGGGCCGCTTTCCCTGCGTCAGGAAAAAACACTGAAGCGTGTGCTGAGAAATGCGCAAAAAGCGCGCAGCATGCTGTATGGGCTTCTGGAAATCGGACGGTCTCAGGCAGGGTGCTTTTCCTGCGCAAGCTTTCAACTGGTGCCGACGGTTCAAGATACCTTGATGGAGGCAGTGGAATCGGTTTGCCCCCCTGTTTTTGATCAGATCAACTCCCTCGACAGTCCTGAAGAAACCCTTGCGTTTTTATCTAGCCAATGTATTTATGTGTATGTGGATTCAGAAGTTTCTCAGCTTGAATTGCATCAGGACGAGGTCAAATTCCGGCAGATTGCCGGCAATCTGATCAAAAACGCCCTTCATCATCGCAAGAAGCGCGTGGACATTGGCCTGGGATGCCGGAACCAGGTGATGTGGCTGGAGGTTTCCGATGATGGACCAGGGATAGACGCCGAACACCATGAAACGGTTTTCCGAAGATACACGCAGATCAATGCCTGTAATGCGTTATCGCGAACCGGTCACGGACTTGGGCTGGCCGGAGCATTGATTCTGGCGCAATCCATGGGCGGAACCATCGAAATTGTCAGCCAGAAAGGCAAGGGCGCGACTTTTCGTCTGATGCTTCCCCTGACGCTGAATTCTCAAGACCGAGTTTTTTCTTCATCAACACCCTAATCTTTCTTAAGGAGACTGCAAGCATGGGAGATTCAAAATCTTATATCAAAGGCAAACGTATTCTGGCGGTTGATGATGAAGAAGATGTCCTGGAAACCATCGAAGATATTCTGGAAGGGGCGGTTGTGGATCGGGCCAGGGATTATGATACCGGATCCAGGAAAATCCGGGATAACAGCTATGATCTGGCCATACTGGACATTATGGGGGTCAACGGGTTGCAGCTTCTGGAAGAGGCGGTTGCCAGGGGAATTCCCACGGTCATGTTGACGGCCCATGCCATCAATCCGGAAACCCTGATGTCCTCCATCCGCAAAGGGGCTATTTCCTATCTTCCCAAGGAAATGCTGGCGGAACTGGACATATTGCTGAACGAACTACTTGACGCCAGAGCTCAGGGAAAGCCGCCCTGGCGCCTCTTGTTTGAAAAGCTGGGAAAATACTTTGATGAACGGTTCGGAATGGACTGGAAAGACAAGGACAAAATATTCTGGTCAGATTTCAGTCGCACCTATCAGATCAGCAAAGGTATTCAGGAACGGTTACAGCATGATTCCAAGGTTCTGGGAAAAGGAATATAATATAAAGGCTTTATAGGCTGAAGGGTATTTAGCCTTCAGCCTATAAAGCCTACAGCCAGTTTATTTCACCGAATTGCCGCATGGTATTCCTGAAGGGACCTGACCTGAGGCGGCCCTTCGCGGCGCGCGGCGATACCTTTTGCGGCCGCAATGGCGGCCGCCGTTGTGGTGATGTAAGGCGTTTTGTATTTGATCGCGGATTTTCGGATTGCCCCACCGTCTTCTGAACTCCGTCTGCCGCTGGGGGTGTTGATAACCAGATTCACCTCACCGTTTTTCAGGGCATCCACGAGATCCGGCCTGCCATATCCCAGTTTTTTAACCTCTTCGGATGCGATGCTGTTTCGTGTGAAAAAATCATGGGTGCCGCGGGTGGCCATAATGCGGAATCCCATATCACGGAAAAGGCGGGCAGGCTCCAGGGCTGCGCTCTTATCCATGTCCGAAACCGTGAACAGCACCCCGCCTTCCAGCGGTAATGATGTCTGCGTGGCTTCCTGAGCTTTGAAAAAAGCACGGCCAAAATTCCGTGAAAGTCCTAGCACCTCGCCGGTTGACCGCATTTCCGGCCCCAGCACAGGATCCACTTCCGGAAACATGTTAAACGGGAACACCGATTCCTTGACGCCGAAATGGGGAATTGCGGCAGGCGTCAGATTAAAATCAGAGAGTTTTTTTCCCAGAATGATTTCAGTGGCCATTCGCGCCATGGAGATATTACAGACCTTGGATACGATCGGCACGGTTCGGGATGCTCTGGGATTGGCTTCCAGCACATAAACCGTGTTAAAGTAAATCGCGTACTGAATGTTCATCAGCCCCACGACCCCAAGCTCTGATGCGATTTTCCGGGTGTATTCCCGGATGGTTTCCACGTGCTTGGTCGGAATCCCGATCGTGGGAATGACGCATGCCGAATCCCCCGAGTGAATGCCGGCAAGCTCGATATGCTCCATGACCGCGGGAACAAATGCATCGCTGCCGTCTGCAATGGCGTCCGCCTCGGCCTCGATGGCATTGTCGAGGAATTTATCGATATAAATGGGACGCTCCGGCGAAACCTCCACGGCAAATTTCATATAGTGCCGCAGCATTTCCTCATCATGAACGATTTCCATGGCCCGTCCGCCCAGAACATAAGAAGGACGAACGATCAACGGATATCCAATTGCTACGGCAATGGCCAGGGCCTCATCTGTGGTTCTGGCCAACCCGGATTCGGGCTGGGGAATGGCCATCCGCCGCATGATCTTGCTGAAGCGCTCCCGGTCTTCGGCCAGATCGATGGTTTCGGGGCTGGTTCCAAGGATTTTTACCCCGGCTGCCGCCAGTTCAGCGGCAATGTTCAAGGGAGTCTGTCCGCCGAACTGAACGATCATGCCTTCGGGGCGTTCTTTTTCATAAATGCTGAGGACATCTTCAACCGTCAGTGGCTCAAAATACAGCTTATCGGAAGTGTCGTAATCAGTGGATACGGTTTCCGGGTTGCAGTTGACCATGATGGATTCATAGCCGGCATCCCTTATGGCAAATGCGGCATGAACGCAGCAGTAGTCAAATTCAATGCCCTGGCCGATGCGGTTTGGTCCGCCGCCGAGCACCATGATTTTTTTCCGGTTGCTGACCGGCACCGTGTCCGGAGCATTATAGGTTGAATAATAATACGCCGCATTTTCCACGCCGCTGACCGGAACCGCATTCCAGGCTTCAACCATGCCCGCGGTTTTTCGCTGGGTACGCAGCTTTTCTTCGGGAATATCCAGTATCTTTGCAAGATATTTGTCGGCAAAACCGTCCTTCTTGGCCCGGATCAGCAGGTCATCCGGCAGGGCCTTTCCTTTGTGTTTCAGGACTTCATTTTCAAGCTCCACCAGTTCCTTCATTTGCTGAAGGAACCAGGGCTTGATGTAAGTTGTTTCGTAAAGGACTCCTAAGTCCGCGCCTTTTCGAATCGCCTCGTAGAGAATGAACTGCCGTTCGCTGGATGGCGCGCTCAGCATGGCCATCAGGCTGTTTAAGGGCAGTTCATGAAAATCTTTGGCAAATCCCAGTCCATAACGGCCGCTTTCAAGAGAACGGATGGCTTTTTGAAGGGCTTCCTTGTAATTCTTCCCGATGCTCATCACCTCGCCCACAGCCCGCATCTGGGTGCCAAGGCGATCTTCAACGCCGGGGAATTTTTCAAACGCCCATCTGGCAAACTTGACAACCACATAATCGCCGGATGGGGTATATTTTTCGAGTGTCCCGTCTCTCCAGTAGGGGATTTCATCCAGGGTCAATCCTCCGGCCAGAAGCGAGGACACCAGGGCAATCGGAAAACCGGTGGCCTTGGAAGCCAGGGCCGAGGAGCGGGAAGTTCTGGGGTTGATTTCGATCACCACCACCCGTCCGGTCCTGGGGTCATGGGCGAACTGGACATTGGTGCCGCCGATGACCTCGATGGCCTCGACAATCCGGTACGAATAATCCTGAAGCCTTTTTTGAAGTTCCGGCGAAATGGTCAGCATGGGGGCCGTGCAGTAGCTGTCGCCGGTATGAACGCCCATGGCATCCACATTCTCGATAAAACAGACGGTAATCATCTGATTTTTGGCATCCCGCACCACTTCCAGTTCCAGCTCTTCCCACCCCAGGACCGACTCCTCCACCAGTATCTGGTGAACCCGGCTGGCGGCAAGCCTCGGGCCGCAATGACCCGAAGTTCTTCGACATTGTAAACCAAACCGCCGCCGGTTCCGCCCATGGTATAGGCCGGCCGGATCACCACCGGATAGCCAAGCATTCTCGGCTATTTTTTCAGCATCCTCAACCGTATTCACGGCCTGGCTGCGGGGCATTTCGATGCCGAGACGCTCCATGGTTTCCTTGAACGCCGTCCGGTCCTCGCCCCGCTCGATGGCATCGATATTGACGCCGATGACCTTGACACGTATTCGGTCAAGAACGCCGCTGGAATAAAGCTCGGAGGCCAGATTCAGCGCCGTCTGCCCGCCAAGATTGGGAAGCAGCGCATCGGGCCTTTCCTTGGCGATGATTTCCGTAAGGACGTTGACATTCAGCGGCTCGATATAGGTGACATCCGCCATGCCCGGATCGGTCATGATGGTTGCGGGATTGGAATTCACCAGAACGATCTCGTATCCCATGGACCTGAGGGCCTTGCAGGCCTGGGTTCCGGAATAATCAAACTCGCAGGCCTGTCCGATGATAATGGGGCCTGAACCGATAATCAGCACTTTTCGGATATCCTGACGTATGGGCATTTACATCCTCCAATAGGGTTGTGGATCGCAGGTTGCGGGATGATTTCGAGCCAAACATATTAAGCTGAACTAACCATTATGTTCCAGGATATAGCTGTCAGGCAATATGCCGGAAAAATAACCCCTGGGTGCGATTTGTTGTAATTGTCATGTATTAAACTGAAATATTTATGGATATTCTGAAATATGTATCCCGAATATGCGATTAAATCAAGAAAAATTAAGGAGAGGAATTGTGCCTGGTTGAATAAGTTAAACTTACTGCAATGGGGGCCGGTATCTGATTATGGGTGACAGCATGGATGCTTTGCAACGCCAATTGAAACGGTTAGCATAAGGATAGGAAAAGCTTTAATTTGTTTGACAGAAATGGCAGCATTATCATAGGGTATTTGCGGAAAGATGATGAATATGGCTGCAGGAGTGGTCGCGAGAGTCAATGATGCCGATCGTATCCTTGAAGATGGCCGGACTCAACAATGTATGCAATAAGCACAACTCGATAAGATCATGAAGATGCAGGTAATGGTAATTTATGACAAGCCTGTTTTTATGTAAAAGAAATTCATAATTATTCTGTATAGCTTTTTAAAACAGATGAGTGACAGAAACTGCTCAACTACTTGTTAAAACAGTACTTATAACTCCAGAAATAAAAAAGGGGGGGCATGAAAAAGTATGCAGCAGAATTTATCGGAACATTCAGCCTTGTCCTTTTCGGGTGCGGTTCTGCAGTGATCTCAGGAATAGCAGCTACCGGACCGAGCGGAATAGGATTGTTAGGGATCGCAATCGCCTTTGGTTTCACGGTTGTAGCGATGGCCTATGCCATCGGTGGGATCTCGGGTTGTCACATCAATCCGGCTGTCACCATCGGTGTTCTTACCGCGGGGAAAATAACGGTGAAGGATGCCATCGGGTATATCATAGCGCAGTGCCTCGGGGCAATTTTGGGAGCTGCTGTTCTTTACCTTATCGCATCGGGCCGCCCGGGGTTTACCATGCCGGTATGGGGACTCGGCGCCAACGGATGGGGTGAAGGATACCTTGGAAATTACAACGTCCTGAGCGCTTTTGTGATTGAGGCCGTCATGACCTTCCTTTTCATCTTCGTGATCTTGGGAACGACCTCAAAATTCGGTAACAGCACCATGGCCGGACTATCCATTGGCGTCACCCTGATGCTGATCCACCTCGTGGCCATCCCGGTAACCGGAACTTCCGTCAATCCTGCTCGCAGTCTTGGCCCAGCTCTTCTCTCCGGCGGCAAAGCCCTCGCCCAGCTCTGGCTCTTTTTCGTCGCGCCCATTTTAGGCGCTGTCATAGCAGCCCTGATATGGAAATTCGGTTTTGATAAAGAATAGAATACATTTTAAGACTTGGGTATTTGCTATGAAAGCATTCGAATCCACGCGAATCACCTCCAAGTATACATCTACAGTGGTCTCAAAATAACAGACGTGTGTTCTTCAGATTTGACTGGCTTTCAGAGAGGGGGCGAAGGCCCAAAACACCCGCCGACAAAGAGATTCCAAACGTTTTAAGAGTGTCAGCAAGGGGGCTGCGGCCTCATTTAATATGAGGTCCCTCTCTGTTTCGTATTGCAATTACTTACGAAGAACCGATCTCAAGGATATGTTAGAGGCCAAAATATGAAACTTAATATCGGATCTATTGCCCCGGAGTTTGCTGCAATCGATAGCAACGGCATCAAAATAAACCTTTCCGACTTGATACAAAATGGACCCGTAGTACTTGTTTTCCTTAGGGACTTTATTTGACCATTCGCCAGAAAGCATCTGGGTCAGATGAAACAGGATATCGTACAATTCACGGACAGGATGGCTCAGATCGTTGTGATTGCACCTCATGAAACGGAGAAAGTCAAAGCATATTGGGAGAAAGAATACATTCCTTTCATTGGTATTCCTGATCCAGATGGAAAAATCGGGAAGCTCTATGGTCAGGAATGGAACCTGATAAAACTGGGGCGAATGCCGGCACTTTTTATCATTGATCAGAAAGACACCATTGTTTTTTCTCAATATGCAAATCATATGGCTGATATTCCTGAGAATGGCAAGCTGTTCCGGATTCTTGAAAAATTGAAGTAAAGAATGAGCCGGTTTCATGAAACATTAATATAAAAAGTTCCTCGCTGTTTCGAGTGGGGAACCATCTCACAGGGTCACCCATACAGGACAGCGAGGAGCCAAAAATCTCACGGAAGCGAATATCCTAACCAAGGTCATCACGCCTGCAATTATTGGTACGGGCCAGAAAAAAAAGGATGTGATGATCCCGCTTTCGGAGGAGCATTACTTCACCAGTAGGTGCGTCATCGTTTGCGGAAAGACCGTAAAGCGCGGAGAAGCCAAAAAGGCCGACTAGGAAACCAAACATTCCCATTGCTGTTATCGAAGCAAAGAACAACAACCATAGCGTGGGCGCTCCCCTGCTGACCGATAAGGGCATGTCAAAGGTCTTTCCGCATTGTAACCCGGTGCGCAACAGCGCCAAAGCAAGGGAGGTGAAATGGCCTTGCCGTTTTGGATTGAAAATGCTTTTTTCAGCATTTCAGATTTTTTTTTGGAAAAACTTCCTCGACGTGAGCCGACGCCCGAAAAATTTATAAATGCACGGCTGGTTTTCCATCGCGGTATTTATGATAACCGTCGGGTCTTTGAGAATACGCTGCCGGCATTTGACCAGGCAAAGGCAGATGGAATATGGGGAATCGAGTTCGACATTCAATGGACCCGGGACCTGCAGCCGGTTGTATCCCATGACACGGACTGCCTGCGCCTCTTTAAGGACAATGTAAGCATCGGGGATCTGTCCTTAAAAGCCGTTAAATCAAGATTTCCGATAATTCCCTCCCTGGCCGATGTGATCCAAAGATACGGCGGCATGCTGCATCTGATGGTGGAAATCAAACCGCATATCGTGCCGGCAAAACGCATGAACGATGTCTTTTCTGAGCAGTTTTCTTCCCTGAGGCCTATCAAGGGTTTCCATCTTCTCTCGCTTTGTCCGCGATTCTTTTCAGCTATCTCCTCCATTCCCCCGGAAACCATGATACCGATTGTAGAAACAAATGCCCGCTCGGTTTCGGATATGGTCCTTCAAAGGGGCTATGGCGGGATGGCTGGGCATTATATGCTGCTTCTGGGATTTGTGGCGAAGCAGGCGCTGGGCGTCAACACGCCGGGCCAACCACCGATGATTCCGCGGTTTCGGCAGTGAGCATGAGGTGCTGCGGAAAGAAATAATCAAAATGAAACGTTTATTAACCGAGGGAGAAACGGAGAAAGTCATATGTGGTTGAGCTCTGCGCGGCGCAAACAGGTTGAAGAAATTTTTAAGTCACACGGTTATATCGACTACAAGTGGGTTGAAACGAAAAAGATCGTCGTGTCTAGTGGGTGCGCATGAAGTGCAAGTTCGGCTGCAGTGAATACGGCAGAGGCGGTGCCTGCCCACCCGCAACGCCTTCGGTGGCAGCGTGTAAGGATTTTTTCAATGAATACAGCTTCAAACGGGCTTTTCAACCGTTACGGACTCCCGCTGTTTTTGCAAGGATTGCAGCGGCAACCGCCTGCTATGAACTCATTGAGGCTGCTTTGACTGAAATTCAGATGGATGAGACTGAACCCGATGCCGGTCGTTCGGCGGGTAACCATAATTGGGGAATCGAGATAAAATGACCAAGAAGACGTTGTCATGGATGATGGAGTGGCTTCGGCCTTCCGGCATAGGACTTGCTATATATTCAGCCTACTATTTTGGCCAGGATGCCATATCACAATTTCATATCATGGGGCCATTCGTGGTCATGATCATGTCAGGCACAGTGGCCTTTGAATCTCTGGTGTTGGGAGAAGCGGCCTCCGAGAAGATCGGCTATGAGCCCCATCGGGCTTATCAGATTCAATCGGGTCTGGCCAATGCGGCCACAGCCGGCACGGCCCTGCTTGTTTATGTCCTGGATTGGGGCAGATATGCGGATGCCACTATCGTTACAGTGATGTTGATGTTCTTTGCTTTCTCCGCTGCAAATCATGTGACCACAGCCATCACGGAAAGGAACCTGAAACCTGTCAATTTACTGCGTCCGGCCCTGGCATTGTTATTGATCGGCTTCCTGCTTCCCCCTATGATCAAGGCGCTGGCTCAGTAAAGCTTTGCACGGCATATATGAGAACAGAAACCGAACGGAACGAAATCGGCTATCCAGCTGGGATTGTTGAGCCGAGCGGCGTGTGAATACTGTGACCATCGTGGATACCGACATCCTGCTGGAGCATCGCCGCCCCGCGCTTGTCTTCGATTTATGTTTATGTTAATGGTCATGCCATTAAGACAAAGAAAGTCAACCCGGAGGCGCTGCTATTGCCGGCGCCTTATCTGTCAACCCTTTGGAATGTTGGAGTCAACTTGATATCTCCACGAATAGTCGCAAAAAATGAGTCCGAAGAGCCAACCCTTCGATTGGCGGTTCTCATTGACGCTGACAACGCTCAAGCAGCCGTCATTGAAGGTCTTCTTGCAGAAATCGCAAGATTCGGGGAAGCGACCGTCAGGCGCATATACGGCGATTTTACTGCCCCAACGAGTTCCTCGTGGAAGAAGGTGCTGCAGCGATACGCCATCAAGCCGGTTCAACAGTTTGCGTATTCAACTGGAAAGAATGCCACGGACAGCACGTTGATCATCGATGCAATGGATTTGCTGTACACCCGAAAATTCGATGGTTTTTGCCTGATTACAAGTGACAGCGATTTCACGGGCCTTGCGATGCGATTGCGGGAAGAGGGCCTCATGGTTCTGGGTTTTGGCGAAAAGAAAACACCGGAGGCGTTCCGCAATGCCTGCCACAAATTTGTGTTCACTGAAGTTCTTCGTCCAAGCACGGCAGCCGAGTCCGCTGACAAGCCGCAAAAAGTCAAGGCCGAGAAAAAAACTATTTCATCCCAGGCGCCTGCCGAGACATCAGAGCCAAAACTAAAATTCCCTAAAAAGTTCATCCTGACTGCACTTGAACAGTCAATTGACGATACTGGATGGGCGTATCTTGGCACTTTCGGGAATTATCTTAACAAGCTGCAGCCCGACTTTGACGCCAGGCTTTACGGTTACAAGAAGCTTTCCGATCTTGTCAAAGCAAAGAAAGATCTCTTTGTCACAGAAGAACGGCAAGCGGCGGGGTCAAATCAGAAGGTTCTCTACCTTCGTGCGAAATAGTTTTCCAACTCCTCCATCGAGCGTTCAGCACGGCGGATCATTTAGTGTCTGCCCAGAGAGAGGGGGCATAACAGTGCTGCTTCAAGACAACACCTTGAGGAAATTGTCGCAAAACCGCATTCCAGTTGGAACAGGCTTTATAAATTCCAGAAACTGCCTGTACCGGGAAGTAAACCGAGGCATCACCTGGCTTTTCTCGGATAGTGCCGCGGAAATCCAGAAGATGATGCCTCAAAGATGTGATAGGCATCAAGACCGCATTTCGGTAACGGTTGTCTTTTAAGTCACTGGTTCGGTGCTTGCCTTTGGGTCGTGTTTATGTCAATGATATGGAAAACCGTTTTGGAATTAACATCGTTTATCAAAAAGAGAAGTCCATCAGACAGTCATGACAGAGAAGAATCAAGGGCCGTTTTTTATCCGCTCAAAAATATGGTTTGAAGATGGCTCCAGAGAGGTGGTCTTCGGCCTGGGGCGGCTTAAAATGCTGGAAGCTATTGAGCGCCAGGGCTCGATTCAGGCGGCCGCAAAAGAGCTGAAAATGAGCTACCGGGCATTATGGGGAAGAATCAGGGCCACGGAAAACCGGATGGGCCGGCAGCTTTTGACACGAAACATCGGTGGTGCTTCAGGTGGTGGCTCTCAGTTGACCCCTTTTGCAAAAATCCTGCTGGAAAATTTCCGGGACATTCACAGGCGCGTTGCCGATGAATCGAACCGCCTGTTCCAAGAGGAAATACTTGCCAGAATAACAATATCGGATGAGTGATGCCATGTGAATGGCTTTATCCTTAACATCTGCGCAATATTCCATTCTGCTTGATACAAAAAGGTGTTTTTCGATATGAGGTATCTGTTGTTTCTGTTAGCACTAAGCATTGGTTGTTCCGCCTGCACCGGCGATGAGCCTGCCCAGAAAATCGATTTGAGCAAAAGGGAAGCAGTTGAAGTCAGGGAGGCGGATGATGCCATCACATATGCTTATCTGCCCCAGTATTCCCATTCGGTTTCTTATCTGCGTCACAACCTTCTGGTGGAATATCTCAAAAAAGAAACCGGCTATAACATCAGGCAGATTTTTCCGGACACGTTTGACGAGCACATGAGTCTGGTGGGGCAGGGTAAGGTGGATATTTCCTTTTCCAATCCATACGTCTATGTCAAAACCGCGAACCGTTATGGTGAAAAGGCATTTGCCCAGGTGATCGAAAATTCGGGCCACAAGAGCTTCAGGGGGCAGATCATCTCCAGGGCAGACAATCCGTCCATTCGAACCCTTGAAGACTGTAAGGGAAAGCGTTTGATTGCCGTTGATCTGACGTCTGCCGGGGGTTATCTCTATCCCATGGGGCAGTTTTATGATCATGGCATCCGGCAGCAGGATTTTGCAGAAGTGCATTTTTCCCTCGGTCCCGGCGGAAAGCAGGAGAAGGTGATTCTGGCGGTTTATGCGGGCCAGTATGACATCGGACTGATCCGCGAAGGCTCCTTGAACGTGGTGGCGGATAGAATTGATATCCGACAGATTCGGGTGGTTGCCTACAGCAAATTCTATCCCGGGTGGGTGTATTCCGCCAGAAAGGATCTGGATCCGGAAATCCTCCATAAAATTCAGACGGCGCTGTTTAAACTTTCCATGGAGACTGCCGCACACCGGCCGATTCTGGAAAATGCCCACTTTACCCGGATTGTGCCGTCGAATGACGCTGAATTTGATTCGGTTCGGGAATTGATGACAGTTGTGGGCATTGACCTGGACAAATGATGACGATGAAACTGGGAATTCGGGGAAAAATCTATTGCGGCATGATCTCAATCGTTTTGTTGACAGGCATGATGATTGCCGTGCCGGTTCGCATCATGGTGGAACGCGCGCTTTCCCAGGAATCCCTGAACAAGGGCATGTCCATGGCCCTGACCCTTGCGGCCCGCAGTCAGGATTTTATTCTGGGGATGGATTTTCTGTATCTCAAAGAGATGATGGATAAGGCAATTCAGTCCAGCAACGATGTTTCCTACAGTTTTATTTTGAATCAGCAGGGACAGGTGCTGTCCCACACCTTTCACAACGGATTTCCGGTCGTGCTCAGAACAATTAATCCCATCCCAGTTGGACAACTGTCGAGCGTCCGGTTTCTGGATACTGGAAAAGAGCTGATTTGTGATATTGCGGTACCGATCCTTATTGGAGATATGCGGCTGGGGACGGTCCATCTTGGTCTTTCGAAAACCCGGATCAGCCGTACAATTAACAGCCTGCTGTGGGCCATGGGCCTGTTGATCGGGTGCGCTGTTCTGATCGCATCTCTTGCCGGAGCAGGGTTTGCCAACCAGATTATTCGCAGGGTTCAGAAGCTTCACCAGGCCTCGGAACAGGTGCTGAAAGGTAATCTGGATGTTATTGCCGCGCCACGGCTTAAAACAAACTGCTGGACGGTGATGGACTGCCACAACGATCAGTGTCCGGCCTATGGCGAGGATCAACAGCGATGCTGGAATGTTGAAGGAACGTTATGTCCTTCATGCCAGGAGGGAGAATATCCCGCAAAAAGAGATGTCTGCAGGAACTGCCGGCTCTATCGGACTGTTTCCGGGGATGAAATTCAGGCTCTGGCCGATTCCTTTGACGCCATGACCCGATCCTTGAAACGTACGATATCCCAGTTGGAGGCATCCAGAAAAGCCATTGAAGTGTCGGAGAAAAAATACCGCCGCATATTTGAAAGCTCCATGGATATGGTTTTTGTCACTGACAGACAGGGGCGGTTCCTGGACATCAATCAAGCGGGTAAAACCATTCTGGGGGGGAAATCCATGGCCAGCGCCTCAGATGGTTTTTCGCTTTCGGATGTTTTTTCATCCCCTTTGGAGTTTGCGGATATTCAGCAGGATATGATCCAACAGGGCTTCGTAAAAGACCGGGAATTTACTTTAAAAACCCTTGCCGGAAATGAACTTCAAGCTCTTCTCAGCAGTTCCTGCCAGATCAACTCAGGCGGGGAAGTGATGGGATGTGAAGGCATCATCAAAGACATCACGCAGCGCCGGAATATGGAGCAACAGCTTTTACAGGCAGACAAGCTGGCCTCTTTAGGCCAGCTTTCCGCTGGTGTGGCTCACGAAATCAACAACCCTCTGGGGCTGATTCTGGGATATACCCAACTCATGCTTCGGGAAGAGCCTGAATCTTCGCAAAAATCTGAAGATTTGAAAACTATCGAAAGACACACGCGCAACTGCAAAAGCATCGTGGAGGCCCTGCTGAATTTTGCCCGTAAAACAGAAACCAAGAAAGTCCTGGTGGATGTGAATTGCGCCATCGAGCAGGTTGTCACGGTGATCCGCCATCAGTTTGAACTCTCTGGAATTCAGGTGCATACCCGTTTTGACCCGGATTTGCCGCAAGTTCTTGGGGATACGGAAAAACTCAAACAGGTGGTAATGAACCTGGTCATGAATGCCAGGCAGTCCATTTCCGAGGCCGGGCAAATCAACGTATCCACTCTATATGATATAAATAAGCATAAGATAGCGATTTCGGTTGAAGACACGGGATCTGGCATTCCTGCCCATGTAATCAACCGCATATTTGATCCATTTTTTACCACCAAACCCACGGGCCAGGGAACCGGACTCGGCCTATCGGTCAGTTATGGCATTGTGAAAGAGCACGGCGGTGAAATCACTGTTGACAGCGAACCAGAAAAAGGAAGCCTGTTTTCCGTTAGCCTGCCGGCCGAAATTCAAGCCCTCTGACCTTTGGCTTCTGACCCCTTCTTTCATTTATAATTTTTGTTGGAAATCCCTGCGTTGACTTTCATCTGACCGATTGGTATTATAATCAGTTATGGAAGAAGGAAATATCGTTGAATTTATAGACCGCCAGAAAATTCTCTGTGCGGTGGTGCAGGAAGTCAAGAACCAGCGACTCAGACTCCTGACCGAAAATGACCGTGAGGTCAACCTCTCTTCAAGTCGGCTTTCTCATAAAAGCCGAATGGTTCTGGATCTGTCTCTGGGTCGTATCAAGACGATCGATGCGCTCAAGGGAATTGCCTTTCGCAGAAAACAGTTGACCCGGCAGGTGAATATCCGGCAACTCTGGGAAATCCTTAATTCCGAACAGGAGTGGATTGACCTTGCCACCATGACCGAGTTCTGTTTTTCAAATCAAGCAAACTGTGATCATGAATCCGCAATTGTCCGCGCATTTTTTCAGAACCGCCTGTATTTCAAATTTGACCAGAACCGCTTTTTTCCGATTCCGGAAGAGCAGGTCGAACACAACATCGCCCAGGAGCAGGAAGCTGCCCGCAAAGTCCAACGGATAGAATCCGGTGCGCTATGGATCAGAACACTGCTTCAACAAGACCTGCGCCCGCTGTCCACGCTATCTGAAGACCAGTCTGCCTGCCTGGATATCCTCAAATCCTTTTATCTTCTGGATAAAGAAAGCCCCCATCATGCTGAAGGCAAGGAGATCATGGCCAAGGCCGGAATCGATGACAGAGAGCGGCTATTTCCGATCTTCGTTGATTTTGGTCTTTTTGATCCCAATGAAAATATTGAGCTTTATCGTCAGGAAATTCCCTTGGAATTTTCTCCGGAAGTCCTATCCCACGCTGATAATATGGCCAGCGCTTGCTCTTTGCCGACGGAAGTCCCGGACCGAAAAGACCTGACGCATCTGCCGCTGATGACCATAGATGGCCAATCCACCCTGGATTATGATGATGCGATCAGTTTCGAGGATTATGGTGATTCCTGCTGCCTGGGCGTTCACATTGTGGATGTGGCCCATTTTGTCAAAAAAGATGATCCCATTGACCGGGAAGCCCGGTTAAGGGCAAGCTCCATCTATATGCCGGACCGAAAGATTCCCATGCTGCCGCCGAATCTGGCTGAGGGGTGTTGCAGTCTGAAAGCCGGAGAACTCCGTCCAGCCATCAGCGTGTTGATACACCTGAGCAAAACAATGGAAATTCTGGACTATGAAATCGTTCCAAGCCTGATCCGGGTTCAGCGCCAGTTAACGTATTATGATGTAAATATGGTTGCCGACACCAGCCGGGAGATCGCCAGCCTTTGCGACATTGCTGCAAAGTTCCGCCAGAAAAGGCTTTCGGATGGTGCTGTCCAGATTTCACTTCCGGATATCAATGTCTGGATTGGTGATAGCGGAGAAATCAGTGTTAACCGGATCAATCGCGAAAGTCCCGGCCGAATGATGGTGGCTGAAATCATGATTATGGCCAATTGGCTGATGGCCAAGTTTCTGTCCAGCCACGGAGTTTCCGCTGTCTTCAGATCGCAGCCAGGACCCAGAGACCGACTCTATAAGGGATGTGAAGGATCGCTGTTCCAGAATTACATGCAGCGCAGGCTTCTGAGCCGTTTCATGCTCCTTAATCAGGCGGAACACCATTCGGGACTGGGGCTGGACGCATATGTCACCGCGACATCTCCCATTCGAAAGTATTATGATCTGGTTACTCAGCGGCAGATCCGTTCGGTTTTCGGACAGGAGGTTCCGTATTCGGTCCAGGAAATTGACCAGATCATTCAGCGGGTTCAAGAACCAATGCTCAAGGTTTCACGGATGCAATTCCAGCGAAACCGATATTGGATTTTAAAATATCTGGAATCCCGGACAGGCCAGAAGGAAGAAGCCATTGTCATTGGCAGAAAGCGGAACACCTACCAGATTCTGATGACAGAGTACATGCTTGAATGCGATCTGGCAACAACCAGCAGGATCGAACTCAAGCCGGAAAACTTGATACAGGTAACCATTCAGCATGTGAATGCGCGAAAAGATGTACTTTCGGTATTCATGGGATAAAACATTGAGGCTGTTCTGTTATGAAGCAGTATGTTTCCATCGCTGTAGAACGATTATCCATTGATATTAATGCAATCGCCGGATTGATTGCGAACACCCAGCTGCCTGGGGGGGAAATCCCCTGGAGCCCGAACGATAAAACCGATCCCTGGGATCATGTCGAGGCGGCAATGGGCCTGGTAACCGGCGGCCTTTTGAACGAAGCCCGCCGGGCTTTTGAGTGGATGGCCCGGACTCAGCTTGAAAATGGCAGCTGGTATTCCGCATACCGCAAGGGACTTGCCGAAGACAAAACGCAGGACTCCAACCAGTCTTCCTATATTGCTGCAGGCCTTTTTCATTATTATCTGGTGACAAGGGATGCGGCGTTTTTAAGCAGCCTGTGGCCGGTGGTTCGATCGGCCATTGATTTTGCAGTCAGCCTTCAGGCGCCTGGAGGAGAAATCTACTGGGCTGTCAGTCCGGAAGGCCGTTTGGACCCCATGGCGCTTCTGACCGGTTCCAGTTCTGTGTATATGAGCATCAAATGTGCGCTGGAAATTTCAAAAATTCTCAATGATCCTGTCCCTGGCTGGCAACAGGTCCTGGATAGACTAGGGGACGCCATCCGGAATAAACCGCATCATTTTAATATGACCAAGTCCCGTTATTCGATGGACTGGTTTTATCCGGTTCTCTCTGGTGCGATTACCGGAAACGAAGCACGGATGCGCATTGACCGGTTCTGGAAAAAATTCATGGTGGAAGGTCAGGGCGTTCTCTGTGTTTCGGACCATCCCTGGGTGACGATTGCCGAGACTTCGGAGCTGTGTCTGGCCCTGTGCGCCATGGGAAATCATCGGCTTGCGGAAATCGTGTTCAACTGGATCATCGACAAGCGTTATGAAGACGGTTCCTACTGGTGCGGCCATACGTATCCGGATATGACGATATGGCCGGAAGATAAGATCACCTGGACCAACGCCGTTGTTCTGATGGCGGCAGACGCCCTCTATCACCTGACGCCTGCTGCCGATCTTTTCAGTCATCAGGCCTGGGGGCCGGAAGGTTTCATTGAACTGTCATCACCCGCTACTTGCCCCAGCGGTAACCAAAAATAAGCGGCCATGCGCAAAGATCACCGTCCTTACTGGATAAAAAAAGCCTATCTGAAATTTCAGAACCTGTATGCCGATCACTTCCTCCGGCCCCATTTTGAAAGATTCGGCAAGGGCCATGCGTTCATGAAACCCTGGAATGTCGAGGTATTTGGCGGACCGGTCGAGATAGGCGATTTTGCAACGGTCATTGCAAACCGGGATCAGAGGATCCGTCTATCGGTATGGTCGGTTCAGGAAGGCATGGGACGGATCACCATCGGCAGCTACTGCCTGATCTGCCCCGGGGTCAGAATCAGTTCGGGGAGCCAAGTCACCATCGGTGACAATTGCATGATGGCCAGCGGCGTCTATATTACGGACGCCGACTGGCATGGAATTTATGACCGGGCCGGTTTCGGCAGGACCTTGCCGGTCAGCATTTCCGATAACGTCTGGATCGGCGATCGGGCCATGATCTGTAAGGGTGTCAGCATCGGCGAAAACAGCATCATCGGCGCGGGATCGGTTGTGGCAAACTCTGTCCCGGCCAATGTGATTGCCGCCGGAAACCCGGCACGGGTGCTGAGGGATCTGGACCCCGAAAGGGAAATGCGGACCCGCCGGGACTGGTTTTCCGGCCACTCGCATTTGTCCGGGGAACTGGCTGCGTGGGACAAAGCAATTTTAAAAGACAATACCGTTCTTAAATGGCTGCGCTATCTCGTCTTTCCCCGAAAAGGGGATTGAGGGGAGAACTCTCATGAATCATATATCCCACGATATTTCCCGGTATTTGCGTTGAGGGTTATAATTCTTTAATATCATTTTCATCCATGGGAATGATCTCATCGGAATGAACCTCTTTGGACATGTTGAGTGTCAGGGTTTTTTTCCTTGAAGTTTATTTGATGACAGTTAACGCCTTATTTTTGTAACTGCCCGGCGTATTCACTGATTTTCGAACGATTGGTCGTGTCAGAGCTGTCCTGCAATGCCGTGGTATTTCCGCCCACCATTGCAGACAGCTCGCTTACGAACGATTTCAACGACTTTTTTCACGGTTGCCTCAATCAAAGCTACGGTGTTTTTGCCGGCCTCCGCTCAACATCCCCCTTGCTGGCTTTGTTGAATAAAGCCAAATTGCACTTTAAGGCTATCCGGTTGCGGTCAGGGTGTCTGACCAAACCACCGCATCCCAGTAAAGCATCGGAATCCGGTTATTATCCATACCAATGATCCCTGCATACTGAGAAACGGCTGCCCAGTCCCCGGTTTCATAGGCACGGACAAGATTTAAAAAAACAGCCATTTCCCCGGCGCTTGAAACCAGGGCATTACGAATATCTGATGAAAATGGCAGTTTATTGATCAGTTGGTCCATCTGCTCATCCATGATGGCATCAATCAGTGAGAAAAGTTCCAGGGTAAACAGTTCCGGACCTCTGTGCCGTGTTGGCGTGTTTTCACAGAGCAGTTCGCAGAATCGGGCGCGAATCACCGATGCGCGGATCAGTTCATGGGGCTTGTTGTCGCTAAATGCGGACATTAGAATGATGGGAATAAAGCGGCGGATGCCGGCTTCCCCCAGTCGCTGGATGGCCTGCCGGATGGAGGAGATTTCCTGACCCCTGCTGTAATACGGCGAGTTGATATACCGAAGCAGCTTGAGAGAAACGGGTACATCCCGGGAAATAAGCTTTTCCACTGCCGAAAACTGTATTTCGTCCCGGCTGATTTCAGCCATGATCTGAAGGAGCGAAATTGTACTCGGGGAAATATCCCGTGCTTTCAGAACCTGGGGTTTGCAGAAAAAATATCCCTGAAAATAATTAAACCCCATTTCCAGATATTTCTCGTACTCATCATACGTTTCGACTTTTTCAGCCAGAAATTTTACCGGATAGACGGATAATTTGTTAAGTATTTCTATAGTCTTATCCGAAGGGGTCAGCCGAATATCGATCTTAATGATTCCGGATATTGCAATCAGCGGCTCAAGGCCTGAATCGTATATGAAATCATCCAGGGCCAGTTGATAGCCGGCGGATGCAATTTCTTTGCAGGCCAGAATCACAGCCCGGTTGCTTGAACAGTTTCAAGGATTTCAACAACAAGATGATCCCTGGGGAACAAGAGCGGCATTTTCTGGATCAGCAGTTCCTGCGTGAAGTTGATGAAAGCTTTTTTGCCGCCTGTTATCTGATCTATTCCCATGCAGAAAAAACTGTTGCTCAGCACATTGCTGCTGGCCTTATCACCATCAATCTGAGGGAAAGCATTGATAAGGCTGTCGCGAAACAACAGCTCATATCCATAAATATCTTTGTTCCTGTGAAAAATCGGCTGTCTGGCCAGATATACTTCCATTGCCATAACTTTCTGAATAACTTAGAAACAGTGACGACTGGTCGGCGCTATTCGCTTGAGTTTATTATTGTGGTAATCAGGAACTCATTGCACATTATCGATATTTCTCATGCTCGACAAGATGAAAACATGACCGCCCCCTTATTGTTCATGAGCGTTCCCCCACGGCCGGTGCAGGGGACCTTGAGTGGATGCCTGGCAAAACCGTTTACTTCCTGGACTGGATGCGGGACCCATCGCCGATGGCCTCATCGGGATGGGCAATCACCTTTTCATTCTCATGGATTCCGGAGAGGATCTCTGCCGTGAATCCGTTCCGTTGGCCGACCTTAACCAAATGCTTTCGTGCTTTTCCCTGATTACTGACAAAGACAGCCCAGTCCCTTCCCGAACGGAAAAGAGCGCTATTGGGAACCTGGAGAACATCCTTTGCCTCCAGGATCATAAAGTGAGCTTCCAGCCGATATCCGTCTCCCAGAACGCGCCATGTGTCGGGCGGCGACAAGATATCGGCAATAACCAGAACCCGTTGTTCTTCCACGCCAAGGCTGGATATCTTTGTAAACCCGGCTGGTTCAACAACCCGCACGACTCCCGAAAGCGGCTCATCACCGCCCCAGCGTTTAAACAAAACAGGTGTTCCTTTATTAATTCTAACCGCATCCGAAGACAAAACCTCCACGCGGACTTCAAGATTTTCGACATTGCCGATATCCATCAGCGGCTCCCCTGCACTGACCGCTCCCTCGCTTTCCCGGTGAATACTGAAGATGGTTCCGGTTATGGGAGACGGAACATAAATCGTATGATGCGATTCGGTGCTTTTTCTGGAAGCAAAGCTTTGCAGCGCCACCCGGGTCCGGTCAAGTTCAAAACGGGCGACATTCACCGCAGCTTCGGCGGAATGCCAGACAGCTTGCGCCTTTTTGGCTTCGGATGCCGCCTGATCAAATTGGTCCTTTGCCACATATCCGTTGGCGTGAAGGTTTGCAATCCTCTCCCGTCTCTTCTCGAGGTAATCCGCATCCGCTGCCGCAGCACGCTCTTTTTCCTGGGAAGCTTTCAGCGCAGCTCCTGCTGCGGACACGCTGGCTTCGGCTTCAGCGCGGCTTCTGGGATCCAGGGCCTGTGACCATAAGGGTTTCAGCGCAACGACGGTCTGTCCCTTTTGCACCGGATCTCCCACTTTTGCATCAATCCGCTGCATCACCCCGGATGTCGGAGCGGATATTACAAAACGTTCCTTCAGGCGTGTCCGGCCTTCTTCTTCGATGGTGACCTGGAGCGGCCCCCGGAAGACATTTGCCAGGTCGACATCTGTTGCTCTGGGAAGAAGGCCGTAACCCGTTGCAAGGACAACCGCAACGATAATGATGCTTACCGACAAGGTTCTGCGTTTTGCAATTTCCATCCAATACTCCTTGCCCACGCCCTGGTTATTCCCTGGTTTTTAAGACTTCAACGAGATCCAAATGGTCCAGTTTGTGGCGAACAATCAAACCTGATATTGCAGCCGAGACCAGAACAACAGCTGCCGAGGATGCGAAAGTCTTAATCTCTATGATCAGCGGGACCCGGAAAAGGTCGGATGCCAGCGCCTGCGCAATATACGCACAGAGCCAGTATCCGACAACAAACCCGAATGGTATGGCGGTCAGCGTCAAAATACCCAATTC
Source organism: uncultured delta proteobacterium (assembly GCA_963850225.1). Lineage (GTDB taxonomy): Bacteria > Desulfobacterota > Desulfobacteria > Desulfobacterales > Desulfatirhabdiaceae > RAAP-1. Next base: position 111,120 of record CAWKLD010000007.1, read on the forward strand.
CCCCAGGAGAATGTAAGAAATTTCGCCCCGCGTGTAGCCCAGAACTCTGAGGCTGGAGAGCTCCCGGCTCCGTTCCGACAGCGCGATTCTGGCGCTGTTATAGACAACGCCAAAAGCGATAAAACAGGCCATCAGTGTTGCGATATACGTGAAAAACAGCAGGGCTTTGGCCTGTATCTCATGAAAATTATGAATGTCATTGATCCTGACAACGGTTCCGGAAACGCGAGGCATTTCAACAAAACGCTGAAAAAGGCTTTCCAGGAACAGGGGATCGGTTACCAGATATGCGCCGGAAATAGCGCTGCCTTCACGCATCAGCCGGTTGAGCGCGGCAATATCCATGTATCCGGTTACGCCAAGATATTGTTTAACCAGGGCAGCAACCGGAACCTGACGAATCGCCTTTGACCCTTCAAGGACTTCAACCGTTAACATGTCGCCGATCTTGATATCCAGAATCTTTCCCAGGTAATCCGTCAGAACGATCCCCGAAGGCGGCAGAAACACCCGCTTCAGATCGGCATCCAGCAGCTGATGCAGACGGCTGTCTGGCTCAATTCCGCTGATTACCGTCTGATAACTGCGGTGGCCATGGCGAAATTTTGCCGGAACCGACCGATAAGGCTCAGCGGTATGAACGCCGGGGAGCGCTTTCAGCTCAAATATGGCCCTTCGGGAAGTCGGTTCGATAAAAGCGATGGAAATATCCTCTTTGCGGGAAAGGACAAACTGGACATTCACCATATATGAAACCGAATCCTTGAAAAATCCGCTGGAGATCATCGTGGCACAGGCAATGGCAATGCCGACAATTGAAAGAAAAGTTCTGATAGGCTTGCGCTCGATATTCCGCAGAATGATCCGCGATGGCTGCGTCAGCCGGCGGGCCATCCCTGTTTTTTCAATCAGAGTAACACTATACTTTGCGGGAGGTTCGGGGCGCATGCCCTCCGCGGGCGGCAATTTGGCCGCCCGCCAAAGTGAGTGCAGGGTCCCAGCGAGTGCTGAAAATACACTGATCAGCACAGCGGCGGCGATCACGCCGGGATGTATTTCATAAACGAGATCTGGGAAACGATAAATTTCCATATAAATATCGCCCAGCAGTTTTCCACACCAGATTCCGCCGGCGATGCCGGCGATAAGGCCGATCATGACGATCAACAGGACAAGTTTGGCGTAATGAATGCCGACATCCAGATTGTTGTAACCAAAAGCCTTCAGCGCGGCTATCTGTTCACGCTGGGTGTGGATGGTCCGGCTCATCACCACATTCAGCAAAAAGGCTGCGACGCAGATAAAAATCGTTGGAAAAATCTCCGAACTTCTTTGAAGCTGACGGAATTCTTCGTTCAGCATGCGATGGGAGAGCTGGTCCTTTCGGCCATGGGCCCCAAAGCCGCCGTATGGTGCCACGATACGATCCAGTTCCGAAAGAACGTCGCTTAATACGGCCTGAGGATACAGGGTCAATACCACGTCGTTAAACGCCCCATCCATATCGTAAGCGGTGGCGAGCGCTTTCCTGTTCATCCACAGGACGCCGTAGCGTTTGAAATCCGGACTGATGGCATCCGGACGCAGCAGAAAAACAAACTCCGGAGACAGCGCAATCCCGGCTATCGTCAACTTCGTCCATTTTCCGTTGAGGATTGCCGAAAAATGATCGCCGGGATTAAAGCCATGGGCATTGGCAAAGTTTTCGTTGATCGCCACTTCGTGAGCCTTTGACGGATCAGGGAGCCTGCCCTTTCGGAGATACAATCGGTTCAGGAGCAGGTTGCCGCTTTCTGGGATGGATACGATTTTTGCGGTCACTGGTTCGGGAAAACCGGTGATATCCAGCTTGACACGGACGGAAACCCGGGTTTCAACCTGGTTGACGCCCGGAACATTCTGAACCTTCTCCTTCAGGCTTTCCGGCGCCCGCTTCAGGTTGACAAAGACATCGGCAAAACTGAAGTTCCTATAAAACATATTCCGGGTAAGATTCAGGGAATCCATGGTGCTGATGAACATGATAAAGGTTGCAGCCCCGCTCATGACGACCAGTGAAATCGCAAAGACCTGTCCTTTCATGCGCCAGATATCGCGCCACAGTTTCCGGTTCAGTGTCTTCATGACCTTACCAATGCAACTCGCCGGGCGATTTCTTTGCCCGCTGCGTTCTGATTTCCGAAATCCTGCCGTTGCTTAGATAAATGACCCGATCGGCCATGCCGGCAATATCCGCATTGTGGGTGATGATCGCCGTTGCCGTACCGAGCTCGCGATTGATCCGTTCCAGGGCTTCGAGCACCACGATGCCGGTTTTGGAATCCAGCGCTCCGGTGGGTTCGTCACAAAGCAGCACCTCTGGATTTTTTGATATCGCACGGGCGATGGCTACGCGCTGCTGCTCGCCGCCGGACAGCTGAGCGGGAAAGTGATCCAGCCGCTCGGTTAACCCAACCATGGCCAGAGCATCTTCCGGAATCATGGGGTTTCTGGCGATTTCCGTTACAACGGCCACGTTCTCTTTTGCGGTGAGACTGGGGATTAGATTGTAAAACTGAAAGACGAATCCCACATGAAAGCGTCGGTATTCGGTCAGCTCCTGTTCGTTGGCATGGGTCAGTTCTTTGCCCCGGTATGAAACAAAGCCGCTGGTTGCCGTATCCAGACCCCCGAGAATATTCAGCAATGTGGATTTGCCGCTTCCAGAGGGGCCGAGCAGAACAACCAGCTCGCCGGAATAAAGCTCAAGATTTGCTCCCCGCAGCGCATGAACTTCCACCTCTCCCATCTTATATGTTTTAGTCAGACCCTGTACCTGAAATACGATATCTTCTGAATGATTGGTATGTCCTCCATTAATGGTCATTTACCGGGTGTTTCCTATTCCTTTAACCGGGCTTCTTGAGTAAGGGTTTGATTCAGAGCGCAGCAGATGAGCAGATTCATGAAATTATCGCATGTGTTATGGTACTGTCAATACCGCATCTGTGATGATCCCCAAAGTACCGGTAAAGGAGGATTTAAATCCATGAAGCGGAGCCGCACTCCCATTCCCACTGAGAATCAATATGATTACATCCATTCCACTTGGCGCAGGCATCGGAGTTGGCTGAGCCTCTGTATCCTTTTGCTGGAAATGACCTTGCATTTCGTTTTGCCAGTGTCAGAGGAGAAGATACCTTTGGCAACCATGTGCTACTGCGTGGCGAATGGGGTATCCTGTAAATTTAAAAATATCGGAATGTTATATAAAACAGTATAGATGTGATTCCGCCAGTCGACTGTCAATTCTATGACTTGTTTTGCAGAACCTGAAAAATTATTCTGTTAATAACGATACCAATTATCGTTAAATCTCAATCAAATCCTTCCTACAATAAAAAACCCATTTCAGATCAATCTAATGGAATTCCATGCATTTTTTTCGTCTTTTGATAATACTGCTCTATCTATTTTTATAAAATGTAGTTTATGGTATAAATTTTGCTTATCGTTTAAAGTACTGATAATGATAAGCATCAAGATGAATATTCATTAATTAATAGTGTCCTGGTTATGAGAAAACGATGTTTGGTCTTACTAAATTTGGGGAGTCTGTCTCCCCATATCGGTACAAGGAGACAATATGAGAAAACACTTTGGGGTGTTAATCGGCCTATATATAGTGGCTGCACTCTTGGTTGCGGGGCCGGCAGCTGCGGCAACTGTCCATAATGGGCAGACATGGCAGGGCTCGCAGAACTGCTTGAGCTGCCATGAATCCGAAGCACTCGAGATGCACGGCTCCAGCCACTACCAGTGGCAGGGGCAGGCCCTTTACACGGTCAACGGTCCGGATATCCAGGGCAAGCTCAATACGGCATTGAACAGTTATTGCATCTCCATTCTTGGAAACTGGAATGCCTGCGGCTCCTGTCATGTCGGTCTCGGCGCAAAGCCGGAGGCAGACTGCCACGCCTTCCCAGCTTCAGAACATCGATTGCCTCGATCTGCCATCAGAAGGACTATAAGCGGAAGAAGGATCAACGGCGTCTTTGTTCCGGATACGGCGAACATGGCCATGACCATGGATCAGGCTGTTCAGACCGTGCATAAGCCGGTGCGCGCCAACTGCGTTCAGTGCCATGCCAAGGGCGGCGGGGGCGACAACAACAAACGCGGCGACATGGCGCTGGCCCACGCCTCGACAACAGACAGGAATTTTGATGTTCATATGTCCTCCACTGGCGCCAATCTCACCTGCCAGAAGTGCCACACCACAGAGAGTCACCGGATCGCGGGCCGCGGCTCCGATCTTCGGCAGACAGATCTGGATGTCAAGGTAAACTGCAGTACGGCAACCTGCCATGCCAATAAAACGACTGCATCCGGCCATGCGAACGCGGATGTCAACCGTCACGTCAACCGTGTTGCCTGTCAGACCTGCCACATCAAAACCTATGCCAGAAACGCGGCGGATACGACCGCAACCGAATCGACGGAAGTTTACCGCAACTGGACGACTCCGGAGTGGGTTGCATCCCTGAATCGCTGGGAGCCGCTCATCACCAGAGGCAGCGATCTGAAGCCGGCTTATGCATTCTGGAACGGAACAAGCTGGAATTACAGCCTGAACGAAACGGTGCGCTTCGATGCGGAAGCCGGGACATATCCGACCTCCCGTCCGGAAGGCGGCATCAACGAAACGGGCAGCATGCTGTATCCGTTCAAGTACAAAAAAGCGCTTCAGCCCCTTGCGGACAGTCTCGGCGTGCTGGTGGCGCTGGACACCTCGGTCTATTTTTCAAGCGGCAATTATGACAATGCCGTAAAGGCCGGCCTGACCAATATGGGATATCCCGGCACCACCCAGTACCGCAACGTCGATACGGACACCTATCAGCTCATCACCCATGAAGTGATGCCAAAGGGCAATGCCTTGACCTGCACCCAGTGCCACACGTCAACCGCAACCCAGATGAACCTGAAGAGCATGGGCTATGCCATGAAGGGAACGCAGAGCACCACCTGCACCCAGTGCCATGGAAATGAAAACATGCCCTCTTACACCTCGCTTCACGACAAGCATGTCAAGGACAAAAAATATGACTGCTCCTGGTGCCACAGCTTCTCGCGTCCGGAACGCAGCCTGAAAATGCCGGCTGGGCAGCCTGGGAGCCGACACTACAGCGCCCAGCGTCTCGGTGTTTGCCATTCCGATCAACCGCCAGCACACTGACGGTCTCGATAACGTCCTTGTCTGCTACGGATAATGTCGGTGTGACAGGCTACCTGCTGACCGAGACCGCGGCGAAACCTTCTGCGACGGCATCCGGGTGGACATCGGCCAAACCGGCGAGTTATGTATTTGCATCGGCAGGTGCCAAAACTCTGTATGCCTGGGCCAAGGATGCTGCAGGGAACATATCGGCAAGCCGGTCGGCCAGTGTAAACATCACTGTACCAACGGGTGCGGCGGATATATCGACAGCGAACTCTCTGGATTTGGGCAACGTCAGAGTGTACACATCTGTGAATAAGACCCTTAAAGTCACAAACAAGGGAACTGCCAGGCTTACGGTGACAAAGATCGAAGTGGTCGGAGCAGACGCATCTGCCTTTAAGACGTCTGTAACTTCGTTCAGTGTTGATCCATCCAATGAGTATTTCCTGCAGATAACATTCAGACCGACTTCTCAGCGCACGTATACTGCGACGCTCAATATCTATTCCAATGATCCGGATACACCGGTGAGGGGAATTGCCCTGAGTGGCAGCGGGATAAAAAGCGATAGAGGGACAAGAAGATAGACCTGTTTCCCAGGCGCTATCGGGAATCAGATACAATTATTATAGAAACCGGCATTATTCACCGGCACCTGTAATCTAAAAAAATGGAGGTAATACATGCGAATTGGACGAAGGGAATTTTTGAAATATTGTATCGGTTCAGCGGCGGCTCTGGGGCTTCCCCTGTCGGCTCTGGGAAACCTGGAAAAGGCATTTGCGGCGGGTAGCGCTTCCCACTGTCGTCTGGTTGAACGGCGCCAACTGCACCGGGTGCACGGTATCTCTGGCCAATCTTGTTCAGCAGCCAGGCGCCCACCGATATCGCCGACCTGCTGGTCAACACCATCGATCTGGCTTTTCACCCGAATCTCATGGGGGCTGCCGGAGATCTGGCGGTTGATAACCTTGATCCAGGCCACCAAGGGTGATTTCATCCTTGCCGTGGACGGCGGTATTCCAACGGCATTCGGAGGAAGCGCCTGCATGGTTTGGACGGAAAACGGAAAAGAAGTCACGGCGCTGGAGGCGGTGCAAGCCCTTGCCCCGAAAGCCAAGGCCGTGTTGTGCATCGGTACCTGCGCAAGTTTCGGAGGGATCCCCGCCGGCAATCCGAATCCCACCGGCATCAAGAGCGTCCGCGATGCGTCCGGCAGATCCACCATCAATATTCCGGGGTGTCCCACTCATCCGGACTGGATCGTCTGGACAGTAGCCCAGCTTCTGTCCGGAGCCACCGTGGCGCTGGATTCCTATGGAAGACCGGCGTCGCTTTTCGGCTCGGAAAATCGAAATGTTCACGAGCGCTGTCCCCGGGAAGATACCGAAGAAACCAATACTTTCGGAGTGGAGGGACGCTGTCTCAAGGAGCTTGGCTGCAAGGGGCCAAGGACACAGGCGGACTGCCCTGTGCGAAAATGGAATAGCGGAACCAACTGGTGCGTCGGAGCTAACGCTATCTGTCTGGGATGCACCGAAAGCGGATTTCCGGACAAATTTTCCCCATTTTATACCAAAAGAATATTCTTATTCGGAATTATACGAAGCCTAGACATCACGGATACAATAGCCCCCAGTATTACGATGTTTGCCTTACCATTGACATCCAACTTCACTTACGGTAACGGCGACCCTATCCGCCACGGACAACGTGGGTGTGACTGGCTACCTGCTGACCGAAACGGCGACGCCGAAACCTTCAGTGAATGCTCCCGGATGGAAATCGACCAGCCCTGTGAGTTATACATTTGCTTCGGCAGGCGCCAAAACGCTGTATGCCTGGGCCAAGGATGCGGCAGGGAATGTATCGTCAAGCCGATCGGCCAAGGTCACCATCAACAGCGTGGCGGATATATCGGTAGCAGGCCCTCTGAATTTTGGCAGTGTTACAGTGAACAGTCCAATGATCAAGGCTATTCAGGTCACAAACAAAGGTACCATAAAGCTGACGGTGACAAAGGTAGAGGTGGTCGGAGTCAGCTGCCTCTGCCTTTAAGCCGTCGGTTACCTCGTTCAGTGTGGATCCGGCCAAAGCGTATTCCCTGCAGGATGACTTTCAAGCCGACTGCCCGGCGCACGTACACTGCGACGCTCAGAATCCATTCCAATGATCCGGATATGCCGATAAGGGGAATAGCCTTGAGTGGCACAGGGATATGATATCCCATAACATAGGTGATATCTGAATTCAGATGCTTCTATGAAGTCGTCGAAAAGTCATCGGCACCTTTTGAAAGACTTTTATTAATTATATCTAATAGGAAAGGATTACGGCATGAGTACAATAACGATAATGGATCCGGTGACCCGGATTGAAGGACATATGAAAGTTGAGGTTACCATCGACACCGTGAATGGGCAACAGCAGATCACAGATGCGCGATGCACCGGGACGCTGTTCCGGGGATTTGAAACATTGCTCACCGGCAGAAACCCCCTGGATGCTCCGGTCATTACCCAGCGGGTCTGCGGAGTCTGTCCCATTTCCCACGGACTGACCTCGGTTCTGGCTCTTGAAAATGTTTCCGAATGGCTGCCGCCCACAAATGCCAGGCTCCTTCGTAACCTGACCCAGGGGGCGAACTACCTCCAGTCCCATATCCTCCATTTCTACCTGCTGGCGGCTCTCGATTATGTGTCAGGACCCAACGCTTCCCCCTGGAAGCCGGCCTGGGACGTGGACATGAGGAGCGGACTTGACTCGGTAATGGCCAATCTGGGCAAGGCACTCGAGGCAAGGCGCCGGGCCCATGAAATGGGGGCGATCTTTGGCGGAAAGATGCCCGCCTCTCATACCTTTATTCCCGGCGGTTTCACGGCTACCGCCACAACGCAGCGAATCAGCCAGTTCAGAACCCACCTCAATGCCCTGACCAGCTTTATCCGGGACATTTACATTAAAGACGTCAATGTGTGGCGCAAGTTTATAATGACTATTTCCACTTCGGGGCCGGTTGCAAGAACCTTCTGGCATTTGGGGTTTTTCCGATGGACGATTTGAACCGGGAGAAACTGTTGTCGCCGGGTTACATTGTCAACGGCGGCGCTTCAGTGTCAACCCTTGATCCCGGGCAGATCAGCGAATCGGTTGCTTACTCCTGGTATGCAGATCGGACTGACAAACTTGCTCCGGCGCAAGGGGCGACCGAACCGGTCTATCCCAAGGCAGATGCCTATTCCTGGCTTAAAGCGCCGAGACTTTCGGGAAAACCGTTTGAGGCAGGTCCCCTGGCCAGGATGTGGATAAACAAAGATTATAATAACTGGGATTTCGGTCATGGACCGGCATGCAGCACGGGCAAAGGAGGCCTTGAAAGTGGCTGTAGCTATGCAGGGGTGGCTCAATGGACTGGTGACCGGGAACATGTCGTACAACAATGCATTTGACCAGCATTCCGGTGTGGGCGTCGGAATGTCCGAGGCTCCCCGGGGAGCACTGGGCCACTGGGTGAAGATCGTTTCCGGAAAGATTTCCCAATACCAGATCATCACCCCCACCTGCTGGAATGCCTCGCCCCGGGATCGCATGAACGTTCGGGGTCCCATGGAACAGGCGCTGATCGGCACACCTGTCATAAGACGCGACTAAACCCATCGAAGCCCTTCGGGTCATTCACTCCTTCGACCCCTGTCTGTCCTGCGCCGTGCACGTGATGCGGCCTGACGGCAAACCGATCGTGGTATGGGCCGGCACGAATTAACCCGATCATGCGGAACGGTCAACACCGGCAAAAAGGGAGAATCGGAGTGAAGACGCTTGTCCTTGGGGTGGGAAATCTGCTCATGGGTGATGACGGCGTGGGGGTTCACGCGGCCATGACCCTGCGCAGGGAAGGAGGGATCGACGGTGCCGAGATTCTCGATGTGGGAACCGCCATTCTGGACGCTTTGCCGGCACTCGAAGCGGCAGACCGCATCATCGTGATGGATGCGGTCTGTGCCGGAGAGGCTCCCGGGACTGTCTACCGGATCCCGCTTTCCAGTTGCACGGATAACAGTTGTATTGCCTCCGTGCATGGGTTGAGCCTGGTCCGGATACTGACCCTTTACGGTAAACAGGTTCCCGATGGCGTGGTTCTGGGGGTGGAGCCGGATCATATCGGCTGGTCGATGTCGCTTTCTCCCCGTGTGGCAAAAGCGCTGCCAAAACTCCTGGAGGCGGTGCGGGAAGAAGTGAGATAAAGCTGGTTAATTAAATTGTCCATGCGCTTCAAACTTCAAAATTGACTTCATATGAACTGGATGTGAATTAATATAAAAATAGAATCGATATTTTAACAACCAGGTTGTGCCATAAGGGGATGATATGTTTTCAGGCCTTTTTTCACCGATGCATCTTATTGTTATACTGGTCATTGTTTTGATTATTTTTGGACCCGGAAAACTTCCCGAGCTGGGAAATTCCCTGGGAAAGTCCATAAAGAATTTCAAGAAGGCGGTGGATGATTCAGACGGAAAGTTAGATGCCGATTCGAAGATCAAAAGCATCGACGAAAGTAAATGATTCCTTCAATCTGGATCAATATACGACTGCAAAATCGATTGACGAATTGTTCGTGATGCCGGCCAAGGAAGATGCGAACATTCGAAACATTCCTGCCGCGCAGGTTATCGGACTTTTATTAATGTCTTTGGGGAACGATAACTGGAATTATTTCCTGAAAACTGGAATCGATTCCTGAATTTCGGAAAGTCGACGGCTTAAGCGAATCGGAAATCTATCCGGATGATCCAGTGACTTATATCCCTCGTCCAGATTTGAAAAACCGGATTGAATTTTTTTCCGTATTTCCTCCAGGGTAGGGGGCGTCTGAATGCGCAGGCCGTTTTCCATTACTTTTATCAAAAGCGGCTCTGTTGCTTCGATCATTTCGTTGCGGGTGCCTAGGGTATCCGCAACATATCCGCCGGTTCTGTCTGTTTTTCGGAAAACTTGTTTTTCACCGGCAAGGGTGATTTTCCCAAGGCTGTTTTTTTTAATGTCCCGGGCGTCATATCGCACCAATTTATAGACCATATCCAGATAAGGCGTATCGGCAGATACCCCGAGCCGGGTGCCCACGCCGAACGCATCGATGGCTGCCCCGCCCGATAATACCTTTTCAATCTCGAACTCGTCAAAGCCGCTGGTGGCAACAATCTGAACCTGATTCAGGCCAGCGTCATTTAGAATCTGCCGAACCTTTTTGCTGACCTCCACCATCTCTCCGCTGTCGATACGGACGCCTTTCAGCGTGTGGCCTTCCCTGGCCATGTTCAGTGCGACTTTAACTGCATTGTGGGCTCCCTCAATCACATCATGGGTATCGATTAAAAAAATACTGTTCCCTGGAAAGGATCGGGCATAGGCCTGGAATGCTTCAATCTCATTTCCAATTGCCAGGATAAAGGAATGCGCCATGGTGCCGGAAACCGGTATGCCGTATATCTTGCCGGCCAGCACGTTGCTGGTTCCGATAAATCCGGAGATGTAGGCGCTTCGCGCCACCTGCATTCCCGCGTCCAGACCATGGGTGCGGCGAAGTGAAAAATCAACAAGCGGTTTGCCTTTTGCCGCATGCATGCAGCGGAGCGCTTTTGTGGCGATGTTGGTTTGAAATCCAAGGGTGTTGATCAGAAACGTTTCAACGATCTGAGCCTCGGCAATGGGGGCCGTAACCTCCATAAGAGGTTCATCAGCAAAGCATATCGTCCCTTCCGGCATGGCCCAGACATCACCCGTAAAACGAAACCCGGAGAGCGATCGGACAAACTTATCGGGAAACAGGTTCAAACTTTGAAGATAAGCCATATCGGTCTGTGAAAAATGCATCCCTTCAAGGCCATTTAGTGCATCCTCAAGACCAGCTGCGACAAAGAATCCCCGATTGAGTCCTGCAGAGCCTCGAATAAACAGGGAGAATGTAGCCTTCGCTGCCAGATGGTTTTCCCCGTAGGCAAGCATCATGGTTAGCTCATACAGGTCTGTTAACAGGGGGCTGAACGTATTGTCTGTATTCATGTAAAAACTTGGGTTTTATTGTGATTGACGATCATGCAGCAACGCTGCGCAATGAAGCAGTTTTAGTCTGGCAGAACCTCTTGTACACGTCCGATCTGGCCGCTATCCAGGCGGACTTTTATTCCGCGGGAATGATAGGCGGCCGATGTCAGGATGTCCTTTACAATACCGGTGGTTCGCTTGCCGGTTCGCTGATCTGCCTTTAAAATGATTTCAACGCGCGCGCCTGGGCGAATCTCTTTTCGGTGTTGTCCATTCATTAATATGATGATCCCTTTTTATCCCATTGATGGAAAAATATCCGCATGATTTTATTCGCATTGACAGGAAAGCAGTCAACCCCGATTTCATAAAAATCTTGCAGCAATGAACGCTCCCAGCATGGCAAAAGACAATGCCAGCTTGACGGCAACGCCAAGGAGAAGTCCCAGCCAGGCGCCAACACCCGCTTTGCCGGCCTGCATTAAATCGTCATGGACTAAAAACTCTCCGAATACGGCCCCTAAAAAAGGACCCAGCAGAATACCCGGCAGTCCAAAGAATATTCCGATGACTGCTCCGAGAGCGGCGCCCATTGCCGCGCGCTTGCTCGCCCCAAATTGCCTTGCGCCGAATGCCGCGGCGACAATGTCAATGATGTAGGTTAAAAGTGTCAATAAGACGAGTACGATAATAGTGCCCAAACCGACATATCTGAAGTCTTCGGCCCAGGCTGCAAGAATCAACCCGGAAAAGAGAAGAATCGTGCCGGGCACGGCCGGGAGAACAACGCCGGCAAGTCCCACGGAAACGAGCACTGCTGCCATAATCCATAATGATGCTGTAGCATCCATATCCGGCTCCGGATTCATCATTCTGAGGAAATAAATTGAAGAACGTCGGATGAATATACATTTTTTTCGCGGATCACCCGTGTAATCGAAGTCACTGTTTGCAAACCGACATCCTTATACTCATATTCTACGCTGAATGCAAACCATGCGTTGAATTCTGTCAAATACCATAAGCGTAGGAAAGCAGGCAGACGTATCCGAATATCCTGACAAATGCCGGTTGCGATGATGAATAATGACATTTTATCAAGGATCAGGCACTATGGATCAATTTTGATCAGATGCTTCGACAGAAATACCGGTGTCTGAAGGCACAACGGGGGATGCCGTTATCTTTTGGATGAGCTGTGCGGGGACCCTGGAGAACCCGCTGATGATCGCCATGGTCACCGTGGCCGAATAGGGAATGGACTGGACCAGGAGGACCATGAGCCACATGAATACATCCGGGGTATCCGAGCCCTGCCGCGCCGCCACTGTGAAAATGGTAAGCCAGAGGGCCAAGGTGAGCAACCCCTCCTCGCGGGCTGACTGCAACGCATGAAACAGGGCATGGGCGCGAGCCAGTTTCGGGGTTCTAAAGAAAGGGATGCTCTTGGTGAAAATTCCGAGCAGGATGGCCTTGGAAATGGTGTGCGAGAGTGATAGGCCTGCCAGGGCCGAAGCAAGGGTCTGGGTGATATTTGCCCCAACTCTTCTGCGGTATAAATAAATCATTTTTGCCACCTTAAAGATAAAAAGCGACATCGGCATCACCGAGAGGATCACCAGAGGCGGGTCGAATTTCAGGGGCAACAGGCACATGGCCAAGGACCAGAGCAGCGCGGAGATCGTAAACAGCAGGTTGATGCCGTCCGCCATCCAGGGCAGCCAGCCTGCAACAAAATGGTAGCGCTGGCCATAGGTCAGATTGGATTGCCCGGGCAGGAGCAGTCTTGTGGCATGGCGGCGCAGAATCTGCATAGCCCCGTAAGCCCAGCGGAATCGCTGTTTTTTATAATCGATGAACGTGTCGGGCATCACCCCTTTTCCATAACTCGTGGCGGTGTAGGCGGCTTCATACCCTTTTTCAAATGTTTTAAGACCGAGTTCGGCATCTTCGGTGATGCACCATTCGGCCCAGCCCTCCACTTCCTCCAGCGCGGATTTTCGCACCATGGTCATGGTGCCGTGCTGAATGATGGCGTTTCGTTCGTTGCGGGTCAGCATCCCGATATAAAAAAATCCCCTGTATTCTGCGTAACACATGGCCTTGAACATGTTTTCGCCGTCATCCCGGTAATCCTGGGGCGCCTGAACAATGGCTACGTCTGGCTTGACAAACTGGCTTGCCAGGTCTCGAAGCCAATTGGGTTCAACGACGTAATCGCTGTCGATGACCGCAATTACGTCAACGTCCGGAGCTGTCCTGGCAAGGGCAAAATTAAGGGCCCCGGCTTTAAAACCTGCCAGCGGATTCACATGAAAAAAACGGAATCTGTACCCCAGTTTGGCACAGTGGGTCTCGATCGGCTGCCAGACCAATGGATCCTGGGTATTGTTGTCGATGACAAGGACCTCAAAGAACGGGTAATCCAGAATTGACAGGGCGTTTAAGGTTTCCATCAGCATTTCCGGGGGCTCATTGTAGGCCGGCACATGCACCGAAACCATGGGTAAGTCATTGTCGGCAACCGTGATCGGTGTAAATGGCCTCCGCCTGTCGGCCCACGATGCCTCTGCCCATTCATGGGCTTCGGTCAGAAGGACAACGACGACGCCGATCATGCCGATCACCATCAAGAGGCCAACCAGGACCGTGGTAACCGTCATATATTGACGGGTGTAGCTGTAAACAATCCACACGCCGGCGGTGGCCGCGGAAAAAGCGATGAGCCCCAGAAATCCGCGGCCGCGTTTTTGAAGGGTCTGGCTGTCGATCAGAAGCAGTGCAAAGGTGATGATAGCGATCACCACCGAGATGGCGGCCAGGGTGCGCCATTCGGGAATTTCGACAATGGGAGAGGTCAGGGGAAATTTTGGCTGGCGCTTCACATCAAATATCCCCCAATAGGCCCCGACTGCTCCTTCTGTAACCGACTTCCAGGGCTGGTCAAAGGCTTCCATCACATAATAAATGTATTTTTCCTGCTCTGCACGGGCAATAAAACGCCGCAAAAAAGTTGCCTGGTTTGCGGTCGAGGCTACAGCGGCCTTACGGGTTCTGCCATTGCTTGGCCAGCCAACCTCGGTGATGACAACGGGTTTGCTTGGGAAGGTTTCTTTGAGAAGATTGACGTGTTCAATAATATAGCCAACGGCCTGCTCCATCTGGATGCCTTCCCAGTAGGGAAGCATGTGGGTTGCGATGTAGTCCACGTGCTCGCCAAGCTCGGAATGCTTGATCCAGACATGCCAGGGCTCTGCCGTGCTGACCGGCACGCGGCTGCCTGCTTCACGAATGCCTGTCCGCACCCGATCGATATAGCCAATAAGCTGCTCGCTGGTGACTTCCTCCCGAAGCAGGGATTCGTTACCGACCACGATCCGCACCACGTTACGCCAGTTTTCGCGGGTCAGCTGAATCACTTTTTCGATCTCCGCCTCGTTCCGCTCAAGATCCGCGCTGATCCAGGCCCCCAGGGTCACATTCAGCTTGTGCTTGCGGGCCATGGCAGGAATTTTGGCCTGAATGCCCTGGACGGTGTAAGTGCGGATGGCGTTGGTCTTATCCGCCAGCAAGGCAAGGTCCGAATCAACTTGGGTCTCGGAAGGCATGATGCCATCGATTGCGCTCTGCCCTTGCTGAAACGGAGAAAATGAAAACCCCTGAATACGGGAAGGCCAGGGCGGTTCCTGTTCGGGCCGGTTGAGCAGTGCCCAAAAACTGATGCAAATGACGGCAATGGCGGTACAGATCAGAAAATTGACTCTCGACATGGGAGTATCCTGAAATCACGTTGATGAAAATACATCCACGTGGTTTGGCCAGAATGAATTCGTTATAGTGCCGAACAAACCCGTGTTCTGCGATTACGGTGCTTTCGGAAAAACATTATGATGGATGTAGAAAAAAGATTTACAATAAGATCAAGATGAACAATTGATACGCATCACAATGAACCAAGAACCTTGAACTGTCAAGCTGGATAAGCAATGAATCGGAAATTCAAACAGATACGGTCAGGCGATTACAATAGAATGCTGCGCCTTCAAAATGATTTTTATCAGGTAGAATTTCGGCTATTTCAGAAATTATGGAAAAAAACAAGCATGGCGATGAAAAACATATTTTTTTGTTGATTTCTATTTTTTGGAATGTTACAAGAAGCAGATGTAAAAAAATGATGAATAAGCCAGCGTAGCTCAGTTGGTAGAGCTACTGATTTGTAATCAGTGGGTCGGGGGTTCGAGTCCCTTCGCTGGCTCCATCAGGCAGATTTGCTGCCTGAATAATAAGGTGGGGTTCCCGAGTGGCCAAAGGGAACAGACTGTAAATCTGTCGGCGAAGCCTTCGGAGGTTCGAATCCTCCCCCCACCACCAGCCTCAATAAATGTCGCATGTAGGAGATTTCGCCGAAAAGATCAAGTGAAATCATTATTGAACTACATGGCTTCATCTGCAATGCAAACATTTTCTTGAGGAAGCGAGATTGTCCCCGAACATAAAAGCCGGATACGGGGAAGGTCTGCAGGGCGTTATAAGTGAATGGTTGTTGGCGGGAGTAGCTCAGTTGGTAGAGCTCTAGCCTTCCAAGCTGGATGTCGCGAGTTCGAGTCTCGTCTCCCGCTCCATAATTTCAACAGCCCGGTATTCTTGGTTGCCCAAATTGCCTAATTGCCCACGTAGCTCAGTTGGTAGAGCGCTTCCTTGGTAAGGAAGAGGTTCATCGGTTCGACTCCGGTCGTGGGCTCCAATACATCAGAGCAAGAACACGAGATTTTGATTGGGAGCATGCAGACGGAAACAAGCGTAAAAAAGACGAATGGTGAAGCCCAAGCATCCGTTTTAATCATTATTCAGTAGGGAGGACAGTGAAATGGCGAAGGAAAAGTTTGATCGGACGAAACCGCATGTGAATGTGGGAACGATAGGACATATTGATCACGGGAAGACGACATTGACAGCGGCGATCACGAAGCATAACGGTTTGAAGGGGATGGCCAAGTATGTTCCGTTTGACCAGATCGACAAGGCGCCGGAGGAAAAAGAGCGTGGGATCACGATAGCGACCGCGCATGTGGAGTATGAGACCAAGAATCGTCATTATGCGCATGTGGATTGTCCTGGACATGCGGACTATATCAAGAACATGATCACGGGTGCGGCCCAGATGGATGGTGCGATTCTGGTGGTGGCTGCCGACGACGGTCCTATGCCGCAGACCCGGGAGCACATATTGCTGGCGCGTCAGGTCGGTGTGCCGACGATGGTGGTTTTTTTGAACAAGTGTGACATGGTGGATGACCCGGAATTGATCGAGCTGGTGGAGCTTGAGCTTCGCGAGCTTTTGAGCAAGTATGATTTTCCGGGTGATGATACGCCGATCATTCGCGGCAGTGCGTTAAAGGCGCTTGAGAGCGATGATCCGGACAGCGAGGAGGCCAAGTGCATTTTTGAATTGATGGCGGCGATCGACTCATACATTCCGGAGCCCAAGCGGGACATAGACAAGCCGTTTTTGATGCCGGTTGAGGATGTATTCAGCATATCGGGTCGCGGGACGGTTGTGACGGGTCGAGTGGACCGCGGCATCGTAAAAGTTGGTGAGGCGGTGGAGATCGTTGGGATTCGTGCGACGCAAAAGACGGTGTGTACGGGTGTTGAGATGTTCCGAAAGCTTCTGGATGAGGGCAGGGCCGGAGACAACATCGGGGTTTTGCTTCGGGGCACCAAGCGCGAAGAAGTGGAGCGGGGGCAGGTTGTGGCGCATCCCGGAACGATTACGCCGCACACCAAGTTCAAGGCTGAGGTATATATTCTGAGCAAGGAAGAAGGCGGCAGACACACGCCGTTTTTCAACGGATACCGGCCGCAGTTTTATTTTCGGACAACGGATGTGACAGGGGTATTGTCGCTGCCCGAGGGTGTCGAGATGGTGATGCCCGGAGACAATGTGGCGATAACGGCAGAGTTGATCACGCCGATTGCCATGGAAAAAGAGCTTCGGTTTGCAATTCGTGAAGGCGGACGAACCGTCGGCGCAGGCGTCGTCAGCGAAATTCTGGAATAACAAAGGAGCTTTCTCGTGAGAGTGATTATTACCCTTGCATGTACAGAATGCAAAAGAAGAAACTACACCACTACCAAAAACAAGCGGACGACGCCGGACAAGCTGGAGTTCAGCAAATACTGCCGATTCTGCAAAAAACATATTTCACACAAAGAAACCAAATAGCCGAAAACTCAGAATCGTGAGCGGCAATTATGGGTTGACTTTGTGAAAGGATTACACAGGCCAGTAGCTCTAACGGTAGAGCGTCGGACTCCAAATCCGAGTGCTGGGGGTTCGAATCCCTCCTGGCCTGCCACATCATCTGATGAGTAAAGCTCAAAGAAGGTCAGAGGTGGATACCGGCTGACAGCGTCCACTTTGAGCTTTCACTTTTTTTAGGAGAACAATGGGACGGTTACTCAAAAAAAAAGAACCAAGCCTGAAGAAGAAAAACAAGAGTGATGAAAATGCACCCGCTGGTTCCGAATCCGAAACAGTTAGCGTAAGCCTTGCAAGTCAAACAACTGCAGGAACTGTAAAAGAAAATCAGCAGAAAATCGCTCCCGTAAAAAAAGCAACTACCGGCAGTGCCACGCTGAAAATCAACAATAAATATGTTGACCAGGCACTGCAGTTCCTCAGAGAAGTCAAGGTTGAATTAAAAAAAGTTGCCTGGCCTTCCCGAAAACAGGCAATGGGCTCTACCATTGTGGTTATCATGCTGGTGATGCTGGTGTCATTGTTTTTAGGCATCGTGGATATTGGATTGTCCAGCCTGATCAAAGCTGTTTTGAGCTAGGAGAAAAGCAAACGTGTCTCTGAAATGGTATATTGTCCATGTTTATTCTGGATTTGAAAATAAAGTCAAGCTGGCATTGGATGAACGAATAGCGACTTCTCCACATCCGGAGAAATTCGGTGAAGTCCTTGTGCCAACTGAACAGGTTGTGGAACTGGTTAAAGGCAAACGGAAGGAATCCTCCCGTAAATTTTATCCTGGCTATATTCTGGTCAGAGTGGAATTGGATGATGAAACCTGGCATATTGTCAATGATACGGCAAAGGTAACAGGGTTTTTGGGGGGAAAGGAAAAACCAACGCCGCTTTCAGATGAGGAAGCCGCCCAGATATTAAACCGTATGGAGGCCGGGAAACAGAAACCCAAACCCAAATTCTATTTTGAACCCGGCGATGAAATTCGAGTCGTGGACGGGCCTTTTTCAAATTTTAACGGAACAGTGGATGAAGTTAACCCGGAAAAGGGGAAAATCAGGGTTCTGGTCAGTATTTTTGGAAGATCCACACCGGTTGAATTGGAATTTGTCCAAGTCACGAAATTATAATATCAGGAGTATTGAAATACAATGGCCAAAAAGGTGATTGCACAGATCAAGTTGCAGGTTACGGCTGGAAAAGCCAATCCTTCACCCCCAATCGGTCCGGCATTGGGCCAGCACGGGGTTAATATTATGGAATTCTGTAAGGCGTTTAACGCCAGGACCGCCAATGACGAAGGCATGATCATACCGGTTGTCATCACGGTATACCAGGACAGGTCCTTTACATTTATCACAAAGACGCCTCCTGCATCTGTTCTGCTGAAAAAAGCTGCAAAAATTGCCAAAGGCGCCAGCGATCCCAAACGTGACAAAGTCGCTAAAGTGACAAGGGATCAGATTTCAGAAATTGCCAAACTGAAAATGGTTGATTTGAATGCGAATGATCTGGATGCAGCCTGTAAAATTATCATGGGAACAGCCAGAAGTATGGGGATTGAAGTTGGCTAAAGTTAAAAGGAGTTAAAGGGATTATGCCGAAGCGGGGGAAAAAATACTTAGAATCACTGAATAAAGTCGACACACCTAAACGGCATGCCTTGGCCGAAGCAGTCCAGGTGGCTCTTGAATCATCTTTTGTCAAATTTGACGAAACGGTCGATGTGGCCGTTCGTCTGGGTGTCGATCCGAGACATGCAGATCAAATGGTTCGGGGAACAGTTGTTTTTCCCAATGGGCTGGGCAAGGAAGTGAAGGTTCTTGTGTTTGCCAAAGGCGAAAAGGAGAAAGAAGCGCTTGATGCAGGCGCTGATTTTGCCGGCAATGACGAGTTGATTGAAAAAATCAAAGAAGGCTGGACAGGTTTCGATAAGGCTGTGGCAACTCCGGATATGATGGGCACGGTAGGAAAAATCGGAAAAATTCTTGGCCCCAGAGGACTGATGCCCAATGCTAAAACCGGAACTGTCACCTTTGATGTGGCAAGAGCCGTGAATGAACTAAAGGCTGGAAAAATCGATTTTCGGGTTGAGAAGGCTGGAATTGTTCATGCTCCAATGGGGAAAGTTTCTTTTGGCGTTGAAAAACTTGTCCAGAATGTAACGGCTTTTCTTGAAACCATTATCCGAATAAAGCCTTCAACAAGCAAGGGCACCTATCTGAGAGGCATGGCCATTTCAACAACCATGGGACCAGGCGTCAAGGTGGATACAGCATCATTGAAAGATGTGATCCGGTAGCGATTCTGTTGTAAATGAAATTCAGCGGAAATTAAAACGCGGGTCAGAAAACAACGTTATGACTGGCAAGGGGAAGTTTCGGCATTACTACAGCAGACAAGTTCTTTCCAAACTGGCGCAGGGTTTGATCATGAATTCTGCGTCTGACATTATCCTGTCAAAGACCGTAGGTGCACACGTTTGGTGTTTAATCGGCATTGCTGGCCTACCGAGATGGGTTTAACGTATTGAAAGAAGAGAATAGATGATTCTGTCTTTTAATCCGGTCCATAAAACCTCAAATCGTAATTGCCTCCGGGATGATAACAGCTGAAGAAAGGAGGTGTAAATAATCTGTGAAATTAGAGAAAAAAAAGCAGATTGTTGATGATCTTCAGGAGAAATTTGCAAGATCCAAGATCGTTATTCTGACAAATTTTAACGGACTCGATGTGGCAACCATGAGTATCTTGCGCAGACAGCTCAGAGAAGCCAAGGTTGAGTATCGCGTCGTTAAAAATTCTTTGCTTGCACGTGCTTCGGAAAACAACACAGTTGCAGTTGATCAAAGACAAATTAAAAGAAGCCAGTGCGGTTGCGTATAGCTTATGATGATCCGGTTGCGCCTGCAAAAGTGCTTAAGCGCTTTTGCAAAAGACAATGAAAAGTTTAAGATCAAGAGCAGGCGTTCTGCAGGGCAAGGTGCTGAATGCAGAAGCTATTTAGGCTTTGTCGACATTGCCTTCCCGCGAAGTATTGCTGGGGCAGTTGCTGTCTGTCATGAATGCTGTGCCGACCGCAATTGTGCGTGCGTTGAACAATATTCCGCAAAAATTACTTTATGTATTGCTGGCCATTAAAAGATCAAAAAGAACAGGCGATAGCAGAATAAGTAGTGTGATTTAGAAGTGTAAACTGGAGGTAACGAACATGGCTGATATTACAAAAGCAGATGTTATTGATTTTATCGCGAATATGACAGTTCTGGAACTTTCCGAACTGGTCAAGGAAATGGAAGAAAAATTTGGTGTTTCCGCTGCAGCTCCTGTTGCGATGGTTGCGGCCGCCAGTGCCGATGTGGCTGCGCCGGCTGCTGAACAAACTGAATTTACGGTAATTCTTACCAGCTTTGGAGATAAAAAAATCCAGGTCATCAAAGAAGTTCGGGCTATAACCGGTCTTGGGCTGAAAGAAGCCAAGGATCTGGTTGACGGGGTGCCAAAACCCGTCAAAGAAGGTGTCCCCAAAGAAGAGGCTGAAAAAATCAAAGCCGTAATCGAGGAAGCTGGCGGCCAGGTTGAAATAAAATAGCATCAGGTAAGTTCTCAGGGATTACAAACGGAGATGGGATGAAAGGACTCAGGCCTTAAATCCCATTTCCGCTTTTTCGAAACCTTAAATTTGGAGCTGCCATGACGGAACGGCCTTTGGCATCGAAGCGAATCAGAAAAAACTTTGGCAAAATTAGAAAAATCGTTGAAATTCCCGATCTTATCGGTATGCAGCGGGAGTCTTTCCGACGATTTTTCCAAATGGATGTCCCGCCGGACAAACGCAAAGATATCGGGTTGCAGACAGTTTTCAATTCCGTATTTCCCGATTAAGGACTTTACGGGAAGTGCTTCTCTTGAATTTGTTGATCTATCGCTTTGCAGAGATCAAACATGGCGTTGAAGAATGTATTCACCGGGGAATGACTTATGAAATTCCTGTGCGAATTACTGTCCGCCTGGTTGTTTATGATGTGGATAAGGAAACCGGTTTTCCAATATCCGGGATATCAAGGAACAGGAAATTTATTTCGGAACCATTCCCTTGATGACCGAAAAAGGGACTTTTATCATCAACGGGACCGAGCGGGTTGTCGTCAGCCAGCTGCATCGTTCTTCCGGTGTATTTTTCGATCATGACAAAGGAAAGACCCATTCCAGCGGCAAGGTGATTTACACCTCCCGTATTATTCCGGTTCGGGGTTCCTGGATCGATATGGAAATCGACCCCAAGGATATCGTTTATATCCGGATTGACCGGCGCCGAAAATTTCCGGTCACCTTACTTTTCAAGGCCTTTGGCTATACGCACTGAAGATCTTCTGTCTTATTTTTATGAATCTGAAAAAATCATTGTCAAGTCCAACCGCTATTTTAAGGCCTTTAATGAAGAATTTTTGAAAGGCCATCGGGCAAGTCAGGATGTGATTGATCCCAATACCGGAGAAGTCGTTGTAAAAAAAGGAAGGGTGTTTACCCAGCGAATACTCAAGCGGATGAAAACCGACAAACTGGATGCCATTCCGATTACCCTGGATGAGCTTCATGACAAAATCATCGCCTCATCCATTCTCCATCCGGATACCCGTGAGGTGGTTGCCAAGCCCAATGAAGTTGTCAGCGAAGACTTGCTGGATCGATTCAATAAAGCGGGAATTACTGAGTTTGAAATTCTGTTTATCGATGGAACATCGATCAGTGATTCGATTCGAAAGACACTGATTCTGGACAAGGTCCAGTCTAAAAAAGAAGCCCTTCTTGAAATTTATCGCAGGCTCCGGCCGGGCAATCCTGCAACGCCGGAAGTCGCCCAGGATTTTGTGGATCATCTCTTTTTTAAATCCGCCTTTTACGATCTCTCCGGTGTGGGCAGACTTAAAATCAATCAGAGTCTGGGAATAGACAGCAATATCGATCTGCGGATCCTGCGAAAAGAAGATATTCTGCTGACTGCCAAAACCCTTATTAGACTGCGGGATACTCAGGGAGTCGTGGATGATATTGATCATCTCGGCAATCGCCGGGTGCGGGCGGTCGGCGAATTGCTGGAAAACCAGTACCGAATCGGACTTGTCCGTATGGAGCGGGCCATCAAGGAGCGAATGAGCCTTCAGGAAGTTGACGCCCTGATGCCGCATGACCTGGTAAATCCCAAACCGGTTTCCGCGGTGGTCAAGGAATTTTTTGGAACCAGCCAGCTCAGCCAGTTTATGGATCAGACCAATCCGCTTTCTGAAACAACGCATAAACGACGTCTGAGCGCACTGGGCCCGGGCGGTCTGACCCGGGAACGTGCCGGATTTGAGGTTCGAGATGTTCATCCGTCTCATTATGGCCGTATTTGCCCGATTGAAACGCCCGGAAGGTCCGAATATCGGACTGATCGTTTCGCTGAGCACGTATGCCCAGGTAAATGAATATGGTTTTATCGAAACGCCTTACCGGGTGGTGTCAAATGCTACTGTCACCAGTGATGTGAAATTTCTGAGCGCTTTTGATGAAAAATAACATCCCATTGCTCAGGCCAATGCGCCGTTGACGAAAAAGGGAGTTTTACCGAGACAGAAATCAATTCCCGGGTTGCCGGTGAATTTACGATGGTGAAGCGGACAAGATCGAGTTGATGGATGTTTCGCCCAACCAGCTGGTCAGCGTTTCTGCATCGCTGATTCCGTTTCTGGAAAATGATGATGCCAACCGGGCGCTGATGGGTTCCAACATGCAGCGCCAGGCCGTTCCGCTTCTGGTCAACCAGGCGCCTCTGGTGGGGACCGGCATCGAAGGTGTCGTGGCCAAGGATTCCGGCGTTACCGTTGTTGCCAGGCGAGATGGCGTTGTCGAAGATGTGGATGCGGACCGCATCGTTGTTCGGCACGATATGATGGCTCAGGATGCCGACCAAGAGATCTTTCGGCCGGTTACCATCTACAATCTGTCCAAATTTATCCGATCCAATCAGAACACCTGTTTCAACCATCGACCTATTGTCAAAAGAGGCCAATGCGTCAAGGCCGGAGAAGTGATTGCCGATGGACCGGCTACAGAAAAGGGAGAGCTGGCGCTGGGTAAGAATGTGACGGTGGCATTTATGCCCTGGGGCGGGTACAATTTTGAAGATTCCATTCTCGTCGGCGAACGGCTGGTTCGGGACGGTGTCTATACCTCGATTCATATTGAAGAGTTTGAAGTGGTTTCCAGAGATACCAAGCTGGGAAAAGAAGAAATTACCCGCGATATTCCCAATGTCGGTGAAGAAGCCCTGAGAAATCTGGATGAGAGCGGGATTATCATGCTGGGGGCTGAAGTTGTGCCCGGCGATATTCTTGTTGGCAAGATCACACCCAAGGGCGAAACTCAGCTCTCTCCCGAAGAAAAACTGCTGCGGGCCATATTTGGTGAAAAGGCCGGAGATGTCAAGGATACGTCCTTGCGGGTGCCGCCGGGAATTCAGGGAATTGTGATTGATGCCAAGGTCTTCTCCAGAAGGGGCGTGGATAAGGATGACCGAACACGGAACATTGAAGACAGTGAAATCGCTTTTCTTGAACGGGACATGAAAGATGAACTTCTGGTGATCAAGGAAGTTGTTCAATCGAGGGTGTTCAACCTGATCAAGGGCCAAGTTTGCAGCACGCCGCTAAAAAAAGGGAAGAAATTGCTGATTCCCAAAGGTGTGCCGATTGATGATGACATGATTGACGATATTTCCGTTGATCAGCTTGAGGGAATTGTGCTGAACAGCCCGGAAATCTCAGAGCAGATTCATCAGCTTCTTGAACAATACCGGGAACAGTGTGCTCAGTGCCGCAATAATTTTGAAAGACAAGCCACGCGATTTGAAAAAGGGGATGATCTGCCTCCCGGTGTCATAAAAATGGTCAAAGTCTATGTGGCCATGAAGCGCAAACTCTCTGTGGGGGATAAAATGGCCGGTCGCCATGGAAATAAAGGTGTTGTTTCCCGGATTCTACCACAGGAGGATCTGCCGTATTTTGACGATGGGACTCCGGTGGACATGGTATTGAATCCGCTGGGCGTGCCTTCTCGAATGAATGTCGGGCAGGTTCTGGAGATTCACCTGGGCTTTGCGGCAAAAGGTCTGGGCGAGCAGATCAACAGCCTGGTTGAACAAAAGAATTGAACGATCTTCGGAAGAAATTCAACAGAATTTTTTCCTCTCACATGAAAGAAGATTCTGAAATTCGAAATCGGGTTGCCGGCATGTCCGATGATGCCTTGCTCGGTTTTGCCGCACAATTCAAGCAGGGCGTTCACATGGCGACTCCGGTTTTTGACGGGGCTAAAGAAGAATGAAATCAAGGATTTACTTCAGGAAGCCGGGCTGGATAGGTCTGCGCAAAGCACGCTGTATGACGGGCGTACCGGGGAGCCTTTTAAGGAAAAAATCACGGTTGGAACCATGTATATGCTGAAGCTTCATCATCTGGTTGATGATAAAATTCATGCCCGATCCATTGGACCGTATTCACTGGTCACACAGCAGCCTCTTGGGGGTAAGGCTCAGTTCGGAGGTCAGCGTCTGGGTGAAATGGAAGTGTGGGCAATGGAGGCATATGGGGCTTCCCATGCACTTCAGGAATTTTTAACAGTGAAATCCGATGATATGGCCGGAAGAACCCGAATGTATGAAAAGATCGTAAAAGGTCAGAATTCGCTTGAACCCGGAATGCCAGAATCATTTAAAGTTCTGACCAATGAATTGATGAGCTTGGGATTGGATGTATCGCTGCTCGAGGAATGATGACTGGGTAATAGTCTGACGGTTGCGTTATTGCTAAGCTTATCGTCATGCCACCTGGATCATGTCCAGGTGCTTCACGCTTCAAATGGGTCATTCAGATTCTGACTTTATACGGTTCCAGCAAGAATAATAAGGAGAAAATTTTTGGAAACTCTATACGATTTTTTCGCCAAACCCATGGATCCCAAACGGTATACAGGTGTGCACATCGCCCTGGCATCTCCGGACCAGATTCTTAAATGGTCCCATGGTGAGATAAAGAAGCCTGAAACCATTAATTATCGAACATTTAAACCCGAACGCGATGGGTTGTTCTGCGCAAAAATATTTGGCCCAACAAAAGATTATGAATGTAATTGCGGCAAATACAAACGGATGAAACACAGGGGTGTCATCTGTGAAAAATGCGGTGTGGAGGTCATTCAGTCCAAGGTCCGCCGGGAACGCATGGCGCATATTGAGCTTGCCTGTCCCGTGGCGCATATCTGGTTTCTCAAAAGTCTTCCCAGTAAAATCGGTAATTTGCTGGATCTGACGCTCAAAAATCTTGAAAAAGTTCTGTATTTCGACAGTTATATTGTCATTGATCCGAAAGAGACAACCCTGGTGCGCGGCCAGCTTCTTTCAGATGATAAATACCGTGATGCCCTGGAAGTATTTGGTCCCAAATTTGAAGCCGGTATCGGCGCCGAAGCCATAAAAATGCTGCTGGATGACCTGGATCTTCAGGCGATTTATCAACAGCTTCGGACTGAAATCCGCACCAGCAATTCATCCGCCAAACGACAAAAAATGGCCAAGCGGCTGAAAATTGTGGATGCCTTCAGGCGATCCGGCATCGATCCCACCTGGATGATCATGGATGTCATTCCGGTATTGCCGCCGGATCTGCGGCCTCTGGTTCCCCTTGAAGGCGGCCGTTTCGCAACTTCCGATCTCAACGATTTATATCGTCGGGTGATCAATCGGAACAACCGGTTGAAACGTCTGATCGAACTGAAGGCTCCGGATATCATCATCCGAAATGAAAAGCGCATGCTGCAGGAAGCCGTGGATGTTCTTTTTGACAATGGCCGGCATGGAAGGGTTATCACCGGAACCAATAAACGGCCCCTGAAATCACTCAGCGACACGCTGAAGGGAAAGCAGGGCCGGTTTCGTCAGAACCTTTTGGGTAAACGTGTGGATTATTCCGGCAGAACTGTTATTACCGTGGGTCCGAATCTCCGGCTTCACCAGTGCGGTCTTCCCAAAAAGATGGCACTGGAGCTTTTTAAGCCCTTTGTCTATTACCGACTGGAGCAAAAAGGACTGGTGCAAACGGTTAAAAGCGCCAAAAAAATGGTTGAAAGCGAAGATCCCGAGGTTTGGGATACCCTTGATGAAGTGGTGAACGAATATCCGGTGATGTTGAACCGTGCGCCCACGCTTCACCGGCTGGGAATTCAAGCTTTTGAGCCGATATTGATTGAGGGAAAAGCGATTCAGCTTCATCCGCTCGTGTGTACGGCATTCAATGCCGACTTTGACGGTGACCAGATGGCGGTACACATCCCACTTTCGGTCGAGTCTCAGATTGAGGCCCGTATACTCATGCTGTCCAGCAACAACATCCTTTCTCCGGCAAACGGGAGCCCCATTATTGTTCCGACCCAGGATATTGTTCTGGGTATTTACTATATGACCCGAGAGGTGTCTGGCGCCAAAGGCGAAGGTATGCTGTTTGCAGGGCCTGAGGAGGTTCGATCGGCATATGACGCCGGAGTTGCTGACCTTCATGCCGGGATAACAGTGCGTATTCATGGAAAACGCATGAAGTCAACCGTGGGCAGAATGCTGCTGTGGGAAATCATGCCCAAGGATACGGTAATGGTGATTCGCCGCATCATGACAGCAACCCGCGATGAAGCGCTGCAGGTAAAGGAAGAACTCGCCGGCGGCGCTTCATTTTCGGCATTGGTTCAGAAGTATTCTCAGCATCCGGACAAAGCGCACAAGGGAATGATCGGCCGGCTCAGAAGCGAAGAGTTCAAACGCGTATTTCCGGCAACCGAAGAAGAAATTGATGCCCTCTATTCGCTGAACCCCGGCGATACCAGCGAGATTATGAGCTTTGACGACGCCTACCATGTCTTTGAAGTAATTGACCGCATGCCTGAGATTCCCTTTGATGAGATCAACAACGTGATGGATAAAAAGACGCTTCGCGATCTGGTAGATTATGCCTACCGGAACCTGGGGCCCAAATCCACTGTCATTCTGGCAGACCGGATTAAAGACATTGGCTACCGGTATTCGACAGAGGCAGGTCTTTCCATTTCCATCGACGCCATGATTATCCCGGAAGCAAAAGCAAAAATTTTAAAACTTGCCGAAGAACGGGTCAAGGGAATCGAGAAGCAATATACGGAAGGGTTGATTACTCCGGGTGAAAAATATAACAAGGTCGTCGATATCTGGGCCAAGGCAACCGATGATGTGGCCAACGAAATGATGGAAGCCATGAAAATGGAAAAAGTCGATAAAGACGGCAAATCCGTTTTTCAGGAAAGCATGAATCCCATTTACATGATGGCCGATTCGGGAGCCAGGGGCAGCAAGGATCAGATGCGCCAGCTTGCAGGTATGCGCGGACTGATGGCCAAGCCGTCCGGAGAAATCATTGAAACGCCGATAACGGCAAATTTTCGCGAAGGGCTTTCGGTTCTTCAGTACTTCATCTCCACGCATGGCGCGCGTAAAGGCCTTGCAGACACGGCATTAAAAACAGCCAACTCCGGATATCTTACCCGGCGACTGGCGGACGTGGCTCAGGATTGTGTGGTCAGCGAAGATGACTGCGGGACCCTGATGGGAGTCGATGTTGAGCCATTGACAGAAGGCGGGGAAGTGATTCAGCGCCTTGGAGACCGTATTCTTGGGCGCGTGGCCTGTGAAGATATTTTAGACCCCTATACCGATGAAGTCCTTATCACGACAGGAACTGAACTGGATGAACTGGCGGTCAAGAACATTGAAGACGCTGGCCTGAAAAAAGTTCGGATTCGAAGCGTTTTGACGTGCAAATCCAATCATGGCGTTTGCGCCAAATGCTATGGTCGTGACCTGGCGCATGGCCGCACTGTCGAAATCGGACAGGCCGTCGGCATTCTGGCAGCCCAGTCCATCGGAGAGCCGGGAACCCAGTTGACGATGCGCACCTTTCATATCGGCGGAACAGCCAGCCGCCGCGTGGAACAGGCGGATATACGTGCGCGGGTGGACGGTACGGTAAAATTTCACGATCTGGTTGTCGAGCCCAATTCTGAAGAACACGAAATTGTCATGAACCGAAAAGGCGGGGAATTTGCCATCATAGGTGAAACCGGGCGAAATCTGGAGCAGTTTACCGTGATTTTTGGCGCCCATGTCCATGTAAAAAACGATCAGAAGGTAAAGGTCGGAGATCTGCTGGCAACCTGGGACCCCTTTACCACCCCGATTATTTCGGAAGTCAAGGGAACTGTAAAATTCGGTGATATTACTCAGAGCAAAACCATGCAGGAAAAAGTGGATCCGGTTACCTTGAAATCGAGCCGAACCATCGTCGAGTCCAAAAACATCGACGAACGGCCGAGGATATCGATCAAAGACGCTGACGGAAAGACTGCCAAGCTGACGAGATCCAGCGGATGGGCAAGGTATATGCTGCCCGTGGACGCCATCTTGCTGGTTGAAGAAGGGGACGAAGTCAAGGCCGGCGATGTGGTGGCCAAGTTGCCACGGGCCACGACCAAGACAAAGGACATTACCGGCGGTCTTCCGCGTGTGGCCGAACTGTTTGAAGTTCGAAAACCGAAGGAGATTGCTGTCTTAAGTGAAATTGACGGCTATGTGGCGATTGCAAAGAGCAGTAAGAAGGGAAAGCAGAAGGTGACCATAACGCCGGTCGATGTCGGCGAGAAGAAAGAATACCTGATTCCCCGCGGAAAACACATCAACGTAATTGAGGGAGATTATATCCGGGCCGGGGAACCACTCATCGGCGGATCCAAAATTCCCCAGGATATTTTGAATATCAAGGGCGAAATCGAACTAGCGCGATATCTGGTAAATGAAGTCCAGGAAGTTTACAGACTTCAGGGCGTGCGCATCAACGATAAGCATATCGAGGTCATTGTCCGGCAGATGATGCGCAGGGTTAAGATTACACGGGTCGGAGATACCGATTTTATTCAGGATGAGCAGATCGACAAACTCCGGTTCCAGGAATCCAACGCAGCAACCGTCGATAAAATCTTTGAGGAAGCGGATAGTACCGGAAAAATTGTTGCCAGAAATGGAATTCCGGCAAAGGCGGAGCCGCTGATCCTGGGCATCACCAAAGCATCGCTGAGCACCGAAAGTTTTATTTCAGCAGCTTCATTTCAGGAAACCACAAAGGTTTTGACCGATGCCAGTATTTCTGGAGCAGTCGATAGCCTTCGCGGTTTGAAAGAAAATGTGATCATGGGAAGAACCATTCCCGCGGGAACTGGATTCCCGGCGTATCGCGATATCAGAATCGATGCATCCTAAAGTAGTAAAAGAGACAAAAGACTTGACAAATTGTGTGGATCTATATAAAAGAACTAATTTTACTTTATGCAAGTTCTAATTTTGTTCCAATTGAAGCGATCGAAGGGGAAAAAATGCCTACAATTAACCAGCTTGTAAGAAAGGGAAGGGATCGGGTCAATAAGAAGACCACAACGCCTGCACTGAAAGGAGCGCCTCAGAAAAGAGGGGTTTGTACCCGAGTATATACATCAACGCCCAAAAAACCGAATTCCGCCCTCAGGAAAGTCGCCAGAGTTAGGTTGACAACCGGTATTGAAATCACGGCGTATATTCCGGGTATCGGACATAACCTGCAGGAGCACTCGGTTGTTCTGGTTCGTGGAGGCCGTGTGAAAGATCTTCCCGGTGTGCGGTATCATATCGTCCGAGGAACGCTGGATACGTTAGGTGTGGATGACCGGAAGCAGGGCCGCTCAAAATATGGCGCCAAGAAACCCAAATAAATAAAGATGTCGATCGCTTTAGGGGTAACAAGTAACTTTTTAGAGAAAATGGTGTAGGATATGCCCAGACGAAGAGAAATTGCCGAAAGAGTCATTATTGCAGATGCAAAATACGACAGTAAGCTGGTGGCCAAATTTATCAAATCAATCATGCGGGATGGGAAGAAGAGTATCGCAGAATCTATTCTCTACAATGCTTTCGGCATCATCGAAAAAAAGACAAGCGAAGCACCGCTGAAAACATTCGAACAGGCAGTTGATAATGTCAGGCCCGTAATTGAGGTAAAGTCCAGACGTGTGGGCGGGTCAACTTATCAGGTACCCACGGAGATCCGGCAGTCTCGTCGGACAGCTTTGGGGATTCGATGGTTAATCGGCTTTGCTAGGAAACGATCCGAGAAAAGCATGGCAGAAAAACTCGCTGCGGAAATAATGGATGCGGCCAACAACAGGGGATCTTCTGCGAAGAAAAAAGAAGATACCCATAAAATGGCTGAAGCCAATAAAGCCTTTGCGCATTACCGGTGGTAGAATCTATTGATAGTTTCTTTCCGAGGGCAGCCGCCTTCCAGGATCTTCAATCACACCAAACGATGTAACAAAACCGGCTTAAGCTATAAAAGACATGCGAATGCTGCAGGGATTTGAACCTTACCGGCCCTGTACGCGATAATAAAGTGTACGCTGGCAGCTTGAAAGAAATTGACCGTAAAAAAAGGAGGACAGTGAAATGGCGAAGGAAAAGTTTGATCGGTCGAAACCGCATGTGAATGTGGGAACGATAGGACATATTGATCACGGGAAGACGACGCTGACAGCGGCGATAACCAAGCATAACGGTTTGAAGGGGATGGCCAAGTATGTTCCGTTTGACCAGATTGACAAGGCGCCCGAGGAAAAAGAGCGTGGAATCACGATAGCGACCGCGCATGTGGAGTATGAGACCAAGAATCGCCATTATGCGCATGTGGATTGTCCTGGACACGCGGACTATATCAAGAACATGATCACGGGTGCGGCCCAGATGGATGGTGCCATCCTGGTAGTGGCTGCAGACGACGGTCCTATGCCGCAGACCCGGGAGCACATATTGCTGGCCCGTCAGGTCGGGGTGCCGACCATGGTGGTTTTTTTGAACAAATGCGACATGGTGGATGACCCGGAATTGATCGAGTTGGTGGAGCTTGAGCTTCGCGAGCTTTTGAGCAAATATGATTTTCCGGGTGATGATACGCCGATCATTCGCGGCAGTGCGTTAAAGGCCCTTGAGAGCGATGATCCGGACAGCGAAGAGGCCAAGTGCATTTTTGAATTGATGGCGGCGATCGACTCATACATTCCGGAGCCCAAGCGGGTCATCGACAAGCCGTTTTTAATGCCGGTTGAGGATGTATTCAGCATATCGGGTCGCGGCACTGTTGTTACGGGTCGTGTGGACCGCGGCATCGTGAAAGTTGGTGAGGCTGTGGAGATCGTTGGGATTCGTGCGACGCAAAAGACCGTGTGTACGGGTGTTGAGATGTTCAGAAAGCTTCTGGATGAGGGCAGGGCAGGAGACAACATCGGGGTTTTGCTTCGGGGCACCAAGCGCGAAGAAGTGGAGCGGGGGCAGGTTGTGGCGAATCCCGGAACGATTACGCCGCACACCAAGTTCAAGGCTGAGGTATATATTCTGAGCAAGGAAGAAGGCGGCAGACACACGCCGTTTTTCAACGGATACCGGCCGCAGTTCTATTTTCGGACAACGGATGTGACAGGGGTATTGTCGCTGCCCGAGGGTATCGAGATGGTGATGCCCGGAGACAATGTGGCGATAACGGCAGAGTTGATCACGCCGATTGCCATGGAAAAAGAGCTTCGGTTTGCAATTCGTGAAGGCGGACGAACCGTGGGCGCAGGCGTCGTCAGCGAAATTCTGGAATAAGAAGAGAGACGAAAACCATGATTATGAACAGTAAAATCCGAATCAGACTTAAGGCATACGACCATAAACTGCTGGATCAATCGGCATCGGATATTGTGGATACCGCCAATAAAACAGGGGCAAAAGTCATTGGTCCGATTCCGCTGCCGACCACGATCAATAAAATATGTGTACTGCGCTCTCCCCACGTTGACAAAAAATCCCGTGAGCAATTTGAAATGCGGACGCATAAACGACTGGTTGATATTCTGGAGCCAACGCAGCAGACGGTTGATGCGCTGATGAAGCTGGATCTTTCTCCAGGCGTCGATGTTGAAATTAAACTGTAGGGGAAAAACGCGATGTGCAAAGGAATGATAGGAAAAAAACTGGGGATGACAGGCGTTTTCTCTCCAGAAGGACGACATATACCGGTTACGGTTCTTCAAGTGGGGCCCTGTGTTGTGACACAGATTAAAACTGTGGCAAGAGATGGATACGATTCATTGCAGCTTGCATTTGGCTCCAAAAAGAAAACGCATGTAAACAAGCCGATGCTGGGACATTTCGGCAAATCAGGCAATGATGTTTATGCACACGTCATGGAGTTCCCCGTGGACAACCCCGCTGAATATACGCTGGGCCAGACAATTCCGTTGGATATGTTTGCTATTGGGGATCTGGTCGATGTTTCAGGCGTCAGCATCGGAAGAGGTTTTTCCGGAGTCATTCGACGTCACGGATTCAGCGGTGGCAGAAATACGCATGGCAGCCACTGCAAAAGAATTCCAGGCTCTATTGGATGCAGTGCCTGGCCTTCACGTGTTGTCAAAGGAAAGAAACTGCCAGGTCAGTATGGAAATGTTCGTAAAACCATAAAAAACTTAATGATTGTGGATATACGGCCGGAAGAGCAGGTTATTCTGTTAAAAGGAGCAGTTCCTGGAGCTGAATCCGGAATTGTCACCATTAATAAAACGAAAACCATCAAGAAGGCCAGTGCATAAAAGAAGCATTGATGATTCGATGGTGATGGGTAGAGGGCCAACGAATGCGAGGGGATATATGGCAGTTGTAGATGTATTCAATTGTAAAGCAGAAAAGGTTTCACAGGTGGAACTGCTGGAGGACATTTATAATGTCGAGGTAAAATCCAGTGTTCTGCACGAAGTCGTAACCATGCAGTTAGCCAATCGACGTGCAGGCACCGCATCTGTTAAAACCCGGTCAGATGTTCAGGGCAGCACCAGAAAACTGTTTAAACAAAAAGGGACCGGACGCGCCCGCAGAGGGGATATAAAAAGCCCGCTTCTGCGTGGAGGTGGGTCGGTTTTTGGGCCTCATCCAAGATCTTACGCGTATAAAGTTCCCAAGAAAGTCAGGCGGCTTGCATTGAAAATGGCTTTAAGCAGCAAGGCACAGAGCGACTTCCTTCTGGTGCTTGATAAATTTGATCTTGAACAAATCAAAACCCAGCAGATTGTCCAGATTTTGAATGCCCTGAAAGTTGAAAAGGCGTTGATCATTGCGGACACTGGAGATGAAATTCTGAAATTATCTTGCAGAAACCTTCCGCATGTCAAGGTTCTGAAACCTGAAGGTCTCAATGTTTACGATATTCTGAATTATAAACATCTGCTGCTGGTTGAGCCCTCAATAAAAGCCATTGAAGGGAGACTGCTGAAATGAATTATCATGCCATCATCAGACGACCGATAATCAGCGAAAAATCAACCATGCAAAAAGAAGTTTCTAATCAGCTTTCTTTTGAGGTGGACCGAAAAGCCAATCGGATCGAGATCAAAAAGGCCATCCAAAGCCTGTTCAGTGTTCAGGTGGATGCTGTCCGGACACTGCAAATCAAAGGTAAATTCAAAAAGCGGGGCCGAATTATCGGAAAACGTAAAGACTGGAAAAAAGCAATCGTTACGCTGAAGCCAGGTGAACGTATAGAATTCTTTGAAGGGATATAAACTGGGGAAATTATCATGGCTGTTAAGAAGGTAAAACCAACATCACCAGGACGCAGATTTCAAGTGTATTCTACATTTGAAGAAATCACGCGATCAACGCCCGAAAAAAGCCTCTTGAAAGTTTCAAAGCATAAGGGTGGGCGAAATTGCTATGGCAGAATCACCAGCCGGCATATTGGCGGGGGCCATAAGCAGCATTACCGGATCATTGATTTTAAGCGGGATAAAACAGGCGTACCGGCCAAAGTCGCCAGCATTGAATATGATCCGAACCGTTCATCACGTATCGCGCTGCTACACTATGTAGATGGTGAAAAACGATATATTCTCGCTCCAGTGAATCTTTCTGTCGGAGATACGGTCATGTCAGGACCGACCGCCGATATTAAACCCGGCAATAATCTGCCGCTGGTAAATATTCCGCTGGGAACCCAAATCCACAATATCGAGCTTAAAAAGGGGAAAGGCGGGCAGATTGTGCGAAGTGCCGGTACGTTTGCTCAGTTGATGGCTAAAGAGGATCGTTATGCGCTCCTTAAACTGCCGTCAGGTGAGGTTCGAATGGTGCTTCTAACCTGCCAGGCTACGATCGGCCAGGTCGGGAACGTTATTCATGAAAAATTGTCCTTGGGTAAAGCCGGCCGGAAACGCTGGCTGGGAAAACGTCCCAAGGTCAGAGGCGTTGCGATGAACCCCGTTGATCACCCGATGGGTGGCGGTGAAGGCAGATCTTCCGGCGGAAGGCACCCTTGCTCTCCGTGGGGCACGCCGTCAAAGGGGTACAAGACCCGGAAAAACAAACAGACGAATAAATTCATAGTAAAAAAACGGGTAAAATAAATTTGCAGTAATTTGTTGTTTGGCTGGTTTTCATCCGAACTGACAATACTCAGGAGAAGTTATGCCACGGTCGCTAAAAAAAGGTCCATACATCGATTCTTATTTGCTGAAAAAAGTTGTGATTGC
Organism: uncultured delta proteobacterium; assembly: GCA_963850225.1. Classification (GTDB taxonomy): domain Bacteria; phylum Desulfobacterota; class Desulfobacteria; order Desulfobacterales; family Desulfatirhabdiaceae; genus RAAP-1. Next base: position 146,324 of record CAWKLD010000007.1, read on the forward strand.
CCAGGAAACTCGAAGCAATCGTGTGGTGAAAACCTGGTCACGTCGTTCCACTATTGTACCTGAAATGGTGGGCATTACGATGGCCGTTCATAATGGCAAAAAATTTATGCCCGTATTTGTTTCAGAAGATATGGTAGGCCACAAGCTTGGAGAATTTTCGCCAACAAGGACTTTTTACGGCCATACCGGAGATAAAAAAACCAAAGTCAAGAAGTAATATTGGAGCAAAAAAATGGCTGAGTTAGATGTGAAAGCCGTGTCAAGATTTGCGCGAATTTCTCCCAGGAAAGTTCAAATACTTGTTGACACTGTCAAAGGAAAACCGGTCGAAAAGGGACTGAATATTCTGAAATTTATGCCACAGAAAGCAGCTGCAATTGTGGAGAAAATCGTCCGCTCTGCTGTTGCCAATGCCGAGCAACGCGCTGGCGTAGACGTGGATGCGCTGATTATCAAGAATATTACTGCTGATCAGGGGCCAACCCTGAAACGCTTCAGCGCCAGAGCCAGGGGCCGTGGAACGCAGATCATCAAAAGAACCTCACATATCACGGTAACTTTAGCAGAAAAATCGTTCTAAAAAGGAGGATATCGCTTGGGCCAGAAAGTTAATCCAATTGGGTTGAGATTGGGAATTGTTAAAACGTGGGAGTCGCGTTGGTTTGCCAGTAAAAAATATTCGGATTATATTCTTGAAGATTTTAACATCCGAAAATATTTGAAAAAGAAGCTGGGTCACGCCGGGGTTTCCAAGATTGAAATCGAAAGATCGTCCAAGCGCGTGAGACTACGCATATTCACATCTCGACCCGGAATCATTATTGGAAAAAAAGGCGCAGAGATTGTTCAGCTCAAGCAAGATATCGAAAAAATGATTTTACAGGATGCGATTATCGATATTCAGGAAATCAGAAAACCTGAATTGGATGCCCAACTGGTGTCAGAAAATATTGCGCTTCAAATTGTACGAAGAGTGGCTTTCCGGCGGGCGATGAAAAGGGGAATTGCATCAGCGATGCGATTCGGTGCCCAAGGCGTTAAAGTGATCTGCTCTGGCAGACTTGGCGGCGCTGAAATGGCCAGAACCGAGCTCTACCGTGAAGGAAGGGTTCCGCTGCATACTCTTAGAGCCGATATTGATTATGGATTTTCAGAAGCCAATACAACCTATGGGATTGTCGGGATAAAGGTTTTCATTTTTAAAGGCGAAATTCTGAAAAAAGATGCGGCTGAAGTCAGCTAGAAACGGATAGGAGATACAGGGCATGCTGAGTCCCAAAAAGGTAAAATTTCGAAAACAACAACGTGGACGCATGAGTGGGTTATCCAAGCGCGGGGCAACGTTGAATTACGGAGATTTTGGATTGCAGGCTGTTGAATGTGGTGCAATCAGTTCAAAACAAATTGAGGCCGCACGAATTGCCATGACCCGACATGTAAAACGTGGCGGAAAGCTATGGATTCGGATATTTCCGGATAAGCCTTTTACAAAAAAACCTGCTGAAGTCCGGATGGGTAAAGGCAAAGGCGCGCCGGAAGGTTGGGTTGCCGTGATTCGCCCTGGCAGAATCCTCTATGAAATGGAAGGCATTTCCAAAGAGCTAGCTGTGGAAGCGCTCAGGCTTGCGTCCCACAAGCTTCCCATTAAAACGCGATTTATAGAGAGGAGCGAGTTGCAATGAAGGCCGGTGAAATCAGAAAATTGACTCCTGAAGAAATGGAAACGAAAGTTGCCAGTATGCAGCAGGAATTGTTCAATCTGCGATTCCAGCACAAAATTGGCCAGCTGGAAAATCCTAAGAAATTAATGCTGCTCAAACGGGATATTGCAAGAATAATGACCATAAAGAACGAATCCAGGATGTCATCAGACAGCTAACCCAGGAACTCAAAAGAGAACAATAGATATGAAAACTCGAGGAATGAGAAGGCAGGTGGTTGGAAAAGTCATCAGCAATAAAATGGAAAAATCCATTGTTGTGCAGGTCGAAAGACTTGTAAAGCACAAAGTATATCATAAATATGTCAAACGCCGTGCTAAATTTGCTGCTCATGACGAAACAAATGCCTGTAGTATTGGCGATAAGGTATTGATTACTGAGTCCAGACCCATCAGTAAAACCAAAAGATGGCGCGTCAGTCAAATCGTCGAAAAAGCCATTTGATGATAAAGGAAGGCAAAGAAGATGATTCAGTCAGAGACCCTATTAACAGTCGCAGATAATTCTGGAGCCAAGACTGTTTACTGTTTGAAAGTATTAGGCGGCTCCAGAAGACGGTATGCAAGCATCGGCGATATTATTGTCGTATCTGTTAAGGAAGCCATCCCCAACGCCAAGGTTAAAAAAGGGGAAGTATTAAAGGCTGTTGTCGTTCGTACCAAAAAAGAAATCAGAAGACCGGATGGCTCGTTTATCAGATTCGATGATAATTCTGCTGTACTGATTAATGCCAACAAGGAACCGATCGGAACACGTATTTTTGGTCCGGTGGCCAGAGAGCTTCGATTAAAACGGTTTATGAAAATTATTTCACTGGCCCCTGAAGTCCTTTAGAAACAATTTATTCTATTGGACTCTACATAGCCTGTCGGAGAAGTGGCTCATGATAAAAAATATATGTCATTTGAAAAAAGATGATAAAGTTAAAGTAATTACCGGCAAAGATTCTGGAAAAGTCAGTAAGATACTGAAAGTCAATCATAAAAAATGCCGTGTTTTGATTGAAAGCGTTAATGTTGTCAAACGGCACACCAAACAGAGCGCAAAAAACAGACAGGGCGGCATTGTTGAGAGTGAAGCGCCGATCCATTGGTCAAATGTGCTGTTGATGTGTAATAAGTGTTTGACACCGGTTCGGCTGAAAATCAAAAGCCTTGACGATGGCAAAAAAATTCGGGTGTGCCGAAAGTGCAACGAATTCATCGATAAATAGGATCGTTTGCCGGAGGAATATCATGTCTCAATTGAAAGAATTCTACAGAACGGAAGTCGTCCCAAAACTGGTTGACACCTTCCAATATAGCAACAGGATGGAAATCCCAAAACTGGATAAAATCGTCCTGAATATGGGGTTGGGAGATGCCATTCACAATATCAAGATTATTGATTCGGCTGTTGAGGAACTGAAAGCGATTTCTGGTCAGAAGCCGGTCATTACGCGAGCGAAAAAATCCATTGCCGCTTTTAAGCTCAGAGAAGGAATGCCCATCGGTTGTATGCTAACATTGCGCCAGGATCGAATGTACGATTTTTTTTATAAACTGGTAAATGTGTCGCTTGCTCGGGTTCGCGATTTTAAAGGCATTTCTGGAAAAGCCTTTGACGGAAGGGGCAATTATACCCTTGGCATTAAAGAGAACACAATTTTCCCTGAATTGAGTTATGACACGATTGACGTGATCAAGGGGCTGAATGTGACAGTTGTCACCACTGCGAAAACCGATAAAGAGGGCAAAGAACTTCTTAAACTATTAGGCATGCCGTTTCGAAATTAAAATAAAGGCAGTTGAAAAATAGGCTTATTGATAAGTAGTTCAAAAGGGGAGGATGAATTGGCAAAAAAATCGCTGATGAATAAAGCATTGAAAACCCCTAAGTTCGGGGTCAGAGCGTATAACCGGTGTCCGATGTGCGGAAGGCCAAGAGGGTTCATCCGAAAGGTCGGGATATGCCGGATTTGTTTTCGGAATTTAGCCTCCCAAGGCTCTCTTCCCGGCGTAACCAAATCGAGCTGGTAACAGTTCAGTATCTATGAAAATTTATTGAAATGCTGTATGGGAGAAAGCAATGGCGATTAGTGACCCAATTGCAGATATGATGACAAGGATTCGAAACGCAGGAAAAGCAAAATTCACCAGTGTGGATATTCCGGGTTCGAAGCTGAAAATCGAGCTGGCCAAGGTTATGAAAAACGAGGGCTATATTCGAAACTATAAATTCGTTAAAGATGAAAAACAGGGGATATTGCGGGTTTACTTGAAATATGCCCAGGGAAACACCAACGCGATTTATGGTTTGCAGCGTGTGAGTAAGCCCAGCAGGCGAGTCTATACAAAAGGTAAAGATATTAAGCCTGTTCTGAATGGACTGGGCATTTCCATTCTTTCGACTTCAAAGGGAATATTAACCGACCGGCAAGCCAGAAGCGAAAATGTCGGTGGGGAAATTCTCTGTAAAATATGGTAGGATGAGGAGTGAAACATGTCCAGAATAGGTAAAAAACCGATCCCGATTCCAGATAAAGTCAAACTCTCCCTTGCCGGCAACCTGGTTACGGTTCAGGGTGAAAAGGGGAAGCTAACGCATTGCCTTCATCCATCTGTTGAATTGCGGATAGATGGCGGAGTCATTACAATCATTAGTAAAATTGAAGATAAAAAAACAGATGCGCTCCAGGGGCTGACACGAAGCCTGGTTGCCAATATGGTAACCGGCGTTAATGCGGGTTTTCAAAGGAATTTAGAGGTTAACGGGATTGGGTATCGTGCTTCAGTGACAGACAATGTGTTGTCGCTGAATCTTGGTTATTCTCATCCGATCAATTATGATCTGCCTGATGGCGTGAGTGCGACGGTTGACAAGAGCAATGTGATCACGCTTTCGTGTATCGACAAGGAACTTCTCGGCCGAACTGCCGCTAAGATCAGACAGTTCAGACCCCCAGAACCGTATAAGGGCAAGGGAGTTAAATACGCAGAAGAGCGTATTCAACGAAAAGCTGGAAAGACAGGGACTAAATAGGAAGTCAATGAGATTGCAGTTTCTTGAACGACCTGCTGAACAATGTAATCTGATAAAGGAATAAATAGGATGAGTTCAGTTGATGAAAAAATTAAAGCGCGCTTGAAACGAAAGCTGCGAATTCGAAAAAAACTTTCCGGTACCCCCGAGCGCCCGAGACTCTGCGTATTTCGCAGCACTAAACATATCTACGCCCAAATCATAGATGATTCGAAAGGCCAAACGATGGCGGCCATTTCAACCCTTGATCCGGCTGTAAAAGATCAGGGCAAGTTTGACAACAAAGTTGCAAAAGCGGTATTTATTGGCAAACTGCTCGGTGAAAAAGCTGTCAATATGGGAATTAAAAAAGTTGTTTTTGATCGCAACGGATTTATGTATCATGGTCGGGTCAAGGCTGTCAGCGACGGCGCCCGTGAAGCCGGCCTGGATTTCTGATCGAAGGAGGAATACACTTGTTCAAACAAGATAATGTCGATAATCAACTGATTGACAAGGTCGTTCACATCAACCGCGTTGCAAAAGTTGTGAAAGGCGGGCGCAGGTTCAGCTTTAGCGCCATTGTTGTCGTTGGTGACGGGAAGGGTAGCGTCGGATACGGTCTGGGAAAAGCGGGTGAAGTCCCAGAAGCGATTCGAAAAGGTGTTGAGCAGGCAAAGAAGAACATGTGCAGTGTATCTTTGATCGAAGGCACCATCCCGTATGAAATCCTGGGGAAATTCGGTGCGGGCAAGGTGTTTTTGAAACCCGCTTCTGATGGAACCGGCTTGATTGCAGGCGGTGCGGTCCGGGCAGTACTGGAAGCTGTCGGGGTTCAGAACATACTGACCAAGTGCATGGGCTCCAATAATCCACACAATGTTGTCAAGGCAACGATTGATGGCCTTAGAAAACTCCAGAGTCGCGAGCAGGTTGCAGCAAGACGGGGTAAACGGGTGGAAGAACTCTATTGAAGGGAAAATGTGATGTCCGGTATTCTTACGGTTAAACTGATTAAAAGTATGATTGGCAGGCCAGAAAAACACAGAAAAGTGCTAAGAAGCCTGGGACTGACAAAACTAAACCAGGCTAAAGAACATGCGGATACTCCTTCAATCAGGGGGATGATCAATACCGTGTCGCACCTGGTAAAAGCCGAGGAGAAGTAGATGAGCTTAAATGAATTGTCGCCAGCGATTGGATCCAGAAAAAATCGTAAAAGATTGGGTAGGGGCATGGCCTCCGGCACGGGTAAAACTTCCGGGAAAGGGGCCAAGGGACAGAAAGCCCGATCTGGAGGTGGTGTGAGACCTGGATTTGAAGGCGGCCAGATGCCGATCCATCGCAGACTGCCGAAACGGGGATTTACAAATATTTTTAAAAAAGTATATGCTATTGTTAATTTGGGAGAACTTGCCGCGTTTGAGGCTGGTGCAGTCGTTGATGAAACCAGTTTGATTCAGCGAGGAATTGTCAAGGGGAAATATGACGCCATCAAGGTTTTGGCAAACGGTGAAATTACCTCTTCGATTACGCTTAAAATCGGGCATATCAGTACCAGTGCAAAGGCAAAAATTGAAGCAGCAGGCGGAACCGTCGAGGTAACAGTATGATTGGTGGCGGGTTTCAAAATCTGTTTAAAATTCCTGAACTGAAAAAACGCGTATTTTTTACACTCGCCCTGCTGGTCGTTTACAGGATCGGGGTTCATGTCCCGGTTCCCGGAATCGACGCTGTAGCTCTGGCCAGTTTCTTTGCCAAAGCCAAGGACACGATACTGGGTCTCTTTGACATGTTCTCCGGTGGGGCACTGGAAAGATTGTCCGTTTTTGCTCTGGGAATCATGCCGTATATCAGCGCCTCGATTATTCTTCAGCTGCTTACCGTCGTCGTTCCGCATCTGGAACGCTTGTCCAAAGAAGGCGAGCAGGGGCGGAAAAAAATCACTCAGTATACGCGTTATGGTACGGTTGTTCTTAGCATCATTCAGGGGTTTGGCATCAGTGTCGGCTTGGAGAGCATGATGGCACCAGGCGGTGCTCCGGTCGTTTTGGTTCCCGGCTGGGGGTTTCGCTTGCTGACAATGATCACCCTTACTTCCGGAACTGCATTTATTATGTGGCTGGGTGAACAGATTACGGAAAGAGGTATTGGAAACGGAATATCACTGATCATCTTCTCCGGAATTGTGGTTAGCATTCCCAATGCGATCTCCAATACGTTTCGACTGCTTTCAACCGGCGAGCTCAGTATATTTCCAGTGCTGATATTGATCGTGTTGATGGTTGCCGTGGTCGGATTTATCGTTTTTGTTGAACAGGGCCAGCGGCGTATTCCGGTACAATATGCCAAACGGGTGATCGGCAGAAAGCTTTACGGGGGGCAAAGTACGCATCTGCCGCTTAAGATAAATACTTCAGGGGTGATACCGCCCATATTTGCTTCATCCATCATCATGTTTCCGGCAACTATTGCCAGCTTTATCAATGTGGATTGGATACAGAGTGTGGCTGCCGCAATTAAACCCGGGAATCTTACTTATGAACTCCTGTTTGTAGGGTTTATATATTTCTTCTGTTATTTTTATACGGCTGTCACGTTTAATCCTGTTGACGTTGCGGAAAACATGAAAAAGAACGGCGGCTTTATCCCTGGAATACGACCGGGAAAAAGGACTGCCGATTATATCGATCGGGTGCTGACCCGTTTGACATTGGGCGGTGCCACTTATGTGGCTGCTGTGTGCGTTCTTCCTTCGATTCTCATATCAAATTTTAATGTTCCGTTTTATTTCGGCGGCACGGCTCTGCTGATCGTTGTCGGCGTTGCCATCGATACCATGTCTCAGATGGAATCCCACATGCTGACGCGTCATTATGAAGGATTCTTGAAAAAAGGCGGCGGACGATTAAAGGGAAGAAGTTAATTATTGGTTTTAGTGGAGTTAATGGGTATGCCTAAGGAAGAAGCGATCAAAGTTGAAGGAAAGGTGCTCGAAACCCTTCCGAATGCCATGTTTAAAGTCGAGTTGGAGAATAAACATCAGATACTCGCGCATATTTCCGGGAAAATGCGAATGCATTTCATCAAAATTCTGCCTGGAGATAAAGTGACTGTCGAACTGTCTCCTTATGACCTTACCCGGGGCAGAATCACTTACCGATCCAAATAAATATTATCCATGAGGCACTGGAAATTGTCATAATCCTATGCTATATTAGCTGGGATAAGCTGTAGGGAACAGGAGCGAAACTTAATGAAAGTAAGGGCATCAATCAAAAAAATATGCAGCAAGTGTAAAATAATCCGTCGTAAGCAGGTATTGCGCGTCATATGTGAAAATAAGCGACACAAACAAAGGCAGGGATAGAGGAGGATTTAGCTTTGGCTAGAATTGCTGGTGTAGATTTACCGAAGCGTAAACGGATTGAAGTTGGGCTCACCTATATTTATGGAATCGGGCCGACCACATCAAAAAGCATTCTGAACAGACTGAACATTAACCCGGACACAAAAGTTGATCAGCTTTCAGATATAGATGTCAACAATATCCGAAAAATAATTGACAGCGATTTAAAAGTTGAGGGTGAACTCCGGACTCAGATATCCATGAGTATTAAAAGATTGATGGATTTAGGATGCTATCGCGGGCTTCGTCATCGAAAATCGCTTCCTGTACGGGGTCAACGGACAAAGACCAACGCGCGTACCCGTAAAGGGCCTAAACGCGCTGCCGTCAAAAAGAAAGTTGCAGCTAAAAAATAGGGAACCATAGGAGACAGGGGATTCAATGGCTAAAAGAACCCGCATCAAGAAAAAAGAAAAAAAGAATATATCCAGTGGAGTGGTTCATATACAGTCCACTTTTAACAATACGATCATAACGATTACCGATCCGGTAGGCAATGTTCTTTCCTGGTCCAGCTCCGGGGTCCAGGGCTTTAAAGGTTCTCGAAAGAGTACCCCTTTTGCCGCGCAGTTGGCAGCGGAGGATGCAGTCAGAAAAGCGCTGGAATATGGTATGAAGACTGTTGAAGTATTTGTTAAAGGGACCTGGAGCCGGACGCGAGTCCGCTCTCCGGTCTTTGCAGGCTGCTGGATTTAATATTGTTTCAATCAAGGATGTTACGCCCATTCCGCATAATGGATGCCGACCACCTAAAAGGCGACGCGTATAGTTTTGTGCAATTTTGACGTGATAGCGTCAACTGGATATAAAGGAGGATGACTTGGCAAGATATATTGGTTCGGTATGCCGGCTATGCCGACGCGAAAATTTGAAACTCTTTTTGAAAGGGGATCGGTGCTATTCAGATAAATGTGCTTTCGATCGCCGCAGTTTTCCCCCAGGTCAGCACGGACAGCGTCGAGGCAGAAAAGTCTCTGACTATGGTATCCAGCTTCGTGAAAAGCAAAAAGTCAAACGCATGTATGGACTTTCAGAAAAACAGTTTCATCTGTTTTTTGAAAGAGCCGAACATCAGAAGGGGATTACAGGAACGAATCTGCTTGTCATGCTGGAAAGACGTCTTGATAATGTGATATATCGACTTGGTTTTACGAATTCCAGAACTCAGGGAAGGCATTTTGTCAGACATGCCCATTTTCTGGTCAATGGAAATCGTGTCGACATTCCTTCATATTTGATTAAACCCGGAGATGTAATTGAACTTCGGGAATCTAGGCAGAGAGATCAAGGCTATCAATGATTCTCTTGAGGCAGTCGTCAGAAGAGGCGTACCGCAGTGGCTGGAATTGAAAAAAGACGTTTTTACAGGGAATATCAAAGCACTGCCGGTCCGCGATGACTTGACCATGCCCATTCAGGAACAGCTTATTGTCGAGCTATATTCAAAATAAGTGTGCCGGAAACCGTCAATAGTCACGAAATGCCCATCATTAAGCAATATTAGAAAATCCTCTGAAAACAGTCTGGAGAAATCATAATGCCAACCAATGAACTTATGACAATCAACTGGCAGAATTTGGTTATGCCGGAAAAGGTTCATGTGACAAGCTCGTCGGATTACGGTAAGTTTGTTTGCGAGCCTCTCGAAAGAGGATTTGGAATTACCATCGGAAATTCCCTTCGACGCATATTATTGTCTTCTTTGCACGGAGCCGCCATAGTATCGGTAAAATTTGAAGAAGTCATGCATGAGTTCAGCGTTATTCCCGGTGTTCTGGAAGATGTCTCTGAGATTATACTGAATCTTAAATCCGTGCGGATCAAGGTCAATGATGCCGGTCCTCACACGCTTCGTATTCAGCGAGCCGGAGAATGCACGGTTAAAGCCGGTGATATCCTCAGTGAGGATGGCCGCTGCGAAATTCTGAATCCGGACTTGCATATTGCAACCTTATCCGAAAAAGCATCGCTTAATATGACCATGACCGTGAAGATGGGAAAGGGTTATGCATTGTCCGAAGCCAATAAGGATTCGAAGTGCGCCGGTAGGGACCATTCCGATCGATGCCGTGTTCTCACCGATTAATAAAGTGGTTTACGTTGTCGGAAATGCCCGGGTCGGCCAGCGAACCGACTATGACAAATTGACATTGGAAGTCTGGACGGATGGAAGCGTTTTTCCTGAGGATGCCGTATCTTACTCTGCCAAGATCATGAAAGAGCAGCTGACTCAATTTGTCAATTTTGATGAACATCTGATTCCAAAACCCGAAGACGAGGTAACGGATGCCTTAAAACCGCTGTTTAACGACAATCTGTTCAGGAGTGTCGAAGAACTAGAGCTTTCCGTTCGCAGTGCCAATTGTTTGAAAAACGCTGATATATTTAAAATATACCAGCTTGTCAGTAAAACTGAAGGTGAAATGCTGAAGACGAAAAACTTTGGCCGCAAATCATTAAATGAAATCAAAGCGGTTCTGGGTGAAATGAAACTATCTCTGGGGATGAAACTGGATGGTTTTAATCCTCCTGAAGACGATATACAGCAAGGAGAGTAAACAAGGCTATGAGACATGGAAAAGCCGGATTAAAATTAGGACGTTCAAGCAGCCATCGTAAAGCGATGTTCAGAAATATGGTCACATCCCTGTTTAAATATGACCGCATTACGACGACGGATGTTAAAGCTAAAGAACTTAAACGATGGGCTGATGATCTGATCACTCTGGCAAAACGTGGCGATCTTCATGCTCAGCGCCAGGCGCTTGCGATCATCACTGAAAAAGAAGTTGCCTACAAATTGTTTAATGAGGCTGCTGATCGATATGGCGCTATTCATGGCGGTTATGCGATCGTTGCAAAAATCGGAAACCGTCCGGGTGATGCGGCTCCAATGTCCATTGTCGAGCTGGTCGCCAGGGAAAAAAGCAAGCCTCTTCAGCCGCGATCCAGAAAGACCGCCAAGACAGTAACTGAGGCCAAGAAAAAAGCCGAAAAATCAAAAGAAGAAACCTCAGAAAAGCAAATCACCACAGCTCCGGAGCCAAAAATAGAAAATGCATGAATAATACCTCTGTGATCTGGTAGAATATCTGTAATTCGCCGTTATAGATCCTTCCTGCACATCGAAATGAAAGGGATTCTGAGCATTATTATGCTTAGAATCCCTTTTTTTATTGCTCTGGTAAATAAGTTTAGGAAAAAGTGTCGTGAACTCAAGTGACGAAAATGATTTCTGGATAATTTCTCATGAATGACAATTGCTTTTGACAATAAACAACCATTTATTATACAGTTAAGGGAACAATGCCATCGGCAGGAGATCATGAAAGGCTTGATGGCTGCCTTTCGATGAGTCAAGTTCTCTTAAGCCTTCAGCCACAATGAGTGCTATTGTCTGGCATTACAAAAGGATCGGTCAAAGTGACGACTTCAAAACTGACGAGCATGGCGGACGCTATATCCCGATGGGTGATGGATGGAACTTCCGTGGCTATCGGCACAACCTTGGAAACCTCCATTCCATTTGCAGCCGGGCATGAGATTATTCGTCAGGGGAAGAAGGGGCTGACGCTGATTGGACCGATATCGGATATGCTGTTCGATCAGCTGATCGGTGCCGGATGTGTGAAGCGGGTTCGCGCTGCCTGGGTGGGCAATGTCATCACCGGCACGGGGTATAATTTCCGCAGGGCAGTTGAACAGCGCCGGATTGATGTGGAGGATCATTCGAATCTGACCATATCGATGGCCCTTCAGGCCGGGGCAATGGGCGTTTCATTTCTGCCGTCCCGAACCGCCCTGGGTAGCGACCTGTTTGCGACAAATCCGGGATTAAGGTCCATTACGTGCCCTTTCACAGGTCAAATACACGCTGCGATCGCGGCCATAGTCCCGGATCTTGCCATTGTTCATGTTCAACGATCGGATGCTCTCGGAAACGCCCATGCATGGGGCAATCTGGGGATTACCCGTGAGGCTTGCCTGGCTAGCCGGAATGTGATCTTAACCGCAGAGGAAATCGTATCCACTGAAATGATCACCCGTGATCCCAACCGAATTCTGACACCCGGATTTAAAGTCAGTGCCGTTGTCCATGCTCCTTGGGGAGCGCATCCTTCTCCGATGCCGGGATATTATAACCGGGATCACGCGGTATTTCTGAACTATCAGTCGCAAAGCAAGACCCAGGATCTGTTTGCGTCATGGATGGCGCAATGGATTCTCTCCTTATCTTCGCTTCATCAGTATGTCGAGACGCTGGGGTACGAATATTTGTCACGTCTTTCGATAACCCATCATGCATATTCAGAGCCTGTAGATTATGGATACTGATCCGGTTTATACCCGATCCGAACTGATGGTCTCCGCGGCGTCCCGTGAAATAGCCGATGGGGAAGTTGTTTTCGTTGGAATGCGGCTGCCGCTTCTGGGCTTTCTTCTGGCAAAAAGCCTTCGGGCCCCGAGTGCCATTGGTGTTTACGAGCTGGGAATCATACGCGACACAGTGGCTCCTGAGCCTATACTGACAATGGGCGACCTGCCAAATCTTTACCGGTCTCAGTGGCTGGCGGATACCCGGGATACGATGTCACTGCTTCAGCAGGGACTTGTGGATGTCAGTTTCATTGGCGGCGCGCAGGTAGATCGATTCGGTAACCTGAATACGACGCTCACAGGCAGTTCCGTAAACATCACTACCCGGCTTCCGGGGAGCGGGGGGGCCTGCGACCTGGCCTGCCTGGCGCACCGTCATATCATCATCATGGCCCACGAGAAGCGCCGGTTTGTACCCAGGGTGGATTATATCACTTCTCCCGGATACGGGGACGGCAAAGGCTGGCGCGAGTCGGTCGGACTTGTTCGCGGCGGACCATCTGCAGTCATTACCACGCTGGGTATCTTTGCATTCGATCCAAAAACCTGTGAAATGCTGCTGACCTCGGTTCATCCCGGCGTTACAGTTGAAATGGTAAAAGAACAAACCAGCTGGCCGGTTTGCATTTCAGCGGAACTGTCTCAGACGCCCGCCCCTACCTTCCAGGAGCTTTCCACCCTGCGCCGGTTCGATCCACAGGGTTACTGGACAGGTAAATAGGAATGCAAATGACCTCTGATGCAAAAATCCGCCGGTATCGCTGGGTCATCTTCTGGGTTCTGGCTTTTGGCTACATTCTGGTGTATTTTCATCGGCTCTGTCCGGCTGTGGTTGTCGTCGACATGATGAAAGACCTTCAGACCGGGGGAAGCTTAACTGGATTTTTGTCTGCCACCTATTTCTATTCGTATGCAGCCATGCAGCTTCCCGCAGGACTGCTCTCAGATTCCTGGGGCCCTCGAAACACGATCACTGTTTTTTTCTTGGTGGCGTTTGTTGGATCTGTCCTGCTGGGGGTTGCCGCTTCTGCTGCGATGGCCATTGCCGGTCGGTTGCTGGTAGGAATCGGAGTGGCCATGCTTTTTGTACCGACCATGAAAATCCTGTCCGAATGGTTTACGCCTGTTGAGTTTGCGCCCATGACCGGGATACTGATGGCCATGGGTGGCATTGGCTCTTTGTCGGCGGCAACACCGCTGGTTTTGCTCTCCAGTGCGATTGGATGGCGGATGTCCTTTGTTGCCGTTGGGGGGCTCACACTGCTTCTGGCTCTGCTGGTATGGTATTTTGTCAGGGACTGTCCCGAGGACATGGGTTGGGTGTCCCTGAATGCCTCTACTAAAGCATCAACCCCTGCCATTGGCCTGACGGCAGGCATCCGCACAGTCCTATCCTGTCCGCATTTCTGGCCTCTGGCTATCTGGTTTTTTTTTAATTGTGCTGTTTTTTTTACATTCGGTGGACTGTGGGGCGGGCCGTTTTTCATGCAGATTTATCATTTGTCCAAAGCGCAGTCCGGCTATATCCTTTCGATGCTGGCTGTCGGCATGATCATCGGCAGCCCGCTTCTCAGCTTTTTATCAAACCGGGTATTTCATGCCCGGAAACCCGTTCTAATTATCTCAACGTTCATTTTGCTGGCAATTACCGCGACGCTGTCCTTTGCCACCGATCGCATCCCCGTGTTCGGCCTATATTTGATATGCGTGGGACTTGGAATGTTTTCCAGCGCTGTCGTGGTCATCGGATTCACGGCGACCAAAGAACTGTTTCCGGTAAAGATCGCCGGAACCGCAACCGGTCTGGTCAACCTGTTTCCGTTTGCAGGCGGAGCCATATTCCAGCCGTTCACAGGATTTCTGCTGGAGAGATCCGGCAGCGTGGATGGCGCTTTTACACTGGCCGGATATCAGCAGATGTTTAATTTTCTGCTGCTCAGCGCTGCCATTGCGATGCTCTCCTGCTGCTTTATCCAGGAAACATTTCCCGCCGCTTCAGATAGGCTATCTGGGACATGAATTTTCCGCAACTATCAGAATTAAAAGGCGATAACGGCCATGCCCAAGCCATCCATTTGTGATATTTAATACTTAAACCTGAAATGGTTTTGTCATTCTGAAAATACAGCCGCCTAATTTGAAATTAGATGGTAGCAATCAACGATAACAGTGTGGTGCTGAAATAAATTGATAATCCGTTTTTGATATTTAGGTAATGCTGCAGCTGGATAAATAATGCTTGACAAAGAAACAAAAAAGCTGAAATATAGCTATATAAATATTCTTTGGCAAATGAATGTAATTTATTAATTAATGATTTAAAAACAGTAAAGGAGGCAAGCATGACACGCAAAAAATTGACAACCGTTACAATCTTAGGTTGTACTCAGTCTGTTTTTGATGGTCAGTTTCGCGGTAGCCGCGGGCCCCCCGCCAATGGATCAATGGAAGCCTGCTTTTGATCCTTCAACAGCCAAGTATAAGGCCACGTTTTCAAATGTGTCACATCCGGTGATCCGGGGGGTTTATTTCGGATTTGCCCTACGGGATGAATTGTGGAAACGCACGAATGGCCAGATTTTCATCGATTACAAACCCTTTTCAATGCTGGGCGGCGAAGTTGAGGTTTTAAATCAGCTTCAGATGGGCGCCATTCAGGGAATGGGCGTCAGTTCCGTGGCTTCCACCAATCTAGGCCCCCGGTTCGGTGTGGTGAATCTTCCCTTCCTGGTCGACTCTTTTGACAAACTTGACAAATTTACCGGGAATGAAAAGCTCTTCGCCCATTTTATGAATGCCATGGATCATCAGGGTATCATAGGCCTGGATATCACCGGATACGGCAATTACGGCTGGGCCACGATGACTCCGGTCAAGACCATTGAGGATGCCAAGAAAATCAAGTTCCGGACTGCCGAGGCTGCTGTGAATCAGCTTCTTTACAAGGCATGGGGGTTTAACCCTGTGGCCATGCCCTGGCCGGAAGTCTCCATTGCCCTGAAACAGGGGGTGATAACCGGACTGGACCACACTCCCATGGTGTGCAACATCACCAAGAAATTTGAGGATGCCAAGTTCTTTACTCAGCTGAATTATGCCCAGGGCCTGTTTATCTGGGTTGTGAACAAAGCGTGGTTTAACACCTTGCCGGCAGATCTGCAGAAAATTTTCAAGGAAACTGCAAAAGAAGTTGCCATAAAGATCCGCCAGGAAACCCGTCAACAGGAAATAGACGAGATTGCAAAAGCCAAGGCTGCCGGCATTGAATTCTTCCAGCTTTCGGATGCTGAAATGGAGATTCTTCGTAAGCAAGGCGATG
Source organism: uncultured delta proteobacterium (assembly GCA_963850225.1). Taxonomy (GTDB): domain Bacteria; phylum Desulfobacterota; class Desulfobacteria; order Desulfobacterales; family Desulfatirhabdiaceae; genus RAAP-1. The sequence continues at coordinate 162,150 of CAWKLD010000007.1, forward strand.
TTGCGCATAAAGAATATGCTGCTGAAATCAACAAATTGTATAGCGGCGATAAATACCGTCCGGCGGATTACTTGAAAGAAGTACATGATTTCATGGGCTATAAGCCCTGAGTCAATCAGGCAAGAAGGCATTAAGGCTGAAGGAAAAGCAGCCGCTGATGCTTTTGCCTGAATGTTACGTTTTTAATAAAGGAGTCTGTAGTCCGGCTCGCTTTCAGGCTATGTTGTGACTGTAAGATTATGGCCGATTGCCAGAAAAAAGGTTAGGTTCTGTTCCGGAATCGCATTGCCCTGCCGGAACAGAATCAGCACTCATCGAACACTCAAGGAAATGCTTCATGCTGAAACAGATAATGAATACCGTGGATAAAAGCCTTACATTATTTGAAGACTGGACACTGTTTCTGACGGTGATAACGGCTCTAATCGCCTTATTTGCCAATGTGATTCTGCGGTATGGATTTAATTATACCCTGGCCTGGTCCGAAGAATACGTTAAACTGGTGATCATCTATACGACGTTTATCGGCTGCAGCGCTTCGGTTAAAAACCGTTCCATGATTAAGGTGGACGTACTGCTTCAACTTGTTCCTGATAACCCGGTTCCCGCTGATTTTATTCAGCCATCTGGCAACCATCGTGTTTTCGATGATCATGGTGTTCTACGGCTGGAAGATGGCCGTTCAGCAGGCCTCCACCGGCCAGACGACCATCATTATGCTGATCCCCATGGTTTACCTGTACGCATTGATGCCGCTCATGGGCGCCCTGATGCTGATCCGTACCCTCCAGGTGCTATATCAGGATATTGCCGCAGAAAAGCTGCAAAAATAAAAGGATTGAAATCAACAGAAACGAACGGTTTTCAGCTTAATTTTGTATTTTGAACTGAAATGGAGATTTCTGGTTTATGGAATGGTCCTACATTATTCCGATTCTGATCCTGCTGGGTACAATGGCCACATTTGTTCCCGTGTTCATGTGCCTGTTCTACACCTCCTTGCTCTGTATTCTGGCATTCACCAATTATCCCATCATCCTTTTGGTTCAGAGTATTTTTAAAAGCATGGACAATTTTGCACTGGTTGTGGTGCTGTTTTTCATTCTCTGCGGCAATATCATGACAACCGGCACGATTGTTGAGAAACTGATAAAATTCGCAAACGTACTTGTAAGCTGGCTGCCTGGTGGATTGGGAATGGCCGGCGTCATCGCCTGCGCCATATTCGGGGCGATTTCAGGCTCAACCGTTGCAACGGTGGTGGCCCTGGGCGGGTTCATGATTCCGGCCCTGCTGGCCAACGGCTATGAGGAAAAATACAGTATCGGGCTCATGACGACATCCGGAAATCTCGGTGTCATCATACCGCCCAGCATCGGTATGATACTCTATAGCATGATCAGCAACTGCTCGCTTCAGGGGCTGTTTTTGACCGGGTTTGTTCCCGGGGTTCTGATTACGGTTGCAACCTGCATCTACACATATTTTATTTTTCGCAAAGATAAGACTATAGTACGAATGCCGGTGCCGACATTTGACGATATCTGGATAACCTTCAAGGACTGTTTCTGGTCCCTGATGCTGCCTGTCGTCATTTTTGTCGGCATTTACACCGGCATTTTCACGGCCAACGAGGCTGCGGTCATTTCCTGCGTCTATGCTTTTATTGTTGAGCTCTTCATCCATAAATCCATGAAATTTGAGCAGGTGAAAAAAGTGGTCGTTGGCTCTGCCGTCACATCGGCGTCGCTTCTGATCATTGTCGGCGGTGCCACCTGTTTTGGCAGGTATCTGGCCCTTGAATCCATTCCGGCAAGAATTACGGAAGCCGTGACAGCAGGCATTCATTCGCCGGTTGTCTTTCTTCTGGTTATGAATCTTGTGCTTCTTGTTGTCGGAACGCTGATGGACATCATCTCCGCCACGCTGATCATCGGCCCGATCTGTATTCCGCTCCTCATTGCCTTTGGCATCGATCCCATTCATTTCGGCCTGATCATGACGGTTAACCTGGCCATCGGGTACTGCACGCCGCCGGTTGGTGTCAGCCTTTATATCGCAGGTTCTGTTGCCAAACGGGATATCATCTATGTCACCAAATCGGTGATGCCGTTTCTCGTCATTCAGTTTTCCATTCTGATGCTGATCACGTATTTTCCGGAAATGGTCATGTGGCTGCCCAGGCTCTTTGGTTTTGAAACAGGCGTCCTGACCGTAGGCGGCGGCAACTGATTCGGATAACGGATCAAACTGTTTCACCAATTCCGATCCTGGCCTTTATGTTTTTTTGCCGATACGGTGATATCAAGTGTAATATATTGATATCACAATGATAAATCCAATAGCCGCTGGAATGAAAACGAGAGAAAACCCTTTCCGGCAGTTTGTTTTTCTACCGAAATGGAGACCTTTGTTTTATGGAATGGAGTTATGTAGTTCCGCTGTTGATTCTTCTTGGCACAATGGCCACGTTTATCCCTGTGTTCATGTGCCTGTTCTATACGTCTTTAGTTTGTGTTCTGGCATTTACCGATTACCCAATCATCCTTCTGGTTCAGAGTATTTTTAGAAGCATGGACAATTTTGCACTGGTTGTGGTGCTGTTTTTCATTCTCTGCGGCAATATCATGACCACCGGCACCATCGTTGAAAAACTGATCCGGTTTGCCAATGTGCTCGTCAGCTGGCTGCCCGGCGGATTGGGAATGGCAGGCGTCATCGCCTGCGCCATATTCGGGGCGATTTCAGGCTCAACCGTTGCAACGGTGGTGGCCCTGGGCGGGTTCATGATTCCGGCCCTGCTGTCCAACGGCTATGGCGAAAAATACAGCATCGGGCTTATGACAACTTCCGGCAATCTGGGTGTAATCATACCGCCGAGCATCGGCATGATCCTTTACAGCATGATCAGCAACTGCTCGCTCCAGGGTCTGTTTTTGACCGGATTTGTTCCCGGGGTTCTGATTACGGTTGCAACCTGTCTCTACACATATTTTATTTTTCGCAAAGATAAGACTATAGTACGAATGCCGGTGCCGACATTTGACGATATCTGGATAACCTTCAAGGACTGTTTCTGGTCCCTGATGCTGCCTGTTGTGATTTTTGTCGGTATTTACACCGGTATTTTCACAGCCAACGAGGCTGCCGTCATTTCCTGTGTCTATGCTTTTATTGTTGAGCTCTTCATCCATAAATCCATGAAATTTGAGCAGGTGAAAAACGTGGTCATTGGCTCTGCCGTTACATCGGCGTCTCTGCTGATCATTGTCGGCGGTGCCACCTGTTTTGGCAGGTATCTGGCCCTTGAATCCATTCCGGCAAGAATCACGGAAGCTGTGACAGCAGGGATTCATTCGCCTGTCGTTTTTCTTCTGGTCATGAACCTTGTTCTTCTTGCAGTCGGAACGCTGATGGACATCATCTCCGCCACGCTGATCATCGGCCCGATCTGTATTCCGCTCCTCATTGCCTTTGGCATCGATCCCATTCATTTCGGTCTGATCATGACGGTCAACCTTGCCATCGGTTATTGCACGCCTCCGGTAGGAGTCAGTCTCTATATTGCCGGAGCCGTGGCCAAACGCGATATTATCTATGTCTCCAAATCGGTGATGCCGTTTCTGATCATTCAATTTTCCATTCTGCTGCTGGTCACGTATTTTCCGGAAATGGTCATGTGGCTGCCCAGACTCTTTGGTTTTGAAACCGGCGTTTTGACTGTCGGCGGCGGCAACTGATTCGGGGAAATCAACGAAGCGTTGATAGATGAAAGCAAAGAGGCCAGGATGTTGACAAACACTCTGGCCTCTTTGCTTTCAATCCCCGACAGTCCGTAATTCTCATAACATGATATCATCTCATGCTATTGGCTTTCCTTGTTGGCGCATAAATATCAATGGATAACAAATAATTTAAACACCGGTTTTCGGTTTTAAATTATGAATATTGTTTGGAAAATAGCATGTATTTTTTTCTTGACTTATGATTACGCTCCGCTTAATACTTAAAAAGTAGTTACATTGTGATTAAATTGTGATTGTTGCAGCCGTTGCTGCTTCGAAAAATCATGATCTCCGGTGAGTCCCTCACGATAGAAAGGAGTCAATTGTATGAAATTAAAACAAATATCTATTTCCATAGAAAATTCGCCGGGCAGGCTTTATGAAATTACCCGTGCCCTAGGGGATGCGGGAATCAATCTGCGGGCATTGAATTTGGTGGACAGCGGCGATTTCGGCATGCTGCGTCTTCTGGTGTCAGACCTGGCAAAAACCCGCAGGGTTATGATGGAAAATCACATGCCTGCCCGTGTGGACGATGTGGTGGCCGTTGAGATCGAAGACAAGCCCGGAAGGCTGTCGGCGTTGCTGAAGCTGCTGATGGAGGCCAGGATCAACGTCATGTACATGTATGCCTTTATCGGCATGTCCTCAAACAACGCGGTCATGATTTTCCGCTTCAGCGACAATGACAGGGCTATCGAAATCTTGCAGTCCAGCGGGAGCAAGCTGCTGGATGCCAAAGCCTTCGGCATCCTGGAAACCGAAAGCTGATGTTTTGATATCAAAGAGGAGGATTATCCATGGATGAGAAACCGGCGTTTTGCCCCCGATCCTTTGCGGTCATCGGGGCAGGTCCCGTAGGATGTATCGTGGCAGCCTTTCTTGCCAGAGGCGGGTATGATGTTACCCTGTGTGACGTTATTCCCGCATTGATTGAACCTGCAATCAGCCCCGGCATTCTGATCGAGGGCGCGGAAAATCTTCAGCAGCCGGTTACCCGGGTCTGCACGCAAATCGACGAGCTGGCGGATCATATGCCGGATGTGATCTTTATAACGGTCAAAGCCAATGTGCTTCCCCTCATATCTTCCGCCATCGAGGGGTTTTACAGGGAAGGCATGTACGTCATCAGCTGGCAGAACGGGATAGATACGGAACTCGAAGTTGCCAAGGTTCTGGGCCGGAAACCGGTCATGCGGGCTGTTGTCAATTACGGCTGCGGGCTGATTAAGCCGGGTCATGTGAAAATGCCATTTCACCATCCGCCGCATTACCTGCAGGAGATGGACCCGGACTCCAAACCGGCGGCCGTTGCCATTGCCGAAGCTTTGAGCAAATCCGGGCTGACGACTTCGCATACCGACAGCATTGTCTCAATGGTCTGGCGAAAAGGAATCCTGAATGCCTGCATGAACCCGGTTTGCGCGGTGACCGGACTTACCATGGCCCAGGCCATGGGAGATCCCATCGTGTTCCAGATTGTGGACGCCCTGGTCAAGGAATGCGTCAAGGTGGCAAGGGCCAATGAAGTCAATCTGGGCTGGGATTTTTATCCGGGTGCCATTGAATATATGCGAAAGGCCGGCGATCACAAGCCTTCGATGCTGATGGACATAGAAAACAAGCGCCGTACCGAGATTGATTACATGAACGGGAAATTCATCGAATATGGCGCCCAGGCAGGCATCGAAACGCCCTATAACATCATGATCCGTTCTCTGGTCAAGGCCATCGAATCCAAAAAATAGTAATGAGTATTTTGAACGACAAGCAGACGGATTCAATCCCATGAAGGATTTTCAACCTGTATTTGCCGGAATTGATGTCGGCGCCTCGCGAACCAAGGTCGTTATTCTCGATCTTTGGCAGCAAATCATCGGCAGGGCCGTGGTCAAATCCGGTACGGATTTTGAGGCGGCTTCCCGCCAGTGCCTGACCCTTGCGCTGGATATGGCAGGCTGTTCAGCCGGGCTGATTGCAAAGGCAATGACAACAGGTTACGGCAGAAAAAATGTGGCCATTTCCCAGGAATCCAAAACCGAAATCAGTTGTCATGCCAGGGGATGTTATTATTATTTTCCCCAGGTCATCACGATCATCGACATCGGTGGCCAGGACAATAAAATCATCAAGCTGGATGCTTCCGGAAAACGCCTCAGCTTTAAAATGAACCGAAAATGTGCTGCCGGAACCGGGGCGTTCCTGGAAGAAATGTCGGTCCGCCTGGATATCCCTCTGGAAAACTTGGACGGTCTTGCCCGGCAGTCTCTGAATATGGTGGAGCTTGGCAGTTTCTGCACGGTTTTTTCCGCAACCGAGGTGCTTGAAAAGATTCGACAGGGAAAAGAGGTTCCGGACATTGTAAAAGGACTGTTTTATTCGGTCATCAAACGGGTCATGGAGATGGACGCTTTGTCCGAGCATGTGGTGATGACCGGGGGGGTCGTGGCGCACAATGCCTATCTGGTTAAGATGACGGAGGAAATGATCGGCAGACCCATTCTGGTTCCGGACTATCCGCAGCTTACCGGTGCACTGGGAGCTGCCTTGTATGCAATGGAGAATCATCAGACCTCGTAAAAAGTCAGGAAAAGGCGCTTTTGTCATTACGGTGAAAGCCGGAAACCAGTATTTTTAGATGGTTATGGACTCCGGCTTTCGTCGGAGTGATGATGGTGGGACTTTTGGCATCAACATTTTGAGAGAATATGTTAACTGCGAAAGGTGACAGACATGGCTGAGGAAAAAAAAGTCGTTCGAAAAAAAATAGAAGCAACGGTTCAGATGAATCGCTTTATGTCGGATTATTTTTACGAGCTGAATGAAGCCGACAAAACACGCAACCGAAAAATCGCCTGGTGCACCAGCGTGGGGCCTGCCGAAATTCTGAGAGCCATGGGTTTTCTGGTACATTTTCCGGAAAATCACGGGGCCATGCTGGGGGCCACCCGGATGTCGACCGATATGATACCAATCGCCAATGCCAGCGGATATTCGCCGGAAATCTGTTCCTATCTGACAGCCGATGTCGGGGCCTATATGAAAGGTGTTACCCCGCTTTCAAGGGCCTATCCGGGAATCGAAAGAGTTCCCAGACCCGATGTGCTGGTCTATAACACCAATCAATGCCGCGATGTTCAGGACTGGTTCGCCTGGTACGCCGCCGAATTCAAGGTGCCGCTTCTGGGAATTCACACACACCGTGGCGTAAAAGATGTCGGCGATGCCCATGTTGCATCGATTGCCAGCCAGATGAAAGCCCTGATTCCCCAGCTTGAGGCCATTTCCGGAAATAAATTTGATATGGAAAAACTCCGTCATGTCCTGGCACTTTCAAAGGAATGCTCCACGCTTTGGAAAAAAGTCCTGGATACGGCGTCGGCCAAACCGTCACCCCTCACTTTTTTTGACGGCACCATCCACATGGGTCCGGCTGTTGTGCTACGGGGCACTCAGACGGCTGTCGATTACTACAAACTTCTGCTGGCGGAGCTGGAAGTTCGGATTCAGAACAAGGTGGCGGCGGTTGAAGGCGAGCGCTTTCGGCTCTACTGGGACGGTATGCCCATGTGGGGAAGGCTTCGGGACCATTCCGATCTGTTTGCCAGAGCCGCAGTAAATGTTCTGGCGTCAACCTACTGCAACAGCTGGATATTTTCAGCCTTTGACCCTGAAGATCCGTTTAACAGCATGGCAAGGGCTTATACAGAGCTTTTCATTGTACGGGCCGATGACGCCAAGGAAGACTATATCCGGCGCATGATCGAGTTTTTCAAAGTTGACGGCATCATCTACCACGACGCCAAAACCTGCCCCAACAATTCCAACTGCCGCTATGGCATGCCGCAGCGGCTGGAAGCACTGACCGGCGTTCCCAGTCTGACCATCAACGGGGACTTGAACGATCTTCGGCTGGTCTCCGACGAGCAGACAAAAACCAATGTCGAGGCTTTTATCGAACAACTCGAGGAGAAATGATATGCTGGAAGCATTATTCAGACCCAAATCGGTTGCCGTGATCGGCGCATCCGCCAAAGAACTTTCAATTGGAAACCGCATCATCAAAAATCTTATCGATTTCGGATACACCGGGACCATTTACCCTATCAATCCCAAGGCCGATGAAATCCGGGGCGTCAAGGCCTATCCCTCAATATTTGACGTTCCCGGCGAAATCGATCTGGCCCACATGGTCATTGCCGGGAAATATGTGCCCAGCGCGGTGGAGGACTGCGGGAAAAAAGGGATCAAGGCCATTATTATCAATTCCGCCGGATTTACGGAAATCGGTCCGGAAGGCGCGGCACTTCAGAAGGATTTTCTGGAGCGGGCCAAAAAATACGGAATTCGTATTCTGGGGCCAAATTGCCAGGGCATCATCAATACGGACCCGTCGCTTAAGGCCTATTGCAATTTCACCTTTACCAAACCCGAACCTGGATTCATTTCGGTCGTGGCTCAGAGCGGCGGCGTCGGCGAGCTGATTCATCAGGGGTTTTCGCAGATGGGCATCGGCACGCGGATTTATGCCTCCAATGGCAATGCCAGCGATATATCCATTACGGAAATCCTGGAATATCTGGGGATGACGAGGGAACACGGGTGATTGCGCTGTACGTGGAGAGTCTGTCCGATCCCAAAGCCTTCATGGATGTGGCCAGAAAAGTATCAGTGCCAAAAAAACCATACTGGCCATGAAGGCCGGCAGAACCGCCGAAGGCGCCAAGGCATCCTCGTCTCATACGGGCGGGCTGGCCAAAACGGATATTGCCATCGAACTGATTTTTGAAAAGCTGGGCGTTCTGACGTTCCGCGATGAGGGAGAGCTATGCCAGGCGGCTGCGGCGTTTGCCGCACAGTCCGTACCCGCCGGGAATCGGGTTGGGATCATCACCAATACGGGCGGACCTGCGGTTATTGCAACCGATGTTCTGGTGGATGCGGGGATGCAGATCCCGACGCTGTCTGAAAAAGCCATTGCGGAGCTGAAAGAAAAACTATTTGCCGAAGCCGCATTCAGCAATCCTGTCGATGTGTTGGCGACTGCCGATGCCGGCCATTTCCGGGCTGCGATGGACGTCATGATGGCCGAAGACCAGATCGACAGCCTCTATATCAATTTCGTCACTCCGTTTTTTGTGGATACGGAAAAAGTCGCCATTCAGATCGCCGAAGTCAACAAACTGCGGAAAAAGCCCATTGTCTGCAATCTCATGACCGATCCCCGGCAGTGGGTGGGGACCGTGGATATCCTTAAATCCGGCGGTGTTCCCTGCTACAGCTTTCCCAGCACGGCGGCGCGGGCGCTTGCAGCGTTAAGCAGATGCGGGGCCTTGCGGTCGCGAAACATCGGGGAGGTAAAACGGTTTTCCGATGTGGACGCATCCCGTGTTGAGGGGATTTTGAAAAAAGCCGCGGATTCGGGCTTCGACATGCTGTCTGCCGGCGATGTTTATGCGATACTGGAAGCATATCGGATTCCCTGCGCGGCATGGAAAATGGTCGATACGGCAGCTGATGCAGAAGCTGCGGCAGATGCCATCGGGTATCCGGTCGTAATCAAGGCCGATGCCCCGTCGGTCATACACAAAAGCGATGTCGGTGGCGTTGCCGTCAATCTCCAGACCCGGGAAGCGGTGCGGGAGGCTGCTTCGAACATGGCGGCCAAAATCGGCGCACCCGATCTGAAGTTTTTGGTCCAGAAGTTTCAGCCGGGCGGCAAGGAATTGATTATCGGCGCCAAAGCTGAAAAAGGACTTGGGCATCTGATCATGTTCGGGCTTGGGGGGATCTATGTTGAAATTTTAAAAGACGTCACATTTAAAATTTCGCCGGTTACCGAAGTCGAGGCCGGCGAGATGATCTCGTCTCTTAAAGCCGCGGCGCTGCTGACAGGTGTAAGGGGTGAGGCGGGCATCGATCAGCCGGGAGTGATTGATGTGATTCTTCGCCTGTCTCAACTGGTCACCGATTTTCCCAGGATTCAGGAAATGGACCTGAATCCGGTCATGGCTTTTTCGGACCGGATAATTGCGGTTGACGCCCGTATTGCACTGTAATCCGTTAATCTGACAAAACGGTTCATAACTGACTATGGGGCGGCCCACCGGCCGCCCCATAGTCAGTTATGTAACAACTATACAATCGGTTGGTTACCGCAAAAAAAATCTCGCCTTGGCCTGCTGCTTTTCTTTTTCTCAATTTTCTCTGTCGCATGTTTCTGCCAACTGAAAGGCGCGTGTATCCTTTCCAATTTGTGCCGTTCAAAGTGGCCGCTCGACTGCCTTGTAACAACCAACCCATTGATAAAGGTGGTGGTGCAAAAAGATGGAAAAGATTTGGCTTAAAAATTGGCCTTCGGACGTGCCCATGGAAATAGCCTATCTTCAGGGTCGCAAGCCTTTGTTCGAATATTTACGTGTTCATGCAGGAACCTGGCCCGATAAGACCGCCATCAATTATTACGGACTTAAAATCTCCTATGCTGAAATCGATAGGCTGACCGACAGTTTTGCCGCTTATTTGTCACGCGAGGGCGTCCGGAAAGGCGACCGGGTGGCAATATACATGCAAAACTGCCCCCAGTATTCCATCTGCCAGATCGGAGCGCATAAGGCGGGGGCTATCGTTGTGCCGTGCGGCCCCATGTTCAAGGCCTGGGAACTTGAGGAAGAGATCGCTCAAACCGGAACCAGAACCATCGTCTGTCAGGATGAATTGTTCCCGAATGTTGAAGAAGCCGATGCCAGATGCAAGTTCGACAGAATCATCGTAACCGGATTTGCCGACTTCCTGCCTGAAGCACCTTCGTACCGTATTCATGAAACCATGAAAGCCCCCAGGGTCCATTTCCCGCATACTATTGAACTGCTTGATATTGTTCGACAGGAATTCGGCCGGTTCAAGTCCCCGGATGTTACCGTTGATGATGGTTGCCTGCTGCAGTTCACCAGCGGGACAACAGGCCTTCCCAAAGGGGCAATGCTGACGCATGGAAATCAGCTTTATAAATCGGCCGCCCAGGCCACGGTTTATAAGTATCGATCTGACGACCTTATGCTGACGGCAATGCCCACGTATCATATTGCGGGAATGTTGTGGGGCTTGACTGCGCCGCTGTATACCGGGTGCACCATGGTAATGATGACCCGTTTCGATCCCGTTGCCATGGCGGAAGCGATCAGCAGTCTCGAATGCACAAAGATGTACGGCACTGTTTCAATGAATGTGGATGTCATGAATCTGCCGCAAATCGCATCTTATGACTTGTCTTCAATGCGCATCACCCTGGCCACCAGCTTCGGCATTTTCCTTACGGACGATGTGGCCGAAAGATGGGCGAATATCACAAAAGGGGGGGTCATTGTGGAAGCCGCATACGGTCTTAGTGAAACCCACACCGGGGATACTTTCAGTCCCCTGGACAAACCCCGAATTGGAAGCGTGGGCATTCCCCATGATGGGACCGACATCAGGATTGTGGATTTTGATGATCCGGACCTGGAGCTTGAACCCGGCAAGGTCGGAGAAATAACCGTCAGAAGCCCGGCCGTTTTCAAAGGCTACTGGGACAGGGAAGAAGCCACCCGGGAAGCGCTTCGGGACGGACGTCTCTATACAGGCGACATGGGTAAATTTGACGAAGACGGCTATATGTACTTTCTCGGGCGCAAAAAGGAGATGATTAAGGCTTC
>CAWKLD010000008.1:0-182859 GCA_963850225.1 uncultured delta proteobacterium
TGGGACGCTGGAAACGTCAGATCGAAGGAGTCGGAGAAGGCACCCAGGTGGTACAAGGTGGATCGGCCATGCTGGCAGAGCTGAATCACCTTCGAAAAGAAAATAAGCGCTTGATAATGGAGCGTGAAATCTTAAAAAAGGCAGCGGCCTTCTTCGCGAAAGAAATGAGCTGAAGTATCAATTTGTTGATGCTGAGAAGAAGGTCTATCCGATAGCTCTGATATGTGTAGTCATGCAAATATCCCGCAGTGGCTATTATGCCTGGCGCAAATGCGGTAAATCATCCAGGCAGAAAGAGGATGAAAGACTTATTCCCGCTGTCCGTGCGGCCCATAATAAATCGAAAGGGACTTATGGTGCCCGGAGAATCGCAAAAGAGATAGAAGCGCAAGGAAGCCTTTGTGGCCGCACCAAGGCGGGGAAACTGATGAAGCTGGCCGGTGTTGCTGCCAAGCAGAAAAGAAAATTTAAAGCGACAACAGACAGCAAGCATAATTTGCCGGTTGCACCGAATTTATTGAACAGGCAGTTTGCAGTTTTCCACGATTAATGATATTTTTCAAATTCAAAGCCCTACTCGGGTGTATGGAGACATAATAAACGGATTTCAGTAAATTCCAAGTCCCTAAGTACCATTCTGATGAAGCGGAAAAGCTTACAGCTATTTCGTTAATGCAGGATAATCTCTCACCCGTCATCTCAGAAATAAGAGTCGAAATGAATCATATATTCGTTTATCTCATCAATGGATGACAGTATCTGACCTACCCGATCACGAATCAGCGATTGCTGTCCCTCCGGAACCTTGAGTGTGATCTTTACCCGACCGTCCTTGGAAACAACACCTGCATAGGGAAAATCGAACAGCTTTCGAATGACAGTAGAGGTAAGGGCCAGATCCGCCAAAGCGGCCCTGGATTCGACCGTTTCCTGAAAGGAAAAAAGACCGACTGTGCCGGCGATGATTTCCACCGCATCATCCTCGGATAAATGGCCAATTCTGATGACCAGGTTGTATGCTTCGGGATCGGCGAGATCAACGCCATAGAGAAACATGGCCCATTTGCGCCTCTCTTCATCGTCTTTTTTCAGGATATAGCGTGCTTTTTCCCCAGAAATGTTTTCTCTGGCCATTTCTCCCGCCACCCTGCTTTCGATATCGGAAATAATTCTGACCTTGAGAACGTGTGAAATACTACTGACGAAATAATGTCCCACCAGCCCATGATACACCACATTGCCGGATAGAAAACGATTGAGAATTGCCGACCGGATCGCTGCGATGAAACGTTTCTTACCATGGGGAAAACGGTCAAGGACGGAATAGGCATCTTTGAGTTCCCTGACCATCTTAATTTCCGGCAGCTGGAATTCATCGAGGTTCTCGATGATTTCATCCCGAGACACACACGCATAGCTTAACCTTTGGGCCAGTTTTTCAGCGATGGATTTGCCGTAAAAATAGCTTCCTCTGGAAATGGTGATAATCGGCATCAGGATCTCCTTTCGGGTAGATTGTCCGACGGGTCTGAAAAAAGACAGGGAAGAACAGAGCAGCAGTTTGATAACTAAATTATATGTTTTTTCACCGGATATCAATATGTGATTAACATTTCCTGCAAACGATCATATCGATATCTAACTCGGATTTTCATTACTTTATATCCACACACCGTATCCCGTCAGGCCGCCAAGCCGGAGAAATCACATGACTGCCTTTTTCTTCGGTATCCATAAGGCTGGCAAAGGTTACGGTATCGTCTCCATAACGGTTATTGACTGCATCCATAGCCCGGACCATGAGCGCTTTTCTTCGTTCCTGTGGAAACAGGGGCAATTGAGCTACATGATACTTTAAATTGGTCAGCCGAACCCCAAGAAGCCTCACCGGCTGCTGAAGCTCAACAGTATCCAGAATATCGACCGCTGCCTTATAGATGTCATCGCTCTGGTTGATGGGATTTGGCAAGGTTTGCTGCTTTCCCCAGCTGGAATAAAAGTCGGCGTATCTGACATAGAGATGAATTGTTTTACCGGAAACACCATATCGCCTGGCCCGTCTTCCGACCATTTCGGATAACTGGAGCAGGTATTTGAGAATATCCTGGCGCCGGGAAACGTCTCGCCTCAGTGTCATTGAGTGTCCGACAGATTTGACCTTGTCCTGATCGCTTGCCGGAACCACCGGGCTGTGGTCAATACCCAAACCCATATCATGCAGGTGCTGGCCGTTGATGCCAAATTTTCTTTTCAGGATATCAACCGGAAACCGTCCCAACTCCCCAATTGTCTTGATGCCCAGAAGATTCAAATGACGTTCCATGCGGGAACCGATACCACACAGGTCCTTGATTGGAAGAGGTTCCAAGACTTGAGACACTTCATCCTGGCGAATGATCGTCAGCCCATCCGGTTTTTTCATATCGCTGGCAAGTTTGGCAAGAAGCTTGTTGGGACCGATGCCTACAGAGCAGGTCAGACCAAAACTATGCTTTATCCGGGCTTTCATCAGATAAACAATGCGCTCTGGGGTACCAAATATTTTAAGGGAATGAGTGACATCAAGAAAGGCTTCGTCAATGCTGAACACTTCCACCAGCGGGGTGTAATCCAGCATCATATTGAAAATCCGGGTTGATGTATAGGTGTACTTGCGGTTATCGCCTACGACAAGGATGATCTGGGGACACAGACGTTTGGCTTCCCAGATAGCCATGCCGGTCTTGACGCCGAATTTCCGGGCTTCATACGAGGCGGTTGTGATCACAGTCCTGCCGTTGGAACCGATAACAGCTATCGGTTTTCCACGGAGCGCCGGATTTGCCTGCTGCTCGACACTGGCAAAGAATGCATTCATGTCAAGATGAAGGATGATCCGGTCTTCCATGGCATTACTCCGTATGCTGGTCGGTTAGCGTCCAGACCTGGTCAGGTGGATTGAATATGAAACAAAGCAGCACATCGCCAATATACCATTTGATAGCATATGTGAAGAGATTGGTCAAGATGGTGCAAATAGGACCGAGTGAATTTTATCACGCGCGATAAAATTGATCGTTTTCTTTTTGCGGTATGCTTCCCGATAGCGTGAAAACACCAGTGCAAGTAACTCACGTCTGGATTGATAACTCATTGTTTGCCTCACGATATATCCCCCTTTGCTTTGTTTTTGAACAGCATTGGGAGAATTATGGGTTACATTTCTCGTGAGGCAAATACCTTATTTGGGTAAGATTTCAAAGGTTTTTCATGGCTGTTAAACCATGCCTTACAAGGAGGCACCTTTTCAAGATTTTAGTGAACAATTTTTTAAGTCAAAACCGTTTTTGGACAAGAGTGACTTGTTTTTGAATTTGAAGAACATAATCAATACTGACGAGCTCAAAAACACATCTACTTAATTCCCAAATACCGGTTGAACATCGCCCCCGCATTTATTATTTTTATAAAATGAAACTTGACAATTCGATGCTTCATGCTGAATATGGATCAGTTGAATTTGATAACCAATATTGATAATACTTTATTTAACCATATAAATTTATGCATATTTATTTTCTCAAATATTGATATTTTGACATTAACATGCATTTCTTTTAGCCATTTCGAATAAATTGCCGGAAGCATTTCTCCGATTTCCTAAAAACGATTGTTGGGCAATTAATCCATTGGGAGCTCAGTTCATGTTATTTCAGGAAAGGGGGTTGCAAATGACAAACGCTCATGAAAATAGACAAACGAGGCGCTATACGATAGAAGTGCCCATATTTTGCTCTAATTTTAATATGCCTGTCGGCACCAGCGCCAGGACCATCAACTTCAGTCAAGATGGCATGTATTTTGTTTCAGACGTGGAATTTCATCCCGGTTCTACATTGCTCATCCAGACTAAAAACGGTAGTCCGCATCAGAAAATGCCGGAAATATCAGAAGGTCTGAGGCAAACGACGCTTGCCGAAGTAAGGTTCTGCAGACAATACACTGATAATCCAGCCTATTATCAAGTTTGGGTAAAGTATTATTAATCATGATAGTGATCGCAAGGCAGATTCCTTCATGTCATCTTTGCTGTCTTGCTATCATCTTGATTCCTTCTTCCAGCGCCAGCAGAATCGGCATGAAGGAATACAATATCAGGGTGGAGGATATGGGATAAATTTCTTGGGACAGGGAACCGAAACATTTCTTGCCCAAAATTCAGAGTCGCCCCCCTACCCCATGTGTGAATCTGTGTGAGACTTTTATTCCAAAATTGAACAAAGCTTGGGAAATTGGCTAAAATTTGACAAATGATATATAATATATTATTTAAGTAAGTTATTATAATATTAGATGTTATGAAGATCGAGGGCACGTGACTTCGAATCCGTCGGTCGAACGTTCGAATCGTTTCGGGCGCGCCATAAATTCAAGGGGTTATCTTAACGGATAACCCCTTTTTGAATTCAAATGTGCCCAAAACTGAGCTCATCTGAAATTCAAGATATTTTTCTGTCTCTGTGCCGCCTGTTTTTGTCAGTGTCACTGCCGATATTGTGCCTATCAAAAACCGACCTTGTTTTATGACCCGATATCATTGTTTCCCCCTTTTCTGGAATCCCAGAGTTGATTATATCTCTCACGGAGCTTTTATGAAAAACAGTCTTGAGATAGGGTCCACTTCAGAGTTCATTTACTTCGGATCAATGGCCTTGTCTTTTTATCGGGCAGTTACGGATTCACACATAAAAACAAACTTTTCTTGTGCTGTAAAATGAGGTAATGATCATATTGTATGTTCTAAGCTTCAGGCAAAGGCGTAGGTTATTCCCTAAAATGCTATAGCAGAAGCATGCGGGAATATCCAGAGTCAAAACCTTACCGCTCAGTTTTTTGAAGAAAGCAAGAGTCTGAAACAAAATAGGTTTTCGGATAAATGCTTCAGAAGGTGGCTGCAGTGATAGGTGATGCGGCCTTGTTTTTTCTGAAAACACAAACACTGGAAAGCAGTAATCGACGCAAAAGGAGATACCAATTATATGAGCGGCTACCTCCCGGAAAAAGTCAGACATCTGGACGCATTGACAACCTGCGGCTTCCCTGTTCCGGAATTTATCTACATGTCAGCATCGGATTTTGAAGAAGAGGATTATGTAGCGCTGGAAGCATTTCTACAGGCTCACAGGGAATGCTATCATATCATCGCCCGAAGCGCCCATCCCCAGGAGGATGCCTACAAAGGCGGAACCTTTGATTCACTGAGCACATATACGGACGTCGACGGTATTCTGTATGCCCGCAGACGAATGATCGCGCTGGCAAAAACCGAAAAAAGTCTCAGCATTCTTCGGCAGCAGAAATTCAGCAACTCCCCGCCGATTGATCCCGATGATATGGGGGTATTGGTCATGCCGTTCATCAAGGGCAGCAGCGTCATGGCTAAAAAAATCGGGGATCACTGGGAATTCGGGTACTGTAAAAATCCGACGCACAAGTTTCAAAGCGAACCGTTTATCACGTCCACCCCCCATGATCGAAAGCTTTTGGAAATGTCGGAAGACATTCAAAAATGTCTCGGTTTTCCCTGCGAAATTGAATATATCATTTCCAGCGAAAACCTGATTTTTGTGGTACAGGCCAAAAACATTTCCGCCTTTGAATTGCTGGAACAGCGTGAAAGCCAGCGGACGGTTCACCTGGACGGGATCCGTCGGATCCGTAAACGCCGCAACTACCGGGAGCGCCCCGTATTTGTGATGGACAATCAGTCATTTTATATAGATCTGATCGGCACCTGCGAGGACATGATACTTGGCTGCACCGGACCGGTTCCGGCAATTCAAGATATCATCAAAATCATCACACGGCAGGAAGAAAAGATGAAGAACTTTGCGCTCCGGCATGAGCGTTTTGCCGTCTTGGGCCTTTCCATCAAGGTTCCTGATGAACTGTACCAGGTGGCCAATCATTACCTGGACGACAATCCGGAAAAACAGGAACAGATCTCCAAATCATTGCGTCATCTTTTATATCAAATCGATCATTTTCTGGGAGAGGCAGATACAATCATTGCCAAGGAACGTATCCATATCAAGCTGTGCTGTCACGATGCCTATGGTATCGACACGGTGCGCAATCCCATATGGATGGCGTACTGGCGATTTGAAAAGCATCGGGAAACCGTCAATCATTTCAAACAACTAGGGTTTAAAACCGGCGATACAATTGCCATAGAAATCGATGCCATGGAACAACCCGTTGTGTACCGGCTGTAGCGGTTCAGGCCCCAACCCTAAACTTGCGATAGGAATTTCAAAGCCTCATCCCTTGAGGAAAAAATATTTGCCTCCAGATCCCGCCAGCCATACTCGGCCTCGAACTTGGCCCGGGTTTCATCATTGGTATTGTGACGGGCAACTCCGCAGTAGTATTTATTGATGATGGCATGACCCATTTTCATGTAGGCATCGAACAGGGTATCGTCCACTCGAAATTCATTGTAGTTGACCAGGGCATTCACTTTCCTGCCGGCTTGGGTGATGTCCCTAAATAGTTGACACAAAGTTCCAGCTTGCCTACGATTACCGACAGTCGAATTCAATTTTATTCCGGAGGCAATCGATGAGCGAGCTTGAGCAATTTTTCTGTCCCAATGAACATTGCAAGGATTACGGCGTGCGAGCCACCGCACGCCTGCTGGAGCTGGACAAGGACACGGTTAACGGTGATCCTGCGTGCGGGCGAGCATTGCGCCTACGTGCTCTCCGGTCTGCTGACGTCATTGCAACTGACCGAGGTGCAACTCGACGAGCTGTTGACCTTTATAAAAAAAAGGAAAGTTCTGGCAGCGCCGAAGACCTCGAACGCCAGTAAGGGCGGACGTGGATCTGGACGGCTATCGATGCCCCCATGCGACTGTTGATTACGTTCTGGATTGGCGGGCGTGGATTGGAAGATGCCCGGCGGATGCTGAAGGATTTGACTGTCCGCAGTCAAGGCAAGCCTTGTCCCAGCGCCCTGTTTGTCTCGGATGAACTGCCACATTACGGCACAGTCCTGGGCGAGTTGTTTCACAAACTGGTAACACAAACTCCGATGGGCAAACCTGGGCGGCCCCGGAATTCAGACCGAATCATTGATGCTGATGCCCGTTCGATGCACTGGCTGAAGGCCAAATTTGCCATATGCGTTGCCTGCTACAATTTGATCCGGCCTCACGAAACGCTCTGCCGTGGTGAAGATCGAATCTTCCGACCCAAGAATCCGGCTATTGCAGCAGGTGTGATGGATCATCAATGGACGTTTTCTGAACTGCTGGCCTACCCAGCACTTTATCAATGAGATGGGGACATCACCAAAAAAGACTACTCACCTGCAATCCGTTTGTACAGCTTCTCGATAAGTTGTTGCGCTCCGGAAATATCCTTTAACCGGACAGCTCCGAAAATGAATTTGCCTGCTTGATCGACCATGACGTTTCCATACAGCGGATCGGATGCTTTAAGGGAAACCCGATGCTGCCTCCGGTCAATCTGGACATTCTTGCCAGATGTTTTCAGATATTGGCAGTAGTGATCAAAGGCCTTTTGCGCGGCCTCCGAGGAATTTTCAAGCACCAGAAAGACCTGAACCTTTTCATCTTTCAGAACGGCGTCAGCCATGATCCCCTTTCGAAAGAAGTCATATCCGAGAAGGCTTTGCGCGATATAGCGCACGCTTTTTGGCTCGACAGCTGGAATATTGAACGCCTCAAGTTCCCTGGGTCTGCCTGTGCTGCGTGGAAGTTTTTCAGAGATGGCCCGGGCGCACGCAAGGAATATGTCAGGTCCGGGATCCGATGTTCCGCTTGCCTGAAGCCTCACAAAATATCTGTCATGATAGAAAAGAAGCTGAGATGACGACGCCGTGCCTTCGACACCGACGTTGACATCCGCCTCATCCTTTCTTCGGTAATTGGCATACATGCCAAAGGCATCCAGCAGAGAGCCCATTTTATAAATATCAGCATCAAAAGCTGCCTGCGGATTGTTTTTGTTCACATATCTGGCAAAGGCAAGCACCTCGAAACCATACGGGAAATAGAGCTCTGATTCGCCATTGATGCGATCAAAGAGCGAATCCTTGTCAAAAAGAGCTGGCTCGCCACCCATCGGCCAACCCTCGACACACGCTGGTGCCGGCAGCGCTTTGGCGATATCGGTTTCAGCACCGCAAACCGATATCGGAATAACGAGTAAACACATGATCATCAGGGTGATTCTATATACTGTCAGCAGGGCGGCCTCCCGGAAAACCACTAAACCAGCAAGTCCCTGGCTCTTTCCATTTTTGCCCTGATATTAAGCCCATTGACGCAGCGGGCAACGCACTGCAAGCAGTCAGAGCACGCAAGGGCGGAAGCGGATGCGGGGATCTCGCGGTAAGTGGACAATGCCAGTTCGCGGTTTCTGTAACCTTCCGCATACATCAGCGAACGGTTAATCTTGCTGATTTGTACACCCATTGGACATGTGCCTTCGCATTTTCCGCACAAATGACAGTAGAAGGGCTTCACTGAAGCATTATATCGCTGCAGGATGCGTTCGTCTGCAAGTTCAAAGGGCATCCCCATTACGGCGATATCTTCCTGGAGCTGGGACAAGTCTTTCATGCCCGGAATTGCAGCTGTGATATTCGGATTTCGCAGCGCCCATTTGAGTGCTGCCTGGTGGGGGCTGATCTTTCCCAAGGTTTCGGCAGCATACCCGCCTGCCTGCGTCTTCATTGCTATGATGCCGACATCTGCCTTGGCAGCCCGTTCGATCGCGGAAATAATATCATTGCCGCTTTTAAAGTTGACTGCCACAAGCGCCGTATCAAAAAACCGGTCAGGGTCATCCACAAGGGCATTTAGCACTTCGGCCTGATTTTTATGCGTGGTGATGCCGCAAAAGCGCACCTTGCCCTGCGCTTTCAGTTTAATGATCGCTTCCCGTGTTTCCGGAATGAATATTCTTTCTTTGTCGCTAAGGCTATGGAGCTGGATCACATCGATATAGTCTGTTTCAAGTGCCTTGAGGCTTGTCTCCACATCATTGATGATGTCGGCTTTCGACACCGAGGACGGTTGTGTTTTTGTTGCCACGAATATCTTGTCGCGCCTGCCTTTCAATGCCTTGGAGACGATTTCCTCGTTCTTTCCGCCCATGTATCTTCTGGCCGTGTCCACATAGTTGACGCCGTGATCAAAGGCGACTTTTATGACTTCCGGCTCAGGCGTCAGCATCGCCCCAAAGCTTACGACAGTGATTTTCAGTCCGGTTCGGCCCAAAGTCCTGTATACCGGCAAGGGAAAGGTAAATGGTTCCCCCGCGGAATAGTATTCAACGGCCTTGGCAAGTGCATTTGTCCCAAGAAATGCTGAAGTTGTCCCCAGTACGCCGGCCTTTAGAAACTCTCTTCTGTTCAACCCGTTGAATTTCTTTGCTTTGACCATGGGAGCCCCCTTCCTTTGAATGTTGTTTCAGACCAGGACAAACCGATAAAAGTAAAAATAAATTTTGTCCATGTATAAAATACCATGCTTTTGCGTTTCATGCAAAATGTCCATGCCGAAAACTGACTGAGGCGGTCTAAAGATCAATATTCAACCAAACATGACATAAATGGCAGTATACTTCAGAAAGATATACAATCCCGATGACCCTGGTATCTTCCACAACAGGCAGCCGGCGGCATTTGTCTTTCACCATTCGGTCAACAATCCCCATGATATCCGTATCCGGGGATACGTATTTGACCGGAGAATTCATTACCTGCTCAACAGTCATCCCTTTAAATTGTTTTACATAGGATTCAAGCTCCTGCGTTCCTACATGAATACTGTCTCCCAGGTAATTCATAATGGGCGGCCTTAAATGGTAAAGGATATCGAACATTGAAACGATACCCACCAGTTCGCCAAAATGATTTGTAACCATGGTACAGACGGTTTTAAATCCGGTTTCTCTAACCTTGCCGTTGTATATCAATCTGACAGCCTCTGTAATGGATGCATCGTGCTGAATCGTATTAAATTCGGTAACCATAACATCTCTTGCAGTCCGTTTCATAATATCAATCCTCATTCCATAGCACGTAACAGCGTGCGGTAGTTGGTGGTCGTAAGAGCCGGCTTTCAAAACGCTTCATTGATATTCAGTCAGTTTTAGCTTTAATGCATCGGATACCGCAACGGTCTTATTTCCTCCGTAATCATAGCAGACCTGAACGGACTCACCTTTTGCATAAGCAATGGACGCATCAGACACGTCCACCAGTTTATAGCCCAGCCCAAAACTTTTCATTCCGATTTCCGTTACCCATATCTCAACCGACACCTGGGCATTCAGTGCAATGGGTCTGAGGTAATCACAGCTTATGTGGGCCAAGATAAATGAAAAAGTTGAAAAGTCCGAATCCATGGAAATTTTTTCGAATAATGCCAATCTCCCTTCTGCAAAATAAGTGAAAAATTCTGCATGATTCACATGTCCCATGCCATCAATATCACGGAATCTGACATTGATGGGGATTTCTGAATACATTTTTCATGATCGATTCCTCAAATTTACAGTGCGATCTCCAAATTGCCTGAAGAAAACCCCGGCCCACTTCCCCCGAGTCGGCACAGACACAATATGTCAGCGGCAAGTCCGCTGTCAATCGGTTTGTCCGTTTCGCGGATTGATTTTACGCCTTGAACCTGATAACTGGCACAAGCAATTAATGGAAACAACTGCATGACTTCTAATCGTTACGGAGGACTTATATGAGAACGCTGAAGGATAAATTGTCACATCTGACCTATCTTCAGGCCACAAAACTTCTCGGCACTCAGGGAAAAGAATTGCTGATGGTCGGGCGGGAAATTCGATATCGATGTTTTCGAACAGGTGACACTCGACAACGAGAGTTTTCAATTGAACCTTGAAGGCACGATCGTTGATATTCGGCTGGACCCGCTGAAGCATCAGCGAATCCGGATGACTTGCAGCGCTTGCCCTGTGATCTGCGAGCATCAGGGCGCGGCCCTTTCGTTGATTCTGGAGGAGAAGATGGCTTTGGGATTGGCAGCGCCCCCACCCGAGAGAGTTCCCGTTGAGAGCCTGAGCGAAGTCGAGTTGATCGATCAGGCCATCTCCGATCGAAAAGAACGGGCGCTAAAGGAAAAGATGCGATTGGTGTCCATGAACCTGTCTGAATTGTGGACCGATTACGTCGTT
Organism: uncultured delta proteobacterium; assembly: GCA_963850225.1. GTDB lineage: Bacteria > Desulfobacterota > Desulfobacteria > Desulfobacterales > Desulfatirhabdiaceae > RAAP-1. Next base: position 11,223 of record CAWKLD010000008.1, read on the forward strand.
ACCAGTCATGTTTCCGGAAAAAGTTACCGGATTGCACTGCGCGGCTGGGAACCCGGCGAATCCTATTGCTCATGTCCGGATTTTCGCAAAAATACACTCGGCACTTGCAAGCACATTCTCTTTGCCCTGGAAAGCGTTCGAAAAAAATTCAACAAAGAGATCCGGGAGGCCCCTGCTGAAATCAAGGATATCTGTTTTTACCTTCAGTATGGAAAAGAAACGCAATTGAAAATGTTGATGCCGGAAACCCTTGACCCCGTCGTTTCGAAGCATCTGTTGCCGCTGAAAGGAAAACCCATTGAAAACATGAAGGACTTGATCGGCCGCATCCGTCATGTCGAAAATGAAGGGATTTCGGTCATTATATATCCGGATGCCGAAGAGTATATCAACCGGAGGCTGTTTCAGGACCGGATGGCCGATGAGGTTGCCGCTATCCGCAAGGATCCGGCAAATCACCCGCTGCGAAAGACCCTTTTAAAAACCGAATTGCTTCCGTATCAGTTGGATGGCATCGCTTTTGCCGCCGGGGCCGGCCGCGCGGTTCTGGCCGACGACATGGGGCTTGGAAAAACCATCCAGGGCATCGGGCTTGCCGAATTTCTCTCCCGTCACGCCTCGGTTTCCAAGGTGCTGATCATTTGCCCGGCATCCTTGAAGGCCCAGTGGCGTATTGAGATCAAACGATTCAGCGATCGCAGTTCCTGCCTCATCCTGGGGGCCATGAAGGACCGGCAGGCCCAGTACGACAACGACAGCTTTTTTACGGTCTGCAATTACGAGCAGGTGCTGCGGGATTTTTTATCCATCGAACAGGTGCCTTGGGATCTTATCATCCTGGATGAAGGACAGCGGATCAAAAATTGGGAGGCCAAGACGAGCCGGGTGATAAAGGCCTTGCGATCTCCGTTCGCCCTGGTGCTCTCCGGCACGCCGCTTGAAAACCGGATCGATGATCTTTTCTCGGTGGTGGAATTTATCGATGACCGGCGTCTGGGGCCGGCGTTTAAATTTTTCAATCGGCACCGGGTGGTGGATGAAAAGGGAAAACTCCTGGGGTACAAGAATCTTGACGATCTGCGCGAACGGTTAAAACCCATTCTGCTGCGCCGCACCCGCGCCTCGGTCATCAAGGATCTGCCGCCCCGGACCACTCAGGTGATCCGCATCCCGCCCACCGACGAACAGCTCGGCGTGGAAAGCGCCCATCGCAGGATCGTTCAGATCATCATCCAAAAGAAATACATTTCGGAGATGGATCTCCTGCGGCTTCAAAAGGCGCTGTTGATGTGCCGGATGTGCGCCAACAGTACATTTCTGGTGGATAAACAAGCGCCGGGTTACTCGAGCAAGCTAAAGGAGCTTGATTCGCTTCTGGAGCAGCTAGCGGACGAGGAGGATCGCAAGATCGTTCTTTTCTCCGAATGGACGACGATGCTCGACCTGATCGAGCCGTTGCTGGAGGCCCGAAATCTGAACTATCGTCCGCCTGGACGGCTCGGTGCCGCAGAAAAAGCGCCAGGAGCTGGTCCAGCAGTTTCAGACCGATCCCGATTGCATGCTCTTTATCACCACCAATGCCGGCTCCACGGGCCTGAATCTGCAGGCCGCCAATACGGTGATCAATGTGGATCTGCCCTGGAATCCGGCCGTTCTGGAGCAGCGCATCGCCCGGGCCCACCGCATGGGCCAGAAGCAACCGGTGCAGGTTTTTCTGCTGGTCACCAGCCGACACGCTGGAGGAAAGTCTGCTGACCACCTTGTCGGCCAAGCAGGAACTCGCGCTGGCTGTTCTGGACCCGGATGCCGAATCGAGCCAGGTGGACATGGTCACCGGGCATGGAAGAGCTCAAGCGTAGTCTGGAAGTACTGCTGGGCGCCCGGCCCGAGGCGGCCGAGGATGAGAGCATGAAGGCGAAGGTGGAAAGGCGGCCGCGCTCCTGGCGAAAAAGGAGAAGATCGCCGTGGCCGGCGGTCAATTGGTGGGAGCGGCCTTTGCCTTTATCGGCGAGATGTTCTCAAGCAGTGATGAAACCGAAAAAATCGTCTCCCTTACCGAAGCCTTCAGATCCAAGCTAAATGAATGCATGGAAAAAAATGACGACGGCAGCCTCAGCATGACGATCCGCATGCCGGATGACACCTTTGTCCAGAATATGGCAAGATCCCTTGCCCAGATGGTCGCGGCCGGACAATAGGAGGCACAGCGAGCTGGGAAAAAGAGCTGATGAAAAAAACCGGTTTTTTTATCAGCTTTGGTCAGAGGTGACAACTATCCTGACACAGGGGAAAATTTTTAAACACAAAATGGGCACAAAATCAAAAGGGGTTATGAATTTTCTCCATAACCCCTTGATTTGTTTGGTAGGCACGATTGGGTTTGAACCAACGACCCCTACCGTGTCAGGGTAGTGCTCTCCCGCTGAGCTACGTGCCTGTAATGTCTTTAATAGATACCATCGGGCCTGTTCGATGTCAACAAAAACCGTGATAAAAAACGGACGCGATGTTTTGTCTGCAGCCATCCTGCTTTTATAAGCTTTCAGCCGGCATGAATCCGCTATCGGATCAATCTGTCCTGCCCGTTCTGAAGCGTGTTGAGGCCAACCACCATGTAATGAAGCCCGGAAATCGTGGTAAAAGCGGCCGTAATCCAGAACATCACATATTTTGCCATGGGCTCTGACGGCACTCCCGGATAAAGAAGCGTCAAAAACACCGTAATCAGCTGGGCAAAAGTAGTCACTTTGCTGATCAGGGTGGGATGAATCCGGATCTTGATGTCCATGATGGCCAGAACGGCAATTCCCATCACGATGACAATATCCCTGCTGATGACAATCACAGCCAACCATCCCGGAATGTGTTGCTGAAAACCCAGCGTGATAAAGGATGCCATCAGCAGGAACTTGTCGGCGATGGGATCCAGGTAGGCTCCGAGTTCCGTCCGCTGGTTGAAGCACCTGGCAATTAATCCATCCAGTCCGTCACTGATGCCGGCAATCGAGAAAATCAGGATTGCAATCGGGAACATGTCCCTTAAAAGAAAAATGACAAAGAGCGGCGTTATCAGGATTCGGACAACAGTAATAAAATTGGGAATATTAATCGTCAGTCTGGGATATTTAATTTTCATATCTCAACACAGATGGCAGAAAAATCATGAAAAGTCCAGATCCCTTATTACTGACCGTGAACCAGGATGACCTTCAATTGGTTTTGAGTCACTTCCGGTATGGTTATAGCAAATCCATCATAGGTTTTCAACATCAGGGCCTCGGCCAGTTGCGGGGCTCCGTTTGGATACTCGGCGATCAGCGTAGATTTATCGGCTTTCATTTCTTTTATCTGGACGTTCTTTACCCCCGAAACCTTATTCAGCACGGACCGAAATGCCGAATAATTCCCCAGCTGACTGGTGCCTTCAATCAGAAGTTCGACGGATGCGGATTTCCGGACCTGTTTCTGCCAGGCCGAAGCCATCTGCTTACTCAATTCATCGCTGGCCGTCTTTGCCAGTGTTGCTAACACCTGATCAATTCCAGCTGGGTCTTCGGTATTGGGTGCAATAGCCGTTTGCTCGACTGCGGCAAGTTCTTCTCCGCTTCCCGAAAAAACCACGCGCAGAGCCATGACAGCCTTAATGGGCTTCGGGGCTGTTTCCAGTGCGGTGGGTACCTGCTGAAAGGTGACGTTTCCTGCGATCACCATGTCGGCGTTGGCCAGGGCACCGATTTCGGCAACCTGAGTATTTCCTGGGTTCGAATTCTGATGCACGGAAACCAGGGAATCAGAGGCACCGACAAGTTCATGACCGATGATCCCATAGCCTTTTTCGCTGAATATACGGGAAAGCAGGGACTCGGCAGCAGGTGAAGCGTTTTCTGGACCCAGTCCCCACCAGTACCGGGCGGCAGGGTTGTCCATTCGCTGATCGGAAACCATCAACAGGATAGACGGCAGGATTTTTTTCCCAAGGGAAATTCCGGCGCCAACCAGCTGTTTGTGTATGGCTCCGAAAGAAACACTGGCCTGAACCAAGACGCGATAAAAGCCGCTGCCCCTGGATTCCGCAAGAACCTTGTAGCCCTGGACAAACTGGTTGACGTTGATGTAAAAAAGCTCGGTAATTGCGGAAAAATTTGCCGAAGCGGTTTCAACAGGAATCATTTCAAGAATCGCCCGGTCTACTGCAGCCGCCAGTCCGCTCGATATGGCGATTTCCCGGGCTTCAACGATTTTTTCACCCTGAATTCTGACAGTACCGACAGCCTCAACGGTTTTCAGTGAAGGCGGATCTTCCGCCCTTACAGCAGGCTGCCTGATCATCAGGCTGCAAAGCAGCACTCCCAGCCAAAGACAGTTTATTCTTGTTCGCATCATCATCACCATTTAGTTTTTTCGATTCAGGGCATAATCCGCCACTTCCATCAGGATCTCCCGCGGAACAGAGGGCTCAAAACGCGCGATGGCGGTTTTGGCCGACTCGATATGGGCATTGGCCTTCTGCCAGGTGTAGTCGATTCCGCCATGGGCATTAAGATATTCAACAAGTTCATGAAACTCAGGAATCGAGAATTCCGTATTGGTGATAATGGCTTCCATGCGCTCACGGTCTTTGATTCCCGCGGCATTGAGGGAATAAATTACCGGAAGGGTCAGCTTGCCTTCCCTGAGATCGGCACCGACGGTCTTCCCGAGGGCCAGGCTGTCTTGGGTATAATCCAGAAGGTCATCTGCCATCTGAAAGGCCATCCCCAGATGAAATCCATAGTCGGCAAGCGCCATCTCCCAGCCTTGCGGCGCATCGGCAATCAGGGCGCTGACCCTGCAGGCGCCCTGAAACAGCACGGCTGTTTTTCGACGGATCACCTCCAGATACTCGACCTCGGAGAGGTGAATATCCCCCTTTCGCATGAGCTGGTGGATTTCTCCCTGAGCCATGTTTTCGGTAATCTCCGAAATGGTGCGGATGATCCGGATATTGCCGGTTTCAGCGGCGATCGCAAGGGATCTGGCCAGAAGAAAGTCTCCGGTCAGCACCGCCGCGGCGCCTCCCCAAAGGCTGTGGGCGGCAGGCTTTCCCCTTCTCATGAGCGCCCCGTCCACAACATCATCATGCAGCAGGGTGGCTGCATGGAGGTATTCGAAGATAATGGAAAAAGTCTTGTCATACCCGCCCTGGTAGTGACAGATCTTGGCGCAAAGCACCATGAGCAGGGGACGAAGACGTTTTCCGCCGCTGAAGAGAATGTGGCCGGCAACGGTTGAAACCAGTTCAACATTGGGCTTGAGGTTTTCGACCAGCGCGGTTTCGATCTCGGCCAGATCGGTTTTAACCATATCAAGGATACGGGTTTTCAATTCACTCATGAGGAACCCCAATCAGATCATATTCCAGCGTATCGGTAATGCGAACCCGAATGACATCGCCGATCCTCAAATGATCCGCATGGATGATGGTAACACCGTCCACTTCCGGCGCCTGAAAACGGGTTCGGCCCATATATACCCCTTTTTCCGGGGCGGATTCAACAAGAACCGGAATAATTTTTTCCAGGTGTCTGCGGTTGTTTTCCGTGGAGATCTTTTTCTGGACAGACATCAACCGGTTATGACGGCGTCTGGCAACAGCAGCCGGAACCGGGTCCGGCAGGTGGTGAGACGGCAGATCGTCCGCATCCGAATAGATAAACACCCCCAGATGATCAAACCGGATTTCCTTGACAAAGGAGAGCAACCGGTCAAAGTCCGCATCGGTTTCACCGGGAAATCCCACGATCACCGTTGTACGGAGGGAAGCCTCCGGCACCGTTGCCCGAATGTTTTCAAACAGCCGGAACAGCTCTTTTCTGCCGTAATGCCGGCCCATGCGTTTTAACACGCTGTCGCTGGCATGCTGAACCGGAATATCAAAATAAGGACAGATTCGGGGATGCCGTGCGACAGTCCGAATCACCGCATCGGTTATGCTTTCCGGATGACCATACAGAAAGCGGATCCAGGTATGGCCCGGTATCCGGGAGAGTTGTTCCAAAAGCAGCGAGAAATCCGCAGGATCAACAAGATCCAGTCCGTATGCCGTGGTATCCTGCGAAACCAGCGTCAGCTCCCTGACCCCGGAAGCCGCCAGCCTTTCGGCTTCCATTACGATATCCGCCATAGACCTGCTTTTTTGCCTGCCCCGGAGCCTGGGGATGATGCAATACGTGCAGCGGCGGCTGCATCCTTCGGCTATTTTCAGATAGGTCACGGGCCCCGTGGTCAGCTCCCTGGCGACATCGGCGTTTTCCACTGCGATGCTATCGGGGTCCGGAAGCACACAGGCCGAAAGCTTCGTAGCGTCCTGAACCGCTTCGACAATCCGGTCATAGGCGCCTGTTCCCAGAAATACATCCACCTCCGGAAGTGCCGAAACAATGTCCTCGCGATAGCGCTCCGGAAGGCATCCGGTTACGATCAACCGGCTGCAGATACCGCTTTTTTTAAGCTCGGCCAGGGCCAGTATGGTATCGATGGATTCATTGGCCGCTGCCTCGATGAAACTGCATGTATTGACAATGATGATGTCCGCATCTTCAGGATCCGGAACCGGAATGCACCCTGCTTCCCTCAGTTTTCCCGTCATGACCTCGCTGTCCACAAGATTCCGGGCACAGCCCAGGCTGACCAGATGAATATTCATTGCGATATTTTAAATCCTTTGGACGGATAGTCAGTTAAGGACCCGGCAGACTGGGTCACAATAAACCCCTCCACCCCATCCCATTGGCGGATCAACTCGAGTCCTTTTTCGGATCCCATGACCATGACGCCGGTTGCAAGGCCGTCCGCCAAGGTACAGGTATCGGCCACGATGGAAACGCTGACCACATTGTTTGAAACCGGATAGCCGGTTCTGGGGTCAAAAACATGCGAATACCGCTTGCCGTCAACCTCAAAAAAATTGCGATAATTGCCGCTGGTGGCAAGGGCCTGATTCTCCAGTTCTACCGTGCGATAGACAGCATCCAGCGGCGCGTTTATTTGAGGCACATTGATGCCAACGCGCCAGTGCTGCCCGTCTTTTTTTCGGCCCGCGGCATAGACCTCGCCGCCGATCTCAACCAGAAAATCCTGAAACCCTTCGCGTCTCAACTGATCCGCCACTCGATCCACGCCATAGCCCTTGGCAATGGAGCTTAAGTCCAGGGAAAGGGGCACAATCTGTTTAAAGAGAACCCGGCTGTCCTGAAGCCGGATATGGCGAAATCCGACCTCTGGAAGAAGACTTGCGATTTCTTCGGACGCGGGAACCCGGTATTCCTGAACACCTTTATTAAACTTCCAGAGCCGGATCAGGGGAAACAGGGTGCCGTCCCATGCACCGCCCGTGCGATGATAAATTTGCTCCGAGACCTTCATCACATACCAGAAACCTTCGGATACTTCAAACGGCTGATCCACGGACCGGATCGCATTGAACCGGCTGATCTCGCTGCCTGGGATGTGAACGGACATGCTCTGGTTGACTTCTTTGAGTGTGCGCTCGATTATTTCTTCAAGGCCCGCAAGGCGGCTTAAAAAGCCGGTTACCACCTTGATGTGGTAGGTTGTGCCCATGGTGCGGCCCGAAATCTCAACCTCTTTTTTAAAGCCGCAACCGCCCACTGCCAGCATCAGCAACACACTGCCTAAAATAGCAGAAACCGCCAGGCGCCAGCATGAAAGTCTATTTTTTTTTATAAACATCATGAGGTTATATTTTCTTTGGCCTACAGCCTATAGCCTTTATCAACATATCCTTGGAAGTTGCTCCCCGGTCAGCATGTCCACGATACGGGTTCCGCCGATGCGCGTTTGCAGAATCACCCTGCCCGCGGGCGCCTCCACCACCTCGCCGATAATACAGGCGTCCTTTCCAAGGGCATCGGCGCGAAGCACCGCCAGTAAAGCGTCCGCATGATCCGGCGAGACCACTGCAATCAGTTTTCCTTCGTTGGCAATGTAGAGCGGGTCAAAGCCCAGAAGCTCGCAAAGCGCCGACACATCCGGCTTGACGGGAATCCGTTCTTCGTCAAGACGGATTCCAACCCGGGATTGACCGGCAATCTCGTTTAACGACGTGCCCAGCCCCCCACGGGTCGGATCCCGCAATACATGAACATCCCTGTCAATAGAGAGCATCCGCTGAACCAAGTGATTCAGCGCAGCAGTATCGCTGATCACCTGTGAATCAAAGCGCATGCCCTCTCGACTGGTTAAAATGGCAATGCCATGATCCGCAAGGGTTCCGCTCAGCAGAATTTTGTCCCCCGGCATTGCCCTGTGCCCAGATATCTCAACGCCATCCGGAATTCGACCAATGCCGGAGGTGTTGATAAATATCTTGTCCGCGGCGCCTCTGGGAACCACCTTTGTATCCCCGGTAACCACCAGGACTCCTGCTTTTTTTGCGGCAAGACCCATCTGGCGGAGAATGATATCAAGATCCGCGGCTGGAAAACCTTCTTCAATGATCAGGCCGACGCTTAAAAACAAAGGGATTGCCCCGCACATGGCCAGATCATTCACGGTTCCGTTGACAGCCAGATCCCCGATGTTGCCTCCGGGGAAAAAAATAGGGTCTACCACATAACTGTCGGTGGAAAATGCCATCCGCTCATCTCCGATTTTGACCTCTGCCCCGTCATTCAACTGCGCCAGGATTGGATTGTCAAAAGCGGGCAGCATCATTTCCGCAATCATCGTGTGGGAGATTTTCCCGCCGCTGCCGTGGTCCAGAAGGATTTTATCGTTTTTCTTCATGCCTGATTCTTTCAAATAAAGACGTGTTTTAGATGGACTTCAGCCGTTTTCGGTCATCCGCACTATTTATGCATAGTACCGATAATAAGCGGCGCAGGTTCCCTCACTGGAAACCATGCAGGGACCGACCGGATTCACCGGGGTGCACCGCTTTTTATAAAGGCCGCATTCCGGCGGGGTTTTAATCCCCTTCAATATATCGCCGCAGGCACATCCCTTGGGAATGACCGGTTCGGGAACCCGGATGTCAAGCGCAAGCGCAGCATCGGCCAGGGCATATTCTTCCCGGATTTTCAGTCCGCTGAGAGGAATCGTTCCGATTCCGCGCCAGGCAGCATCCACAGGCTCAAACACCGCATTCATGATCGAAACAGCCTTGGGATTTCCTTCCGGAGTAACGGCCCTGGGGTAGGCATTGTCAATTTCCGGTTTTCCCGCATGAATCTGTGAAATCAGGGAATAAACCGCCTGAAGAATATCGGCCGGCTCAAATCCGGCAATCACACAGGGCATATGATGGACTGTTTTCAAAAACGTGTAGGCATTCGATCCCAATATGACCGAAACATGGCCTGGAAGAATAAAGCCGTCGATATGGACATCCGGGGCATTCGCCAGGGCCTCGAGGGCGGGCGGAACGGTTTTGTGGGCTGAATAGACAAGATAATTGGCCAGTCCTGCGGCCTTTGCAGTCAGAATGGAGGCTGCGATGGTGGGCGCGGTGGTTTCAAACCCCACTCCCAGAAAGACCACCCGCTTGTCAGGATGCTGTTTGGCAATATCCAGGGCATCCATTGCCGAATAGACCACGCGGATATCCCTTCCGCAGGCGCGCTCCGCCTGAAGCGAGGAATCCGTGCCCGGAACCCGGATCAAGTCACCGAACGTTGCCACAATGGTCTGATCCATCCGGGAAATGGCGATGAAAGCGTCGATATCGCTCTGATCGGTGACACAGACCGGACATCCCGGACCCGATACCAGCGAGAGGTTGTCGGGTAAAACCGATCGGATACCGCTTCGGAAAATGGATACCGTATGGGTACCGCAAACCTCCATCAGCCGTACCGGCTTTGACCGGAGCGACTTTTTACTGATCTCATGAATGCGATCAATCAGTCGCCGGGCCAGTTCCGGGTCCCGGTATTCGTCCAGATATTTGATACTCATATTCTCTCCCCTCTCACAGCCAATCTCTGACAGACTCCCCAACTCACACCGATTTCACACTCGCGGCAAAAACCGCCTGCCCCAGGGAAATGCCGCCGTCATTGGCCGGAACCAGGGTGTGAGAAAAGACTTCGAACCGGTCTGCCGAAAACTCCCGAATCAGACCGTTCAGTAATATCACATTCTGAAAAGCCCCGCCGCTCAATGCCACGCGGTTCAGGCCGGTGTCCTGTCGAATCACCCGGCAGAGCGCAACCGACATGCGAATGACCGTTTGATGAAACCTGGCGCTGATCACAGCCGGCGAAACGCTGTTTTCAATATCCCGGACCACCCCCTGAATTATCGGATGGGGAAGGATTTGATAGCCGTCCTCAGCCTGCCATTCGAAAGGATAGCTCTCGTTTTCTCCGTCATCCGCCAGCATTTCAAGCTCAATGGCGGCCTGCCCTTCATAGGCTACCGTATAGCGTATTCCGATCATGGCGGCAACCGCATCAAACAGCCTTCCCATGCTGGAAGTCCGGGGACAGTTGACGCCCTTGGCCATCATGTCCTGAACAAAAACAAGTTTTTTCATTTCGATTTCCCGGAACAGGGGAAGATCAAGATCCAGCATATTCTCACCAAAAACCGAATGCAGGTAGCTTGCGGCCATCCGCCAGGGTTCCCGGATGGCTGCGGCTCCGCCCGGCAGGGGAACATAGGCCAAGTGACCCGCCCTGTCAAAGCTGGTTTCATCCGCAATCAGAAACTCGCCGCCCCAAATGGCCCCATCCGCCCCGTACCCGGTTCCGTCAAAGGCCAGGCCGATCAATTTTCCTTGTATCCGGTTTTCGGCCATGCAGCTGACGATATGGGCGTGATGGTGCTGGACCAAAACCAGGTCCATGCCGCTCTGCTGCGCTTCCAGGGCATAGCGGGTACTGAGATAATCGGGATGCAGGTCACAGGCCAGAAGCTGCGGCTCGATATCAAGAATCCGCTTCATGTGTTCGATGGTCATGCGGAAAAAATCGTAAGTCACCAAATTTTCCAGGTCCCCGATGTGCTGACTCAGAAACGCCCGATTCCCGGAAATGAGACAGACCGTGTTTTTGAGTTCGGCCCCGCAGGCCAGCACCGGCTGCAGCGGCCGACGGAGAAAAACAGGCATCGGGACAACGCCCCGGGACCGTCGAATCGCACGGTCCGCCCCCGCAGCATGCCTGACCAGGGAATCGTCGCTGCGGAGATAAATCTGCCGGTCATGAATCAAAAAATAATCGGCCATCCCGGAAAGCCGGGCAAACGCATCTGCGTTGTCAATGGCGATGGGTTCCTCGCTCATGTTTCCGCTGGTCATCACCAGGGCTGTAAAACCTTGGTCCATCAGAAGATAATGCAGCGGGGTATAGGGAAGCATCACTCCAATGGCGGTATTCCGGGGAGACACCGCATCAGAGAGCAGACATGGACTCTTTTTTCCGGAGCAGCACAATCGGACGTCGAAATGACGTCAGAAGGGTTTTTTCTTCAGGCGCTACCTGCGCATATTCCCGAATCGTTTTCAGACTCGGGGACATCACGGCAAGCGGTTTTTCCTCACGGCGTTTGCGCTGCCGGAGCCGCTCCACCGCAGACGCGTTGCATGCATCAACCGACAGATGAAACCCGCCCAGTCCTTTAATGGCCAGGATTTTTCCATGTTTCAAATACCGGGCAGCCTGCTCAACCGGATTTTCACATGAAATCAGAACACCATCGGATCCATGAAGGGTCACCTTCGGGCCGCAGATGGAGCAGGCATTTGGCTGGGCATGGAAGCGGCGGTTTTGCGGGTCGTCATATTCGGATTGGCATGGCTCGCACATCACGAAATGCTTCATCGACGTATGGCACCGGTCGTAGGGAATATCGTCAATGATCGTATAACGGGGTCCGCAGTTGGTGCAATTGATAAACGGATAACCAAATCTTCGGTCCGCCGGATCAAACAGTTCTTTCAGGCAGTCCTCACAAACAGATACATCCGGAGAGATCAGGGTGGAACGCATCGGACCGGCCGTGCTGGGGAGGATCGAAAAATTCTCAAGCCCCCTGGCAGTATCCGGGAATTCGGCAATGTCCGTGACGTGAGCCAGCGGCGGAAGATCAGAAGACAGACTTCGGCAAAACCGATCGATATCGTCACAGCTGCCTTCGACATGGATGGAAACGCCGGAAGAGGTATTTGAGATTTCACCCGTTACCTTGTGGGAGCGGGCAAGCTGATAGACATGGGGTCTGAAGCCGACACCTTGAACGATTCCGTTTACATTCAGCTTTCGTGCAACGATTTGCTCTGGCATATATCAAAGTTCACAAGGATGATGACCATGTAATGACAAATCAGACAAGTATGACGTCTGATCAGGGATGCGAGATGCGCAAATCCTGAGGAAAGAGGCAAGCATTTTCGTATGCGGCTTTGTGTTCGATAGCGGAGCAGCAGCCAGACTTATGAACAGGCTAAAGCCGGTCCGTCTGCATGGCAATCGCCAGTGATTCTTTTAAAACAGCAAGGGATTCAAGGGCGAACTTCTCGTCTATTTTGTGAATGGCAAAACCGGCATGAACAATGACGTAATCGCCTACCTGGGGATCCTCGATGAGCAGGAGGCTGGTTTTTCGCTGTACTCCGTCCACATCAATCGTGGCCATTCCATTTTCATCAATGTGGGTAATTTTCGAGGGGATTGCAAGACACACGGGCTTCACTCCTTTTTTTACAGCAAACACCAAGACGCTCCAGCTCGGAAAGAACCATCGCCATCACGGGCGCCACCTGTTGCAGGACCACGGGAGACAGTTCGATGCAGAGGGTGTCGATATCCTCCGGCTCCACCCCAACGATAACCGTTTCCGGAACTTTGTCAAGCGCCTGGCACAAGGTCAGGGCTTCGAGAAAATCGATCTGGTGAAGGGAGTTCTTGGCGCGGATGCGATCGGGAATCTGGCTCTTTTCCAGACGGTAAACATCCCCGGGCGCGCCTTTGTGCCGAATGGCATCCACCACAATCAGATAGTCGGCCTCGGACATCACCCCCAGCAGGTTGACGCCCAAAACGCCGCCATCTATCAGGGACACATGATCGGGAAAATCATAATGGGCCTGGAGTTTTTGAACCACACGAACGCCAAAGCCCTCGTCCCGGAACAGGATACAGCCGATTCCCAGGACCATGATATGCGGAGGGTTCATCACTTCCCTTATCTGTTTATAAAAAAAACCCGATCCAAAAGATCGGGTTCTTGTTGGGATCAAAGTGGCGGAGAGAGAGGGATTCGAACCCTCGGTAGAAGTTTCCCCCTACACACGCTTAGCAGGCGCGCGCCTTCAGCCTACTCGGCCATCTCTCCGTTGGGTTATACGCTGCAATCGATTCGATTATCAAGAGGGACCACCTCCCGCCGGCTGTTCTGGCGGAGGGAGTAGGATTCGAACCCACGGAGCTGTTACACTCAACGGTTTTCAAGACCGCCGCTTTAAACCACTCAGCCATCCCTCCATTATCGAATCAGTATTTTTTACCATTTCACCGCTTCAGGGTCAATGATTTTATTTTCATGATTTCGAAATTTCAGAGTGAGCGCGGGCCGGCTGTTTATCAAATACCAGGCGATCGTTTTCAACCCTTGCCTCAATCCGGCTGCCGTCCGGAATTTCTCCTTTCAGAATCTCCATGGACAGCGGATTCTCCAGATATTTCTGAATCGCCCGCTTCAGGGGCCTGGCGCCATATATCGGATCATATCCCTTGTCCACGATCAGGTTTATCGCGCTTTGCGAAATACTCAGGGCAATACGGCGATCCGCCAGCCGCTGCTCCAACCGCTGAATCTGTATCATCACGATGCTGCGGATCTGATCGGACGAAAGGTTGCGGAAAATGATGGTTTCATCGATCCGGTTCAAGAACTCGGGCTTGAAACTGGCCCGCAGGGCTTCTGTGATCCGGCGCTCCATTTCGTCCCGACGGGTCTCGCCCAACTCCAGAATCCACTGGCTGCCGACGTTGGATGTCATGACGATCAGGGTGTTTTTAAAGTCAACGGTCCTTCCCTGTCCATCCGTCATTCTGCCGTCATCCAGAATCTGCAGAAGCACGTTGAACACATCTGGATGCGCTTTTTCAATTTCATCAAAGAGCACCACCGAATAGGGCCGCCTGCGCACCGCTTCGGTCAGATATCCGCCCTCGTCATATCCCACATAACCCGGAGGCGCGCCGATCAACCGGGAAACCGCGTGTTTTTCCATGTATTCCGACATGTCTATCCGCACCATGGCCTGATCGCTGTCGAAAATAAATTCTGCCAAAGCCTTGGCCAGTTCGGTTTTTCCAACACCGGTGGGACCCATGAAAATAAAGGAGCCGATCGGCCGGTTGGGATCCTGAAGACCGGATCTGGCCCGGCGCACGGCGTTTGAAACAGCTTCTATGGCCTCGTGTTGCCCGATCACCCTCCGGCCGAGCCGTTCCTCCATGTGCACGAGTTTTTCCCGCTCTCCTTCCAGCATTCTGCTGACCGGAATTCCGGTCCACCTGGAAACGACCTCAGCAATGTCTTCATCATCCACTTCCTCCTTCAGCATCTTGCTGTGCTCCTGAAGTCGTTCCAGATTTTCATTGGCTGCATCCAATCGCCGCGAAAGGTCTATGGCTTTGCCGTACCGGATTTCAGCCACCCGCGCCAGATTCCCCTCCCGCTGGGCCTGCTGTTCCTCAATGCCCAGAATTTCCTGCTCTTCCTTGATTTTACGAATGGTCTGAATGAGATCTTTTTCATTCTGCCAGTGAGCCTTCATGGTCAGAATCTCTTCCTTCATCTGGCCCAAATCCTTTTCCAGCTTTGTCAGACGCTCCCGGGAAACAGCATCTGTTTCCTTTTTCAGGGCTTCCCGTTCGATTTCAAGCTGGGTGATCTTTCGCTGGATTTCATCGATTTCAGTTGGCATGCTGTCAATTTCAATCCGCAGCTTGGATGCGCATTCATCCATCAGATCAATGGCCTTGTCCGGCAGAAACCGGTCGGAAATATACCGGTGAGACAGCGTTACGGCGGACACGATCGCCGAATCCTTGATCCGGACTCCATGATGCACCTCGTATTTTTCCTTGAGGCCGCGAAGAATGGCAATGGTATCTTCCACCGAAGGCTCCTTTACAAAAACCGGCTGAAACCGTCTTTCCAGGGCCGCATCTTTTTCAATATACTTTCGGTATTCGTTCAGGGTGGTCGCGCCCACGCACCGGAGGGTTCCCCGGGCAAGGGCCGGTTTCAGCATATTGGAAGCATCCATGGATCCTTCGGCTGCCCCTGCCCCGACCAGCGTATGCATTTCGTCAATAAAGAGAATGACTTCGCCTTCTGCAGCTTCAACCTCTTTTAACACCGCCTTTAGACGGTCTTCAAATTCCCCGCGGTATTTGGCGCCGGCAATCAATGCCCCCATATCCAGAGACACCAGCCTGCGGTTTTTCAGGGTTTCGGACACATCACCGGCCACGATTCTCTGGGCAAGGCCCTCGATGATGGCAGTTTTTCCAACGCCCGGCTCTCCGATCAGGACCGGATTGTTTTTGGTGCGCCGGGACAGAACCTGAACCACCCGGCGGATTTCATCGTCCCTGCCAATGACCGGGTCCAGCTTACCGAGCCTGGCCAGATCCGTCAAATTCCGGCTGAATTTTTCAAGGGCCTGGTATTTTTCCTCGGGATTCGGATCGGTAATCCGCTGATTTCCCCGGATGCCCATCAGCACCTTGAGAATGGCGTCACGGTTAATGCCGTTTCGGCCCAGTATTCTTGCCGCATCCCCGCTCTTTTCATCGGATACGGCCAGCAAGATATGCTCGATGCTGACATACTGATCCTTCATCTTGTCGGATTCGGCAAAGGCAGCATCCAGAATTGATTTTGACCGCTGGGAAATATACACCTCCGCGGTCCCGGTAATTCTGGGGAAATGGTTCATGGCCAACAGCAACTCCTGGTTGACGCTGGCCGGGGATACCCCCAGTTTTCGCAGAATGGATGAAGTAATTCCCTCGGATTCGCCAAGCATGGCGCTCAAAAAGTGTTCCGGCTCAATCTGCTGATTGTTCTGCCGGGACGCCAGGGACTGGGCATTTTGAATGAGTTCCTGAGATTTCACCGTAAATTTATCAAACCGCATCTGAGCTCTCCTCCTAATCAAATCAATCAACGCCATAGATTAAATTTATCGTTTTAATAATAAGCACTTGCACCTTGATGTCAATTTGTCTGAAGCAAAGAACCAATGGGGTTCTGGCATAGAACAGGCATCACAAGCTTTTTTCAGGCAGGCCCCCGCCATCTGTTTTTCTTTGAGTTATCGGTGGGTCTTTGATAGCATGGCTGTCTGGAAAATAACAAAGCATATTGTTACGATCGGTTTAGCCACAAATTTATCATCATACTGACGGCGCTTCATGTCAAAATCGCTTTATCAAAAAGTCGGGATTGCAACTCTGATTCTTATGGCTTCGGTGTTTTTAAGCCGTGTCATCGGCCTTTTCCGGGAAATGGCCATTGCATATGCCGGCGGCGCCAGAGCTGATGTAGACGCTTATCAGATCGCCTTTGTGATTCCGGAAATCCTCAATCATATTGTTGCCAGCGGTTTTTTATCGGTCACCTTTATCCCGGTTTTCTCCAAATATCTGGCAGCAGATCGCGAAACAGAAGGCTGGAAGGTCTTTTCGGTGATCATGAACAGCTTCGGTCTTATGCTGATTGTTTTTATAACAATTTCCATGTATTTTACTCCGGAATTGATATCATTGACGGCACCGGGTATAAAGGACCCGCTACTGCTTGCAAAAGCCGTCCGGATGACCCGAATCATCCTGCCGGCGCAGTTTTTCTTTTTTACCGGCGGCATGTTCACGGCCGCTCAATTTGCCAAGGAATCCTTTGGCCTTCCGGCCCTTGCCCCGCTGATCTATAATATCGGCATTATTGCCGGAGGCATGCTGCTGGGCCCTTTTCTTTCAAATGGAAGGCTTTTCCTGGGGTGTTCTGGCCGGCTCATTTATCGGCAATTTTGCCATTCAGTACTGGGGAGCCCGAAAGGTCGGCATGAAATACACGCTGACCCTGGACTTCCTTCACCCGGATTTTCTGCTTTATATTCGCCTGACCCTGCCGCTGATGGTGGGCTTGACCATGTCATTTTCAACGGAATTTTTTCTGAAGTTTTTTGGCTCTTATTTGCCTGAAGGCAGCATTGCCTGCCTGAATTATGGCCTGCGAATCATGTTTATTCTGGTTGGCCTTCTCGGCCAGGCCATCGGCACCGCATCCTTTCCATTTCTTGCCAGGCTGGCTGCCGAAAATCGCGTCCCTGAGATGAACCACCTGCTTAACCGCACCCTGAATTATCTGTCTCTCATCATCCCCTTTTCGATGCTGCTGATGGTTCTTCGCTATGAAGTGGTGACAATTTTATTTGAAAGAGGGCGATTTGATGCGGCAGCCACGGCCAATACTGCCGGCATACTGTTCTATCTTATGATCGGCGCCTGTTGCCTTTGCAGCCCAGACCGTTGTGGTCAGAGGATATTACGCCATCCAGAATACACTTTTCCCGGCCATTTACAGCACCATTGGGGTCATCATCAGCCTGCCGATTTACATGATCGGCATGAATCTCGTGGGTGCCCGCGGCGTGGCGCTGGCAATATCCATGTCGGCCATTTTGCAGGTCATCCTGCTCTACGCGCTTTGGAATCGCAGAAGTCACAACCCGGAGAGCCGGAAAGTGTATCGGGGATATGTCAAAATGCTGCTTCTGACCATCCCCGCAGGGCTGATGCTGGAAGGACTTCGAATGGGACTGGCCCAGTGGATCGGCATGAAGGGCCTTGCAGGCAGCCTGCTGATTGCCGGCAGTATCGGACTGATTTTCCTGTTATTGCTTTTTGCCGCCGGTTACCTGTTCAAGATCAAGGAAATTACGGAATCCCTCGGACGTCTCTTTAAAAAAGCAATTTGACAGAACGGACCTATTTCCATTATCATTTAATTTAGGGGCACACATCATGTGTTGGGAAAAACAGTGATTTACAATGATTGTAGCGTCCTTATTCTTTATGCCCCCTAATTCATTACACCTCAAGTCCTATGCCTGAAAAACCTGAAAAATGGCTAACCTTGGCGGCGTGGTTGATGGTCCCGCCCCTGTTTGGTATTCTGTCCGTCATGCTGGGCCAGGACGCCAACTGGGATCTTCGAAATTATCACTTCTACAACCCCTATTCATTTATAAACAACAGAATGGATTTTGATGCCCTGCCCAGCCAGGTCGCCAATTTCTACAATCCGCTTCTCTATATTCCCTATTACTATGCTGTCAGTCTCCTGCCTCCCAAAGGTGTGGGTTTTTTGCTGGGCTGGATTCAGGGCTTCAATTTCCCGCTGCTGCTGGCGATCACCCGGCAGATCATACCTTCCGATGGCAACAACATGGATTCCTCCTGGAAGCGTGGAGGGGTTTGTTTTGCCATTTCGCTGGTCGGAATGCTGGGTGCCGCCAATATTTCCGAACTGGGAACCATGTTCAGCGACAATCTTCTCAGCATACTGATCCTGTCTTCCCTTTTGACCATTTTATCTGCGATGCGGCATTTGTTATCATCCAGTTGGCGGATCAAGCTTGCCATTGTTATCGGCGCCGGATTCCCGGCCGGCGCGGCCATCGGGTTTAAGCAACCGGCCGCCATCTATGCCATTGGACTGTGCGCGGCTTTCTTTGTACTGAAGACGCCTTTTATGCACCGGTTCTTTCTGTCATTTTTTTACGGCATCGGCGTACTTTCCGGCATCGCTGCAAGCGGCGGATACTGGCTGCATGAAATGTGGGTGAGGTTCAAGAATCCCCTCTTCCCATATTTCAATCTCTTTTTTCAGTCTCCAATGGCCACTATCGGAGACTACCGGGATACGTCGTATCTTCCGGACAGCATCGGCGAAGCCCTGATATCCCCCTTTTTTTTCGGGTTTGCGCCCTTTGAATTTGCCGAAGTGGCATTCCGGGATCTGCGTATTCCCCTTCTCTATGTTCTGCTGCTGGCGCTGCTGGTGTATCAGTTTGTCCAGGGTGTTTCGGTCCGTCCGGAACAGCAGGCAACCCGGACGGATCCGGTTTCCGACTCCGCAATCCGATTCCTGCTGGCGTCCGGAATCATTTCCTATCTGACCTGGCTGAAAATGTTTGCCATTTTTCGTTATATTCTGGTCATTGAGCTGCTGGCCCCTTTAGGAATCTGGTTGATTCTGGACCGGATGATCAGCAGCCGCTTCATAAAACATGCGGCGGCAGGAGCAAGTCTGCTGGTGATTCTGGCCACCCTGAGCCCCGCCGACTGGGGGCGGGTATCCTGGGGAGAGGATTATTTCGGCGCAAAACTGCCCGTCATCGAAAAACCGGAAGACACCATCGTCATCATGACCGGTTCAGACCCCTCATCCTACCTGGTTCCCCTGTTTCCCAAGACCGTTCGCTTTGTCCGCATTCAGAGTTATTTTACCGGGCCGTCCAGTCATCCCAACGGCTATGACCGCCTGATGGCGGATATTATTTCCAGGCACACCGGCCCGATGTTTGTGCTTTACCGGTCTTACGAGAATATCGGCGCAATCTCCGCGCTTGATGCCTATGGGCTGGACATGGAGAGCGATTCCTGTCAGACTTTTAAACCGCACATCGAATCCAATGTGATAGACCCGCTTTATTTCTGCGCGGTATTCAAAAGGCATGACCATGAATGATACTTCCGATTCGGCAGATTACCGGGTGGCGGTTCTTATCCCTTGTTTCAATGAAGAAAAAACCATTGGAAAAGTGGTCGGGGATTTTCAAAAAGCGCTACCTGATTCCGGAATTTACGTTTACAACAACCGGTCCACTGACCGAACCGCTGAAATTGCAACCGCAGCCGGAGCCATTGTCCGGAATGAAACCCATCCCGGCAAGGGGAATGTTGTCCGGCGGATGTTCGCGGACATCGAAGCAGACATTTATGTCCTGGTGGACGGGGACGATACCTATCACGCCCCCAGCGCCCCCATAATGGTTCAAAAACTCATCGAGGAACATCTGGACATGGTGGTCGGCACCCGGCTCAGCGATTATTCAGCGAAAGCGTTCCGCCCAGGGCACCGGTTCGGCAATGACATGCTTACCGGATTTCTGGGGATGCTGTTTGGCAGAAACTGTACGGATATTCTTTCCGGCTATCGGGTGTTTTCACGAAGATTTGTCAAATCCTTTCCGGCAGTTTCCAAAGGGTTTGAAACCGAATCGGAGCTGACGATTCATGCCCTGGAGCTGCGAATGCCCATTGGCGAAATGACGACCCCGTATCAAACCCGGCCGCAGGATTCTGTCAGCAAACTCAGGACCTATCGGGACGGCTTGCGTATCCTGGTCATGATTCTCATCATGTTCAAGGAAGAACGGCCGGTGACGTTTTTTTCCCTTGTATTTGGATTTCTGTCTATGTTATCGCTGCTACTGGTATATCCGATTGTGATTACATATCTGGAAACCGGTCTGGTACCCCGCTTCCCGACGGCTATTCTTTCAACCGGAATCATGATTCTGGCATTCCTCAGCCTGACCTGCGGATTTATTCTGGACACGGTAACACGGGGAAGACGGGAGCTGAAACGTTTGATTTATCTGTCTATCCCGGGTATAGCGGGAACGGACTCTCCGGCAAATAAACAAAAATGACCTAAAACACTTTGTCCGATGCTTGTTTGAATCGATCTTCACGCTGGCGGGCTTCTTCTTTTTCGATATTCACTAGCGATTCAAGGCTGTTTACATAATAGATCATGATATGATATTCAGGGTTTCCATACCGGTCACTTTTAATGGAAACCAGTAATATATCGTTATTCTTCCTCCAGAAACTGGCTTTGAGTGGTAATTTCAAACCTTGAATTTCTTCAGGAGGACCATACTTCTGATGAAGCGAATCGATGATATTGGCGCCATCATGCGACACGGTAATGCTGAAGTAAAGAGGCCTCTGGGAGTATCCTGAAAAAAACATTTCGACATATTTGAAGGGAACATCCACTTTCTGGGCATACCGGTACATCAGTTTGACGGTATTATGCTCGATACGCTCGCGGGGGGGATAATTCAACTGAAGGTTCAGTGCATTCAGTTCCGGGAAAAATATTTGGATGAACTCCTGGCTATTGACGGATAAATCAATCTGGCTTCGATAGGCAATCGCATCGGATCCCAGCCGGTCGCTTAAGGTCCTACGGACTGCGTCACTGAATCGGGTATTGGACCCAAGATCAAAAAATGTAAAACTTTCTGGTAGTTCTTTGACAAGCTGACTGTTTATTGAAGATGGCTCGGGGTGTTTTTTCTCCATATGCAACCCATACACCACACCCATTACAGCCAGAAGTACAACAGCTGAAATCCCAGCAACCCATTTATTTGTTTTCGTTATCGGCATAACTTTGAAAACTCCTTAACGCTCCTGATTTCCGATACCCGTTCCCGGCACCTGATATTGATTGTCATACAACAAATTGCCTTAAAAATCAAAAAAGATAAATTGATTTCATTTTCCCGTTGATATATGAACCTGAAACAATGTTAAGCTCTTCATGGCACAACCTCAAACAAAAAAGGAAAAAAAGATGAAAAAAGATGATTTGATTCAACAGATGGCAGATGGGGCAGTCATTACCAAAACCCAGGCGGCGAAAGCATTAAATTCGCTTGTTGCGGGGATTTCCGGCGCACTCAAGGAAAAGGACGGCAAAATCACCCTGATTGGTTTTGGCACATTTTTAAAAGTTCACAGAAAAGCCCGGCAGGGAGTCAATCCTGCAACCGGCGCCAAAATTCAAATCAAGGCCACCGATGTGGTCCGCTTCAAAGCAGGGAAAGCCCTTAAAGATGCCGTTGCTTAAGTGGATTGTATTGTTGTCGTCACAGGAGGGCAGGCAGACGCATCCTGTCTGCCTTCTGCCAGAAACACGACACCATCACCTGGAGGACTGAATGCATTTTGAAAAACCAGGCGCGTCCAACACGGATCAGGCCTTGGCCGCTGCCTTCCAGAGAGGCAAACAACTGGACCTTGATGAAGCGGTTGTCAGTTCAACCTCGGGAGAAACTGCTTACAAAGCGCTGGAAGTTTTTGCCGGCTTCCGCCTGACCGTCGTTACCTATCACTGTGGATTCCGAGAGCCCTTTAAAACTGTCATGCCCGATAGCATTAAACGCGATCTTGAAAATAAAGGCGTCACAGTGGTTTCAGCCACTCATGCCCTATCCGGCGTTGAACGCTCCATCGCCAAAAAATACCAAGGACTGTACCCTGCCCTGCTGATTGCCGACACCTTAAGATTATTTGGCCAGGGAACCAAGGTTGCCGTGGAAATCTCCATAATGGCAGCCGACGCAGGCGCTCTTTCCGGAAATGACATTGTCGCCATCGGCGGCACCGCAAAGGGGGTCGACACGGCTCTGGTCATCCGGCCGGCCAACCAATCGGACATCTTTGCCGATTTTTGCATTCGTGAAATTATCTGTAAACCCCGAACAAGGGGATGAAAGGGGATTCTTGAAGGTTATTGATTTACGCAGTGACACGGTTACCAGGCCGACCAAGGCCATGCGGGCGGCAATGGCCGAGGCGGAAGTCGGCGACGATGTTTATGGCGAAGACCCCACAGTCAACCGGCTTCAGAAACTGGCCGCGGAAATGCTTCAAAAAGAAGACGCATTATTTGTATCCAGCGGTACTCAGAGCAATCTTCTGGGGCTATTGAGCCACTGTGAGCGCGGAGATGAATACATTGTTGGACAGCAGGCCCATACCTACCGGTATGAAGCCGGCGGCGGCGCGGTCCTGGGAAGCATTCAACCCCAGCCGCTCGACTTTTTACCCGATGGCACCCTGGATCTGGACCGGGTTCAAGTCGCTCATCAAACCCGATGATTTTCATTTTGCGAAAACCCGGCTTCTCTGCCTGGAAAATACCCAGGCCGGCAAGGTGCTTCCCATAGAATATCTGGCACAGGCATCTGCACTTGCCGGCTCTCGTTGCCTTGGGCTTCATCTGGACGGAGCCAGAATCTTCAATGCCGCCGTCAAGCTGAGGGTTCCGGTTCACGAGATTGCACGCCATGCGGACACGGTCTCTGTTTGTCTGTCCAAAGGACTTGGCGCTCCCGTCGGATCAATACTCTGCGGTCCGGCGCACCTTATTCAAAAGGCGCTTCGGTGGAGAAAAATGCTTGGGGGCGGCATGCGCCAGGCCGGCATTCTGGCGGCAGCGGGAATTGTCGCTCTCACCTCCCATGTTGAACGCCTATCAGAAGACCATGCGCATGCCGAGCTTCTGGCTCGAAAACTCTCCGAGATTACCGGAATTCGAATCGATCTTGACGCGGTTCAAACCAATATGGTTTTCATGGAGGCACCTGCACTGTCAAGCGAATTGCTGACTTCTTTTTTAAAAGAACGCGGCATCCTGGTCAGTGGAAGAGGAAATTTTCGACTCGTAACCCACTTGGATATCACGGCATCCGATATTCAAAAAGTGATTGATGCTGTCAAAGATTTTTTCATTCAAAATCCTTCGTGATTTTTTTTGATCGCCCGTAACGACCATCCGGTTCATCAGATTGATTTCTGTGAAAAAAAATCAAAAAACCATTTTTGCCTGCCAGTCCTGCGGATACCAGACGCCGAAATGGATGGGAAAATGCCCGGAATGCGGGGCATGGGAAAGCATTGTCGAGGAAGGGGATTCATTTGCACAGGTCGGCTCCCGCTTTTCTTCTTCCAGGTCTAAACCCATTCCCATCGATCAGGTCGTATGCGACACCGAAGAGCGGCTGCCAAGCGGCATCGGGGAATTCGACCGGGTACTGGGGGGCGGCCTGGTAAAAGGGTCGCTGGTTCTGATCGGCGGAGACCCGGGCATCGGCAAATCGACCCTGATGCTTCAGGCGCTTCATCGCTTTGCAATTCAGGGGCATCGCGTGCTTTACGTGTCCGGCGAAGAATCGGTTCGACAGCTCAGCATGCGCAGCAAAAGGCTGTCTACCCTGTCATCCAATTTTCTTGTCGTGTCCGAGATCGACATCGACATCATTCTCTCCATGCTGGAATCCGTAAAACCCGATGTTCTGGTGATTGATTCCATCCAGACCATGTTCAACAGCGACATTTCGGCTGCTCCCGGAAGCGTCAGCCAGGTCCGGGAAGCCACCCTTCGCCTGATGCTGGCTGCCAAGAAAACCAGCATTCCCATGTTTCTGGTGGGTCATGTCACCAAAGAAGGGGCCATTGCCGGCCCCAGACTTCTGGAACACATGGTGGACACAGTGCTGTATTTTGAAGGGGACAGAAATCACCTGTTCCGCATTCTGAGGGCAGTCAAGAACCGGTTCGGCTCAACCAATGAAATCGGCGTGTTTGAAATGCGGGACAAAGGGCTTGAAGAAGTGACCAATCCCTCGGCCATTTTTCTTGCCGAACGACCCACCCATGCTCCAGGATCCGTGGTTACGGCCAGCATGGAAGGCACCCGGCCCATTCTGATCGAACTTCAGGCCCTTGCCAGCAGCACCAACTGGGGAACCCCCAGAAGAACCATACTCGGACTGGATTCCAATCGTGTGGCGCTGCTGATGGCTGTCATTGAAAGAAAGCTGGGTATTCACCTGATGGGCCATGACTTATTCATGAATGTCGCCGGCGGTGTCCGGACAGATGAGCCGGCCGTGGATCTGGGGATTGTCTGCGCCGTAGCCTCGAGTTTTCTGGACAAACCCATTGACGACAGCACGGTTGTTGTGGGAGAAGTCGGCCTGACCAGTGAGGTACGGGCCGTTGGCCAGGTGGATGCGCGAATCTCCGAATCCTGTAAACTGGGGTTTACCCGGTGCCTGATTCCTTCCAGCAACCTGAAACGGGCATCCGCGGTCCAAGGAATAGAGCTTATCGGCATTCAGTCCCTGAAAGAAGCCATGGAGATTCTTTTTTAATGCACAACCCCCGGTCCAAGAAAAATCCCTGGGAAGATCATTACACCCAGAAGGCCAGAAAAGATCATTTCCCGGCCCGGTCTGTTTTCAAACTTCAGGAAATTCAGCAAAAAGTCAATCTGATTCAAAAGGGAAACAGCGTTCTGGATCTTGGCTGTTCGCCGGGTTCATGGCTGATGCTGGCTGCCACCCTCACAGGCCCTGCTGGAAGCGTCGTGGGCATAGACCTGAAACCCGTGACCGTCACCCTGCCTTCCCATGTCCGTGTGTTCATCGCAGATATGCTGGCCCTGCCCCATGAAATATCCGAGGCCATTGGCCGGGATTTTCATGTGGTCATCAGCGACATGGCGCCTTCAACAACCGGCAACAAGTCAGTTGACGCAGTCAGATCCTTTGACCTTTGCCAGGCAGCATTCTCCATCGCACAAAACAGACTCTTGCCCGGAGGCTCTTTTGTCTGTAAAATATTCCAGGGTGAGGATTCCGAGGCATTCATCCAGCAAATTAAATCCATGTTTAACAAGCATCGGATTTTTAAACCCCAGAGCAGCCGAAAGGCCAGCAGGGAAATTTATATCATTGGACTCAATAAACGATAAATAAACAGATGACTGATAACGGATGACAGATGACAGGAGATTATTTGCCGCCATCTGTCATCTGACTTCTGACATCTGGCATCATGGAGGTTTTTTATGTCAGGTCATAATAAATGGTCAACCATCAAGCATAAAAAAGGCGCGGCCGACGCCAAAAGAGGGAAAATATTTACCAAGCTGATCAAGGAAATCACCATTGCGGCCCGGATGGGCGGCGGCGATCTCGCGTCAAACCCCAGGCTGCGAACCGCGGTTCTGGATGCAAAAAGCGAAAACATGCCCAAAGACAATATCGATCGGGCCATTAAAAAAGGGACCGGCGAACTGGAAGGCGTCAATTATGAAGAAAGCACTTATGAAGGCTATGGACCGGGCGGCGCAGCCATAATCGTGGAATCGCTGACCGACAATAAAAACCGGGCAGTGGCCGAAATTCGTCATATTTTCAACAAAAGCGGCGGGAATCTGGGTGAAAACGGTTGTGTGGCCTGGATGTTCGACAAAAAAGGCTACTTGAGTGTCGATCTCACGGCGACAACCGAAGACAGGCTCATGGAAATCGCCCTGGAAGCCGGCGCCGAAGATGTTCGGGAAGACAAGGACGTCTTTGAGGTCATCACAGCTCCCGCGGATTTTGAATCGGTCCGCCAGGCCCTGGAAGACGCCGCCATTCCCTTCAGCAATGCGGAAGTCACCCTGCTGCCCCAGACCACATTGAACCTGGAAGGAAAAGAGGCCGAGCAGATGATCCGCCTGATGGATACCCTCGAGGACTGTGATGACGTCCAGAAGGTTCACACCAACGCGGACATCTCGGATGAGGTCATGAGCCGGCTGTAAAATCCAGGGAGGGAGCGCGCCAACTTAACCGCGAAAATACATCGAGAAGCGTGAAACGTTACTTGACTTTTTCATTGCCCGCGCGCGGGTTCATGAGCATTTACTTTGACGGGCCGTAATCTGCGCTTCTGCTGGTTTCCACTCTTAAGCTTGGAAACCGGCAGATGCCCCCGAATCATCCGGCAATGCCAATCATCCGCCGAACCGCTTCAAGGGCTGGAAGGCGAACCGATTCCAGAACCTTCACCTGGCCTTCAAGGGTTTCCAGGCTTCTGATCACATCCTCAAGATGAATTTTCTTCATATCCGGGCAGATCATGCTTTCTGATGCCGGATAAAACGCTTTATCCGGACAGGTTTTTTTCAAAGCATACATCAGCCCCAGCTCTGTTCCCACAATAAATGACTGATGTGGTGACGCTTTTGCAAACCGGACCATGCCGGAGGTGCTGAGCACGGAATCGGCCATATCCAGAACAGCTTTCCGGCATTCGGGATGGGCCATGAACACCGCATCCGGATGCGCTTTTCTGGCCGCAATCACGGCTTCCGGGGTCAGACGGTCATGAATCGGGCAATATCCTTCCCAGGCGTGAATGGTTTTTGTGGTTTGCGCAGCCGCATAACGGGCCAGGTTTCGGTCAGGCGTCATCAGGATTTCCGGTGCATCCAGACTGTTGACAACGGCCAGCACATTGGCGGAAGTACAGCAGACGGTCGATAAGGCCTTTACCGATGCCGGAGAGTTGACATAGGTCACAACCGGCATGGGTCCCAGTTCTTCCAGTTTTGCCGAAAGCGCTTCAGGCGTAATCATATCAGCCATGGGGCAGCCGGCATTCATGCGGGGAAGCAGAACGGTTTTTTCAGGGGACAAAATGGATGCGGTTTCTGCCATAAAATGAACCCCGCAGAACACAATGACTTCCGCATCGGTTTCAGAGGCTTTAATACTCAGCTCCAGAGAGTCCCCGCAGAGATCGGCCACTTCCTGAATCTCGGGTGGTTGATAATTGTGGGCCAGCAGAATGGCCCGTCTTTCTTTCAGCAGTCTTCTTATTGTTTCCTGCACATCTCCCCCTTCTTACCCATCCATTCGAACCACTTCAGCACCCTGAGGAATTGCAAACTTGAATTGAGAATCATCCAGATTCTGCTCGATTTGAATGCTATTAAGCTCAATACGGGTTTCATCTTCGTAAGAGTTATAGGTGACCACCTCGACAATATCAAAAGTATCGTTTGACACCACCAGCAGTACCGACGTCAGATCATAGGATTTATCCATGGGAACCAGCTTTAAAACATATTCCTGGCTGGCATTCATCTTCTCCAGCGTCACATGAAATGTTTTACGAACTGACTGGATATTGGAAAGAAAGCTTGCACCCTTGCCGTCTCCAAAAAATGAAGGGGCGCTGCCAACAGTCACCTGATTGTCGGCAGGCCGGTAAATCCAGAGTTTTTTGCCGTCTGTGACGATTACCTGTTTATCTGGCTTTTCATAGACCCAGCGCATCATGCCGGGTCTTTTAACCACCATCGTACCGGAAGCGGTTTCAGTAATATCAAGGGCCTTCAGGGTGGAAGTTTGAAAAAAGCGGGCTGAAAACCCTGGGGCTGAATACCGGCTTTCCAGGCGTTTCAGAATGTCATCCAGAGAAAGCCCTGAAGGCTTTGCTGATGATGCCGCAGTCTGGGCCTCAATTTCATTGGAAAATCCTGACAGGCTCAAAGCCAGGATAAACACTGCCGATAGAATAAATAACCGCTTGTTTCTCATAAATCCCAATTCCTGTTTAAGTGAAAGCAGACAATAGGCAATCGAATGATTTCCCCTTTCCAAAGCGGGAGGGCCTCATTTTCATATCCGGAGGAACCGGAATTAAATGTACGGGCAATTCATAACCTGTTATTCTATATACAGCAGGAAAAGAACACAAGGAATTTATCGAATCTGAAAATCAAGCCGGATATAAGACGGCGGACAGGAATTTACAGGAACTATACGGTTTTTGTCCGGGTATAAAGGCGTGCTCAGGCAGTTCCCGGAACAAGGGAACTGCCTCTTTTTTCGTCATGGTTTCAATATGGCGGGGGTGGGGGATATCCGCCATAGGGCATCGGTGCATAACCCGGCGGCGGGGGCGGCGGTGTATAACGCTGTCTTCTTGATTCGCGCACGGAACCCGGAATTTGATTTCCTTTTGAATACATGCACTGCTGATAGGCGATGTCATAGCGTCGCTGGACTTCAAGCCCAGCAGCATGGGCAGGTCCGCTTGCCCCGGCAGCACCGACGGCCATGCCACCTGCAGCACCGATTGCCGCGCCGGCACCAACATTCCCGGAAGCAGAGCCAATCGCCGCGCCCAGGCCTGCTCCCAGCAATGTTCCGATAGCTACGCCACTTGCCAAATTCTCATTTGCGGTTTCATTTGCATCCCATCCAGCCTGACGTTCAGCCCATTCCCTGCAGGCAGAATCCTCCATCTGGAATAACTCAAAGGGCTTGCCTGGAGGCGGCATCACCATGACACTCGGACCGGGTGGAATAGTCGCGCACCCGCTCACAGTAATCACAACCAAAACTATCATAAACCTTCGTATCCAGTTCATAGTTCAAGTCCTCCACAATCAGTTTGGGGAATCTGTCTGAGGGTTTGTATCCGGTACCACTTTCATCCATCCATTCGGACAATTATTGACGTACGGGTAATACCCTTTAGGATTTTCACAGTAATACCAGTAATTGATGTTCTGCTGCTGAGGCGGCTGCAAATATGCCGGGGGCTGCTGGATAACCACGGGCGGCGGCGGATAATATCTGTATGGATACAACAGCGGCCCCACCACGAACGGTAATCCCAAATATATTCCGGGTCCCCACCATCCTCGGTAGTGCCCGCGCCAGCGAGCCTGCGCACCTTCAACCATCAGACCAGTAATAATAAACAATACAATCAGAGAAGTTAATCCGATTTTTTTCATATATTCACCTATTGATCATTTATTATAATGCCATAAACTGAACAATTCAACATTTAGTATAAACAGCAAATAATGTGCCAGAAAATACCTCAAGCGTCGAAGTGGATTCGCAGCTGAATATTGTCAGATCGCTGCTGTTT
Organism: uncultured delta proteobacterium; assembly: GCA_963850225.1. Taxonomy (GTDB): domain Bacteria; phylum Desulfobacterota; class Desulfobacteria; order Desulfobacterales; family Desulfatirhabdiaceae; genus RAAP-1. The sequence continues at coordinate 40,841 of CAWKLD010000008.1, forward strand.
GACTGGATAGCTAATATTCAGAATTGGTTATTAAGTATCCAGTTCTGATTGAAGCGCGTAAAATTCTGTGAGTTTCATGGACTGAGATGGTATCAAGAACAATGAGACGGATGAAGAAAAAATGAATCGTCGTAAATTCATCTTCCACTTATTCTCTGATCCGTTTTCTCAATTCCCGGACCAGCGCAGAACAGAATTGGCTGGCGTCCGCCACGATGGCAACATCCGCCATCTTCATCATGGCAGCGTTGGGGTTTTTGTTGACGGCAATAATGAGATCGGCATCATGAATGGCTGCTGTATGCTGTATGGCGCCGCTGACACCAAAGGAAAAAAGGATTTGGGGACGGATGTTTTTTCCTGCCTGTCCGACCAGACAATCATGATCCACCCATTGTGAATGGACAACCGGACGTGTGGCACCCACTTCCGCGCCCATCAGGCGGGCCATTTCAAAGAGTTTTTTGAATTTAGCCTTGCTCCCCATGCCCCGACCTCCGCAGATCACGATTCCGGCGTCTTCAATCCGCTGTTCCCGAGGCGACTTCCGCTCGGAATGGACCAGCCGGACCCGGGCTCTGGGAACGTTGTCCGGAAGGGGAACGGACACGACGCGACCGGTCGCCGAAGCATTATGGGGCAGCTCCTTGAATGTCCCGGGTCTTACGGTAGCCATCTGGGGCCTTTTTTCAGGGGTAATGATCGTTGCAATCAGATTGCCGCCAAAAGAGGGAGCGGTTTGAACCAGAAGGCCGTCCGCATTTATTTCCAGCCCGATACAGTCAGCCGTCAGTCCGGTTTTCATCCGCTTTGCAACCCGCGGCGCAAATTCACGACCGAAATCCGTGGCTCCGATCAAAAAAATGTCCGGCTGATACTGCCGGATAAGACGCTCCACCAGAATCAGGTATGTTTCAACGCTGTAATCCTTCAGGATGGGATCATCAGTAACATAAACGGTTTCGGCGCCATGGGCGATATATTCGCCGACATACTCGTCGACACGACTGCCGAATATGATCGCACAGACTTGGGCTCCGATTTCAGGGGCCAGTTCTTTGGCCCGGGCAAGAAGCTGCAATGTCACCCGGTTCTGAAAATAATTCCGATAATCACCGAAAACCCAAATGCTTGGCCACGGTTTATTCATCTTCTCTTTCGTCGTCATTTTGGTCGTGATCGTGGGTTTTGAGATCTTTTGCCATCGCGCCGCTCAGCTTGTCTCCGAACTGGTCAAACAGGTTCTCCACACTCTTCTTTGCCGTACCCTTCAGAACGATGTTCCTTTTCCTGGCTGTTGGAGAGTAGACATCCAGTATCCGGGTCGGAGAGGCTTTCATGCCCACGGTCCCGGATTCCAGGCCGAGGTGGTCCATATTCCGCCACACGATATCCCCGGTATCAAAGGCTTCCTGAAGTCCTGACATGGGCGCATAACGGGGCGGATATCCGGTGGTGGTTACCGTAATCAGGCCGGGCATGTCCATTTCCAGTGTTTCAAGGAAATCATCGGATTCGCGCTGCATTCGTACCTGCCGCCCGGTGATCTCGATCTTTTCCACATAGGCAACCGCGGCAATATCAAGCTCCTCTGCCAGCTGCGGGCCGACCTGGGCGGTTTCGCTGTCGCTGGTGTGGCGGCCGCAAAGAATCAGGTCAAAGTCCGGGCACTCCTTAATGATGGCACTGGCAAGGGTGTAAGAGGTGATGAGGGTGTCTGCCCCGGCCATCCGGGAATCCGTCAACAGTATGCCCCGGTCCGCCCCCATTGCCAGAGATTCACGAAGGATTTCCTCAGCCATGGGCGGCCCCATGGAGAGTGTCGTGATGTGGGCACCATGAAGGCTCTTTATCTGCAGGGCCGCTTCCAGCGCGTGTTTGCAGGCAGGATTCATCATGCCTTCCGCCATGTCCCTTTTCAAGGTTCCGGTCTTGGAATCCCAGGGAATCTCTGATACCATGGGAACCTGTTTGATACATACGATAATTTTCAGCATGTATTATCCGTCATGTCGGCCGGGAAAGAAGCTCACGAGCGATGACCATGCGCTGAACCTCACTGGTTCCCTCATAAATTTCCGTGACTTTGGCATCCCGAAAATACCTCTCCACGTCGTATTCCTTACTATAACCGTATCCTCCGTGAATCTGCAAAGCAACATTGGTGACCCGCGTTGCCAGGGTACTGCAATACAGCTTTGCCTTGGCAGCCTCCGGTCCGAAGGGCCTTTCTGAGTCCTTGAAGGCGCAGGCGCGATAGAGAAGCAACCGGCCGGCGTCTATCTCCATAGACATGTCCGCCAGATAATTCTGAATGGTCTGAAAGGAAGAAATGGACCGGCCGAACTGCTGGCGCTCCCTGGAATACTTCAGCGCTGCGTCAAAGGCAGCCTGGGCGATTCCCAGCGCTTGCGCGGCTATGCCTATTCTGCCGGTATCCAAAGCAGCCAGGCCGATCCTCAGACCGTCCCCCGGGCGGCCCAGAAGGTGGGTCCCGGGCACCTGGCAGTCTTCAAAAAAAAGAGAGGATACCGGATTGGCCCGCATGCCGCACAGATCTTCGATTTCGCCCACAGAGAAACCGGGCGTCTCTTTTTCCACCATGAATACACTGGCGCCGGATTTTGAATTTTCCGGATCGGTAACGGCAAAAATCAGCGCCAGACCGCAAACCCCGCCATTGGTGACAAAAATTTTCGTGCCGTTAATCACATAAGAATCCCCGTCTTTAACCGCATGCGTCTCAACTCCGCCGGCATCGGAACCGGCATTTGCCTCGGAAAGGCAGAAAGCACCGATGCGCTCGCCGCTGGCAAGGGATGGCAAAAACCGCTTTTTTTGGTCCGCTGTTCCAAACCGGACAATGGGATAAGCCCCCACGCTGTTGTGGACGGTCACACACAGTCCGATGGCCGCGCTCACACGGGAAATTTCCTCGATCGTTATCGCATAGCTGATGCTGTCAAAGTCCGCTCCACCGTAAGCTTGGGGAATCTGAAGGCCGAAGAAATTGAGCAGGCGCATTTTTTCAATCACTTCCCAGGGAAATCGGCTTTCACGATCCAGGTCGCTGACAATTGGCCCAAGCTCGGTTTCGGCAAACTCCCGAACCGCTTTTCGCACCACCTTATGTTTCATGCACGGGTTAAAATCCATAAAACGTCTGAGTCTTCAGCCTTTCTGCCTGAGGGATTATCCAATTTCATTCAAAACTTCGTTATCGGGTCATTATACCATAAATACGCTCCCCCCCTTAAGAAAATGGGGAATATATCATTTTCATGTCCAGCAATGCCCCATTTTTGACTGTTTATTATCCTCTCGGATAACGGAAAGCAAGAACAACCTTGCCAGCCGAATGGCTTCAGGTGGGCAGCAGCGTTAAAAAATCTTGATCGAGGTGCATAATTCGGATAAGTTGACGCCAATTCCAGATATTCCAAAGAGAGCATGAAAATCAATACCCCGAATCAACTTAAAAGGATTTCACATGAAACGTGCCGGTAATGCCGCAGTAAAATAGCCAGAATTCGGGATTCCCGCTTTCAATCCAGTGAAGAATCATCTATAGTCATGATAAAAAGCGCGTCAGCAACGTTTCATCTTGAATATAACCACATAACTATCTGAATTAAGGAATGATCTATGAATAAATTAATTGTCGGCATCATGGTTTTGATTACATTGGGATGCTCCACCACAAAAACGGTTCCTCTCACGCAAGCACCGGAGCCCTCCACAAATGAAGCAGCCCTTGTATGGTTTGAACGTGGCAACGCTTACGCTCAAGCCGGGAATTATGAAGATGCTGTCAAGGATTTTACTGAAGCAATCAACAGTGACCCCAAGTTTGCCGACGCGTATTACAGTCGTGGACGTGTTTTGGGCCGGTTGGGAAAGCATGAGCAGGCCATCAGTGATTTTTCGCAAGTCCTATCATTTAACCCGAAAAATGCCAACGCATATGCCGACCGCGGAGCTGCATACGGTTCTTCAGGTCAGCACACAAAGGCAATCAGCGATTTCACGCAGGCAATCACACTGAATCCAAGTTTTGCGGGCGCCTATTACAACCGGGCGGTCGGATATTTTGCCGAAAAAAAATGTGCGGAAGCGCGAAAAGATGTGCGCAAAGCCCAGGACCTGGGTTATCAGAAGATACGGCCGGAATTTCTCGATGGCCTGAAGAAGGACTGTCCCGAAGACTAAAAAGCATAAGACACACATCAGGCTGTCATACACCAGCCTTGCCAGGGGTAATCATACGCAGTCAGGGCGATGGTTATCTCGTCTCTTTCCTTTTCATCTTATACAGCGTCGGAATGGTAACGGAGAAACCATTCAGAGTCTCTCCTTTAAAAAAATTACCGCGATTGTTTATAGTCCAATGCTGCCCGGATGAAATCCCGGAACAGGGGATGAGGATCCATGGGCCTGGATTTAAATTCCGGATGAAACTGGCATCCCAGAAACCAGGGGTGGTCTTTCAACTCGACAATCTCAACCAGTTCACCGTTGGGAGACAGGCCGCTGATAACCATGCCTTTTTCCCGGAGGCGTTCCTTATAGGCATTGTTGAACTCATACCGGTGCCGGTGCCGCTCGGAAATATCCCTTGATCCATATGCCTTTTCCGCCAGCGTATCGGGCACTATACTGCAGCGATAGGCGCCCAGCCGCATGGTTGCGCCCTTGTCCGATCCGGCATCCCGTTTTTGAATCGTCTGCGTTTGCTCGTCATACCATTCCAGCATCAGGTAGATGACGGGATGGGCCGCGAATTCATTGAATTCCGAGCTGTGGGCATCCGGAATTCCGGCAACATTCCGGGCAAACTCGATCACAGCGATCTGCATGCCCAGACAGATGCCAAAATAGGGTATCCGGTTTTCCCTGGCATATTTAACGGCGCAGATCTTGCCTTCGATGCCGCGCGGACCAAACCCGCCCGGCACTAGAATGCCATCGGCCGAGGACAACACGGCCTCGCAGGAAGAGGAATCCAGGGTTTCAGAATCAATGAACATGAGATTGACCCGGCTGTCATTGGGAATCCCGCCATGGTACAATGCTTCGTTCAGGCTTTTGTAAGATTCGGTCAAATTCACGTATTTTCCGACAATTGCGATCGTTACTTCATGTTTGGGATTCTTAAATTTACTGATCAGCTCTTCCCAGTTTTCCAGCCGGGGCGACCTTGTCCAGATATGCAGCAGTTCCACGATTTTGTTATCGAGCCCTTCATTGTGGAAATTCAGCGGCACTTCGTAAATACAATCCACATCCTTTGCCGTAATGACGGCATCTTCTCCGACATTGCAGAATAAGGCGATTTTCGACTTGATGTCTTTGGAAAGAGTCCTGTCGGCACGGCACAGCAGAATATCGGCATGAATGCCGATACTGCGAAGTTCCTTGACGCTATGCTGGGTGGGTTTGGTCTTCACTTCCCCGGCAGTTGCAATATAAGGAACCAGGGTCAGGTGAATGTAAATGACATTTTCTTTTCCCACATCCGCCTTGAACTGGCGGATCGCCTCCAGAAACGGGAGGCTTTCAATGTCGCCGATCGTGCCGCCGATTTCAACAATGACGACATCCACGTCTGTAATTCCCAGCTTGATGCTGGACTTGATCTCATCGGTAATATGGGGAATGACCTGAACTGTTCCGCCCAGATAATCCCCCTTACGCTCCTTGGTGATGACCGAATGGTATATCTTTCCGGTGGTAAAATTGCTGTTTCTTCCCAGTTTGGCATGCGTGAAGCGTTCATAATGCCCCAGATCAAGATCGGTCTCCGCACCGTCATCCGTAACAAAGACCTCTCCATGCTGAAAGGGATTCATGGTTCCCGGATCCACATTGATATATGGATCCAGTTTTTTGATGGTCACACTCAGGCCTCTGCTTTCCAGAAGCGCGCCAATGGCGGCGGAGGCCAGACCTTTCCCCAGGGACGAGAGTACCCCTCCGGTTACAAATATATATTTTGTGCTTGAACCCATATTTTCTTCAGCCTTTCTTAAAACACGTCATCGGAAAACCTTGCGCTTTCTCCCAGTTCTTCTTCGATACGCATGAGCTGATTGTATTTGGCAATCCGGTCGCTGCGGGACATGGAACCGGTTTTTATCTGGCCGCCATTTATACCCACCGCCAGATCGGCAATAAAGGAGTCCTCGGTTTCTCCGGACCTGTGGGAGATCACCGTTGAATATCCGGCCTGTCTGGCGATTTCGATGGCATTCAGGGTTTCAGTCACAGTTCCGATCTGATTCAGCTTGATCAGAATCGCGTTGGCAATCCCCATTTCAATGCCTTTCAAAAGGATTTCAGGATTGGTTACAAAAATATCGTCACCCACCAGCTGGACCTTGCTTTCCATTCTATCTGTCATCAGTTTCCAACCGTCCCAGTCCTGTTCCGCAAGCCCGTCTTCAATGGAAAATATTGGATACCGCTCCACCAGGTCTTCATAATAATCAATCATGGCCTCGGAGGAGAGCTTCCGGTTTTCCGATTTCAGGGCGTATTCCTTCTTGCTGGTGTATATTTCGCTGGCCGCGACATCCAGCGCAATGCCGATTTCATTTCCCGGCTCATACCCGGCTGCCTCAATGGCGTTCATGATGTATTTGATGGCATCTTCATTTGACCCCAGATTCGGCGCAAATCCCCCTTCATCCCCAACCGCTGTACTCAATTTGCCGTCTTTAAGGATTTTTTTCAGGCAGTGAAAGATTTCAGCTCCCATCTGTACGGCCTGGGTAATGGATTTGGCCCCGAATGGTATGATCATGAACTCCTGAATATCCAGGTTGTTTGCGGCATGGGCACCGCCGTTGATGATATTCATCATCGGAACCGGCAAAAATCTGGCATTGATTCCGCCAAGATACCTGTACAACGGAAGGCCATATGCCTGGGCAGCCGCGCGCGCCGCAGCCATGGATACCCCAAGAATGGCGTTAGCACCCAATTTGGCCTTGTTGGGAGTACCGTCCAGCTCGATCATGAGTTTATCAATATGCATCTGGTTGGCAGCGTCTTTTCCCAGCAGCAGCGGAAAAATCTCATTCATGACATTGTTAACCGCTGTAACCACCCCTTTCCCGCCATACCGCTTGGCGCGTTTGTTTCTCAGCTCCAGGGCCTCCCGGGTTCCGGTGGAAGCGCCCGAAGGAACCGCAGCCCGCCCCATGGCCCCGCAAGCAAGAAACACGTCCACTTCCACGGTTGGATTGCCTCTGGAATCCAGTATTTCTCTGGCCTTGATGTTGACGATTTCTGTCATGTTGCCTCCCCTTTTTATGGTCTATTGGATATCTATATGATATGATCTGATTCGATACAATATAAAAGCTTTTGTTACTCTTGTTCTGGATAGATGTCAAGAAGCCGTGGAATCATACGATCGGCTTATTCAAAGAAATAAGATATGATTTCGAACAATTGGAAAATTCTATGAAAGACTTGGATCTTTATCAAAAAGCGCACTTGCTGGTTTCGGCAATTCGAATTCTGGAATACCAGCATCACAGCCCACCTGCCATTGAAGCCGTCTGCCGGCTTCTGGGCATTTCCGTGGAAGAAGGCGGATTCTTTTTCCGGAAATTTGAAGAAACCGGTATCCTAGAAGCTGTCGAAAGCCCGCAGGGCATTCGCCTGGCCGTACTGGACCATTCCAAAATCGAAGAAATCCCCAGGGGCATGTCTGAAACCCTTCTGGACAAGGAGCTTAAGAATTTTCAGATCGCCCGTAAAGGGTTGACCCAGAAAATCGAAAGCTTCCAGGCTGCTCAGGCTGAAAAGAAAAAACAGATGTTTGCGGAACTGGAAAAAAAGCTTAAATCAGGCATGGAAAAGAAATAGGGTGCGGCTTACCGTTACATGCCGACAGACCGAAGCCCCTTAACGAACTGGGATTCGGAGGCCTTTCCCACCAGATAGGTTTCGATTTCATCCAGCATTTGACTGATCTTAAAAGGCTTGGACAGAAGACGGTAACCAAAGCGGTTTAACTCATCGCTGATTCTGCGCCGGAGCTCCTCAACGCCTAAAAAGCCGGTGATGTATACAATTTTCGTATCGGGTTTTTCTTGGCGGATGACCTGGACCATTTCAATCCCATTGGTTTTCGGCATGATAATGTCGGTAAACACCAGATCCGGATAAAACTGCCGGAAAACCGCCAGACCTTCCTCGCCATTGGCTGCAGCCATGACCCGGTATCCTTCGGCTTCCAGAACACCGTGATAGAGTTCCAGCAAATCCGGCTCATCTTCAACGACAAGAATCCGGTATCGGTCGTCGGTTTCGGACAGCATCCCGGATTGAATCACCCCGATGATTTCCAGGTCACTTAAGCCGCTGATGACTTCGGTCAGGCTGTTAAGCCGTTTCATCTCCCGATTGGCCCGATAGGCGTTGGCCGGGTTCAAGTCCGGGTGGTATACCTTGCTGAGAAGATGATAACTGGACTTGATATAGGACAGGGCCGCCTTTTCCCCTAAATCGGCCAGAATCTCCCTCACCTTTTCCAACAGGCCAAAATGCTGCAATTCGGTTTCAAGATAAACCTGATGATCCAAAGCCCCTCCTTTGAAACATGGTCAAGGCCGTTTCAATCACATCTTCTTAAGGGTACTGAAAAAATTCAGTACAAACGCGATGTGCCGATTCATGGCAAGGTATGCCTGTTCGACATCATGACGCCGGATGGTTTCGCAGATCTGCTGGTGCTGATCGATTATCATTTCAATATTTGCCGGATCCTCATAGAGCCCGGAGAGGTTTTGCTTGATGCCCACAAAAAGAAAATCGTAGAAATTCTTCATGATATAAACCTGGAGCGGGTTTTTTGTGGCATAAGATATGGCCATGTGAAAGGAAACATCGGCTTCCGTTCCCAGCCTTCCGGACTTGATTTCGGACTTCATTTCCTCGATGCTTTTTTCCAGAAAATGGATGTCGTTTTCATCCGCCCTTCTGGCGGCCAGTGCAGCCGCATTGCATTCCAGGCCCATGCGGACTTCCAGAAGATCTTCCAGCGAGGCGTTCTGGGTTTCCATGGCGACAGCCAGCGGATTCTTGGATTCGAACTCGGGGTTCCGGACGAATGTCCCCTGCCCCTGTTTTTGCTCCAGAAGCCCCATTGCCGACAGCTTGTTGATGGCGTTTCTCACGGTTGGCCGGCTGACGCTCAGGGCTTCGGCCAGTTCCCTTTCCGGCAGGATACGTTCACCTGGCTTGAATTCGCCCCGAAAGATGAGTTCGCGAAGCTGGTCAAATACCTGGTCGGAAATGCGTTTGGGCTTGATGGGCTTCAGAGAGGATGTCATGCCTTTTTTAACGACTCCGCATAAATCTCGATGAAATGTTTGACAGCCACCGAATCTCCGGCCCGGGACAGCATGTCGGATATCTGCATCATGCAGGCCGGACAACCGGTGGCCAGAACGGAAGCCTTGGTGGAAATGATCTGATCGCGTTTTTTTGTGCCGATCTTAGCGGAAAGTTCATAATACTGCAAATTAAAACTGCCCCCCATGCCGCAGCAGGCGTCGGGCTCAGGCATTTCCCGGAATTGATAGCCATTGGCAGCCCGGATCAAGGCCCTGGGCTGATCTGATACGCCAAGAGATTTTTTTAAATGACAGGGATCATGATAGGTAACACCGATTCCCGAATCGGATACGGCATCCATCGGAATCTTCAGGACAGATACCAGAAGCTGGCTGATATCCAGCGTTTTTTCAGCCAGTGCCGCCACCCTTTCCCGGATCTCCGGCGTTTCGTTTTCCGAAAGAGAGGGCCACACTTTTTTAAGGGTCGATGTGCAGGTGGCGCAGGCCGTAATCAGATAATCCCACTTGCCGGATTCGAACAGTTCAAGATTGTGCCGGAGCAGACTGGAAAAAGTGGACATATCCCCTGAGGATACGGCCGGAATCCCGCAGCAACCCTGTCCCTGAGGCATAAAAATGCCGATGCCGTGAAATTGCAGAACCTGAATTACCGATTCCGCAACCCTTGGAAACAGCTTGTCCAGAAGACAACCCGTAAAAAATGCCACCCGGATTCCGGATTTTCCGGCCGGCGTGTCAAGAACCGGAACCACCCGATGAAACGGCTTCGGAGAAAGGACCTTAAAATGCCGATCGGACAGCAAGGGGGAAGCGAAACGGGCACAGGAGGTTCCCACAATGTCGTTGACGGGCCGTGTCAGGAGGTTCTGGAATTTTGACCCCCATTCCAGCACCTTGTCAAAAAGCCCGGGATGGGCCAGCATTCCCTGCAGCACCAGGCGCTTGGCCGGAGAAAGTCCCATATATCCCGAGATAATGGCCCGGGCTTTCATAAATATATCCAGGACCTTTACGCCGCTGGGACAGTTTGCGGAACAGGACCCGCACAGCAGGCATTTGTTGAGCCGCTGGCCGACCCCTTCCGGATCATCGAACATGGATTTCATCAACCCGTCCAGAAGCGCCAGTTTGCCTCTGGCCACATCAGCCTCACGCCCGGTTTCCGCATACAGCGGACAGACCGCCTGGCACATGCCGCAGCGCATGCAGACCACAAGCTGATCTTCCAGCGCTTTCATCATCCGGACCATTTCATCCATTCGGGTCATGATCAACCTCCAATGATGTTGCCGGGGTTCAGGATGTTTTTGGGGTCGAGCGCCGCCTTGATCCGCCGGGAATACAGAAGGGCTCCGGGACCGGTTTCCTTTGACAGAAACCCGGCCTTGGCAAGGCCGGTGCCGTGCTCGCCCGATAGGGTTCCGCCAAGTGCCAGGGCCTTGTCAAAAATGGCTGCGATGGCATGTTCAACCCGTTTCCACTCCTCGGCATTCCTGCGGTCCGTCAAAATGGTTGGGTGGAGGTTGCCGTCTCCGGCATGCCCGAAAGTTCCGATCGTCAGATCATAGGTTCGGCTGATTTCCTGGAGCGCCCGGATCATCTCCGGAATCCGGCTTCGGGGAACCGTGGCATCTTCCAGCACCAGCGTGGGTTTGAGCTTGGCAAGGGCCGAAAGCGCGCTTCTTCGGGCGGCCCATACCGCATCCCGCTCGGCAGAATCCCTTGCCACGCGAATCGATACGGCGCCCTGCCTGCGGCATATTGCCTCGACTTTCTGCGCGTCTTCTTCAACCTGGGCAGGGTGGCCATCCACCTCAATCAGCAGCAGTGCGGCCGCATCCACCGGGAGCCCGGCATGGCTGAAGCTCTCCACCGCGCGAATGGTAAAATTATCCATGAATTCCAGGGTCGCGGGAATGACATGGGCGGCTATGATGGCGGCAACAGTTTCAGAAGCCCGGTCCAGTTCATCGAATACCGCAAACATGGCCTTTCGATGCGCAGGCGGGGGAATGAGCTTTAATATGATTTCATCAAACACCCCCAGCGTGCCTTCAGAGCCGACCATGAGCCCGGTGAGGTTATAGCCAGTAGCACATTTGACCGTCCGAGATCCGGTCTTGATCCGTTCCCCGTTCACATCAAAAAACGTGATGCCCATCACATAGTCTCGGGTTACGCCGTATTTGAGGCCGCGAAGGCCGCCGGCGTTTTCCGCCACATTCCCCCCGAGCGTGGAAACCGCCTGGCTGCCGGGATCCGGGGGATAGAACAGCCCCTGTTTTTCTACAGCGGCTGCAAATTTTGCGGTAATGACCCCCGGCTGAACCACGGCGTACATGTCCTGCACATTGATTTCCAGGATGGCGCTGAGGCCGTTTGTCAATATGACCACACCGCCGGCCCGGGGAATGGTGCCGCCGCTCAGATTGGTTCCCGCACCCCGGACGGTCAGCGGCAATCCGTTTTCATTGCAGAGACGAACCGCATGGGAAAGCGTCCGGCTGCTTACGGGCCTGAGGGCAAGCAGCGGCTGAACAGGATCCAGAACCGCCGCGTCATAGGAATAAGTCAGCAGGTCTTCTTTTTCATGGAATACGTTTTCGGGTCCCAGGTTTTCTTTAAATGCGGTTATCAATGCCGGACGGATCATATTTCCTCCCTTTTCCTGAACACAGATCGTGTTTTTCCTTAAAGCTGATGGTGCTGAAAATTGGTATTACCATATAGCGCCCGATGGTCCAATTCAGGACAAAAGGCGATAAATTTTTTATTTGGATACCATTATTAATATGATATTACAAGGGTTTTTTGAATACATCATCATAATAAATACAAAAGGTAATACCATTTACAATATTAACCATTTATGTCTTCATAACAGTCCATTAACGACAGGGCCTGGTAAGGGGCGAGTTGGGCATAAAGTTGACTTTACCGGTTGAAACATCTATGCTCCGCTTCAAACCTCTTCTCTGATAAAAAAGCATTCAGGACAAACCGGCTGCCATTCCAATTTTGACTTTTTTGAGTTCATCAAATATGACCCTATTGAAAGAAATCATTCGCCGTCAAATTCTTCAGACAATCGCGGACCACGCGGATAAAATCACTTCCCGCGATCTTGAAAAAAAAATCGCTCAACAGGTTTCCGTCGGAAGGCGGGATTTTCAGGTTGCCCTGAAAGCGTTGATTGCAGAAGGGGAACTGGCCTACACCTATCTTTACGGGTGCACGTTTATCGAAAAATCCTTTAACAGACCGGTCCGGGTAGGATCACGGGTGATTCTGACCCCGCCGGAACACCATCCGGTGCTTGAAGAATCCGACATTGCCGTGATACTTCGGCCGGGAGCATCCTTTGGCTGCGGCCAGCATCCCACCACACGGCTTGCCATTCAGGGAATCGAATATGCGCTAAAAACGCTTCGGGTCTGCGATGGCGTATCCCATGCGACCCTGCTGGACATCGGCACGGGCTCAGGCGTTCTGGCCATCTGCGCTTTAAAATTGGGAATTCATCGGGCAATGGGAACGGACATGGACCCCTGCGCCATTGCAGAAGCCTTGGAAAACGCCCGAATCAACGGCCTGTCGCAGCGGTTTGAAGTTCTGGATGTGCCTGCAGAGGAAATCGACGGGCAGTTTAACCTGATCGCCGCCAATCTCCGGTATCCGACACTGGCACGGTTATGTCCGCATATCGCATCACATATTCCAGAAAATGGCGCGACAATACTTTCCGGCATTCGGGAAGAAGAGGCCGAAGCGCTTAAAAGCATCTATGCCGGTCTGAATCTGGAATGCCGGTGGGAGGCAATTGAAAACAGGTGGGCAGGACTTGTCCTTGTCAAACAGGCGCCTGCCCTGAATCAGCTGATATGATTCCCTGCATATGAGTCGGGTTTTCCCGGATCACCGTTATTTGCTGTCATCGATTTTTTTCATCTCGGCTCCGGCTTCCACCTTTTCGTCCGGATCTTCCATTGACTTCTTGAAATTCTTTATGGATTTTCCCAATGAATTCCCCAGTTCGGGAAGTTTTCCGGGCCCAAAAATAATCAGGACGATTACCAGTATAACGATGAGATGCATCGGCGAAAAAAGGCCTGAAAACATGACTTATCCCCTCTCTTTGCTAACAATCGATTCGGCCGGCAATCATCTGAATTGCACCGCAAAACGCCTTCATTCCGTTGAAGGAATCATGCAGTCTTAGGCAACCGAATCACCATGACCGGCACATGACTTCTGCGGACCACCCGCATGGCAGTGCTGCCCATCATGGCGCCGGCCAGAATGCCGTGACCGTGCGTACCCATGACAATGATATCATAATCCGAAGCAATGGATTCCGCAATGATTTCTTCCACCGAATGACCTTTTCTCACCTTGATGTCCGGCATCGTAAAGGGGCAGGCATTATCAGCTGCAGCCGTTTCCGAGCAGAACGCTTCCAGCTTCTTAACCAGGGTTTCCACCACTTCCTTTTTCCGGATTCGCTGGAGCTCCTGCCATTTTTCCGCCCCCAGCAGATCTGCAACCTGCGCGTTCATTTGACTGGAGACATCTTCGATAACATGAAGAACAACGATCTTGGCATCATACCGGTTGGCCAGGCTGACAGCATACCCAAAGGCAAATCGGGCATTTTCAGACATATCGGTCGCGTACAGAATTTTTTTGATTTCTGGAATCATGGTAGCTCCTTATGGGTTATTGCAGTGTTTTACGAAAGCAAGTATCCTTCACCTCCCCTTGCGAAGCAACAGCCATCTCAGGGGTTCTTCAGATTGGCGGCCACGACTTCCGCGATATGCCTGACCTGAATCCGGCTGTTTCGTTTGTCCATCCCCCCGCGAAGCTGCAGCACACAGCCCGGACAGTCGGTTACCAGTACATCGGCCCCGGTATTTTCAACATGATCCAGTTTCTGGCGCAGAATCTCGGATGATATCTCGGGAAATTCCAGGGAGTAGGATCCCCCGAATCCGCAGCAGACGTCTTCATCCCTGCAGGGCGCATAATCCAGGCCCGCTGTCTGAAGAAGCGCGCGCGGCTCCCGCGTCACACCCAGGCCCCGGCACAGATGGCAGGGGGAGTGATAGGCAACCCGCGTTTGATTCTGAAGAAAATCCTCAGGCCCTACTTTTAGAATATTTACCATAAAAGAGCTGAAATCAATCAATTTCTCGTGAAGGATGCGCAATTTTTCGGCCATTTCCGGTTTTTTGGCCAGGAGCCGGGAATACCCTTCCTTCAGATGCGACCCGCAGGAGGCGCAAAGCACAAGAATGTAATCATAACGCCGGGGATCCAGGGCTTCCAGGTTTTGAACGGCCACCTCGGTTGCGGTTTCCTCTTCGGCCATCATCATGGCCGGAAGGCCGCAGCAGCTCTGGCCCATGGGGTACTCCATCTGAACGTTGTGGCTGGAAAGGAGCCGAACCAGGGAAAGGGCCTGCTCCGGAGACACGAAATCCACGACACATCCCCCGAAAAGCGCCACCCGGTAGGCAGGATTTTGGATCTGCGGGCGGATTTTCGGCCACTGGTCCCGGAACGGTTTTTCTGCAAGCGCCGGAAGGGTTCGAAAATCATGGGCCTTTCCAAAAACAAAGGGCAGGTGCCGCAGGACCCCCGCGTCTTTTTGAACCAGGGGTTTTTGCAGGGTGGCTGCCAGCTTCAGCAGCGAATGGAAAAGCCTGCGGTTTTTCATGACCGCGGACAAAACGGCGTTTTTGGCAGGCTTTGCGCCGTCATCTTTCAGGACATTGGCGTACACTTTCTTGATGAGATAGGGAAGATCGATGTTGACCGGGCATACGGACTTGCAGGCCTGGCAGTTCAGGCAGTTTCGGACAATGGCACGGGCATTGTCCTTTCCATGATAAAAATAGGTCAGGATAAGACCGATGGCCCCGATATAGACATGCCCCAGGGTATGGCCTCCGACTTTGCCGTAAACCGGGCAGACATTCGAGCAGGCCCCGCAGCGAATGCAGCGAAGGGCCTCTGAAAAGACCGGGTCTTTGGCAAGATCCAGGCGGCCGTTATCCAGGAACACGATGTGAAGGATTTTTTTCCCCGTGGCGGATGCCGCGCATTCCACGGCCCCGGTAATCCAGGTGACATAAGAGGTCAGGGCCTGGCCCGTGGCGTTTTTGGGCAGAACCTTGATGATGCGAAGCGCAGCGGATAGATCGGGAACCAGCTTTTCCAGCCCCACCAGGGCCACATGAACCCGGGGAAGCGTGGTGGTCAGCCTTGCGTTTCCTTCGTTGCTGATCAGCTGCCAGGGTTCCGGTTTCGGCAATGGCCAGATTGGCGCCGCTGATGCCCATGTCCGCAGCCAGAAAAGCCGGGCGGAGCTCTTTTCGGGCCACCTTGACCATGCGGTCGATGTCTTCCAGGTCAACCGGCTTTTTCGTGACATCGCCAAAAAGGGTTCCCACCTGCTGCCGGGAAAGGTGAATGGCCGGCATGACCATGTGGGAAGGGCCTTCGTGCCGCAGCTGAATGATCCATTCCCCAAGATCGGTTTCGGTCACCTTGAAACCCTCGGCTTCCAGATGATCATTCAGATGGGTCTCTTCCGCAGTCATGGATTTGGATTTGACAATGGTTTTAACGCCATTGTCCCTGCCGATTCTCGGCGATGATCTCGTTGGCCTCTTGAGCGGTTCCGGCCAGATGAACGATGGCGCCCGCAGCCTCCGCCCTGGCCTTGAACTGGTGAAACAGGCTCTCCAGTTGCGTCAGGGCCAAATCCTTGCCTTCCGCGATCTGATCTTTCAAGGCATCCAGATCGATCCCCTCAAAGGCCTTGGCCCGGGACACCGGGTAGGCCGAGGCGAAATTGTCCAGGGCCTTTCGAAGAAACCGGTTTCCCAGGGCGGCTTCTGATCCGGTCTTTGTAGGTTTTCATATCCTGGGCGGTCTGAATCATGACGGTTTCTCCTCCATGATAAGAATGTGAAGCTCCTGGGGACCGTGAACGCCGATGGCCAGCACCCGCTCGATGTCAGCGGTCCGGCTGGCGCCGGTGATAAATGACATATAGCCCGGAGGGGATTTCATGCTCTCGACCAGATAGGCGGAAAGGGCCGTGGCATCGGGAAGAATCCGGGAAGCGGAAATCCAGGCAATATGGGTTTCACTGAGCATGGTGGCGATCCTTAAGTCTTCGGAACCCGAATCCAGAACCAGGGAGCCGGTTTCGGCAATGGCCCAGTCTGCGCCGGTAAGCGCCGTATGGATGTCGGTCAAGTGATTTCTCAGCGGTGGATTCAGAACCGTCAGCCCAGCAGCACCGCACATCTCTTCAAGCGCTTGGCGGCTCTTTGAATCCAGGCCGGGAGCAGCAATGGTTTTTCCGTTCTGCCGAAGGGTCAGATCAACGGCATAGCGCAGCACTTCTTCCATGTTGCCGGCCGTTGAAACCACTGCCTGAACAAGCCCGGCCTTTTCTGTCATCATGCAAACCAGTTTTTTTGTATCCATGGATTATTTCCCGAAAACCAGAGCAGGTAAATACGAGACGATAGACCGGAAATGCGGCAACCAGCGATATGCCTATCACCTGCAGCACCACAAAGGGAATGATGCCCCGATAGACATGCATCATTGTATAGCCTTTTAAAGCCACTCCAGCAAGATAAAACTGGGCGCACCCTAAAGGCGGGGTTAAAAAAGAAGTTTGAAGATTGACACACATCAAAATGGCAAACCACCGTGGATAAAAGTCCAGCTGCATGACAATGGGCATGAAAATGGGAACCGTGATCAGTAAAATGGCAGCGCAGTCGATGAACATGCCCAGAATAAACACGATGGCCATCATGATTCACATCACCGGCCAGCGGTTCATGCCACTGCCGACCAGCACATCGGATACCACATCGCCCCAACCTGGTACCAGGTATATCGTAAAACCCATGAATCAAAATATTTACGACCTCGAAGGGTTTTTCTTGCGGTCTGTAATAACTAAAACGTCATACCAGTTATTATGCCGGACCTGTCCGCGATCAAATTGACCCTGTCGCCACGGGATTCTTCAGAACCTTCCGGGCTTCCGCCGGATTATCGTAAATATGGGGGACAACGTCCCGTTCAACCAGTGCGTCCCCGAGTTTCATCCGCAGAAATGCGCTGGTGGTGTAACGGGTGGTGCTGGTGTAAAAGCGGCTTACAACGTCTTTGACCATATCGGTATAGGACTCCACCAGCTCGGGCACGATGTTGAAATTGTCATAATTGACGATGGTATAGACTTTTTTGCCAAGAGGTTCGAGCTTGGCTTCCACGGCGCTTTTAACCTCCCGGATATTTTCGGTTGTTCTGATCGAATAGCCTTCGAGATTGACAAAAAAGATATTTTCCGAGGGATCATAGGTCAGGCGCTCTTCCAGATCGATGTCGAAAAAATCATGTTGAATACCCATCAGCTCGTCCCTGAAAATCCGCTCGTCCATCATGCGAAGGGGTTGATTGATAATGGGTCTGAATTGCATCTGACTCAGTATATCTTTTTCCAGATCGACTCCAGGCGCATCTCAACAAGCTCCATCCCGTCCGCGGTCAGCCGGAACACGCATCGCTCGGTGATATACATGACGACCTGCTTTTTCTGACTGGCATACCGGCCGCTGAATGTCACATGCTCCACCTGGTCGATGAATTTGATTTCCCGGCCTTCCTGCTCGATGATCAGTTTTCCGTCGCGGATTGCGGTCCTCAGGTCTCCGGCCGTAAATGTTCCGACAAAGACCACTTTCTTGGCATTCTGGCTGATGTTGATGAATCCGCCCGCGCCAGACAGGCGGGAACCGAATTTGCTCACATTCAGGTTTCCATGTTGATCCGCCTGGGCAAGGCCCAGAAACGTTATATCCAGCCCGCCACCATCGTAAAAATCGAACTGGTTGTTCTGGTCTATCAGACACTCGGTGTTGATGGCCGCCCCAAAATTCAGTCCTCCTTCGGGAAGTCCGCCGATGACACCCGGTTCGGCGGTCAACGTGAGGTAGGACAGCACGCCCTCTTCGTTCGCAACATTGGATACGCCCTCTGGCATGCCGATACCCAAATTGGCGATCTGGTTGGGACGAAGCTCCAGAGCCGCCCGTCGTGCGATGATCTTGCGAGGACTCATGTCCATGGGCGGAATGGATTGCAGGGGCATTTTGATTTCGCAGCTTCGGGCCGGGTTGTACATATCGCCGAAGGTCTGCCAATGGTTTTCGGGCCTTGAGATCACGACACAATCAACCAGAATGCCCGGAATCTTGACCTGCCGGGCATGCAGCGTTCCTTTTTCGGCGATACGCTCCACCTGAACAATGACAATGCCTCCGGAATTTTTGGCGGCCATGGCCATGGCGAGGGAATCGAGGGTCAGGGCTTCGCGCTCCATGGTGACATTCCCGTCGCTGTCCGCAGTGGTGCCCCGCAGCATGGCCACGTTGATGGGAAATGTCTTGTAAGCCAGATATTCCTTGCCGTCAAAACGGATCAGCTCGACCAGATCCGCTGTGGTAGCCGTATTGATCTTGCCGCCGTCGTTTCGCGGGTCCACAAAGGTTCCCAGGCCTACCGATGTTATCGTTCGCGGCTTGTGGGCGGCAATGTCCCGGTACATGTGTGAAATGACGCCCTGTGGCAGATTGTAGGCTTCTATTTTATTGTCAATCGCCAGTTTCTGAAGCTTGGGAACAAGCCCCCAGTGGCCGCCAACGACCCGTTTCACAAGCCCCTCATGTCCCAGATGGTTCAATCCCCGGTTGGCGCCGTCTCCCTGACCGGCGGCATAAACCAGGGTCAGACCCTGGGGTTTGCCGGATGATAAAAAATAGTCCTCGAGCTGGACAGCCAGTTCCTCCGGAAAACCAGTGCCGACAAAACCGCCGGTCGCTACCGTATCGCCATCCTGAATGAGACGGATCGCCTCTTTGGCTGACACGATCTTGCCTTTTTTCTCACGTGTCGGCGGCATTGCAGAAAGCATGGGATGGGTGCTCTGTTCAACAAATGTGGTTTTCATTTTTCTCCTCGTCTAATAAAGGGCAGTTCGGAATTCTCACATCATGCCGGATCTTATCCAGCATACTGTATTATTGTGGTTTTTGTTGAAGCGTATATGCAAAACAGGGACCATCATAAGCATTTGGGGGCGATACATAAACTGAAATCTGAATGATTACTGATCCCCATTCGTCGAATAAGTTGAATTTAATTGTTGATGTCATCACGGGATGTTGATAATGATGCTATCATTATGTAGACTTTATGCTACATGTAACTTTTTTGCTAAGGTACATCCATGAAATATCCATTGAAAAGCGAACCTACAACCGAAAGTTCATGTGCCCCGGATAACCAGACCCTCTTCGAAGAAAACGCCCGCCTTCGTGAGCAATTGGATATGTACAAATCGATTTTCGACAGCATTTATTACGGCAGTCTGGTAACGGACCCCAATGGTATTATCACGCATTTCAACAAACCTTACGGCCGTTTTCTGGGCCTGGATCCGGAGAAACAGATCGGCAGGCACTGCACGGAAGTGGTGGAAAACAGCCGCATGCATATCGTCGCCAAGACGGGCAAGCCGGAATTCACCTGCAGTCATCGTATCAAGGGGCAGAACATGGTGGTGCATCGGGTTCCGATCATGGAAAATGGTCAGGTCAAGGCCGTGTTCGGCCTGGTTCTGTTCAAAGATGTTCGGGACGTGGGAAGCCTGGCCAAAAAGCTTTCTCTTCTGGAATCCAAAGTCAAGCTTTACGAGGAAGAACTGCTGAACCTGCGGTCCACCCGGTACACCTTTGACAGTTTTCTGGGAGACAGCCGCATTGTGACGGATCTGAAAAAAGAGGCACTGAGGGCCGCAGCCACGCGTTCGCCGGTTTTGATCATCGGTGAAAGCGGTACCGGCAAGGAAATTCTAGCCCAAGCCATTCATCATGCCAGCAACCGCAAGCTCTATCCGTTTGTCCGTATCAACTGTGCAAGCATCCCTAAAGAACTTCTCGAATCCGAACTCTTCGGATATGAAAAAGGCGCCTTTACCGGCGCCCGGTCCGAAGGCAAGCCCGGCAAGTTCGAACTGGCGCATCGCGGCACCATGTTTCTGGATGAAATTGGAGATATGCCCATCGCCATGCAGCCCAAACTGCTGCGGATTCTGGAAGAGAAGGAATTTGAGCGGGTTGGCGGCAACACCATGATCCGCAGTGATTTTCGCCTGATTGCCGCCACCAATCAAAATCTTGAGAAAAAAATCGAATCCAATGAATTTCGAAAAGACCTTTTTTACCGGCTCAATGTGATCGCCCTAAACATTCCGCCGCTTCGGGAACGGCGGGAAGACATTATGCCTATCGCGCAGTATCTGTTGAAATAAGACGGCGGACGAAATGGATCTGATTGATATCGTTTTTGATTCAGAAGCCGAAAAGACGCTGCAGGGCTATGATTGGCCCGGCAATGTTCGCGAACTGTCAAATGTATTGGAAAGAACCCTGTCAAGAATTGAAGGCCAGACGATCACTGGAAGACCTGCCGTTTTTTATTTCCGGCCGACAGAAACGCGGCGCATTTGGAATACCGACTCCATCAGAAACTCCGGAAAAGGCCGAAAAGGAACCATCACGGATTGCCTGGCCGAATACGGTTACAACAAGGCTCAGGTCGCCAAAGTACTCGGCATTCCGGACACCGCAAACATTTGACGTGCGAACAACCATTAAAATGCTTCAGGAAAAATCCGAAAAGGACACCATCTTGAATTGTCTGAAAGAATGCGGTTACAACAAGGCTCAGACGGCAAAAATGCTGGGCATTCATCGCACCCTGCTGTATCGGAAGATCAAAAAACATGGCATCCTGTTGCAGGATGGCGCCATGGGGCTTTAAGTTAACGGAACCGTCATTTTGGGGTTAAGTCATTTTGAACATGAGCGGGGGATTGCGACGACTTAGTGTTCAAAAGATCGATAATTGCCCTGCGAAAGTGGTTGACCTGCGCGCTGGTCCGGTCGCGCGGCCGCGGCAAGTCGATGTCGAAAATTTGCAGGACCTTTGACGGACGGGGCGTCAGGACCGCTATTCTGTCGCTCAGGAACACGGCTTCGTCGACGTTGTGCGTCACAAACAATACAGTGTCCTGACGCTTCTGCCAGACATTGAGAAAAAATTCCTGCATGGCGTTGCGGGTTTGACTGTCCAATGCGCCGAAAGGCTCATCCATCAAGACGACTTCCGGGTTTGTAATAAGGGTGCGGGCAATTGCGACCCGCTGTTTCATGCCACCTGAAAGCTCATGGGGATAGTGGTTTTCAAACCCCTGAAGACCGAAAGCCGAGAGAAACTGCATGGCATCGGCATGGCGCTGACCTTTTGACACGCCCTGAAGCTCTAACCCCATTTCGATGTTACCAAGCGCGGTACGCCACGGAAACAACGCAAATTCCTGAAAAACCAGACCCACCCGCGGATCGCGGCCATTGATGTTCTCGCCTTCCAGGATCACATCACCGGCACTGGCCGCATCAAGTCCGGCAATGATTTTAAGCAATGTGGTTTTGCCGCAACCGCTTGGCCCGACAATGGAGAAAAACTGGCCCCGCGCCACATTCAAGTCGATGCCGTCAAACACGGTCAATGGTTCAGAGCCATTGTCCATACGGTAATTCTTGGTTATTCCGGATAGCATCAAACTCAAAGGCATTTATATTTTCTCCTGCATCGGCAGAATTGTTTTCATGAACATTTTTGAAGGCAGACGGGCTCATTGCCGTCAACTGCGACGCCACGGGACAAAGCGGCGCCAAAGAAAATGAAACAAGCTGTCAATAGAAAACCCGATCAGCCCGATAACCAGCATTCCTGCGACAATGGCGTCCGGTCTCTGAAGGTCTCTGGCCGTCATGATCAAATATCCCAGCCCATAGCCCTGCTTGACACCGGTGAATTCGGCAGCAACAAGGGTCATCCATCCGATGCCCATGCCAACACGAAGCCCCGTGAAGATGGCGGGAACCGCACCGGGAACCAGCACCTTGAGCAGTATCTGGCGGTTCGTCGCATTCAGGGTGCGGGCCGCATCGATAAATATGGGATCAATGGACCGCACGCCGCTGATGGTTGAAAGTAAAATCGGGAAAAATGCGCCCAGAAAAATGATAAATGCAGCGGAACCGGTGCCGATGCCGAGCCACAGGATTGCGATGGGAATCCATGCCAACGGCGGAATGGGGCGGATCAGCTCCGCGAGCGGCTCCACGATATAGCGCAAAGAGTGGCTCCATCCCGCAATAATCCCCA
Source organism: uncultured delta proteobacterium (assembly GCA_963850225.1). GTDB lineage: Bacteria > Desulfobacterota > Desulfobacteria > Desulfobacterales > Desulfatirhabdiaceae > RAAP-1. The sequence goes on from CAWKLD010000008.1 coordinate 63,541, forward strand.
GCGGGATGGCGAATGCGACTGCCGCTATATATCCATAGAATACGCGTTCGAGGCTGAAATAAACATGAAGATGAAGCCGTTGACCAGGAGGCATCCCCCACAACACAAGATCTTTCAGGCTCACAATCACGCTGATGGGAGATGGCAGTTTATAGGCCGGAATCAGTCCGGTAGCCGAAAGCATCTGCCAAAAGACAACGAGCAGCATGGGCGCTACCCAGCGCTGAAGCTTCATGGTGCGTTTTATTTCCCTTGAACCCAGTTTGTATCCAGAAACGACTTGATGAATGCCTTTTCGTCAGAAATACGAATGTAATTGAGTTGCTTTAAAAATTGAACGTATTCTTCCTCTCCCTGAACATTCAGAACCGTTGTATAAGAGACCTGCCCGACAGCTTCCTTAATCGTCGGCTCGTCCATGCCCGTGTATTGCATGCCGATACGAATCGCTTCCTGCGGTTGCCGGTTGATAAAATCGGTTGCTGCCATGTGGGCGCGCACCACAGCCTGCACTTTCTGGGGATGCCGGGCAATATAATCCGCAGAGGCCACCAGCACGCAACAGGGATGGCCGGACCACAAATCGCGGGAAGTGCTCAGGCGTCGGCCCACGCCCATGGTAAGCGCCTTGGAAGGGTGAGGCTCCCAGGCGATAAATGCCTGTATCTGGTTGGTTCGCAGCGCGCTGATCATCTCGGGCGGTTTTAACACGATGATGTTGAGTGCGCCCAACTCAATCCCCTGATGACTCAGTGCTCGGCGAAGCAAAAAATCCTGTACCGTTCCGTTGCCGGGAACAGCCACCGTTTTTGAGGTCAGACTTTTTAAATCGGAAATGCCCGTTGCATCCTGGGCAACAACCACTGAAGAGCCTTCCGTATTGACTTGAGCCACGGCCACTACTTTTGCGGTCTGATTTGCCACGGCAATGGTAGCCGGCGCCTCACCCACATAGGCCATGTCCAATTCGCCGGCAGCAAAGGCGGTCATGATTTCCGGGCCTGCCCGGAAAACACCGGCAACCTCGACATTTACTTTATTTTCCGTATAATAGCCTTTTTCTATCGCCGTCCAGCATGCCAGATGATGGATATCGTTCTGCAGGTAGGCCATACGGACCGGCCTGTCATCTGAAGAAGCGGCAATCGCGTTTCCTGTTGGAAAAACGATTGCCGCCATAACACTCAGTATGATCAAATTTAAAACTGTTGTAAGCCGGATTCTGCGTTTATGATGCTTCATGGCCAGTCATCTCCGAATTGAAATAAGAATTGATTATATCTGCCAGCCACACTTTTTACTGCCCTGACCCGATAGCGCCGCCTCGGGCCATATACGGCGAATCTGGTTTCGATAAGATTTTCGGGAGTTATGCGCAAAAGCAGGCTAAATATCACCCTCCAGCCCATTGAAGCGAATGCCGGTAATTTCATCCTTTCGAAAATCGAACAGGGTGATGGATTCCTGTTTCTGATTCAGCGTAACAATCGGCGCTTCAAAGACCTTGCCGATGATTCCTGAAGAAATCTTTCGTTTACTGAAAAGCGCCTGAACTTCTTTTGATTTCTCAGGTTTTACCGAGAGAATAAAACCAAAACTCTGGAAACAGTGAAGCCAGTCAATCCAGGCAATTTCAGAGGGCTTGGGAATCGCCTCGAGATCGATACTGCCTCCCTTGCCGGAATTTTCAAGCATGATGGAGATCGTGCCCAGAATACCGGCATTACTGATGTCCTTGGCAGCGCATGAAAGCCCCTGTTCAGCAATCAATGGCAATGCCTCCAGACGGTACAGCAGCTCTTCAGAGGTTTTTCCCGAATTGGCATCCCAGCTGACTACGGAACGGCACCCCCTTTGTCCATCCAGATCCACGGCCAGAATAAGATCATCCCCGGCTTCGGCAAGATGACATCTCAGAAGTTTTTTTGCAGAACCCAGAATAGCCACGCTCAGTGCAGGACTTGAAGGAGACGTATCCGGATGAAGATGTCCGCCGAGCATGGGAACCCTGAGCTTTTGGCAGCCTTTTTCAATCCCCTCAACAATAAGGGCTCTTTGTTTTTCATCACCGCTTGCCAGCACATTTACCATTCCGATGGGTCTTCCGCCCATGGAATAGATGTCATTCACCGTTACCATTACGGAAGCCTTGCCCGCTGCATAGGGTTCGTTGATCAGCAGACCCGTCATCATGCCATCGGTGGCGAAAAGCAGGAATTCCCCTTTCCATGGAATAACTGCGGCATCATCACCATAATTCGGGAGCTGCGAACCGTACTGATGGGTAAGCCTTAATTTTTCAACAACTTTTTTTATGGGCTGTTTGCGAAGCAGACCCACATAATTTCTAACTGCTTCAACGATATCGATTAAACTTGTTTCCATAAATTTTATAAATCACCCGGAACAAGACTCAGGTCTGCCTGCATGGGTTGATGGGGAAATCCGAAATGCGCTGTTACCTGCCCGATAGGCTGCCAGCCCAGTTTTTTAAAAAAACGGATATTTTTTTCCTGGATTTCCGCAGTGAAAACCGTGCATCCTTTTTTCTTTACCCGTTTCATGGCTTCCTTGACCAGAAGAGATCCGGTTCGACCGGTTCGATACTCTTTTTGAACTGCAAGCCTGCCGCCGATCCAGTGCCCATTTCCAGCTTTGCTCGGAAAAACCCTTACAGTTCCAATGATTCTGTGATCCGTTTTTGCCACCAGAAGCATGCCCAAAGAATCGTTTTCATCCCTGTCCGAATCGTTGAACATCCTCTGCTCATCAACAAAAACCTGTCTTCTTATCCTGAAGGCCTCACTCCGCTCGTGGGGGTTTCGAGCACTGTGGCAGATGATTCCGGAAGCTTTTTTTTCATACGCACCCAATGCGGAACAGGCGCCGCATCGAACACATCCCGCCAATGTCTCATCGGTTGAAATGCCTTTTTTCCGGAGGATTTCAGCAACTGCATCGTAGATATGCTTCATTGTTTCAGGATCGGGCGGAGTGGCGTTCTCAAGGGCTGATCCGGGCAGGGGGCGCAAGGGGACAACAAAAGGATACACTCCCAAATCTGCAAGAAATTCACTTCCCCATGCAATGGATTCAGAAGATTCCCCCAGACCGGCGATCAGAAAACTGCTGACTCTATTTGGCCCGAACAGTTCAACCGCTTTTTTCCAGGCGCTTTCATAGTGGTTCATTCCGATTTCAGCCTTGGCAGGGGCAATACGCGCAAGCACCTTCAAATCAAAGCTTTCAACATGAATACCTACGGCATCAACACCTGCTTGCTTTAAAACATCCATGAGATCCAGATCCCCCGGAGGTGCAAACTGGACCTGAACCGGGATATCCACAGCCGCCTTTACTGCACGAACGCACTCGGCAAGATACACGATTTCGCTTCCGGCCGGATCACCCGGTTCCGGAGGTTAAAACCATGTGAGATACGCCATCCATCTCCCAGGCAGCCCTGGCAACTTCGGCAAGCTGCTCCGGTGTTTTTCTGGCAATGGTTTCCTTGTTTCTCAGAGAGGTTTCCGTGGAGCAGAAGCCACACTTTTTAAATCGTTTCCAATGAACGCATTGCTGAAGAACGGTTGTGGCCAGACAATCCCTGCCGTGAAGAAGCGCAATATTTCTGTAGCCTACACCATCCCGGGTGGATCGGCCGTAGAACGCCGGGTCAGGAACCAGTTCCAGAGGCAAAACCGCTTTTCCGTGCTTTAAAAGAAGATAGGCAGTATCCGTAGCCTCCAGGCTAAAAGGCGAATTCGATACATAATGACCGGCAATGGGCGCATTAACCGGGAATGCCACCTATGAGAAAAGATTTGCCTTCAGCCGGCCCCGCGCCACCTTTTCGCCCTTGAATATCTTTATGAACCCTGATTCCAAGGCTCTGTATCTCGGTGATAAGATGACGCACATCAAGGTCTCCAGCAGTTCGTTCAGCAGTATTTCATACGAGGGCATACTTCTTCTGAGTTACAAAAATTCAACATAACAGTTTATCTGAAAGGAGCTATGAGCAATGATATCAAAGCAATATTATTACCACAAGTTAAAGATGCGCAAATAGCCCTCAACCGGCTCAGGGTACAAACAAAAAAAAATGCGGACTGATAATGGAACAGCAACCCTGTATTTTCTAAACAACTAAATATATACCCATGATAGCAGCTGTTTATAAAAACGGCCCCGGCAGATCCGAGGGAATCGCTTTTAATACTCACCGTCAGCCCGCAAAACAATAATACGATCTCAGGTATTATTTTAATTTATGCTTATCCGGCATGGAAGAGATGGTCCCATCCCAGGTGTCAACTTTGCAAACTGCCTCATCTGTTTCCGGAAACCAGGTATGGGTCACGCATTTGGATTCCGTAAAAAATGTGAATCCGTCTTTTCCCATGACATGAAGATCGCCGAAGAACGATTCCTTGTGACCTGTAAAACCGAAAATTCCCAGAGGTACGGGAATCCCGACATTGATGCCCACCATTCCGGCATCTGTCCGGGCGGCGAATTCACGGGCATAATGTCCGTTTTGCGTATAAATCACAGATCCATTGGCAAACCGGCTTTTATTCATTATGGCCAGACCCTCTTCAAAAGATTCCACCCGCTTGATGCAAAGTACGGGGCCAAACACCTCTTCGTCTCCGATGGTCATTTCCGCGGTGACATGATCAAAGATCGTTGGCGCCAGAAAAAAACCGTTCTCATAGCCGGGGACAACCGGATTGCGGCCGTCAACAATGAGTTCAGCGCCTTCTGCAATGCCTTTTTCAATCCAGTCCGTGATAAATTTCTTGTGACCGGCATTCATGATCGGACCCATGCCGGTTTCAGGATCATAGGCCGGCCCCAAGTGTCATCTCTGCAACGAATTTTTTCAGATATCCGATGAGCTCGTCTGCAACGCAATTTTCCACGACAACGACCGGACATGCCATACATCTGGCGCCTGCGCATCCGCAATATGCATTTATGATGCCTCTGGCCGTTCTTTCAAGCTTGGCATCCCGCAAAACAAGGGCATGATTTTTGGCTTCGGTCAGCGCCTGAACGCGCTTGCCATGAGCTGCCGCGGTTTTGTAAATGTGTTTTCCAACCGGTGTGGATCCGACAAAAGAAACGCCCTTGATATCCGGATGCTTCAGAAGTATTTCAGCTTCATTTCGTCCGGCGGTTACGATATTGAGTACGCCATTGGGGAGACCGGCCTCTCGCCACAGCTCTGCAAGACGCAGAGACGACTGGGGCACAAAGCTTGCTGCCTTCAGCACCATGCAGTTACCTGTAGCCACGCAGATGGGGGTCATCCAGCCGTGGGGAATCATGGCCGGAAAATTCCAGGGAGCGATGCCGGCAAAAACCCCGATGGGATGATGGTAAAGGACCGTATCATAGCCCTTGCTTGCGCTCATCAGGGACTCGCCCTTCATCAGATGGGGCGCCCCACAGGCAAACTCGACGACTTCATTCACCTTTAACACATCGCCCATGGACTCCGTCCAGTTTTTACCCTCTTCCTGGCACAGAAGATAAGTCAGTTCCTCGAGGTGTTCGTCAACAAGAGACTTGAACTTGAACAACACCTGAACCCGCTTGCTCACAGGGGTTTCGGACCAGGATGGGTATGCCTTTTTAGCACTCTCAATGGCGGATTCGACTTCAGCCTGAGTACATTGCGGCGCATGCGCAATCACGGCACCTGTCGAGGGATTGAAGCAATCCATGAATTTATCCGTTTTCGAGACGCGAAATTCACCATCCACAAAATATTTCAGTTTTTTTATGGGGTTTTCGCTTGAGGCATCTATCAGGTCAAAATATCTGTTTTCGTTGTTTTCCGGCAACATCCAAACCTCCTTAGCATTATAAAATCAAATGTTTATTCAGAATAACAAAAGCACTTTTTCCGTAAAATCAGCCTTTATCATCGGCTTTTTTCGTTTGCAGGCCTTTATCAAAGACCAAACCCTATCTTCATGACTAAATTTGCGGCAATTCTAAATGTCTTGTCTCTTCCGGCAGGATATATTTCTCCAGCCCTTCTCTGGTCAATTTCCATGATATCCATACCTGCCAGTTGAATCTTTCTGGCGAACAGGGTTTTAAGGGCATCCGCAAGCTTATAAATCCTGTCCTCTGTTAAGCCTTCCCAGTTGCGAAACCTGACGCCTTCAACAGCGCTTATTGCGCCGATATCCATATCAATCGAGATATACACATAATGAGTTGACACCATCTGCAACAGCGTCTTAAGCTTTTGGGGAGCCTGCGTGCACTCTTTTTTTGTCATTATTTTGGCGCCGCTGCGTTTCAATTCCGCGTAAGCACCCGTATATCTTGCAATACGGGGATCTTTTATTCGGAATGTTTTTTTTTCCGGGTAGTCGCTTACACCAAAAACATAGAGATTTTTGGGATCCACAATCCCTTCATCCGCCATATGACGGATAAAGGAGCTGGCATTGTATGAGTCAGGACGGTTATATAAAAAGGGGTCCCCGGGGTCATGGACAGAGTCGGGATTCGTATCCATATCGTATTGAATGGCATCGGAAAGCGCGGACATGGGGATGGCATCGGTGTGGCTGTCCAGGACGATCAGCGACACATTATCCCTGCCGTAAAACGCTGCTAAGGATTTAAACACGCCTCCGGTCAATGCGTGATCTATTCCGATCATACAGGGAATATCGGGCAGGATTTTTTCCGAGACGATACCTGCCACATTTTCTGCTATGCTTCTGCAGCCATTTTCATCAATAAAACGGATCATATTTTCCGTGTTGAGCCTTAATACATCTTCACCACGGGGTTTGGGGCCAAGCCAGGCCGGGATATCTACGGAGCCGAGTTCCCGCCAAAGATCCGGCTGGATTTCTGAGCGAATAAGCGCCATAACCTCGTTGTAAGGATCATCGCTTTTACCCATCGTCCACAGGCCATTCAGCTTTTCATGAATGGAATCGAATTTTTCATCGCAGTCCAGGGGACAGCCCAAAAAAACTATTTTTTTATCATTTACGCCATTCAGCGCCACAGTTTTTTGCTTCTTTTCAGCATCTCTTTTTATTTGCGGTTGTCCCTCAACAGCATGCATATAAATCACAAATCCAAAATCACGTCAATAATAATGATTAAAACATCCGATGTTTGAATATTTAAAAAGACCCCGTTTTCCAAAGGGGATTTGAGCAGAAGATATCGGCACGCCGAATTGATAAGAAGTGTAAAAAACCGGCGGGCAATCCCGGCGTTCAGCCGTCATTGCCCGCCATACGAAACTCAGGGACTATCCCCTGGATTTAAAAAAATCATCTCTGGCTTTTTTAAGTTGCTTGACGTTTTCAAGGGGGGATCCCGGCGCAATACCGCAACCTGGCGTAAGAAAATCGGTTCCGTTTTCCAGGCTTGCGATCGATTCTTCATAACATTTTTCCGGGGTGCCCATGAACAGGGTCGTTGCCGTCGCCACATTGCCAAAAACTCGTACGTTATTGGCATGTGCCACTTCAGCGGCTTTTTTCATGTCGGCTTTTTCCTCAATGCTTATTCCAGCAACGCCGGTTTCGCACATCATGGGAACAATCAAGTCTGTGTTGGCGCAGATATGCAGCACAACCGGACCTTTGGTCTTGGCACAGATATCGGTCATCATGGGTTGAACGAATTTTTTCCAGGTCTTGGGGCTCATCAACGCCGGTCCCGATGAAGGTTCGGCCAGACAATAATAATCGGCGCCCTGGTCAAAAGCCCAGTTGATGACATCGATGGTTACGGCCTTTGTAACATCAATGACCTGTTGCACCTTGGCCTGCTCCTTGAAAGTCCATTTCATGAACTGCTCGGTTCCGACCAGGTTGCAGGCCGCGGTCCAGGCGCCTTCGCTTTCACCAAAAATAACCAGTTCGCTGCCGAATCGTTTCTTCAACAGCTCAAACTGCTTCTTATAGGCCGGAAACCGCCCTTTTTCAAAAACTTTGTCCGGGTACGCAAGTCCATCCAGACTGTTGGCCAGCGGATGCTCCTTGATGTAATATTGAAGATCGATCTTGGGTTCACCCAATGTGCAGCCCATCACCTGGCTGATCGGGGTGATATCCCAACCCATGGCCTTGACCCATTCGAACCCGGCGATTTCATGCCCGGCGATGGCCAGTTTGGCCATGGCTTCGGGATCGATGTCTGCCAGCGGGCGTTCAGCGCCGCACTGCTTCATGATTTCAACCACACCGTATGTCGTCGTACATCCTACCATTGCAGGACCGCCAACATCCTTTCCCTCCAAGCGCCGCATGAATTTTTCTTTCAGTTTCATTTCATCGCTCTCCTTTTCGCCCAAGCCGCCTGCTTTAGGCGCCGGCTGAATTATACCGCCAGATGATCAAGAATGATCTGCTGATTATCGATCAGTTCCTGGGTCGTTGCAATACCGGAAATTACTCCCTTGGTGCTCATTAAATAATGTCGGCTGGCGACTTTCAAGGCCATTCGGTAATTTTGCTCCACAACCAGCAGCGTCATTCCCGAACCAACACAAAAATCTTTCACAATTTCAGTGATCGCAACCACCAGCAATGGGGATAGCCCCTGGGAGGGCTCATCCAGAATGATAATCTTTGGGATTACTGATTAGCGCCCGACCGATCGCAAGCATTTGCTGTTCGCCGCCGCTGAGCGTAGATCCATCCTGCTTGGTGCGATCGGCCAGTACCGGAAAATAGTTCGAACACCCGCTCCAGCGTCCAGGGATCTCCCCCGTTACCGGAACGCTCGGCAATCTTCAGATTTTCTTCCACGGTCAGACCCGGGAAGATATGCCGTTCCGCAGGAACATAGGCCACTCCCAGCCGGGAAATCCGGTGCGCGGGCCAGCGGATGGTTTTTTGTCCGTCAATAATTATAGATCCGGAGCGGGGCGGGGTCAGTCCCATGATGGATCGAAGTGTCGTGGTCTTGCCGACACCGTTTCGCCCCAGAATGGAGACGGCCTCGTGTGCATTGACGAATAAGGACAGTCCCTGAATGGCATGGCTTTCTCCGTAATAGGTGTGAATGTCTTCTATCTCCAGAATTCTATGTGTCTTTTCCAAGATAGGCCTCCCTGACTAACTGGTTCGTCCTGATTTCTTCGGGCGCTCCCTCCGCGATGATGCTGCCGTAATGCAGCACGGTGATTTTATCCGAGATTCTCATGACCATATCCATGTCGTGCTCGACCAGCACGATCGAGATATTCTCTGAAAGACCCTTGATCAGCTCGGAGATATGATTGGTTTCCGCGGGCGACATACCGGCCGTGGGCTCATCCAGAAAGAGAACCTCCGGATCTCCGGCCAGGCGCGATGGCCACCTCCAGGATCCGCTGGTCGCCGTAGGCCAGATTCTTGGCCGGCATGATCGGCCAGATCCTGAAGGCCGAGCCGCTCCAGAATCACCCAGGTATCGCTACGCCACTTTTTTCAGGCTCTTTTTGGTGGAAAAAATTCTCAAAGAGCCGCCGGAGCTGGCCTGTTTGGCGATCCGCACATTTTCAAACACGGTCAGATTGTTAAAGATGCTCGTAATCTGAAAGGTTCTGCAGATTCCCATTTTTACCAGTTCATGGGTCGGCTTGTTGGTGATTTCGGCGCCTTGAAAATAGCACTTTCCCGGAGCTGGCCGGTATTCGGCCGGTAATGATGTTGATAAACGTGGTTTTACCGGCGCCATTGGGACCGATAATGGATCGCAACCCGCTTTTTTCAAATTCGATGCACACGCAATTCGTTGCCGTGACACCACCGAAATGTCGACACAAATTATCGGTGCATAAAAACGCATTCCATGATATTGAATTAACCCCTTCGCAGCCGTTTGAAAAAGTTGCCGAGACCGACAAATCCCGTCGGCATGAACAAAACCAGAAAAATCACGACGAGACCGAGGAAGATTTCCCAATGCTCGCGTCATGGTGCTGATATAATCCTGAATATAGATGAAGATACCCGCCCCGACGATGGGCCCCCAGAGTGTTCCCATGCCGCCTAAAAGGACCATCATCAACACCCCGGCGCCGGCAAAGGCGCTCATCGTGGTGGGACCGATATAGCCTTTATAAAGAATATAACAGCGCGCCGGCTGTTCCGGCCAGAATGCAGGCCAGCATCCATCCGAAGAGTTTGTAGCGCCTGACATTGATGCCGATAAACGCCGCGCGTTCCTCGTTTTCACGAATAGCTTCCAGCACGGCGCCGAAGGGGGAGCGTGATAATCCGGCGGGTCAGGATAATGAAAGGGTGAGCACAACGAGCGTCAGCAAGATAGATGTGCGTCGGGTTTCCGGTGTTCCCGATGGACCATCCGAAAAGCTGAATATCGGGGCTAGGCACGCCCATCAGTCCGTCATCTCCACCGGTGAGCACCATACCACTTCCAGACAATGGTATAAAACATCATCCCGAAGGCCAGTGTCAGCAGGGCAAAGGCGAGCCCGCCGGTGCGCACCTGAACCCAGCCGACCGGCAGGGCCACTAACCCCGTGACAACGACCCCAACCAGACATGCCAGCCAGAGCGATGTGGGTGATACGTGAATCAGAAACAGGCCTACTACATACGCACCGATGCCCAGATAGGTATTGTGCATGAAGGAGAGCAGTCCGGTATAGCCCAAGTAGCACGTCCAGGCTCATGGCTAGAAGCCCGTAAATCATGATTTCAGTGATCAAGCTGATATAAAACCGGTTGCCCCACACAAAAGGCAGCAATGCCAGTGCGATAAAAAGCACCACCAGGCCGATGAGTTTAAGGGACGATAGCGAGGTATGCGCGTTAGACATTGAGGGTGAGCCACTCATTATTCAAATTTTCCTTCTCCGAAAAGTCCGCGGGGCATAAAGGCCAGAATAACCGCCATCATCATGTACACGATTACCATCGCCAGGTCCGTGATGAAAAATTCCGCCAGCGTCTGAACGATGCCGATCAAAAGGGCCGCAAACACGGCGCCGCGCAGGCTGCCCAAGCCGCCGATGACAATCACCACAAAGGAGCTGATCAGCATTTCATGGCCCATGAGCGGGTCAATAGTCGTTAAGGGGCCGGCGATAATGCCGGCAACACCGGCCAGGGCACAGCCCAAAACGAACGCGCCGATGTGAACATAATTCATATTGATCCCCAGGCAGGACACCATTTCCGGAATCGTGCTGGCGGCCCTGAGAATCATTCCGATGCGTGTTTTATTCAAAAAGAGCATCAGGCCGATCATGACTGCGACGGTGGTTGCCAGGGTGACCAGGCGGAAGACCGGGTAATGGGTGCCGAAAATCGACAGGGTCTCGCGCATGAAGGCCGGAAGCGCGATAAACCGTGGTTCATTGCCCCAGCTGTACTTGATCATGCCGTCCAGAAAAAACATCAGGCCATAGGTCAGAATGAGGGTGTAGATCATGGAGCGCTTTCGCATGGGCGCGATCACGATGCGCTCCAATAATAAGCCCCACGATACCTACGATGATCGGCGCGAGCAGCAGGGCGGCAAAAAAGTTGACGCCGAGAGAAACGATCGTATAGCCGGTATAGGCGCCAATGGCATATAGCGAACCGTGTGCCAGATTCATCACCCGGCTGAGCCCGTAGATGATATTCAGGCCGACGGCCACGATTAAAAAGACGCCGCCCAGAACCAGAGACTGTTGAGCGTAATGTCGACAGCGGTAGCAATTCCACTCATTTGGATGTCTTCTATGTTAAGTTTCGCCCCGCTGTGCGGGGAATTCGTTGCTAAGGTGTACCTTAGGCTGCCAAGACTGAAGGGGAAAGTGTTGAAATCTTACCTTCTTCCTTCGAGTCTGGTCTTTCTATGTACCGTACCTACGATTTCGTCTCATCACTCCGGGCGGTCCCAGTTCCGCCGCCTTAATTGTTTCCAGAACTTTCATGATAACCTTCGCGCCGAAAGGATTCTCCGGAGCGGCCATGGTTTCGGTCAAAACGGCGTCATTGCGCATGCAGTTGTCTTTGGCCGAGATACGCACCGTTCCGTAGGGTCCGTCGAAGCTGATGCCTTTGAGTGCCGCAGCGATCGCCTTGGCATCCGTACTGCCGGCCTTATCAATCGCGTTAAACAGGTTCATGGCTCCCACATAGCTGTGAACAGCCGCATCGGAGGGAATCGTCTTGTATTTGGCGAAGAAAGCATTTTCCCATTTGTCCGAGACGGGAGTGTTGACATCCCAGGACCAGTCCGATGCGCCGAAAATGCCGTAGCAGGCCTCTCCACCGGCTTCCAGTTCCAGGGGACCCGGCGCCGCCGCTGAAACAAGTTTTACACCTTGGGCCTGAAGTCCGAAATCAGCCGCCTGTTTGGCAAAGACGGGAATGACGTTGGTGATAAATGCCATGTAGACGCCGTCAGCGCCGGAGGCCTTGATTTTGCTGATATAGGAAGACCAGTCTTTTGTTGAAGTAGGCGCCTTGTCATAATCCTCGTTGTAGATCTTGATACCGTTTTGCTTGGCAAGGGCGATAAAACGCTCCCCTGCATCATGTCCCCAGGCATAATCGTGAACAATGACATAATAGGTACGATTTTTAAGCTCCGGCCGTGGCCAGGATGCCCTTCACGTTTCCGACTGCGGTTTGATCATTTGCCAGCTGGCCGCTTCTGAAGACCAGCGGGTGGAGGTTGTAAAACTCGGTCGTCATGACATGGGTGGTGAGAAAGGGGACATTGAGTTTGTCAATATTCTCCGCAATGGCAAGTCCCACACCACTGGAAAAAACACCGATCAAGGCTTTGCAGCCGTCCTTGTAAACGAGTTTTTCAGCCTTGGTCACCGCAATGGGCGGCTTCATCTGGGTATCTTCCACCAGCAGTTCGAGTCGGCCGGCCCAATACCTTGCCTTTTTCCTCGGCCGCCATTTCGATGCCGTACTTCATTTCCAGGCCTCCCTGCGCAACAATACCGGTCAGCGGAACCAGCACGCCGATTTTTACCGGCTCGACCGCTGCAGCAGGCTGCGCTACGACCATCAAAGCCACAAAAAACATACTAAACATACTGATCGTTACCACCAATAACTTTTTCATCTACGCCTCCTTTTCTCTGTCAAAAGATGTTTGGATGTGTGACTGTTATTGGCGCACACTCCGCAATACGGGCACGCCAGGATAGTAATCGACTTAAAGTGTTTCACTGGTATTAAATACCGCTTTAAAATATCTTCTTTATCTGTCGTCTAATCCGGCAAAGCCAGATCGATCAGTTCGGTCAGATCATGCAGGGTCATGGTGCTGCCGATCCGTTTGGCACCCTCAGTGAGGTTGAAATAGCAAAAGGGGCAAATCGAAACCATTTTTTCGGCGCCGGTTTCCATGCCTTCCTGAATGCGCAATCCGGCATTTTTCCCGGCCCAGTCCGTAAACCCGGTCATGACGCCCCCGCCGCCGCCGCAGCAATACGAATTGGCGCGTATTCGGTCCATCTCCACAAAACTAACCCCCGGAATCGCCTTTGATAATTTCACGGGGCAAGTCATACAGGCATTCGCTTTCATCAACGCCAACATAGGCGCCTTCCCAGAGCTCGCTGCCGTCCTTGTCCACGCGGAACTTGTTGAGATGCCGGCCCGTATGGCAGGGATCATGATAGGTGACTTTCCACGGCAGCTCTTTTTCAAATTTGAGCTTGCCGTCTTTCAGCAAGCGGTGCAGGTACTGCAACAGTGTGAAGGACTTCGATGCCGTCCATCATCTGATCGTATTCCGAGGAGAGAACGTAATCCTTCTTGATGGCCCGAAAGCAGCCGGCGCAGGAGGTCACAATCGTTTTGACGCCTTTTTCGGCATGCAGGCGTCTTAAATGTCTCCAGAGTTGTTCGTTGCCACCCGCTTGAATTCTTCGGCATCTCCCACCCGCATGGCCGTGGACCCGCAGCAGACCTCTTCTTCCCCGAGAATACCGAAGTCAACGCCCAGTTTTTGAAAAATTCGCGCCGTAGCCTGTGGAACCGTCTGGGCGGTTTTGTTGAAGGCGCCGGTGCAGCCCACATAAAAAAGGACTTCCGCCGGTTCCGCGTTGATATCCTTGATGGGTGTTTTGGCTTTTTTGAAGGGACGCGTCCAGTCCAGATCGCACGCGACGGGGACCCTGGTAGGGGTTGTTGTAGCTTTTCATGGACTGAACGATGATTTTTTTGCGCCGGAAGAGGGCCAGCGCCACTTTGTACCGCTTCACGCCGCATGGCCTCGATAATTTCCGGAATATGCGGTTTGTAGTCCACCTGGCACTGGTTCTGGCAGCCGCCGCAGACCGTGCACTTATATATGGCTTCCAGAAATTCGGGATCATCAAAGGTGAGTGAGCCATCTGAAATACCTCGGGCAAAGGCTGCTTTTCCTTTGGATGAGTAATATCCCTCAAACCCGAATTCCGTTCCCGCCGGGCAGATGGGCCGCGTAAAGGGCGGCGGGCCGAAATCATAGGCCGAGCGGCAGGTGCCGCAGGCCGTACAGCGCCAGAAATAATGCTCCAGATCTTTCAGCGAAGATATCTTCCATTCCATGTATCATTCCTCCAATTCCTGTCTTTCGATTTGCCGAAAAGTTTCTGCAAACCGATATAAGCGTGCATTACCGCAGGGCGTTAGAGCGCCAGTTTGCCGGGGTTCATAATGTCATTGGGGTCCAGCATCTGCTTGACGCGCTTTAACAACATCAGATAGCCCGGGTGGGCGCGTTTGTTGATTTCCTGACCGAAATCCACCGGCGGTTTGTACGGAATGCCTCCATGATCCAGATCGATCTTTCAGAGCACTCCACGATCGCGCGGCGCGCATTTTCCGTTTCCTCGGGATTTTGCTTGTTAAAGGGAATCATCGCCCGCAGCATGCCGTAATGCACCCCCCGGTACATGCTCATGCGAACCGAGGGCGACAGGTTGTGGCCGATCAGCAGTTTTTTCCAGGCAGTGTAAACCGGCGCCCATTTGTTGGCGGGCGTGAAGGTGCCCGGCCAGGAAATACCGGCGCCGGCCATCTTGCAGTAGTTTTTCGTGGAGCCGACGATCTGGCTCGGGCAGCTGCGTTCTGGCCCGAAGGGCTTCTTCCGGATATTGGGTGACTTTAAGCGATGTGCCTTTTTTCTTCTCCTCATCCACCACCATCTGCCAGATTTCTTCACGCGCCTCTTTTTCTTTTTGCGTAAAGGAGTTGGTATTGGCAAAGCTGAACCATTCGGGCTGTTATCGTCCGGTTTTTCGCGATACGGGTAGGGAATCGGCACCTGGGCCAGCCACCAGGAAACGGCCGTCAAATCATCGCAGATCTCGTAATTGCTTAGGTTGATCATATAGGAGTACATATCTTCGACAGTGTCGCAGGAGACCGTAAACACCTTCAGGAACGGCGGAATGGGATGAACACCGATGCCGAGTTTCGTCACGATTCCCGTTCTCCCCAGCCAGCCCTTGAACAACCCGTCCAGCTTAGGCAACGGGAGCGTGCTGTGCCAGGCATCTTCCACGATGGCGCATGATCCGACGCGCACCAGTTCGCCCGTGGGAAGCACGACTTCCATACTCGTAATCTCCTGACTGTTGAGCCCGTAGCGGGCATTCAGCCCGCCGATGCCGTGGTTGATGGCGCACGAGGAAACCGATGCGGATGGTGGTCCTACCGGCCAGCCGAAGCGCAGCTTGTGAGCGTAAAGGGCTTCGGCGAGCTGGCCGTGAGAGACGCCCGGCTCGATGACCGCATAATGGGATTCGGGGTCGATCTTTATGATTTTGTTCATCCGCTTTAAATCGAGAAGAATCCCCCCCCGCTCCGGAATGCAGAGTCCGCCGATGTTGGTGCCGGCGGTATAGGGAATCACCGGTATTTTTTCCCGGTTGGCAAAGCGCATGAGTTCCTGAATCTGCTCAACGGTCTCGGCCATCACCACATAGTCGGGCAATTTGGGCTTTACAAACGACATGTCATAGGAATAGGCGTAGCGGATATGCTTGGCCGCAGTGGCGTTTTTTTCGCCAACGATTTCACGCAGCTTTTTTGTGATTCGTAAATCAACTTTTGACTCTTTTGTTGTATCTGTCATTTAATTCCTCCTGATAGTTATTTAGGCAATCAAAAATATCCTGGTTTCCAAGCCACAACCTAATAAGCTCATTCAGATATTTTTGAAAAAACAACCCGAGATACTATCTGCTTCTTACTATTCTAAAAGTTAAATAATCATCAGCTACCCGTATCCGATTTTAAAATGCCTGTTTCCGTTAAAACCATATCTCCGTTTTTACAGGCCAGCATTCCCGTTTCCACCTCGATGATATGCTGAAGCATCTCTTTGCCGGCTTTATCGGGATCACGTTCACACAAGGCTCCAACTATTTTCTTATGGCCATCACAGACCATCGTCAAAAAGTCGTGGTTCATTTGCAACATACGCTTAACATTTATCAAGGCAGTCTGGACGCTTTCAACAATGAGACTAATCATAGTGTTCTCAGTGATATCAGCAAGCTTTTTATGAAAAGCGCAGTCAAGATCACTCATGAAATTTTCACCATCCACCTCTTTTTCCATTTCTGAAATATTGTTTTTCAGATAATCGATATCATTGTCCGTGATTTTTAAAGCACATATTTTAACAATTTCCGGTTCAATAAAGGTTCGAATCTGGGTATATTCGCGGATACTGGGATTTTGAAAGAAAAAATAATTTACAAGTCCGTCTTTTATCGTTTTCAGATCGACTTCCTTGACGAATGCGCCACCGGACATACCTTGTTTTATTTCCAGCAGCCCGTAGGCTTCCAGTACACGGTATGCTTCCCTGAGAGACGACTTGCTGACACCAAATTTCATTGCAAGGTCTTTTTCAGACGGGAGTCGGTCCCCAATTTTTAATTCTCCCCTCAAAATGGCGCCGCGTATCTGATGAACAATATTTTCTGACATCCTGTTAGATTTTACAGTATCAAAAATATCTTTCATATCGTGCATCTTCCCCCCCAAATTCTAAATTCTCGCTCTGATTTCCATGAATTGGGTTCAACAAATTACATGTATTTTTATCCGAGTCAAGAAATATTTTTAACATTTTAATTATCTGATGTTTTAAACATATATTATTGACTTTTGTTTTTTCCTTGGATAATGAGAAGCTAAGCCATTATTCTTAATGGGAGCTTTATTCATTTATGAAAAGCTCATAATCCGAATCAAATGAAACGTTTAAGTGAGGTAACCAAATGGGAATTAAAATTGATGCACTAAAATGTATAAATTGCATGGCCTGTGAAATGGCTTGCAGTTACCACAGAGACGATGGCTTTGCCTTTCTCTCCGCCTGTATTGTTGTGTATCGGGCCAGGGAAAAGCAGGATTACTTTGGTGTTCTTCTAAAAGAAGAGGAATTTCTAAAGGTTGCCCGCCCGGAAGGACTTGAGGTTAATAGAATTGGGGAAGCGGCAGATCCGAACAAGAAAGCGGATGCTTCAGTCAAGCCCATGCTCCTGAGGGAAGGATGTGACCTTTGTGAAGATATGGATGATTACGGGCCAATGTGCATAGCGATATGTCCTGTAGATGCGATTACGCTGGAATAAATAAGGAAAATTAATATGGAATATTTATCAACCGATAAGATCCTTGTCATTGACCTGGCAACATCTAAAATTGAAGAGACAGCACTGGATGAATCTCTTGTCAGTGAAAATATAGGTGGGGCCGGAATAACCAAACACCTCTACGAAAAATATCTCAATGATGATCCCATTGTTATAGGAACCGGTTTGCTCACAGGCACAACCTGCCCAGCATCCGCAAGCGGCTTGATTACAGCTAAAAGCCCTGTTACCGGAAAATTGTGCCACTGCCCCGTAATATATAAGGTTGGCATAGAGATCAAATTTTCCGGCTACGATTATATTGTTGTTAAAGGAGTATCCGATAAGCCTGTGTACCTGTGGATCCACGACGGTGTCGCCGACATCTCCGATGCTTCGGGAATCTGGGGCAAGGATGTCTGGGAGTCAACGGATTCACTCCGCAAGCTTATGGGCGATGACCTTCTCCAGACCATGGTGATCGGCAAGGCAGGAGAAAACAGATCTGCTTACGCCCAAATTTGCTATAATTACTGGAGTAGCCCTGATCGTTTTGGTTTGGGCAAACTATTTGGTGGCAAAAAACTCAAAGGCCTGGCCTTCAGGGGCATGGGACTCATAGAGGTCGCCGATCATGAAAATTTTGTCAGGCGTTCGCTTGAAATCCTGAAGGAGATTAAAGCGAATGATTTCATGACGAAAAAAGGCATCGCAGAGATCGCCTCAGCCATTGGCGAAGCTGGTATAAAAGAGTGGCTGGAACCTATTGTGCACAGACACAGCGCTGACTATTTCACTCCCTATGCAACAAGTACCGCGGTTTTTCTTGATGAAGATCCAAAACGTGTTGATGAGAGCAAAGTTACCGAACCGGGAGTGCTGATTTCGGATCTCCCCGCCCTGCTTGCATTTAAAAAACTGGGGCTTTCAGCTGAAGATACCGGACGCGCATTAAAAGCATGCGCAAAATACGGCTTAGACCCTGCGGCTGTTGCCGAGCTTTCCGGAAAATCCAGCCTGAAAGAGATTGTCGATTCGTTTGATGGGTTAAGCGGAACTGTCACCTTGAAGGGCAAGGGCAGCTTCAGTCCCTGGTGCCCCCTGGAACCCATTTTTAATGATTTTGGGCTTTCAGGAGATGCTGCCGAGGCCGAAGCCTGGTGGGAAAGAAGGCAGGCAGTTGCCATGATATTTGGAATCCAGCCGATTTTTTCTGTCATGTGCCCTGAACTGTCGGAAGAGAACATGTTGGAACTTGCCAGCATTGGAACAGAACTCGATCTTACTCAGGAGATTCTGGACAGGGTTGTAGCCGATCTTTTGAAATAACTGAGTTGTTTTAATGAATCTGTATCAGCCATATGCAGACAAAAATATTAAACTGCCGCAGGGAAAGGCCCGATATATCAGCCAGGGAGATTCCGATATAAAAATTTCCGGAGTTCCTGATCCTGAACGCAGGCAGATGCGCTATCCCAAAATCGGTATATATGCCGGTAGCGGCACTTCTCACTCCTGGTTGTGGTTTGTCGATATGTTCGACCGAATGGGCTTTCATGCCGTCTCGGTCATGGATGCCCCTGCGGTGTGCTCCGGGCGGCTTCAACAGATAGACGTTTTGGCGGTCTCGGGAGGAGATACGGTGGCCATCGCCAAAGCTCTTGGAGAAGACGGCGCGCGACAGATGGCGTCATTTATCACGGGCGGGGGCGTTTATCTGGGCGCTTGCGCCGGAGCTTACCTGGTGATGAATTCTTCCAAGCCCCATTTATGCCACTTTAACTTTGCCGCCGTGAAGATCACGAATCTCAGCAAACGGCTGCCAACTTGTCACGGCATGCCGCATAAGTTCTCAATGGCCTACGGATGCGAACACGTCTTTCATCCGGTAAGGGAGGCCGTCGGCTTGCGATTGACCGGCGTGCCGCCGTTTTCAGGCGAGCCGGCGCTTCTCGTCCCATTGTACGGCGGCCCGGGAATGCTCGCGCCACCGGAGGCTCAAGTTTTAGCTCGCTACGATCATTTTACGGATAAAACCGTATTTCTGGTGGATAAAGACCTGGCTGAGGAGACCTTGATTTCTACCGCTGCGGCGCTACGAGTTCCCATGGGGAACGGGCAGATGTATCTTTTCGGTCCGCATTTCGAGCATCCGCATTACCACCGGGCCAACCGCCTGGTGGCGGAAGCCGTTTACTGGGATAGTAGACGAAATCCCGATGAGTGCTCACCGGTTGCAAGGGATGCATTACAGCTGCCGGCATCCGAAAGCGCAGACCTTATTCACTCGCTTCGGCGGGAATTGAGTAATTCCAGGATTGTCGCCGCCGGCCTTGAAATGTTACCGGTGCGGTGGCTGATCGGCGCCAAGGTGTACGAACCGGAAAAGATAAGGGTATTTCTTGATGCCATGTGGCGCCGTCTAAAGCCCCTTGAAAAGAGAGGTCGGATTTTAGCGCGAGCGGGCGTTCCGGATCTACTTGATGGCCGATGCGTGCGAGACCACCGCATTGCTTCGGCGGCTTAAAAACGAGCTTGATCAGGGAAACGTCACGGACCCGATCGCCCGAACGCTTTTCCATCTGCTGAACCGAAACACCATGCGGTTTTTGGAACTTTATTTTCAAACCATATCAAACAACCTAACCCCATAGGAGCAAAGATTGAATCGTCAAATACTCCAAAGCGGTTTTCGTAAGATTTATCCCCTGTTCTTTGGAATTGTGCTTGCGACCATAACCCTGATCCTGATTGGGATTTGCGGAAAAGCGGGTGCCGCGATGTTACCGCCTTCAGGCACGGGGTCTGCCTGGTTTATCGACATGAATCGTTTTGCCCTTTCGGCCCATGCCGCACTCAAATGCGACGATTGCCATGGTTCGATGATCGTGGACGGCCTGCAGCATTCGGATGAGAAACGACCGGATTTTTTAAGGCAATCCGCCACCCGCACCTATGATTACGCGCGATGCAGAAGATGCCATGAACTCTCCTTTAAACGCTATCTCGAAGGCGGTCATGCCAAAGCGCTTCGTGAAGAAAAAGACCCTCCCAAAGAGAAGAAACAGGTCACCGGTGAAAAAATCATGGCCCCGACCTGCGGAGAGTGTCACGCGTCCCACTACGAGCGCTCCGGCCTTTCCCGGGTGGCGGTGGGTCAACGGATGCTCGGGGTTTGCGCAAGCTGCCACCCGGCCAACGCCGCCAGCTACCGTAATAATATTCATGGGCGGATGGGGATCGATCTGGGCAATCCAAAGGCGGCCTTCTGCACAGACTGCCATGGCGCACATACCGTGGATTCCCTGAAAAAGCCGCAAACAGCGCTATTGGCCTGTAAGCGGTGCCATCCCAAGGCTGAAACCGAGTTCACCGGCATTGTCATCCATGCCTCCCTGGAGAGCGTGTCTGCGGCCGATGCCCCGAAAAAGGCCGAAGTGCGTGTGGATTCATCGCATTCGATGGTTTGCCCTGGCAGTGTTAGCGCTCTCTCTGGCCTTCTTTGTTGCTCACAGCTTTCTGTGGCTCCTGCGCGAAATTCACGACAAATTGAGGAAACACTGATATGCAGGCGACATCCTTGACCCCGAACACACCGATTCGTTTTTCCGTTCTTCACCGGCTTTTGCACCTCGTGGTGATGTTCGGATTTACCGGACTTGGCTGTCACCGGACTCTCCCTGGCTTTGAGTTCAACCGCCCCGGCACGCGGATTCATGTGGCTTATCGGCGGCGTTTCCCATGCCGCCTTGCTCCATCGCTATTGCGCCGTTGTCACCTATGGATGCGTTGTGATTCACGCGCTCTGGTTCCTGTATTACAAGTTCGGCCTGGCGGGCAGCCTGGACGGGCCCGGATTCAATTGTCCCGTCACTGAAAGATCTGAAAGATTTCAAACACCACCTGGCCTATTTTTTCGGCCTGGAAAAAACACCGCCTTGCTTTGATAAATTCTCCTACATGGAAAAGATCGAATACTGGGCGCTTTTTATCGGTATGAACACCATGGGCATTACAGGCCTCGTGCTGTGGTATCCCGAGTGCTTTACCCGATATATTCCCGGATTTTTTGTAAACATCGCCCAGACGCTTCACTTCTACGAAGCCTTACTGGCGGTTGCGGTGAAGTTTTTTATTCATATCGGCATGGCCCACTTTCGCCCGGAAATCTATCCGGCCGATACGAGTATTTTTACCGGCAGGAGCCACCGCAACAGGAATAGGCATGCAACCGGCCAATATACGAACGTTTTGACGGCAAGAGAGGAATCATTGATTCGATGAGCGCAAAAGGCTGGATGGGCACGGCAATCGCCGGCGCTGTTATCATACTCATGGGGCTTGCCGGATTAACGCCGGCGAGCGCTGAAACGGACCCCCTTGAAACCGGCAAACCGGTCTGCCTGGATTGCCACCGACAACCCAATATCCATACCAACGAAGGCGTGGTGACGGCCAATGCCTTTTGCAGCAGATGCCACGCAAAGCCCGAATGCCGCCGCACGGTGGACGGAAAAGCGGTCTCGCTTCAGGTACCCGTGAGCGCCGCAAAGGATAACCCGCATCACTATTCTGCCTGTATTCACTGCCACGCGGATGTGGCCCGCTCGCCCCACAAAAGCCAAACCGGGGCCCAGTGCCGGGCCTGCCATTCGGTACATGGCGAGAGCACGGCCCGTGCGCCGCACCTAAGGGTCGATTGTCAGGCCTGTCATTTCAAATCCAAATTCGTTGAGCTTGATCCTAAAGACAATCATGTCAAGCTGGCCCGTATCGACCTCGAATCCATGCCGATAAGTCTTGCGGATCACACTCTTGCCGATGTGAAAGATTTGAAATCATGCGAAAAATGCCATTTAAGCGACAATCGCATTGGAGCCCCCGCTGCTGTTCTCCCTTCAAAAAGCGTCCTTTGTATTCTCTGCCATAATTCACCCCTATCCATGGGCCATCCCATTTTCGGCGTTGCATTGCTTATTTTCCTTGTGGGCGTTCTTGCCACCCTGCGATTCTGGTATCTTGGCAGTGTCCAGGGCGAGGAAAACTCTCTCCACCGTAAGATCAGCTTAAGTTCCGAAACTATTTGGAACATTATTTTTTCAAGACAGATATTCTCCTTATTGAAGATGGTTGTTCTGGATATTATTTTCCAGAGAAGAATTCTTAAAGAGAGTGTCGGACGATGGTCCATGCACTCATTGATTTTTTCCGCAATTTTAATTCGCTTTCTATTTAGCCTTTTCACAGCCATCATCTTTTATTTTCATCCCGATGGGGATTGGTCGCTGGCTTTGATTGACAAGAACAACCCATTCACTGCGTTTGCGAATGATCTTCTGGGGCTATTCATTCTTCTGGGCATCCTGTGGGCCGTGGTTCAAAGGTTCATCATTATGCCTGTTCATGTCGCCACGGAAAATCAGGATAATATAGCTCTTTTAATTATCGGGACCCTGATTCTTCTCGGCTTTATTCTTGAAGGCGCACGAATACTGGTTACCGGAATCCCTGCTGAAATAGCGGGTTACTCCTTTATCGGATATCCTCTGTCAAAGATATTGTCCGTCTTCGGATTGAGCTGGAAATCCATCTACCCATACTTGTGGTATGCACATGGAATCGTCGGAGCGCTGTTCGTGGCCTATCTGCCATTCGGTAAAATGCGGCACATCTTCAATACACCTCTTACTTATGTTCTGGAAGAGGTGTCCGGCGTCAGGAATGAGAAACGAATATAATATCAGGATATATTTTTAAAAAGGTAGTGAAAATGACCACAGTAGAAGAAAAAATATCTGACGTCTCACCGGAAAAAACGGACAGCAAGGACGAGATCAGACAGATACCCATCCATACTCTTAACATAAAACGGTTGATTGAGCTTGACGCCTGCACGCGATGCGGTGAATGTCTCTCCTGGTGTCCCGTATATGATCAGGACTCCAAAGAGGATATCGTTCCACGACGCAAGATTATCGATTTTCTGAAAATTGCAAGAACTCAGAATGGATTTCTCGCAAAAATTATGAAAAGTGAGAAGATCTCGGAATCGTTTAAGAAAGTAATCCGCAATCTGTTCGGCTATCAGGAGGTGACAGAGGAACAGATTAAATCGTTTGTTGCCAATTTGTATGAGTGCTCAACCTGTGGCCTGTGTGAAGTGGTCTGCCCGGCTCATATCGATACGGTGAGTCTCTGGGAAGATTTGCGAAGACTGATCGTCAGTGTGGGATACGGCCCTCTGGAGCCCCAGAAGGCGCTTCGCAAAAGCATCATGACCTATGACAACCCTTGGCAACAACCCCGTACGGGCAGAACCAAATGGTCGCGGCGGGCTAAAAAGGACAATCTCATCGCCGAGGAGCCCAGGGAAATTGTCAAGTCAAAGGGAAAAGTCCTGCTTTTTTTCGGATGCACGGCATCCTACGATGCCAATGTCAAGCAGGTTGCCATTAATACCATTAATATTCTTGAAGCTCTCAACATCGATTACGGCGTTCTGGGAAAAGATGAAAAATGCTGCGGAAGTGTGCTGCTCAGAATGGGTGACCCGGAGCATAAGCGACTTTTTCAGGAAAACATCGACCAATTCAACAGTCTGGGTATTGAAACCCTGATCAGTTCCTGTTCCGGCTGTTTTAAAACCATCATGCAGGACTACCCGAAAATCGGGAAATTGAATTTTGAAGTCCTGCATACCGTGGAATATCTGGCCCGGTTGTTAAAACAGGGCAACCTGACATTTCCCCACCCGGTCAACAGGACCTGCACCTATCATGATCCCTGCCATCTCGGCCGGGCAACCGGTGGCTTTGATGCGCCGCGGCTGATCATGGATGCCATCCCCGGGCTCAAGCTGATTGAAATGCCAAGAAACAGGGAATATTCACGTTGTTGCGGCGCAGGCGGCGGATTAAAAGCCGGGTACCCGGACATCCAGAACAAAATGGCCCAGCGGCGGGTGAAAGAAGCCGAAGAGACAGGCGCCAAAGAACTGGTCTCCTGCTGCCCCTTCTGCTATCAGGGACTGCAAATCGGTGTTTCCTCGTCGGCATCCGACATCGTGATGAAGGACTTGTCCGCCTATATCGCCGAATCGCTTCTGGGATATGATGTTTTTGAAAGAGCGGATGAGGAGGCAGCCGCCAAAAAGAAGAAAAAAGAAGATGACAATATAGCCAAAGAGCTGACAAGCAGCGATTGATGATATATCGACGCCGAACAGGTGAAACAAATGGAGACCCTCTGAATTCCTGGAAACCTGAAATGGATTTCGGGTTTCCAGGATGACTGGCATGTACACAAAGTTCACTTATTGGTTGGACAAGCAGGCATTTCTTTTCCTGCAGAACAAATTCTCTGATATGGGAATTTCGCTGCATGAAACCAGAAAGGCAGCCTGTCTGCCTTTGTCCAGTAAAATTGCACTGGGTTTTGTTCCGCCGGAAGCATGGTCGAATTTTGAACTCTGTAAAAGACAGCTCTCCTGGTATGGCGAATCTCGATTTGCAGGCAAATATCTTCTCGTCAGTGGAACGGATATCAACGAATATGGTGTTGATTTCAAACCATCGACCATCATCTCTAAAGTGAAGTTCAAACCGATGGCTCTGCCTGGATCAGATCATGAAAAAATCAAGGCGATGGTTGATAGAAAAAGTTTTTCGCTCTCATGCCCTTCCGCTTTTAAAGATATTGAATCAATGGACAATTGGAAGCAGTCGCGATGGCTGAGAATCATGGGCATCGGCAACGTCGCTTTCAAAGATCTGTTTACCTTCCAGTGCGCCAATCATGCAAATTTCATTGAACCGGTTTATTTTATCGAGTCAGAAGAAGGCCCCGTACCCTATTCAATAGGCACGACCAAGCAGGTATGCTCTGCTTGTCTGGAATTTTTCAATATAATCGGCGCCAACTTCAAGAATAAATTGGTCGTTCCCTGCCCTGGGGCTGTAATGTTTGCCGGAATGTCTGTAAATACCTATTACGATGTTCAAACAATCAGTTCAGACTCATTTTCACTGATTTAAGGTTGTGATAATAAATCATGCTTGACATTTAAATTGGGAAACCATGATTCAACCTACGCTGCAACCATCAGATCAAAAGACACCGGTGTTTCTTATCTCGGGTTTTCTCGGCTCGGGTAAAACCACTTTATTAAAACGCATCCTTTGCTGGGAAACCGATTTGTCCGATACAGTGGTTCTGGTTAACGAATTCGGGGATGTGGGCATAGACGGAGATTTGCTGAGGCACTCAGGCACTGATGTCATCGAACTGGTCAGCGGATGTATCTGCTGTACGCTTCGCAACGATTTAATGCAGTCTTTGTTGATAATTTTAGATCAGTATCGGCCCAAACGTATTTTCATCGAGGCGTCGGGCGTTTCGGATCCGACTGCTATCTTGTCCGTATTACGCGAATCGCCTTTGGCCGAAACCATGAAACTGGAAAAAATTGTGACTGTTTTAGATGCTGATCTTTGGGAAGCGCGCGAAAACTTCGGCCAGATTTTTTACAAACAGCTTGAAACCGCCAACCTGATCCTGCTGAACAAAGTGGATCTGCTGGACAAAACATCAATTCCAAGTTGTTTGCAGGAAATTCATGACGTTTTTCCAGATTGCCAAGCCGTTCCCACGGTTCGCTGTTGCGTTGATGATGAGATCTTCTGGTCACAGACAATACCGAGTAAAATGGAAATAAAACCCATGCACTTATTCCATGAAGCTTCGCTGGAAGACACATCTCGCAATCGTGGCCGCCATAACAACTTGCATCAATCCCATGATGCCTTCCAGTCCTCTGATCATTTTGTAACATTTTCCTTTGAAGACTCCAGGATTATCGATGAAACGCTTTTCAGTCTTTTTATGGAAGCGCTGCCTGTGGAAGTCTTTCGAATAAAAGGGCCGGTGAGATTCCTTAATCGTACGGAAATTATCAATTTTGTCGGCGGCAAAGGCGAATGGTCAAAATGGGAAGGCGGCCCGGAGACCAGGTTGGCCTTTATTGGATGGAACATAACCCCTGCAGATATACTGAACAGATTACAACGATGCATTGCCGCCCAATGAGCGGCTTTCACGGGAAAGCTTCTTCCATAGATTGCTTTATTTTTCTTGATTGACATCATAGCGCTATCTTCCTATAGTTTGACCGACCCATATGTCAGATCCTCTGCTGACAATAACTCAAGAAATCTCAACAAAAACATGAATGCCTCCCTCGTTTCATTAAAGAGGAGACAAAGAATAATATTCATAACATTTAAAGGAATCCGTTCATGAGTAAAGTATTGATCATAGGCGCAGGCGGGGTCGGTGCTGTTGTCACCCACAAATGCGCGCAGAAGCCCGAAGTGTTTTCCGAAATCGTCCTTGCCAGCCGTACCCTGGCCAAATGCGAAGCCATCCGGAAACAAATTGCCATGCCGATTGAAATCGCACAGGTGGATGCCGACCATTCCAATGAGGTCTCGGCCCTGATCAAAAGGGTCTCTCCGGATCTTGTCATCAATGTCGCCCTGCCCTACCAGGACCTCAGCATCATGGATGCCTGCCTGGAAACCGGTGTCGATTACCTGGATACGGCCAATTACGAGCCGCCGGACGAAGCCAAATTCTGTTACAAATGGCAGTGGGATTATCAGGAACGGTTCCAGAAAAAAGGCATCATGGCCCTTCTGGGGTGCGGTTTTGACCCGGGCGTAACCAATATTTTCTGCGCCTACGCCTTAAAACATCATTTTGATCAAATCAATACCATTGATATCATGGACTGCAACGCCGGTGATCACGGCCATCCCTTTGCCACCAACTTCAACCCGGAAATCAACATCCGGGAAGTTACGGCCAGGGGCAAATACTATGAAAACGGACAATGGATCGAAACAGATCCCTTATCCGTCCATAAGCCATTTGATTTTCCCCAGGTCGGCGTACGGGAAATGTATTTGATGTATCACGAGGAGATGGAGTCCCTGGCCAAAAACATTCCCGGAATCAAACGGATGCGCTTCTGGATGACGTTTGGCCAGGAATATCTCACCCATCTGCGGGTGCTTCAAAATGTGGGCATGACCCGCATCGACCCGGTGAAGTTTCAGGGAATCGACATTGTGCCGCTTCAGTTTTTAAAGGCCCTGCTTCCTGAGCCTTCGTCACTTGCCAAAGGCTATACCGGCAAAACCTGTATCGGCTGCATGATTGAAGGCATCAAAAACAAAAAACCCTTGAAATATTTCATCTACAACGTCTGCGATCACGCAGAATGCTACAGGGAAATAAAGGCCCAGGCCATTTCCTACACCACCGGCGTTCCGACCATGATCGGGGCCATGATGATGCTGACCGGAAAATGGCAGGGAACAGGGGTTTTCAATGTCGAGGAATTTGACCCGGACCCGTTCATGGACGAATTGAACCGCTGCGGACTGCCGTGGACGGAAACTTATGTTTGAAAGAAGACAGAAGGCTGAATTTCCTTAACCGGCGACATGAGTTCATCTCTTTATTGGAGGATGGTTGATGCAGGAACGTTTTTTGGATGCCCGGATTCCATCGCCTTGTTATGTTGTGGATGAAGCAGCCCTGATCAAAAATCTGAAAGTGCTGGATTTTGTTCAGCAGCAAACCGGCTGCAGGATTCTGCTGGCATTAAAGGGTTTTGCCATGTTCAGCCTGTTTCCGGTCATCCGGGAATATCTCTGCGGCATTTCCGCAAGCTCCGTGGACGAAGCCAGGCTGGGTCATGAGGAGTTCGGCAAGGAAGTTCACTTTTGCGCGCCGGCCTTCCCGGATGCCGATTTCAATGAAATCCTTTCCTGCTGCAACCATCTGGTGTTCAATTCCTTTTCGTTCTGGAACCGGTATAAATCCGAAATCATGACCGCTAATAAAGCCCATCCGGTGCGGCATCCGGGTCAACCCCGAGCATTCGGAAGTCAGCGTGCCGATTTACGACCCCTGCGGGCCGTTCTCCCGACTGGGCGTGACCCGAAGCAATTTTGAACCCCATAATCTGGAAGGGATTTCCGGCCTGCATTTTCACACCCTCTGCGAGCTCAATGCCGATGCGCTGGCCCGAACCCTTCCTGCATTCGAGGACAAATTCGGCGTGTTTTTAAAGGACATGGCATGGGTCAATTTCGGCGGCGGACATCACATCACCCGAAGCGATTACGATGTCAACCTGTTATGTGAACTGATCACCGGATTCAAAAAAAGACACCCCATCGAGGTGTATCTTGAGCCGGGAGAGGCCATTGCCCTGAACACCGGCGTTTTAATCGCCTCTGTCCTGGATGTTTTCCATAACGGCATGGATATCGCCATTCTGGACACATCCGCATCGGCCCACATGCCGGACGTGCTGGAGATGCCGTACCGCCCGGCCATTGACGGGGCCAAAGCCCCCGGAGAATACCCCTTTACCTACCGGCTGGCCGGCCTGACATGTCTGGCAGGGGATGTGATCGGCGATTTCTCGTTTCCAGCTCCACTTAAAGCGGGAGATCGCCTGGTGTTTCAGGACATGGCCCATTACACGATGGTGAAAAACAACACCTTTAACGGGGTCCGGCTTCCGTCCATCGGCATCTTAACCGCACGGGGCGAGTTCCGGTTGGTTCGAAAATTCGGCTACCCGGACTACCGGAACCGGCTTTCATGACAGCCCGACTTGTTTCATTTGATCCCCTCCGGACTTTAAACATACCGGGCGTTATCCCGCTGAAACCCGAGCAGTGGCTCAGCCGTCAGGATATCGTTCAAGCTGCGGACTGGATTCTTTTTCCGGAGTACTGGCAGGTGAACACCCTGGTTTACGGCTGGAAAAAGAAAATCTTTCCCAGCATCAGCAGCTTTCACCTGGGCCATGACAAGGTGGAGATGACACGGGCGTTTCAGGCCCTCTGCCCGGATAATACGCCGACCACCCAAATTCTATCCCATACGGAAACGGCCATTGAACAGATTCTGGATGGGTTCTGTTTTCCCTTTGTAGCCAAGGAAGCCAGAAATTCCATGGGCCAGGGGGTTTATCTCATTGAAAGCCGAAAGGATTTTCTGGATTACGCCCGTAGCAATTCCGTACTTTATGTTCAGGAATATCTGCCCATCAATAAGGATCTGCGGCTGGTTCTTGTGGGAGACAAGGTTGTGGCGGGTTACTGGCGAAAGGCAGCAGCCGGGCAGTTTCACAACAACGTGTCCCGGGGCGGCGCCGTAAGCTTTGAAGACATCCCCGAAGGTGCTGTCCAGCTCGTCGAATCCTTTGCCCGACAAACTGGAATCAATCATGCAGGCTTTGATGTGGCCGAAGTGGGCGGCCATTTTTATTTTCTGGAATTCAACACCCGGTTCGGCACCCGAGCGCTCATCGATCGAGGCATTCAGTTGAGTCCGCATATACGATCCTATTTAAATGTAACCTGAACAAAGGCTCAGGGTTTCCTCTGAGTCGTTACATTTTTTGTTGATCTGCAATCCGGTTTCTGACATATGATAAGAACCTGCAAAAAAGGTTCTTACCCCCAACCCTTCATTTCAGGGCGGATTATGCCATCAGATATAAAAAGCCTTGTTTGTATCGTAGATTTTTCTGCCCTTTCCCGCCGTGGTCTGGAACTGGGGACGAACCTGGCACGGCGCTTTAAAAGCGAGCTTCTGGTGTTTCATGCCGTGAACCTGCCCGGAGACCAGATCTACGGGTCAGATTATGCCGACATCAAACCCAGGCAGCATGAACGGCTGACCCAGGCCAGAAGACAGATGGACAATCTGATGAAATCGGCAGGCAATGCGGTTTCGCTTGTCGTGTGCGGCGACCCGGTCGAAGAACTTGTCCGGCTGGCAACCGGCCGCCGGATCGACATGATCATTGCACCCAGCAAGGGAATTTCCGGGCTAAAAAGACTGTTTACGGGAACGATCGTAGAGCGCCTGGTGCGCCGGATCAACTGCCCGGTACTGGTTACCCGGCCCAACACGCGAACAAAACAGATTACAACGCCCTGTCCGCAGCGTGTCGTGGCGGGAATTTCACCGGACTGTCAACCTGGAATCGTTTTTCAGGCTGCGCTGGCCGCCCGGTTGTTTGACGCCCATCTTCACCTGATTCATATCGTGGAAGCGCCGCCGGATATTGAAAACGAGCCATATGAAATCGCGCAACACCATCTGCAGACAAGCATCTCGCATGATCTCCTGGCACTGGCTCAGACTGCAAACATGCAAAGCGACCGGGTCACCGCCGCCGTGCTGACCGGGACGCCGGGTGAGGTCATCGATACCTATGCCGCAGGAATTCAGGCCGGTCTGATCGTGGTCGGGGTGCGTCGAACCGGCGTGCTGAAAAAGACTTTGATCGGATCAACCACAGAGGCGCTGCTGCGCCACAGTCCCTGCTGCATTCTGACCCTACCGTTGACTCGGACTGCTGACTGACTTTTTTTCAAGGAAACAGGATGCACCGCACAGGAATTCTGACAGACCCACGCTTCAGTTTCCATAATCCGGGTGATGATTTTCCAGAGAACCCCGGCCGTATGGCGGAACTGCCCCGGGCATTGTTGCCATTTAATGGCCATCTGGTACCTCTTGACGGCCGTCTGGCCGATCCGGCGCAACTTGAACGGGTTCACAGTCCGGCCCATGTGCGGCGGATCGCCGCCACAGCCGGTCGGGAGTATACTGCCTTGAGCAGTGACACCTGTGCTTCGGCCGGATCCTATCTGTCTGCACGGCTGGCGGTCGGCGCTTGTCAGTCGGCCACGGAAGCCGTGATGTCCGGAAGAGCTGACCAATACCTTTGCCCTGATTCGACCGCCGGGGCACCACGCCGAATTCAGCCGGGCAATGGGCTACTGTCTGTTCAACAATGTGGCACTTGCGGCGACTTTTGCACTGGACCATTTTAACGTTAAACGATTGCTGATTGTGGACTGGGATGTGCATCACGGCAACGGAACCCAGCACATTTTTGAAGCCGACCCCCGAATCCTGTTTTTTTCTGTCCATCAGTCATCACTTTATCCCGGAACCGGCAATTTTACGGAAGTCGGCCGTGGGCCGGGGGAAGGATTCACTATCAACGTCCCGCTACCCCGGGACCTTGGAGATGCCGAATATGCAGCGATTTTTCAACACTTGCTGGTTCCCGTGGCCGAAGCGTTTTTACCGGAATTGATTCTGGTATCCGCCGGTTTCGATCCCCATCTTCTCGATCCCCTGGGAGCCATGCGAATGAGCTCAAAAGGATTTGCCGTTCTGACACGTTGTCTGATGACGCTGGCGGATCGCTTATGTTCCGGCCGGCTTGTTCTTGTGCTTGAAGGTGGCTACCATCCGATGTCACTTGCTGAATCCGTAGCCGCCGTGCTGGCCGAGCTCAGCAACATGACGGTATCATCCGTTGATGCTGTTGCGGCCCAAGCCAATTCCAAACGTCTCAGCCCTGTCCTTACCCGATGCAGACATGTGCATCAGTCGTTCTGGCGCAGTCTGCGCCAATAGCGGCCAAAGATTTAAGAGCTGCGGCAGCATCTTGATATGGAGGGACATCATGAATAAAATCAAAATCATGGAAGCTGCAGTCAGAAAGTGGGATGCAATTATCGCAGGCCAACGGGCAGACAATGGGGTATTGGACTGCCCGCCATGCCGGATTTTTTATATCCTGCGTTGTTTTGGCTGCCCGATTGCCGAGTATACAGGCAATAAATTCTGTGTGGGCAGTCCCTATCCCCAATGGTACTGGCATCAGATCGAGGCACATGACAAATTACGCCGCAGGGTGTATTGCCCGCAGTGTATCGAGTATGCCACCCAAATGCGCGATTGCATGGCGGACATTGTAAAGCATTTAAAAATAAAAAAAGAATCGGCCCAGCATTCTTTCAGTAAAACCCTATAAAACATACCTATCTTTACACCCAGAAATGAAAATAATACATTTTCCCTTTGAAAAGGGGGATCATTTTCACGGGAAATTGAGGTGATATGATTCATCCCCATTTGGCGTTATTGTCATCCATGTTTGTATGGCTGCTGACTGTCCTGATTGCATCTGCCGCATGGCTGTACTTTCGCAGTACCGGACGTTCTATTGCAGAAGCCGGTGTCAGCGCGTTGATGATCACGCACATTGCCGTTTGTCTTGCAATTCAGACTGCCGTGATTCTGGGCCGGATCTGGCCGGCAATTCTGACGTCGGTTGCTGCGGCAGGGGTGGCCGCAACATTGATATGGCGGCTTCGATTTTGGACGGGACAAACATGGCGCATCGTCTTTGATTTTTCCCGGATTTATCCCCTCCCTGTGGGAATAGCGGTGTCTGCGGTATGTTTTCGGGGAATGTGGGCAGCATTTGGGCCGGATGCCGGTTTTTTTCTGTCACCGTCAACAGAAATCGAAAGCCTTGCATCCGTCAACATCGCCTCTCTATTAAACAGTCAGACGACTCTGTGGATACATACCTATCATTTCCTTGCAGGAATCTTGGCCTACGTGGCGATTGGTCTTTCCACCTATGCCCTGTCCCGGCGTCATGCCTGGCCGCCCGCGGCCCTTACCGCAACCCTGGTTGTACTCAGTATGCCCCGGCTGGCCAATCCGCTTCTGGCGCCTGTCTCCGAGCTGATCACGACCGCTGCGGCCCTGTTTGTTCTCAAGGCCCTTTACCGCGCCATAGAATGCCTCCGGTTTGATGACCTGCTTATGCTGGTGCTGGGGTTATCCTACACCTGGTCCATCCATCCCATGGGCTGGATACTGCCCTCCATACTGATTTTCTTGACGCTGCTGCTGATTCATCGCCGTCATGGATGGGTACATCTGGTTCATCTTGTTCGAGATCGCCCTTGGCTTACGGTCACTGCGTCAGGGGTGGCCGTGCTAATGTCACCGGCATGGAACCATTCCCTTGGCTTCATCGGACGGGACAGCCATTTGATAATCCGTTACAATACCGATGGGTTATCCGGGGCAGGAGCCAATCTGTTTCGCTATGTGCTTCAGGTGGTCCAGGCAAATCCATCAGCCCATTTTTGGGCTAAGCCGATCAGTCTCTGGTGGCAAGCATTGTTGGAAGGGGTTTATCAGAACACCATCCATTTGCTTGGTGGGAATCTCGGAGCAGTGGCGCGATTCAACCTTTCAACAGGCGCTGGTTTTGGACCGTTAAGTCTGATACTGGTGTTGCCGGCTGTTGGATATGCTTTAATTCAGGGTTCAAGGCGACTGCGGGCCGTAGCAATAACAATCGGATGGTACTGGTTTTTGTTGGTGTTGATTCCGGCCTGGCGGCCCACCAACATCCAACTGCTGACGCCCCTGATGGCGATTTCCGGTTTCACGGTGGCGTTTTTCCTTCCACCCTGGCGCTTTTCACGGACAGGACAGTTCATGTTGAATCTGATCTGTCTGTTGAGCCTCTTTACAGCGTTCTGATTCCTGCACAGACAGCCCTTAATATCCGCGTTCAAAATCAACCCGACAGCGTAAATCCTCATCTTGCAGCAGGCGGCGATAATTATCCAGAAAGATCTGGACAATATCTTCCGGAACGCTCAGGGCAGCGGTATGAGAGGTGATCTGCACATTCGGCGTGCACCATAGAATATGCTCGGGCGGAAGCGGCTCCTCCGGAAAAACATCCAGTACGGCACCGGCAATTCGCCTGGCATGGAGAGCCTCGGCCAGCGCGGCCTCATCCACTGCACTGCCTCTCCCGGCATTTACAAATACAGCCCCCGGAGGCAGGGCGGCAAGAAGTGCGGCATCTACGATGAGGCAAGTATCCGCGGTATTGGGAAGAACGCTCACTAGATAGTCGAGCTCCGCGGCAAAGGCCATCAGGTCGGAACCATGATAATAAGTGTCCACATCCGTGCAGGTTTCGCTGACCCGGGTATATCCCTTGACCATCATGCCGAAGTGCTTGGCTGTCCGCGCCAGACAGGCACCGATAGATCCGACACCCATGATGCCGATTTTCTTGCCGCGCAGTGTTCCGGGAGGAGTTTTATCCCATTGCCTGGCTACCTGCGCGGCATGGCGATGGAGTATTCGCCGTTCGTGCGCCAGCAGGTAAGCAAAGACATACTCGGTCATGAGTCCGCCAAAAACACCCCTGGCGTTGGTCAGAACGTAATCGCGGCGCTGGCAGGGATCCAGAAG
This sequence comes from uncultured delta proteobacterium, assembly GCA_963850225.1. GTDB lineage: Bacteria > Desulfobacterota > Desulfobacteria > Desulfobacterales > Desulfatirhabdiaceae > RAAP-1. The sequence goes on from CAWKLD010000008.1 coordinate 98,330, forward strand.
CGGTTCTACCCCGGCCCAAGAGGATTGCACCCAGCGCAGGCAGGGAATTTCTGTAATAACCCTGGATATGAGGGATGGCTCGCCAAAGACGATATCGCAGGCAGTACCAATAATCGCGCCTTTTTCTGGGTCCGAGGTGGCCGTTATGCTCAGGCCGGGCAAATTGGCAGCCCGAATCAGACGCAGATAGTCGTCCGCATGCTGGGAGAGAATGAGAAGTCTGTGCATGTTTACCTTTATTCATTTTTCCAACCAATGTAAGTCCCCTTCCCCGTTCGTCAAGTCCCGGGATTTTTGCGGGTATCTTTAACCATGCGGAAATACGAATCTGCTGCCACGCTTACCTTTGCCACCGAAATTGTCTTGACAAAACCTTTTACAGCTGCAATGCAATCAGTCTATTGCTTTAACGTAAAATGGATCTCCGTTTTTGAAAACTGGGGGGCCAGGGCGGATTGGGAGTAGGTATCATTTTCATTGGGGTTTCGAACTGAAGCGATCCATGAATGTTTATTGTGATCGGAATGATCATGGATGTTTGTTATAATGAAAGGAGCAAAGCATGAATATCGCAAAAAATCTGGAGCGGGCGCGTCTTTTTTTTCCGGATAAACCGGCGCTGGTTTTCGAGGGAAAAACGTATTCCTACCGGCAGCTTGATGAAACTGTCAACCGTCTTGCCAACGGACTGCGAACTCTTGGCGTTGAAAAAGGAGATCGGGTGGCGTTGTTTTTACCGAATATTCCTGAATTTGTATTCGGATATTATGCCGCTCAGAAAATCGGCGCCATTGCCGTTTCCGTGAATGCCATGTTAAAGCGCCATGAGGTGAAATACATTGTGAACGATGCAGGCGCCAACGTGCTGCTGACGGCCGCATCCCTGCGGCAGGAAGTTGTCGATGCGGATCTGCCCGAGCTCAAACATGTCATCATCACCGAAGGCCAGGCCGGAAACGATTTGTCGATTGAAGAACTCATGACCAAAGGCGATACGCTTTGTAAAATTGTCGAAACCGACATGAACGACCCGGCTGCAATTCTCTATACTTCAGGGACCACCGGTTTTCCCAAAGGCGCCGTCCTGACGCAGATGAACATTGTTTCAAATTCTCATTCCGCTTCCAATCATTCCGGGGTCCGTCCAGATGACCGGCTGCATCTGTTTCTTCCCCTTTTTCATTGTTTTGGGCAGAATTATATCCTGAACGGCGGCATCAGCAAATGCGCCACCATCGTACTGCACCGCAGGTTCGAGCCGGAACCCGTGCTGGAGGCGATTCAAAAAGAACGGGTAACCCTGTTCTTTGCCGTACCGACCGTTTTTATTTATTTCCTCAACATGGACACCTCCGGCTACGACCTGTCCAGCCTGCGTTACTGCTTTACCGCCGCGGCCAACATGCCCCAGGAGACGGCCCTGCGCTGGCAGGAAAAATTCGGCATGATCATCCATGAAGGATACGGGCTGACCGAGTGTTCTCCTTTTGCCAGCTACAATCATGATTTCAGCCACAAATTCGGCAGTATCGGCATGCCGATAGAGAACGTGGACATGAAAATCGCCGATGAAGCAGGCAATGAACTGCCGGTTGGAGAAATGGGAGAGATCATTATCCGGGGACCGAACGTGATGAAGGAATACTGGAGAAACCCCGAAGCAACAGCGGCGGCGATTCAAAATGGATGGCTGCGATCCGGAGATATCGGAATGAGGGATCGGGACGGGTATTTTTATATCACGGACCGGGTCAAGGATATGATCAACGTTGCCGGTTTCAACGTCTACCCCAATGAGGTAGAGCAAGTCCTCTACAGGCATCCCGCGGTTCACGAGGTGGCGGTCTATGGCGTGTCTGACCCCATCAAGGGAGAGGCGGTTCAAGCCGCCATCGTTTTAAAGGAAAACGTCTCGGCAACGCCGGAACAAATCATGGAATTCTGCCGAACCAACATGGCAGTTTACAGGGTGCCCCGAAAAGTGATTTTTGTGGACCAACTGCCCAAAAGCGCCACGGGTAAAATCTTAAAGCGGATCCTTAGGGGGGATGTATAAGGATTAATGGCGAATCTTGACATCGGCTAATGCCGATCCAGTTCCGCACGGACTGAAATGCCGATTTTTTCCAGCGTAAACGGTTTCTGGATATAGGCTCCGGCGCCCAGTTGCTGAAGTGCTATGAACCGGTTTGATTCCGAATATCCGCTAAGGCCCGAGTTTAATATATTCCATGAGACAGCTCTACAAATGTATTTGGGTTTTACACAAAGGTATCACATTCCAGAACTTTGTTCTAATAAACCATGCCGCCTCACCTCCCCGGTTATGTTTCAGACGGCAGGCTCTGACAGAATTTGCTTTCAGTTTATTATAAAGTTTTCTGCCCATCGACCGAAATGAACTGAACCCCTTACTGATTCTGGCGATTGTCACACGAAAGGCTTTCCAACCGGGCAAGCAAGTTCACAGAGCCTACAATATTTAATGATCTTTATCGGCGATTCAAAGCCATCCACAAACTGTTCCTGCGAGACCTCGTTGTCAACCTCCATCTGCCGGTTACAGACAGGTCGAGAATAAACTCCTTCACGACCAGGCAAAAAATTCTGGCCATAATCATCGGCAGAATATATTTTCTCATCGAATGCTTTCTGCGGACAAGCCTTTCTGCAAAATTCATTGCACAGTTTACAGGGATCAAAAGACGAGGGGCCGGTGGACGGAAATTCGATATCCAGGGTAAGCGCACGGAGCCGCACTCTGGGGCCGTATTCCGGGGTCACGAGAATATTGTTCTTGCCGATGCAGCCAAGGGCAGCAAGAACCGATGCATCTTTTAAATAAGTCCCCCCTTTTTCCACATGATAGGGAAGGTGAAAGACATTGATTCCGAATCGATCCGAAATCCAGGAGCAGAGTTCTCCGACCAACTTTGCCAACACGCGATTGCCTGGGGGATCCACTCGGCCGAACCACCAATCCATCTCTGGTTTGTCTTCCGGATGATGGACGGCTATAACCATTAAAGTTCTTGCAGTCTCAGGCCACAGCACTTCGCCGGGTTTCAATCCAAGTTCATTGTCACTGGTTCCGATCCCTTGACCTGCTCCCGGCATTATTGGAGCAAAGGTGAAAGACGGAGCCTTTTTAAGATCTTCCACCGCGGCGTAACCAACGAGATCGGCTCCGAGTTTCCTTGCCTTACTGAGCAATGCGGAAGATGTCCTTAATGCTTCCCTGTTTGTCATACCCGTCAATCCTCTCTGCTCATAATAATTTTTTTGGCACGATGACAGCCACTTTCCGCCCAATCATCTCACGATAAACTTCCTTTACCCATTTCATCCGCAAGAAGAGCATGCTCATTTTTCAAATGAACCCATTATTTCACAGACACCACGGGACAAGGTGCATTCAAGATTACGTGCTGTGCATTGGAACCGAACAATAGCTTTCCGAGCTTGGATTTTTTTTTGATGCCGATAATGATTTCTTCGATTCTTTTTTCTTCAGCAAATTTAACAAGGTCCTCTCCGGGTCCCAAACCGCGAACCAACAACAGCGTCTCACAGTCGAGCTTGTCCTCGACAAACCGTTTTTGCGCCTTTTCCAGGACCTGTTCAGCACCGAGAAATGTTTCTTCCGAACCCTCGCCGCCACCCATCATGGACGTGACGATATAGACCTTGGCGTTGAAAGCTTTGGCATGCCTGACTGCCAATTCCAAGGCAGTTCGGTCAGTTTCAGGATCTTCATATCCTAAGAGTATATCCATTTTATGCCTCACATCTTATTATTGGACCTCGTCCTCTTACGGCGCCTCTTCTCTGAAGCGCTGGATCTTTCGGTCCTCTTGCGTCCCGTCGATCTAATTGATTACGGATGTTTGTTCGAGGTCGACCAGTCAAATGAGTTTGACCGGAATCGAGTATACGGGTACATCTCACAGGATACGAGAAGCAAAGCTATCCGCCCACGGTCATCTCCCCGAGTTCACTGCCTCCTATGTATTTTGCAGTTCGCAACTTTACAGCACCGTAAACGTTACATAATTTTGTTCTTTGATCGCCTGATAACATTCTGGTAGAGTTGGGCCACTCCACCGGGATAGAAGACCATTATCAGGACAAGAAACAGCCCGTATAAAATGAGGTTCAGTCCGGGCAGGTTAGATAAGGAAGTTCTAACGATCTCCATGCTAAAGATGAACGGAACAGCGGCAAACATACCGCCCCACAGGCTTCCCCTGCCGCCGATATAGGCCACAACCATAACCTCGACAGTCTTGGAAGTGGACATGATCTCGGACATTAACACCCCGTAATAATGGGCGTAAAATCCCCCTAACCAACCGGCAAAAGCACAGGAGATGGTAAAATTGATTATTCTGTAACGTGTAGGGTTGATTCCCGAAGTGCGGGCGGCTTCCATATTTTGACCGATTGCATGAAAGGCCAACCCCATGGGCGAACGAACCACCTGATTCAATACGACATAAATTATCAGCATCATGGCAAGGACGATGTAAAAATAAGGCAGATTGCTGCTGGTTTTGAAGAGGGTCGGGGCGCTGAGTCCCATAGGACCGGCGGTCAACGGTATCCATCTGTTGGCGATACCCATAAGTGCCAAGCCCACGAACCAGGCCATGACTGCCGCAAAGATGCCGCGGAGTTTGAGGGTCAGGATTCCGGTCAGGAATCCCAGCAAGGCGGAAGGTATGACGCCGATGAACATCCCCAGCCACGGATTGATCCCGAGTTTGACCGCCAGGATACCCGATGTGTAGGCGCCAAGACCAAAAAAAGCGCAATAACCAAAATTGACAATGCTGATACAACCGGCGGTGAAATCAAAGGTCATGGCTTGAGCCCCTATCAAAACGGCCACGACCAACCATCGGATTAGGTATTCCTGGTTGAAGGGCGGCACCAGCGGGAGCAGCGCAAGGAGCAATAGACAGAGAGCACCCAGTGGACTCAGACCGACCTGAGCCAATGTTTTTTGGAACTTGATCGGCATATAATAATTTTCCTTATCAGACTTCTTCATGATTGGTCACCATCTTATTGATCCAAAATCCCTCTAACCGCGGTCCCAAAGAGCCCCGAAGGTTTAAAGATGAGGATAACGATAATGATGAGAGAGGGAAACACCAGTCCCCAACCTTCGCCGATATAGACCGTGGTCAGAATCTGAAACATGGCCACCATGAACCCACCGACAATCGTACCTGCCACATTGCCAAGACCAACGACGATAACCACGAACCAGGCATTGTATAAAGGCGCCACACCCACGGTGGGATAGGAGGGAAACATGAACAGCAGACAGGCTCCGGACAACGCGGCCAACCCACAACTCAACGCCATTGTCAGCGTCTGAATGGTGTTGAGGTTGATGCCGACCATCAAGGCACCTTTCTCGTCCTGGGACACCGCCCGGATGGCCTGACCGATCTTCGTGGATTTCATGAAAATCCAGAAGCCGCCCATCATTACGATACTGCAGATAAAAACAAAAGCCCGATCAAAAGATATTAAAGTGCCCAAGACGCTGATGGGCGGATATGGCCAGTAACTGACGACCCCCTTGAATTCCGATCCAAAGAGGAGCTGGTGACTGTTGATCATGACGACCGAAATACCCAGGGTCAAGATAAAGGTATTCATGATCCATTGTTCACGGCTTCGACGCCGCAGCGGCCGGAAAATAAATATTTCGGTAATAACTCCGATAATGGCCCCGCCGAGAGTCCCAGCCAAAATAGCGATGATTGGGGCCAACGCCGCCAATATCTCATTGGGATAGACAGAAAGGTAGTCGAACAAAGGTGTGATCACGAAATAGGAAAAAAGCCCACCGGCCATGAACATCTCCCCTATGGCGAAATGAGCGATGTTCATAACCCCAAAGACCAGGGCCAGCCCCATGGACATCAAGGCCCACATGCCGCCGGTCACCACTGTGTTGACCAAAATGTACGATCCGCTATGGAGAGTGGCCGCAATCAACAGTCCGATGGTTCCAAAGATGGTCAACACCACCGGAGATCTGAGGTAATACCCTATTCTCTCGACCAAAGGCCGTTTTGACAATAATTCCATTGGCTGATTTCCCTTATCTCTCATGGCGGTTATGCCTGTTCACGTAGTCTGTTTTCTAAACTCCAAGAAAAACCTTACGCACGTGTTCATCCTGGGCCAAATCTGAGCTGCGTCCCTGCATAGCGATCTGCCCTTTTTCCAATATATAGCCGCGATCCTTTATTTGTAGAGTCTTTTTGACATTCTGCTCGACTAGGATCAATGTCATTCCGTTCTTGCGAAGAACCTCCATGGCTTTCATGACCTGTAACGTGATCACCGGGGCCAGACCCAGGGACGGCTCGTCCACCAAAAGCAGTTCGGGATTGGACATTATTCCCCGGCCTATGGCCAGCATCTTCCTTTCGCCGCCGCTCATGGTCCCGGCCAGTTGGTTCCGCCTTTCCTCGAGCCGGGGAAACAGGTTGAAGACATCATCCATCAACTGTTTCTTTTTTTTCTTATCCTTGAGGGTGAACCCGCCCATAATCAGGTTTTCCAGTACGGTCATGCCGGTAAAAAGGTTGGTCTCCTCGGAGATGTAACAAAGACCCATCTGGCAAATGCGATTGGTCTCCAATTTGTTAATACGGCGACCTTTAAAAAGTATCTCACCCTTGACAGCGGGAACCAGACCACAGATTGTCTTGAGAATAGTGCTTTTCCCCGCCCCGTTGGGACCAATCACGCAGACGAATTCGCCCTGATCCACGTGAAGGGAAACACCCCAGAGCACCTGGAGAAAACCGTAGCCGGAATCCAAGTCCTTCACTTCAAGCAACAACGACACCTCCCCAGGCGGTAATCATTAAAAATCCTCGCCTAAATATGCTTCTTCCACTACCGGGTCTTTGATCACTTCCAGCGTGGGGCCGTCGGCGATCTTGTTGCCGAACTGGATGACCACCAGGCGATCGCAAAGGCCCATGATGACTTGAACGATATGCTCCACCAGCATGATGGTCGCACCTCGATCCCGAACCCGTCGAATGATGGCCATCAGGTCGTTGAGTTCCCCGAAAGTCAGTCCGGCAGCCAGTTCATCCAGAAGAATCAGCTTCGGATTGCTGGCAAGAGCCCGCGCCAAGTCAAGGCGCTTCAATTGTAAGGTATTGAGGCGTTCACAGATCGTATCCTCGGGCATTGGAAATTCCACGAATTCCAATTGAGCACGGGCATGGACTTCATGATCCGGCGCCGGAGAGCGCGGATTGCCAAAATATGATGCTATCAGAACGTTTTGTTGAGCCGTCAACTTGGGGAAAGGTCGAGGGATCTGGAAAGTTCGCGACAGCCCCAGGTGGCACATTTGCTCCGGGGGCAAGCCCGTTGTTTCCTCTCCCATTAAAAATATCGATCCGGAGGTGGGCGGATCCAGGCCGGCGATGGCATTCAAAAAAGTGGTCTTGCCTGCGCCGTTCGGACCGATAAGCCCGACGATTTCCCCTTCGTCCACATACATGGAAACCTGGTTCAAAGCAAGCAGACCGCCATAACGTTTACTGACTTCCCTGGTTTCAATAACCTTCATCTCAGCTCTCGATCTCTCTCGTTTACGCTTCGGATGTCATCGATCTATCGTTCATGGTTCATCGGCGTCTCGAAGTCCGGTGGTTAGCGCTCCACCCAAGCGCTCCCTATCTCTGAAGGGTTTAACCGATGAACCATGAGCGGTTTATAGTCTCAACTGCTAATTGAACGTCATGTCCATTTGCTTCTCGGATTCGGGGAAGACGATCTTGCCCACTCCGCCATTGTACTGGATGACCGGCAAATAGAAATCATCCTGACCGATCGTGGGATCAGGAACATCCTGGGGAGTAGTCCCATATTTTTTCTGAAACAAAGCCCCGTCTGCGGCGCTATAGGTGAGTTTTCCGGTTTGAACCTCTTCCACTCCGATCTTGAAGAGCGATTTAGAGATCTAGTTCTCCGGTCTTTTCGATAGCCACTTTTGCGATCTTCAGGATGAAGTTGGCATAGTCGTAAGCGTGGCCAGCTGCTGAAGGACTCGGCTCGGAACCATATTTTTTCTTGTATTCAGCAGCAAATGCCTTTTGTCCAGGTGATGAAATCTGTTGAATCATGTCTAAGACCCCATCCGAAGCCGGTCCCATCAGTTTGTACCAGTCGCCGGACCAACCCATTCCATCAGCGGCCAGGACGGCCTTGAGTCCAACCTCTTTGGCCTGTTTGACCAAGGCGGCAGTTGAAGCTACGCCTGTGGAGGAGCCCATGAGCGCTGTGACCCCTGCTTGCTTGCACTTATTCAAGAAAGGATAAAAGTCAGTCTGGGTCGCGGCAAAATATTCTTCTGTGAAGACTTCCCAACCTTTGGCCTTCATACCTGCCTGCATGCCGTGAGCCACGTTTCGACCCCAGTCGTTATCTTCGCCATAGAATGCCACCAGTTTCTTTGCCGGTTTCCAGTGTCCTTTTTCGATGGCATTGTTCAAACAATCCACGTAACCAGTAACCATCTTTTGGGGCATAGGCCAACCCTTGATGATTAAGTATCGATCGCTGGGTGATTGAGCATTCCATTTTTCGTTGACTGACTGGGAACAGCCAATCGCGAAGAAGAATGGAACCTTATACTTGGCGAAGACATCCATGGTGGCAATGGTGACCGAGGTATTCCAGTTCATTATTACCGCCTGAACGCCTTGCCGCTCAATCGCCTCGGAAAGGGCGCTGGTCGCCTTGACCGGGTCAGACTGATCGTCGATATAAACCAACTCGATCTTGTAATCGCCGATCTTGTAGCCGGCCTTTTCGATGGCCATGGTGGCGCCATTCTTAATATCGGTCCCGCTCTTGCCGGAAGGCCCGGTCATAGGGGCCATGATACCCAGCTTGAAGACCTTGTCCGCGGCAGTAGCGCCGCACGGGATCAAGATAGTCAGACAACAAATGGTGACGACCAACAGCAATACCAATCTTAGACGCTTCATCGGAGACTCCTTTCAATTTGGTTGTTCATTGACATTCTTGGTAATATCTAAATCTATATCGACTTAGCTTGTTGTCATTTTGCAAGAAAGGAGCCAACTACATAATGTTGAGGTATTTTAATAAAATGAAGGGGCTTTAATTAATAGGGCGCTAAAAGGACATCTGTTTGCGCAAATAATAATTACCAATTGTAAAATAATTTTTCTAACGAAAAATACCGAGGAAGAAGGGTTATCAAAAATTTCATCTGGCACATCCGGATTGTCCGGAACGAAAAACCTTCAATTATCGACTCCTGCCACGAAACCGATTCCACCAATCGGCGCGTCTTTACCTGTCTGAGTATGACTTATACGGTTATGGCAAGAACCACATGCCTGTGAGGGTGGGTCGGAATAACAGGCCGAATAAGATTCATATTTTTGAAGCATATCTGATTTCGTTCAGTTGGGGTCTGAGGTTGAGTCTGTCGATTTTATAACCAAGAAGCTGTCTTGATATCGACAGTTTTCTGGCTGCCGCAGCAATATTGCCCCCGCTCGCCGTCAAAGCATCAATTATTTTTTCTCTTTCCAAAGACATGGTTGCCGCACTCAGCGACTGGCGTTTAACGATTCCTGCAGGAGGGCTGAGGTGCACATAGGTAAACTCGGGATCAGGACAGATTCCAGTGGATGCAGCATCGGTTTCTCTTGAATTTCCAAGCAGATTGGCAAAATAGCAGTGTTCAGGTTTTAATATATTGTCATCGTCACTTGCCATATTTACGGCACTTTCTATGATATGCTCCAATTCGCGCACATTCCCCGGCCAAGAGTATCCCCAGAAAAACTCAATCACCTCCGTAGAGACATATTTTAGTTTCTTTCCCAGCATAGAACTGTACTTTTGCAGGAAATGACGGCAAAGCTCTTCAATGTCAACCAGCCGCTCCCGTAATGCCGGGATATGAACATAGACAACTGCCAACCGGTAAAACAAATCCATTCTGAATTGGCCGTTTTTCAGCAGTTGTTTTGGCGTTTCGTTGATTGAACAAATCACTTTGCAGTTCAGCGGCGTGTTTTTCAGAGAGCCGACTCGCCGGATATTTTTCTCCTGCAACATTCTGAGAAGTTTACCTTGCAAGGCGAGCGGCATCGAGTTGATCTCGTCCAGATAGATAGTCCCACCGTTGGCAGCTTCAAGGAGACCGGCCCGGTCAATCGCCCCGGTGTAAGCCCCTTTTACAGTTCCAAACAGTAGCCCCTCCATAAGCGATTCGGGGATGGCTGCACAGTTGATATCAACATATGATTTCTTCTTGTCATGATAAAAATTATGAATAGCTTGGGCAAACAATTCCTTGCCGGTCCCGGTCTCGCCGTATAACATGACTGGAGAGGGTGAGTTAGCTGCCATTTTGGCCGTTTTCAAAGCATTGATAAAGACAGGTGCCGAACCGATTATACTGGCAAATGTGAATTTTGTTCCTTCAGCAAACTTTTCATTGTTTTTCGGATCCAAAAAAGCGGGGATATTTCGTTCAAGAATGTTGTAATCTTTCACAAAACAGATAGTGCCGGCAATTTTTCCCTCTTTAAACAGCGGGAAAACACTGTGGATTGTATTGCCGACATTGGCATTACGCGAATCATAGGACAAAGCATAGTTGATAATCGGGTGGTGGTGTTTCAGCACCCGCATACAGGTGCTACTGTCATTGTGGTAACGATAGACATCAGTAATTTTTTTGCCCAAAACTTCCGAGGGATCCAGCTTATCCATATTTGCTTGAACTGCGTTGTAAAAAATCATGACCCCGTTTGCATCGGTCATGAGCACTCCCTGATCGAAATCACTGAGCAACTGGAGAAAATTGAACTGACCGAAATCAAAGCGTTCAAGAAGAAAGGAAGATATATCTGTTGATCTGTGTCTGTTCATAAGAAAAATCCATTCAGTGAAGAAGATTCATTGGCAGTATATTTGCTGCATGATATTGAACAGCATATTGCTTGACAAGGTCTTTCAGCAATTTTTCCGAAACGACGCCAGCGCCAAGGCGCTGCTGACGACCGCATCCTTGAGTCAGGAGTTGGTTGATAAGGATCTGCCAGGCCTGAAACATGTCATAATCACCGAAGGCGAGGCCGGCAGCGTTTTATCGATAGAAGAACTCAAGGCTAAGAATGACACGATTTTTAGAATTGCCAAAGAGGCGATTCAGAATGAGCGGGCAACCCTGGTTTTTTTGCCTTGCCGACTTTATTTATCTATTTTCTCAATATGGACACTTCTGGTTACGACCTGTCCAGCCTGCGTTAATGTTTTCCGCTGCGGCAACGCCGTAACAAATCATGGAATTCTGCCGGACCAACATGGCGGTTTACAGGGTGCCCCGAAAAGTGGTTTTTGTGGACCAACTGCCCAAAAGCGCCACTGGAAAAATCTTGAAGCGGATACTGAGGGGGGATCAATAATGTATTGAGAATCCCTTTACAACAAACCGCACCCCCCCTGATTAGTCACCTTCATCTACAAATGCCGCTGTCCGGAGGATCGCAGGCAGAGCGGGAGCAGCAGAAGCGGGCAAACTCTGCCGAAACTCCCTGGTGATCTCTTCCAAGATGAAAGTTCAGCCAGGAAGAAGTGTGATCCAGCTCCCACTTTCGGGGAGAGATGCACCCTTTCATCATTTCCCCTGATTTTTGAACCGATGCCCAGCGCAGATAAGCCTGACGCCAGATACACCACCTGTCCGGATAGACTTCGCAGCGTCCGTTTCGGCTGCCGCCGCAGGCCCCGTTACGGATGTGTTTGGGGCAGCCCGATTCCGGGCACTGAAAGGCCAGATATTGAATGGCACAGTCACCGCACTGCCGGCATCCCAGCATCATCTGTTTTCCCACATTTTCAGCAAAATCCAGGAGGGTGTGCGCCGAATCGTTGTTGTCAAACCAGCGGCTCAGACGCCGATACAAAGGGGCAAGGGAGGCGTCAGAATTAAAGAAAAAACTGTGGGCAATTGCCAGCAGGTGAAAATGGAGCATCGACGGTATCGATAACCGGATAGGTTTCCGGCCGTAATGGTTGGAAACATCGGCGGATGCGTCATGTTTCTCAAAAGCGTAAAATCCGTCAGCGAGCGAGAAATCAAAGTCCGGCAGAAAATCCTGCCAGAGCGTCTCGATCTGCTTCATGCGGTCCAGAATTTTGGCAACAGGCGCAAAGTGTTTGTGAACCCCGCCGATGTGAATCCCGCGGTACCCCAGCCCCTTCAACACCACCCCCAGCCGGGCTGCCCGCTCGATGGCTGCCAGCCGACCTTTTACCGGATCCGTCCATTCACTCCGAATGATTTTTAAAAGCGAATCCGGAACAATGGCACCGGGGATTTTACCCTGATTCATCAACTGCGCGACCTTGGGCGTCAGGATGTACACCGAGCCGAGGGTCGGCAACTGAAGGCCCATTTGCCGCTGCATGATCAAAAGCTCCTGGAATTTTCGGGCATCATATCCCAGCTGGGTAATGACAAATTGCGCGCCGGATTTTGTTTTGCGGCAGAGTTTGGCGTACTGGGCAAAGCTCTCTGCTTCGGTGTATTTAAAAGGAGAAACGGCGCAACCGGTCAAAAAATCGTCCGGATCACCGGCAGCATTGATCCGCTCGCTCAGCATGGCCAGCAGGCACTGCATGCTGACCGAATCCAGGTCAAACACCGGGGCGCCCTGACCGGCAAAGCCCTGTCCGGCATAATCGCCGGTCAGGGCCAGGATGTTTTTCATGCCCATCATGGCAAGCTGAAGGGCCCGGCTTTCCAGTCCGACCCGATTCATGTCCCGGCAGGTAAAGTGGATAATCACATCCATGCCGAGCTTGAAGATTTCAGATCCCAGAACATCCGGGCTGAGCGAGGGATTTCCGCCGGGGTTATCCGTCATGGACACGGCAGAGATGCGGCCATCTAAAAAGGCGTCTGCTGCGATCCGCATGACCGTGTCGACGGATTTTCCGCCGTGATCACGGCCAGGCACCAACTCCAGCGTAACGACAAACCGACCGGGATCAAACAGATCATTTCGAAAAACACGCAACATGACTGAACGCTCTCCTCAAATTATGCAATTCATTTCTTTATCCGATGTCCCCTGAAAAAGCGATAAATATATTCGCCAAGACTGAGATAACGGCTGTGTTTATCCTGACAGGACAGTTCCCCTTGTTGACTTTGTTTGATATCTTTATTAATGGATAGATTCTTTGGCAGATAGGATGAAAGATAAAGACCGAAGGTGAAAATACAGAAGTCAGAAGCCAGGAGTCAGAATATCAATGGAAATAGTTTTTTCACCTGACTCAGTTTGGTTCTGACCGTGCCAGTTTGGGATCATGGTTATATTTGTTTCAAGCCTTTTGGCATCGCAGGATAATTCCTTATGAACTCTGATGAGCCCTGTTATATTCAGACCTGGAAACAAGGTCAGCTGGAGAAAAAGGTTCAACAAGCGGCGGCAATCCTTCAATCGTGCACGTTATGCCCCAGAAAATGCCGGGTCAACCGGCAAGCAGGCGAAAAAGGCATTTGCCGGACAACGGATCAGGCCATGGTTTACGGATACCATGCCCATTTTGGCGAAGAAGCCCCGCTGGTGGGCCGATACGGGTCCGGCACCATTTTCTTTACCCATTGCAATTTGAAGTGCAATTTCTGCCAGAATTTTGAAATCAGTCACAAGGGCGTGGGGAAACCGGTTTCAGATATGGAACTGGCGGATATGATGCTGGAACTGCAAAAAGAAGGCTGCCTCAATATCAATTTTGTGACCCCGTCGCATGTCGTTCCCCAGATTCTCTCCGCAGTGCAACTGGCAGCGGAAAGAGGGCTCACGCTCCCATTGGTCTATAACTCCAGCGCTTATGACGATGTGGAGACCCTTCGGATTCTGGATGGCGTTGTGGATATCTATATGCCGGATTTCAAGTTCTGGGATCCGCGCATATCGGATGTCACATGTGGCGCGCCCGATTATCCCGATGCGGCCAGAAAGGCCATTGTGGAAATGCACCGTCAGGTCGGGGATCTGGTCATGGATGCATCCGGCCTGGCAAAGCGGGGTCTGTTGATACGCCACCTGGTTATGCCCGATGGCTTGGGAGAAACGCTCGAAATCATGAAATTTATTGCAACCATGATTTCCGTGAAAACCTATGTCAACGTCATGCCCCAGTATCATCCCAGCGGGGATATCGGAAGCATGAAATCGCTTCGCAGGCAAATAACGCCAAAGGAACATGCCAGAGCGCTTCAATATGCTCTGGAAGCCGGGCTGACCCGGATTGACAAACGATAAATCAGAAAATGGCAATACTGCCACCATTTTATTAATTAGCGCAATGGATCAGATGACATCTACGATAACAGACTGGCAGAACCGGGTGGTTTCCCCCCAAAAGGCCCTGGAGCAGATTGAACCGGGAATGAGCATATTTCTGGGAACCGGAGTGGGAGAGCCGAGAACCCTTGTCAAACATCTGATGGCATCCGATGCCGGCAATCTGATGGATCTGGAACTGATTCAGCTCGTCAGTTTCGGCGATGCCATTTCCCTTAAATCGCTTCAGTCCAACAGGTACCGCCTGAAAACTTTTTTTTCCGGATGGGTGGCCAGCGAGGCTATTGCCACAGGCCTGGTGGATCTCATCCCCAGTCGGTTTTCGGATATTCCCATGCTTATCGAATCGGGCCAGCTTCCGGTGGATGCGGCCTTTATTCAGATTACGCCCCCAAATGAAGCCGGATACTGCAGCCTTGGAATTGCCGGAGATGTGTCGCGGGAGGTCATGGAGCGGGCGTCTCTGATCATCGGAGAAATCAACTCCCAGATTCCACAGACTTTTGGAGATACCTTTGTTCCGGTTTCGGATTTTCACTTTCTGGTGCATGCCACGGACCCGCCCCTGTATTTTGACCGGTGGCCGGTGAATGAAATTATTGACCGGGTTGCGGAAAATGTGGCATCCGTCATTGAAGACGGAAGCTGTATGGCCTATTCCATTGGGTCCTTGTTCGAGGCCCTCAGCCCCCATCTGTCCCGCAAGCGGCATCTTGGCATTCACACGGCCATTTTTACCGATGCGGTGATGGATCTTGTGAAAAGCGGGGCTGTCACCAACCGCTACAAGCATACGTTCCGGGGCAAATCCCTGGCCTGCTACGGATTTGGAACCCCAAAACTCCTGTCCTGGCTGGATCGCAATCCGCTGGTGGAGTTTCAGGGCCTTGACCGGGTGACCAGTCCCATACAGATCGGACGAAACCCCCGATTCGTGGCCATTCTGCCGGCCCGCAAGGTGGATATTTCCGGACGGATCGCCTTTCATATCGGCAAGGGAAATGTCTCCGCAGGCCCGGGTGAAGCCTTGGACCTGTTAAACGGGGCTGAAATCTCCAGAGGCGGTTATACCGTATTTGCCCTTCCAAGCCGGAACCTGAAAAACGAGCCCAACATTCTGCTGTCGGTAGAGCATTTCCCCAATGAATTCGGCATTCGGGAATCCGTGAATCTAGTGGTCACCGAATATGGCGTTGCATCCCTGAAAGGCCGGACCTTAAGGGAACGGGCTCAGGCATTGATTGAAATCGCTCACCCCGACGACCGGCCCGGATTGATCGAACAGGCCAAAGCGGAAAAAATTCTTTATCCGGACCAGATTTATATTTCCGAAAGCGCACATCTCTATCCCTCGCAAATCTCAACCCGGCATAACTTTAAAGGGGGAACGACCGTCCGGTTTCGGGCCATTCTGCCATCGGATGAAGAAGAGATGCGCCGCCTGTTTTACCGTTTTTCCGACAAGGGGGTGTATTACCGGTATTTTTCGCCTATTAAAACCATGCCCCATGCCAAAATGCAGCAATATGTCAATGTGGATTTCCGTGACACCCTGTCCATCGTGGGACTCATCGGAGATACGGGCGAGGGCCAGATCATCGCCGAGGCCAGGTTTATAAAACATCGGGAAAAACCTTACGGCGACGTGGCCTTTGTTGTTGATGAAAAATATCAGGGCATCGGAATCGCAAGCTACCTCTACGCCATGCTGATCCGGCTGGCAAAGGAAAGAGGGCTTCAGGGCTTTACCGCAGATGTTCTCACCTCCAACAAGTCCATGATGAAGGTGTTTGAAAAAGGCGGACAGACTGTCAAGGCCAACCTGTCCAGCGGGGTTTATGAGCTGACCATACCGTTTTCACCTGAGTCTGGGCCGGCTGAAGGCTGAATGGAAATCGGTCAAATCCCGACTGTCACCAAACTTTTTTACTTTGTCTGTAAAGGAGAATGCTATGAAACATGATGAATGGCATCCTGGGACGCTTCTGGAAACATCCGGCGGATACTGGAAAGCCTGCGCGCTTCATGCCGCAGTCCAACTGGATGTCTTTACGGTGATGGAAGATCAGCGGCTTTCAGCAGAAGCTGTTGCCGAAAAGATTCAGGCAGACTCCAGGGCTTTGGCCATGCTGCTGAATGCCATGACCGCCATGAACCTTCTGGAGAAGTCCGGCACCCTTTATGCCAATACGCCGGAGGCTGCCCGGTTTCTCTCCAGAAAATCTCCGGCTTATATCGGGTATATCATTAAACACCACCATCACCTGGTGGCATCCTGGAGCCAGCTCGACCAGGCGGTTCTGAGCGGCAACCCGATTCGAACACGGGCAACGCACAGCAGCGACGACGCCAGGGAAAGTTTTCTGATGGGCATGTTCAACATGGCCATGATGCTTTCGCCCAGGATTGTCCCCGAAATCGATCTTTCAAGCCGCAGATCATTTCTGGATCTGGGGGGAGGCCCGGGCACCTATGCCATTCAATTCTGCCTGAAACATCCGGAGTTGCAGGCCGTGGTATTTGACCTGCCGACCACCCGGCCATTTGCTGAAACCACCATCGGAAAATTCGGCCTGTCGGACCGGATTCGGTTTCAGGCCGGCAGCTATCTGGAAGATCCGGTTGAAGGCAATTATGATGTGGCCTGGCTTTCCCATATTCTGCACGGGGAAGGATCGGAAGCCTGTCAGAACATCATTCAAAAGGCGGTTTCCGCTCTTTCCCCGGGCGGCATGATTCTGATCCACGAATTTATTCTCAACAACGATATGAGCGGCCCGCTGTTTCCAGCCCTTTTTTCGCTGAACATGCTGCTTGGCACCGCATCCGGCCAGGCTTATTCTGAACAGCAGCTCGGCGACATGCTGGCCGGCGCCGGGATCCGGAATATTCACAGGATTGCCATTGACAGCCCGAATGACTCCGGTATTATCGCCGGAATCTTATAATCAAAGGAAGTAAGCACGCATGAAATATATGAAACACGCCCCCGGATATAATAATGATTTTTACCGCTTTTATTCTGGCTTCCGACTTCTGACTTCTTACTTCTATCTTTTCACGGTACAGACATGATAGCCGCGGTTGATGCGGATGTGCTGATTGTCGGTGCCGGGATCATGGGCCTGACCATTGCTAGGGAGCTTGTCCAGAACGGCTGGCAGAACATTGTCGTCATTGAAAAAGAGGCAGAGACCGGAAAGCATGCCTCCGGCCGCAACAGCGGCGTGCTTCATGCCGGCATTTATTATGCTCCGGACAGTTTGAAGGCGAAGTCCTGTCTGAACGGCAATTTTCTGATGAAAGCCTATTGCCGGGAAAAACAGCTTCCGCTTTCAGAGACCGGAAAAGTCATCGTCGCCCGAAGCGAAGAAGAGCTTCCCGTGCTTCAGACCCTGTATGAGCGGGCCATTGCCAACGGGGCAAAAGTAGATATGCTGAATGAAAAAGAGCTGGCTGTGATTGAGCCCAATGCCAAGACTGTTCAGCATGCGATTTTTTCACATTATACTGCAGTGGTTGATCCCCTGAAAATCCTGAAATCGCTGAAAGGCGAGCTGGAAGGTTCCGGAAAAGTGCGGTTTTATTTTAACTGCGCATTTGAAACAGTTGTTGGCAGCAATGCCGTTCAGACGCAGTGCGGCAGAATTCGGTTCGAGCGCTTCATCAATGCCGCAGGCGCCCATTGCGACCGCATTTCAAAAGCCTTTGGCATTGGCGCCCAGTATCGGCTGATTCCCTTCAAAGGCATCTACCGCAAGCTGAAAAAAAACAGCGCGTGGCGGGTTCGTGGCAGTATTTATCCGGTTCCGGACATTCGAAATCCTTTTCTGGGAGTGCATTTTACGCGGAATATTCATGGGGATGTTTATCTGGGACCCACGGCGATTCCGGCATTTGGCCGTGAAAATTATGGCGTTTTTGAAGGAATCGACAAAGAAGCCATTGATATTTTGCTCAGTGATGCGCATCTTTTCCTAAATAACCCGCAGTTTCGGACCGTGGCCTTGACCGAACCCAGGAAATATTTTTTCCCCTGGTTTTTTAAGGATGCAGCTGCGCTGGTAAAAACCCTGGAGCCTTCCGAGGTAGAGCCTGCCGCCAAAGTGGGAATCCGGGCACAGCTCGTGGACTGGAACACCGGGGAGTTGGTCCAGGATTTTCAGGTGATTCAGGATGGCGATTGCCTGCATCTGCTGAATCCCATTTCGCCTGCATTTACCAGTTCCATGGATCTGGCGAAGAAAATCGTCCGATTAATACAATAAAAGGAAATACATATGACACAGGAAGAACAAATCGAGGCTATCAGACTACGGGCCAGAAAAAATTTTTCTAAAGGATTCAACTGCGCGGAATGCGTGGTGGAAGCTGTGGTTAACCTGGTGGAAACCGGCCTTCCCAAAGATATTCAGAAATTGGCTACAGGCTTTGGCGGGGGCGTCGGGCTGTATGGAGACACCTGCGGCGCCATTTCCGGAGCGGTTCTGGCGATTGGGGCTGTCCACGGCAGAAGCGCGCTTCCCGAAGGCGAACCCAAAGAAGTATCCAAAATGGCTGCCCAGGAGCTGTATGGCAAACCCGGCCTGTATCGGCTTTTTAACCAGATCCCCAACCGGATCAAGGACAAATTCGGAAGCACCCTTTGCCGGGATATTACCCGACCCTGGAAAGAATCCTGGCTTTGCCGCGATCATGCCCTGCACTGCCGGGAGATCATTACCGAATCCGCAAAGATTGCCGCTGAATTGATCCTGTCGGATAAAACCGAGCTGGCTTCTCAACCTTTTGGCGCCAATGTCGAAAACCTGGTCGACACCCCAGAGGCCTGCCCCATCAAGGGCTGAGGGTCTGCACTGAACCAGGGCGGCGCCCTGAGCAAATAATCAAAGCAGGAGACAGGCTTCTGACTCCTATCATTTATCATATAAAGGAATTCACATTTAAATGTTTTTCGACTGGTTAACAAAAATATTCGGAAGCAAAAACGAACGGGAATTAAAAAAGCTCTGGCCTGTGGTTGATAAAATCAATTCCTTTGAGCCATCCATGAAAGCCCTCAGTAACGAGGAACTTAAAGACCAGACCCTGCGCTTCAAGGAGCGGATTGAAAAGGGTGAAACCCTGGACGATTTGCTTCCGGAAGCATTTGCAACCGTTCGGGAGGCCTCTGTTCGCACCCTGAAAATGCGCCACTTTGATGCTCAGCTGATCGGCGGCATGGTGCTTCATCAGGGAAAAATCGCGGAAATGAAGACCGGCGAAGGCAAAACCCTTGCCGCCACCCTTCCGGCCTATCTCAACTCCCTGACCGGCAAAGGGGTTCACATTATTACCGTAAACGATTATCTGGCCAGACGCGACACCGAATGGATGGGAACGATTTACGGTTTCCTGGGTCTTTCGGTCGGATGCATCCTTCATGGCCTGGATGACCGGGAGCGCCAGGACGCTTATCACTCGGATATTACGTACGGAACCAACAATGAGTTCGGGTTTGATTATCTGAGAGACAACATGAAATTCTACAAGGAGAGCATTGTTCAGGGAGATCTCAATTACGCCATCGTGGATGAAGTGGACAGCATTCTTGTCGACGAGGCCAGAACCCCTCTGATCATCTCCGGCCAGGCGGAAAAATCCACCAACCTCTATTATGAGGTCAATACCATCATCCCCCGCCTTTCGCGGGATGTGGATTACGCCATCGATGAAAAAGCCAGGTCCGCCGTCCTCACCGAAGAAGGGGTCGCCAAGGCCGAACGGCTGATCAAGGTGGAAAACCTCTACGATCCCCGCAACATCGAAACGCTTCACCACATCAATCAGGCGCTAAAGGCCCACACCCTGTTCAAGCGGGATGTGGACTATATCGTCAAGGAAGGTGAGGTCATCATCGTGGATGAATTCACCGGACGGCTCATGCCCGGACGGCGTTACAGCGAAGGTCTTCACCAGGCGCTTGAGGCCAAGGAAAACGTTAAAATCGAAAATGAAAACCAGACCCTTGCCACAATAACCTTTCAGAATTATTTCAGAATGTACGACAAACTGGCCGGCATGACCGGCACGGCCGATACCGAGGCAGCAGAGTTTAAAAAAATATACAACCTGGATGTTTCGGTGATTCCCACCCACATGCCCATGATCCGGCATGATTTTCCGGATATGATCTATAAAACGAAAAAAGAAAAATTTGAAGCGGTCATGAATGATATTGCCGAGCTTCATCAAAAAGGCCAGCCGGTTCTGGTCGGCACCATTTCCATTGATGTGTCCGAAGATCTCAGCCAGAAACTGAAAAAAAAGGGAATTCCCCACACGGTTCTGAATGCCAAAAATCACGAAAAAGAGGCGGAAATCGTGTCCATGGCCGGCCAGAAAGGGGCTGTGACCATATCCACCAACATGGCGGGCCGGGGTACGGACATCGTGCTGGGAGAAGGGGTGACGGAACTTGGCGGGCTTCGCATCATCGGCACGGAACGCCACGAGAGCCGGCGCATCGACAATCAGCTGCGAGGCCGCTCCGGAAGACAGGGAGATCCGGGGTCTTCCCGTTTCTATCTGGCCCTGGAAGACGATCTGCTGCGGATCTTCGGGGGCGAGCGGATGACCAGCATCATGGAGCGGCTGGGCATGGAGGAAGGCGAGCCCATCGAGCATGGCCTGATCAGCAGGGCCATCGAGAACGCCCAGTCCAAGGTGGAGGCTCACAATTTTGATATCCGGAAACACCTGATCGAATATGATGACGTGATGAACCAGCAGCGGGAAGTCATTTACAGACAGCGCCGCGAAGCCCTGAACGGGAAAAGCCTGAAACCGGCCATCGAAGACATGATTCAGGACAAGGCCGAGGAAATTGCCGAAACCTTTGCAGACGAGAAAATCTCACCTGAGGAATGGAATCTCAAAGGCCTTGATGAGGCAGTATTCAACCAGTATAATTTCCACATTGACATCTCCGACGATTTTCTGGATGAACTGACGGCTGAAGGTCTGGCGGAAACCATTGCAGCCTCCGCTTTTGAGCTTTATGCGAAAAAAGAAGCTGAAATCGGAGAGGATAATTTCAGACAACTGGAACGCTATGTGATGCTCAACACGGTCGACACCCTCTGGAAGGATCACCTGCTGTCCATGGATCATCTGAAGGAAGGCATCGGACTCAGGGGATATGCCCAGCAGAATCCGCTGATCGTGTATAAAAAAGAGGGATTTGAGATGTTTCAGGGCATGATCTCCCGGATTCAGGAGCAGACCCTGTCCATTCTTTTTCGCATACAGCCGGCTGAACCTGAAAAAATCGAAGAAATTCATAAGCCCAAAGAGCAGAATCTGATTTTTTCAGGTTCCGACGGCGAATCGCAGAAAAAGAAACCGGTTCGCCGGACAAATGAGAAAACAGGCCGAAACGATCCCTGCCCGTGCGGAAGCGGAAAAAAATTTAAAAAATGCTGCGGGAAGTGAAAACAGCCCTCAACAAGCATGTTTTAATAAATGATGATAAATCTTCGCTTCACTGATACCTGTAAGGAGTGATCTGCTCGAATGGATCCACTTAATCCGCAAATTGAAGGCGGCATTGATGAGGACATTCAGGAAATTGTCAAAGAACCTTCGATGTTCAAGGTGCTTCTCCTGAATGACGATTACACCACAATGGAGTTTGTCGTCGAAATCCTGATGCACGTATTCTGCCAAATCGCTTGAAGCGGCAACGGAAATCATGTTGAATGTTCATCATAAAGGAATCGGGGTTTGCGGGGTTTATCCCCTTGAAATCGCTGAAACCAAAGTCGAAACCGTCCATTCCCTTGCAAAGGAAAGGGGGTTTCCGCTGCGATGCACCCTGGAGGAAGTGTGAACCATGATCAGTAAGGAACTCAGTGAAACCCTCGGGTTTGCTGTTCGGGAAGCCAAGAGACGCCGGCACGAATATGTATCGGTCGAGCATATTCTGTTTGCAGTATTGCATGACAGCAGCGGCATTGAAATCATCGAAAACTGCGGGGGAAACATACAGAGCCTGATGGTTTCCCTGGAGCAATTTTTTGAAGAACGGATGGAAAAAATTGCTGAAGACCGGGATTATGTGCTTCAGCAGACACTTGCCTTTCAGCGTGTCATTCAACGCGCCGTCAACCATGTGCGATCCGCCGAAAAGCAGGAAGTGGCTGTCAGCGATATTCTGGCCTCGATTTTTCTGGAAAAGGATTCTTTTGCGGCTTTTTTTCTCAATGAACAGGGAATCAGCCGGCTGGATATTTTAAGTTATATTTCGCATGATGCCGGCCCTTCCCCGTTGATCCAGGACCCGGGACCCGAAACAAAGACCGAAAAACCGGACAAGCCCAAAAAATCAGACCCCATTGAACTGTACACCCTGAACCTGACACGTGCCGCAGCCGATGGGAAGATAGATCCGTTGATCGGCCGGGAAATCGAAATCGAAAGAACCATTCAGATCCTCTGCCGCAGGCGAAAAAACAATCCCGTCTACGTGGGAGATCCGGGCGTCGGGAAAACCGCCATGGCCGAAGGTCTGGCACTGAAAATTTTTGAGGGGAAAGTTCCCGAACCCATCAAAGGGCTGAAACTTTTTTCTCTGGATATGGGAGCACTTCTGGCGGGAACACGGTTCCGGGGGGATTTTGAACAGCGGCTGAAAGGGGTGATCGACGCCCTTTGCAATCAGAAAGACGCTGTTCTCTTTATTGATGAGATTCATACCATTGTGGGCGCGGGAGCCACCAGCGGCGGCTCCATGGATGCCTCCAACATCTTGAAGCCCGCTCTTGCCAGCGGAGAATTCCGATGCATCGGCTCGACCACATATGAAGAATACAAAAATCATTTCCAGAAAGACCGGGCACTTTCCCGGCGGTTTGAAAAAATCGATATTATCGAGCCGTCGGTTTCTGAAACCATCGACATTCTGAAAGGCCTCAGGTCCCGTTATGAGGCTCACCATCAAATCGTGTATACCGATGCCGCGCTGAAGGCGGCTGCCATACTGTCCGCCAAACACATCAATGACCGGTTCCTTCCGGACAAGGCCATTGATGTCATGGACGAGGCAGGGGCGTGGGTCAGGCTTGCCGGATATAAGAATCGAAAAAAAATTCATCCGGCGGACATTGAAAAAATCGTTGCCAAAATTGCCAGAATTCCCGAGATCCGGGTGACCACATCCGACCGAACACGGCTTGAGACCCTTGAAGACCGGCTGAAGCAGGTCGTGTTCGGCCAGGATGATGCCATTCGTGCGATGGCGACCGCCATCAAACGGTCCCGTTCCGGACTGGGCGCACCGGACCGGCCTGTGGGCTCTTTTCTGTTTACCGGCCCCACCGGCGTGGGTAAAACCGAGCTGGCCAGACAGATGGCGGCGTCTCTGGGCATATCGTTTTCGCGCTATGACATGAGCGAATACATGGAAAAGCATACGGTCGCCCGGCTCATCGGGGCTCCTCCCGGCTATGTCGGGTTTGACCAGGGCGGGCTTTTGACCGATGACATTCGAAAGCACCCGCATGGCGTGCTGCTTCTGGATGAAATTGAAAAAGCGCATCCGGATATCTTCAATATTCTGCTTCAGGTTCTGGATTATGCCACCCTGACCGACAACAACGGGAAAAAAGCGGATTTTAGAAATACGATCGTCATCATGACCTCCAATGCCGGAAGCCGGGAGATGGGCACGCAGACCATCGGATTCGGGGATGTGAGATCCGATTCCCTGAACAAGGGAATGAAAGCGGTTGAAAAATGTTTCAGCCCGGAATTCCGAAACCGGCTGGATGCCATCATCTCCTTTCAATCTCTCAGCATTGAAATTATGGAAAAAATTGTTGACAAGTTCATGGCTGAAATCAATGCCCAGCTTTCGCCCAGAAAGATAGTCATCCAGCTTTTACCCGAAGCCAGGATCTGGCTGGCCAAAAAAGGATACGATCCCCAGTATGGCGCAAGGCCCTTATCCCGACTGATTCAGAATCAAATCAAGGATGTGCTCTCTGACCGTATTCTTTTCGGCAATCTTGAAAAAGGCGGAACCGTGCAGGTCGGGCTGGATGGCGATCATCTCACATTTGATATTCACTGACAAAAACATGCCGGTATTCCGTTTGTCAGATCGAATCATTTTTCCGGAACCGGAGTTCTCCCGGGAAGACGGACTTCTGGCAGTAGGGGGCGATCTTAGCATCGAACGCATCATTCTGGCCTACACCATGGGAATATTTCCCTGGTATGCTCACGGAGATCCCATTCTCTGGTGGTCGCCGGATCCCAGACTCGTGTTGTATCCTGATGCGCTTCACGTTTCCCGAAGCCTTATTAAAACCCTTAAACAGGGCCGTTTTATCGTCACTCTGGATCAGGATTTCAGCCAGGTGATCGCGGCATGCGCCGGTGCGCCCCGGGATAATCAGCCGGGAACCTGGATCACCGCCGATATGATGGATGCTTATTGCCGCCTTCATGAGGCCGGCTTTGCCCATTCGGTAGAGGTCTGGAACCAGGGAGAACTGGCCGGCGGCCTGTATGGCGTCTCGTTGGGAAAATGTTTTTTCGGAGAATCCATGTTTGCCCGTAAGAACAACGCCTCCAAAGTCGGGCTGGTGACCCTGGTGCGTCTTCTTCGAAAATGGTCTTTCAACCTCATTGACTGCCAGGTGACCACTCAGCATCTGGTCCGGCTGGGTGCAAGGGAAATCCCCAGAAAACAGTTTATGGCTGAGTTAAAGCTGGCATTACAATCGCCTACACCCAAAGCGGCAAATGGGATATAGGGGATAATGACAATTCCCCGTTTCCAAAATGGCGAGACAAGAATCGATTCAAAGCAGATTTGAATCAATATTCATTAGCATTTCAGACAAAACAAGGGGGATTTTTATGGAGACCAGTTGTCTTTTCTGCAACATTGCAAACGAAAAAATGTCTACGGAACTGCTTTACAAGAACGAGAACCTGGTGGTCTTCAAAGACATCAAACCCCATGCACCGGTTCATCTGCTGATTGTCCCAAAGCAGCATATCCGCAGCATTAACGACCTGACGGCAGCCGATCTGCCGCTGGTATCGGAGATGATCATGGCTGCCAAGAACATGGCAATTGAAGCTCGGTGTCAAGGAATCGGGTTACAAGCTTCTTTTCAATGTCGAGCAAGGCGGCGGCCAGCTGATCTTTCACCTTCATCTGCACTTGATTGGCGGATGGATTCGATAGGGGATGCAACATGAAAATTGTGGCGATCATCCCTTCCCGATATGGTTCAACCCGCTTCGAGGGCAAACCCCTGGCCCGGATTTTCGGAAAGCCCATGATTCAATGTGTGTATGAACGGGCAGTCAGCGCTGAAATGGTGGATGA
Organism: uncultured delta proteobacterium; assembly: GCA_963850225.1. Lineage (GTDB taxonomy): Bacteria > Desulfobacterota > Desulfobacteria > Desulfobacterales > Desulfatirhabdiaceae > RAAP-1. Next base: position 124,133 of record CAWKLD010000008.1, read on the forward strand.
GGTGGTGGTGGCGACCGACGACACGCGGATTTTTTCCGCCGTGACCGGCTTTGGCGGGAAAAGCGATCATGACGGCTGCTGAAAACCGATCGGGTACGGACCGGGTCGCCGAAGCCGCTGAAAAGCTGAATCTTTCAGGCAAATGATATCGTGGTCAATATCCAGGGGGATCAGCCCCTCATTCATCCGTCCTGCATTCAGGAGGTTGCAGCCCCGCTGATCGAAAACCCGGATATTCAGATGAGTACGCTCGCCTTCAAGATCATCAATCCCGAAGAAATCACCAATCCCAAGGATGTGAAGGTAACCTTTGATGTCCATGGGAAACGCCCTTTATTTTTCAAGATCCGCCATTCCTTTCGGCAGGGATGCTTCCACGGTTTTTGATACCTATAAGCACCTGGGCATTTACGCTTATACCCGGTGCTTTTTGGATATCTTCCGGAGTCTTCCGGATGGCAGGCTTGAGAATATCGAAAAACTCGAACAGCTCCGCGCCCTTGAATATGGATATCGCATCCGCGTGGTTGTCACGGATCATGACTCGCCCGAGGTGGATGTCCCGGAGGACATCCAGCGGATTCAAAATCAGAATATCATGGATGACGTTTGTTTTAAGGAAGGTAAATCTATGGTTTTTTTACAGCCGGCGGCGGGGACTTTTCTCCATGGCGGATTTGATTTTTTCCAATTCCTTGATGCCGGCATTAAGGACTTCCATTTTGCTTTCCAGGTTTCGAAGCAGCTGACTTGTCTGATCCTGAAAATGTTTTTCCTGATTTTTCAGTGCAATTTCAGTAAGTTTTTTATCCGCTTTCTCGGCAGAAAGCAGACCGATATCCGCCTGACATTCAGCGATTCTGGTGGTCACATTATTGACGGTTTCGAATGATTTGGCGAATTCATCCGACATTTTTTTTTCAATGGATTTGATGTCGGCTTGCAATTTCTCCAGGCCGGTCTTCAGATCTTTCTGAACCAGTGGCCAGTTTATTGTCCATGCCGGAGAACTCCCCGGCAATATCCTTCTTGTCCGCCTTTCCGGCTTGAATTTCAGCCAGAGATGTTTCGGTTTTTTTGATGCTGTTCTGAACCGTTGCATTCCATTTTTTTGAGGCTGTTCTGAACCGTTGCTTCCATTTTTTTGAGGCTGTCCTGAACGGTTTCTTCCATTTTTTCCTGGTCAGCAAGCATGCCGGCCAATGACTCCTCCAGTTTGGCCTGTTTGACTGAAATATTTGAAATGGTTGATTCCAGGCTCTGAGCCAGACTGGTCAACTCCTTTGCCCCCATGTACTGCGTCTGGCTGACCATTTCCTGGATACTCCGGTATCCGATAAATATCATGATACCGATTAAAATCGGAATGAGGATGGTAATGATCGTTACCCGCTGGTTCAGCTTCTCAAACCGCTGATACTCAATCCGCTCCATAAGCAGTGATTCCGGTCGATCTTCATCCGAGACCCGAATTTTAAATTTTGAAGAATTCCGAAATGTCATTGATCTGTTATTCCCACTCGATCGTACCCGGCGGTTTTGAGCTGATGTCATAGACCACCCGGTTTACCCCTTTGACCTGATTGATAATTTTATTGGATATGGTTCCCAGAAGTTGATGCGGAAGTTTCGCCCAGTCCGCGGTCATGGCATCCTGACTGGTAACCGCTCGAATCGCAACGATATTTTCATAAGTGCGTTTATCTCCCATGACCCCGACGCTTTTGATTGGCAGCAATACGGCAAATGACTGCCATAACTTTCTATAATAACCAGCCTTCTTGATTTCTTCAAGCAAAAGATCATCGGCTTCCCGCAAAATCAAAAGCCGTTTGGGAGTGATTTCCCCGATAACCCGGATCGCAAGCCCGGGACCCGGAAAGGGCTGGCGCCAGATCATCTCTTCGGGCAGGCCGATTTCAGCGCCCAACGCACGGACTTCATCCTTGAACAGATATCGCAGAGGCTCAACCAGTTTCAATTTCATGTTTTTGGGCAGCCCCCCGACATTATGGTGGGACTTGATCACGGAGGAAGGGCCGCCAAAGGCTGACTGGGATTCAATCACATCGGGATACAGGGTTCCCTGGGCCAGAAATTCGGCGCCCTTGATTTTTGCAGCCTCGGCTTCAAAAACCTCCATAAAGACTTTCCCGATGATTTTCCGTTTTTTCTCAGGATCGGTAATCCCGGCAAGCGGGGTTAAAAATTTGCTTTTTGCATTGATGAAACGGATATTGATATCCAGATTCTGCTTTAAAATGACTTTGAGTTTTTCCCCTTCGTTTTTTCTCAGCAGTCCGTTATCCACAAAAATACAGGTCAGATTTTTTCCGATGGCCTTGTGGATCAACAAGGCGGTGACGGATGAATCCACGCCGCCGCTGAGACCCAGAATGACTTTTTTATTCTGAACCGTCTCCTGGATCTGCTCAACGGCTTCTCTGGCAAACGATTTCATGGTCCAGCTTTTCTTGCAGCCGCATATTTTGAACAAAAAATTAGCAAGCATGGTTTTGCCCATGGGGGTATGCTCGACTTCGGGATGAAACTGAAGTCCATAAAACCGCTTTTCGCGATGAACCATTGCCGCAATGGGCGTGTTGGGGGTAGAGGCTGTAATTTCAAATCCGTCCGGAAGACTGACAATGGAATCCCCATGGCTCATCCAGCACCGGGTCTGGGATTCAACCTCATTAAAGAGCCCACCGGATGCTTTAATACTCAGCTCCGCAAAACCGTATTCCCGCTTTTCAGCATGAGCCACTTTCCCGCCCAAAGCATGCACCATAAACTGCATGCCATAACAGATCCCAAGAACCGGAATCCCCAGGGAGAGGATGGCGGAATCCACCACAGGGCTTCCTTTTTCATAAATACTGGAAGGCCCGCCGGACAGAATGATGCCTTCCGGTTTCAGCGAGCGAATGCGATCAATATCCAGTGTCGGGGGTTCCACCCGGCAGTAAACATGACATTCCCGAACGCGCCGGGCAATAAGCTGATTGTACTGAGAGCCAAAATCAATGATGAGTATCATGGGCGTCCCTTATAAGGATTGTTGGATTAACAATTTGCGAATCATTTCTGAATATGTTAGACACAGGTAAAAAAGTCAATGGTATTTTAACGCGTTATCCGTGTTCTGCTGTTGACCAACCATCTATTTCGCATATTCAGGACAGACTGCTTGCATATGATCATTCAGGTGTATGAAGTTCAAACACAAGACGAAGCCGACCAGTTGATTTCGCTGGGAGTCGATCATATCGGCAGTGTCATCCTCAGCGCGGACAACTGGAAGAATCCTGTTTTAAAGGATATGATTCGGACAGTTGCCGAATTGGGCGCTCGCAGCAGCCTGATTCCGCTGTTCACCGATTTGAATGTCATCTCGTCGGCTCTTGATTATTATCAGCCGGATATCATCCATTTTTGCGAAATGCTTCCCGATCAGATCCGTCAGCCGGACGACCTTGAAAGGATTCTTCACCAGCAGCAGCTCATCAAGGAATCCTTTCCGCAAACCGATGTGATGCGGACCCTTCCGATTCCCCAAGTCTCTCGCCATAATGGATATTCCGCACTGGATTATGCCCGGTTGTTTGAACCCGTCAGTGATTATTTTCTGACCGATACCCTGATGGTGCCAAAAGATCTTCCGGCGCTCAGCCAGGCGACTGAACCGCAGCCGGTCAGCGGGTTTATCGGCATTACCGGAGTAACTTGCGACTGGAATGATGCAAAAAATCTGGTTGCGGCCTGCAAAATACCGGTCATACTGGCAGGCGGCATCACACCGGATAATGTTGCGGAAGGAATACTGCAGGTTCGCCCTGCCGGCGTGGACAGTTGCACCGGCACCAATGCCTGTGACCATCAGGGCCGGCCAATCCGGTTTCAGAAGGATATGAACAAGGTCAAACGCCTTGTTGCGGCAGCCAGACAGGCTGCAATTACTTAACCAGGAGGATTTTATTACCATGCTTGAAAGTGCAGACCTGAGAAAAGGTCTTAAAATTGAGATTGACGGGGCGCCCTATATTCTGACGCAGTTTGAATTCGTCAAGCCCGGAAAAGGCCAGGCCCTGTACAAGTGCCGGCTGAAAAACATGCTGACCGGCTCGCAGTTCGACCGGACCTACCGATCCGGGGAAAAATTCAACGAAGCGCAGATGGAAGAAATTGAAATGGAATACCTGTATGCGGAAGGCGACCGGTATTGCTTCATGAACACCAAGAATTACGAGCAGGAGTATTTAACCGCCGAGCAGGTGGGTGAAGGAATCCAGTTGCTGAAGGAAAATACCCTGTGCAACGTTATGTTTTTTCAGGAAAGAGCCATTGGCGTGACCCTGCCGATTTTTGTGGAGCTGAAAATCGTCAGGGCCGACCCCTGGGCAAAAGGGGATACGGCTTCGGGCGACAGCAAACCGGCAACCCTTGAAACCGGTTATGTGCTTCAGATTCCGCCATTTGTCAACGAAGGCGAAATCGTTCGGATCGATACGCGAACCGGTCAATATGTGGAACGGGTCAAATAAAACAGGAGGATATATGAAAAAAAATCGCTTTTCTTCTCACCTTGGGTTTAATGCTTTTATTGTTTTCAACCAGTTTTGCCGCCGAAAAAAACCAGACTCGGTGTCCTGCGCTTTACCAATCAGACTTCGGCCAAGAATAGATGATTAGACACGGATCACCTCAATCATACAGGTTGTCCCTTTTTTTTCGATAGATTTTCTCCTTGGAAGCGACGTTTTCAAAGTCATTGATGCAGGTTGAATACCGCAGGCTTTCCCTGGACCCCAGGCAGAGATAACCGCCCGCACCAAGGCTGCCGTTAAACAGGCGGAATACCCGGTTTTGAAGGTCCCGGTTAAAATAAATCAGGACATTTCGGCAGATGATCAGATCCATCTTTGCAAATGGGCCGTCTGAAACCAGATTGTGACGGGAAAATACGATATTTTTTTTAATAGACGTCTGAATCGCCGCATGGTCGTGCCTGACCGTATAATAATTTGCGAAAGATGATTTTCCGCCGGCCTGCTGATAGAGGGAGGCGTATGTTTTCATTTTCTCCAGAGAATAAAGTCCTTCTTTGGCGCCAACCAATATTTTTTCATTAAAATCCGTTGCATACACCCGTGTCTTCTGTTGAAGCCCCGCTTCGAAAAAAAAGATGGCCATTGAATAGACTTCTTCACCCGATGCACAGCCTGCGTGCCAGACATTAATGAACGGAAGCTTATTGAGGTTTGGAAGCACATGGTCCCGAATCGCTTTATAAAACAAGGGATCTCTGAACATATCCGTGACATTGATGGACAGATCCAGAAGGAGTTTTTCGAAACACGATTTATCGTGCAGGACATGTCGCAGCAATTCCGGGATATTCCGATACCCGGAAAAAGCCAGGTTCCGCAAAATCCGCCGTTTGAGGGAAGCCTCGGCATAGCCGCGGAAATCATAACCATATTTCAAATAAACGGCATCCAGAAAAAGCTGAAGTTCAATCATTTGATTTTCAGCGTCTTTATCCATTCATCTCCCCGTCCATTCATCCATCGCCGCGACAATATGTCTCAGTGGGCGGATGTTCCAGTAGACCAAACACGCAATTAAAAAAGCAGCGCCCGTAACGACGGTCCTTCAAACATCTGTATATAACGTATTGATATTACGTTCAAGAAAATATCAAAAAGAGAATTATTCAAATACAGTTTTTTTTTGTTGCACTTATACACTTTTCCGTTATAGTGCACCACAAAATCACAAAGAATAATCCTTCAAGCGGATGTTGGCATAACCCATTTGTTTTCCAGTGGTTTCAAACTGCCGGATCAAGGCTTTCGGCAAACATTTTATGCAATCGGTTCGGTTTTTAAAAGCGTGATGATGAATCCGTCTTTCCCCATTTTATCGATTCAGGAAATCTCAACATGATAAAACCAGTTTTTGTCCCACTGGAATCCCTTGAAGCTGAAGAAGACAATGAGCCCCCAAGCCTTGATAGCGGGCATGATCTTCTTGCCTATTCATTCTTTCACATGGATTTTCCCTCCTTTAGCCTGACAAGCAAACCGAAATTCATCCGAAAAAACCCGTTTTTCTCTGGCATCGACCTTTCCGGAATCATGCGCCAGGGGTTTTGCTTCTTTATTTGCCTTTGCGGTTCGGTCGGTGAAGTCCTGACGTTTTTTCCGTGGTGCCCGTTTTCCGGACCGCCACGGTGCTGATACCCATCCTGTGTTTTAAGATGTATTCGCTTTGAACCCGGCCAAAAGATCTCTTGGTCCAATTGTTTTTTAAGGAATAGCGCCCGATGAGAATTGCTGTTTTGTATGGAAACATGTCCGAAAATACTTCAATAGATGAGCAGGATGGACTGGTACAGGTTGAATCCGTTTCCCAGGCGCTGTCAGAACTGAATCATGACCCGGTTCCGGTCAGTTTTTCTCTGGATGTCAAAGAAACCCTGAAGAAAATCGCCGAAATCAACCCGGCACTGGTATTTAATCTCGTGGAGTCCATTGATGGGCAGGGACGGCTGATTCACCTGGCCCCGTCCATACTGGATGCCATGAACATGGCCTACACCGGCGCCGGCACCGATGCAATTTATACCACATCCAACAAGATTCTGGCCAAACAGATGCTGCGGGGAGCCCGAATTCCAACGCCTTTTTTTGTAACCCCGGAAAAAGCCAGGCAGCGCAAATCGCCCCTGTGCAGCCCCGGCATCATCAAGTCCGTATGGGAACATGGTTCTGTAGGGATTGGTTATGACTCTGTGGTTTTCCCAAAAACCCATGACCAGCTCCTTCAGGAGATGGACCGCCGCAAAGACCAGCTGGGCGGGGCCTGTTTTGCCGAAGCATTCATTGAAGGCCGGGAGTTCAACCTCTCACTTCTGGCCAAAAACGGCAATGGCATCCCCCAGGTGCTGCCGCCTGCTGAAATCTGTTTTGAAAACTACCCCAAGGACAGACATAAAATTGTGGATTACAAGGCCAAATGGGAATCGGAATCCTTTGAGTATCAGCATACCGTTCGCTCATTTGACTTTCCGGACCAGGACAGGCCGCTTCTGGACAAAATCAAAAAAATTGCCAGGGAATGCTGGACGCTGTTCAACTTAAAAGGATATGCCCGCGTGGACTTCCGGGTGGATGACAGCGGCAATCCCTGGGTGCTGGAAGTCAATACCAATCCCTGTATTGCACCGGACAGCGGATTTGTGGCTGCCGCCGGCAAAGCGGATTTGACCTTTACGCAAATTATTGAGCGCATTATTCATGAACCGATAGTCCAAATCACCGACCGGCTTCACACCGAATCTGACGAGCTGTCATGGAAAATCGCCGTAAATGAATAGCCCTGCCCTGAATATCACTTTCCGGGAAACTGTTGATCCTGCGGATCCGGAACGTATTTATCACCTGACAACATCCTGCGATCTGTTTTATCCGGAAGAAATTATCGTGGCCCGTGAACTGGTCGAGGAACGTCTGCTCAAGGGAATGGCCAGCGGTTATTATTTTCTGTTTGCGGAACTGGACGGGTCGGTTGTCGGCTATACCTGCTTTGGCCCCATCCCCATGACAAGTGGATGTTTTGATCTTTACTGGATTGCCGTTCTGAAAAACCTTCAGGGAACCGGTATCGGAAAGCGTCTCATGGAGCTGACGGAACTGAGGATTCAGGCAATGAACGGCCGGCGGATTTATGTCGAAACGTCTTCCCGGAAAATCTACGAACCCACCCACCGGTTTTATCATGCCTGCGCATATCGGACAGAGGCTGTCCTGAAGGATTTTTACGCTGCCGGTGATGATAAAGTCATTTATTTGAAAGACGTTATATGCCATTAAAAGACATTCAGTTTCATCTTCATACCGTTGACCCCTGCGGGGCCAGACGGGCCGAGTTTACCACCGAGCACGGAACGGTTCAGACTCCGGCGTTCATGCCCGTGGGCACGGCCGGTTTTGTGCGGTCCACCATGCCAAAGGATGTTGCGGAAACCGGCAGCCAGGTGCTTCTGGCCAACACCTACCATTTATCGCTCAGCGAGCGCCTGGCAACGGTTCAGCGCATGGGCGGGCTGCATCGTTTCATGGGATGGAATCAGACCATTCTGACCGACTCCGGCGGATTTCAGGTATTCTCCCTGCCCCAGAAGGAGATTACCGAAGAAGGCGTCAGCTTTGCCTACGAGGAAAAAGGGGAGCGGCTTTTCCTGGGCCCGGAGCGATCCATGGAAATCCAGCGGGATCTGGGAGCCGACATCGTCATGGCCTTTGATGAATGCGTGGAGTATCCGGCACCTGAAGCTTACGTGGAAAAATCCTTGAAGCGCACGACAAGATGGGCCGCGCGATGCCGGGAAGTTTCCCTTCAGCCCCACCAGTTTCTGTTCGGCATCGTACAGGGCGGGGTTTATCCGCATCTTCGGGAAATGAGCGCCAGAGAGATCACCGCCATTCCATTTGACGGATTTGCCATCGGCGGGGTCAGCGTCGGAGAAGGATTCGATCTGATGCAGACTGTTGTAAGGCACGCGGCGCCGTTTTTGCCGGAGCATCTTCCCCGGTATCTTATGGGCGTCGGCCTTCCCGAAGATCTTCTGGCGGCGGTGTCGCTTGGGATGGACATGTTCGACTGCGTGATTCCCACCCGCTATGCCAGACAGGGAACGTTTTTTACCCGCCTGGGAAAAATCCGGATCATGGACAAGACCTACCGCAAGGATAAATATCCGATCGATACCCACTGTTCGTGTTATACCTGCCAGACTTATTCCCGCGCAGTGCTCCGGTACCTGTTTTTTACCCGCGATCCTTTGGCCGAAACGCTGGCCACCATCCACAACCTGACACTGTATCAGGATCTGATGAAGGATATGCGGCAGGCGATTGCGGACCATCGCTTCGAACAATTCAGGAAGGAGTGGCTGGCAAGCTATTATAAAACAGGCTGAAGTGGTCAGTGTGGTTAACCGCCTGGCTCAGTGTGTTACTGACCGCTGACAACTACTTCCTGATTTTTTCGCAGATCCGGCGGGCAACCCGCTGGCCATCGAGAGCTGCCGACACAATCCCGCCGGCATACCCGGCCCCTTCCGAGCAAGGATACAACTGCTCAACCTGCGGGTGCATCAGGGTATTTTCATCCCGCGGAATCCTTACCGGAGAGCTTGTCCGGGATTCAATGGCAAGCACCAGCGCTTCCCCGGTGTAATATCCCTTCATTTTTCTGTCAAACGCCTGAAAAGCCGCCTGCAAACGCCGGCGAATGCCTTCCGGAAGCAGCTCATGCACCGGTGCGGAGACAATGCCGGGTTTATACGATGATATCGGCAGGGCCGGCGACAGCTTGCCTGCTGCAAAATCCGTCATGCGCTGGGCCGGAGCCAGCAGTCCACTGCCGCCGGCCCGAAAAGCCCGCTGCTCCAGCTTTTTCTGAAAATCCATTGCAGCCAGCGGACCCTTTTCCGAAGCCGCATCGATATCCTCAAGGCGGACTTCCACCACGACTCCCGAATTGGAAAAAGGGGCGTCCCGGGCTGCAAGGCTCATCCCGTTGATGACCAGCTCTCCCGGCGCGGTGGATGCCGGCACGATGAAGCCGCCCGGGCACATGCAAAACGAAAACACGCCCCTGCCCTCCACCTGTTCGACCAGCCGGTAACTGGCTGCCGGCAATCTGGGGTGTCTCGGGCTGTGATGATATTGAATCCGGTCAATCAGCGACTGGGGGTGTTCAACCCGCACGCCAAGCGCAAAGGGCTTGGGTTCAATTCTTATATTTTTTCGGTTAAGCAGCTCAAAAATATCGCGCGCTGAATGGCCGGTTGCCAGAATCACGGCATCTGCCGCTATTTTTCCTTTTCCTTCCACCCATACGCCCGTAACCCTGCCGCCTTCTATGATCAAATCCGTTACCCAGGAATCAAAATATATTTCGCCGCCATGGGACAGGATGGTTTCCCGGATGGATTTGACCACGCGCGGAAGCCGGTTGGATCCGATATGGGGATGGGCATCTATCAGAATATCCTCCGGAGCGCCATGAGCCACCATCAAGGACAGTATTTTGCCGATGTCCCCCCGCTTATGGGAGCGGGTATAGAGTTTGCCATCCGAATAGGCGCCGGCCCCGCCTTCGCCAAAACAGTAATTGGAGTGCGGATTCACAATGCCTTTGGCGTGAAGCTGTTGAATGTCCTTTCGGCGGGACGTGACATCTTTTCCTCTTTCCAGCAGAATCGGACGGATGCCCTGCTCCAGAAGCTCCAGGGCCGCAAAATATCCGGCAGGACCGGCACCGACGATCACCACCCGATAATCCGGGGATACGGGTTTGAAATTTACCTGAAACGGCGTTTTTTTCTGTAACGTTTCCGGAGAAAATACCTCAATATCCAGTAAAAACTGAGGCCGCTTTTTTCTGGCGTCAATGGATTTGCGGCGGATCACATATTCCAGATCCGTATCGGCAGGCAGGTCAAGCTGTTTTCGAATGAGATCGGGAATAACCTGGAGAGAATCGATATGATCCGGGTCGACATAAATGGACAGTTTGGTGTTCATAAGGTATTTCCAGGGGATACAGAAGGATAGGGATATTGTGGATACGTGTATCAATCATCCAGACAGAGAAACCAGTTACCGGTGCATGAAACATGAGATCTCTTTGTGCCAGGAGTGTCTGCATTGTCAGGATTCAGAGCTTTACTGCAAATTCCGATCCGCCTGCCCGATCTGGTTTCTCCAGAAAAAAGAAAACAGAGACTGGCTGGCCTCTTGAGCCAACTGCCGGATTCTCTCAACCGACCTGCAACCGCCAAGACAACATCAAGGTTATTGGCTTAAGACCCCTCCCTTTGGAAATGGGGGCCAGGGGGGATTTCATACGGGTATCTTCCTGAAATATCCCCCCGCAACCCCAATTTCCCAAAGGGTTAAGTTTTCATTTTCATATCTGCGGGTGAACGCCCGGATGATTAACTCAGGGCTGCCATTCTGTCTGCAATTTTGTTAAAAGCCAGTGTTACCGGCGAATCCTTATATGTTTCCTGAAATGCGCAGCCGGAATCGCCGCAGGTCACCACTTTCTGATCAAACGGAATTTTTCCCAGAAACAGAATCCCCGCTTCATCCGCGGTTTTTTCTCCGCCGCCGGACCCGAACAGGTCGATGTGTTCCCCGCAGTGCGGGCATGAATACCCGCTCATGTTTTCAATGAGTCCAAAAATATTCATTTTTACGGTTTTACAGAAGCTGATGGATTTTCGGACATCGGCCAGCGAAACTTCCTGAGGCGTGGTGACGATAATGGCCTTTGCATCCGAAATGGTCTGGGCAATGGTCAAGGGTTCATCGCCTGTGCCCGGCGGCGAATCGATGATCAAGTAATCCAGTTCCCCCCAGTCCACATCCCCGATAAACTGCTTGATGGCGGCATATTTGACCGGACCCCTCCAGATAATGGCATCATCCTTTCCGGACATCAGGGATTCAATGGAAACCACCATCAGGTTGTCCGAGTATTTCATGGGGCTGAGTTTTTGATTTTCCGACATCCCGAGCATCCCCTTGATGCCCAGCATTCGGGGAATATCCGGGCCGTGCAGGTCAACATCCATCAGACCGACCCGATAGCCCTTGCCGGCCAGCGCAACAGCCAGGTTAACGGAAGTGCTCGATTTGCCGACGCCGCCCTTGCCGCTCATGACAATGAATTTATGTTTGATCTTGCCCAGTGCCCCTTTGACGGAAGCATCCTGTTCGGCATGCTGATCTTTTTTCTTTGCAGATGATGGACACCCGCCTCCTGAAATATACTCCATCGGTTCTTTCCTCCGTGATAAAAAGCAAAACAGTTTAAACACCATTTACAATTCGAACATGAATCATGAAACACCATGAAAAATATTGTTATGAAACAAGGGATGTCAATAGAGAAAAGACATGCAGATGGGATATTCAATGATCTGAAAACCGCTTATGTTCTCAGATCATTGAATAAAGCGGAAATGATTCCCATGAATGGGAGAAAATGCGCTTCGAAATATCGCGGACACCTTATCCGATTTTCAGGACCATCCCGGCACCGGTATCCCCTGCGGCGCAACCGCCCCAGAGCAGATAACCGCCGCCGGCCATGACCACTTCCTCGATGCCTTCGATGATGCACCGTCCGGCTGTCGGGGCCTGGGGATGGCCGTAAACCAGGGAGCTTCCATAATTGTTGAAACCCATCACATCGATTCCCAGCTGCTTGGCCATGTGGATGTCATTGGCGGCAAACGGGTTATGGGTTTTGATGGCCTTGACATCCTTGATGCCGATGCCGGCTTTTTCAAGGGCCATTTGAACCGCCGGGGTAACGGCCATTGCCATAAACCCTTTTTTAGCCCTGGAGAATCCATAAGAAACCACCTGAATTTCAACACCGGCATCCGCGCTCAATTCTTTGGCCTTTTCGCGGGTGGTCACGGTGACGGCGCAGTTGCCATCCGCCGGGTGGGTTTGCGCGCCGAAGGTATGGCTGCCATCCGGAAGGACCGGCCTTAAGGCCATCAGGCCCTCTTTTGTGCAGGGGGTGATGCCTTCATCGTCTTCAACCAGAATGGTTTTTTTCCTGGAAAGTTTGACCTCGACCGGAAACATGTAGCGCTTTTTAAACGCCTTGTCATTTGCCGATGCTTCCATGTACTGTTCGTAACGCCTCAGGGCCACGGCATCGCACTCTTCGCGGGTGATCCCGGTTTCCTTGGCCACATTTTCCGCAGTCTGGATCATGGCGCCCTTTGCCCAGGGATCTTTGCCGAAATTGTCCATCATCCAGTTTTCGGAAAGGACTTCGCCACCGGGACCGTTTGGGTTCGGCCAGATGGTATGGGGGCCGTTGGAGCAGCGATCCGTCATCAGGCAGTAGACGTTTTGATACAGCCCGGTTTCGATGCCGGAAGCCGCCTGAAAAATACAGGTGGTGGAGGTGGTGCAGGCCTGGCTGATCAGCATTCCCGGCGTGCTGACAGCGCCGATCAGCGCCGCGGCCCAGGGGCCGCCGTAAAACCACTGGGGTTGACCGATGGTCATTCCCAGAAACAAGTAATCAAACATCATGGGATCCCATTTTTTTTCAGCCAGCCATCGTTTTGTCGTCTCTGCTGCAAGAATAATGGCATGTTCATTGGCCATGCTTCCCTGCCATCTGGCAAACGGTGTGCTGTAATAGCCCTTATATGGGATGTACGCTTTGCTTAACATGGATTTTCTGCCTCCTTCTGTAGGTTATGTATGGGTAATCTTGTCGTTAGATCCTTCTGTATTTATTTAAATAAAGTCATTGCTGTGTAACGTTCTCTAAGCACCCTGTGGAGTATTTTCCCCGTGCCGGTTCGGGGCATGTCTTCCGGAATGATGAAAACGATTTTCTTGGGACGTTTATAGCCGGCCATTTTCTCCTTGCACCAGTCCATGAGCACCTTTTCCTCAACCGGGTTGCGGGGAACCACCACGGCCATCACCTGCTCTCCCCATTTATCATCCGGAATGCTGATGACCGCCACATCGAAAACATCCGGATGGTTGCCGATAACTTCCTCGACCTCGCTGGGATAGACGTGCTCACCACCGGTAATGATCATGTTGTCTTTGCGGTCCACGATCTCATAAAAGCCGTCTTCATCCCGCCTGGCCATGTCGCCCGCGCTGAACCATCCGTCATTGAAGGCGCTGGCGGTTTTTTCGGCAAGCTTGTAATATCTGTCAAAGAGCATGGGGCCTTTGGAGTACAGCTCTCCGACTTGCCCTTGCGGCACTTCCTGCCCGTTTTCATCCAGAATCCGGATAAACTCCGTCCCCAGGGACTCGTATCCGATGGAGCCCAGCTTCCGCAGCTGGTCTTCAGGCTTCAGGACCGTTACAATGCCGGCTTCGGTGGAACCATACCCCTCATACAGCTCAACTCCGGGGAAAAACTCCATGATGGCTTTTTTAACGCTTTTTCGGACCGGCGCCGAAGAGCACAGCAGTTTTTTTATGGAGCTGACGTTACAGGTTCTGGCGGTTTCACAGACGCTTAAGATCAGGTTGTAATGCGTGGGAATCAGGGAGATAAAGGATATTTTTTCCCTTTCAATGATCTCCAGGATTTCTTCGGCCCGGAACGATCTGGCCGGGTGGATATAGACCGATCCGCCGATATAGAGAAACGTGAAGGTAAAAAATGTTGAATTGATATGGCAAAGCGGCATGACATTCATGCAGACGTCATGATGGCTGAATCCGAAATCAATGGCATTGATCAGGTAAAATGCGATATGGGACTCGTGGGAGCGAATCACCCCTTTGGGCTTGCCGGTCGTTCCGGAAGTATAGATCAGAATCCAGGTGTCTTCAGGGTTGACCACGGCATCCGGTTCATGGCCGGAGGCAGAGGCCATCACCTGATCGTAGGATCTGAAACCGGAAACCGCTTTTCCGACAACGATGTAGTTTTCAGCCGGAATATGCTTGAGATCGGCTTTGATCTCCTGAATGATCGGCGCAAATTCGTCATCGACAATCAGCGCCATGGCATCGGAGTTCTCGACGATATAGGCCACATCCTTGCCAAGCAGCCGGAAATTGATGGGCACCATCACAATGCCGGTTTTGGCCGTTGCCAGAAAAATCTCGACAATCTCGATGCTGTTCTCCATAAAGACAGCCACCTTGTCGCCTTTGCTGAGGCCAAGTGACACCAGGCCATTGGCCAGCCGGTTGACCCGCTGGTTCAATTCCGGATAGGTAAAGCTTCTGCTGCTGTCTTTAAGCGCAACGGTGTCGGGAAATTTTCTGGCATTTATTTTAAGATTCTGTCCAAGATTCATCCAGCAGGCCATTTACTTCCTCCCCTTGTCAAATCGGTTTGTATAAAACTATTCGGAATTCAGTCGGATCCTAAAACAGGTCGGGACCTGACTTCTGTCATCCGTCATCTGCCTCGTCTCGCTTCAGCCTTTACAGATACGATCTTGCGCCGACATACCGCTGATTGTAATACCGGGCGGAAAGCGAATCCGTTCGGATTTTTTTACCCCTTCCCGGCGCATGAATAAACTTGTTATCGCCGGCATAAACCCCTACATGGGTAACTGTTCCCCATTTATTGCTCGAGAAAAAAACAAGATCCCCTTTCAGCAGATTGTCGCGGTGAACCGGATACCCCGTATCAAACTGACGTTGAGAGTTTCGGGGAAGGTTCAGGCCGTTCAGTTGATAGACCGTCATGGTAAGCCCGCTGCAGTCAAATCCCGTATCGACCGAACTCCCTCCCCACAGATACGGCGTGTCAATGAACCGCATCGTGGTTTTCACCAGTTCATCCCGCAGATAAGCGTCTCCCAGGCGGAATTGCCGGTCCACTGCATATTCGCTGGGACTGACAATATAAAACACTTCGATGATTCCGGATGCCTTTAAACGTTCAGCCTCTTTGCGGGCCTGCCTCTTTGGCGGCAAAGTCCCCGAATCGCACCTTGAACAGGCCATCCTCGGCCCTGAAATAGATCGCATCCAGTCCCTGCCCGGAGAGCATATCGGAGAGCCTGGCCGCATTTTCCGCAACGGCAAACGCACCGACCTGGATGGTATAGCCCATTCGCTGCAACCGTTTTTCAGGCGGCAGTGAAGCCGGAGCAGGCGCATAAGGCCGCATCGGCGCATACCGCCGCCGCATCCGGACAGAAAGGCTGCCAGCACCACCGCAACCACCGACCGGATCAAATAAAATGAGAAATTTCGGCCCGAAGGGAATGAATCATTTTGCTTGTCGATCCCCTGCCCCGCTTTCCGCAATGCTCCGCTGTTTATGTGTAATCACGCTGATATCCCTGAACGCCTTACGTTTTTGTCTTCTGACTTCTGCCTTCTGCTGACTCGTTACGGTTGACATTTATATGCCGGTCTCGTAATGATCAATAAAACATTTCAGATCGGCAAATCATCCCATGTGCAGCGACATCTATAAAGTTCAACTGGAAAATATTTTTGAAGGTCCAATGGATCTTCTTGTCTATCTGATTCGAAAAAATGAAGTCAATATCTACGACATCCCGATTTCACTGATAACCGACCGTTATCTGGATTACATTGAATGGATGAAATCCATGAATGTCGATATTGCCGGAGATTTTCTGGTCATGGCCGCAACCCTTATCCAGATTAAATCCCGCATGCTGCTTCCGGTTCATGATGATTCAGATGAAGAAGACCCCCGCCAGGAAATCGCAAGACCCCTTCTGGAATACCTTCAAATGAAATCAGCAGCCCTGAAACTGAATGAAAGAGAGCTGCTGGGGGAAAATACATTTATCAGGCCCCCGGCAGAAACATCCGGCCCGGGAAATCTTCCGGATCGCGAAATCCGGGTGGATCTCTTTGAGCTGATTCAAGCCTTTCAGCGAATTATGGAAAACCTGTCACCGGATCTTTCCATAGATGTGGTTGCCGACAAGATATCCATACAGGATCGCATGACAGAGCTCATCCGGCTGCTGAAGGACAAAGGCTCCGTCACTTTTCAGGAACTGGCCTGCTACCCGGCCGGAAAGGCTGAGATCATCATTACCTTTCTGGCCATACTGGAAATGGTTAAACGCAATGCCGCCAGCGTCATCCAGAACGCCGATACCGGCAACATCACCTTGTATCTGAATGAAAGGCCCCATGCCGGAATTGAAGTTTATCATTGAAAGCTTTCTCTTTGTTTCAGAAGAGCCGCTGACCCTTGAGAAAATGAAGTCGGCACTTCCATCAACCGACGCCAAGGCCATTAAAGAGGCACTTCAAACGCTTATGGTTGAATACGACCACCGAGAAGGCGGCATCTGCCTGGTCGAGGTAGCCGGCGGATACCAGCTCCGGACCCGTCCCGAATATGCCGAGTGGGTCCGGAAAATCATCCAGCCATCCGCGCAGCGCCTGAGCCCGGCTGCCCTGGAAACCCTGGCAATCATTGCCTACAAGCAGCCGATCATGCGAAGCGATATCGAACACATTCGCGGGGTCGACGCAGGCGGCATTCTCCGGATGCTTCTGGACAGAAAACTGATCAAAATCCAGGGAAGAAAAGAAATCCCCGGAAGGCCCCTGATTTATGCCACAACACGGCATTTTTTAGAAATATTCGGCCTGAAAGATATCAAAGATCTTCCGGCGCCCAAAGAAATTGCGGATCTGGGCAAACCGGCCGTTGACGCCCCTGAAATGACGCTGCCCGATA
The DNA here is from genome assembly GCA_963850225.1 of uncultured delta proteobacterium. GTDB lineage: Bacteria > Desulfobacterota > Desulfobacteria > Desulfobacterales > Desulfatirhabdiaceae > RAAP-1. The sequence continues at coordinate 141,416 of CAWKLD010000008.1, forward strand.
ATTTTATACCCTCTTCCGATGAAAACTCTTGACTTCAGGGGCACAATATCGTTATTTAAAAGACACCAATCGGGGCGGTTAACTCAGCGGGAGAGTGCTACCTTCACACGGTAGAAGTCGAAGGTTCAAATCCTTTACCGCCCACCAGCAAATTCAAGGGGTTGTGACGAAAGTCATAACCCCTTTTGATTTTTTTGCCGGCATCCTTCCCAGGTTACCCGATCCCTTTTTCCAAGCCTTCTCATCATTACTAGGCTACATTGTAGCTGTCAAGGTATTTATGCGTTTAATTCCGTCCAGCCTTTTCCGCAATCTGATTTATGGATGTTTTCTTTTTGATAAGCATATGTTATTCAAATTGGAAATCTTGTCTGCAAAGGAGAAGAAGAAATGAGAGGCGCTTTATCTGTAGAGAAAATGTCGATTGAAGAGAAAATTCAGATTATGGAAACTATTTGGGATGACTTATGTAAAAATGCAGATCGCATTTCATCCCCACCTTGGCACGAAAAAGTATTGAACGACAGAGAAAACAGAATTAGCAATGGAGAGGATATTTTTGATGATTGGCAGAGTGCTAAGAAAAAAATTGAAAATTCCATAACATGAAAATTAGAGTCCTTACATCTGCAAGCCAGGATTTGATCGATGGCTATCGTTTTTATGAAAAGCAATCGGAAGGTCTTGGATCATATTTTTTAGATTCACTCTATCCAGATATTGATGCTTTGGCTAATTATGGTGGGATACATCCGATATATTTCAATAATCGAGCATTATCAAAACGATTTCCTTTTGCCATATACTATCGCATAGAAAGCAATACAGTTCTTGTTTACGCGATTCTTGATTGTCGTCGGAGTCCTGCGTGGTTAAGAAATAAAATCAAATAGCAAGGCAAACGATAGCCGCAGTTTTTCTCCCCAAGCCCTTCACCAACTGGCTCGATAGTTCGCACCCTGCGGGTGTTTTGGAGAAAATTGAAGCAATTGGAGTGCTGTGTCCAACATCCGGATAGACGCGGAAATAGCGATCGAAGAGGCACATTGGGAATCTGCGAGGAGAAAAGCAGCGGCATTGATCACGTGATCGATGCCGTAGAAGCCTATCAACTCCCGGCCCCCGACTTTCGTGTCGGCCATAACCGAACCATTGTTTACCTTTTCGGTCCCAGGGATTTCGAAAACATGGATCGTGAAGACCGGATTCGCGCCTGCTACCAGCATTGCGCCCTGAAAATGGGTCACATCCAAGCGGATGACCAATCAGTCCTTGCGTGAGCGCTTCCACCTGCCGGAGAGGAAGAGCGCCAGCGTCTCCCAAGTTATTGCCTTGGCCATCGAGGCCGGAGTAATCAAACAGGATGAAAAAATCGGTGCGTCTAGAAAATTTGCCCGGTACCTGCCGTTCCGGGCATGAAGTTTATTTAAGCGTACGCCTCATGATCAACCAGGATGATAAAGAAATGTCATGTATTTCAGAATGTTGTTTATTTAAGCGTTTGCCGTCAGGCTTGTTGGCCTTGCGCAGGAAATCAAATAAAAACCAGGAGGAAAGAAAATGTCTGATCACAGAATAATCAAGCCGGAAGAAATTGAAGACAATGTCTTTAAGCTTATCGGCGCCGAGTGGATGCTTGTTACCGCCGGTAATAAAGAATCGTTTAACATGATGACGGCATCCTGGGGTGGATTTGGCGTTTTATGGAGTAAAAACGTATGCTTTATTTTTATCAGACCCTCCAGATACACATATGGTTTTATTGAAAAATCCAATACCTATACGCTGTCATTCTTCGAACCGAAATATAAGCATGTTCTGAATCTATGCGGAACAAAATCGGGACGCGATTGCGATAAGGTCAAAGAAACCGGAATCTCACCGGCTGAAACGAAAAGCGGATCCATATATTTTACGGAAGCCAGGCTGGTTATCGAGTGCAGAAAAATTTATTACCAGGACCTGGAACCTGCCAATTTTCTTGAGCCGGATATTTCGGCCAATTATCCGGAAAAAGATTACCACCGCATGTACGTTGGCGAGGTCATTTCAGGCTTTTATTCTGTTGCCGCGTGAATTGAAGGGGAATTGCAAGAAGGAGTTTCTGTCTAATTGAAGGAGCAAAAGCATGAAAACCATCGGCCTCATCGGCGGCATGAGCTGGGAGTCCTCTGTCGAATACTATCGCATTGTCAATGAAACAACCAAAGCGAAACTCGGCGGACTTCATTCGGCGAAAAGCATCATGTATTCCGTGGATTTTGCGGAGATTGAACGCCTGCAGCATCAGAACAGATGGCAGGAAGCGGCCCAAGTGTTGATTGACGCAGCCAGAAGTATAGAGAACAGCGGTGCGGATTTTATTGTCCTTTGCACCAACACGATGCATAAAGTGGCGGAAGAAATCCAAGCACATATCAATATCCCCTTTCTGCACATTGCCGACGCGACTGCAAGGCAGATAACAGATTCCGGCATCAAAAAAGTTGGGCTGCTCGGTACACGCTTCACGATGGAAGAAGATTTCTACAAAAGCCGGCTCACCGAAAAATTCGGCCTGGATGTGATCATCCCGGATGCCGATGCACGCGAGGTTGTGCATCGGGTGATTTACGACGAGCTGGTGGTTGGCGAAATACGACAGGACTCCAAGGAAAGATACCTGAACATCATCCAGCAGTTGGTCGATGGCGGCGCTGAAGGGATAATTCTGGGATGCACCGAAATCGGGCTGCTGGTTCATCAAGGAGATTGCCGGGTGCCTTTATTTGATACGACAAGGATTCATGCTGTGGCAGCGGTCGAATATGCGCTGGCAGCGTAAAAGCCGGTTTTCGCTTGTTCGTTTGAAGCAGATTTTCAGGCATGAAGCATCAAACTTCAAGCAATTTTTTTATTTTTCAGGTCGAGAACCGGAGACAATTGAAAGATACAAGGTTAATTAAGGGGACGTTCTTCACCTTGATTGCTGCGGCCGGCTTTGGAGCTGTGGCGCCTGTGGCAATGATTCTTTATTCATATGGGATAACCCCCATTTTCATGTTGGCAGCCAGGTTTTTTCTCGCGTCTGTTTTTTTATGGGGGTATGTTTTTATAAAAAGAAAAGAAATACACTTCAGACTCGAAAAAGAGCAGTTGTTTGTCATGTTCCTGCTTGGCGGATTGCTTTATTTCTTAACAACCCTCTTTTATTTCAATGCGATCCAATATATACCCGTATCCCTGCATGTCATGATTTTTTATACTTACCCGTTTATGGTCAATATTTTCGCGGTTGTATTTTTAAAAGAAAAAATGTCGCTCAAACAGGTTGTCGCCCTGTTTGCGGCTTTTGGAGGCATTTTACTTATTCTAACGGATTTGAACGCGGGAATTAAAATGATCGGTGTCGTATTATCCGTTTCAGCAGCGGTTTGCAACAGCACATACGTACTGGCGCTGGGACTCAAAAAAATCGGAAATGTCAGTTCAGTCGTTACTTCGGCCTATACCAATACCTTTAGCGCCTTAACCTTTATCGTCTGCTGCGTCGCTAAAGGCGAAATGAACCTGGATATCAATCCAAAAGCCTGGCTGGGCATCGTATTCATTGCTCTGATTTCCACCGCCGTTGCCATTATCGCTCTTTCAGCAGGCATTAAAATGATTGGTGCGGCCAAAGCATCTATCATCAGCACATTTGAACCGATAGAAGGGGTCCTGTTAAGCATCATCATTTTAGGAGAGCAATTGTTTGTCAATCAGATTTTTGGAGTCGTACTTGTTATTACGGCTATTATTGCGATCAATTTAAGCGGCAGGCAAACAAAACAGGCTGAATAATTCAACTGGAATGAATTATACGCGGAAAGGGTTATGCGGGTCAAACTAATTTGTGAATCAAAAAAAGTCTAATCCTGCTCCGCATGCGGACGCTGTGGGTTGCGGTCGATATCGCCCACTCGCCTGAACACCACCATTCGGATTTGCAAAAGGGTCCGGCCTTCTATTACCTGTTACGCTTGTAACACTTCATGATTGAGAAACGCATTTTGAGGAGATTTTTGTGTTTAAGAATTCTAATATGTTCCTGAATTATTTGGAAAAGAAATTTAACAAGCAAATGGTACAGTCTAAACCATGGAAATTTTTTATCGAGGTTTCCTTGAGTTGCAACTTACGCTGTATCACGTGTGGACATAACACTTCCAATTTCGGCGGAATTATGAAGGACGAGATTTTTGAAGGCATAAAACCAATTTTATCTTCTGCTAAAGTTATCCATGAAGTAGGATATGGTGAACCTTTAATCGACAAGAAATTCTTAGATAAACTAAAATATTTCAAAGAGTTGAATGCATTTGTTGATATATATACCAACGGAATGCTGCTTAATAAAATATTATCCGAGCAACTTGTCTCCATGCAATTAGATCAAATTACATTTTCCATAGACGGAGGCACAAAGAAAACATTTGAATCTATTAGAATAGGGGCAAGCTATTTAAAAGTATTAGAAAATATTAAAGAATTGCATCAGATAAAAATTCAAAGCGGAACAGACAAACCTTTCATGCGAGCAAATTATGTTGGCATGGCCCGCAATATTGAAGAACTTCCTCTGGCAATAAAAACCTTGGCTGAAATTGGTATTAAGGAAGTCGTTTTGAGTGATATGTTTCCTACGAGTTCAGAATTAGCTCAAGAGTGTTTATGTTATTATAATGATGTTACAAGTCAATCTATTAAAAAATCGAAAGAGACTGCAAGACAATATCGTGTCAATTTAATTAGCCCATCGGTTTTTAATGAACCTAAATGTCATGATAATAAGTTTGAGTGAGCTTATTGTCTCCGAAAGCCAAGATGAAAACGCTGTTTTCAATTTTAGTTTAAAATACAATGACAAACCATGCCCTCGTCGTGCCGATGAAAAAAATGAAAGCGAATACACTGATTTAAATAATTTCCCTTGTTTCGAACCTTGGCAAACTCTCTATATCACTTATGATGGAAATGTTAGGCCATGCTGCGTAATAGGTGAATCTTTTGGGAATCTTATGCATGAGAGTATTGATAATATATGGAATAGCGAAAAATATCAGCTTCTAAGAAAAAGTGTCAACACGCAAAGGCCAGCTTTTGAAGCATGCAAGCATTGTTTGTTGCGCAGAAGGGTGCGTTTTTCATTTCGAAATGCTGCAGCTATGTGTTATAGCTCGGTAATTAATAATGGTTTCTTTCATACAGCTAAGAAAGCGATTAAATACCTATCGGAATACTATTGAGAGAATGGTATTCCGATAGAATAACGACTTACATATACCTTGGCTTGAAAATATAAAACCCCGCATTGTTCCATGGTGTGCGGACAGGAAACCGGAAATTGGCTACTTATGCGGATTAACCTATATTGAGCAGGTTACACATAATGAACAATATCTCTATCGTGGAATTTCTTCAGAACTCCACCTGCATCCTCGGCGAGGGGGCGGTCATCGAACGCCTTCGACGCAGTGGTGATCTGGAGCTCGACCCTTTTCTGGTCAATTCGGCATTTATCTACGAGGATGTGAAACGCGCGGCCCTGGAGACCATATACCGGCAGTACCTGGACATCGGTCGCGAGTTCGACTTGCCGCTCCTTATTTCCACCCCGACCTGGCGGGCGAACCGGGAACGGATCGATGCGGCCGGTTATTCCGGAGTCGATGTAAACGGCGACAATGTCCGGTTTTTTGATGCTTTGCGGAAGGGTTACGGTGCGTACGCAAGAAAAGTTGTCATCTGCGGCTTGATGAGCTGCCGCGGGGATGCCTACAGTCCTGCCGACGCCCTGGCTGTTGACGCGGCGCTGGCGTTTCACGCCTGGCAGGCGGAGAAGCTGACAGGAAGCGATTTTATTCTCGCAGCCACGCTCCCGGCCTTGAGCGAGGCTACCGGCCTTGCTTTGGCGCTTGCCGCCACCGGCAAGCCGTATATCATCAGCTTCGTTGCCCGCCCTGAAGGGACGCTCCTGGATGGTACGCCGCTGAAAGATGCCATCGCTGCAATTGATGCCGACGCGACGCCGCGGCCCTTGGCCTATCTGGTCAACTGCACCCATGTCTCCTTTGCCAGAGCCGCACTTACAAATAAGGCCAATTCCTCATCGCTTGTCCGGCAACGGGTCATCGGTTTGCTTGCCAATACCGCGGCACTCAGTCCCGAAGATCTTAACAATAGCACAACCCTGGTAGAAGAAGATCCGGAAACCTTCGGAAAATCCGTCGCCGCGATGCACAGGGAACTGGGGTTGAAGATTCTGGGTGGCTGCTGCGGAACCGACGACCGGCATATCCGGTCATTGGCCGCTCAGCTTGCAACAGAGGTATAGATCTTAATAGAAAAGAGACTGAGAGTTCAACTACCGGCTGGTATGGCAGGCTGAGCCGAGATAACATTCCGATAAAACAGGAGGTCTTGGAATTATGACGATAAATCCGGATTTTATTGCACCTTGCGGGCTTTATTGCGGCGTCTGTGCCATTTATGTCGCAGACCGTGACAACAATCAAAAATTCAAGGAACGGCTGGTGAATGTTTACCGGGGAAAAGTTCATGGCAAAGGGATTCTTCCCAATAGTGAAACGCTTTCCACGGAGGATATCAAGTGCCGAGGCTGCCTGTCGGATAACCTGTTTATGCATTGCCGGCAGTGTGAGATCAGGGCATGCACCCAGGAAAAGGGCTACACGGGATGCCATCAGTGCGATGAATTTCCCTGCGGGTACATTGACAATTTCCCTATGGCAGTCGGCAAAAAGGTTATTTTACGGGCGATTCCGTATTGGCGGGAGGTCGGTACGGAAAAATGGATTCAAGATGAAGAAGCCCGCTATATTTGTCCTGAATGCGGCAATAAAGTTTTCCGGGGCGTTGTAATATGCAACCAGTGTAAGGCGAAGCTGGATCTGGACTAGTTTTTCCCGTCAAGACAAAAGCTGTTCCATTTACAGGCGCATATAACAAGGCCGTTGACCTGGATCTCAAAATATGGCCCTGAAGCAAAAGGAGGCTCAATGAACATGAGCACAATTAAAATCAGACTCATGAAGGTTGACGATTTTGACGCTGTGGTCGCAATTGACCGGAAAGTTCTCAAGGCTTCCCGGTCCGAGTACTATGAAATGAAGTTTGAAAGGCTTTTTAAATCCAAGGAATATTTGCCTACGTCGCTTGTGGCGGAGGAAGCAGATGGAACGGTCGTGGGGTTTGTAATGGGGGAGCTCTATATGGGAGAATTTGGTATTTTTCATGAGCAGGCCACCCTGGATACCATCGGCATTGATCCCGATTTCCGGCATAAGGGTATCGGCGGGCAGTTGATTCAAGAATTCATGGATCATTTAAAAAGCCTCGGTGTTCAAAAAATAAACACTCTGGTCGACCGCAAAGATGCACAATTGACCCATTTCTTCATCGCGAACCGGTTCAACCCCTCTGAAACCATTAACCTGGAACGAAGCATTTGACGCCGGTGGGGTCCAGCGCTAAGCATTTTATAGGATAGGAGGAAAAGAATCAGAATGAAAAACATGCTGCGAATCATGCTCATCGTCTTTGCTTCTCTGCTTTCAGGTTGTGCGACCCTGCCCACTACATCAGGCAATCCCGAGCTCATACTGACAAACATCAAGATCGACTGTGTCCGGTCTGTATTTATGAATGCCCTTATGAATCAGGGATATACGGTTCGAAACGTGTCGGATACGCAAATCGTAGCGGGCAAGACCGCCAATAATGCGCCGCTCTGGTATCACACTTTTTACGGCGGCGCACCGGAAGAGCGCATCACTTATCTTTTCTTCGCAATGGACACTCCGGATGCGGTTCGCATTGTCAGCTCTGCCGCCTATGTCTCAAACCAGACCACTGCTACTGAACAAGTCTATGCCATTCAGGGAACTGACGCGGATCAAGAAGAGTTAATGTCCATGCAATTCAGCATTGAACAGCAATGCCGCAAATAGCCGTATTTCAACGATATTGATCAAGAATTCATGTGGCGCGCATTGTCCGGCGAACGGCGTTAACCGGCAAATATCATGACGCTACTTAAAACAGGAAGTCATCCAGAATGAATCATCAAGAAGGGTTTTTTGAAGGGGTTCGCAATACCCGCATTTATCACCAATGCTGGCTGCCCGAAGGCGAGCCCAAAGCGGTGCTGATGATCGTCCACGGACTGGGCGAACACAGCGGCAGGTATTTGAACGTTGTCAATCACTTTGTGCCCTTAGGGTTTGCGGTTTACGCAATGGATCACCCTGGACACGGCAAATCCGACGGCACCCGCAAATTTGTCGACTGCTTTGAGGATTTCATTGAAAATGTCAAGGCGTTCTTTGACAGGATTCAGAGCTGGCAGGCCGGTAAACCGGTTTTTCTGGTTGGCCACAGCATGGGCGGGCTGATCGGCGCAGTATACCTTCTGGACCATCAGACAGGCCTTAAAGGGGCAATCCTTTCAGGGCCGAGTGTCAAAGTACCCGGCAACGTCTCACTGGTTACCGTTTTTATCGGGAAAATGCTGGTCGCCCTGATGCCGAAACTTGGACTGCTTAAGACGGCGCCCGAGGGTGTGAGCCGGGACTCGGCCGTAGTTCAGGCTTATATTGAAGATCCCCTGGTGTACAAGGGGAAAACCACGGTCAAACTGGCTGCCGAAATGCTGAAAGCCATGCAGCGGGTCAGCAGCGAAGCCTCAAAGATTTCGCTGCCGATTCTGATTCTTCAGGGCGGCGCGGACTGGCTGGTCGACCCTGCCGGATCCAAAATGCTGTATGACCTGGTCAGCTCCGCCGACAAAGAGATAAAAATCTATAACGGCCTTTACCACGAAGTGTATAATGAACCCGAACATCCCAGGGTGCTTCAGGACGCTGAACAGTGGATAGCGGCGCACATGAAGTAAACCAGACAATGGAAAATGACTTACCAGATGTACCCCGTGAGACGATAATAAAGGTACTAGCGGTTATCCATTTTGTCGCAAAGAGAAGAACAACCGGAAGAAGAGAATACATGAAAATCATAAATGACTATGTCGGAGGGGATGTCGCGCCAGGACTTCGCGTGTTGCGCGTTTTCGGGAATTGATCTTATGGAACATAAACTCGCAACACCATAGCAAAGTATTGCGAGTTTTCTGAACTGCCCACAGAATAGGCAAGCCCGTATTTTCTATCGTCCTGGAAGCGTATTATTCGTTTCTTATTCCTCTGACGCGGATTTTGAAGAAGGTAAGGGGGAAAACAGGGACTGTGTCAAAACGAAAGCTGCCTGGAGCGCCTCCGTAGGACATAGCGGAAAACATTCCTTGCAGTTCCAGCATTCCTTGGCAGCAATTTCCGGAATAAAACTGATCTCTTTTCTGATTCCCCTGTCAACAAATCCGACAGCGTGCTTCTTCTTGACTTCGGCGCAGTATCTGACACAAAGTCCGCAATGAATGCAAAACGATGCCTCTTTTTCAAAACGGTTTTTGTCCGCGCCGTACGCTTTCGCCAAGTCCTGCAATTCGAAAGCATCCGGAGCATGCGCCAGCAACAGCTCCAGGATCATTTTGCGGATTCTATCCACTTTCTCGGACCGGGTTCTGACGATCAGGTTTTTTGCCACCGGGTAAACGCAGGAGACAACAAGATTTGTCCAGCCGCGGACTTCAACTTCCACGATGCAAAGCCGGCACCCTCCGAAAGGCTCGAGTTTTTCGTGGTGACAGAGTGTGGGTATGGATATCCCGGCACTCTGGGCTGCCTCCAGGACGGTCATCCCTTCCTTGGCCCGGACTTCTTTTCCATCAATCTGTAAAAGGATTTCGCTCATTTTTCCTTGCTCTTTCTGCTTATATTTCTTTCAGCTTCGGGGATGGGAGTCGGAACAGGCTCTCCGGAAATCTTCTTCACCGCGGCAAAACGAGGGGGGCAAACTTCGAGGCAAGTTCCGCAATTGGTGCATTTGTCCTGGTCAATGACATGGATCTGGTTTTTACCGCCGTCAATCGCCCCGGCAGGGCATTTTCTATGACAGATCATGCAGGCCTGGCACTTGGCCGGGTCAATATGGAATGCGATCAATTCCTTGCAGGACAAAGCCGGGCATCTCTTCTGCCGGATGTGCGCCTCATACTCGTCCCTGAAGTAGCGCAGCGTGCTTAGAAACGGATTGGGGGCACTCTTGCCCAAAGCACACAGCGAGGCTTCAATGGCTGTCTCAGATAGCGCCTCCAGAAGCTCGATATCGCCCTCTTTTCCCTTTCCTGTCGTGATATTCGTAAGGATTTTATGCATCTGCCTCAGGCCTTCACGACAGGGGACGCATTTACCGCATGATTCATCCGTAAGAAAGTGAATGAAGTACCTGGCGACATCCACCATGCAGGTATCCTCATCCATGACGATCATCCCGCCGGAGCCCATCATGGAGCCGGCCTTGGTGAGTTCATCAAAACCGACTTTTAAATCCAGCTGTTCCTCTGGGATACATCCTCCGGACGGCCCTCCGGTCTGCACTGCCTTGAACTTCTTACCGCCAGGGATGCCACCGCCTATCTTGTAAATGATATCTTTCAGGGTGATGCCCATGGGCACTTCCACAAGGCCGGTATTGGTTATCTTGCCGACCAGGGAAAATATCTTCGTGCCCTTGCTGCCTTCGGTTCCAATTTGCGTAAACCAGTCAGCGCCTTTATTGATGATAAGCGGCACATTGGCCCATGTCTCAACATTATTCAGAACGCTGGGCCTTTCCCAAAGGCCCTTGATGTTGGAGCGAACATATTTTGGCCTGGGCTCTCCGACCCTGCCTTCCAATGCTGTCATCAGTGCCGTTGATTCGCCACAGACAAAAGCGCCGGCCCCTTGGTGCACGATAACTTTGAAATCAAAGCCTGAGCCGAGGATGTTTTTCCCAAGCAGTCCATACGCCTCGGCCTGCCGGATCGCAAGATTTATGTTCTCTACGGCCAGGGGATATTCCTGCCGGACGTAAATATAGCCCTCATGGGAGCCGATGGCATAGCCGCCGATGATCAACCCTTCGAGGATCGAGTGCGGATTACCTTCAAGAAGCGCTCTGTCCATAAATGCCCCAGGGTCGCCTTCGTCTGCATTGACGATTACATATTTTATCGGCTCGGGTGCATTGCGGGATCCTTCCCACTTGCTCCCCGCAGGAAAGCCGGCCCCGCCCCTTCCTCTCAAATTGGCTTTTTTGACTTCCGCCAATACCTGTTCGTCCGTCATCCGGGAAAGCGCTTTGGCCAATGCGGAATAACCGTCTATCGCCAGATAGTCGTCGATGCTCTTGGAATCGATCTTGATATTGTTACAGATTAAGTTTCGTACTTGATTCTTATAAAAAGAGATATCGGATTCATGAATTGCTTTTTCGCCTGTGACCGGGTCTTCGTAAAGCAGGCGCTCAACGACTTTTTTCTCTTTTATGGTCTGTGAGACAATCTCCGGAACGTCTTCAGCTGTTACCTGAAGATAGCATATCTCTTCGGGATAAATCACCACAACAGGGCCTCTCTCACAAAAACCGGGACACCCGGTGCCTTTGGTATCCACATCAGCCGTCAGGCCCTGGGTTTCAATCTCCGCCTTAAAAGCAGCTATGACTTTATCTGCGCCGGAGGCTATACAACCCGCACCGGCACATATTGAAATGCAAGCCTTGCCAGGGTCTCTTCTGGATAACACCGCTTGTCTGAAATTTTCTAATTCTTCAGGCGAATTTAACCGCGCCATAATATTCCCCTACTCATATATTTTTAGTGCTTCTGCTGTCTTAACGGGCGACATCTTACCGTGGACCTTGCCATCGACTTCCATCACCGGTCCCAATGCACAGCAGCCGAGGCAGTTGACCGTTTCCAGGCTGAACTTCAAATCCAGGTCCGTTTCACCGGGTTTAATGCCAGTAGCTTCTTCCACCGTGTCCAGGATGCGCGTTGCGCCACGGACATGACAGGCTGTCCCCACACAAATGTGAACGCGATGACGTCCTTTGGGAACTAAACTGAACGCTTTATAAAAGGTTGCGATATGCTGTATCCGGGTTGAAGGAACCTGCAATTTTTTGCCAACCCGCTCCAATGCTTCCCTGGGGAGCCAATGATTTTCACTTTGAATCTCCAGCAATATTTGAATGAGTGAACTGGCCTCGCCCTGATGTTTGTCAATAATCTTATCGATTCTCTGAATATCCATGACCGCTGTCTTATCCTCTTTTTTCCCCTGGTCCACTACATAGCCAGGTGTCGCCTTAGGCGGGAGCAAAGCACTTCCTGCTTTCATCGTACCTGACGAGTCCGTGCATTGATGAAATATTCATGTGTCTGGATACTTCAGACGGGCTCAGGCACAGCAGCTCGGAGATGCCGCCGGTTGAAAGGGGACTTTCGGCCAGCAGCAGCATAATTTGGCTGATTGACAATTTATCACCGATTAATTCATCAAATAACCTATCCGTCTCTTGACTGGTGAAAAACCGATCATACGCTTTTTGCGATTTAACTGGCACTCTCAACCTCTCCCTTTCCACCAACTTGATATAGGGAATCAATTTTTCAACAGCTTCCAGTTTGAACTTCACTGCCTTTTTGTCCATGCCTTCGCCTTTTCCGAGCGGCCCCAGCGACTTCACCTTTTTGGTAAAATCATTGGCGACATCGGCCAAAAGGATTCCATCGGCGCCGGACATGAATTCGATCCTTAACCTTTCCGGGTTCAGTCCGATGTGTTTCATGATTTTTTGAAACAGGCGCACATTTCCCAATGCATCGTAATTTCCGTGCGTGATGTAATTACATTCATTCAACCGGCAGGCGCCAATCAACACGCCGTCCTGTCCATTCTGGAAGGCCCTTAAAATAAATTTCAGGTCAACCCTTCCGGAACACATGACGCGAATAAGCCTGATTTCATCCGTATATTGCAGTCTGGAAACTCCAGCCAGGTCAGCAGCGCCGTATGCTCACCAGTGGCATACAAAACCCAGTATTCTTGGTTTAAATTCAAAACCTGTACTCATTCGCTCTCACCTCTTTGGTTAGTCATCCCTGTTTTATTCATTTGCATATTTTCATGTATCTTCATTACCGAATCAATTTATTGTATGTCTGCTATGCAGCCGCCGCATCAATCTGGCTCAAGAGCTCTTCATCGGTAAAGTGCTTTAGTACAATGGCATTGGTGGGGCATTTTGCGTTGCAGACGCCATCTCCCTTACAGAGAATCGGGTTCACCCAGGCCTTTCTGCCTTGTGGCGTATCACGAAAAGCTATCGCATCATACGTACACGCCGTAATACATGCCCCGCACGATACACAGTCGTCATCTGTTACCTCGCAAACAGAACCCGAGGCAATGACCGTATCTTTTGAAATAAGCGTCAAGACCCGGCCTGCAGCGCCATAGGCCTGGTTGATTGTTTCCGTTATATGCTTGGGGTAGTGAGCCGATCCACAAAGATAAACGCCGTCCGCGGCAAACTCGACAGGTTTTAATTTGACATGGGCTTCTTTGAAAAAATCATCCGGACTCAGCGTTACCTTGAATAATCCGGCGACTTCCCGGGTTGATGCCGAAGGAATAACAGCGGCAGCCAGAGAAAGGATATCGGCATCTATGGCAAGCTTTACGCCCAATATGAGATCGGTCACGATAACCCTTAAAACAGGCTTGCCTTCCTCTACGACAGCTTCCACCCGGGGTTTATCCTCCGGCTCATAACGGATGAACTTGACATCTTTATCCGACGCTTCCCGGTAATAATCCTCTCTGAGCCCATACGTTCTCATATCCCGAAAAAGAACGTGGATGTCCATCTCGGGGTTTTTTTCTTTCAGTTTCAGGGCGTTCTTTACGGCATGACTGCAACAGACCCTGCTGCAGTAATTTCTATCCTCATTTCTGCAGCCGACGCACTGGATCATCACCAGGCTTTCGGCATTGACAACCGCTTCATCTCCCTTGGCGATCCGTTCCTCAAGCTCGAGGTGGGTCATGACCCTGTCGTCTTCTCCATAAAGATATTCAGCAGGTTTATATACATCGGCGCCTATTGCAAGGACGGATGCACCATGTTTTATCTGCTTGACCCTTCCCTCGGTTACCACCGTGGTGATAAAATTCCCCACATAACCGGAAACGTCCGTGATGGTGGCTTCATGGGATACATGTATCAAGGGGTTTTTGTAAACCGCGCGTATCACATCCTTCAAATATGCCTGAACATCCAGCCCTTCCAGGGTGGTGTGAATTCTTCGGGCTATCCCTCCAAGCTCCTTATCTTTTTCCACCAGGTAAACTTCATGTCCCTGGTTGGCGATGGAGAGCGCACAGGTCATGCCGGCAATACCGCCGCCCACCACCAGGGCCGTCTTGTTTACCGGCAGATCAAATTCCTGCAGTGGCTCCAGATAGCGGGCACGTGCCACCGACATCCGGATGATATCCTTTGCCTTTTGGGTGGCCTCTTCCTTTTGCTTGGAATGGACCCAGGAGCAATGCTCCCGGATATTGGCCATTTCACAGTAATATTGATTCAGTCCCGCCTCCCGGAGGGTGTCCCGGAACAGCGGCTCAAGGGTCCTGGGGGAACATGCCGCAATCACCACGCGATTGAGCCCTTTTTCCATTGCCAGGTCAGTTATTTCCTTGGCAGAATTGGTGGCACACGAAAACAGCTGCTGCTGAGCATAGACAACACCAGGCAGGGTCAAGGCATATTCAACCGAGGAAGGAACATTAACGACACTTGAGATATTGGCCCCGCAATGACATACAAAAACGCCGATTCTGGGCGCCTCGTTGGAGACATCCCTTTCCGGCGGATATATCCTTTCCCTGGCCAGCTTGCCTCGCCTGTAGTCAAGGAATTCACCGCATTGGGCACCGGCCCCGCTGGCGGTAAAAACCGACTCGGGAATATCTGTTGGGCCCTGGAAGGCTCCGCTTACAAAGATTCCGGGGCAGGTGGTCTCCATGGGATTGGACTGCGTTGTTTTACAGAATCCGTGTGAATCGAGCGCGATGCCGAACTTATCCGCCAGTCCCTTATTATTCGCAGGAGGATTCAATCCGACGGATAATACCACCATTTCAAATTCTTCTTCTTTTACGCCGTCATCGGCAGTGGCATATCTTACAACGACATTTTTGGTTTCCGGGATCTCTCTTACGATGGATGCGTAGCTTCTGATGAATTCAACCCCGGGAAGTTGTTCCGCTCTTTGGAAGTATCGTTCAAAATCCTTGCCATGGGAACGGATATCGTTATGGAATACCGTACATACTGCATCTGCTTCGTGATCTTTTGTCAAAATCACCTGTTTCTGGGTATAGGTGCAGCATACGCCGGAACAATAGCTGTTATCGCCCGGGGTAACCCGTCTTGAGCCGACGCATTGAATCCAGGCTATTTTTTTGGGATGCTTCCTGTCGGAACCCCGTCGCACCTCGCCTTCGTAAGGCCCGGTGGAGGACAGCAGCCGTTCGTAGTCCATGCTGGTGACCACGTTCTGCATCTTTCCGTAGCAATATTCATCCTTGACACTGGGATCAAACGGCTCGATGCCGGAAGACAGAATGATCGCCCCGACATTGACCTGGGCCTTCTCCGTCTTTTGTGTGAAATCGATGGCGCCGGTCTGACAGACGCCCCGGCAGATATCACATTTTTTTTCTTTAAGGTACAGACAGCTTTCATCGATATACGCAACCAGGGGAATGGCTTGAGAGAAGTATACATGGACTGCTTTATTCTGCGATATTTCCTGATTGAATGGGTCCGGATACTGCACAGGACAGTATTTCATGCAGGTCGTACACCCCGTGCATTTGTCCTCGATGATATATCTTGGCTTCTTGGTAAGGGTGACCTTAAAGTCTCCTGCCTGCCCTTCCACATGATCCACTTCAGTAAATGTCAGAACCTCAATATTCGGATGCCGGCCGACCTCGACCAGTTTGGGTGAGAGAATTCACATGGAGCAGTCATTGGTCGGGAATGTCTTGTCAAGCTGGGCCATATGCCCGCCAATGCTGGGTGATTTCTCAACCAGATAAACCTTGAAACCGGCAGTGGCCAGATCCAGAGAGGCTTGAATACCGCTGACCCCTCCACCCACAACCAGTACGTCTCCAAAATTTCTGTCTCCAAGACTTCCGGAAAATTGTTGAATTATTTCTTTTGGCAATACTTCGTTTTCCACTTTCTATCACCTCATCCGTATGAGTAATAAGTGATGAGCATTAAGTTACAAGATCATTGCTTAACACGATTATTAAATCACTTCCTGAATAATTTCCGTGATGTCTTTAATCTCCAGGACGTCATCATACTCCAGGTTTAACCTGCTTTCCTCAAAATTGGTGATGCAGTACGGGCAGGAAGTAACGAGCACCTGCGCCCCGATCTCATTGGCTTGTTTCAATCTGAGGTCGGAAAATCTTTCATCCTTTGGCGTGTCCATCCAGATCCTGCCGCCTCCCCCGCCGCAGCAGAGACTATCTTGGCGTGAATCGGCCATCTCAATCAGTTCTAGACCAGGAATTTTCTTTAATACGTCCCGGGGCTGGTCATATATGTCGTTATGCCGGCCCAGGTAACAGGGATCATGATACGTGACTTTCTTGGTATATTCTTTGGTGAGTTCAAGCCTTCCCGCATGAATCAGCTCGATTAAATATTGGGAGATATGAATCACCTCAAAGTTCACCATGAATTCTGGATACTCGTTTTTAAAGGTGTGGTAGCAATGCGGGGAAGAGACGATGATCTTCTTCACGCCATTATCAATAAACGTTTTGATGTTTTCCCTGGCCAGGCTTCTGAATACTTCCTCGCTGCCCGTCTTTCGGATGCTTTCTCCGCAGCAGTTTTCCTTGGAACCCAGTATCCCGAAATTCACCCCTGCTTTATTGAGGATATTGGCCGTGGCAGTCGCGACCTTTTTCATTCTTGGGTCATAGCTGAGGTAGCAGCCGACAAAATACAACGCTTCCATTCCCTCGGCAAACGTTTTGACTGACAGATCCTTTGCCCAATCCGCCCGTTTTTTTCGTTCAAACTGCAAGGGGTTGCCTTCGGAAATAAGGCTGGCTCTTGCGGTACGGGCAGGACGGACAGAAGGCGGGAAAACCTCATAATTCGAGGCAACCCTTCGGAGGGAAACCCCAACTTCTATTTGTTTTACACCCCTAGGGCAACGCTGGGGACATCTTCCGCAGGTTGTGCAACGCCAGATATCCTCACTTTCTATCTCGGTCAAACCGAACGTGGCTTGACGGATTATCTTGCGAATGCTGAATTGTCTGACCCTGTTCCAGGGACAAACCGTATCGCACAATCCGCACTGAAAGCAAAACCTGAAGGCTTCTCCACCAGCCTCATTTATCTCTTGTACCACTTCTTTGAAGGGAGCGACTGTTTCCACTGTCTTTATCAATCCTCTTCTTTGGCCTTAATGATTTAGTCCTTCTTGGACATTCGGGCAACGGTATCCATGATTTGCTGCAAACCGAATTTATTCGCCAGTGACTCCAATCCGATCTCCAGAGCCTCCTGCTCCACTTCTTCCTCGACTTCCTCTTCCCTTTCTTCGCAAGTCAGGGCATCCACCGAACACCACTTGACACACAAGGGCTCGTCTTCACCTTCACACATGTCGCATTTGAGGGGCAGACCGGAATCGGGCTCTTTGAACTCGCTCCTGGACGGGCAGGAAGCCCTGCAGAAAGCACACTCATCGTATTCCTTTCCGTCAATCGTATATTTGTCTCTGCCGGCGCATTCGGAAGGCGTGTACTCACCCGCATATACCGGAACATATATGTCCGCAAGCGGGTCCCTAATCACCCGGATACGCGATCTGGCCGGATTATTGCTGCTGTATTTGGGCGCGGCGTGAAAAGCAGAGCAGATTAATTCACAGGCCCGGCAGCCGTTGCATTTATCGACATTGATTTTAATGGTTTTAATTTTTTTCTTTTTTTTCTCACCCTTCACGGTCATCCCCCCTTCACTCTATGCTTACGCATTTTCCGCCGGAGCCTCTGTGGAGGCAGCATCTTCACTGTCCGTCAAGATTCCCCTCTTGACAAAATCTTCGGATACAAAATCCAAACCCATTTCATGCAAGGACTCTTTTGTCGGAATCCCCTGATCATTCCACCCCTTGAATTTGTAATACGCATCCAGGAGCTCGGCCTCCAGCTCGGGAAATCTTTTCTTCCAATGATTCTCCGGCGGCTTTTCATCTTTTCTGCGCATGCCCCTTCTGATATTATTGGCCCTGACCAGCGCCCGGTACCGCTTGGCTGCCTGCGTCAGTTTGGCTTCATCCATGTCGATCCCTGCCCCGGATGCAATGAATTTCGGGTAATTGTGGATGTGATACGGCGGTTTCAGGGGAAATGAGGACAGGCCGGCACACATGCCAAGAGCATCATCGATGTAGTGCATCCGCTCTTGCCAGTCTACAATGTCGCAACACATTTGAACCGTCGGATAAAACGGCAAGGAGTTTTCTCCGCGCAGTTCCCAGTCCAGAAAGTACTGCTTGAACTTTTCATCGGGAACTTGGAACCAGTCCTTTACAAATTCTTCTCTTTCTTCTCTCGTGGGAAAAGGCGCCTGGGGGAACTGCCCTTCAATCTGGGTAATGTTGATTTTCTCGCCGGTACAATACATGAGGAAATAAATGGGATTGAGCATGGACAGCTTTAAAGGCAGCTGTTCATGTTTTTTGATATTATTATGCGCATATGCTTCCGCACCCTTTCCGATCTGTCTGGAAGCCCAGAAAGTTCCATTGGCCAAAACATCGCCAATTCCTTCCCGCCGGACAATTCTGTCAAGCAACCAGTAGAATCTCCCCTCGCTGTCGGCAGGCATTCCCGGAAAATCTTCATCCGTTAATATGCCGTTTTCATAAAGTTCAAGAGCAAATGCCATCACCTGCGGGGCCGAGAATCCGTCAACGCCGTATTCCGTGGCGTGCTGCGCGATTTTCAAACCGAAGTCCAGATCAGACATGGCCGCCATGGTATATGTCAGTTTCGTGAAGCATTTCATCATGAAGGTTGAGTGACCCGGAGGCTGAATCGTTGCGCCGCAAGTCATCGGGCAGTTATAACAACTGACCAGCCGCTTGCGCATACTGTCCATGGTCTGCATCCACTCCGCTGCGATTTCCTTGCTCCAGAAATCCTTTCTGCGGGTGCGGGAATTTCCCCACATGAAATTTTCAGTGTGCCACTTCTCGTCATGGACTTTCATCTCCTGCGGTGACCCAAGGCCTGCCAAAATGGGCATGACGCCCGGAATCGGATTATCGTTCCGGAATTGGATATATTCCAGCACTTCGTTGCAGAGTTCCATGAATTCAGCCGGGCGGGCAAGATTGATGTCCTTTGTTCCGCGAACAACGATTGCCTTGAGCCCTTTGTCGCCCATAACGGCGCCCAATCCGCCCCGGCTGGCACTGGATCTGCCCTGCTCGATGGAAGCGAAAAAGACCCTGTTTTCACCGGCCAATCCAATGGCCGCCACCTGAGCTTTGGGCTCCTTCAACTCTTTTTTAATCAGTTCCGCGCTTTCAACAGCGCCTTTGCCCTTCAAATGGGAGGCGTCCCGTATTTCCACTTTGTCATTGTTTATCCACAGATACACCAGGTCCGGAGACTTGCCGCGAAAGATGACTTTGTCATAACCGGCATACTTCAATTCCGGAGCAAAAAAGCCCCCCATCATTGAAAATGCCATCAGTTTGGTCTGGGGAGAAATGGTGGAGACAATGGTACGGTTGCAGCCGGTAGCCGGGGTGCCGCATAACAGACCTGCACCGAATATGAGGAGATTCTCCGGAGAAAAGGGTTCAACTTCAGGGGGAACCCTGTCCCATATAATCTTGGCGTTCGTGCCCAGGCCCCCCAGATAAAGCTCGGTGTCTTTGGGGTCGGTTGCCACCCTCTCGATGTTTCCACGGGTTAGATCCACTTCCAAGTTAAACCCTGTCTCTGCATACCTCATTTTTTTCTCCTTCTATATAACCTGAATCCGTGGCATGATTTTGATTGATCATGGGTTCCAGGCACTTCTCCCCAAACGGCCTTTACCAGTCAGGCGAAGTTGAACCGACTGAAATTGCTTAAGTTTTATTAAATCAACACCCTGCCATAAGTTCTGGAAATAGCATGCCCTTCATCTTGCGTCCCGCAACAGCATAGTTACGATATAGCCACATCATAACTACGTGTCAAGAAAAAAAATAGGGGATTTTTGAATAAGCCATTGGATTTTTTTGAAATGAAACAGCGGGTATCTCATTTGTCAACAAAATGAACTTGGAGCTGGATAGGTAATACCGCAGCGTATGGGCTGCATCAATAATTCAGGGGATAGCCTTTGTCCCGGAGGTGCCTGACGATCCGGAACAGCTGATCCATGGTCCTGGAGTCGGCATCTGGGCCGGGATGCCTCACCTTGGCTGTGGTAAAGACACCCAGGTGTTTTAAAACCTGCTTGCGGAGCGAAATGCCGATTCCCGGCTGGAATTCCCACCGGTTCAAGGGCAGAAAATCATAAAACAGATCAGCAGCCTGTTTCCACTGACTGCTGCAGGCCAGTTCATACAGCTGTACCAGAAGTTCGGCATAGACAAATCCCGTCATGATCCCTACGGCCCCCAGTTCCAGTTCCTCCAGGGCATACATGCCGCCCAGGGCGCCGAAAACCTTTAACCCTGGCCCGGCGGTTTTGGCCAGGGACTGCATCTTCATCCCGGTGGGCGGATCTTCGAGTTTGATGTAACGGATGTATTCCGAGACCTCGGCCATGCGGGTAATCAGTTCCACCGACAGGGTAATTCCAGTCACGGCAGGGTAGTCATGGATGATGCAGGGGATCCGGGCGGCATCGGACACCTGCTGGTAATATTCCAGAAGCGGCTTATCCTTCTGAACACCGTGGGGGCCAAGCAGAATGGCATCCGCCCCCAGGTCCCGGGCGCTCATGACCATTGTCTTGGCCGGATCCGTGGCCTGGGCCCTCACCCCGACAACCAGGCCCATGCCCCGGGGCAGACACGCCCGGTAAGTGTTGATGACCTGCGTTCGCTCTGGTTCCGTCAGCTTCTGCCCTTCACCCAGGGCGCCCATGATCGCCAGCCCATGGACTTTTTTAAGCGCCATGAAGTCAACCAGGCGTTTAATGCTGTCAAAGTCGATCTCCCCGTTATCGAAAAAGGGGGTCGGTACGATGGGGTAAATTCCGGTGAGCTTCATGGCGGTTCTCCTAAAAAAATCATTGAAATCTTATGGCGGTGCCTTGCGTAATATCTACAAACCCGAACCCTTGAATAAATCTGGGAAAGGAGCCCCTTTTCTTCATCCCGCTATAGAGCCTTCTCATCAATTATGAGCCGAAGGCTTAACGATACATATCCCCGATACAGCTCGCATTGTAATGCATTTCTTGTGCTTTCAAAGAGATATTGCTGAATTTCTGTGATGAATTGATTTCGGAAATCACATCGGCACAGCATACTATCCGCGGATCATTTTTCGACAATATTACCGGATAGAATCGTTTCTGATCACGATACGAATACGAGGTGAGTATGGCAACGTCCATGCCAAAGACAAAATCGACATTTCGGCGCATTGTCAGAATCTGGGATCCGACATTATCATTAAAATCGTCCCAGACCATCATTTCGCCGTTTACCTCGATGTTTATATGCACTAAGAGTTTATGATCCTGCTTATAACGCTTTCTGTTATCCTCAAGCACTTTTTTTGCCACGGTGAGTGCGTCAACATCGTCGCCGCGACCGGTTTTAACAAGAACAGTCTTGTTTCTCGGAAGCATCTGAAACCCGTCTCCATAACAAACAAGTTCCTCGGCATGATCAAGATGGCTTTCCAATGCCTCCGGACTCAGGGTACTGTTAAGCTTTGTCTGACCCAAGGCGTAGGTAATATTCCAAAGAATCTGGTAGAGTATTGGGCCGAGCAGGGTTTCCGGCATTGAGATTCTGTCGAGCGTGACGAATATGTAATCCAGAATATCCGGTCGGATAATGCGTTTTAAATCACCACGGTCTTTATAGAATGTTGTGGTGATTTCCCGGAGCAGATAACTCTCCATGTTGAGAAGCGTCTGAAAATTCGAGAAAATTTCCGGAGTGTTTCCATGAAGGAGTTGATCGGGAGTCTGGTGTCCGACATTCCGGGATGTTGCGACATCATTGATTTTGTTTCTGAGGAAAAATTCGTGGAACACGTCTCGGGGATTCTTCAGATTGCAATAGCGAATGATATCTTCTGTCTCGATTCGGACATTGCCTGGAAAAATGAGCGTTTCCGCCATATTATCTGTATTCGTGTCGCCTCCCAGGACGTAAAGCTCCGATTCCTGATAGGTTTTTCTGACCTCCGTTACCTGGGCTTCAACGGACTTGAGAGCCTCGGCGTTATTGTTGTTATGCGATGCGCACCCGAAGCCCTTTGCCGAATGGTGCATGAACGCGATAAAAACAGCCGGCGTTCCCGGCGTGTTGAAATGGGAATCTTTTACGGCACGATCAATCCGATTCCAATACCAGAAATTGCTCTTGTCGAGGGACACCTTGTTGCCATCCGTTCTTCCGAAACGAATCGTTGTGGGCGGATAGCCTTTCGCAGTGCTTCCATGTACCCGTCCATCAATGCATTTCATGACAACCATTTTCGGCGCACGTACCGCAAATTCAGAGATAACCTGCCGCATTCGCTCGAGTGTGTCCGCATCGGACATGTTTTCTGATAGATACTTCTGAAAAAAATCATAGTCGGTTTTCATGCATTGGCACCCTCCCTGTTCGTGCAGTTCGCGTTCGATTTAAGGGAAACAAGCTGGAAAGGACGGAGCGAGCAATGTAATGTCCGGGTTACGGATTTCAGACACCCGGGTGTTTTAAATCGATCACCGGGTTCTTCAGGGGTTCAAATCCCGTGATCCGGCATTCAACGTTATCCCCATGGTGGATATGGACCGCCCCCGGTGTGCCGGTTGAAATAACGTCGCCGGGAAGTAGCGTCATGACCCGGGAGTGATAACTGATCAGCTCATCCGGCGGGAATGTCATGTGATCCACTGTGTTTTCGGCATGTACACGTCCGTTGATGACGGTAGACACCGTCAGGCTTAAAACATCGTCCACCTCATCCAAAGTGACCAGCTGCGGGCCGAAGGAGAAAAAGGTGTCAAAGCTCTTGCTCATGGTCAGGTACCGCGGGTTCTGCCGAAGGATATCCTCGGCCGTCATGTCGATGACGGTCGTGAAACCGGCCACCACATCCTTCCACTTTTCCCGGGGGACATCCTTGCAGCGCCGGCCGATGATGACCCCCAGCTCGGCTTCGGCGGTTGTCTTTTCCGAAATTGTGGGGATCCGGATTCCATCGCCATGGCCGATGATGGCGGTGTAAGGTTTCATGAAACTGGCAGGAAGAGACGTCGGCGCGTTCTCGGAAAGGTCCCTGGCATGGGCGCTGTAATTGAGCCCGATTCCCCACAGTTTAGGCGGATGCCGGTATAGGGGGGCATAGGCGCACGCCTCTGCCTTCAGGCTCAGGCGAGACAACGGATCATCCAGGGCGAGCCTTCCTTTCTGCCGGTACCAGTCATTGAGTGCGGTAAGACTGTTCGTTGTCAGCAGCTGTTCCATGGTTTCCGGCCATTGGCTCTGGAACTCCCGGTTAAGATCCCGGATACGGACAAATCTTGTTTTATGACAGATGGCCAGGCTCTCCTGTCCGTCAGTGATTATCGTGGCTAATCGCATGCTCTCTCCCTAAAGAGGAATCTAACCTTCTCTTCGGACAAGGCGTGTATCATGTCTTTGTAGTCGTCGTTCCGAAGCTCCGACATTCGGTATATGGCCGTATGCTTCCTGTTCATGTTCTCAAATTACCATTAATACATAACGGCATCAATACAATAGTTTCCCGGAGCGCTCCGCATAAGCCGCACCGCCGAGCGTCCCGGCACTTTCAGTCCGATCCCGAGACCGGGGCATTGCTTTCGATGGGTCGATCAAGAATTTTCATGTCTCACCGGTACCGTTCTACCGTAACGGCTTACAATATTTTAATGTCCTGCAGGTTCGCCCAAGTGTTTTCGGAATACCAGATATCTACCAATTCCTTAATGGACTCCCTTTCTCGGCGTATCATTTCTTCAGCAATACTTCTCCTTAGCAGTGATTTTATGCTGGCGAAGGCTGGCGGGTGTTTAGAGGCTAAAGCGGCTGCCATATTGAAAGCTACATCCATAAGATCGTGCTCAGTTGCAACTTCATCTACCAGCCCGAAACTCATTGCTTCCTCGGCTGGATACATGGCGCCCGAATAGAGAACTTTTGATGCGTTTGCGCTACCAACACAAAATCGCAGCATTTCAGTGCTTCCGGCAAACACAGTCGAACCGAAGGCAATCTCATTCAGAGATATCTTGGCTTTTCCTGCTAGCATTACTCTGCTGTCACAAGCCAGGGCCAACATGCAGCCGCCTGCGATCGTATGACCATTCAACGCAGCGACAACCGGTTTTGGATAAAGAAATAGATAAGTATATAAGTCAGCGAAATTGGCAAGAAATTCAGCAAACTGATCTTTTGTGAAAGAGAGGAACTTCGGGATATCAAATCCAAATGAGAAGAATTTTCCGGCACCTGTTATGATTATAGATCTTGCCTCAGGATCACCTTCCAATGCTTTAAGGGACTGCCTTATCTGATCAACCATCGCGCCGTTTAGCGCGTTTACCTTTCCTCTCCTGAGCATCAAGACGGCAACTGCTTTACGCTTCTGCACCTCTATAAAATCCATCTTCCCCTCCTTTGAGTATTGACTGTATACCCGTCCCTATTGGCCTCTCCTTCCTCTCAAGATCCGCTCCAAATATCCTTTAAGTATGATTGCCCAAGGTTTCTCATCTGTTTCTCTATTCTCAGCGCCCTCTGCTTCACATAGGCGGATGGGTCTGCCACCTTGAACCTTATTGGATTGGGCAGAACTGCTGCCAAAAGTGCCGACTCTTTCTTTGTCAGTTCCGATGGAGGCTTTCCGAAGAATTTTTTCGCCGCTGCTTCCACGCCATATATGCCATCTGCAAATTCGGCCACGTTCAAATAGACCTCGAGAATCCGCCTCTTTGGCCATAAAATTTCCATCAGGACCGTAAAATATGCCTCCAGCCCCTTTCGGATGAAGCTCTTTGTTTTCCAAAGGAACAGATTTTTGGCCACCTGCTGGCTGATCGTACTGGCCCCCCTGAGCCTGCCGCCTTCCTCGATTTCTTCCAGGGCTTGAGCTATGGATTCGAAGTCAAATCCAAAATGTTCCGGAAACTTCTGGTCCTCGGCTGCAACTGCTGCCAGGGCCATCTGGGCAGATATCTCTTCCCAATCGACCCAATGGTACTCGATTGCTGTCATACTGCGTGAAACAAAGAGGCCTTTGCAGTACCTCTCAACCATAAACGCACTGTACACGGGTGGAACAAATCTCAAGAGAAGCACCGCGACCAGGGAAATCAAGAACAAGCCAGACGTCAGCCGCACTGCATGCTCGACAACTCTTTTAATAATGCCCTTTGCTTTACCGCCCATCATGTCCCCCCGTCAAATGACTTATCATTTGCCCACTTATCTCTATACTGTTTCTTCGCCGCTCATCAACAAGTTCAGGGGGCAAATCGGCGAAACCGTGTTTTTCCGGGGGGCCTGATCCGAAAGCCCGTTCTGATAATGGCCACCGCCGAGGCCAATTATCCGATAAGGATATCTGCACCGGCAGGCGACACCATACCGCTTTTTGCAGGTGCTGTTGCCAAGGTGTTTCTATCTGGTGATCATTCAGATCGGATTAAACAACTGGTCCAGGAAAAGGAGCTTCCCAGCACCATTGTCGATGAAGGGAAATCCCTGGCGGAATTGTAGCGGGTTCGGGCGCAAGGGTACGCAATCGATGATGAAAAGCACATCACCGGCATCAAAGCGGTCTCGGTTGCCCTGAACAATCGGAAAGGCCCGCCAATGGGCGCCTGGGTGGCGGGGTTGTCCAGCACCATGGATGAAACGAAAATCCGGCAGATCGATGCGATCCTTCACTCTACAGAAAAGCTTCGCCTGGCACTGGAGGCATCTCCGGCCAGGGAACTTTCATGACCGTTTTGAGAAAGATCGCAATAAATAGCGGTCATCATTCTCTTAAACCATAGTGAAACATTTCGTAGGCTGTTTTGCCACCCAGCAGGGCATCAATTTTGCCTTGAATTTCCTGACGTTTCTTGCTCTTGAGCCAATTTTCCCAATCATTGGCCGATGCCCACGTGCTGATGACCAGATACACATCCGGTCTGTCACTGCTTTTCAAAGTTTCACCGGAAATATACCCATCCTGCTCCGTGGCGAGCGATCGCATCTTTCTAAATAAACTTAAGATGTCCCTGGCGTTTTCCTGTGGAACGGTCCGTGTAATAAGAATTTTAACACTCATAGCTTCCTCCTTAATTTCGAGGTTTTTGGGGACTTACGGGGACATCCATATCCCACACCTTGCCCCCTTGGCAACGTCCTGCATGGTCTGCGGATCGCTTTTGTTCTCCAAATATAAACCAAAAAAAGTGCACCGGCAATCGGATATATTTCTGAGAAAAATTAGATACGGTGTTCCCAGAATTTCTTTTCCGGAAAAAATATCCTGAAGCCCCATCTGGACTTTCTGCTGATCAACATACATGCTCTCAAGTCTGTCAATGATTTCCTGCTGCGGAGGGCATAAAACTCCGGAAGGATGCGGCTGCCCAATTTCCCTACAACCTAACCCTTCATTTTCCTTGATTTTGACAATAAACCCACCTTTCAAAAGAATCATTGAGCCACCGAAAAACGACCTCGGTCTTCCTGTCAAGGAACTATACACGACATCTGATGTCTGTCAAGTACTTGGAATGCACCCTGATACATTCCGATATCGGTTGCGAAATGGAAGGTATTCTGAGCCTTGGAGGGTTGGGGATAAGAGGAGATTCACTAAGGAGCAGATAAAGAATATTCTGAAGATCACAACCGAAATCCGAAATGCATCAATTGTTTGACAAATCCGCCGGTATTATCATAGGGTAATTTGGATTTAATTTATAAATATGGCTGCCGGGGTCTGTGGAGCAGGAGAATCAATGATACCATCAGTATTATTAAAGATGACAGAACTCAAGGATATATGCAAGAAAGCATAACTCCAAAATAAATGTGAAGATGCAGGTGATGATAATTTCTATCAAACCCATTATTATGCAAAAGAAGCTCGAAAATTATCTGTGTAACTTTTCAAAACTGATGATATACAGAATCTTCTTAACTGCTTGTTATACATCAGGAGAAAAATGAAAAGATCAGAAAAAAATTCAGAACACTATGTTTGGGGCGGTGACTGTGATGGCTGGCACCTCCTAAAAACTGATTCTTTAAGTGTAATTAAAGAACGAGTTCCCCCCGGGCGTTTTGAAATTAGACATCTCCATAAAAAAGCGGAACAGTTTTTTTATATCCTCAATGGAACAGTTACTCTTGAAGTTGATGGAGTCGAGAACATAGTAAATGCCGGAGAAGGGCTGCATATCCCTGCTGGAGTTCCTCATCAGCTTAAAAATGAAACTCCAAATGAAGTTATTTTTATTGTGACCTCAACGCCTCCAAGTCATGGTGACAGGGTTGAAGTTGAGGTATAACCAGGCTAATTCAGCCGACGCAAAAAGCCGCGCGGCTGATCAGCAGCGTTAGACTATAACGTAATCAGGATGAAATACACATGAAGATAGCTATTTACGGAGCAGGTTCTTTAGGAACGATTTTAGGTGCATTTATCACCAAAGGCGGAATGGATATTGACCTGATAAACCGTAATACTAGTCACATAGCAGGATTAAAGGAAAAAGGCGCACAAATTATAGGGTCGATACGGATAACTGTTCCTGTGAAGGCATTCTTGCCTGAAGAGATGAAGGATAAATATGATCTTATCTTTTTAATGACAAAACAGGTGGATAATACGAATGTCGTTAAACAATTAGAGAAACATCTAACAGGAGACGGTGTTATTTGCACGATGCAAAACGGATTACCCGAATTATCTGTGGCCGAAATAATCGGAGAGGACAAGACCTTCGGATGCGCTGTATTATGGGGGGCAACCATGATCGGCAACGGTGTATGCGAATTGACATCAGCACCGGAAAAATTAACATTTAGCTTAGGATCTTTAATCCCCAATAAGCAAGCAAAGCTCGAAGAAATCAAACGAGTGTTGGAGCTTATGGGACCCGTTGAAATTGAGGAGAATTTTTTAGGTTCCAGATGGTCCAAGTTGCTGGTCAACTGTTCGTTCAGCGGTATGTCTGCGGTGCTCGGAGCCACATTTGGCGAAGTTGCAAAAAATAAAAAATCCAGATTGTGTGTGCAGAGAATATTAAAGGAGTGCATAGATACAGCCAAAAAGGCGGATATCAAAATTGAGCCTATACAAGGGAAAGATATTTGTAACCTCTTGAACTACAACAATAAACTCAAGCAAAAAATCTCTTTTGCAATCATACCTTTTGCAATAAGGAAACATAGATTATTAAAAGCAAGTATGCTGCAAGACCTTGAAAAAGGTCGGAGGTGCGAAATTGATTCGATTAACGGAGTGGTATGTAAGTATGGAGATAAATATGATGTCCCTACTCCGTTCAACGATTTGGTTGTAGAAATTATACATGGTATTGAAGATGGTAAATATCCCCTCCATTTTGATAACATAAGATTCTTTGAAAATTTATTTTAAGACCGAAATCGATAAATAAATGTATGAGCCGCTAGCCAGGGTCTAACCTCCCAATCCACCGGGCGGATAACAGCCGCTGGTGATCTGCACGTTCAACAATATGTTATCCAAATGTTGAGTATTCACAGGACGATTTTCTCATGGATTCCAAAGCAATTCATGATTAATGGGTAGGTCCTTCGAAATAACCGACCCGATGCCAAAGATCCCAACCCGGCTATCACCAAAATCACCCGCGGAGATTGTCGACCAACACTATGCCTTAAACTTCGCTGACTTTTCCCTGATAAATCTGTGTCGTTGAAAGGTCAGAATGCAGCAGCATCACCTTTGAAATGTTTTGACGACCGCCGCCCATTTCGGCTATGGTTAGAGATACACAAAGTATTCATGAAAAAAATCCGGAAAAAAATACTTATGCTTATATGCAAGAAAGCATGACTTTTAGTTTCAGTGAAAATCTATAAAATATCCGTTAAATTTAAGCTCAGGGTGGTTAACAAGAAATTTCTTCCAGCCCCAATATCTTGTACCAGGTCAGTGCCTTTTTTACTCAAAGGAAAGATCAAATGACAAGGGTGAAAACAAAAATCAGCTGGTCGTCCATCGTTTCGCGGGGGGGAGTGTTCTCACTCGGTTGGTGGATTCTTACCGACGGCGCTGCGTCGTCCTGGGGGATCGGCGTGCCTGCGGTTTTGCTGGCGGTTGTTTCCAGCATCACACTACTGCCGCCAGTACCTTTGGTCTGGTTTGAACTTCTGAGATTCGTGCCCTTTTTCCTCCAGCGTTCCTTACTCGGTGGAACAGATGTGGCTTGGCGTGCCTTTCATCCCGGCATGCCCATCGACCCGGATCTCATTGAATACCCACTGCGGCTAACGCCTGGATTGCCACGGGCGTTCATGGTCAACACGGTCAGTATGTTGCCAGGCACATTGAGTGTTGCACTTGATCAGAGCGTCTTGAAAGTGCATGTACTGGACAGACGAAAAGGTTTTATAGCAGACCTCGAGGCGGTGGAACATTGTGTGGCCAGGATGTTCGGCACATCCCTGAAGCTTTCCAAAGGAGGTAAATACTATGGAGCGATTTAAGGATATTCTTTGCGTGGTCGAACCCGTGGAGGCATGTAAACCGGCACTGGAACGCGCCGTTACGCTGGCGAAAAACAACCATGCCTGTCTGACTGTCGTCGGTGTGATCGATCGTGTCGCCGGTATCGAAATGCCGGCGGAAGACCATATCGCCGCCGAGCTGCGGGCTGGGATGGTGAGTTCCCATGCGCAGGGTTTGGAAACTTTGGTCGATCCTTACCGCACAGGGATCGAGATCCAGACTAAAATGCTAAAAGGAACGCCTTTTTTGGAAATCATTCGCGAGGTACTCCGTAAAGGGCATGACCTGGTAATCAAAATTCCAGAAACCCAGAAGTGGTTTGACCGGTTATTCGGCAGCGATGATATGCACCTGTTGCGCAAGTGCCCCTGCCCGGTTTGGATCATCAAGCCTACCCAGTTGAAGTCATACCGGGTTATCCTGGCGGCGGTCGATGTAGACGATGCGCACCCGCCGGAGGATCTGAAATCGCGACATACGCTTAACCAGCAGATTCTTAAAATGGCCGGCGCCCTGGCGGTATCTGACTTTGCCGAACTGCACATCGTGCAAGCATGGCGTGCATACGGCGAGAGCACAATGGGCGGCGCATTTATGCGTATGTCAAAAGAGGAAATAAATACCTACGTCGAAAAGGTGAGGCTGCGGTACGCGGCCAATTTGGATGCACTCATGGGTGAGGTGGCTAGCAACTTGGGGCAGGAGACCTTGGATTATCTCAAACCCCGAACGCATCTGTTGAAGGGTTGGGCGAAAAAAGAGATTCCGGTGCTGGCCAGACGGATCGAGGCCGATCTTGTCGTTATGGGGACAGTGGGCCGCACGGGCGTTCCCGGATTCATCGTGGGCAATACGGCGGAGATGATTCTGAATCAGATCGATTGTTCCGTGCTCGCGATCAAGCCGCCCGGCTTCGCAACGCCGGTCACACTGGAGGGTTGAGTTCTCATGAAGATCCTTTACCTCGCATTGGCGCTGTTTCTGCTGCTGAACCTTGGCGCCGGGATGTGGCGCGTGCTTCGCGGTCCGACCGCCGCGGATCGTATGCTGGCTGCGCAGCTATTCGGAACCACCGCGGTGGCCATGCTCCTGATACTCGCGCAAGCTTACGGCAATGCAGCCCTGCGCGATGTGGCGCTGGTGTTTGCCCTGCTGGCTGCGGTGACGGCAGTGGCTTTCGTGCGGCGGTCCTGGCCGGGCCAGGAGGCAGGCCATGATTCTGAGTGATTACCTGTCCGTTGCGCTGCTGCTCGCGGGGGCCGTCTTTTTTCTGGCCGGCACCCTGGGCCTATTGCGCTTTCCAGATGTCTACACCCGGCTTCACGCACTGACCAAGGCTGATAATCTAGGGCTAGGCCTTATGGTGGTAGGGCTGATCCTGCAGGCGGAATCATGGGCCGTGGCGGGCAAGTTGTTACTGATCTGGTTGCTGGTTCTACTCGCCGGGGCCAGCGTTGCCCATTTGGTTGCCGCCGGGGCGTTGAAAAGGGGGATTCGCTTGTGGAAGCGGTAACGCAGTTGGAGTGGCTGTTCGATGGCTTGTTGGGATTGGGATTAGTGTGGCTGTCCTGGCGAGCTATGACCAGCCTGAATCTGTTCAAGGCCATTGTGTTGTTCATCGCCTTTGGCCTGCTGATGTCATTGGCCTGGGTGCGCCTGGGTGCGCCGGACGTGGCCCTGGCCGAAGCGGCTATCGGCGCCGGCTTAACCGGTGCCCTGCTGATGGCCGCCTTGGCGAAACTCCAGGATGCCAGCATCGTTGCGTCTAACGACGACGATGATGATGATGATCAGTCACACATTCACAATGTTTCAAATGACGACTCTAATAAAGGAACTGGCGAATGATCGATCTGGGTTGGATTCTGATTCGGGACGTATTTACTGGGGTGTTCATCGTACTGATGACGAAGGTGGTCTTTTTCGAGGCATGGATCGAGCTTGGTTGGTTTCTGTTCGGGACGTGATGACGCCACCGAAAATCCCTTGGAGGCGTGAAATGGATTGGCATCGTTGGCTGCTGTTGCCGCTGTTGCTGGCACTCGCCGTGGGTCTCGGTTATGCCGTGCTCTCGTTGCCTGACCATGCTGTAGGTCTTCAGCAAATGGTGGCCGGCAAAATGGAGGTGAGCGGCGTAAGCAATCCGGTGACCGCAGTGCTGCTTAACTTCCGGGGATACGACACTTTGCTGGAGATGGTCGTGTTGTTCGTGGCGCTGCTGGGGGTTTGGTCGCTTGGTGGCGAAACCTTGTGCTGCGAGACCCCGCCAAGCCTTGTGCTGGATACCCTGGTGCGTCTGTTGGTGCCGGTGTTGATCCTGGTGGCCGGATATCTTCTGTGGGTCGGTGCCCATGCGCCTGGCGGTGCTTTTCAGTCGGGTTCGGTGATAGGTGCGTCAGGGGTGCTGTTGCTGTTGGCCGACAGACGCCTGCCCAGCGGTCTGGCGGCACTGCCTCTGCGGCTCGCTCTGGTGGCTGGCCCGGGTGCCTTCTTGGCAGTTGCTGTACTCACGATACTGATTGGTGGGCAGTTGCTGGAATATCCTCCGGCGCAGGCGGGCACCCTGATTCTGGTTCTCGAGGTCGCGGCGACCCTCTCCATCGGCGTGACGTTAGCCGCCCTGTTTTTGGGGGAGCGCCCCCAAAACAATAAGGAGCGCAAATGAGCACAGCATATTTTTATGCCCTAGTGGGAGTGGGGCTTTTCTCCCTGGGGCTCTACGCCCTGATCGTTCACGCGCAACTGCTGCGCAAAATTCTGGCGCTTAACGTGTTGGGAAACGGGGTTTTCCTGGTGCTGGTGGCATTGGCTATGCGTGCCGGTGATAATCTGTCGGATGTTGTGCCCCACGCCATGGTCATCACCGGCATCGTAGTTGCCGTCTCGGCCACGGCCCTGGCCCTCACCTTGATGTTGAAATTAACTGCGGAAACCGGACTCGCCGAGCTTTCTGATGATGGGCGAGAGTAACGTCGATGGCCGAAGTGTTCGCGGATATTCCCTGGGCTGTCGTCTTGATCCTGCTGCCGCTGGCAGGCGGGATGATCTGCTTTCTTTGGCCAGGTCTGGCAAAGATAGCGGGCTTGGTTACGGCCTTTGCCGTAGCCCTGTCGGTCATCGGTCTGGGCTGGCAAATCCATGCTGCCGGCATCTATCGTCACAACGTGGGCGGCTGGGGCGCGCCGCTCGGCATTGATCTGTATGCCGATGGGCTGAGTCTGTTGATGCTCGCAGCAACTGCAGCGGTGGGGCTCGGCGTCAGCGTTTATTCAGCTGGTTATTTTCAGGGCAAATATTCGGCCAGGTTCTGGCCGCTGTGGTTGTTTCTGTTGGCCGCACTGAATGCCCTGTTTCTTTCCGCCGATATTTTCAACTTGTACGTCACCCTGGAACTGGTCGGTTTGGCGGCGGTCGCGCTGGCGGCCTTACCGGGCGACAGGAATGCATTGAGCGGGGCTATGCGTTATCTGCTGGCGACACTGCTCGGATCGTTCGCTTACCTGTTTGGCGTCGCGCTGCTCTATCATCGCTTCGGCAGCGTGGACATAGCGATGCTTGCCGTGCGGGTCGAGCCCTCCCCGGCGGTCTGGGCGGCGCTGGGGCTGATGGGGGGCGGGCTATTGCTCAAAACGGCGCTGTTTCCGTTGCATTTCTGGCTTCCGCCCGCCCATGCCAGTGCCCCGGCGCCTGTGAGTGCGCTGCTCTCGGCGCTGGTGGTAAAAACCTCTTTCTATATCCTGCTGCGATTGTGGCTCACGATCTTCGGCCCTATCGGTGGTGACGTTGATGCACTGTTCGGCCTGCTCGGCGCCGCGGCCGTGCTTTGGGGCTCGTTACAGGCCTTGCGTCAGACCCGGTTGAAGTTGCTGGTGGCCTATTCCACCGTCGCCCAGATTGGCTACCTGTTTCTGGCATTTCCGCTTGCCGCAGCCGCCGGTGTTACCGCTTGGAGCGCGGCCGCTTACTTGGCGCTTTCCCACGCCCTGGCTAAGGCGGCCATGTTTCTGGCGGCCGGCAATCTGTTGCACTTCGGCGGCCATGATCGCATCGCCGATCTGGATCGGGTGGTGCAGCGCTTGCCGCTTACCGCCGGTGCCTTCGCACTGGCCGGGGTGAGCATCATGGGACTACCGCCGAGCGGAGGCTTTATCGGCAAGTGGCTGCTGCTTAAAGCGGCACTGGCAAAGGGACGATGGGACTTCGCGGCGGTCATGATCCTCGGCGGTTTACTGGCGGCGGGTTATGTTTTCAAGGTGTTGGGATGCGCCTTCACCCAGGCTACCGTGTCGCACGAGTCGAGAACGGTTCCTGCCTGCATGGAATGGGCGGCGCTGTTGCTCGCTATCGTGGCTGTGCTGCTGGGGTTTCTGGCAGTCCCGGTCTTGTCGCTTGTTGGCATCGGCGACCCGTTTGGCGCCAGCGGGGTCAGACCATGAACTGGGATACCTGGATTCCGCCGCTGGTGGTCGCGAGCTCTCTGTTGCCTGGGTTGATCATCTTCAGTGTGGCAGATGACAAGGTGCGCCTGCGCACGGTGCTCAACATGCTCGGTGCTTTGGCAAAAGTCGCATTGGTAGGCTCGATGCTGTGGGGTGTCTATCATGGGCATCATTATGAAGCGCGGCTGGCACTGCTGCCAGGCCTGGAACTGGTATTGCGGGCTGGCCCACTGTCCTTGATGTTTGTCGCTCTGTCCAGTGACCTTTGGCTGCTCACCACTGTTTATGCCATCGGCTACTTGGAAGACTCACAACATCGCAGTCGTTTCTTTGGCTTTTTTAGCTTGTGCGTGACTGCGACCGTCGGCGTGGCCATGTCCGGCAACCTATTCACCTTCCTGCTTTTCTATGAGCTGTTGACTTTGTCAACCTATCCGCTGGTCGTGCATCGCGGTACGGAAGTGGCCCGCCGTGCCGGGCAGTCTTATCTAATCTATACCATTTTCGGTGGCGCGTTGCTGTTGTTGGGAACGGTGTGGCTCTATACCTTGACGGGCACCCTGGAATTTACACCCCGGGGGTTTCTCGATGGCCTCAGCGCAGAGCATCGTCCAGCCCTTAGAATGATTTTCGCCCTATTAATCGCCGGACTGGGCGTGAAGGCTGCGCTAGTGCCCCTGCACGGCTGGCTGCCAAAGGCCATGGTCGCACCGGCGCCGGTCAGCGCTTTGTTGCATGCGGTGGCAGTGGTAAAGGCTGGTGCGTTCGGGATCGTGCGCGTGGTCTATGACGTTTTCGGGGCAGAGTTTGCAGCGGGCCTGGGGGTGATGGGTCCCTTGGCCTGGTTGGCGGCGGTCACAATTATCTACGGTTCGCTGCGCGCCTTGTTTCAAGATGACCTTAAACGCCGGCTGGCATTTTCCACGATCAGTCAAGTGTCCTTTATCACCTTGGGCGTTGCCATCGCAGGACCTGTCGCTACCATCGGCGGCGTGGTGCACTTGGTGCACCAGGGCTTCATGAAAATCACGTTGTTTTTCTGTGCGGGCAATCTGGCAGAGACCTTAGAGGTTCATAAAGTCAGCGAGATGAATGGTGTGGGCCGGCGTATGCCCTGGACCATGGCTGCGTTCACTGTCGGGTCCTTCGGCATGATCGGTGCACCGCCAACTGCCGGATTCATCAGCAAATGGTATCTGGGCTTGGGCGCACTTGAGGCGGGCCAAAACTGGGTCATCTTTGTGCTGGCTGGCAGCAGCCTGCTTAATGCCGCCTATTTTCTGCCCATATTGCATGCCACTTGGTTTCGGGAGCCTCCAGCCGTCTGGCCGGAGGAGCGCGACTTTGGCTGCAAGGAGACTGCTTGGACACTGTTGATCCCTCCGCTGGTGACAGCTGCCATATCCCTGGGTATGGGACTGCTGGCTGCGCAACCTTTTAGCCCGCTGGGGTGGGCGAAGCTCATCGCGGCACAGGAGTTCTATCAACCGTGAACGAAATATACGTTCCCTTGGTTTTGTCCCTGGTTGTGATCTGGCCGCTGCTGTTGGCCGTTGCAATAGCGTTCAGTGTAACGCATTCGGCGGCTTCGCTGCTTGCTCCTTGGGCGGCCCTGCCCGCGTTCATCCTGGCCGTGTTCGCACCTCCAAGCGCTTCGCTACATCTGCCTGGGTTTTTGCTCGGCACCGAATTGAGCCTTGTGGACGACACCGGTCGTCTGTTCCTGCTATTCACGGCCCTGCTTTGGTGGCTGTCCGGCATGTACGCGCGGGCTTATCTGTCCGATCAGCCCGGTCGCAGTCGTTTCTTTGTGTATTTTCTGCTGTCCATGACAGGCAACCTGGGGCTGATCCTGGCGCAGGATCTGACGAGTTTTTATCTGTTTTTCGCTCTGATGAGTTTTGCCTCCTACGGCCTGGTTGTGCATGAACGAAGTCTCGAGGCCCTGCGCGCAGGAAGGATCTACATCATACTGGTGGTCATCGGCGAGATCGCACTGTTTGCCGCCATGGTTTTCGCGACCGCCGCTACGGGATCAACCGGGTTCGATACCGTGCGGCACGGATTGGCGCAGGCCGGGTCACGCGACCTGATCATGCTCCTGGCCTTTATCGGCTTCGGTATCAAGGCCGGGGTACTGGGCCTGCACGTGTGGCTGCCGCTGGCCCATCCGGTCGCCCCGACCCCCGCCAGTGCCGTGTTGTCGGGCGCCATGATTAAGGCTGGTCTGTTGGGCTGGTTGCGATTGTTGCCGCTTGGTGAGATGGCGCTTCTTCAATGGGGCGAGAGCTTCATGCTTCTGGGATTGGCGGCAGCTTTCTATGGCGTAATGGTAGGGCTCACCCAACGGGATCCCAAGACACTGTTGGCCTATTCCAGCATCAGCCAGATGGGTGTCATGACTGTGGCCGTGGGACTGGGGCTGACTTCCCCGGATGCCTACCCGGCGATCCTGACGGTCATCACCCTGTACGCCTTGCACCATGGTCTCAGCAAAGGGGCACTGTTTCTCGGTGTCGGTGTCGTCGGGGCCTTTAGCGGTGTCGCAACGGCGCAGGGTGTGGCTTGCCTTGTGGCTGCCGGCCCTGGCGCTTGCGGGTGCTCCGTTGACAAGTGGCATGGTGGTGAAAACCATGCTGAAAGCGCAGACGGTCAACGCACCCGGCCCCTGGGTTTCGGTGTTGCAAATACTTCTGCCTTGGAGCGGCGTAGCCACG
This sequence comes from uncultured delta proteobacterium, assembly GCA_963850225.1. Classification (GTDB taxonomy): domain Bacteria; phylum Desulfobacterota; class Desulfobacteria; order Desulfobacterales; family Desulfatirhabdiaceae; genus RAAP-1. The sequence goes on from CAWKLD010000008.1 coordinate 178,592, forward strand.
GCTTTATTGGTCGGGCGGTTTCTTTTTCTGCTGTACCAACCCAAAGCAGGGGCCTCCGATCACCTTTCGCCTACCGGGCTTGTGTGGCCATGGGCACTGCTGGTCATGGCGTCGGCAGTGCTTCCCTGGTGGTTCGTGCAAAAGTCAGCGGCATTGTGGTCCCAAGCCGCGGTCTTGGGCAGCATCTGGCCGGTGCTGCTTGGCGCTTTGCTGACATTGGCCATAATTGTTTTACGAAGATCACATCTGCCTTGGCGATTTCGGGCCATGCCGACGGGTGATGGACAGGTAAGCGCCGGGCACCTACCATTACCTTGCATCCCGCCGGGCGACTTGCTGCTGCCCATTAGCCGCGGTATTGCTCCAGCCCTCACCCATGGTTGTCGCTTGGCCGAGGTGCAATTGCCGCGTTGGCGCGATGCGTTGCTGTCATCGCTGCGGCGGCCCTTGTCCAATGTGGATTGGTGGCGAATAATCGGGCGAATCGAAGACCGCCTCAATCACTGGTCTACAGCGTTGGTGATTCTGGTGCTTCTGGGTCTGATCGTGGCCGCCCTGGGCGTGAGCGAATGAACCGCATGCTCCTGAGCAGGGTTGACCACGGGACTCCGTTGCTACACGCCTGGTTTGTGCCTATATCAAGGCCATGTATCGGATTCTTGGGATTCATGACCAGGTTAAAGAGCGCAGAAAACATGTACAGCGCCCGGCTTATACCAAACCGGAGCTGCTGGCCGCCGGCCCGAATCAGCTTTGGTCGTGGGATATAACAAAACTCAAAAGCGTTTCAAAATGGACCTACTTTTATCTCTATGTCACCATTGATGTTTTCAGCCGCTACGTTGTGGGATGGCTGGTTGCTCACTGCGAGCAGAAATCCTTGTCATCAAAGCTGATTGAAGAAAGCTGCATCAAGCAAAACATTACCCCGGGACAATTAACCGTGCATGCTGACAGGGGCTCCAGCATGAAATCAAAAGAAGTGGCACAGCTTCTTTGTGACCTGGGTGTCGTAAAAAGCCACAGCAGACCTCATGTCAGCAATGACAACCCGTTTTCCGAGGCCCAGTTCAAAACCCTCAAGTACTGCCCGGAATTCCCCGGTACTTTTGGCTCTATCGAAGATTCCAGGGCTTTTTGCAAGAATTTTTTCACCTGGTATAACCCTGCCATTAACATATGGGTATCGGCATGATGATACTAGAGCGCCTTCACTACGGAACAGCAGATGCTATCTTTCAAAATCGATCCGATACCCTTTTGACGGCCTTTAATCAGCATCCGGAAAAATTCAAAAATAAATTACCCAAATCGCCTTCATTGCCAGAGGCCGTCTGGATCAATGACCCACAAAAAGCAGTTAAACTGACTGATCCGATTACTTAATTTAATCAAATGCGTGTCTCATTTTCATTGACATATTCCGCTATTTTTTACTATTTTTCAAAGAACCAAACTGTTACAGGAATTCTATCAATTTATCTATCAGAGCCTATCAGCACTAACATGGCCCAAAAGACCGGGCTTAATTCTTGAAGAAACTTTGTAAGGAGTTCAGAGAATGCACACCTTAATCGGCAAGCACATACATCACCTGCCTGCAGACGAAGTAATCGTCCTTCTGGACAGCGATAAGGGAAAAGGGCTGGACATCTTCGAGGTCGACAACCGTCAGAAACATTTCGGCCCCAATGCGATCACCGGGAAAAAGGGGAAAGGGCCTCTTCTGCGCTTTCTGCTCCAGTTCCATCAGCCCCTGATCTACATCCTGATAGCGGCAGCTGCAGTTACCACCTTTCTTCAGGAATGGGTCGACGCCGGAGTTATTTTCGGGGTTGTGCTAGTAAACGCGTTCATAGGATTTATCCAGGAAGCAAAAGCGGTCAAAGCAATAGAAGCGTTGGCCAAGACAATGACAACTGAGGCAACGGTACTGCGGTCGGGCGAGAAACAGCGCATCTCCTCGGCAGAAGTGGTACCGGGCGACATCGTCTTTTTGCAGTCCGGCGACAAAGTGCCGGCGGATTTGCGCCTGTTTCAGACACGGGATCTTCAGGTGGATGAGTCAGCTCTGACCGGAGAGTCGGTTCCTGTGGATAAAAAGGCGGATGTCCTCGATCACGACACGGCTCTGGCTGACCGGCGGAACATGGCATATGCTTCGACGCTAGCCACCTACGGTCAGGGCTCCGGCATTGTCGTTGCCATTGGCGACCTAACAGAAGTGGGGCGCATTTCTGAACTTATCTCAACAACTGAGGCATTAGAAACCCCGCTGACCCGAAAGATCGCCCGGTTCAGCCATATCCTGCTCTATGCGATCCTGGCCCTTGCTGCGACCGCTTTTGTCGTCGGCCTCATACGAGGTCAGTCCGTCTTTGATATGTTCATGGCGGCTGTGGCCCTATCAGTAGGCGCTATCCCCGAGGGTCTGCCGGCTGCGCTGACTATCACTCTGGCCATCGGTGTTGCGCGGATGGCGCGCAGACGGGCAATAATCAGAAAACTCACAGCAGTGGAAACCCTCGGCAGCACAACGGTCATCTGCTCCGACAAGACCGGGACGCTGACCGAGAACCAGATGACCGTTCAGGAGATATTGGCCGGTAGCGAGCGATTTGAGGTCACCGGCGCGGGCTACACGCCCTCAGGCCGAATCCTCAAGCAAGGGGTTACGGTGGATGCCTCCATGCCCTCAGCACTGATGGAATGTCTGAAGGCCGGCTTGCTGTGCAACGACAGCCTGCTGCTGGAGAAAGAGGGCCGGTGGGCGGTACAGGGAGATCCCACAGAAGGAGCATTGTTGGTTTCTGCGGTCAAAGCAGGTCTGGACATGGCCACCGCGCGAAAGAAATCGCTCCGCATCGATACTATCCCTTTCGAATCGCAGCACCAGTATATGGCCACCCTGCATGACCAAGGAACGGATATTCCCGGCATCGTTTATATCAAGGGCTCGGTAGAAACCATCCTGGAGAAATGTGATTCATTTCTCGATTCAGCGGGCCGGCATGTTGAATTGGATGTCGAACAGATCCATAGCGCTGTGGAAGAAATGGCAGCTAAGGGAATGCGGGTGCTCGCTTTTGCAAAAAGAGAAATCGAACAAGGGACAACCGCGCTGAATCATCCTGATGTTGCTTCCGGCATGACCTTCCTCGGTCTCCAGGGGATGATCGATCCGCCCCGGCAGGAGGCGATTCTTGCAGTTCAGAAGTGTCACACAGCGGGTATTCGCGTCAAGATGATAACCGGCGATCACGCGCTGACAGCTTCCTCGATTGCACAACAGGTCGGTCTTCACAATCCAACTAACGTTGTCACCGGAAAGGAGCTGATGGAAATTTCGGACAGTGAGCTGATTGTTGTTGCTGACCGGACATCCGTATTCGCCAGGGTGACACCGGAGCAAAAACTCCGCCTGGTTGAAGCCCTGCAGGCCAAAGGGAACGTTGTAGCCATGACCGGAGATGGGGTAAATGACGCCCCGGCCCTGAAAAGGGCAGACATCGGCGTGGCCATGGGCATTACCGGAACCGACGTGGCCAAAGAGGCCGCCGATATGGTGTTGACGGACGACAACTTCGCCTCTATCGAGGCCGCTATAGAGGAAGGGCGAGGCATCTTCGACAATCTCACCAAGTTCATTGTCTGGACACTGCCTACCAACCTTGGTGAGGGCCTCGTGATCCTTGCGGCAATATTCGCCGGTGTTACGCTGCCTATCCTCCCGGTGCAGATCCTCTGGATCAACATGACAACCGCCGTACTGCTGGGACTCATGCTCGCTTTCGAGCCCAAGGAGCCGGGTATAATGACGCGGCCACCGCGAGATCCAAAGACGCCCATACTCACCGGGGTGCTGATTTGGCGTCTCTTCATTGTTGGGCTGCTGTTGCTCGCTGGGGCATTCGGCCTTTTCGAGTGGGAACTGATGACGGGAGCCACGGTTGTAGAGGCTCGCACTGTAGCAGTGAATGTATTTGTTCTTGTGCAGCTATTCTATCTCTTCAATTGTCGCTCCTTGACGCAGTCCATGTTCCGTCTGGGATTTTTCTCAAACCCGTGGGTGTTTGGCGGTGTTACGGTCATGTTGATCCTGCAAGTGATGTTCACTTATCTGCCGGCAATGAACCTAATGTTTCACAGCGCACCCATCAGTTTTGAGTCCTGGGGCCGGATACTGGCGGTATCCGTGATTACTTCGTTTGTGGTTGGTGCTGAGAAATGGCTTCGCAGGAGGATCGAGGAAAGACGGTCAGTTCAGC
>CAWKLD010000009.1:0-205399 GCA_963850225.1 uncultured delta proteobacterium
CGGAAATCTATGAATCAATGCCAAAAAAAGACTCATGCTTATATGCAAGCATGACTTTTTAAGGTGGATCACCCTTACAAAACAGTAATGAGCCTGTATTTATGAAAACAGAAAACAAGATTTTCACTTGTTATGCGGATCAAACCGTTTATTGTTAGGCTGAGATATTCAGACAGAACCAAGCCCCGCACTCGGTAGCAACCTGCGAGAAGGATGAGTCAAATGGGATTATTGGATTTCTTTTTCGGAAAGAAGGTGGAAATCGGCTCCAGACGCCAACGGCAATACCATTAGAAGGACTGTTGCCAAGAAAGACCTAGACAACTTGGTTGACAAAGGTCATGCCGTCTACGGGGACACAATAACCGCGCACGTTCTTGACCCAATCGACGGCTACTACTCCGAAGAGTGGGAGGTCGGCGAGGATGTCGAACCCGAAATAGTTGCGCAGTTTGCTGGCCCGGACAGGGAGTTGTACATGCTCGTATATTACGATAAAGGCGAGGCCAAACACATGTTCGCTAAGAAGGAAATTTGGGAGCAACAATTCGAAATCATCCGTGTGATCGATCAGGGAGTTGATCAGGGCGTGATTGAAAGGCATATCGAATCGCGCTCAAACGCAAGATGATGCAAAAGTAGTCGCGAGGCCGCGCTCGGAATATCACCATCAATGTCATTAAATTAAGCCGTCATTATATAGATTTAGCTTGATTTAACAAATGGTTATGGTACAATGCTTATATTATTTCTTGTCATAAACATAATTTCACATGGAGGAAAATATGTCAGATTTTATCGAACAAAAGTTCAAATGTTGGCACGGAACCTGCTTTGCGAGGTTTGTGCCAATCTAATTGATTTTCTTAAGAAATATCATCTTTTCTGAAATATTTCTTTCAGTTCAAATAAACAATCCCCCAACAACTTCACCCGCAATCGCATTCTGCCTTTTCATACCATCATTTTCTTCTTGATGAACCTTCTAAAAGGCTCCTATCAGGATGAACTCGATTATTTTTTCAAAGCAATTGACCATTCTGAATCTTTTGTTCGAAAGGTCACCAAGAGCGCCTTCTGTAAAGCCAGGAAAAAACTTAAATTCGAAGCCTTCACCAAACTGAACATGGAAGCGGTCAATTATTTCTATGATTGCTTCAGTCCAAGAAAATGGTTTGGCTTTACCCTTCTGGCAATTGACGGTTCAACCGTAAAGATTCCCAGAACCACTGAAGTTGAAAAGCATTTCGGTGTCTGGAGTGTCAACAGCCAGAATCCGTGCCCCCTTGCCAGAATCTCACAGATGTTTGATGTTCTCAACAAAATCACTGTGGATGCCATCATTTCCCCCAAAACCATTGGGGAACGAGAGCTTTGTGAAGGCCATTTTCTGAAGCTGATGCCAAATGATCTGGTTTTGTTGGACCGGGGTTATCCAGCTTACTGGCTCTTTAATCTTATTCTGTCCTGGGCGGTAATTTCTGCGCCAGGGTTCAGGTCGGTAAATGGATTCCCATCAAGAAATTCTTTCGTTCCGGTAAATTACAAAAGATCATCCGCTTGAAACTCCCTGCAAGTTCAATTGCCAAATGCAGGGATCTGGGGCTGGATACCCTTGATCTGAAGCTTCGCCTTATCCGAGTTGAACTTGATAACGGTGAAACCGAAATATTGATCACTTCCCTGGTTGATACTGAAGAATATCCGCCGGAAATATTCCTTGATCTATATCACCACAGATGGCCCGTAGAGGAAGATTATAAGGTCATGAAATGCCGGATAGAGATTGAGAATTTTACCGGAAAATCCGTTTTGTCGGTTTATCAGGACTTTCATGCTCGAATCTTTTCAAAGAATCTGACAACCATAATGACGTTTCCAGCTCGTCTGGAGATTGAACAAAAAAATCAAGACAAGAGATACTCGTCCCAGTTCAATTTTACACAGGCTATTTCAAAAATGAAGGATACCATCGTCCTTCTGTTTAACCGTCCTCTGGAAATTGTAAAAAATCTGATCTCTGCTCTTCATGTTCTGTTCGTCAAAACCGTGGAGCCGGTTAGACCCAATCGGAAGTTTCCGAGAAATCATAAAATTCTAAAAAGAGGGTTCTACCCTTCTTATAAACCGACTCGTTAAGTCAATGACATTGATAAAACCATTGCGACTAAGCAAAGGAGAGAATGATGAAAAAAAGGCAGGTGTTTTTCTTTACTTTTTATTTAGCAGCTTTTATGGTCATTTGTGCAGCTGACAACGCTGGGGGTGTGGCTAACCCCGGGGCAAATCTATGGGGTGCTCCAGCAGGTGATTTTGTTGGATCACTGTTTAGAGGTGTTTTAGGCCGTGATCCATCAACGGAAAATGATAGGGCGACCGTTCTTGCCCTCGCACAAAAGTTAGAGAATAAAAAGACTGACCGTATCAGTTTGTTTTGGTCTCTAATCAATAGTTCCAAATACAAGGCAAGCCGATGGGCAGATCTGGAACGGGAGTATACTATTTACTGGAAAACCAAAGAGGCACAGTGGCCAAGCGGTAGCCCGTATCTTTGTCATTGCTACTATTTCATAAAAGATATAGGAAGCGCTGGCTATTTACCTAATATCCAGTATACAGGACTTGTAGATCCACCGGATAAACTTACTTTTGGTGAGGCTGCAGCGCTGACTCCGTTTTATCCTAGTCATGATCGCGAAGTATGTCCATCGGCTGAATGTAATGGTGGCGGAGCCACAAATTAAATGGATCCCAACCGAGGAAAGATGCCTATAGTGGCGTAGTTGTGACTTCAATTACCAGTCCTGACCCTCGCCGGGTGGGGCAGCGTTACACTTTCACACTTTCGATCGAGAACCATGGGAAGGATACAATTCGCGTTTCCAGCGTCAGTGCAAGGACTACCGTAAATGGGCGTCCTATCGGTGGATCTGGAAAAAACTATTTCAGCCCTCAAAATCACAGTGGTAGAGGATGGCTGACTTCCGTAGCGCCGTCAGGCAGGAAGACCGTAATTTATCGGGGCACGGGAACGGCAACCGCAGATTCAGTTGGATTATGGGAGACGGAACTGACTTTCCATACGGATCATGGCGATTACACAATTAATACATCTTCACAAGTGAAGCAGTAGGGAATCAAAGGACACTTTCTCATAAGAGGCAATTCATTTATCCCGACCGGTCAGTTGAATAACCACTCAGTGGGACATTAATGGAATTATCGATTGTAATTGGCGATTTAATGAACCAGCAGGTTGATGCCATAGTCAATCCATGGAACCGAAATCTTATCCCATGGTGGCTTTTGTTACCGCAAGGAGTCTCCGGTGCCATCAAAAAGAGAGCCGGGCATAGGCCTTTCATTGAACTTCGCCGTTTCGGGGTCCTCCCTTTGGGTGGTGCAGCGGTGACCGGCGCTGGTCAACTGCCATTCAAAGCCATTATCCATGTGGCGGGTATCGGCCATAATTGGTGTTCTTCGGAGAAGTCAATACGCGATTCTGTTAATTCCGCTTTAAAAGAAGCCAAGGTGCGAAAATTCAATTCTATTGCATTCCCGTTAATCGGTGCAGGCACAGGTGGTGGTTCCGAAATTGAAGTCCAGAAAGTCATTGAAGAAGAATGTCGTCACGATGATTTTGGCGGAAAAATAGTTATTGTGCGTTACAGAGCCAAGGAGTGGCCATTTGGAAACTGTTATTGTGTTTTATGGACCAAGAGCCCGAAACTTAGAAAAAACAGGGCGTTCCAAAAGGGTATTGTGGTTTGTGCGATGTTTGTGGTGCACCAGGTCATTTACAGCATTTTCCGGGGGCGGTTCCAAGTTCTGGCGCTTGGTGCAAAAAGCATTACTACCGTACAATGATTCTCACCAGTTCGGGGGCAATAGGTGTTTTCATCTGGGCACCTGGACTCATCGCCGTTGCGGGGACAGTGATATTTTTTCACTGACGAGGGCAGGCTGACACAGAGGGATAAAGTCCACGGTCTAACGAAACAAATTGGATCGTTTTTCAAGAATTGCTGTTGGTGCTGGAGCAGAGCAAGAAGAGAGCATTATGATAAAAACCATTATTACCGGGGCAGTCCTTATTCTCGCTTCGACTGTATTCGCTGATGAAGCTTTCTTGGCCAAAGATCACCATGGGTAAGATGGCTCTTCCCTTCGATCTTCAATGGTACGCAAAAGAGGCAAAAGACAAAGTCGTTGGTTATGGAGAACCAAGATGTGCGCAGGACCAATGTGCTTGGATGTTCAGCCATCCTGACAGGGACCATTTATTTGGCCCAAGAATATAAAACAGGCACCCTTGTCGGTTTTAGATCGCATTATATTCTAATCCGAGAAGCAGGATTAAATTACAGAGAAAGAATTCGTTTTCTCAAGGAACAATTATCGAGATGTTTAATCAGTTATCCGAAAGATATCCTTCGGGGTATCGTGATTCCGGATGAGAATTATATGGCTGAATGCGAAGACACCCGCATAAATGTCAATTATCGTGAAGGTGAATATTCAGTGGAAATTTCCTTGGAGTTGAAAGCGAAACAATAAAGAGGTTGCGTCGCCCATTTCCTGTATGACTTGGCAAAGGAAATACACTCCGCAAGCATCATTTGCCGGTTGCTCCGAATTTGTTGAATCGGCAGTTTGATGGGAAAAAACCGGACAAAGCTTTTGAGGCATTGTGGCATCCCAAATAATCCGACTCACCGAAAATCCTATCATCGTTTGCGCGCAAAGGTATTGTAAAAGCCTTTCAGCGCCATCGCCACCCCGTAGGTATAGGGTCCCCCTTGAGGATAATAATCCGCACCCAAGGGACCTTTGCTTACACTATAGCTGTAGAAATCGCCCTGCATGACGTATTTTCGGTAGACATTGTATTCTCTTTGCTGCCTTGCCCAACGACTTTGCTGATACTCGGGCGAATTAATGAACGCCCAGAATACCCGGTAGCGTGAATCCGGGGTCTGATTCACCTGCATGGCCCACTCGGTTACGACCGCTTGACTTTCAGGTGGTCTTCCAAGCACTCCGATATAGAGGGAGGTGATAAATGTTCGCGGTACGCCCTTCCAAATGATCTCGCCGGGAGCCGGGACCGCCCCGGCATTGAGGGGCGTGCAAAGAACGATGGCCGCAATTATCACGATATTTACGCTATACTTCGTCTTCATTTTTACTCCTTATTTTTCAATTTCCTTCAAGGCGCGGGCAAAATTTCGATAGATGCAGTGCCTGTTGAGGTGATACCCATTGAAGTTACTTCGACCATAACTTGGTAAGGCCCGGGGTTACCAGCTGCACGAGGGACTTCTTTGTCTACGTGCCAGCTTTGTTTCGCCGGTATGTTTATTTTCATGGCGTCACGGGTCAGCACGCTTCCCTCCCGCATGATGGCAAAGGCGACCGTCGCTGGAACCTCCCTGTTTTTGTCGGGGTATCTATCGTCAGATCGACGCTGATGCGAAAAGGCATGCCTTGTGCAACCCGAACGGGTTCCACTCTCACACTATGCAGCACAACGCTCCGTATCATCGAGTCTGCGGCACCAGGTTGTGCTGTTTGGTTAGCTCTGTTGGAGTTGCTGAAAAAAGCGCAAGCTGTTGTCTATTCAATGTCCGGTCTCCACGTCGAACAATCAACGCAATTTCCCCTCCCCAAGCCGACCTGTCTAACTAGATTTGATGTTAGGCTGGCCATTCTGAAATGGATGGCTGTTAAAATGCGTGATGACATCGCCAACGCTTAAGCCGGCCTGTTCGGCAGGGGAATGAGGGGAGACGAAAGAGATCAACCACCCGTCGGCTACGGGTTTAAATTCGATGCCTAACACGGGTTGATCGGCATAGAGACGGCGCGCTTCGTCCATGTTGCCGGCTGCCAGTTCGCTATGGGTCTCAAATAATACTTTAAGCTTGGATGGAATTTGCTGGCAGTCGAGTCTTCAGTTCGAGCCCTTTTCTTGCGGCTGTACGTGCTGTTTCCGCATCCCCATTGAGGAGTGCTGCCCGTGCCAGTAGATATTGCAGATTAGAGGTGTTTTCGATTTCAATGCCTTGCCGTATGACACGTACGGCCGTATCGTAATTGCCGGCCTCCATTTCGCAATCGCCCCAAAGGGCTAGTGGTGCGGTAGATTTTGGGTTGACCATGCTCCATCGCATAGCAGCGGTTTTACATTCCTCGAAGCGTCTGAGAGTCTCGCAGTGATACGGTGGCCCAGATAAGCAGGCGAATAAGGCGATAACCTATCTGCTTCACGGAAATATTGCACGGACTCCTCAATCTTTTTTTGTTGAGTACAATACGACTCCCAAACGCCACTGGGCCTCCCAGTTCAGTGGTGACAGATTCCACCGCTTGTCTGAAAGATTTCTCGGCATCTCGCAACTTTACCTGCTGCCTCTGCGTTTATTCCTTTTTTGAATAAGTTGTTGGATCGGATCTATTTGCTGTGTGGGTTTTCCCGTTCTTTGTGTGGATGTGCTGGCACAGGCGAAAAGCCAGAATGCGGTGAGGCTTAAGAAAGTGATTGTCAATAGATTTCGAGTCTTCACAGGTATTCCTCTGGACTTTTGATGGGATAAAGGTCGTGTTCAGCGGATCTGTTTGCACTGGTTTCGGCACTGTCCAACCCTTGCCTCATTGCGCGGGTTAGCCATCACACAGTTGTCGTAACAGTCAAGCAGGCGGTAATAACGGTCGATCTGGAGCTGTTTGGTTGCACTCTGCGCCCAGTTTACCAATTCGGACTTTGCTCCGGATGGAACGATAGAGCAACCGCTTATCAAGCGTGGACACCAGTAGGGATACCATCGTTGCGTGTAACGCTGGTTCACTGCTTGAATAAATGACTCTCGTGCGCCAGGGGAAACGGGGGCGTCGGCAGTTTGGCCGGTCCCTGATGGTGCTCCAGAGCCGCTGCTGGATCCATCTGCTCCCAGCTTGCCGTCTAAGTGCGTGCGCCATTTGTGGTGGCAGTAGGCCTTCAGATGGATCCGCTTGGAATGCCACCTGACAGAGGCCTGCTCGGCTCTTGCAACTGGATCTGCTGATGTGCCTTCCGGGTTACGAAGCTGCATCTCCGGTTCATGCTGCGATGCCAGACACCTCCCAAGGCAGATTCATGGCGGCTGTTGCTGTTCTGATGTGGAGCCCATTCGGCGCCCTCCTGATTGACGTTGACGTTCCTGTTCGGCCAGAAGGCCTTCCATTTGCGATGGTCGGCTGTTTTGTTGCTGTTGCGTCTGCTCTTCCTGCTGACGTGCGAAGACGGCATCGTACCAGTAGCGCTGCTCCTCTTCGCCCATGTGCATCCATTCCTGCACAGTCGGAGGCGTCGTGCGTCTGTTAAATGTCGGAATCGGTTTGACTGGTTGGTTTTGGGAAGTTGAGCGCCAGAGCGGCTATTACCAGGGCCTGAAGCCCCCAGTTGTCTTTTTTTCCTCCGCCTGCATTTCCGGCGTTGCCGGAGACATTTCCCTGGCTTAGACCCCAATCGTCCACTTCCACAGTGAGGAATGCGGCGCGGTCTGCCTGCGGATGATGGGCGATAAGGGTAGCGTGTCCCTTTTCGGCGCGCCACCGCTTGGCCAGTGACCGGGTCAATGCCGACTATTGAGTCATCGGTTGTCTGCAGAGTAGTCCATCTACCATAACGGTAGCCGGAGCGGTCCGATGCGGTATATCGCGTGGATTCCCCTGAGGACAGGGATGTCTTTCCATGGATGAATATGGCGCCACTGGACTGGCGTTGCGGAGTAACTGCGGGCTGTGCAGTTTGATTCGGTCGCTGGGCGGAACCGGGGGTTGAAGGTGGTTGGGCAGCCAGTTTGCGGCAGTCGGCAGCAATACCGGCTAAGTGACCAGCTCCCGCAACTGCTGCTTCTGCGCTCGTCCCAGCCTCTGCAAGTGTCGTTCCTAATCTGCTTTTGAGAGACGGGTCAACATTACAGGTTGGCAGCGGCCTTTTCTTGTCTATCAGATCTATGCCGTTGAACTCGTTCCGAAGATCGCCTGGCATTGACCTTAATCGTTCTATCTTCGCTTTGGAGAGAGGGATGCGGAAAAGCTCAGGGGCAAGGCGTTTCGCTAGAAGAGAGAGCTGTTGAGCGGTCTTTGGAAAACGTTTTTTCCAATAAAAAAATTCATCGTTGATAATCAGATGCAAATTCCCTGCATCTTTACCAACCGCTTCCAGCTCAGAGATGTGGGCGATGAGTCCAGCTCACCTCCGCATCTACATTTTGAATGCCACCCTGGGCTCCATTCACCCAGGAATCCTGGGAATCTCTGGTGTGCTGGTGGTCTGAAGCCGCAGCCTGAGATTTGTCGGCGAAGGTGTTCGCCTGACCGATGCCTGTGCTTGCCGCATTGAAGGCGCGTCGTGCACTCTGGGCTTTCAGACGGGCATCGCTCCGCACAGCTGCATCAACGGCAGCAGCATCTGCCGGGCTCTTACAACTGCTGGGGTGTTTTGGCAATCGCCAGCGCAGCGTGAGTATTGGCGGCCAAGGCAGTGGCTGCTGGAAGGGCTGCTCTCCGGCTGTTTGCTGCTCCTTCGCACTCTTATCGCAGAATTCTTTCAGTTGTTTGCGGAGTAGTTCGTCAGCAGAATGATTTCCTGCAACCGCAATACTTGAAAAATTTTTCGCAATTCCGCTTCCGAATATATGATGGCGTTTTGCAATTTATTCAGTTTTTGATCGCCCAGCCGCCAGCGCTGCTCAATTTCCTCCACTTGCCTGGTGAGGCGCGCAATGAGTAAATCGAGCATTTCTTTTTCATCCTGCGGCGTGGGTTCATCATTAGGTACATTGCTTATTATCGGGGTGTTGCCGGCAGGGGAGTTGGCAAGGCGCGCTGTAGTCGTCTAAGAGGTTCAGGATTGCCGGCCAACGCTTTTTGTAGGGCCTGTAGCCTCTCCATTTTGGCATTAAGTTCGGCGCTTCGAGCCGGTGTAGGGGCAGGGTAGTCGTCAAGTTCGATCTGTACCTGCTGCTGCAGGGTATTCACTCGAGCGAGCAGACCACCCTTTGTGGTATCTGGGGCAGCTGATAGTGCAGTCGCAAACACGGGGTCTACCGACTGGGTGCCTGCCCCGGTGATGAATGAATCCACAAAGTCTCTCAGTTGGTATGTGTCCGGCTTCTGTTCATCCGCCCTGACCGTGGAAGTGCAAATAGAATACATGATCAGCAGCAAAGTGGAGAACAAGATAAATCTTGATGATTTCATAATTTCCACCCCGGATATCAGAAATGACTACACTCAGTCTACTTTCTGAGTTGACTTTGTAGTGTCCCAACTATGACTGCAGAAAAGACTCTATGCACCAAACGCATGCCAGAACTACGAATGGATTTTCCGTGAACACCTCCACATGACAAATCATCATTGCTTCAACGCTTAGTTCTAAGTTCTGGGTGTTTTTCCAAAATATGAAAGATCTCTGGACGTTCCTGAGTGATCAGGTTTTGTATTTTGCCTCCATGTAATACCCTCTCATTCCACTCTTTCAATAAATTATGGAGTTATAATTGAGAAGATATTTCTGATGTTTTAATTTTACTTAGTATATCTTGAAATAATAATCAATAATAACATTATACCTAAGCGCATATATAATACTTATATTATTATTAATTTAGTTGATTGATACAACGTAATTCTGCTCACTTTTATGCGATAAAGAAAAAGGTGCAATGCAATTGGCTCCTAAGGCTGGAATTATTTGACCAATATCGCCCGAGATAAATTGCTCGCTTATCCCGCTACCCCGCTTACCCCGGGCATTTAAAAAGATACCCCGCCAACCCTGATGTAATAGGAAATTTTTGGACACTTTCTTTAGAGTGGAATTGTTATTCGTGAGGAGGTGTCCAATGGAAAAGGTCCGCTCATGTATATGTTATCCCATTCTTGAGTTTTGAGCGGGCCGGAAATATCAACAATACAGAAAGAATGCAAAAGACGGTGGTCCCCAAAAATTAAAAGCCGACCCCTGAGGGGCCGGATATAAAAAATAACCCCTGGAAGGGGATAAATTGCTCTTTCTCTCAATATGCTGTCACGTTATTCGAACACCCGAAGATGTAATACTGGCGGTACCACAATTTTGTGATAATTTTCAGACAGTCGTTTTTCCGAAAGAACTGGATGTTGCCGGTGCAGTTAAGGTAGGCACTCCAGCTGCCGAAGCCAAAGTTCCACCACGAAAATCTCTCCGAATTCATGAAAATATATTTAATTCATAATTCCGGTTGCATAATGTTTAATCCCAACGACCAAAGAAATTGGGCAAGCCATTTATTGGGGCTGTTTGGCAGTTTGGTGAATCACCTTAACTTCACCACCGGGATGATCCTGGCGGCTGTCCCACGACCCTTATTTCTGGCTCAACTGTCCCGGGGGGCAGACAAAAATCCCTTTTCCGATTTCGTAGGATTCGTCCACAGGGGCAATCACCCAGGCGGATTCAGGTTTCAGGGAATCGATTAATTCATGGAATCCGCGGGAAGGTTTGGGTGCTTTTGAAAGTTTGCATTCAAAAACCCGACGCTGCCCGGCCCGCTCCAGGATCAGATCGATTTCAGCCCCGTTGGAGGTCCGCAGAAAAGACGGTCGCCAGCGGCCATGCTGCGCTATGATATTTTCTAGGACAAAGCCTTCCCAGGATGCGCCTGCAACAGGATTTGCCAGGAGATAATCATAGGTTTCAATCTCAAGAAACGTGTGAAGGATGCCACTATCCCGCAGATAGAGTTTTGGAGATTTGATCAGCCGCTTTTTCAGGTTTGTTTCCAATGGCGGCAAAAGGCGAACCATATAGGTCTGCTCCAGAACGGCAAGGTATTTTTTCAGTGTAGGGATAGAGAGATCGGCCGCGGCTGCCAATTTCTGATAGTTAACCGTTTGTCCGTGATAGTGGGCCAGGAGCAGCCATAACCGTTCCATCACTGGAATCGGGATATTAAGCCCCAGGCCGGGAATGTCTCGCTCCATGAATGTTCGGATAAAATTAAGGCGCCAGTCAAAACTATCTGAATCATTTCCCGCCAGAAGGCTTTCAGGGAATCCCCCCCGGAGCCAGAGATTGGACCAGGATGAGACATGGGAAATTTCTTTCAGCAAAAAAGGAGTGAGATCGATATAAGCAATACGACCTGCAAGAGATTCTGTGGATTGGCGAATCAGGTCACGGGAGGCAGACCCCAGGATTAAAAACCTGCCCGGCCTCCGATCTTTATCTATTTCCGAACGAAGAACGGAAAAAAACTCGGGCATGAGCTGTATCTCATCAAGACAGATCAGTTTTTCGCGGTAATGATCAAAAAAAAGCTCGGGTTCTGTGAGCTTATTTCGATCCACCCGATCCTGGAGATCCAGATAGACAAAAGGGCTATCCCCAAGCAGCATTTTTGCGGTTGTAGACTTTCCGCATTGCCGGGGGCCAAGAATGGCCACAGCAGGCGAACGGCCCAGTGCCTGGCGCAATTCTATTTCAATAGCCCTTTGAATATATCCATGCATATCGATAACCTAATTTAGTAATTTGCATGGATACTATCAAAGAGGTATGGTCATTGTCAACCTTTTCCGTGGGTTAGTAGGCTAAAAACCTGACGGCCGTCCGCTACAACAGGATTCTATCCGATACTTGAGTTTTGTGCGGGCCGAAAATATCAACAATACCGAAAGGTCGTTTTTCTGATGTCAAAATCATTCCGATTCCAAGTCCCTTAGATAAATGGGTTGACGTATCCCCCATTTTTCGTTAACCTGATAAATATTATGGTTAACGAGAATTGATCACCTCTATGAAATCTCAAATCCTCGGCCTGTTCCGATCCACACAAGACATCGTATCCGGAGAAACCCTGAGCGCAGCTCTCGGGATATCTCGGGTATCCGTGTGGAAGCATATTCAAAAGCTTCAGGAATGTGGATATGAAATTGAAGCAACCCCCAGGGGGTATCAGCTTCTCAGCTCGCCGGACACGCCGTTTCCCTGGGAATTTCCGCAGCAAGAAGGGCTGATTCATTATTTCCCCGAAGTATCTTCCACAATGGATATCGCAAGAGAAATGGCCAGGAAGGGAGCTTCCCATTTCAGTGTTGTGATCGCAGGGCGGCAAACCAGCGGTCGGGGCAGGCTGAGGCGCTCCTGGCATTCGAACGACGGCGGACTCTATTTTACCTTGATTCTTCGGCCCGGCATTCCGCTCCAATGGTGTTTCCGGGTCAATTTTGCGGCATCTCTGGCGCTTTGCCGGACGGTCCGGAGGTTGACCGGGTTGAATGCCGCTGTCAAATGGCCGAATGATATTCTCGTTGACGGAAAAAAACTATCGGGAATGCTCTCCGAAATGGAAGCCGAGGCTGAAATGGTCTCGTTTATCACCGTCGGGATCGGAATCAATGTGAACAACGACCCGACAGCGTATGAGCCCAATGCCTGCTCTCTAAAACAGCTTCTGGGAAAACCGGTTTCACGGAAAGAGATTCTGGCGCGGTTTCTGGATGAACTTCAAGCCTATCTCGTCGAATCGGATGAAAATCTGGAGAAAACCATTCCGGAATGGAAACAATTGAACTGCACGCTTGGACGGCGCGTTTCGGTGATTACCCCGCTGGAAACTTCCACGGGTCTTGCTCTGGATATCGATTCCACCGGGGCGCTGATTCTGGAGTTGCCGGATGGTTCACACAAGAAGGTTCTTTACGGCGACTGCATGAACGAAGATTAAGAAAGATTCCCATGAAATCAGCAAGTCAACTCCGAATGATGGTCTATGCGTCTTTGTTTTCAGCGCTGACGGCAGCAGGCGCGTTTCTGGCGATTCCCATCGGACCGGTTCCCATTGCCCTTCAGAATTTATTCGTTTTTTTAGCGGGGCTTCTTCTGGGCTGCAGGTGGGGCGTATGGAGCGTTGCCATTTATCTGTTGACCGGCGCGCTGGGGCTTCCGATTTTTGCAGGCGGAACCGGCGGAATCGCCAAGCTGGCAGGGCCAACCGGCGGGTATCTGCTGGGGTATCTGCCTGCGGTATTTGTGATTGGCATCCTCTCCGAAAAATTGCCGAAAAAACCTATGTTTTCCGTTATGGCCATGATCGCCGGCGCGCTGATCGTCTATGCCTGCGGGGTTCCCTGGTTGAAGGCGGTGACGGGCATGGCCTGGTCAAAAGCCCTGACCGCAGGGCTGTATCCGTTTTTGCCGGGGGATGCGCTTAAAATTGCCGCTGCTGTTCCCATTGCCAGGGTATTGAAAGAATATCTCCGCACATGATCTCTTTAAGCGATCCCATTATCGAGGTTTCGCATCTCAGTCACCGGTTTTCAGACGGTGGTCTCGGGATTGACGATATCTCCCTGAAGATTTTAAAAGGGGAATTTGTCGTTGTTGCCGGACATAACGGCTCTGGCAAAACCACGCTTTTCAGGCATCTGAACGGGCTCCTGACGCCGGATACCGGAGATGTGAAACTGGACGGGATTTCGGTGTCTGCGGATATCCTTAGGGCGCGCCAGATGGTGGGCCTGGTTTTTCAGGATGCGGACAGTCAAATTGTCGGCGAAACAGTATATGAAGATGTGGCGTTCGGGCCGGAAAACTTGTGCCTGAGTCCCGCCGAGGTTCGCCGGCGGGTCACGGCTGCTTTGTCTGCGGTCGGTCTGGAAGCTCTGGCTGACCAGAAGCCCCACAGACTTTCGGGAGGAGAAAAACGCCGTCTGGCCATTGCCGGAATTCTGGCAATGGAACCCCAGGTGCTGGTTCTGGATGAACCTTTTGCCAACCTGGACTATCCCGGCATGCTCCAGGTACTCTCCCAGATCGTTGACCTGCACCGGGCAGGCAAGACCATCATTCTTTCAACCCATGATCTGGACATGACTATGGGGCATGCCGGCCGGTTGATCCTGATGAAAAACGGATCAATCGTAAAAGACGGTTTATTTGAAAACGTGATTCGCGATGTTAAATGCGCGGGCGTAAAAATGCCCTGTACCTGTCGAATGGAAGCTCTTTACGGATGATAACATTAAAAAATATGGATGTCCGCTTCAAGATGGCCTGCATGGTCCTTCTGAGCATTGTCGTTCTTAAGGCGGATGCCACCGGCCTGATATTTCTTTCGATTCTGTGCCTGGTGCTCTCGATATCCGTTCGGTTCCCGATACTATCGCTCATCCGCCATCTTCGTTATCTTGGTTTTTTGCTTCTGATTGTTTTTCTGGCCCGCGCCTTGACCGTTTCCTTTTTCTCCGGCCTTGCCGGCACAATGATTACAATGGACCCGGAAGGCGCTGTTGAGGGGCTTATGATATGCTGGCGCCTGATCATTTTGACTTTTTTGGGCATTTTATGGATGACCACCAGCAGTCCCTCAGCTATCCGCACGGCTGTCGAGTGGTTCTGCAGACCTTTTCCCGGAATGCCCGGAAAACAGGCGGCGACCATGATGAGCCTGATGGTGCGATTTCTGCCGGTTATCTTGGAACAAGCCAGGGAAACTTCAGCGGCCCAGCAATGCCGGTGCATTCAGAATCGAAAAAATCCGATTTACCGGACCGTCAAATTTTCGCTCCCGCTGCTCAGCCGCACCCTGGAGACAGCGGATCGGCTGGCGGATGCCATGGAGGCCAGATGCTATTCGCCGGAAAACAGTCGTCCACTCGCGTTAAAGCCCGTCAGATCCGACTGGCTTTTCCTGATTGGTATAATGGGTTTCTGTGCTTTGATGATATCCTTATGATATCTTCCCCCCCTTTTTTTTCCAAAGGGGGGATCAATTTTAACGGTTAAGGAGGTTTTATGCTGTCACACATTGTCGTTTTCTGGCTTAAAGATGATCTAACAGACGCTCAGCGGTCCGAATTCCGCCAAGGGCTCGAATCCCTAAAGGCAATCGAGTCCACTCGGGGGGTGTATATCGGAGCCCCGGCCAAAACCGGGGACCGGCCCGTTATTGACAATTCCTATTCTTTTGCGCTGACCGTGTTGTTTGATACTGTCCAGGATCATGATGCCTACCAGGTCCATCCGCTTCACCAGGCGTTTGTCGGGCAGTTCGGTCCCTGCTGGTCCCGCGTGCTGATTTATGACTATGAATAATCCTGTTTGTTCAGGCATGTCACTGAAAAGAGATTAGGTTGACAAATATTCCTGTTCGCATTATATCCGCTGCAAACAAAGAAAAGCGGTTGCTAGTGATATTTTGCCGAGCCAACTGAACTAATTCAGGAGATTTGCATGTCGGGAATCATACTTTTTTTGGGCATACTGGCCGGAATTTACATGGCGTGGAACATCGGCGCCAATGACATCGCCAACGGCATGGCGTGCCCGGTTGCAGCCAAGGCCATTACGCTCAGACAGGCGGTTGTGATCGGGGGAATTCTCGATTTTGTCGGCGCAACGTTCATCGGCTCCCATGTCACGTCAACCATCTGTAACGACATTATCAAAACGGAGTTTGTCAGTGATCCGAATGTGATGATGCTGGGGATGCTGGCTTCTCTTTTTGCCGCAGCCTTCTGGGTGTTTGTGGCTACCTGGAAAAGCCTGCCGGTATCCACCACGCATGCCATCGTCGGCGCCGTGGTCGGCTTTGGGGTCGTTGCAGGCGGCTTTAAGGCCATATACTGGCTCAAGATCATTCCCATCTTTCTCAGCTGGATTATCTCTCCTGTCTTTGCGGCACTTTTGGCCTATCTGGTTTTCATTGCGATCCGAAAACTCATTTTGAGAAAACCGCAGACATTTCTGGCTGCCCTGCGCTGGGCACCGGTGTTTTCCGGCGCCACTTTTTTCATTGTCATGGTTTCCTTTATCGCCAAAACCCCTCTTGGAAAACGCATGGGGATTGATATCGGGACCGTTGTGATATTTTCATTGATATGCAGCGTCATATTGGGATATTTATTCAAGCTCTGGATGCAAAAAACCATCAAGAAGATTGAAGCAGCGGGCGTGGAAGAGATTTTCAGGCGGCTTCAGGTCTTTACCGCCTGTTATGTGTCCCTGGCCCATGGGGCCAATGACGTGGCCAATGCCATCGGCCCTCTGGCCGGGATTTATTTTATCTATCAGACAGGGACCATCGCCCCGACCGCCGAAGTTCCCATGTTCCTTCTGGCCGGCGGCGGGCTTTTCATTGCCCTGGGAGTGTTTACCTGGGGATATCGGGTCATTGAAACCATCGGCTGTAAAATTACGGTTCTCAATAACACGCGCGGTTTTGCCGTTGATTTTGGAACAGCCACTTCTGTTCTGATCGCATCCAAACTGGGGTTTCCGGTTTCAACCACGCATGCGGCAGTGGGAGCCGTCATCGGTGTGGGGCTTTCCGGCGGAATGGGCGCTGTGGATTTCAGTGTTGTATGGAAGATTACGATCTACTGGATCGTTACGCTTCCGCTTTCGGCCATACCCACCATTGTGATTTTCAAGATTCTTGAAGCGATCTTTTTATAATCAAGGGAGATAGCTATATGCGTACGGCGTTGTTAAGATTGTTTCGCCAGTCCCCGTTCGAAGGCCTGATCAAACATGCGGAACTGATCCGGGATGTGGCGCCTGTTTTTCAGCAGGCATTTCTGTCGTATCTGGACGATTCAGCGGAAGAATTCGAATACTACCACAATCAGATTACGGTCATCGAGCATCAGGGCGATACCATCAAGCGAAACATCCGGGGCCACATGCCCCGGGGGATACTGCTTCCCATGGATAAGTTCCAGATCCTGTGGTATCTCCGGGAACAGGACAAGGTCCTGGACAGCACGCAGAACGGCATGCACTGGCTGTCTTACCGCAAAACACATGTTCCGGATGAATTCGTGGATGACCTGCTGCTGATGGTGGAAAAAGTCGGGGATGTATTAAAATCCGTCCTGCCTCTGGTTGTGATTGCGGATCAGTATTTTAGCAGTTTTTCAGAAAATCATCGAAAAGAAGTGAAAGACGCGGTTCACGCCATTCGGCACTTTGAAAGCCAGTCGGATATTGTCGAGCGAAAACTCAAATCGGATTTTCTGTCCTATGAATTTGACAATCCGACATCGGCATTTCATCTGACCAAGCTGGTGCAGTACATGGGCGGCATTTCGGATCATGCGGAAAACGCCGCGGACATGATGCGCGCCATGATCGCCAGATAGGGTCGGGGTCAGGTTACGGTTGTCCGTG
Source organism: uncultured delta proteobacterium (assembly GCA_963850225.1). GTDB lineage: Bacteria > Desulfobacterota > Desulfobacteria > Desulfobacterales > Desulfatirhabdiaceae > RAAP-1. The sequence continues at coordinate 17,204 of CAWKLD010000009.1, forward strand.
CACTGACAAGCGCACGGACAGTGACTGCTCCGATCACGAACATGCCGCCGATCAGGGCCAGTTTCCCCGGCGTTTCTCCGATGACCAGAAACACCCAGAGCGGATTCAAAATAGGCTCGAGGGTTAAAATGAGGGACGATTCAAGAGCCTGCACCTGCTTGATTGCGATCGAATACAAAACAAACGACAGCCCGATCTGAAAGATACCAAGATAGGCAATGATGCCAAGGTTTGGCAATGAAAAACTTTCCTGAAACACAAACGGCAGGCCGATCACGGCGCCAATAATGTTTCCCAGTAAAATGGTGTTGGCGGGCGTTCCGTCTTTTTGCTTTCGCATGCAGAGCATCAGAACCGCCATGGACATGCCGCTTGCGATCGCCAGAATATTTCCGGTAACACCTTCAAAATTCAGATCATCCCCAAAGAAAAGAAAAAGCCCGGTGAATATGACGAGCCAGCGATATCCAGTCCGCACGCTGAGGACGTTCGTTTAAAAACCAGTATCCAAAAAGAACGATATAAACCGGAAGCGTGTACTGCAGGAAAATGGCGTTGGCTGCGGTTGTCAGTTTGGTCGCCATGATGAAAAAAAGCTGTGCGCCAACATAGCCGAAAGCGCCCACAACCTGCAGACGCGTCCAGCGAAACCGGGTAGGGCATTGCAGAAAGATCCAGAACACGGCGGTAGACAGGATGCTGCGGCCGCTCAGAATCGATAAGGGTTGCCAGGAAATGAGCTTGACCAGCAGGCCGCTGCTGCTCCAGAGTATGGCCGTCAGAACCAGAAATAAAATGGCCTGACGACGTGTTCCGGATAAGTACATTTTTTCCCTTATCCTTTGATGGGATGGATAGTGGCTTCCCGGGGCTCGAAAAAACTCTCGGGAAGAAATGCGCGGATTAAAAGGAGTTCGTTGGCAAGGATGGGGCGCCAGGAGATCCGGTAGCGGGTTTCCATTCCGGGTCCGGGATCCGGCGAAAAGATGGCGACTTCCAGGGATTCGAAATGGTTCCAGCGTCCTTCAATCCACAGGACATTGTGCCTGTTCAGCTTAAAATCCCGGAATATCCGCATGCCCATTGTATCTGCGACGCTTGTTTTCATGGGCCCGGGTGTTGTTTCCGAGGCCACGACCACATAGCGTTTCAGATGGGTGACATCAGGCTGGGCCAGAGAAAGATCAATGACTTTCAGGTCGCAGGACATTTCCCATTTTTTTCGAAAAGCGCGCGAAGCGGGAGTCATCGGGGCCTTCCATCGGTAAGTTCCATCAAAAATGATCATGCGGGTTTCCTGGTAAAATGGCGCTAGTTCAGTAACGTTCCAGACGCTTTCATCATACCGTTTTCCCGCAGAAAAGCAAACACATCCTTCCAGAAAACGTTCCAGTCCGGTGGGCAGTCGTTGTGGCCGCAGTCATAGGCGATGAGCCTGGTGTTTTTAGAAACAGATGCAAGCGCTTCTGCATGGGTAAAGGGGATAAGGTCATCGCGTTTTCCATGAAGAATCAGTGCCGGCCGGGGGTATTCCTTTAGAACCCCCATATTGTCCATGGGATCACGGATCATAAAGGGAAAAAGGCCATATCGCGGGGCAAAAGACCGGATGCTTGTGAAAGTGGACAGCAGGATCAGCCCTGCGGAGGGGCGCTCTTTTGCCAGACTGCAGATTGCGCCCCCGCCGATGGAGCGCCCGAATAAAATGATTCTGCCGGGGTCCACCGTATTTCTGGCAACCAGTTGATCGTATGCCGCGGTAAGCGTACGGGTGATGCTTTTTTCGGAAGGCCGGCCTTTAGAGCGGCCGTAGCCGGGGTATTCCACCAGCAGGAGATGAATGCCGTTTTGGGACAATGGCTTTAAATATTCTGGCCAGAAGTCGATGAGCTCGGCGTTGCCGTGAGCAAATATTACCGCGGGGCAGGGGCCTGAAAATGCAGCATCGGCCGGAATAAACCAGGCCTCAACGGTTTCCGCTCCTGTTTGGATCGTAAGAACTTCAGCACCCTGGGGCCGTGCCGGATCGGTAAATGGCGGAATCACAAAGCGGGGGAAGATCATGGATCGCTGCAGGAAAAACACCAGACCCGCATAGGCCAGGTATAATCCTGCAGCAGTCAGAAGGATTCGAATCATAAGGCGCATCATTGCTCACTTAAGAGTCATCAACGCTGAAAAACTCATCCTATTGCGGACGTCTCTGGCGGCTTCCATGGGAAAAAGATCGCGCAGGCGGGCGACTGCCTCCGGAACTTTTCCCCGGCGCCCCATAGCTTCTTGAAGAACTTCTTGAAGCACCCGGGGATGAGGGCCGGGCGCTTCCTTCAGGCCGGGTTGCCGATCGACTGGACGGCGATTGGGCATTCCGCTCTGCCTTGACCTTTGCCCGTGCCCGTTCTTCGGCTTTGCGGGCGCGGATCGCCGCAATACGTTCGCCGAGCGGAATCTCAAGGATTTCGGCGGTCTTGACCGAGTAATTGAAACCGGTCAGGGTCCGCGTGGGCAGGCGTTTTGCAACTGCCCGCTCGATCGCCCGCAATTCGCCTTGTTCCTCCGGAGAGACGAAGGTGAATGCCTCGCCAGTGGCTCCGGCCCTTGCAGTCCGTCCGACCCGGTGAATGTAGTCATCGGGAATGTGGGGGACATCGAAGTTGACGACATGAGACAATGCCTCGATGTCGATGCCGCGCGCGGCAACATCGGTGGCGACCAGAACCCGGGAACGGCCGTTCTTGAAATCGGTCATGGCCTGTGTGCGCTGGGCCTGGCTGCGGTTGCCGTGAACGCGGTCACAGGCAACGCCGTGCCGGTCCAGAAAATCGGCCAGGCGGTTGGCCCGGTGTTTGGTGCGCGTAAAAACCAGTGCGTTCTGAATTCCGTCTCCCCGCAGCAATTCCAGCAGCAACGCGGATTTAAGATCCTGGCGGACCGGGAAAATCGCCTGCGCAACGCCCGTAGCCGGTGCGGAAGGACGCTCGACGTTCAGATTTACGGGATTCTTCAGCATCTGCTTGGACAGTTCGTTAATGGCAGCAGGCAGCGTGGCTGAAAAAAAGAGGGTCTGGTCAATCGGCGGCAGTTGTTTGAGTATCCGGCGAATGTCCGGCAGAAAGCCCATATCGAGCATCCGATCGGCCTCATCAAGCACCAGGACTTCAAGTCCTGAGAATTTGGCATAGGAATACTGCATGTGATCGAGCAGGCGGCCCGGACAGGCCACGATGATATCCACGCCGCGGCGAAGGGCGCGTTCCTGGGGATCCATTCCAACCCCGCCGTATATGGCTGCGGCCTTGATCTGCGTATGCTTGGCCAGATCGTTGAAAACCTCGACGATTTGGGCTGCGAGTTCCCGCGTGGGAGCCAGGACCAGCGCACGAGTGCCGCTGCGTTTTGCGCCCATCAGGCGCTGTAAAATCGGAAGTGCGAAGGCTGCGGTTTTTCCGCTGCCCGTCATTGCGCAAGCCAGAACATTGCGGCCTTCCAGAGCCGGCGGAATGCCGTCTCGCTGAATGGGTGTGGGGCTGGTGAAACCAAGATCGGCAACACCTTTCATAAGACTTGGGTGAAGATTAAAAGGGGTAAAACTCATTATTGTTACACGTACGCTTTCTGAGGACAGCCTGCATGGATATGCGGCGCCACTCAAACAATCCGGCAGGATATTTTGGTAAACGGGGGACTGAGCCGGTGAAGGCCACCGTTGGGTAAGAAACCCGGTGAGAATCTGATTATCGTTATTTCTCCCCTGTGACAGGGTCGGATAAATGATAACTTGCCATAATCGCACATCGCTTACGATTTGCCAAGCTTTATTTTTGGTTCACTGGATTTCACTCAAAATACTATACCGGCTCAGGCACAAAGTGGCAAAGGCACAGAGGCACATAGAGAAATGGTTGACAGAACATAGGGTGAGGATATGTGTCGAGTTATTGTCAATATATGTAGAAACGATATGAAAACTTTGTGCCTTTGTGCCTCAGTGCCTTTGAACCTGAGTAGTAAAAAATACTTTGACAAATTTCAGCAATTCTGTAGTTACATATGAAAAGTTGATTTCTAAACAGAACAATTATAACGATGGCGAATGAGGAGGGAACATGGCTATTGCAGATTTTATTTCAAAAGAAGAAGTTGTGCGTGCGTGTCAGGAGCTTGGCATCCGGGATTGGACCAAATTGACCGAAACAAAGGTGCAGGTCGAAGAAGCCGGAATCATTCAGTCCGCCGTTGGATCTGAAGCGCTGCAGATTCCGGTTGAGTGGTTTCAGCAGGGCCTGGAGGTGGAACTGGAGCACGGATTGCAGTTTCCGGATGCGAATGTTACCAATAACCATCCCCTCCTGACGGGCAAGATCGTTCTGGCGCATCTGAAAGAAATGCTCGACTATTACATCCGCCTCGAAGTCGCGGAGCTTGAGGGAGATCTGTTTAAAGCATCCAGGAAAGGCGACGCGGATAAGCTGGCCTGGATATACAAAAAATTGATTACGGCTCGGGCCGCACTGAGCAATTGGGAGAATTCCGTGGAGAGCGCGTAGGTTTATCACTGCCCGGGGGGCGAACGAACTGCGGCTGGCCGCAAGAACAGGATTGCCGGTTGGCAGGGAAGGGTTTACACCTGTAATAGAGAAGACAATTCATGCCATTTCCCCCGTCACTCAAACAAAGGCACGATTTCAAACCGCGTGACATCCACCAGCCCCTTGTCGGTGATCTTCAGCTCGGGGATGACCGGCAGTGACAAAAACGAGAGCGTCATGAACGGGTTTTGAAGGGTTGAGCCGATTTCCAGGGCGCAGGCCAGCAGGCGATCGAGTTTGTCCCGTATCACATGAACCGGTTCCGGGGACATCAGGCCGGCGATGGGCAGGGAAAGCTTGGCAATGGGCATGCCGCCGGATACGACGGCCAGGCCGCCTCCCATCATGACAACCGCTTTTACCGCAGCCTTCATGTCCTCATCGGTTGTTCCCACAACAATGATGTTGTGGGAATCATGCGCAACGCTGGAGGCAATGGCCCCCTTCTTGAGTCCGAAGCCCTTGACAAAGCCTTTTCCGATATTTCCCGAGCCGGTATGCCGCTCAACGGCGGCGATCTTCAGAATATCCCGGCCGGGGTCGGAGATCGCGGCATTTTCGAATACGGTTGGCGCTACGCGCATCGATTCCGTGATCAGCTGATTCGGAACGATTTCGATAACCCGAATGCGGTCTCCGGCCAGGGGAATTGAAAAATCAAGCGTTTTGAGGGTGACTCTCATGGAACGTGGAAGCGCCAGCGTCTCCGGAACAGGGATGTCGGGCGACATGGCGCCGTTTTCGGCAACGCTGACGCCTTTGCAATACACCTGCTCGATCACCGGGGCATTGATATCGGAAAATATCACAAGATCCGCCTGTCTGCCCGGAGCAATGGCGCCGAGGTGATCAAGCCCGAAATATTCAGCCGGGTTCAGGGTCGCCATTTGAATTGCCTGAATCGGGTCGATGCCGGATGACGATGGATTCGCGAACCAGGGAATCAATGTGGCCTTCGATCAGCAGATCATGGGGGTGGCGATCATCCGTGCACCACATCATGCGATGAGAAGTCCGCGGGGAGACAAGCGGCAACAGATCCTGAAGGTTTCGGGCGCCTGTTCCCTGGCGGATGAAGATGTGCATGCCGGCCATCAGTTTTTCACGGGCTTCATGCGCGGTGGTGCATTCATGATCGCTGGAAATGCCGGAGGCGATATAGGCATTCAGCTCTTTTCCCGAAAGGCCGGGGCTGTGACCATCCACGGGCTTGTGGTATTGTCTGGCCAGGTTGATTTTTGAAAGAACGTCCGGGTCGCCGTGAATCACCCCGGGGTAATTCATCATTTCTGCCAGCGCCACAATTCTGCTGTGGCTCATCAAGGGAATCAGGTCAACCGCTTCAAGCCTTGCCCCCGATGTTTCCATGCGGGTAGCCGGAACGCAGGAGGACAGGGTATAATAGACGTTCATGGGCTGATTCTGGCCGGATTTCAGCATGTATTCAATGCCCAGAACGCCCAGAACATTTGCGATCTCGTGGGGATCGGCCACGACGGTGGTCGTGCCGTGCGGAACAACGGCACGGGCGAACTGAGATACGCAGGCCATGGAACTTTCAATATGAACATGGGGATCGATAAAGCCCGGAGCGATAAAACGGCCGGATAAATCCCTGACCTCAGCGGCTTGATAATCCCCGATGCCGACGATCCATCCGCCGGCAATGGCAATGCTGCCTTCGGTAATTTCGCCGGAAAAAACATTGATGATTTTTGCATGGGTCAGAAGCAGGTCAACGGGTTTGTCTCCCCTGGCGTAAGGGATGATGTCATGTCGTTTCACGGTGGGTTCTCCATTCTTGAATGCGTTTTCCTTCGGCCCGGGCCTGATCGAGAATTTCGTCCAGATTCAGGGAAACAAGCTCGCGGCTTTTTACCCGCCATTTCCCGCCGATCATCACATCGCGCACATCCGATCCCTTTGCCGAATACACGATATGGGATTCCGGGTGATACAGGGGCGTCAGGTGCGGGGCATGTATATCCAGAATGAGGATGTCCGCCTGTTTTCCCGGTTCAAGAGAACCGATGGTCCGGTCCAGGCCGATGGCCCTGGCGCCGCCGATGGTGGCCAGTTCAAGGACAATTCGGGAATTCATGGCCTGAGGATTCAGGGTTGAGACCTTGTGCAGTTTGGCGGCGACATCCATTTCCTGAAACATGTCCTGATTGTTGTTGCTGGCGCAGCCATCGGTTCCCAGTCCCACACAAATATTTGCCTTTATCAATTCAGGAATCCTTGCAATGCCTGATCCCAGTTTCATGGCGCTTTCCGGAGCATGGGAGATGGCGGCGCCCGACCGGGCGACAATGTCGATATCCGCATCATCCAGCCAGATCGCATGGACCAGCAGGGTCCGGGAATCCAGAATGTCCAGGCTGTCAAGATAGGCAACTGGGGCTCATGTGGTGACGGTCTTTTATCAGCTCGTATTCGGACCGGGTTTCGGCAATATGAATCTGAAACAGCGAACCGGTGGAAAGGGCAATCTCCTTTGCATTTCGAAGGGTCTTGTCCGAGCAGGTATAGGGAGAATGGCAGAAAATGGAAGGCTGAATCAGCGGATTCACATTTTGCCAGTAATGAATGAAATCCCTTGCAGCCGAGGTGTTTTGGGATGGGTCCGGAACACCCGGCGCCGGATAGTCGATCACGCCCTGGCCCAGGATCGCCCTTAATCCGGACAGTGAAACAGCCTGTGCGGAAAAATGTTCGTAAAAATAGCCGTCGCAGCAGGTTGTGGTTCCGGACAGCAGCAGTTCGGCGCAGGCCAGAAGCGTTCCCGTGTAAACCGACTCCGGCTGTATGAAGGTGGCTTCTGCAGGGAAAATATGATCATTCAGCCATGTCATCAGCGGAAGGTCATCGGCCAGGCCGCGAAACAGGGTCATGGGAAGATGGGTATGGGTGTTCACCAGTCCCGGCATCACGATGCCGCCATTGGCGTCTACGGTTTCTATTGCGCCGGGGAGCAAAAAACCAGGGCGGTGCGGTTGCGCCTTGACGATCTGCCCGTCCTTGATGCCCACCCAGCCGTTTTCGATGATCTCAAAATCCGGATTTACCGTAACGAGAATTCCGTTCACAATAAGCGTATCAAGCTGCATGGACTTTAAATCCTTGACTGTCGGTTGATTACCGAATCCCCCCTGGCCCACCAATTCCAAAGGAGGGAATTTGTCGTGCCTTAAGTCAATGACAAGTGGATTACGGATTGCTGAGCGCCGATTTCATTCGCCTCAGCGCTTCATCCAGGGTGGACCGGGGACATCCGAAATTAAGCCGCAGAAATCCGGGGGTGCCGAATTCCGCGCCGTCAGACAGACCGACACCGGCGTTTTCAAAAAAAGCCGCCGGATCCGCCAGCCCGGATTTCCGCGCATCGATCCAGGAAAGATAGGTGGCTTCCGCATGGTAAATGGAAAGCCCTTTCATCTGCGATACTGCCGAGAACACCCGGTCTCTGTTGTCTCTCAGGCAGTCCAAAAGCTGCCTCAGCCACTGGCTGGTATCCTGATAGGCGGCCAGGGCCGCGGTGTTGGCCAGAACATTGACACGGGGTACAATGCCGGCCATGGCCTGAACAAAGCGCCGGCGGATATCCGCATTCGAAATGACCGCAAAGGAACATCCCAGTCCGGCGATGTTGTAGGTTTTGCTGGGCGCCATCAGGGTGATGGTCCGGTCCTGAATCTCTTTTCCCAATTTGGCAAAAGGGATATGAAATTTATCCGGATCCAGAATCATTCCGCAATGAATTTCATCGGAGCACACGATCAGATCGTGTTTTTCACAGATTGCGGCGATTTTAACCAGTTCATCCCGGGTAAACACCCTTCCGACCGGGTTGTGGGGATTGCAGAGCATAAAAAGCCGGGTTTTCGGAGTGATGGCTTTTTCCAGCCCCTCAAAATCAAATCCCCATTTTCCATCGCGGTATTCCAGCGGCACCGAGACAACGTTTCGCTGAAAATGAAGCGGCGCCGATAAAAACGGCGGGATAGACCGGAATGGCGGTCATGACATCATCGCCGGGATCCCCGACAGCCCTGCAGGTGACGTTCAAACCGGTGACAAGTCCGGGAAGCCAGACCAGCCAATCCGGATGAACCTGCCATCCGTACTGCTCAAAAAGCATGGAAACGGTAGTATCAATGAGGGCTTGCGGCGTAACGGCGTAGCCGAAAACGCCATGTTCAACCCGGTCTTGAAGGGCCTTGAGGACTGCCGGCGGGGATTTAAAATCCATGTCCGCCACCCACAAGGGAAGAATATCCCGGCCTTTGTACTTGTCCCATTTCAGACTGGCCGTGTTGCGGCGGTCTATGACGGTAAGAAAATCAAAGGTTGTGCTGTTATTGGTCATAAAAATCCATCACGCATAGGGTTAATAAAATATTGAATGCAGCCGGTTACCGTTTGCAGCAGGGACAGAGATGTTTGCGATGGTCCAGCCCCGGCCTTTAGGCTATTGGTGCGATCTTGGAAGATGATATGAAAATGCGTCCAGTTTTGCAATTGATATTTAGGCTGCTTTCGTTTACTCTATTTACCGTGAAAATGTTTCTCTCATTTGAAAAGCGGAACCGCCTATGATTTTATGTCCTTTTATGAATCTATCAAATTTGTTCAATAATCTATGGAGTCAATATGGTGAATTTTCAAAAATGGAAGATGGCTCTGGGGGGTGCTGCAATCCTTCTGTGTCTTGGCGCCTTTTGTGAAAAAAACGGCCTGATCGTGGCCGCTGCTTTGGATAAGCCGATCTTAACCTCCGCGGTCATGTGCGAGGATGTTCAGGATCGCCAACCGCTATACGAAGGGGTTGTGTTTTCCATCGGAATCGGCAGGGTTTTCTGCTATACCCTGTTCGATCCTGTACCCGAAAAGACGGTCATTACGCACAACTGGTACAACCGGGACAATCTGAGCACAAAAATCAAGCTTTTGCTTCAGCCGCCCCGTTGGACAACTTACAGCGCCATTCAGCTTCGGGAATCGGATAAAGGTCCCTGGCGGGTGGAAATCACCGATTCGGAAGGTCGAATTCTTCAGATTCTTCGATTCAGCGTTACGGAATAAGGGTTATGGACGGTTTTCTGATTTTTCTTCAAAGTATTCGATGGCAGGATGTTGTGGATATCACCTTGAACAGTTATATCCTCTTCCGCTTTTATGTTATTTTCAGAATCACCAATGCGTTTCGAATACTTGTCGGTCTGGCTTTCCTATGGATCTTTCAGCGCCTTGCTGTTGCAATCGGCCTGATTGTGACCAGCTGGGTCATTCAGGGTATTACAGCCGTTGCTGCGCTGGTCATCATTGTCGTGTTTCGAAACGAAATCCGGAGCGTTCTTCAGGTCAAGAACATCAAGACCTTGTTTTGGGGGCTTCCCCAGAAGTCTTTTCATACTCCCGTTCAGATTATCGCAGACAGTGTCATGGATCTGGCCAGAAAGCGAATCGGCGCTTTGATTGTTTTCCCCGGCAAGGAAGACATCAACGAGATGATTCAAAACGGCATCCCCTGGGATGGCGCAATTTCCAAGGAAATGATCACCAGTATTTTCTGGGAAGACAATCCGGTTCACGATGGGGCCATCATCATCGAAGGCGATCGGATTCATGAAGTCGGGGTCATTCTTCCGTTGTCTCACCGTCAGGAACTGCCTTCCTATTATGGAACGCGGCACCGGGCTGCAGTGGGTCTGGCTGAATCCACGGATTCACTGATTGTGGTGGTTTCCGAGGAACGCGGAACCGTTCAGGTCGTGAAAGGTTCAACGATTACGCCGGTGCTGAAAAAAGACGACCTGGAAAAACATCTTCAGGAGCACCTGGGGTTGGTAATCAAGGATCCGTCCAGCCAGAAAAAGGAAAAAATCGAGATTCGCGTTGCCGCATTGGTTGCCGTTATTTTGATTACCAGTGTATGGCTTACGATTACCCGGGGATTGGACACCCTGGTCACATTTGAAATACCGATAGAGTACATGAACCGCAATCCCGGCATGGAAATCCTGGATGCTTCCGTCAACAGCATCAAAATTCAACTTGGCGGTTCGGGTCCGTTGATCAGAGCGCTTCGTCCGGACAATTTGCGGGTAAAAATTGATCTGGGCAAATCGGTTGTCGGGAAGAACATTTATACCATCACCAATGAAAACATTTCGCTGCCGCCCGGCATTTTTATTAAAAGCTTTTATCCGACGGTTGTGGATGTCATCCCTGGATGTTCCGGATAAAAAAGATCTGCCGATTCAGGTGGACTGGACCGGAAAACTGCCGGAAAACATGAGAATGGAGAAAGTCACAATAGAGCCGAGCGTCGTACAGATCATCGGCGGAAGACAGCTATTGAAAAATATCACCACGGTCTATACCGAAAAAATTCCACTGGAATCGATTCAGTCTTCCAGAACCGTCATTGTCAATCTGGCGTTAAGCCCTGCATCGCTGAAGGTGGCGCCGGGATTCAAGGAAAAAATCACCGTCGAATGCAGCGTCAAAGAGCTGCCCAAAAACGGCTATGTAGAGGCTTGATGACTGGAAAAGTATTTTCAGCCGAGTCGTGATGTCGAGCAAGGTGTTTTAAGAATCCATTTAGTCAGATTAAGGAAAAAGACGATTCATCTATTCACGAAAACACCTTATCAACTCATTACGACCCACCAGGACCTGGAAACAGACGGCCGGCATCCTGGAAAACGAAGACTCCGTGGGCGTTGACCTTGAAGCCGACTCTCTGTTTCACTATCAGGAAAAAGTCTGTCTGGTTCAGATCGCAACCCGCATGGAGCGTGTTTTCTGGTGGATCCGCTTCAGACCGGTGGCCTTTCATCCTCTCAAACCGTTTTTTGCCAATCCCGATATTCGAAAAGTGTTTCACGGGTCGGATTATGACATTCGCTGCCTTTATAAAGATTTTTCCATCGAGGTGAACAATCTTTTTGATACCCAACTGGCATGTCGTTTTCTGGGAATGCAGTTTACCGGACTCGATGCTGTCTTGAATCTTTTTTACAATATCCGTCTTGAAAAGAAATTCCAGAAAAAAGACTGGTCCCAAAGACCCCTGCCTGAGGATATGCTGGCGTATGCCTCTCAAGACGCCATTTATCTGAATGAATTGTCTAAAAAGCTTGAAGAAAGACTGATAGAAACCGGCCGCCTGGACTGGTTTCTTCAGGAATGCGACATTCAGAGCCTTGTCCGGGCCCCCACTGCCAATGACGATCCCCGTTTTTTGAAATTCAAGGGTGCAGGCCGTCTGGGCCGAAGGTCTCTTGCGGTTCTGGAAGCCCTTCTGGAATTCCGGGGGTCCGTTGCCCAAAAAATCGACAGGCCCCTTTATCAGGTCATTCATAACCATGTGCTGCTGAAACTGGCAATCGAAAAACCCCGGGACATGAACCATCTGAAAGGGCTTGAGGCGCTAAGCATCAAACAGCTCAATCGTTACGGCCAGCAGCTGCTGAATACCATTCAAGCAGCCATGGAGATTGATCCCTCAATCCTGCCGGTTTATCCCCGAAGCCATGAACCGGTTCCGGATGCGCAGGTTTCCGCCCGGATAGCGGTACTGAAAAAATGGCGCGAATCCGCGGCAGCCTATCTGGAGATCGAACCGGGTCTTTTGTGCAACAATGCGCTCATTACGGCCATTTCTCTGAAAAACCCGCAACATGCCGAGGAACTTTTCGCCATTGAGGGAATCAAACCCTGGCAGGTCGATGCGGTGGGAGAGCAGATTGTTGCAGTTTTACAGAACAGCTCCGAATTTACCAGCTGAATAAATGATTCAAAGAAATTTATTGAACAGTCATCAAAAAATATCTCGGCAAAAGATATACTATACTTGACTTTTTCGAGGCGAATGGGTAAGCATCTTTTTCCAGGAACGTTACTTGCTCGAAGCATTATTGGGATGTTTGTGCACGAACCGACTAACTGATTTCAAAGGAGGAATGAGTATGACTAAACGCTTATTGGTTGTTCTTTCGTTACTAATCGCCGCAGTTATGGCCATCAGCGGCCCTGTCGCCGCTGCCGATCAGATCATCAAGATCGCCACCCAGTCACCGCTTTCCGGCGACCAGTCAGTCGTCGGTGTTGATATCAAACGCGGCGCCGAGATGGCTCTTGAACAAATGAGCGCACCATTGGCCAAGATGGGATTCAAGGTTGAACTGGCTCCGTTCGATGACCAGGCCAATCCCGATGCCGGCGTTGCCAACGCCAAGCGTATCGTCTCCGATCCGGCTATCCTGGCCATCGTCGGACACTATAATTCCGGCGTCCAGATCCCGTCATCCGAGGTCTATCACACCTCCGGTCTGGCCAATGTTTCTCCTGCAAACACCAACCCGAAAGTCACCACCCGCGGCTATATGGAAGTCAACCGTATCGTCGGTCGTGACGACGTCCAGGGTGTTGTCGGCGCCGACTTTGCCGCTGGAAAAAAAGTTAAAAGCGTCTTTGTCGTCCATGACAAGACTGCTTACGGACAGGGCATTGCCGAGTTCTTCAAACAAAGAGCCCAGGAAAAGGGCATGAAACTTCTTGGTTTTGAAGGCACCGAAGAGAAGGCGAATTTCGATTCCCTGCTCTCTCCGATCCTTGCCGGCAATCCCGATTTGGTATACTTCGGCGGCATGTATTCCCAGGCGGCGGTCCTGTTCAAACAGGCCCGTGAGAAAGGGTATATGGGCATGTTCCTGAGCGATGATGGTTTTGACTCCTCCGATGCCGTCAAGATCGGTGGGCAGACCCTGCTTGACGGTGGCGGGACATTTTACTCCACCGTATCCGGCCCTGCCTCCATTTACCCCGGCACCGCCAAATTTGTCGCTGACTTCAAAGCCAAATACAATGCAGCGCCGCAGCCTTTTGCCGCCCAGGGTTATGACTCCATGGGCATCTGCCTGAAGGCCATCGAGGCTGCCGCCAAGGCTAACGGCAACAAGCTCCCGACCCGTGCGGCCGTTACCAAGGCGATCCGCGATTTGAAGGATTACTCGGGTATCACCGGCAAATTCACTTTTAACAGTATCGGCGATCCAACGATCGCCAAATATTTCGTGATCAAAGTCGCCTCTCCTTCTCCCGCAAAATGGAGTGATAACCCAGTTGTCGAGACCCTTGACATCGCTCCTCCGAAATAATCCTTCCCAGGCACATTTCTTCCGGGCCCTTTGATGAGGGTCCGGAAGATTTTTTATCGGGTTCACATATGAAACGGTTTCTTAAATCAATCAACGTCCGTGAGCTGCTGCGTCCACTGGGTCAGCTGATTTTTTTCTCACTGGGCAGCACGATCTTTCTGTCAGCCATTGCACTGGTTCTCGCATTGATTCTGGACAGGACCGTGGTCGGACAGACGCTTTTCGAACGGCTGAACGTGTCGCTCTATACCTATACCCTTGTCAATCTGCCCCAGGTGGCGATTGATGGACTGACGATCGGCTTCGTCTATGCCGCCATCGCTCTTGGCTATACCATGGTCTATGGTGTTCTGGAATTTATTAATTTCGCGCACAGTGAAATCTTCGCTGTCGGTGCGTTTGTCGGCGTTGAAATCCTGATTGCGCTGGATAAATTCGGGATCCTGGCCGACGCCTCTACTGCTGATGGCCTATATTTATCTGGTCCTGGCCATCCTGGGGGGCATGTTGGCAGCCGGCGGGCTGGCTGTTGCCGTGGAACGCGTGGCTTATCGACCCCTGCGTCATGCATCACGCCTGGTACCGCTGATCTCGGCAATCGGTGTTTCTTTTCTGCTGCAGGATGTCATCCGCCTCGTGGAAAGCCTGACAACCGGACAGTTCAACCGGATTTTTCCAACATTTGGAAATTTCGACAGTCGCGTGATTCTTGCCAAAATGACCATGGGGACAACCCCGATCACCCTGGGCATGTCAATCAAATCTATTATTGTCATTGTCTCGGCGGTGCTGATGCTGGTGGCGCTGAACTATCTGGTCAACGCGACCAAGATCGGCAAGGCCATCCGCGCCGTGGCTCAGGATCATCCCACCGCCAGCCTGATGGGTATCGATGTGAACCGGATCATCTCGCTGACCTTTCTGGTCGGCGGTATGCTGGGCGGGGCCGCGGGTGTTTTATATGCCCTGAAATTCACCCGGATCGACCCGTTTGTCGGTTTTTTCCCCGGCCTGAAAGCCTTCACCGCCGCTGTCCTGGGGGGTATCGGCAACATGACAGGGGCACTGCTAGGCGGCATTGTTCTCGGTATGCTGGAAACCTTTGCAGGTTCCTATATGGGTGTTTTCACCATGGGTGCGGCCGGCTCCGAATACAAGGATATCTTTGCCTTCAGCATCCTGATTCTGGTGCTCATCTTCCGCCCGCAGGGGCTCATGGGTGCAAATGTGGCCCAGAAGGCCTAAGGAGGAGCAGATGGTCCCGATATTTTTAACAGACATCATAAAAAGACTGGAACAGGGGATATATCCGCATATCATCATACTGGCCCATATGATTCTGGGTACCG
Source organism: uncultured delta proteobacterium (assembly GCA_963850225.1). Classification (GTDB taxonomy): domain Bacteria; phylum Desulfobacterota; class Desulfobacteria; order Desulfobacterales; family Desulfatirhabdiaceae; genus RAAP-1. The sequence continues at coordinate 32,309 of CAWKLD010000009.1, forward strand.
GCCTTGTCTATACCAGCCCACGCTCGAATCTGGCCTTTCTGGTGTTGATTACCTCTTTTTTCACGCTTTATTATTTCAAGGCGGATCGCCGCTTCAAACTGATTGTCGGTGTGGTCCTGACCCTGTTTATTTTTCCGGTGGTGGGTGTCCGCAATATCTTCTACCTGGAGGTTATCTTTCAGATCAGCGTGTTTGCGGCCCTTGCGCTGGGCTTGAATATCGTGGTCGGTTTTGCCGGTCTGCTCGATCTGGGATACGTGGCATTCTATGCTGTCGGGGCCTATCTGTGGGCTTTTTTCGGTTCCCAGCAGTATTATGTGCTTCCCTTCGCACCGGGAACCCAGCCGCCCAATCTGCCTTTTCTGCTGCCGGGTGATGCCTTTTATCTGTTCATGTTCGCAGCGATTTTTGTTGCGGCGCTGACCGGTATTCTGCTTGGCACACCGGTTCTGCGGCTGCGCGGCGACTACCTGGCCATCGTGACCCTGGGCTTTGGAGAAGTCATCCGCGTTCTGGCAAACAATCTGGACAAACCGCTCAATTTTACCAACGGTCCGCAGGGAATCACCCCGATCCAGCGACCGACCATGCCGCAGGCGGCTGTTGACGGCTTCAACAAGCTGTTCGGCGGCATCGTCGGGCATGAAGTCAGCCCCGCCGATATGTATAACGTCATGTTCTACCTGCTGGCACTGGCGGTTATCATCGTCATCGTCTTTGTGACCCGGCGTCTTGACGACTCGAAAATCGGCCGGGCCTGGACCGCGATCCGAGAAGACGAGACCGCGGCGATTGCAATGGGTATTCCGCTGGTCAAAATGAAGCTGGCTGCGTTTGCGGTCGGTGCCTCTTTTGCCGGGGTCATGGGTGTCCTGCTGGCGGGAAGCCGTACCTTCATCAGTCCGGAATCATTTTCATTCATGCAGTCTATCGGCGTTCTGTCGATGGTTATCCTGGGGGGTTCGGGCAGCATCCCCGGCGTAATCCTGGGCGCAGCCACGGTCACCATCCTGAACCTGCAGGTTCTCCAAGGCCTTTCTTTGCATTTGAGTCAGCTTCGCCAGAGCGATGCGGTCATTCCGATCATCAACTTTGCCTGGGCCGACCTGTCCACCCAGCTGGACCCGGCCAAATACCAGCGTCTGCTGTTCGGGTTGATTCTGATCCTGATGATGATCTTTCGTCCGGCGGGTCTGATCCCGTCCCAGCGCCGTAAACGCGAGCTTGCTTCCGACGAAGCCGAGGGCGGGGAATAAGACGAGGAGAACCATGGCACTGCTTGAAACAATCAACATCGTGAAAAATTTCGGCGGTCTGACCGCCGTCAACAAGGTCAACTTCAAGCTGGAATCGGGCCGGATTGTCAGCATCATCGGTCCGAACGGGGCCGGAAAGACCACATTCTTCAATACCTTGACCGGTATTTACAACCCCGATGAAGGCCAGATCACCTTCAACGGCAGACCTTTGAATGGGCTGCGGCCAGACCAGATAGCATCTCGCGGGATTGCACGCACGTTTCAGAATATTCGTCTTTTCGGCAATATGTCGGTCATCGAAAATATTCTGGTGGGCATGCATGTCCACCTGAAGCAGTCGTCCATCGACACCCTCTTTCATCTGCCTTTTTTTAAAAAAGAAGAAAGAGAATCGGAACAAAAAGCCGAAGAACTGATGACTTACGTGGGCCTGCAAGGGGTCGGCAATGAGCTTGCCAAGAATCTGCCCTATGGCGGTCAGCGCCGGCTGGAGATCGCCCGCGCTCTGGCCGCCGACCCGCTCATGCTGCTTCTTGACGAACCGGCCGCCGGCATGAACCCACAGGAAACCGAGGATGTCACACGTCTGTTTCGGCGTATCCGGGATGAAAAAGGAATCACGATTCTTCTCATCGAACATGATATGCGCGTGGTAATGAATATCTCGGAGCTGATCTGCGTAATGGATCACGGCGAAAAAATTGCCGAAGGGACACCGGATGAGATCCGTTCCAACACCCAGGTCATCGAGGCTTATCTCGGGCGTGGCGCGGTTACCGGGCAACATGAGGAGAAGAACGCATGAGCCTCTTATCCCTTCATGACATTCACAGCTTCTATGGCCATATCCATGCCCTTAAAGGTATCTCGGTCGAGGTCAACGAGGGCGAGATCGTGACGCTGATCGGCTCGAACGGCGCCGGAAAGAGCACCACGCTGCGAACCATCTCCGGTTTAATACACCCAAAGCAGGGCAGGATTATGCTGGGCGACAAGGATATCTCCAAGATGAAACCGCATGCCATCGTCCTTGCAGGCCTCGGGCATGTGCCCGAGGGCAGGGGGATATTTCCGAAACTGACCGTCAAGGAGAATCTGGAGATGGGTGCGTTCACCTTGAATGACCCGGAGGAGATCGAGCGCCGGATGGCATACGGTTTTGAGATGTTTCCGCGCCTTAAAGAACGGATCAGCCAGTATGGAGGCACCCTTTCGGGTGGCGAACAACAGATGCTCGCCATTGCCCGCGGACTGATGTTGAACCCGCGCCTGCTGATGCTCGACGAGCCTTCCATGGGACTTTCACCGCTTCTTGTTGAGCTGATCTTTGATATCATCAAAGCCTTGAACGAGAAGGGCACAACAATCCTGCTGGTGGAACAAAACGCCCTGATGGCCCTTTCCATTGCACACCGTGGCTATGTGCTCCAGAACGGCGAAATTGTCGTCAGCGACACGGCAGCCAGCCTGAAACAAAACGAAATGGTGCAAAAAGCCTATCTGGGTATTGATTGATCGGGGGAATTTCCGGTTACCTGATGGGTCAGTTTCTTCTGCTCAATAGCGAAAGCGGATCGGAAAAGGGACCAACTCTATTTTCGCCAGAATTCCGGAACGAACAGGATAATGACCGTATAGATTTCGAGTCTGCCCAAAAGCATGCAGAAGCTTAACACCCATTTGGCCGCAAGGGGAAGATGCCCAAAATGCTCTCTCGGGCCGACAGATCCCAGGCCAGGGCCGATGTTTCCGATACAGGCAGCAACGGCTGAAAAAGAGGTGACCAGGTCTATCTTCATCGCTGTCAGCAACAATGAGGACAAAATGAACAGCCCGAGGTAAATGATAAAAAACCCCCAGACGCCTTTGACAATATCTTCGGTTACCAGCTTTTTTCCGAATTTGAGTTGTGTGATGGCGCGGGGATGGATCATCCGGAACAATTCAAGATAGCTGTGTTTTAACAGCAGCATGATGCGCATGCATTTCATGCCGCCTCCGGTCGATCCGGCACAGGATCCCAGAAACATGCAGAACAGCAGGATGCATTGCGGAAGGGCAGGCCAGATTTCAAAGTCCGCCGTGGCGAAACCGGTTGTGGTGATGATGGATGAAACCTGAAATGCGGCATAGCGAAATGCTTGACTCAAACTGGGATAAGCCGTTTGATACAAAGCAAATGTGGTTACTAGAATCAAAACTGAAACGACTCCTATAAAAAATCGAAGCTCCGGGTCCGTGAGCATGAACTTGGATTTGCCGGAAAGCATTTGATAGTGCAGTGAAAAATTGATTCCGGACAGCAGCATGAAAATGGTAATGACAGCTTCGATATAGGCGCTGTTGTAATAGGCTATCGATAGATTCCGTGTGGAAAACCCGCCGGTTGCCAGCGTGCCGAAAGTATGGCAGATAGCATCAAAAGCATCCATGCCGCCAAACATCAGCAGAATGATCATTACCAACGTAAAAACAAGATATACCCGCCAGAGAGCCGATGCCGTATCCCGTATTCGGGGGGTCAGTTTATCCGGGGAGGGTCCGGGCGCCTCTGCCTGGTAAAGTTGCATACCTCCCAGTCCGAGAAAAGGCAGGATGGCCAATGATAGAACAATGATTCCCATGCCGCCGAGCCAGTGTGTTAGGCTTCGCCACATCAGGATTCCCTTGGGAACTCGTTCGATATCGGCCAGAACTGATGAACCGGTGGTGCTGAAGCCGGAAATGGATTCAAATATGCAATCGGTAAATGTGTCGAATGTCCCGGATAGTAAAAAGGGAAGGGCGCCGATCACGGTTGCGGCAATCCAGCCCAAGGTGACGATGGCCATGGCATTCCGATGGCTCATATAAGGCTGGTTGGAGCGACGGGAAAAGAGATAAATTGCTGAACCCACGCTCAGGGCAAGGGTCATGGACTGAATCAGGGGCCATGTGCTCCCATCGTCATAATAAAGAGAGAAAGCCAGTGGAAACAGCATGGTCAGGCTGATACAAATCGCTATCGCCCCTACGGATCGCAACACAAAATGCCATCGCATTCAAATATACTCCAGTTTGACCATCAGTTCCCGTTCGACTCTCGGAATATTCTGTCGGGTTGATAATATCACGACGCGGTCTTTTGGTTGAACCACGGTGTTGCCGTCCGGAATGATACTGGTGTTTTCATGAGTCACTGCAAGGACGATGGCTCCTTTGGGGAAATGCAAATCTTTCAAGGGGGTTCCCACGATGCCGGAGGTTTCCATCGCCACCGCTTCTAAAACTTCCGCATCTTCGCCCTTGAGTGAGACAGAAGAGAGGATTTTACCGCGCCTGACGTGCTGAATAATGCTGTTAATTGCTGAAAGCCTTGGGCTGAGGATATTGCCCAGTCCGATATCGCTGATTATCGGCATATATGCGAATTTATTGATTCGCGTCATGGTTCTTTTGGCGCCCATGTTTTTTACCAGAAGAGATGTCAGAAAGTTGGCCTCTTCATTTCCGGTCAAGGAAATGACCATGTCCATATCCTGAATATTTTCTTGCTCTAAAAGGGTTTTATCCGTTCCATCGCCGTGAAGAACAATTGCACTGTCTAGTTTTTCCGCAAGAAACTGACACCGCTCCCGATTGGCTTCAATGATGCGAAGATGATAGGGCCGCTTCTCAATCTCCTGAGCTATTTTAACACCGATATTGCCGCCGCCGACAATCAGAATATTATTAACCTGTTCGGTTCGGCTCCCAAAAAATTTCAGAACCGGTTTTAATTTCTTTGTTTCACATACAAAATAGACAAGATCGTAGGCCTTGACTATATCGTTTCCAAAAGGAATGATCAGACGTTCGTTTCGAAATATCGCCGCAACAATAAATGGTATACCCCCGATTTTTTTTCGCAGTTCGAGCATTCGAATGCCGATTACAGGACTGTCCTTTTCAATCCGAAAACCAATTAGTTTGATATTGCCATCAGCGAATTCACTGATATGTTCAGCCCCGGGAACGGCCAGAGAATGTATGACGGATTTAATCAGTTCATTGTCCGGATTGATGATGGTGTCGATATTCAGCATTTTCGGTGTCAATTCGGGTTTGAAGTGGAAATAATCTTCATCCCGAATTCGTGCAAGCTTTTTAATTCCCGGACCGATGGATTCCGCAAACAGGCAGGCGACAAGATTTGTTTCATCGCTGTCGGTAACCGCCAGTAACATTTCCGCACTGGCGACACCGGCTTCTTCCAGAATACGGGGACTGCTGCCAGAACCACAGACGGTCTGAACATCCAGAAGGTCAACAAAACGTTTTAACGCTTCCGGTTGTCTCTCGATTACCACCACTTCTTTATTTTCGATGGTCAGCCTCTGGGCTGTATGAAATCCGACTTCACCGGCACCAACGATAATGATTTTCAAATGAGCCTCCTGTTAAACCGCGGTTTTGAACTTTTCAACTGTTACCACATGATCAAACGATAATCCAGTCAAAATGGGAATGTGCGCTTAACACGAAAACAAGGGCAAAAGTATCCGGCAAGAATCGTTGCTGAGGGTAATCCGTTTCGGAGCTTAAGATTCGCACCCGAATAACCTGTCTCACCAAAACCGACGCGAACTGATTACCGGACAATTTGGAAAATAAACAAGTGCAGATAGTTCTTGTCAAAAATACAAGCATAAAATACATAAGAATTGAAGCGGATTCATCTGTCAAAACGCTTCATCCCCCCTTTGGCGATCATGTTTGGATTTTACGGGTGATTCGCATCGATTGTGTAAGAATGAAAGGAATATTGAATCCATAAATTGATTCGCGGAATGTGTTTTATTTTATTGCTGTCAAGTAACGCTTCTGCCAAAGATGTAAATGCCATTCAAGTTGATGTACTGGCAAAATCAAGTTTAAGCTGGGATGGGTGCCATCTGCCCTGTTACTCAAAAGGTACCCCAGAGGTGACGCTTCTCAGAATCATAATACCGCCGGTAGCACAATTGCCTCTGCATGAACATCCGGTAATAAACGCTGGGGTATTGTTGAGTGGAGAACTGACTGTTGTCACCGAAGACAATAAAACATTGCATCTAAAAGCTGGGGAACCTATTGTCGAAGTTGTGAATAAATGGCATTTTGGAAAAAACGAAGGCGAAATAACCGCTGAAATTATCGTTTTCTATGCAGGGGTAACGGATATTCCGATAACCATAAGTAAATGAGTGACAAAACATTATAAATGCAAATCAAAGGAGGCACTATGACGAATCGTTTATTGGCAAGACTGGCTGTATCCTTGTTTATGGTTCTATCCGTGACGCTGGTTCTGACCCCGGCGAATGTTTCTGCGGATGTAAAGATCGGCTTTAACGCGCCACTTACCGGTTTTGCCGCATCCGACGGCAAGTCTGCGCTGGAAGGGGCCAAGCTGGCAGTGGCGCAGGCCAATGCCAAAGGCGGGATCAACGGCGAGAAGATCGAGCTTATTGTCTACGATGATCAGGCAGCACCGAAAGAGGCGGTCCCCGTTGCCACCAAGCTGGTGGAAAAAGACAAGGTGATCGGTGCGGTTTCCGGGTCCTATTCCGGATCCACGCGCGCGGCAGCTCCCATATTCCAGGCAGCGAAAATTCCTTATGTGGTTGCCTACGCCATTCACCCGGACATCACCCTTTCCGGCGACTATATGTTTCGGACCGCCACCATGGGCGAGGTTCAGGGAAAGGCTGGCGCCAAACTGGTCAGCGACATGGGCAAAAAGAAAGTCGTAGTGGTCACCATCAAGAATGACTTTGGACAGGCATTGACCGCCGGATTCAAGGAAGCTCATGCCAAATTCGGGCTCACCATCCTGAATGAGTATGAATATGGTCTCCCGGATCGGCAATTCGGTCCACTGGTTTCCAAGATCAAGGATGACAATCCCGAAGTCATCTATGCATCCGGATATTATTTTACGGCCGGACCCCTGGTGAGCCAGCTTCGGGCCGGCGGCGTAACGGCACCGATCATTGGCCAGGAAGGGTACGATTCCGAGAAATTTATCGAGATCGCAGGTCCTGCAGCTGAAGGGACCCTTGTGACGACTTCCCTTGACCGCGATTCGGAATCGCCGGTGACCCAGGCATTTCTGGCCGAATTCCGGAAAACTGCCGGTTTCGGGGCGGATATGGTTGCCGCCTCGGCATATACCGCAACCCGCGTATTGATCGAAGGTTTGAATAAAACCGGAGGCAAGGGCGGCGAAGCGCTGAAGGACGCCATTGCGGCCGGCACGTTCAACACTCCCATCGGAACCCTGACCTTTAATGATCTTCATGAAGTTAAAAAAGACATTCAGGTGCAAATCGTTAAGGGCAATGCATTTCACCGGTATGCGGTTATTTCGGATGCGGCGCTCTTGGCCCCGCCTACAAAAAAATAACACGTGATGTCGCAGCGGGTGATATTTTTGCCTGGTTCCGGCAAGATGCAATCTAATGTGGGGGTGAACAAGTGTGGATTTTGGAAAATTGGGGATTGACTGCATTCGTATTAATTGAGTTGATGACATGGACCGAGGAATGCAATCATGCTGATGCTTGAACTCATTGCACAGGGGCTGGTTCAGGGAAGTATTTATGCCCTGATTGCCCTGGGGCTGACCCTGGTCTATGGACTCTTAAGAATCCTCCATGTGGCTCATGCGGCGGTTTTTACGCTGGGAGCATATATCGGGTGCATTCTGTCGAACCATTTCGGGGGTCTGGCGTTTGCGATTCCCTGTGCAATGTTCATCTCTGGCATAGTGGGAATGGCGCTGTTCCGGTTCTGCTACCAGCCGATTCTCTCCCAGCCCCCGTTTGTTCCCTTGATCGCCTCCATCGGGATTTTTATTGCTGCGGAGGAAATCTTCAGGATTGCTTTCGGGGCCTCGGGGCTCACGTATCTGGTTCCGCCGCTGCAGGACCAGGTTGTCCTTTTTGGAACGTTCCGGTTCAAGCAGGCAGAGATTGCGGTGACGCTGGGTGCTGCCGCTATCATCGCAATTCTTGGCTATCTTCAGAACATGACCCGGATGGGGATTTGCTGCCAGGCTACGGTTTCAGATCCTGAAATGGCGGAATCCTTCGGCATTTCCCTTCAGAAAGTGAGGTACCTCATTTTTTTTGTCGGCTCTTCACTAGCGGGACTGGCCGGGGTGATGGTATCGGTCCTGAACAATCTGGTGGAGCCGACCATGGGAAGCGTTCCCTCGTACAAATCACTCGCCATCATTGTTATGGGCGGGCTCGGTTCCGTTCGGGGAACCCTTCTGGCATCACTGGCTCTTGGTGTGATCGAGGCTTTCGGCACGATTTATCTTGGCAGTATCCTCGACAGGAACGCCATCGCCTTTGCTTTTCTGATCCTGGTACTGATGTTTCGCCCCCAGGGGTTGTTCGCGAGAAAGTGAGAAATGCAGATGGAATATGAAATCTCGCTGCTTACCAGCATGGGGATCAGTGTGCTCTTTGCATTGTCGCTGAATCTGATCACCGGTTTTTGCGGACAGATCAGCCTGGGCCATGCGGCATATCTGGGGATCGGGGCTTATTTTTCCGCAATGGCTGCAAAAAACGGCGTTCCGTTTCTCTTCACCCTGCCGCTCTCGATGCTTCTGTCTGGTGCAATCGGCTTAGTTATCGGTCTGATAAGTCTTCGGGTGCGGGCGGACTTTCTGGCCATAACGACGATGGGCGTGGGCTTCTTGTTCGTGGGCATTGTTCGCCAGCAGGAATTTCTTGGTGGAGAAATGGGGGTTTCGGGCATTCCGGGTTCCGGCCTTTCAAAGACTGCCTTCATGATCCTGACGATCGGTCTCTGTGCGGCCACGGCTTTTTTCAGTTTCTATCTTCGAAAATCTTGGATGGGAAAGGTTTTCGGGGCCATTGCAGAGGACGAGGACACTACCCGCGTTCTGGGCATCGATGTTCCGAGATACAAGCTGGCGGCTTTTGCGATCGGGACGGCCCTGGCTGGACTGTCCGGCGCACTTTACGCCCATCATATCAAATTCATCGGTCCGGATAGTTTCGGTTTTGTGGAATCGATCACCGTTTTATCCATGGTGGTTGTCGGCGGGATCGGCTCGGTCACGGGGGTTGCCATTTCTGCGTCCCTGTTGAGCGTGCTGCCGTCCTGGTTTCAGTTTATCGGCGACTACAAGCTACTGGTCTATGGTGGCCTGCTCTTTCTCATGATGCGGTTCAGTCCCACGGGCATGGCGGGTTTTGCCAGGCGGGTTGCCGGCCGCCGGCGCATAAAGGAGAAAAAAGGCGATGAATCCGCTGCTTAAGGTGGCCGGTGTTATGGTGTGTTTCGGCGGTGTCACGGCCCTTGATGATGTGTCCTTTGAAGTTCAAGAGGGGGAGTTGCTCGGGCTGATCGGTCCGAACGGGGCGGGCAAGACCACGATGCTCCGTGCGATTACCGGCGTGGTGCGGGCGGACGCTGGAAAAATAACGCTGATTGGGGAATCCCTGGACGCGCTGTCCATTAATGCCAGAATCCGAAAGGGGCTGGCGCTGTCGCAGCAGATCGTTAAACCGTTCCGAGAGATTTCTGTCCTGGATAATGTTGTTCTGGCAGCGGGTTTTGCCAAAACGCGGTCCCCGATGGTTGCGCTGCTTAACCTTTCTCAAAACGGGGAAAGAAAGACTGCACATGCCATGTTGGAGCGTGTTGGCATTGCCGATTTCGCAGATCAAAGCCCAGCCATTCTGCCGCTTGGAGTTTTAAAGCGCCTGGAGATGGCCCGCGCCCTGGCTCAGAGCCCCAGACTCCTTTTGCTGGATGAACCCCTGGCCGGACTGAACTCACAGGAGGCCGAGGCCCTGGCATCCACCATCTCGGATATCAACAAGCAGGGGCTGACCATCATCCTGATCGAGCACAACCTCGGGGAGATTCTTCGTGTCAGCCGGAGACTTCTGGTTCTGGACAACGGCCGCAAGATCGCTGACGGAGATCCGGTGGCTGTGATGAACGATCCTACTGTCAGGGCCGCTTACCTGGGCGGTGAACCTGCCTATGGGGGGACACCAAGTCATGTTCTCGATTGACAATTTAAGTTGCGGTTACGGTGCTTTTGTGGCGGCAAGCGGCATTTCTCTGGATATTCTGCCAGGAACGATTACGGCGCTTCTTGGTCCGAACGGCGCTGGAAAATCATCCTTGCTGATGTGTATTGCCGGGCACGTATCCCTTCATGAAGGCCGCATCGTTATGGATGATCAGGACATCGGGCTGCTGCCGACCGTCGAAAGGGTTCGCCGGGGCCTTGCCATCTGTCCTGAAGGACGCCGTGTTTTCAAGGACCTGACTGTCGAGGACAACCTCAAGATCGGTGGTGTGATCCATCCGCAAAAGTGTTTCAGGGGAGACCGGGACTATGTTCTCGCTCTTTTTCCAAGGCTTTCGGAAAGGCTGAACCTCTTGGCCGGGAACCTTTCCGGCGGTGAGCAGCAGATGCTGGCCATCGGGCGTGCATTGATGGCTAGGCCCCGGTTGATCATGATCGACGAGCTGTCTCTGGGTCTGATGCCCAAGGTCATCGATTTGTGTTACGAATCCCTGTTCAGGCTCAAAAAGGATGGCCTTGGGATTCTTCTTGTGGAACAGAACACAGATCGAGCACTATCGGCGGCCGACGACGTTTGCGTTCTCGAATCCGGTAGGACGGTCTGGCAGGGTAAGGCCATACAGGCCCGCGGGGATTCACGTTTTGCTGAAGTTTTTCTTGGGATACATTAAGGATTGACGGATTTATAAAAAATCCGAGTGGTCCAGCTGGGGAGTGAAGGTGTCGTCAAAGGCCATCTCACCGCGCATGTAGTATTCTACGAATGTGATAGGCGTATCGAAGGAAAAGGTCAGGCGCTGAAAATAAAATACAGGATAGCCGGGTTCTGAATTGAAGAGACGGGCAATTTTGGGAGGAAGGCCGATGGCGGTCATGCTCTGGCTCATTTTGGTCAGTGGCAGGCGGTATTTGTTGATAAGAATTTCGTGTATTGATTCCTGTTCGAGATTTTCCCACAAAATGCCGGCGCACGGGTCGGCGACGAGATAGCGGATGGCATAGCGAACCGGCTTGTCGTTAAAAAAGTTCAGAATGCGAAGCAGAACGACTTGGCCATTGCCCTGCAGTTTCTCTGCAATATTCTTGGGTGGATCTATGAGCCTGGCTTCAAGGACCCGGGTGGTCAGGGTCACATTGATGTCTTCGGCCCATTTGCGAAAAGGCCGCACCCGAAAAAAGCCCCGGGTATAATGCTGGGTTTTTCGCACAAAGGTTCCCTTGCCCGGAAAACGCTCGACGAAGCCGTCCCTTTCGAGTTCATCCAGCGCTCTTCTGGCCGTCATACGGCTCACCCCGAATTTTTCCGCAAGCTGGTTTTCCGAAGGAATGGCATCGGTGAAGGTACGTGAGGAGATGCCGTGAATTAGAAACTGCTTGATGGTTTCGTATTTGGAGGCTTTTGGGGTCATTCGTTTCGCATGGGATCGGGGATATGAGTCGATTAAAAAAATAGTTAATTGTCACGTTTGTTTTAAAAGATTTCCCAACTTGTCTATACCATAATTTCTATACATGGGTTTCAGATCGATGTCGAGGGAATATTTTTCCTTGACAGTGCAAATCTGATGGATTTTAATGCGGTAAGTGTTGTATATACAGCTTTGCCGCAGTAAAGTGAAAGGGACTATTATGATCTGCAATGACGATATTTTCGAGGCAATGACAATTAAGTTGGATCCGGAGCTGCCTGAAATGCCGGAATTTGTGAAGGGCATCCGGCGGGCGCCGGATCGCGGGTTTTGTCTGACAATGCAGCAGACCCGGGTGGCTTTGAAAAATGCGCTTCGGTATGTCCCGGAAGCCCATCATGCGGTTCTGGCTCCGGAATTTTTAAATGAACTGATAACCCGGGGACGGATTTATGGCTACCGATTCCGTCCTCCCGGAGCCATTCAGGCAAGGCCCGTGGATGTATATAAGGGCCGGTGCCTGGCCGGCAGGGCATTTCAGGTCATGATCGACAATAACCTGGACTTTGATGTGGCGCTCTATCCTTATGAACTGGTTACTTACGGGGAAACCGGGAGCGTATGCCAGAACTGGATGCAGTACCGGTTGATCAAAAAATACCTGGAACTTCTCACTGAAGACCAGACCCTGGTCATGGCCTCCGGCCATCCGCTGGGGTTGTTCCGATCTCAGCCGGACAACCCGAGGGTCATCATCACCAACGGCCTTCTGGTTGGGGTGTATGACAATGAGAATGACTGGGAGGTGGCGGCCCAGATGGGGGTGTCCAGCTATGGCCAGATGACGGCAGGCGGATGGATGTACATCGGCCCTCAGGGGATTGTTCACGGCACTTACAACACGCTGATAAACGCTGGCCGCCTGAAGTGCAATGCATCGAAGGACGGGGATCTGAAAGGCATCCTGTTTGTCTCCTCGGGTCTTGGTGGCATGAGTGGTGCACAACCCAAGGCTGCGGAGATCGCCGGCGCGGTTTCTATCGTTGCCGAGGTTGACAACTCCCGGATCAAGACCCGGATCGATCAGGGCTGGGTCAAAAAAACATCTTCCGATCTGAAGGAAGTCTTTGACTGGGCACTGGCAGCCAGAAAATCGAAAGAACCGCTTTCCATAGCGTTTTGCGGAAACGTGGTAGATCTGCTGGAATATGCTGTGTCGGAGAACATCGCGATAGATCTGTTGTCCGATCAGACATCCTGTCATGTGGCCCATAGCGGCGGATATTGTCCCCAGGGGATAACATATGAGGAGCGGACAGATCTTTTATCAAGTGATCGAAAAAAATTTTGTGCGCTGGTGGATAAAAGCCTTTGCCGCCATTATGAACTCATCAAGATCCTGGTGGATAGAGGCGTCTATTTCTTTGATTACGGCAATGCCTTTATGAAGGCGGTTTACGATGCGGGAGTTACGGAAATCGCCAGCAACAAGAAGGACACCAAGGATGGGTTCATTTTTCCCTCGTATTTCGAGGACATCATGGGGCCCATTTTTGACTATGGATATGGTCCGTTCAGGTGGGTGTGCCTCAGCGGAAATCCGCAGGACCTGGTCAAGACAGACCGGGCTGCCATGGCCAGCATCGATCCAGGCCGCCGCAGCGAGGATCGCGACAATTACAACTGGATCCGGGATGCCCAGAAGAATCAACTAGTGGTTGGAACCCAGGCCAGAATTCTCTATCAGGATGCCAAGGGCCGGGTGGATATTGCCCTTGCCTTCAATCAAATGGTTCGTCGCGGCGAAGTTGGACCAATAATGATCGGCCGTGATCACCATGATCCGGGCGGAACTGATTCGCCTTTCCGGGAGACCGCCAATATCCGGGACGGCAGCAACGTTGCAGCGGACATGGCAACCCACTGCTTTGCAGGCAACTGCGCCCGGGGCATGTCGCTGGTGGCGCTTCATAACGGGGGCGGCACGGGTATCGGCAAGGCCATCAACGGCGGATTCGGGCTGGTGCTGGACGGTAGCCTGCGGGTGGATGATATTATCCGTTCGGCCCTGTCCTGGGATGTCATGGGAGGAGTGGCCCGCCGCAACTGGGCCCGAAACCCCAATGCCATGTCTGTTGCCATGGAATATAATGCAAATAACCAGACCGGCGATCATATTACGATTCCCTACGTGCCGGATGAGGAGTTGATTCATTCGCTGGTGGATATGCAGTTTAAAGAGAAAGGATGACACATATGTCCAAGATATTGATTGAATGTGTTCCCAATTTCAGTGAAGGCCGGAGGCCGGAGGTGATCGATGCCATTGTGGGCTGTTTCCGGAACAAGAAAGGTTGTTATCTCTTCGATGACCGCGCGGATAAGGATCATAACCGACTGGTCATCAGCCTGGTCGGGGAGCCTGATCCGATTCAGGATGCCCTGATCGAGGCGGCCAAGATGGCTGTCCGCCATATTGATATGGAAAAGCACCAGGGCGGGCATCCGCGAATCGGAGCTGTGGACGTGATTCCGTTTACGCCGATAAAAGCCATCACCATGGCCGAATGCGTGGTGCTTGCCCATTCATTCGGCAACCGCTTTCATTCGGAAACCGCCATTCCCGTCTATTATTACGAAGAAGCGGCCCTTAATCCGGAGCGAAAAAAACTGGAAGTGATTCGAAAAGGCCAGTATGAGGTCTTGAAAACCGAGGTCATCCGGCCGGAGCGACAACCGGATGTGGGCCGGCCTGCGCTTCATGTCAGTGCGGGTGCTACGGTCATCGGCGCCCGCCCGTTTTTGGTGGCCTTTAATGTCAACCTGAACACATGCGATCTTAAGGTCGCAAAGGCCATTGCCCATGCGGCGCGCGCATCCGGCGGCGGCTTCAGCCATGTCAAGGGCATTGGCCTTCCGCTTGCCGACCGCGGCATGGTGCAGGTCAGTCTGAATATCGTGGATCACGAGAAAAATCCGCTCTACCGGGTCCAGGAGTTTGTGCGCATGGAGGCCCGTCGATGGGGGGTGGAGATTGTTGAATCCGAGGTATACGGCATGGTGCCGGCGGCGGCTTTATTAAACAGCACCGAGTACTACATGCAGATCGCCGGATTTGACACCCGGCAGGTGATCGAGCTGCGCCTTCTTGAGATGATGGGAGACAGTAGTGATTCGTAAACTCATCCGAAACGCTCATATATTTACACCCGTGGACAACGGCGTGCCATCGGCAGGCAAAAACCAGGGACGGGTGAGGATTCTGAACCAGGGAGCCCTGCTGGTTTGTGACGGAGTGATCGAGCACATTGGAACCGAGGCTGAAGTGCTGGCCTGCATTCAGCCCCTGCAGATCGATGAGGAAGTGGACTGCGGGGGAAGATGCGTTATTCCGGGATTTGTGGACCCCCATACCCACATGTGCTTTGCCGTCAGACGGGAAGCCGAATTCGGGCTTCGGCTGAAGGGAACATCGTATCTGGATATTCTGAAGGCCGGCGGCGGCATCCTCTCATCGGTGAATGCTGTCAGAAAAACATCAGAAGAAAGCCTTTTGGCTACGACGCTGGAAACCGCGCTGTCTGCCCTGCGATTTGGGACCACAACACTTGAAATCAAGAGCGGTTACGGACTGAATACCGAAACCGAGCTCAAAATGCTTTCGGTCATTGACCGGGTCGGCCGCCAGACCCCGCTGGACGTGGTGGCCACGTTCATGGGTGCCCATGCGGTTCCGGAAGAATATCGGAATGCGCCGGAGGGTTATGTCGATCTTCTGATCAATGAGATGATTCCGGCTGTCAGCCGCCAGGGCATTGCCTGGTATTGCGACGTGTTCTGCGAAGCGGGCGTTTTTTCTGTGGATCAGAGCCGCAGAATATTAACCGCAGCGGGTTCTGCGGGATTCGGACTAAAAATTCACGCCGATGAGGTTCACGACATGGGCGGGGCAGGGCTTGCCGCCGAACTGCGGGCTGTTTCCGCCGAACATCTGCTGGCAGCTGGCGATGCCAACATCGCTCGCCTGGCAACATCGGGAACGCTTGCCGTTTTGTTGCCAGGAACAGCCTACAGCCTTAAAAAACCCTATGCCAGGGCAAGGGAAATGATTGCAGCCGGCGTTCCGGTGGCCCTTGCCACGGACTGCAATCCCGGCTCCTGTTTTACGGAGTCCATGCCCTTTGTGTTCGGCCTTTCGGTGATGAACATGAATCTGACACCCGAAGAAGCCCTGACCGCATCCACCTTGAATGCCGCCCATGCCATCGGCATGGCCGATCGGGTCGGCAGCCTGGATAAGGGCAAGCAGGCGGATTTTCTGATTCTGGACGGTGAATCCCCGGCCATTCTGGCCTATCATGCCGGGGTTTCGCCGGTTATCGATGTTTATAAAAAAGGCAGAAGGCTTCTGTCTGTCTAATTGTAAGAAAGGAATACCCGATGAAACTTGCAGATTTGACTGTGTCTGAATTTGTCAGGGAACTGGCCTCTGTTTCACCGGCGCCTGGGGGAGGCAGTGTCGCAGCCCTTTGCGCCGGGTTGAGCGCGGCCCTTTGCGCCATGGTGGCCAGGCTGACTCATGGTAAAGAAAAATACCGCTCCGGCTGGGAGGCCATGGAAACCCTGATTCAACAGGCGGATCCCCTGAGCGCGTGCTTTGTTGCGCTGATGGACGCGGATACCGAAGCCTATAATCAAGTCGTGGCTGCCATGCGGATGCCCAAAGAGACGGCAGAGGAAAAGGCGCTTCGAAAAAAATCCATTGAACTGGCTAACCGGAAAGCTGCCGAGGTTCCCCTGGAAACTTTAAAGAATACCCTGAAACTGGCAGATTATGTTATAGCGGCAGTGGAAAACGGAAACGTCAATTGCATTACCGATGCCGGCACTGCCGCTCAACTGGTTCGAACGGCAGCATACGCAGCGGCCTACAACGTGCGTATCAATCTGGGTGGGATCACGGATCCGGTTTTTGTGGAAAACTGCCGTGCGGAAGTGACCCGGATATTATCCAGAATCGATGCATCTATTGATGATGTCGTGCAACAAGTGTGGAAAAGGCTTGAAGGCTAAAGGGGCCGACAAATGGAGTCCATCTTAATTGATAAAGATAAATTGACCATTGATGATGTTGTGGCTGTTTCCCGTGGCAAGGTAGCGGTCCACGTCTCTCCGGAGGGCCATGAGCGTGTTGAAAAAGCGGCGCGTCTTATCGCCAGGTGGGTCCGGGAAGAAAAGGTGATCTATGGTATCACAACGGGCTTTGGCGCCATGTGTAATGTCACGATATCCGCAGAAGATACGCGCATCCTTCAGCGGAAGATTCTCATGAGCCATGCCGCAGGTGTTGGTGCACCCCTGCCCGAAGATGTGGTCCGAGCGATCATGGCCATTCGGCTCCACGATCTTTTCATGGGATACTCCGCTTGCACCAATCAGACCCTCCGCCATTTGGTGATGTTTTTGAATCGTGGTGTAACTCCGGTGATTCCGGAAAAGGGTTCGGTGGGGGCCAGTGGTGATCTGGCACCGACAGCCCATCTCGGTCTGGTTCTGATCGGCATGGGAGAAGCCTATTTTCAGGGAGAACGCATGAATGGTGCCCAGGCTCTGGAGAAGGCCGGTCTGGCACCGCTGGTTCTGGAGGCAGGCGAAGGGCTGGCGCTTATTAACGGCACCCAGGTGATGACCGGCATCGCGGCTCTGGTGGTTCATGATGCCGTCCGCCTGGCAAAGCTGGCGGATGTCGCCTGCGCCATGAGCCTTGAGGTGCTTATGGGAAGCAGTTCCGAGTTTGACCCCCGGATTCATCAGGTACGGCCTCATCCCGGGCAGATTGCCTCGGCCCGGAACATGCTCCGGCTGACCGACAACAGCCAAATCATTCTCTCCCATGAGGGTTGCGCCCGGGTGCAGGATGCTTATACATTAAGATGCTCTCCCCAGATTCACGGGGCCAGCAAGGATGCCGTGATTCACGCTGCAAACGTGGTGAGCATCGAAATAAATTCAACTACCACCAATCCTCTGATATTTTCGGACACCGAAGAAATCCGTCTGGGCGGCAATTTCCACGGTCAGCCCATTGCAATGGCAGCCGACTACCTGTCCATGGGGATTGCCGAGCTGGGAAATGTCTCGGAAAGGCGGATCGAGCGGCTGGTCAACCCGCAGCTCAGTGAGTTGCCGGCTTTTCTGGTAAAAAACGGCGGATTGAATTCCGGTTTCATGATCGCCCAGTACATGGCCGCGGCCTTGGTCTCGGAGAATAAGGTCTTGGCGCACCCGGCCTGCGTGGATTCGATTCCCACATCCGCCAATAAGGAGGATCACGTCTCCATGGGTACGATCGCCATTCGCCAATGCCGGGAAATTCTGGATAATGTGGAGCATGTCCTGGCGGTGGAAATGCTGTGTGCGGCCCAGGCATATGATCTGCTGACTGAAAGGCAGAGCCTTGCGGCAGGAGAGGGGACCCGTGTGGCGTACCGGGTGATCCGAGAAAAAATTCCGTTTCTGGATGAAGATCGGGTTCTGGCAACCGACATCAACTGCATGGTGTCGCTGATCCGGTCCGGAACCCTGTTGCAGGCAGTCGAAAACGCCATCGGCTCCCTGAAATTGACCACCCCCTTTATGCCTTAGAGGAAGTGTATGAATGTTGTTTTTATTGAAATAGACCGGTGCATTGCATGCCTGAGCTGCGAGCGGGTCTGTTTTTTTCACCAGGCTGAAGCCCACCAGGGCCAAGCAGCCAACATCTTCGTCCACGTGGATATGGATCTGAGACGTATTTTTACGGTCACGTGCCGGCAGTGTGAAGTTGCCATCTGCATGAAGGTGTGTCCATCCGGAGCCCTCAGCCGAGATGCGCGGACACATGCCGTTGTGGTTGACAAAACCCGGTGTATTGGCTGCGGCTTGTGCGTGGCAGCCTGTCCCTTTGGCAGTGTTCAACTCGATGGCATGCAGCGCGTGGCATCCAAATGTGATTTGTGCGGCGGTCATCCCCGGTGCGTGGATGTCTGCATGGCAAAGGCCCTTCATTTCGGAAGTATCAATGAACTGGCGGAACTGAAGCGAAAACGGACGGATTTGAGGCTTGGGATCCGGTCGGTTCCGTTGGGTAAGGACGTTTTGAATGAAGGTTAAAACAGCTTGTGAAAATGGATTGGTTAGAACCCTCTGCCGCATGTGCGACACGCGTTGCAGCATCGATGTTCATATTAAAGACGGAGTCATGACGGACATCACGCCGGCCGAAGGAAACCCTGTGAATCTGGGACGGATGTGCCCTCGCGGCTATGCCGGCCTGGATGTATTCTATCATCCCGACCGGATTCTCAAGCCATTGAAGCGGCAGGAAAATGGCAATTTCATCGAAATCTCCCGTGATCAGGCTCTGGATGAAATTGCCGAGAAACTGCTTCGCATCAAGAACGATTTCGGCGCCCGTTCTGTCGGCGTGTGGAAGGGCGAGGCAGTCGGATTTCTGCAGCAGGAGGAATACGTACGCCGCTTTGCGCACGCCTTTGGCACGCCGAATTATTTTTCCAATGATTCGGCCTGTTTCAACAGCCGGTATCTGGGGCATTATCTGGTTGCCGGTTTCTGGAATCCTTTTCCGGACTATTCCAGCGCAGAGCTGATCCTTCTGTTTGGTACCAATCCGCCGGTATGTCATCCGCCGTTCATGGCCGAATTTGCCGACGCCAGGGCCAGGGGGGCAAATCTTGTGGTGGTGGACCCGCGCATGAATCCCATTGCCTGCTACGCGGATATTTTCGCGCAGCCTCTTCCGGGAACCGACGGTGCCCTGGCCTGGGGCCTGATTCGCCAACTGATCCGGACAGGCGGTTACGATCACTCTTTTGTTGAGCGTTATTGTATCGGCATGGATAAAATCGCCGCATATGCCGAAGCTTTCACACCGCAGGCTGTGGAGGAAAAGACCGGTGTTTATGCCGACCTTGTGATTCAAATATCTGAATTGATAAATAAAAACCGTCCTAAGGTCAGCCTTTATGTTGGCGCCGGTTTGGAGCACCATGAAAACGGCGTGAACAACATTCGAGCGCTGGCCATCCTGTCCTGTCTCTGCGGGGCACTGGACATCGAGTGCGGGTTCGGCTGGCCGGAAACTCTAGACCGGCGCAATTTGACCCTCTATGATGAACTGCCGCTTGAAAAAGAAAAGCCCATCGGCGCGGATTTATTTCCGGTACTCTATGACATTCGCAAGGAATGTCATACCATGACGGCCATGGACTATATGCTGGGCCGTGGCGAATATCCCTTGAAAGGACTTATCGTTACGGCCGCCAACCCTGCGGTGACAAATCCCAACACGCGTAAGGTTGAAGAGGCCCTGTCCTGCCTGGATCTTTTCGTGGTTAATGACCTGTTCATGACCCGGACCGCACGCCTTGCCCACTATATTCTGCCGGCCGCCTCTTATCTGGAGCGCTCCGAGGTTCATATCAACCACAAGCACCAACGCGTTTATCTGACAGCACGGGTTGCCCAAATACCCGGGGTGTATGATGAATACATGCTCTGGAAAGACCTGGCCCGGCGGTTGGGGTTCGGGGAGCGCTATTTTCCGTGGGAAAACGAAACCGAGGTGAACCGCTATATTCTGGGGCCGTCCGGAATCGGACTGGAAGCACTGCAGGCCCATCCCGAAGGAATCCAGTACAAACCCCTGCGTTATAGCAAATACCGGTCACAACCTTTGCCTACGCCATCCGGCAAGGTCGAGTTTGCCTCTTCCTATCTGAAAAAAAAGGGGCTGTCCGAAATTCCCGAATATGTGCCGCCGTATCACCTTCGCCATAAAAACAAGGATTATCCGCTGCTGCTGACAACCGGCGCCCGTAAGACACTTTTTTACCATTCGCGGCATCAAAATATCGAGCGGTTCAGAAGGGTGCATTCAAAAGCAGAGGTCGAAATTCATCCGGATGACGCAGCTGCGTTGGGGATTGCAAACAGGGAACAGGTACGGATTGTATCGGAAACCGGTTCCCTGGTCATCGAAGCCAGAATCGTCCACAGGGCCGAACTGCTCCGGGGGGTCATTGAAGTTTATCACGGTTGGGAAGACTGGCGCATCAATTTTGTCACCTTTGATCACATCAATGATCCCATCAGCGGATTTCCCCTGCTGAAAGCCGTGCCGGTGCGCATCGAAAAGCTGGAATCGGCAGGAAATTGAAAAACAATAATTCACTGCATTCTGTGAATGGTTGACGATTTGCTGTCTCCCAAGTCCCGGATTGGGAGACAGCGGGAACAGTTTTGACATTTGAATTTGTTTCGTATTTCGATATTCGTATTGCGGATTTTGCCTGAACGGACTTGCCGTTCAGGCTCAAGGTTTATTACTGAATGGACGATTCCCAGTCCTTGGTTTCAAACCAGTAGTGTTTTCTATCTTTCAGCCAGCCTTCGGAAGCAACAACCGTAATCCAGTTGTTGAAATAATTAATGGTGTCAAAGTCGCCTTTTCGAACTGCAAAGGCAATGGGTTCTTTGGTAAACGTCCCTTCGATGGGGATGAAAAGGGTTTCCGGATATTTCAGTGCCTGGAATGCCGGAGTCGGGGCAGATCCCACCATCGCATGAGCCTTGCCGTTGTTGACTTCCTGATAAGCTTGGGATTCGTCGTCAAAGAGCGTCAGCTTGGCTTTGGGCATGTATTGCTTGACGGTGGCAACCGATGAGGATCCCAGTCTGGCGGTAATCGTGACATCCGGTTTATTGAAATCTTCCAGGCTTTTGAATCCGGAAGCCAGTTGTTTGTTGGCCACAATGGCCTGTCCGGTGTAATCGTAAGGAATACTGAAATTGACTTTCTGATTCCGTCCCGGTTGAACCGACATACCACCGATGATGACATCAAACTTTCCCGTCAGCAGGGCAGGAATGATTCCAGCCCATTTGGTCGGAACAAATTCGACCTTAACGCCAAGATCGGCTGCCAGACGTTTGGCCACATCGATTTCAAATCCAACGAGTTGACCGCTTTTGTCGTTCATGGCCCAGGGGACAAAGGTTGACATTCCGACCTTGAGCACGCCGCGTTTCATGACCTGCTCGATGGTGCTTTCTGCAACGAGCTTGTTCTGCAAATCCCCGGCAAAGGCCGGCGAAAGAAAACAGACAACCAGGAAAAGCGTGATAACGGCAAAAAAATCTTTAGACAGCAACGACGATTTGATTCTCATAATGCCTCCTTTTGGTGTTAGACGTTCATTAATCAAGCTGTGCTCCTTCTCATGAATATTTCCAGACGCTCTACTGCCAAGGACAGACTCAGGGTCAGTATCAAGTACAAAACCGTAATGGTGATCCAGCATTCAAACGTCAGATAGGTGGCCGCCATCAACTCCATTCCCTGAAAACAGAGTTCCGGAATGGAGATTACCGAAACAATGGCCGAATCCTTGATAGTGGAGATAAATTGTCCGGCCAGCGGGGGCAGGATTCTCTGAATGGCCTGGGGCAGGATGACATGCTGCATTTTCTGCCGCCAGGACAACCCCAGGGCGTGAGCGGCTTCGAACTGGCCTTTTTCAATGGACTGAATGCCGGCGCGAATGATTTCCGTGATATAGGCTGCCTCGAAAATCGCCACGGTTACTGTGGCTGAAATAAACGCGGTAAGAAACCGTGGCGGCGCGAAAAAAAATGTCAACATGCTTTGTGTGCGCTCTGAAGCATTTCTGGCAAACTCATCCACACCCAGAATTGGCATAATCTGATCGCTGACGAAATAATAAAAGATAAAGATCAGCACCAGGGGGGGGGTATTTCGAATCAACTCCACGAACGATCGCCCCAGCAGGCGCTTGAACAGGCTTTTGCTGATTCGGAAAAAACCGGCAACGGTTCCCATAATCGTGGCCAGCAAGGTTGCCCAGATGCTGAGACGAATTGTCGTAAAAAGGCCCTGCATTAATAGATTTGCAGTCCATTTTCCGGTTTCCTCATCCCAGCGGAACAGGTATTGGGGAATGGCGCTCCAGTTCCATTTATAATGCAGTCCGACGGTAATGCGGTAACCGATATAGCCCAGGATGGCGGCGACAGCCAGCAAGATGACGGCATCCAGCAGTGTGAATTTCAGTTTTTTCTTCAAAATGGCGCCCTTCAAGCCAGGATCTGGCTGAGAAAAACCCGGGTTCGTTCTTCCTGGGGCTGGCTGAAAAAATGCTCGGCCGTTCCGCCCTCAACGATTTTACCGTTTTCCATGAAAATGACCCAGTCGCTCACTTCGCGGGCAAAGCCCATTTCATGCGTGACCACAACCATGGTCATCCCCTCTCTGGCCAGCGTTTTCATCACTTCCAGCACCTCGCCGATCATTTCCGGGTCCAGTGCGCTCGTGGCTTCATCAAACAGCATAACCTTGGGCATCATGGCAAGAGCCCGGGCAATGGCTACCCGCTGCTGCTGGCCACCGCTCAGCTGGGCCGGAAAAGCATCGGCTTTCTCGGAGATGTTGACCTTTCGAAGCAGATCCATCGTCATTTCCGTTGCCTCAGTCCGGGTTTTTTTTCGGACCAGTTGCTGAGCAAGATTGATATTGTCGCGGACGGTCATGTGGGGAAACAGATTGAACTGCTGAAAGACCATGCCGACTTCTTTTCTAATCTCGAGCCTGTTTTTCTTGTTGTCGTCCAGCGGAATGCCGTCAACCACAATGGAACCGCTGTCGATGTCCTCAAGGCCGTTAAGGCAGCGCAGGAAAGTGGATTTGCCCGATCCCGAAGGACCGATCACTACAACCACTTCGCTGCGCCGGATGTGGGTGGTGAAATCACTCAGGGCCACGACGCCGTTGGAGAAAGTCTTGTTGATTTTGTCTACAGTAATTATGTAATCGCCAAACTGCTTGTCCTGCATTTGAAACGCTCCTCCTTAAGGGCCTATGTTTGAACGCTGAGGTGATTCTCCAGGAAATTGACCAGAACCGACAGCGTTACGGTAACAGCCAGGTATATGGCTGCAACCGTAAACCAGAGCTCAAAAGTCAGAAAGGTTTCAGAGATGATGACCTGGCCCTGCATGGTCAGGTCGTAGACTGCGATAATGCTTACCAGGGCAGAGTCCTTTATCAGGGAAATTCCCTGACTGGTCAGAGGTGGCAGAATGCGGCGGATGGCCTGGGGCAGAACAATGCAGCGATAGGTATCGAACCTGCTGAGTCCCAGGCTGTAGGCTGCTTCCCACTGTCCTTTATGAATGGAAACGATGCCGGCTCGAAATATTTCCGAGGCATACGCTCCTTCAAAAAGGCTAAGAGCTAAAACAGCACAAAAAAAACGTTCGATTCCCAGGACCGGACCCAGGACAAAATAGATAAAAAAAAGCTGAACCACCAGTGGTGTGTTACGGATCGTTTCCAGATAGCAGCGCGACAAAAATCGGGCCGCATGGGAGTTGGACAGCCGAAACAAGGCTGCTGTCAGACCGATCGCAAAGGAGAGAAGCAGGCTGATCCCGGAGACTTGAAACGTGACTATCAGGCCCTGGATGAGGGGGCCGGCAGCCAGATGACCGTCCTCGAAAGTGAAGATGTACCGGGGAACACGGTACCACTGCCAGTTGTATCCGAGTTTCTCGGTTCCAGTGCTGATCAGCCAGATAATGGTCAGAATGACAGCCAGATATTTCAGGATATCGATGAGAGGTGAGGGGGATGCGGAAAAACCGGATATTTTTCTTTGCTTT
This sequence comes from uncultured delta proteobacterium, assembly GCA_963850225.1. GTDB lineage: Bacteria > Desulfobacterota > Desulfobacteria > Desulfobacterales > Desulfatirhabdiaceae > RAAP-1. Next base: position 56,800 of record CAWKLD010000009.1, read on the forward strand.
CTGGGACAGGCTGTTCATTCAGCAGTTTCCATATTTCAGTTGCCTGTCTGAAGGGCAACGGTCGTCGATGTAATTGAGAGAATCCGATGAAGAGCAAAGACGGTCTGAATTTTATGGGTAGCAAATAAATCCGTAATTGCCCTTGTTATATAAAAAAACCTGGGTTTTAAGTCAACAAGTTATCATTTTGAATATTGGGGTGGATGCCCGATCATTGACCATATTCATTGAGCTTTTATTAACCCCTGGCTTTTGTTTATGGCGAAAGGGGTTGTTGTATATACAGTTAATATCACAAATAAATTGACCATCTGATATTGTCAAGAAAAAACACAGGACTGTTTTGTTTGATTTCGGTCTGTTAACGACATCTCGCGTTTACCGGGAAAAGCATTCCGGTCATCAGGATCGGTTGCGTAATCCATATGGAACGGAGAGACCAGTTTCGTATTGACAAGAAACGAGTTGAAATGGTTTGTATATACATTCAAGCAGCTATGCGAACACATCAGGGTATTCCGGGTTCAAGATTGGATCTGCAGAAAGCTGCCCGAAAAAAGCTGGATGTCGAAGGGAGGCGGACTTGCAAACGGCGATGATCATTTTTCAGCCCTCAGGAAGAAGAGGGGCGGTTCCCGTGGGGATATCGGTGGTGGAGGCATCCAGGCTTCTGGGTGTGGATATCGAAGCGCCCTGCGGTGAAACACAGGTTTGCGGCAAATGTAAAATCAGGATAGAAGATGGCGAATTTGAGAAATACGGCATTGAATCCAGTGCGTTTCATGCCGGCGCTTGGCAGGATTCAGAAAGTGTCTTCATCAGCGCGGAAGAAAGACTGGCCGGCTACCGCCTGGGGTGTGCCGCCACTGTGCAGGGCGATCTGCTGGTTTTCGTACCGGAAGCCTCCCGTGCCGGAAAACAGGTGGTGAGTAAGGCCGCCAGACCGATTAACATTGATCTGGATCCTGCCATCAAACACTATTTGATCGCGGTGAAAGAACCGACTCTGGAGGATTCAACCGCGGATCTCGAGCGGGTTCTAGAGGCTTTGAAAACACAGCATGGCCTCAGTGCGCTGCGTTGCGACATTTATGCCATGCGCGGCCTTCCCCGTGCGCTCAGAGTCGGAGACTGGAAGATTACCGTCAGCATCTGGATGGATCGGGAAATCATCCGTTTCAAGCCCGGAAGGCAGTTTGCTGGCTATGGACTGGCCATTGACATCGGAACCACCACCCTTGCCGCCTACCTCTGCGAACTGAACACGGGAAAGGTGTTGGACACACTGTCCATGATGAATCCCCAAGTCCGGTATGGCGAAGACGTGGTTTCGCGAATCACCTATCATATGGGTAATCCCGAAGGCCTTGGCCGAATGAGCGACGATCTGGTTGATGCGCTGAACAAGCTCATCGAGCAGGCCCTGTGCAGCGGGGATAGGCCGTCCGGGGAGGAAAACTCCGGCACCGGCGGACCGGCTTGCATTTCTCGCGAAGACATTCTGGATGTCACCATCGGATGCAACACTGCCATGCATCATATTTTACTTCAGCTCGATCCCGAGCCGCTGGGGTCCATTCCCTTTACGCCTGTTGTGCATCACAGTCTGGATGTTAAAGCGCGGGATATCGGGCTTCGCATCAACCCTTCGGCCAATGTCTTCTTTCTTCCCAGTACGGCTGGTTATGTCGGCGGAGACAATATTGGCGTCATTCTGGCCGAAGAGCCCCACCTGAGCAATGAAATCCAGCTCATCATCGATATCGGCACCAACGGTGAGCTGGTGCTAGGCAACAAGGATCAGTTGATCTGTTCTTCCTGCGCCACGGGTCCGGCACTGGAAGGCGCCCAGATTGAATTCGGCATGCGGGCGGCGCCCGGGGCCATCGAAAGGGTGGCCATCGATCCGGATACCCACGAAGTGGACTACAAAGTCATTGGAAGGGATGCCTGGCGAAGCTATTCGGCTCCCGAAGCCATGCAGACCCGAGGAATCTGCGGTTCCGGCATTCTGGATGTTCTGGCTCAGCTTTTTCTGGCCGGCATTGTTGGCAAGAGCGGGGCTTTCAGCGCCGATGCCCGGCGTACTGAGCGGTTCAGGGAAAATCCGGAAACCGGCATCAAGGAATTCGTTCTGGCCTGGGCCAGCGAAACCGTAATTGCTAAAGATATCGTCATCACCCAGAAGGATATCCGCCAGATTCAACTGGCAAAGGCTTCCATCTACACAGGATGCAAGCTTATGATGCGCCGTCTGAATCTTTCAACGGCCGAACAGATAAAAATCGCCGGTGCTTTCGGTACCCATGTGGACCGCAGACTGGCGCTGGTGATGGGGATGTTTCCGGACTCGCCGCTTGAAACCGTCAGCTGCGTGGGTAATGCTGCCGGTGACGGATGCCGCATTGTTCTGCTGGATCGAAAAAAAAGGCGGGAAGCTGATCAAATCAGCCGAAACGTGATCTATATCGAATTGACGCTGGAAAAAGATTTCCAGCATCAACTCATCGAGGCCACGCAGTTGCCCCACATGACGGACAGTTTCCCGCATCTCAGGGATGTGGCTGCAGCCTCGGCGAAACCCACTGGCAATTAAAACCCGAGAGTCTTGACAAGTTCTCGACCGGAAGGGGCAACTTTAAAAAACTGGCTCATCGCTGTTTTGTATGGGTGACCAACCCGAAATAGCGAGAAACCAGCGGTTATGCCATGAAAACCGCTGTTTTTCGAAGGTCCTTGATGTGATCCCGGAACATGGCGGCCCGTTCAAAATCCAGAGCTTTGGCTGCAGCCTCCATTTCGCTTTCCATGGATGCGAGGATGCTGTCCAGTTCATCCAGGGTGCGGAAGGGTTTTACGGATTCGGCAGCTTGTGTCCTGGCGGTTTTTGCCGTATCGGCCACGGTTTCGAACATGGCGGTGATTTCTTTGGTAACGGTTTCCGGAATGATGTGGTGGATCCGGTTATACGTCGTCTGGATTTCTCTGCGGCGCAGCGTTTCATCCATTGCCCGGCGCATGGAGTCGGTAATCTTGTCGGCATAAAGTAATGACCTTGCCCTGAAGATTTCGGGCAGCCCGGCCGCAGGTCTGGATCAGGGACCGGGTGGAACGGAGAAACCCTTCCTTGTCCGCGTCCAGAATCGCCACCAGCGACACTTCGGGGATGTCCAGCCCTTCCCGCAGCAGGTTGATGCCGATCAGAACATCAAATTCTCCCAGCCGCAGATCCCGAATGATATCCATCCGCTCCAGGGTGGATATGTCCGAATGCAGATAGCGCACCCGGATTCCCAGATCCGTATAGTATTCGGTCAGGTCTTCGGCCATCCGTTTGGTCAGGGTGGTGACCAGCACCCGTTCTTTCTGTTGGGTGCGCTTTCCGATTTCCTCCAAAAGATCATCCACCTGATGCTTGGCGCTTCGGACCTCGATCTCGGGATCCATGAGTCCGGTGGGCCGGACGATCTGCTCGCACCAGAGCATCCTTGCCCTTTTCCATTTCATAGTCCGCCGGTGTCGCCGAAACATAGACCACCTGGTGGATCCTGGACGTCAAATTCCTCGAACCTCAGGGGCCGGTTGTCCAGGGCCGACGGCAGCCGGAATCCATAACTGCACCAGGGTTTCCTTTCGGGACCGGTCCCCTTGTACATGCCGCCGAAGTCTGGGGAACGGCAATATGGCTTTCATCAATAAATACCAGAAAATCCTCGCGGAAAATAGTCCAGCAGGGTCGGGCGGCGGCTCCCCGGCTGAGCCTTCCGGTGAGGTGCCGGGAATAATTTTCAATGCCGTTGCAGTATCCGATCTCCATGCATCATTTCCAGATCAGAATCGTGTTCTCTCCTCAATCCGCTGGGCTTCAATGAGCTTGTTTTCCTGCCGGAAATAATGCAACCTGCTCTTTCAGTTCCGTCAGAATGGCATCTCACTGCACGCTGTCCAGGGTCGTGCTTTCTGGGTGACATAATGGCTGGCCGGAAAGATCGGCATCTGGCTCAGTTTTCTTGAGAACCGTGCCCCTCAGGGGATCGATTTCAGAGATTGCCGTCAATTTCATCCCCGAAAAACTCCACCCGAACGGCCTTGTCTTCTTCATAGGCCGGAAAAATCTCCACCCGGTCGCCCCGGACCCGGAACACCCCCCGGTGAAAATCCATGATCGTTTCGCTCATACTGCATGTCCACCAGGCTTCGCAGGAATGCTGTCCCTTGGTAATTCCATGCCGCATTCAATGGGAATCCGCATGGCCAGATAATCTTCCGGCGCTCCCAGACCGTAAATGCAGGACACGCTGGCCACCACCATGACATCCCGGCGGGACAGCACGGACCGGGTGGCGGAATGGCGCATCTTGTCGATCATTTCGTTGATGGAGGAATCTTTCTGGATATAGGTGTCGCTGGTGGGAATATAGGCTTCGGGCTGGTAGTAATCATAATAGCTGACAAAATATTCCACGGCGTTATCCGGGAACAGCGAGCTTGAATTCATTGTAAAGCTGGGCGGCCAGGGTTTTGTTCGGCGCAATGACCAGGGTCGGCCTGTCCAGTCTGGCAATGACATGGGCCATGGTAAAGGTCTTGCCGGAACCGGTCACCCCCAGCAGCACATGGTGTTTGCTGCCGGACCGAAGATGCCGGCAGAGCTGCTCTATTGCCTGGGGCTGATCGCCCCGGGGAACAAACGGTGACACCAGATTAAATGGATTAGGGGACGGGGATTGATTTACTGACATACATTATTCAGTCATTTTGAGTTGCTTCTCTTTTACTATTTTTTTCTCCCAATATATCAATACCCGTCCCGGTCATCCGCCGGAAAGCAGGGTGATCAGTCGGACTTCATTTCCGTCTTCAAGGATTTCATCCGGGTCTTTCCGTTTTCCGTTAACAAAGACCATCAGCCTGAGTTCGGGGGGAATGGCCAGCAGCGTGATGAGCCCGAGGATCGTCAGACCCGCGGGCACTTCCATCTCCTTGTCTTCGACATACCGGCGGATGATTCCGGCCGATTTTAGGCGAATCTGCATATAGTGCATCGCTTTCAGCCGTCAGCATTCGAACTTTCAGTCTTTATCCCACACCCGATCGGCTTCTTTCCGGCATGCCGCAGGCAATCAGCGCGGATTTGAGGGGAATGCCCTTTACCGTGTCCATGTCCATGAGTCGGTAAAAAGTCTCTTTCATGCCGTCAAAATTGATTTCGATGCCTTCGGGTTCGCCATCTCGCGCCGGCTCCAGCATTCTGGGGGTCAGCACGTCGTCCGCGCGCGGTCCGTCCGTAAAGGTAATTGATCAGGCGTTTAAGATAAAAAACCCGTTTTCCGGCCAGCATCATGGCATCGATGTTCCAGTCATAACCGGCGACCGCATTAAAAAGATCCACCCATTCCGGTATGGTTACTTCCCTGTCGGCAAACTGGCAGAAACAGGCGCTGTTTTCGATAGATCCCAGGGCAACGGCAATGACGGCGGTTTCGGCCTTGTTCAGATCGGTTTTGGGTTCCAGTTCGTATTCAAAGCCGATTTCAGGATAAAAACAGGCTCCCATTTCCATGAAAAGCAATGGAAATGCCACATGGCAGGCGCCGCGGGGACTGACGGCATAAGCCAGGGCCAGACCGTGTCCGCCGCCCCGGGGGTCATGGGCCGGAACTTCAAGTCCTTTGGCGTGGGCGGTGTAATCGCTTGATCCTTTGCCGATCCGACGGGCCGCTTCCGCGCTGCCTTCGGCAAGGAGACTGCCGAGTTTGCCGGATTCTGGCGGCAATGGCCGGAATCAGCACATCAATCACTGTTTCCATATCCCCCCACACCAGGGGGATGCCTTCCGTGTCTTCGGCGGTGATATCCCCTTTTTCATAGGCCTCCATGGCCCAGGCGATGGTGGCGCCGGTGGAAATGGTGTCCAGGCCAAGATCGTTGCAGATCCTTCCGGCCTTGCAGACAGCCGCAAGATCCATGGAGCCGATCAAGGAGCCCAGGGACACGATGGTCTCGTATTCCGGGCCGGGGCCATCGGGGATGGCAAACGGGCCTTCGGTGACAGCAACATTTCGCTTGCAGGCGATAGAACAATAGGCGCAGGCGCCGCCATGGGTCAGGTATTTTTCGGTAAGGGCGCTTCCGGTAAGGGATTCGGCCATTTCCTGCCAGAAATTCGAGGTGAAGTTCTTGATGGGCACATCCCCGCTGTAGACCCCGCCCTCAAGATTGGCGGCCGTTCCGTTGACGCGCATGACATCAGAGGCCAGGGCTTCCTTGATCCGTGGGTTGAGTTCCTGCCGAAGCGTCTCAAAAGTCTCCGGATCAGCCAGGTTCATTTTTTTGGATGAGGCTTTGACAACGACGGCTTTCAGATTCTTGGATCCCATCACCGCACCGAATCCGGCTCTGCCGAAGGCATGATGGGCCTCGTTCAGGATCATGGCGTATTTCACCTGGTTTTCGCCGGCCGGGCCGATGACGAGATTGCGCCAGGTTTTTCCGAATTTTTCTTTAAGACTTCGGTTGACCGACGCAATGCCTTTTCCCCAGAAAGCCTCGGCGTTTTCGATGCGAACGGTGCTGTCTTCAATCACAAGAAGAGACGGCTTTGCCGCCTTTCCGGTAAGAATGATGCCGTCAAAGCCTGCGTAACGGAGCTCCGGGGCAAAATACCCGCCGCAGGAAGAGTCTCCCCAGTTTCCGGTCAAAGGCGATCTGCCGGCCACACTGTTTCTGCTGGCGCCGGAGAGCTTCAGGCCCGCAAAGGGGCCGTTGGTGAATATCAGCATGGCTTCCGGGGACAGGGGATCGGCCTGGATATTTCCCCGGTCCCAGAAAAGCTTTGGCAGCCAGACCGCTTCCGCCGATATAGGACAGATAATCGGTTTCCGGCAGAGTCTCGACTTCGATCCTGCCGGCAGTCAAATCCACGACAATAATTTTTCCGGTGTTTCCATACATGACGGTTGTTTCCCCTGTTTTAAAAAGTAACGACGTATTCATTCATCGAGAATCCGGAAGCTGCGTTATTTCAGAATCTTGTCTTCCCATCCCAGGTCTTTAAGAACCACGGCATAAATTTCTGCGACTTTTTTCAGTTTGGGAGCCAGCTTCAGCAGTCCGACTGCCGATCCTTTTACCCGGATTTTTTTGCGGGTAATGGCCATGACCGGGTTCAGTTTGTTGGACCATGACCTATGGGCGTCGTCCGCCGAAAGGCTCATGGTCATATCCGGTTCTTCAGCCGGTTTTCCGGGTCCGACGCTCAGGTTGCCGGCGCGGCAGTCCATCCAGAAACTGCAATTGGGTCCGTTCTCCGTATAATCAAAGAGGATAAGCTGATTGACTTTTTTTAATCCAGTGGTCAGATCTTCATCAGACATTGCGGATTGAAACAGTTTGACAAATGCCTCGATGGGTTCATTTTCATTTTTCCAGTATTCCATAAATTCTCTCCTCGTATTAAGTGTGAGTCCGATGACCGATCAAGATGACATTTACATAATTCTTAGTAAGGGTTTAAAAACCCTGTCAGGGCTGCGCCCAAAAAAAAATTGGAATAAGCCAGCCTTACCTGTCAGGGAACTAATATGCTTTCAGTAAAAGATCCAGAATATCCGAATCTTCTAAATATCTGGGGTTGTAGCTGATCTGGGAATCCGCGGCAGCAAGTTCAACGGTTTGCTGAAGTTCATCGGATGAATTCGGTACGTTGAAATCCCGAAGGGTTTCATTCAAGCCGATGGCTTTCTTTAAATCCTTTACGGCCTGTACGGCTGCCATGGCTGCATCAGACTCAGACATCCCATGAACCGCAATCCCCATGGCGTCGGCGATCATTGCATAGCGTTCCGGAGCAGTCTCAACATTGAATGCCATCACCACCGGCAGCATGATGGCGTTGCCAAGTCCGTGGGGAATGCCGTAGTGGGCACCTAGAGAATGGGCCGTGGCGTGAGCCGCGCCTGTCATGACATTTCCAAAGCAGAGCCCGGCAAGGGTGCTGGCGATCAGCATATTGCCCCTGGCGATAATATTCTCGGGTTCATGAACGGCAAGGGGGAGATATTTGAAAATGAGCCGGATGGCATGGAGCCCGCAGGCATCGGAAATAGGCTGAGCACCCGAGGAGGTTACGCCTTCTACCGCGTGGGTCAGGGCATCCATGCCGGTAAAGGCGGTGATTCTGGGCGGTAGCTTTACGGTGAGCTCCGGGTCCAGCATTGCGATATCGGCGTTGTAGGGATGGGTCACCTGGAGCTTGACCCTGGCGTCGACATCCAGAGCAATGATGATCGTTGTGACCTCGCTGGCGGTGCCGGCCGTTGTCGGGAACACAATGTGGGGCGGAAGTGGCACGGCGCCGTCCCAGAGGGCGGCCTGCTCCGCAAGGGGCATGAAATCGTCTGTTCCGTCGCCGATCAGGATGTTGATGGCTTTGGCCGAATCCATCACGCTGCCGCCGCCGACCACGACCATGCAGTCGGCGCCTTTATCCCGGTAAAACGCGGCGCCTTCATTGATCAGGTCTATCCTGGCATCCTGAACGATATTATCAATAATTCCCGCCAGCTCAAGACCGGATTTTTTCATGGCGTCCGCCACCAGTTGCGTTACGCCGGCATTCACCACGCCTTTGTCCGTGATAATAACGGCTCGGGTTCCGCCGAGCTGGCCCATTTCAAATCCAAGCTCGGACCGAATGCCGGGACCATACATGATTCGGGGCCGGTTGGCCCAGGAAAAAAATGGATTCAATTCAATGTCAGGGTATTTCATGGACGTCCTCCCATTTATGAAGTGTTGATTGACGGGATTTTGCAAGTAAAGAATCGATCGTTGAATGTGATTCTAGTTATGAATTGTATTGTAATCGCTATCATGCATTCCCGCCAGAGTCAAGATAATCTGATCTGTTGGACTGTCCGGCGTGAATAGTATTGACTTTTTTTGACTCCGGAATGTAAAGAAAAAGAACAATAGTTGCACGGACTGCTTGTCTCTTTTTCCTGTTATCCTTATTCCCATCATCACAAGGAGCTGTCATATGGATTTTGCCCTTTCCGTTGATCACGAGATCCTGCGGGACTCGGTGCGTAAATTTGCCGAGAAAGAAATTAAACCGGTTGCCAAAGAGCTTGATAAGAAGGAAGAATTCTCTTACGACACCCTGCGGAAAATGGCGGAACTTGGCCTTTTCGGCGTTTTTGTATCAGAGGAATACGGCGGCCAGGGCATGGATTATCTGTCCTACATCATTGCCACCGAAGAAATCGCCCGTGTGGACGGCTCCCACGCGGCGACCATTGCAGCGGAAAACTCCCTGGGAATCGGACCGCTTTATTATTTCGGAAACGAGGACCAGAAGAAAAAATACCTTCCCAAGCTCTGCAGCGGAGAAACCCTCTGGGGATTCGGGCTGACCGAAGCCAATGCCGGCTCCGATGCAGCGAATTCCAAAACCACTGCCGTTCTGGATGGGGATGAATGGGTCATCAACGGCAGCAAGATATTTATCACGAATGCCTCGACCCGTGTCAGCGCCGGGGTTACCGTCCTTTGCAAAACCGGAACCCGCAGCGATGGAAAACCGGAGCTGTCCTGCATCCTTGTGGAAACCGGAACAAAAGGGTATGTCACCCATGAAATGCACGATAAAATGATGTGGCGGGCTTCCAACACGAGTTCCCTGTTTTTTGAGGACTGCCGGGTTCCCAAGGAAAACCTTCTGGGAGATCGGGGCCACGGGTTTCACCAGATGATGAAAACACTGGATGGCGGACGACTTTCCATCGGCGCCATGGGGCTCGGCGGGGCTCAGGGGTGTTTTGACATGGCACTGAAATATGCCAAGGAAAGAGAGCAGTTCGGAAAACCCATTGTCTCGTTTCAGGTGAATGCATTCAAGATGGCGGATATGGCGCTGGAAATCGAATGCGCCAGGCTTCTGCTGTATAAAGCCTGCTGGCTTCGGGATAACAATCTGTCGTTTTCCAAGGAAGCGGCCATGGCCAAACTCCATTGCTCGGAAGTCATGCACAACTGCGCCAATCACGCCGTTCAACTCCATGGCGGGTATGGACTCATGCAGGAATTTGATGTAGAAAGATTCTACCGGGACCAGAAACTTCTTGAGATCGGCGAAGGCACTTCAGAGATTCAGAGGCTGGTGATTGCCAGGTATATTGGAGCATTGTAGATATAAATATTAATTCAAATTATATGTTAAGGAGAACACCATGAACACAGCATTGCAAAAACCACATATTAACGTGGATTATTTTGAAGACTTGACTGGCGATATCTCTGCACCTGCAGCGCTCAGCATAGAGGAGATCGGTGCCAGAATCAAAACCATCCGGGAAGAAAAAGGCATTTCACTGCAAGAGTTGTCCAAACTGACCGGTTTTGGAGTGGAAGTCCTTTCCGATATTGAAGCCAACCGATTTCAGCCCCAGCTGGGGGCCATCATCAAACTTTCCAAGGCATTGGACAGCGCCTTTGGCAGAATCGTTTCCGGGGTTGGCAGTAAGCTCTACTCTGTTACGCGGAAAAACGAACAGAAAACCATCTCCCGTTCTACATCCTACAGGGGCCAGAAACCGGTTTATTTGTACAAGAGCCTTGCGCCGGAAGTCAAAGGACGGCACATGGAATCTCTCATTGTTCAACTTGAAGAAAATCCGGATGCGGATATGTCCGTTCATGACGGTGAAGAATTCATCTACGTGCTGGACGGGGTTGTGTCCTTGAAGATCGGCAGCGATACCTTTGAGCTGGAAGCCGGGGACAGCGTCTATTACCTGTCGACCACGCCGCACCTGATTGCTGCCAAAACCGGAAAAGCCACCATCCTAGCTGTCATTTACGAGGGATAGGAGTCGTAGACAGGAGATCAGAAGCCAGAGAAGATTGAGGCTGTGTGCAGGTGATTTCAATCGCTGGTTTTTGACTGCATTTTTGAGGTTAGCCACAAAAGGGGACTGCTGATGGGGTTCAAACAGGAACTTTTAAAAAAAATTCAGATTGACCAGTTGACCGAAAAAATCCTTGCCACGATCGGGCCTTCCGGTAGCGAGCAAAAGGTTGACAAAGGACTTTTCCGGGTGCTTCTCGAAATGTCCCAATACCGACTCCACAGGGAGCGGGATCTGGATCTTTATCTGCCTCCGGAAGGCTCCGGGAACACCCATATTCTGGTTCTGGACAACGACCTGCCATTTTACAGGACCACGGTTTCCGATATTGCCATGCGAAAAAGCCCAACGGTCAAGGAAATGCTCAATATCGGAAATATTAAAAGAATATTGAATGACGGCGATGTCGTGGTCAGTAAAAAAGCGGATTCCGTCAAAGCGGTTCAAAACTCATGTATATCCAGTCTCGATCTGTCTTTTTCAGCCGGCGATATTGAAGCGATTGCTGCTGACGGCGCCGGATCACTGGAACATGGATATGCCGACGGCATTCAGGAATGCCTTGATCTTTTTGCCGAACTTCTAAGCTATCAACCCGCCCCGAAAGCATTTAAGGCTGATCACCACCGGATCATCGGCGCAGTTTCCCAAAAGGAAACTGGTGAAACGGTTTTTGGTCCCATTGTCTGTTACAGTTTGATGCACAACAGACTTTTTGCTGTCCTGTCCGCCATTGGCAGTTTCGATCGTGTCAGGTTGGAAGGGTATCAGGAAGTCCTGAATGGTGCTGAAAAGCCTTCCTTGACGGGTGCCGAGGTCTTTCAGTTTCTCAAAGACGCGGTGAACCGCAGGGGGTATTCTCCGTCTTGACGATGAGTATTTAACATGTTATTTTGATTAGCCATTTATTTAAGCAATCTAATTGAGGATGTCATGGATTTTATCAGGCAGTTTGAGACTGCGGCACTGGTGCCGGCAGGAGGCGCGGCTGCCGCGTATTCTTTTTGTCTGGGAGTTGCCATGATTTATAAGGTCTCCCTTATTGAAAATAGCAGGGCCGTGGAGCGCCCTGACATTGATAAAAAGCTGTCGGTACTCAAAAAGGAAATCGAGCGACTGTTACGCGATGCTGAAAATTTGGTTACGGAGGATGCCGAAGCCTACCTCCAATTTCGGAAATCCAGAAGGGAGAATGATCCTCAGGCAATGAAAATGGCCTTCAGCAAGGCGATGGATGTCAGTTTGAAGGTGATTGAAAAATCTTTTTCAGCCTTCGAATGGATCCGTCAGCTTCAATTATTTATTCCGAAGACTTTGTTTACACATCTGCGGGTGGCATCGGAACTGGTCATGGGGTCTGTCAATGCAACGGTTCATGTGGTAAAAGACAATATCCGGGAGATTCGGTCCGTGGCCAAGCGTGAAAATTATCTTTCTCAGATTCAAATGCTGCAGGAGAAATGCAAACGTAACCATTCTGAAATCATCGACAGACTGATCTGATATCTGACCGCAAGGGCGCAGAGAACGCAAAGTGGAATATTAACCTTCAGTCTAAACACCTGAATAATTACAAAAGGTTTTGACAATGCCGAATGATGCAAGCTCGCACAATGGAGAAACGCCTTCTGAATCCGCCAGAAGCAAGGTGAAGTTCGAAATTTTCGGCGAAGAAATGCTCGAAAAAGTAGTCAAGTCCAGCGGCAACAGCGGAAGGGTTTATCTGCCGCCCGACTGGGTCGGCCATCATGTTAAAATCGTTCGGATTGATTGACAATTTCTTTTTAACAGGAGACATCAGTGGAAAATTGTATCATCAGACGATTAAGGCCGGAAGATGCCGATGACATCAACCGGATCAGTTTAGCCATTACCAGTGTTCCTACTGAGTATGATTTCAAGCGCATGATCGAGAATCAGTCCAGGAGATCCGAAGACGCCAGTTTTGTGGCGGAGCGTGAAGGCAAGGTAGTGGGTTATCTGATCATCTCAATTCTTTCAGGTTTTTTTGGCATCAAACGCAGCGCATGGATATCCCTTTTGGGGGTCCATCCGCGGTTCATGGGGCAGCGGATCGGCGAACGAATGGCGGAAGAAGGCGTTAAGTATTGCAAGTTCCAGGGCATTAAAGATATTTACACGACGGTGAGATGGGATTCGACGGATTTACTGTCCTTTTTCAAAACCCTCGGATTTGATCGAAGCAATTTTATCAATCTCAGAAAAAAACTGGAATTGTAAAGAAAGACTGCATCATTAGCTCCATGACCCAGGCTAATTTCCCATTTCTCATTCTGGCATCCGAATCTCCCCGCCGGCGGTATCTGCTGAAACAGGCCGGCGTGGAATTTGCCGTCATTCCAAGCAGTTTTGACGAGTCCACCCTCTTTGATGCAAATCCTGAAGTTTTCGTTCGAATCCTGGCTGAAGCCAAGGCCAGGGTCGTATCAGAGCAGTATTCCCGAAGCTGGGTGATCGGTGCGGACACCATTGTGGTGGTTGACGATACCATTCTCGGCAAACCTGCTTCCAAAGCCGAAGCCCGCTGTATGTTGACGACATTGAGCGGCAGGGTGCATCGGGTCATGACTGGATTCTCTTTGTGCCGGCTTGCCGAAAACCGCAGCTATGCTGAGGTCGTGTCGACCGACGTCCGTTTCAAGGTCCTGACCCCGGATGAAATCGAGTGGTATGTTCACACGAGCGAGCCCTTTGACAAGGCCGGCGCCTATGCGGCGCAGGGCTTGGGCGCCTTCATGATCAAACATATTTATGGATCCTACAGTAATGTGGTGGGGCTTCCGGTTTGCGAAGTTCTGGAGTGCCTGGTCCGGGAAGGGATCGTCGAATTCAGGCCCGGAATCCGGGGTCCGGAAGGGCTACGCATGAAAAATGCAGGATGAAATTCATTTGAATCTTGATATCAACCAGAATCTGAAGGCTGTTCAGCAGCGAATCGCTGAAACCTGTGCCCGGTGCGGCAGAGACCCCGGCTCTGTTCGCCTTGTCAGCGTCACTAAAACCATGAGTGCCGAAACAATTCGGATGGCGATTCAGGCAGGGGCTGTTGTTTTTGGGGAAAATTATATTCAGGAGGCAAGAAAAAAATGCGAGGATCTGTCTCGGTTCCCTGTTTCATGGCATTTTATCGGTCATCTTCAAACCAACAAGGCAAAATACGCTGTAAGGCTTTTTGAGCTCATTCATACGGTCGACTCGCTTCGCCTGGCTAAGGAGCTGGATCGGCAATCAGGAAAAATCGGAAAAGTTCAGAAAATTCTGATTCAGGTAAATATCGGAAAAGAGGCATCTAAATCCGGAATTGACACGGAATCAGTGGAGGCTTTGCTTCGAAGCGTCAGCACATTGACCAATCTTTCGGTCCAGGGGCTGATGGTGATCCCGCCTTTTTTTGATGAACCCGAAAGGGCTAGGCCCTATTTCAGGGGGCTTCGCGAGCTTCGGGATTCGCTTGACAAACTGGACATTTGCGGCATCCGCCTGGGTGCGCTTTCCATGGGAATGACCGGAGATTTTGAAGCTGCTATCGAAGAAGGGGCCACCCTGGTTCGGATCGGCACGGCGATTTTCGGAGAACGTCAGTGAGGCTCCTGCTTCATGCCTGCTGCGCGCCCTGCGCTATTTATCCCATCGAAACGCTGCGAAAAGACGGCGTTGAGGTTATGGGGTTTTTTTACCGCCACAACATCCATCCCTATACCGAATGCCTCAAACGTCAGGAAACCCTGGCCGCCTATGCTGAATCAATCGATTTCAAGGTCATTATTCAGGAGGGCTACGACCTGGAAGGCTTTCTGCAGCGCGCTGTTTTCCGGGAATCCAGCCGATGCGAAGTCTGTTATCATGACAGGCTTACTGCCGCGGCCCGGGTGGCTGTAAAAGGAAAATTCGATTCTTTTTCCTCCTCACTTTTGTACAGCAGATTTCAAAACCATGAGATGATCCGGGACATCGGTGAATCTGTTGGGAAAACCGTTGGCGTTCCTTTTTATTACCGGGACTTTAGAAGCGGATGGAAATACGGTATCGAAACATCCAAACGACTTGGCCTTTATCGCCAGCCGTATTGCGGATGCATTTACAGCGAAAAACAACGCTATTTTTCTCCCCCTGACCGACGGAAAGGCTGATCGTGTTTGGAAACTTCATTTATTTGATCATTGCCCTTCTGATCTACACGACGTATTACCCGCCGGATCAGCCCAATTTTCTGGAGACGGAAGTCGCCTTGCTGACGCTGTTTCTGATAGTGGTTTTTGCCGCCTTCACCTGGTTTCAGTTTCGCAGAATTGAAAAGCGGATTGGTCGGGAGAGTTTTATCCATGTGGATAACCGGTTCAGCTCCGCCATGACACGGCACGCGATTCTGGCGGTCGGATTTTTTGCCTGCAGCATTTATGGACTGAACCTGACAACGCTCACGGCCAGGATTCCATTTGTTCGAGCTTTCCAACCCTTGAAGCCCTGATCTGTCTCTCTCTGTTTCTCCTTTATATGGTTATTCTCTGGGTCTTTGCCTGGTTTCCTTATGACAAACTCTATCAGAGCGGAATTTCCCTTGGCGACTATGTTTCATCGCAGATTTCCTTCAGCATTCCTGTTGTGATACCCTGGCTGTTGATTTCCGGCACATCCGATATTCTTCTGGCCCTTCCTTTTGATCTGCCTAAACGACTGCTGACGACGTCAACGGGTCAGATCGTTTTCTTTCTTGTTTTTCTCTTTGCCGTTGCACTGACTGGACCGGTCATGATTCAGAAATTCTGGCGGTGCAGACCCCTTGAGCCGGGTCCTGTCCGGCAGCGGATTGAGAATTTAAGCAGCCGCGCCGGGTTTTCATTTTCTAATATCATGTACTGGCCGGTTCTGGGTGGTCGTATGATTACGGCAGGGGTCATGGGGCTGATCAAGCCATTCCGGTATCTTCTCGTCACCGAGGCCCTGCTCGAATTTCTCAGTCCCGAGGAAGTCGATGCAGTTGTGGCGCATGAAATCGGCCATGTACAAAAAAAACACCTTCAGTTTTATCTTTTTTTCTTTGCCGGATACATTTTTGTCTCCTATACCCTCTTTGATGTCATGCTGCTCGGCATCCTCTACATTCCGCAACTCTACCCGCTGATGGACAATATTCCGGGGCAACAGACGACTGCCATGTCGGTTTTTTTCAGTCTTGGCGCCATACTTTCATTTTTATTTTATTTCCGGTACATTTTCGGCTATTTTATGCGGAATTTCGAGCGTCAGGCAGACGCCTTTGTGTTTACCCTTTTCAACAGCTCTCTTCCGCTGATCACGACGCTTCAGAAAATCGCAATGACCAGCGGTCAACCGGCAAATAAACCCAACTGGCACCATTACAGCATTCTGGAAAGAATTTATTTTCTACGAAAATGTGAAGCAGATCGCTCCTGGATCACCCGGCACGACCGCAAAATCCGAAGGGGCATCGCCATTTATCTTGCGGGAATCCTTCTGAGCGGTGCGCTGGGATATACGCTGAACTGGGGCGATACCGGCAAGAAACTGAATGCCCATTTATTTGAAAAGGTTTTGCAGCGGGAAATTGAAAAAAACCCGAACAATCCGGTTTCGTATAACATACTCGGAGATACCTACGTGCTTCGAGAAAAATTCGAGTCGGCCAAAATAGCCTATGAAAAGGCGATTTTACTCCAGCCGGACAATTTTTCAGCCCTGAACAATTTGGCCTGGATTCTGGCCACCAGTAAAGACGAATCATTTCAAAATCCCCGGCGCGCCGTACTTCTTGCTGCAAGGGCGGCGGATTTAAAGCCTTCTTCCCAGATTCTGGATACGTTTGCGGAATGTCTGTATCGAAACGGCCAGTTCGAAGAGGCCATTTATATCGCAGAAAAAGCGCTGCTATCCGGGACCGGAGATCGGGGTTATCTTGAAAAACAGCTTGATAAATTTCGAAAGGCCTCTGAGACGTCAAAGTAGGAGAATGATTTCAAAGTACGGAAAGTATTGTCTGAGGGGTTTTGGCCGGTCTGATGGATGCCCTGTGGTTTCGATAACCCGTGTGTTCAGGATGTCCATGGGCCTGTTTTTCAAGAATACCTGATGGCACTGACAGCATCACCCGAAGTCTGCCGGTTTGCTGTATTTGCGCAGCAACGGCCGGATGTGCATCCAGATAAACCGCAGGCTGTTTCCGCCAGCGCATCGGCCCCGTCGATCACCTGAACCTGTTTGCCGATTTTTCGCTGAATTACGGGCCTAAGGAGCGCATAGGGGGTGCTGGCGATATGAGCGTGTCTATCTGGCGGGTCTTTAAGGGGAAGAGGTATTTTTTTACGATCATGATGGTTACCGGTTTTTTCAGCCACCCTTCTTCAATAAGCGGCATCAGCAGCGGTGTGGACGCGGCATGTATGCCGGCTTCAGGGCATTGCTCACGGATTTTCTCCGGATAGAGCTGCTTTCGATAACCGCACGGCTTCCGATAATGCCGATGCGCTTGTGACGTGATTCCGAGATTGCCTTGTTTACCGTCGGGGTGATGATGTCCAGCACCGGAACACCGGCGCCTGCCGCCGAAATAGCGCCTCCGGCAATGCAGGAAAGCTTATGAGAGGCAATCAGGACCAGTTTTGCCCCGAGTCCGGTTAGAAATGCCGTGTTTTGAACGGCGTTTTCAATCATTTCGTTTGGATTAAAGGCGGTTGCGGGAAAGATGTGCAGGTTGTCGCAGAAACACAACACATCCATGTCGGGTATTTTCGCTTGAACGGCCCGCGTCACGATCATACTGTCTATTCCAGAACCTAGTACTGCAATCATGTTCATTACCCCGGATGCGAAATATTCTGTTGACTCATGCAGGCCATACGGATTATGCGTACAAGACGCTATTTCTCCTATACCACTCCTTGTATCATCACTTCAAGAAGGACGTGACTGGGAGTCTGGAAAAATACGAACGGGGAAAGCGGATTACATTTCTGTCGATATCCGAAGGCGGGGTGTGTAAAAATGTGAGTGGAATGAAATATGACCTAAAAACATATCCTTACCGGCCATGGCAACGATTGTAAGCGCCATGATCTTTACGGCGCTTCTGGCCGTTCGTTGGACTGGTTCACGGCAATGCCCGAAACCTGGATGGGTATCTACCAGAAATCCGTGAAAATCGGGATGCCTCACCGGAAAATCGCGCCGTCTGCAGAAGGAATTGCACTTTCTGAAACAACGGTGATGCGGCTGAACACCATGGGAATGTTTCAGGACATTCATCTTAAGACAAAAGGGGTTCTGAACCCGGATTTTTCCCTGTCCTCGTTTCAGACTGAAATAATATCCGGGCTGTTTCATTTTACCGTCAGCGGCAAGGTTCAGGGGTCCACTTTTGTAATAGACGCCAATGTCCGGCCCTTCACCCTTTCACTGCAGGCCCCGGTCTATCTTTCCGCAGCCCTGTGGGATGCCGCAGAAAGGGTAAATCATCTCCGAAAACGATACGCAAATTGTCCGGATTCAGAAAATCACCGGATGGATTTTTCAGAATATCGAAAAACGTCCCGTTCTTTCGGTGTCCAATGCCCTGGAGACCCTTAAGAACCGCATGGGGGATTGCAATGAACACGCTGTCCTGTTTGCGGCCTTTGCAAGGGCCGCGGGGGTACCATCGCAAATCGAGGTCGGGCTGGTGCATCTTCGGGGCCGGTTTTATTATCATGCCTGGAATTCGGTTTTTCTGGGGAAATGGATCACGGTGGACGCGCTGATGAACCAGATTCCTGCGGACGTCACCCATATCAGTCTTGGCCAAGGCCAAAAGGCTCCTGACCCGAGAATCAGTTCATATCCTCAGCGCCATCGGAAACATCGGCATTTCCATCCTGGAGCAGCAATGATCCGGCTCGTTCATCTGTCCAAAACTTATGGCAACACCTTTGCGGTCTGCGATGTCAACCTTCAGGTGCAGCCCGGCGAGGTGTTCGGATTCATCGGGCCAAACGGCGCGGGAAAGACCACCACCATCAAGATGATGGCAGGGCTCCTGTCGCCGACACATGGTTCGGTTTTTATCGGCGGCGTGGTACTTCAGGAGGCAGGCCCGTATATCGGCTGTTCATGGCTGGCATAAAGTGCAGACAGGTCTCTTTATGGCTGTGGAACTGGTCTGTGGCTGCTTTTTCCGGCGCACTAATCCTTTGTTTAACCGCCGTTATCGTTTCGATGCGATTTGGCGAAAACCGTCTCAAACAGGAGAATTCCCATGTCCCTTGCATTTGAACCCATACGCATTAACCAGCAGGTTGCCTATGCCGAAATGCTGGCCCGCTGCCCACAGCCCACTTCCGATTACAGCTTCGTCAATCTGTGGGCATGGGCCGATGAATACGGGCTGATGTGGGCCTGGGAAAACGATCTGGTCTGGATTCAGCAGACTTTTCCGGAGCCCGTTTACTGGGCGCCGGTCGGCGACTGGAATGGAGCCGACTGGCCGGATCTTCTGTACAGAAATTTTCCAGTCAAAACTGTGTTTACGCGCGTTCCGGAAAAGCTGGCCGAATTGTGGAAGCAAAGGGCAGGGGAGGGCCGGGTTGTTTCGGAGCCGTTACGCGGGCACTGGGATTATCTGTATGCGGCTGCAGATCTGATCAGTCTCAAGGGCAACCGGTACCACAAGAAAAAAAATCTGCTCAACCAGTTTCTGGCAACGTATATTTACCGGTATGAACCGCTGGGTCCTGAAATGACGCAAAAAGCCCTGGCCCTTCAGACCGACTGGTGCACCTGGCGGGACTGCGAGGCCAGCGACATGCTGTCCGCGGAAAACCGGGTGATTGAAAAAGTCCTGAAAAACTGGAGCAGCTTAAAGGGAATCACCGGCGGCGCGCTGATGGTCGGTGACGCTATCGTAGCCTATACTGTTGCCGAAATTCTCGGCGCCAATGACCTGATCATTCATTTTGAAAAAGGCAATCCAGACTATAAAGGCGTTTACCAGGCCATCAACCAGATGTTTCTAGAGCGCTTCGGCAATCCGGATTTTCTGGTAAACCGCGAGCAGGATCTGGATGACGCGGGCCTTCGAAAGGCCAAGCTCTCCTATCACCCCGTAGATTATCTGAAAAAATTCCGGTGTGTTCTGTAACCGCTTCTTGTTGAAGAAAATACGACTCTTCAGCCAGTCAATTTTATTGACAAAAACAATCGGGTTGAATAGGAATATCGGGGTTATCGTTTAAATATATCGATTGCAGGTCATGGAAACATCATGAATCGAAGAACCTTTCTTAAGATTGCGGGTATAGGCAGCATCGCGGTTGCCGCCGGCTGCTCGGCGGAACCGGAGAAAACCCTGTACAGCCTGGTTCAGGCACCGGACGACATGGTTCCGGGAAGGGCCACCTGGTATGCCTCTACCTGCCGGGAATGCCCGGCTGGATGCGGCGTGCTGGCCAAGAACCGGGAAGGCCGCGTCATCAAACTGGAAGGCAATCCCCGTCATCCGATCAACCGGGGTGCGCTCTGCATGCGTGGCCAGGCGGCCCTGCAGGGCATTTACGACCCTGACCGGCTCAAAACACCATTGATCAAGGAAAGCGGTGGCTGGCGATCCATCAGCTTTATTGACGCCGAGGCGCTGCTTGCGCAGAAAGCTGCGGAGGCCGGCAGGCTTCGGCCAAATCATCTTCGGATACTCAGTGAAATTGCCGGGGACAGCCTTTTGTCCTTGTTTCAGGATGTGCTCCGACAGTGGGGTGCCGGAGAAGAAGCACTGGTTGTCTTTGAACCATATGCATATGAATCCCTCAAGGCCGCCCATGAGGCTGTTTTCGGCGTCGCCGCCGTGCCCTCGTTTCAAATGGAAGAGGCCGACCTGCTGATCGGATTTGGCGCGGATTTCATGGAAACCTGGGTATCGCCGGTCGAATACGCGCGAAAATTCAAAGCCATGCACGGCCTTCATGATGGTCAAAAAGGGATATTCATCCAGATCAGTCCCTTCCAGTCCCTTACAGCCGCCAATGCCGATCGCTGGATATCCTGCCGTCCCGGCGGCGAAGCAGCCGTTGTTTGCGGACTGATTCGGGAACTGCTGGTTCGCGGCCGTGGCTGCGGATTGCCGGTTCCGCTACTGGACCGAATGGCCGGTGTTTGCCAGCCTTTTACGCCAGCGGATGTCGCTCGCATCTCGGATATATCTGAAGCTGATTTTCAAATGCTGACGACCCGTCTTATTGAAGCAAAAGCACCGCTTGTTCTGGGCGCGGGTATTGGAACCGATGCTGCGCGCTCTTTTCAAACCGATTTTGTTGTTCTATTATTGAATCTGATTCTGGACCCGCAACTCAAGCTTCATGATTTTGGAAACCGTCATTGCATCGAGCGTGCGTCAAGACGCGCCGAGGTCCAAAACTTTCTGGATGTCCTTGAAAAAGCGCCAACCGGATTGCTCCTGATTCATAATACCAATCCTGTCTTTTCCTTGCCCCCATCCAGCCGCACAGGAGAAATCATCTCCGAAAAGAATTTGTTTACCGTTTGTTTCACCAATTTCATGGATGAAACCGCCATGCTTTCGGACATGATATTCCCCATTCAGCTGCCGCTTGAAACCTGGGATGCCTATGAGGCAAAAACTGCCGTCACCGGCTTTCTGCAGCCGGCGATGGGCAAGTTGAGTTCAGCACCTGCGATCGGGGATGTTCTGCTGCGCTGCGCATTTGCCAAAAAGATGCCGGTACTGGATTACAAAACATATCTTGCAGGTCGCCTGAATCAGCGACAAAACATCGGAGGCTACCCGGAATGGGTTGCCGCCTTGCAGGCTGGCGGCATTTTCAATACACCGCCGTCTGTATCATTTCCAGAGCTATCTTCCGATTCACTGCCGATTGAGTTGTTGACGCGTCACATCTGGCCGGCTGCAGTCGTGCCAAAAAGCGAAACTTATTTTGTCGGTATCCCGTCCCTCCGTTTTTTTGACGGGCGGGGCGCAAATAAATCCTGGCTTTGCGAAGCGCCAGATCCGCTGACACTAGTGTCCTGGCAGTCCGTTGTTCAGGTCCATCCCGAAACCATGGCCGCCGGGGGCTGGAAACAGGGGGATTTGATAGAACTTCGGACGAATTCCGGCACTTTGAAAACCCCGGTATTTGAGTGTCCCGGCATTCATCCCAAGGTATTTGCCATGGCCATCGGGCAGGGGCATACCGCTTATGGCCGCTATGCCCGGAATTTGGGCCAGAATCCATTGGCGCTGCTTGATGCGGGCGTGGATACTGTAAGCGGCGGCCCTTCTTATATGGTTCGCGTTTCTGCAGCCGGAATTGCCGGGCAGAAGCAGGAACTGGCGCATCTGGACGGCAGCCGGACTCAACATGGCAGAAAGATTGCCCTTGCAACAAATATCAAAACACTTCAGCATCCTCCGGAACATCCCGCGGAAGGGCTTTCGATGTGGGAATTCCCGTTAACCTTGCCTCTGCCGGAAGGATATGATGCAGGGCGGGATATTTACCCCGCGCATTCGCACGTGGATTACCGGTGGGGAATGGTTGTGGACCTGGATCGCTGCATTGGTTGCGGGGCCTGCACCGTTGCCTGCTATGCGGAAAATAACATCGGCATGGTGGGGGAAAAGCAGGTTCTTGCCGGCCGCGAAATGGCTTGGCTGCGGATCGAGCGCTATCTGCACCCGCAAGACGAACGGAAAATCATCTTTCTGCCCATGATGTGCCAGCACTGCGACAATGCGCCCTGCGAGGCTGTCTGTCCGGTTTATGCGCCCCATCACAACAAGGAAGGCCTCAACAATCAGATTTACAACCGCTGTATCGGAACGCGATTCTGCGGCCAGAATTGTCCTTATAAGGTCCGGCGGTTCAACTGGCTCGAATCGGAATGGCCGGAGCCGCTTCCCATGCTGCTCAATCCGGACGTGACGGTCCGTAGCAAGGGGGTCATGGAAAAATGCTCTTTCTGCATCCAGCGGATCAAGGACGGCCATGATGCCGCCAAAAACGAAAAGCGCCTGATCCGTGACGGAGAAGTCATTCCGGCCTGCGTGCAGACTTGCCCCACCCAGGCCCTGGTTTTTGGTAATTTCATGGATCCGCAAAGCCGGGTTCGGCGCCTGATTGACGACCGCCGCGCCTATCAGGTCCTGGGTTATCTGAACACCAAGCCCGCGGTGATCTATCTGAAGAAAGTGCTTCAAGACATCTGATCTCTTTAGAGGTAAACCGGGCAGATCGATGTTATCGATCATGCACTTTACCGATAAATCCGCAAGTTCGATTCCATTTTTGAATGATATTTCCTTGACCTGCTTCCTGAGATTCACTACAGTAAAAAGCAGGCAAAGGATGGCCTGACTTTTATGGAGGACACCATGGACAAGGATCACTTGAAACAGCTCCTTGCAGGGCTCTGTATTTCCAGCCTTGTTTCAGGTGCGGCACTTATGACGGGATGCGGTAAGCAGTCCACGAGTGGCTGATCCGGTTCCAAACCGGGTGCAGGTAGCACCCAGAGCGGCTGCAGCGGCTGAGGCGGATCAATGAAGGGTGCAGGTGGCACCCAGCCTACCCCGACTCCTCAGCCAGGCAGTGGCTGAGGCGGCACGAAAAAGCCATAAAAATAGTGCAGGTGGCACTATCCGATAAATCAATGAAGATCCGATTTCAATCAAGTTATTGAGCATCGGTGTTCTATTTCTTTTGACACATTATTACACGTACATCGACAATAACGAATTACCGCCATTCTTTGCCTGTCATAATATGCTTATGAATCGAACTGACATCGAACACAATCTCTCCGGATTCCCTCCAGAGCTTGCCCGTCTGGAGAATTGCATCCTGAAAATCAAAGAACTGGATATCTCCATTCCGGATCATTTGGATGAGATGATCCTTAACCCTTCCCTGCATCTGTTGGAACTTGGCTGGAAAATCTGACAGCGTATTTGAGCTCATTGGACTGGATGCTCCGCAGCCGGGAAACGAATTTGTTATGGTATGGAAGCATCCCGAAGATGGCCAGGTCCTTGCTATGGCTGCCTCTGCAGAGGATCTTCTGGTGATTAAAATGATCTCCGAGAAAATCGATCGCAAGGACGTGGCGCGGATCGGCGCTATCCCGGTATCTGCCGTGGATGCGGCCATGGAACACGCTGTTGAAAAGGGCATCCTCTTTGCTCCCGTGTCCGGGATTCGGACGGGATTTCCCCATCATTGAATCTTCTGCGGTAGCTTGCGGACAGTATCAGACATCACCTGCGTTTACACTGCAATGGCACGTTACGCAGGCTTGCGATCTGCATTGCAGGCATTGTTACGACCGCAGCGACCGTTCCGTGCTCACGCTGGATGAGGCTAAAAGAGTTCTGATGATCTCGACGGTTTCTGCCACGCAAGGCATGTAAAGGGACAGGTCTCTTTTACCGGTGGAAACCCGCTGCTCCATCCCGATTTTTCCGCCATATACCAGGCTGCCGCAAATCTTGGTTTTACATTGGCCATTCTCGGAAATCCCGCGCCGCGAAAGCAGCTTGAGGAACTCGTCTCCATTCAGACGCCCAGTTTTTTTCAGGTGAGTCTGGAGGGTTTGCCTGAATACAATGATTATATCCGGGGAAGCGGTCATTTTGAAAGGGTCATGGATTTTCTGGATCTGCTCGGTGATCTTGGGATCTATTCAATGGTGATGCTCACCCTGACACGTGACAACATCGGACAGGTTCTTACCCTGGGTGAAAGGCTGCGGGGCAGGGCGGATGTTTATTATTTCAATCGTCTGGCAAGGGTGGGTGAAGGAGCGTCTATGGAGCTTCCGGCAAGGGAAGACTATATCATTTTTCTTGAAGATTACCTTGCGGCCTCTAAAGAGAACCCGGTTCTGGGGTTGAAAGACAACCTCTTCAATGTCCATATGCACCGTAAAGGTATTGAGCCCTTCGGGGGATGTACCGGTTTCGGGTGCGGCGCAGCCTTCAATTTTATGTCCGTCCTTCCGGACGGAGAGGTTCACGCCTGCAGGAAATTTCCATCACCCGTCGGCAGCGTGCTGACGCAATGCATTGAAGAAATATATGATTCAGACATAGCGCGCCGGTATCGATCCGGATGCGCCGAATGCAGGCAGTGCTCACTGCAACCGGTATGCGGGGGCTGTCTTGCGTGCGCATACAGCCATGGTCTTGATATTTTCGAGCAAAAGGACCCGTTCTGCTTCATATAATCGGGATCAGCCGTTATTGCCGGTTTTATATCCTATTCATCCAGAAATTTGCGGGAATTTAATTGCAGCCCTTTCCCGGGAAGTGTCATCAAGGTTGATGTGCCATGGGCGACCAGTTCCCGATATTCATTCAATACATTTGTTTCAGCATAGCTGATTGAATTTCCCGTTCGGATCGCACGGCCCTCTGCGATCAAGATCCCGTTTTCGACAGGTTTCAGGTAATTCAGTTTCAGATCGATGTTCACCAGGCCTGCGCCCTCCGGAAGCCTCATGTAAACCGACCAGAACGTTGCGGTGTCGACAAGGGTTGCCAGCACGCCCCCGTGTACAATGCCGTAAGGCTGAAGATGGCAACGGCCTGTTCTCAGTTCGATGACAGCCTGGTCCAGTGCGATTGCCGTCAGCCGCATCGACATGTGATCCGGAAAAGGGCTGGTGTTGACGATTTCAATCAATTCACGGATATATTCCGGGTTCGGATTCA
Organism: uncultured delta proteobacterium; assembly: GCA_963850225.1. Taxonomy (GTDB): domain Bacteria; phylum Desulfobacterota; class Desulfobacteria; order Desulfobacterales; family Desulfatirhabdiaceae; genus RAAP-1. Next base: position 82,441 of record CAWKLD010000009.1, read on the forward strand.
GCAAGGAGTTCTCCATTATCTCTTGCGCACGATCAGGCTGCCGATTGAGTATCCGGCTCCGAAAGAGCAGATTACGCCAATATCGCCGCCGGCAAGGTCGTGGTTGTACAGATGAAATGCGATGATCGAACCTGCGGATGCCGTGTTGGCATATTGATCCAGCACGATGGGCGCCAAGTCCATGCCGGCTTCCTTTTCAAAAAGCCTGTTTGAGATCAGGGCATTCATGTTGATGTTGGCCTGGTGCAACCAGAAACGCCTGATTTCCGGGACGGTTAATCCCAGGCTCTCCAGGTGACTCCGGAGGTGTTGTTCGGCCATGGGGCAGACTTCCTTGTAAACTTTGCGGCCGTTTTGATGGAAAAGCTTGTCCGCACTGAAGGGGTCTACATCGCTGGCACGGCTGAGAATCCCGAAATTGGACCTGACGTTGCTGGAAAACTGTGTCATCGCTTTAGTGCTGAGAATATCGTAGCTGTGAAGCGACGTGCAGGTGTCGGCCCGCTCCACAATGACGGCGGTTGCAACATCGCCAAAGATAAAATGGCTGTCGCGATTGCAATAGTCAACCTGGGAGGTTATCAGCTCCGGATTGATCAGCAGGACGCAGCGCGCGGTGCCGGCGGCCACCATCTCATAACCCCGATGCAGGCCAAATGTGGCTGCCGAGCAGGCCACCAGCATGTCAAAGCCAAAACCCCTGATTCCCAGTTCGGTTTGCACCTCGATGGCAATGGCGGGGTAGGCGCGCTGGGTGTAAGCGCAGGAAACGACAACCGCGTCAATGTCGGCGGCGGTTTTATTGGCGGACTTCATGGCGTCCCGGGCTGCATGAAGAGCGATTTCCGCCTGGTTGGAAAGCGAATCTTCCGGGCGTTCGGGTATGGCGGGACGCATCCGTTCAATGTCCAGAATGCCATCTTTGACGTATACATAACGCTGCTTGATACCGGAGGCCTTGAGAATAAATTCAACCGAAGATTTTTGCTTGGCCTCCAGTTCACCGGCCTGAATGGCTGCCGAATGTTCCATATTGTACTTGTCGGTCCAGGCATTGTATGATGCCACAAGCTCTTCGTTTGTGATGGTGTGCTCCGGGGTCCAAAGGCCCGTACCGCTGATAACAACGGTAGGTGATTTTTCTGATGGCATGGTTTTCCTTGATTTTTAATGAAGACGTTTTAAATCGTTATCGTGCCTTCCATGTATAAAACCGCTTTGCCTGACATTTTTACACGGTCCCCGGCATGGGTACAGAACAATTCACCGCCTCGTTTCGAGATCTGAAACGCATGGAGATCGTTCTTGCCAAGCACGCCCGCCCAATAGGGAATCAGAACGCAATGCGCCGAGCCCGTTACCGGGTCCTCTGGGATGCCCACTCTGGGAGCGAAAAAACGGGATACAAAGTCGCTTTGATCTCCTATGGCTGTAATGATGGTGCCGCGACACGAAACCCGTTCGAGCGCGCCAAAATCGGGTTTCACTTCCTGAACGTCTTTCTGACTGTCCAACACCACAAGCAGATCTTCCGCAGAACCCAATACTTCTTTTGGCGTGATTCCAAGAGCTTCCCGGAGTCCGGCCGGGGGAGTTCTGACTGAGGCAGGTCTAGATGGAAAGTCCAGTTCAAGAAGATCGTCATGTTTGGTAACGACGAGTTGTCCGCTTTTACGCGTTTTGAAACGGATGCTTTCCTCTGGCCATTTCTGACACGTAAACAGAATATAAGCACTGGCCAGTGTCGCGTGTCCGCATAGCGCAACTTCCGTGGCCGGGGTAAACCATCGGATGTCGAAGCCATCATCATTTCGGACAAGGAAGGCTGTCTCCGACAAATTGTTCTCTGCGGCAATGGATTGAAGCATCCTGTCGTCAATCCACGTATTCAGCATGCAAACCGCTGCCGGATTTCCGGAAAAAACCCCGGAAGCAAAGGCATCAACCTGAAAGATGGGTATTTTCATTTTATCGTCCTGCCCTCGATTGATCATGATGATGCAAATCATAAAATCATGCGAAGTTCTGATTCCTGTCCGCAAATAAAGTCATTGGTGCGATTCCCAAAGACGAATTGAACTCTTTATATCCATATAATCATGCCATGTCACGTGCATTATTGTAATATTTTGGTAAGAATTTACGCAAGTGATCAGCAGGCAGTGCAATCTGGAAATTGAAAGAAAATGTGCAATCACGCACGGCCGTAAGAACCAGACACTTTATGCTTGATGTTAAACATGATATTGATAGTTTGTCTGAATCATGTCATTCTCGGATTATGATGCGGATGATTTGTTGTTCGCTTACAGAAATTGAAGGTTGTTGAACATGGACGGAAAAACGATATGCTCGGACAGATTCGTTTCCATATATAAATAGATTCAAGTACGCGATTGCTGCATCGTCCATCCAAAGTGGTAATTAAATGTTTATGAATCGAGGCCTCCGATTGCTGATTATTTGCTCTGCTCTTTTAATCCAAGGCTGCACTTATCGGGCATGGTACGAAGGATTTCAGGAAAAACAACGTCAGGATTGTTACCATAGCCGCAGCCAGGACCAGGTTCAGAATTGTTTGGATGCAATTAATGGCAGGACGTATGATCAGTATAAGAAAGAGCGAGAAGACATGATCAGGAAGTCACCGTAGCAGCCGGAAATTCCGGGAAGGAAAACAGTTTATGAAATTTACTTTTGCACACAATAATTTTAATGTATTGAATCTGGAAAAAAGTCTTGATTTCTACAAAAAGGCGCTGCAACTGACTGAAGTCAGAAGGCGGGAAGCTGCGGATGGAAGTTTTGTCCTTGTTTTTCTCGGTGATGGTCAGATGCCGCACCAGCTCGAATTAACCTGGCTCAGAGACCGGCAGGAAGCTTACAATCTCGGTGATAACGAATTCCATCTGGCTTTTATTGTTGACGATTTTGCGGCCGCACATGCACTGCATGAAAAAATGGGCTGCATCTGTTATGAAAACAAAGCCATGGGAATATACTTTATAAATGATCCGGACAATTACTGGATCGAAATTGTCCCCAAAAGATGATGCGGGTGGCTGATGACGTACCGACGGTTACCATTCATTTCAGCCGGGAATGAACAGTTGTCCCGGCGCCAGTTTCTTGCAATGGGCGCCAAAGTCGCTATGATGGCAGGCGGCTGCCATCTGCTTTCTGGTGCATGGCCGGCATCAGCCGGATCGGACGACCCGCCTGATGCCCGGTACTGGGTCGGATCGGTGGGCGAAAGGGCCGATTGTCTTGCATGCCACGCCCCAGATGCGGATATATCCAATAAAAAATACCATCAGAAGCAACCGATTGTAAAGTGCCTGTTGTGCGCCCAGGGGTGCATGCTTAATAACGGGGAGCGGGGCCTCTGCAGGTCGAGGATCAACCAGAACGGTGTGCTGAAAAGCCTGGTCTATGGCCGTCCCGCGGCCATTCATGTCGATCCCATTGAAAAAAAGCCGTTTTATCATTTTATGCCAGGCATCAGCGTGTTTTCACTGGGAACATCCGGATGCCCGCTGAGCTGCCGTTTCTGCCAGAACTGGGAGATATCCCAGGCCAGACCCGAAGATATCCGCACATCCATTTATTCTCCGGAAGAGATCATTTCATCTGCCGGCCGGAGAAAATGCTCCGTCATTGCATTCACCTACAACGAACCCACGGTGTTTATCGAATATCTTACGGACATTGCCAGGCAGGGTCGGAAACAGCGGATGAAAAGCGTGCTGGTAAGCTGCGGATTCATGAATTCCAGGCCCCTGGATGAGATGTGCGAGGTGCTGGATGCGATCAAAATCGATCTGAAGGGCTTCAGCCCGGATTTTTACCGCGATGTATGCGGCGCGGAACTGGACCCGGTGCTGCGCAGCATCAAAGCAATATCCAGAAAAAAGGTTCATCTGGAAATCGTCAACCTGGTTGTTCCCACATTAAACGATTCTCTGCCCATGATGACTCGTCTGATCGAGTGGGTGGCCGGTGAAATCGGCCCGGATGTCCCCCTGCATTTTACCCGGTTTCATCCGGCTTACCAGATGCTGCAACTGCCGCCAACGCCGCTTTCAACCCTGGAAAAAGCCTATGAACTGGCAAGGTCAAAAGGCCTTCACTATCCATACGTGGGAAATGTACCGTCACACCCGGGAAACCATACGTATTGCCCGTCATGCGGCAAAATGGTTGTGGAACGAACCGGGTTTTTTGTTCTGTCCAACCGGGTCATGAACGGCAAATGCCCTTTCTGCGGGAGGGGCATTGCCGGTATCTGGTCCTGAAACCTGGAGAAGAGGTGCACCATGCCGACGTGGCTTCGATGGTTTTTTGTTCTGTTGTTGGCTGCCTGCGGGGTGCCGCCTGTGTATGGTACCGACCCGAGTTCTTTTACCCGTCCAGCAGTTGTTGCGGGTAAATTCTATCCGGATGATCCCGGCAGGCTTTCCGCGGATATTGACGCCATGATGGCCGGGGCCGCGTCTGTCGATTTTGAACAGCCTTTGGCCCTGATCGTTCCCCACGCCGGGTACGTGTATTCCGGCCAGATCTGCGCGGACGCGTTCAAACTGGCTTCACGTTTTTCCTTTGACAGGATCATTGTCCTGGGGACGAATCACACGGTCCCGGCTTTTCAGGGCGTATCCGTCATTGATACCGGTGAATTCGAGACGCCGCTAGGCCGGATTCAGATCGATGAAGAGCTCGCTAAAAAACTGCTTTCATCCGGCCGGCCAGTGACTGCCGACCGCCTGGTTCATCGCCGGGAGCATTCGATCGAAGTGGTCCTGCCATTCATTCAAAAAGTGTTTCCAAAAGCAAAAATTATTCCAATAATTATCGGCGAGCCGAATATCGATATGTGTCAAAGGTTCGGAGGCGTTCTTGCCGAAGCAATCAAGGGAAAGAACGCTCTCATCATCGCCAGTTCGGATTTCTCGCATTATCCGGATTACAGGGATGCAACCGAAGTAGACCGCAATATCCTGCATGCCATGGGCCGGCTTGATCCTGGTGCGCTTCTTGCCGAAGTACGTCGCCAGGAGCTACGGGCTATACGGAATCTGGCGACAGCATCCTGCGGGCTCGGGCCGATCCTGACCGCAATGGCCGCTGCCCGTTCCCTGGGTGCGGACTGCGGCCGGGTCATCCGTTATGCCAATTCCGGGGATACCCCTTATGGCGATCGTTCCCGTGTGGTCGGTTACGCTGCCGTGTCTTTTTGCCGCGCGTCCCGGCCTTGCGGCGAACCCTTTCAAACCAGAAGCCCGATCAAGGAGTCTATGCCGCAGACTCTGACCGATGAACAGAAACTGGCGCTTCTTGCCTTTGCCAGAAACTCCATCCGGCAGTTTTTTGAAAATGGAACCACGCCGGCTTTCGGGCCGGATGATCCGGCATTTCTGGAAAAACTGGGGGCTTTTGTCACGCTGAAAAAACATGGCGAACTGCGCGGGTGTATCGGTAATATGACGCCCGATATGCCCTTGTACCAGACTGTAGGCAAAATAGCCCTGTCCGCAGCCTTCCATGATCCCCGATTTCCCCGGCTTGCCGCCACAGAGCTAAAGGATGTAAAGATAGAAATCTCGGTATTGACGCCTTATCAACTGAGCGCATTGGACAGGATTCAGATCGGGCGGGACGGAATTCTTCTGAAACGCTCCGGCCGTTCCGCGGTTTTTCTTCCTCAGGTGGCGCCGGAACAAGGCTGGACCCTGTATGAAACGCTGGACAATTTGTGCCGGAAAGCCGGTTTCTTGTCGGATTGCTGGAAGCAGGGCGCGGAGATTTACACTTTCCAGGCCATTATATTCGGTGAGCCGTGATTTTCCGGGCCCTGCCCGTATCCTTTTCTTTGCCGGCGGTGAAACTCTCTGAAGCGATTCATGAATCTTTACGGAATTTATGACATGTTTTTATCCGGCAGCGATCATTCAGAGGTGTCAGTGTTGGATCCGGTTTTATTTGGAATAGGAAGTGCATCGGTTCTGGGCCAGGTAATTCTTTTCCGTGAATGGATGGTTGCCGGTTACGGGGTGGAGCTCATCTGTATTCTGGCGCTGGGCGCCTGGATGCTCTTAAACGCAGCAGGCGTTTTCCTGGCAGCCTCAGGACGTAGCCTGAAGCTGACTGTGGCGCTGTTTCTGGCAGGTCTATGGGTTTTGGCAGGCATGTTTTTTATTCGGTCTCTGCGGAACCTGGCCGGCCTTCCTCCCGGGACTTATCTTCCCCTGTCCTTTTTCATCCCGGCCGTTGTTGCGTCCCTATTGCCGCTAAGCCTTTTTCTGGGCGCAGCATTCCAGAGGGCTGCGGATCAGGGGATCCGGCATGGCCGCACCCTGGCCCGTGCCTATGCCGTGGAATGCGCAGGGAGCGTATTCGGGGGCCTGTTATCCGCCTTGATGCTGCACCTTGGTGTTCAGAACATGGCCCAGGCCCTGGTCTGCGCAGCCATCACGATGGCGGCTGCAGTCCTTGTTGCGGATCGAATTAAGGATAGATGGCATCATCCTGTCAGGCCTGCTTTGAAATGGTTTTTTGCGGGCATTACCCTGATGGCGCTGATGGCTGGTTCCGATAAAATGGACCAGGCCATGACCCGGTGGAATCACCCCGAGCTGATGGAAAGCCTGGATTCCGAATATGGCCGGCTTACGGTGACCCGAAGCAAGGGCCAGACAGTGCTGTATCAAAACGATGTTATTATTGCCGACAGCCAGTCCGTCAGCGCCGAGGAACTGGTTCATCTCGCCGGCCTTCAGCATCCGGACCCCCGTCGGGTGCTGGTCATGGAAGGATCAGCCGAAGGGCTTGCCGTGGAGGCAGCCAGACATCGGCCGGATCAAATCACCCAGATTGAAATCGATCCGGTGCTGATCCGGTTGTCTGTCGAATACATGACAGCGGATTTACCGGAATCAGACCCTCAGGTTAAAACAATCATCCACATTCAGGACCCGAGGCAGTATCTGAAGTCGGATAACACCTTTGATTTGATCATATCCGGCTGTGCCGAGCCATCGACAGCCCTGGCCAACCGATTTTTTACCCGCACGTTTTTTAAGCTGTGCGAAGCCCGACTGGCGCCCGGAGGGATTCTGGGCTTTCGGCTGAATTCATCGGAAAATTTCTGGTCACAGGCGCTTGCATATCGGAATGCATCGGTCGTTGCCGGTCTTGCCTCCGTTTTCCGGTACGTTCTGGTCCTTCCGGGAACCGTCAACGTGGTTCTGGCATCCCAGTCCGCCCTTTTGACCGATCCTGATATCTTGATCGCGCGATACCGGGACAGGGATATGAAAACGCGACTGGTGACGCCGCCTTATCTGGAATATATCCTGTCCGCCGACCGGATAGCAGAGATCAGCCGCATTCTTGCCGGCCAGGATGTTTTGCCGAACACGGACGACAGGCCCGTCTGCTATTCGCTGTCAACCTGGATATGGCTTTCAAGGCTGGTTCCGGGCCTGGTCCACCAAAACGTCTCGCAATGGATTGTGGCGGCGTCCCGGTATGGATGGATCATAATGCTTTGTCTCTATCTTATTTGCGTTATCGCGATGAAACGGCTGACTTCAAGCGTAAATTATATGGCTTATGCGGCCGCGGGTTTTGCCGGTTTTGGCGGAATGGTGCTGCAAAGCGCCATGATGCTCCATTACCAGACGCAGAGCGGGGCGCTTTATCAAAATATGGGAATTTTGTTCATGGCGTTTATGATTGGCTTGAGCGCGGGAGCTGCGGCCACGCTGAAACTGATGAAACGTTTCGAAGGCCGATCCTTTTCCAGATCAGCGGATGCTCTGCTTATGGTTCTGCCGGCGGCGGCAAGCTTGGGGTTCATTGGAGTTCAGAGCTTGAGCAGTGCGGCAAGTCTCATCCTGATGTCAGGGCTTCTCATTTTCACAGGATTCGGGGTGTCGGTCATATTCACCCGGTATGCCCACGAATCCGGTCATTCGCGGCCGCTTTATGCAGCCGATGTCGCCGGCGGCGGAATTGGCGCCCTGATCTGTGGAATTATACTTTTTCCGATGCTGGGATTAAACTCCACCGTCTGTTTGCAGGCAGGAATGTCCGTTGCCGCCGCTATCGGGATTGTGCTGTCGCGTCCTCGAAATTCATGACAGGGAAGACAAACTCTAATTGCATGCAAACGGCCATGTCCGGTGCTTGCATGGCGAAGGGTGAAAAACAAATCATTTTCATATAAACGTAGTGAGGAACCGCAGGTGAAAATACGGCCATTTCAATTGTCGGATCAAAAAAACGTTCTGAAACTCTGGCATCTATGCGGGCTCATCGTCTCACAAAACAACCCCGTCCAGGATATTGATCGTAAGTTGCGGGTCAATCCTGAATGGTTTTTAGTTGCTGAAATCGATGGTGATGTGATTGCAACATGCATGGCAGGGTATGAAGGCCATCGTGGTTGGATTAATTATTTGGCCGTCAGGCCGGATTTACAGAGACGCGGCTTTGGCAAAAAGATCATGAGGCGTGCAGAGACTTTGCTTAAAGCTGCCGGATGTCCAAAGATAAATTTGCAGATTCGCTCAAACAATCTGAATGTCATCCGTTTTTATGAAAGTATGGGGTACATGCAGGATCCTGTCGCAAGTTTGGGCAAGCGGCTGATACCGGACAACTGTAACCATGCCTAAGAAAAGCGGGGCAGCGGAGCCGCCCCAGCGTACCGATGACTCTTGACTTGCGTGGTAATTAAGAAAATGATTCAACTTCATCTTGCCGTATTTCTTTTTGGGTTATCGGGGCTGTTCGGAAAGCTTCTGAACATTCCCGCAACAGGTATCGTCCTTGGCCGAACATCGGTGGCGGCATTGCGCTGGCTGTGTTGCTGATTGCGCGGCGGAGTCATACCCCTTTGACCTTTCGCATGGGACTGACGCTTTTTCCTTCAGGAGCACTTCTTGCACTGCATTGGTTTACTTTTTTTTTCTCGATTCAAATTTCATCCGTCTCAACGGGTTTGTTGTCGTTTGCAACGTTTCCGGTTTTTGTCGCATTTCTTGATCCGTTTTTCAGCAAAAGAAAAATTCAGCAACTCGACCTGTTATTTGCTCTTCTTGTGTTCTTCGGGCTGTATTTTGTCATTCCATCGTTTGAATTGAACGACCGCTTCTTTCAGGGCGCCCTGTGGGGCCTTGCATCCGCTGTCACATTTGCTTTGCTGACTTTATTTAATCGTCGTTTTGTCGTTGAGACAGACGCAGTCCTTGTGGGACTGTTTCAGAATTTTTGGGCGGCTGTTTGTCTGAGCACTTTTTGGCCGCAATTGGGTGGCATCAATGCATACGAATTTCTGCTCATTGTCATTCTTGGCGTTTTCTGTACTGCGTTGGCACATACGCTTTTTATTGCGGCTTTGAAAACGGTCAGACCACAACTTGCAAGCGTGACTGCCGCTTTAGAACCGGTGTATGGTATCCTTCTGGCGCTTTTTATTTTGGGGGCGTATCCACGAGTGCGGGAGTTAATCGGAGGCTTTTTGATTATTGCCGTCGTTGCGGCAAGTTCCTGGCGAGACAGTGCTGCAGCTGAAAAAACATTCAAAACATAATATCCTGTTTCTTTATACCACGCCAGCGTCGGATTTTCTTATCCATCCGATCTTGTCTTCTGAAAATGCAATCCGGATATAGTCGTCCTTTTCCTTGTCGATTTTCACTTTCGTCCCGGCGTGGAGCACAAAGAGCTCGGTTGCATCATCGGTCAACCCGGAACGAATCGATACCTTGTCCGGCAGAATGACGGCTTCTTTCATAAAGTCGGTTTCATAATCATTATAGACAGCTGTAAGGGTAAAGATGAGTCCCAGGGTAAGCATCACATGGCCCAGCGTTACGAAACGGTTATTTCTTCGGATAACCCGGACAATTATCAGGATCCAGAAAATCAGATTTAAAATGATTGCCGCCCATTGAATATGAGTCTGAGACAACAGGTATTTCCAGAAAAATAAAATCCGTACAAGGGGAAATTCCTTGTCCCCTTTTTCATCGCGGGTGAGGGATTGGGCATATTCATAGTTGAATTTGAGATCCGGATCATGGGGCATGAGCTTCAGGGATCGCTCGTACCATAAAATGGCATTGCCGATATCCCCGTTTTTCAGATAAGCATTCCCGATGTTATAAAAGAGTTTGGCATTTTTTATTCCTTCATCGGCAATTTTGGAAAAGGCATGCTGCTGCTTCGGCAAAGCGGTTTTCCTTGTAATCCTTTATGCCGTCCAGAAAAGCCCGGGCGGTTTCGCTGGCTCCGGTGATCCGGACTGAGCAAAGGATCAGCAGGGCAAATAAACTATATTTGAATCCTTTAATCACGATATCTTCCTGACCATTTCCCGGGTTTCAGATAAAAGCGTTTCACGGCTTGAAGCATCCATCTCCTGGCCGCTGAATCTGACGGAATCAATTCTTTCCAGTAAATGGGTGGCAGACCTTGCGGCCTCTTCCGGAAATCCTCTGGACTTTAAAATCGTTTCAGCTTCGGCATAGGTAAGGGACTCTCCCTTGACGCCTGCCTTTGCAAGCAGGGTTGAAATCAGAGACCGGGACAGGCAGGTTAAAAAAACTTCCGCCGAAACATCTGGCTTGCATGCATCTTTAAGGGCCTGATCCGCTCGTTGCGCCATCTGGCTGGATGGGTCATCATTTTTATTCGTAAACGATATAAAGACCTTAACTCCCAGACACAGAAGCGCCGGTGCCAGAATCAGCACCAAAAACCTGGTCATTGACATGGCCTTTTGTGTTTCCAGAGCATCCATGTTTTCTTTCAGGGGAAGAATATCACGTCCCGTGAATTCGACGTTCTTTTTTAAGGGCTTCCCATCTGTGGACGCGGGAGAAAAGACCTCCAGTTTGTCCTTTTCCTTGGAAGGAAGGACAGTGATGGAAAGGGGTGCGGTGAAACGGGTTTGATATTGCCCGTTGGACACATTAAAAAAATTTAAGGTAATGGGCTCCAGTGTGAATTGACCCTCTTGTAACGGGACCAGCGCCGTTCGAAACACTTTTTCGCCTGTATACCCGTTCACGCCAGCCTGGATATCCACCTGGGGCACATCCTTATAACTCTTGAATGCGTCGGGAATGGCAATTTCAGGGGCTGCCGCATCCATAATGTTGCCGGTGCCGCTGATAGTCACGGACAAGGTTGCGGATTCGCCGACATTCAATGAGGTTTTATCCACCTCCGATGAAATTTGAAACGTACCCACGAGCCCGGAGAATTGCCCTTTGCCGACAAAAGGCGGCAAAGGCTTGACCGAAAGGCTTAACGGTTCTGTCCGGAAGATCCGTCGTTCCATTCTTCCCTGTGAGAAAAAAGGATCATCCAGTATGCCGAAAGGACTTCTTCGCGTGTTTTGGCGCCGAACCAGATCGCATTCCAGGATGGCCGGATCAATTGTTTTGGGGCCTGCGCCAAGGGGGATCAGCAAAATGGTCAGGTCCGTGACATTGTATTCCCGTCCATTCAGTACGGTTCGGTAGGTTTTTTGGCTCTTTTCAACCTCTTTTGCTGTGAAATCGGAGAATTCGGGCTTTTGAAACCGGGCGTTGGCGATCTGAACTGCATTGAAAAGTTTGAAAGTATAGACGATCGGCTCACCTTCATAGGGACTGGAATTTGAAACCCTTCCCTCTGTAAATACATCTTCACTGCCTGTTTTCTCAAGGGTTTTCGGATTGACTGTAACGATAATTTCCGCGGTTTTCTGGGGGGCTTTGCCCGACATCACCGTTAGGGGGGGAATCACCAGACGCCCTTCTTTTAAGGGAATCAGCGTGTAGGTATAATTCACTTCTTTGGACATCCGGCCGTTAATGATCTGAACGCTGGTGCTCGTACCGCCGGACTGCACCTTAAAGTCCCGAATGGGAGAAGTATCCACCGTGCCCTCTGCACCTTTTACAGACACCGTGAGTTCAAGGGACTCCCCGGGACCGATCTGGGTGCGATCCACAACAGCCTGGATCTCAGCGGCATGCACAGGGGCGCAGAGGTTCAAAACGCCAAAAACAATCACAAGTGTCCAGAAATTCCGTATTCTGCCGGGCATTACCAGTCTTTCTCCACATTGGTTTTTCCGTAAGCGGGAATCATTGGTTTTCCAGGCTGATCTTTCAGGCGATTCAGAATATGATCAGCCTTTTTAGCCTCCTCGGGATTTTCCGGTTTACCGGCCGGCTTTGATGGCGAAGTCTCTTGTTCTCTTTTGTCTTCGGGCCTTTTCTGCGCGTCTTCTTTTCCGGCAGTTTCTTTCGGAGCATCGGAGTCTTGGTTGTCCTTATCGATCATCTCTTTACCAAAGTCCGGTGAAGGCTTGTCTTCAGCGGTATTCTTTTCATCAGAGCCGGACTGCTTCTGCTGGCCTTCCCGGGATTTTTCTTCGTGATCGGATTTCTGCTCCGGGTTCTGTCCCGCTTGTGACGGGTCCGGCTCCTTTGACTCGGCCTCTTTATCGTTCTTATCGCCTTTCTGCTGCTGATTCTGCTGGTCTTCGGGCTGATCCTTTATCTGTTCCATGACCTGTTTGACATATTCCAGATTCTGCCGGGCCTGGATATCATCGGGATTCAGTTTCAGAGCTGCTTCATAATTTTTAAGGGCGTCTTCGTATTGTTTTTTTCGAAAATCGGCATTGCCGAGGTTATAATGGGCTTTTTGCTGAAGCAGCAAGTCCTTGGCATTGAGGGCTTCTTTGTAGTGCTTAGCGGCTGCGTCAAAATCTCCGGTATGGTAATAAGCGTTTCCGATATTGTATAAAATATCCGCTCTGTCCGGGTGGTCGAGCTGGGCATCGATAAAGAGCTTCAAAGCCTTGTCGTACTCTCCCTGGTTGTAAGCGTCGATGCCTTCCTTCAAGGGATTTGCAGCATGGGCCGGAACGCTCCATAAAAACAGAAACACCATCCCCATAACAGCGGCTTTTTTTCGGACCGAAGGCAAAATCAATTCTGCGACTAGGGCTATGACGGCCAGGGCAAGTACCCATTGAAAGCGATCTTCCCAGATTTGTTTTCTGTCCGTGGAAAGGGTTGATGCCTCCATTTTTCCGCGGATCTCATTGGTATAAATCACATCGAGATCCAAGCTGCCGGCGACGGATCGCACATAGGCCCCGCCCGTGAGTGCAGCCATTTTTATCAGTGTTTCCTCATCGATTCGGGTCAGGATGATGTTTCCGGATCGATCCTTTTTTATTCCGCCGGTTTCCGAGGGTATGGGGACGCCTTCAACGCTTCCCACGCCGATGCAAAACAGCTTGACCCCGGCCTTCCGTGCGCTTTCCGCGGTCGTCATGGGGTCGTCCTTGCCGGTGTTCTCTCCATCTGTTATCAGAATGATGGCTTTCTGGGAAGTCGACTTCAGGTCAAAGGCAGAAAGAGAAGCCGTGACCGCGCCAGAAATATCCGTGCCGCCGATGGGCATAAAATCAGGTGTCAGCGAATTCATAAAAATGTGAAAAGCTTCATAATCCAATGTTAACGGACACTGGAGGAATGCGGTTCCTGCAAAGGCAACAAGACCCATCCGGTCTCCCTTGAGCATGCCAAGCAGGTCATAGATCTCACGCTTGGCCCGGTCGAGACGGGTTGGCTGAATGTCTGTTGCCAGCATGCTGCGGGAAAGATCGACGGCAATGATGATGTCCACGCCTTTTTGCTCGATGGTCTGCCATTTGTAACCGTATTGGGGGCCGGACAGGGCAAGACAGATAAAAAGGATAGAACACAGTACAAGTCCTGCCTTGATCCAGCGTCGTCCGGAGTCCGCTCCCGGAGCAATGGCGCCAAGGCCCTTGGGTGAGGCAAAACGGGAGAGAATGTTTTTCCGGGTCTTCATGCCGTATACAACCACCAGAAAAAAAACAGGGATTGCCCAGATGAGAAAAAGCATTTCAATTTGGCTGAATTTCATGGCACGCTCAAAAAACGGGTATAGGTCAACACAATCCATGCTCCCAGAAGGATAAAGGCCGGAATCAGGAGATACCGGTAAAGCTCGTTGTATTCTGCAAAGGTCTTGATCTTTATTTCGGTTTTTTCCAGTGTATCGATTGTGTCGTAAATCTGCTGAAGCCCCTCGATATTTTCAGCCTTGAAATACATGCCACCGGTTTTCGACGCAATATCTTTAAGGGTGTCTTCATCAATATCCACCTGCTGATGCACGTACCGTTCCCCGAAAACCGGGTCCTTGATCAAAAACGGCACCTGGCCGCGAGTCCCCACGCCCACGGTATAGATTTTAATCCCTTTTTGAGCGGCCAACGCTGTAGTGATCTGCGGGGACAACTCGCCGGAATTGCTTTGCCCGTCGGTCAACAGAATAATAATATTGGATTTGCTCTTGACATCTTCAAGCCGTCTCAACGAAATGCCGATGGCATCTCCGATAGCTGTGTTCGGGCCTGCCGCCCCGATCTGCAGCCTCTCCAGAATGGATGCGATGGTGTTATAGTCCCGCGTTAGGGGCAGCTGCGTATAGGCATGGGTCCCAAACACCACCATGGCGATCCGATCGCCGCTTCGTTTGGCAATAAAATCCTGAACCACGCTTTTGACAGCTTCCAGGCGGTTGACGATTTTTCCTTTGTATTTGAAATCAAGGGCGGCCATGCTTTCGGAAAGATCCACGGCAAGGATGATGTTGATGCCTTCAGTCAATACGTCAACCTGTCTGGTTCCCCACTGGGGTCTGGCCAAAGCCGCAATCATCAGGCAAAGGGCCATATATTTCAAGGCCGGCAGCAGCCTTGCAATCCGGAGCATGCCGGATGGCTGGATATCCCGGACCGGCATCAGCGAAGACAGGGTCAGGGCCGGCCGCATTTGCCGGCGTTTCCGAGAATAGATCATCGCCGGAAACAGGGCAAGCAGCAATAAGAAATAGGGAGATGCAAATTGAAACATATTATCCTTGATGGCATCGAAAAAAATCCAATAGGCGGAACGCCGGTCCTATGCCATCCCAGTTATACTTTTTATGAGTTCATTGGCATTCAGTCTGTTTTTCAGCAGACTGCTTTACAAAATTTATCACAAAGGCAAGGTCAATACGCATTTTGCTCACCGCTGCCGGAACCTCGGCATATTTGACCGGATCAGTAGAGCGGAGCAGATCTTTCATTTCCTGGTGAGTTTCTCTGCTTATGCCAAGAAGGTCAATTTTGGGGAGCAGCTCCTCGGTGGTCATTTCCAGGGCATTGATGTTGTAACGGGCCTGAATATAGGTTCTTAAAATGTTGGAAAGGCTGAAATAAAACCCTTTGGGATTCATGTTTTCAACATCCGAGAGCGAATCCAGGGACTTAAGCGCCACTTCATGGGGGAGAACCTGAGCTTCCACGGAAACTTGTTTGCGATGCCGGTATTTTTTCCAACGATATATGGCTGCCCCGATAACGGCCAGTATCAAGACCGCGCCCAGTATATATAACAACAATGACCAATCGGCCACCAGAATTTCCAGGGGCTTGATGTCGTGGATGTCGGTCATCGGGACGGGCTTTTCAATTGCCTGCATTAACGTTTCCTCTTTTCCCGTATACGAAAATACCGATTCAGCGCATCCACCACAGAGCCGGTGGTACGAACTTCAATGCAGTCCATGTCTGCATTTTTCAGGGATTGCAGCGTAAGGGCATAGTCCCGTGTCTTATGATCATGGTAGCTGCGCCGAGTGGATTCGTCCGAGGCATCCAGGAAAAACTGCTGACCGGTCTCGGAATCCCGAACCGTAAGAATCCCCGCTTCCGGCAGGTGAAACTCTCCGGGGTCCGAGAGCATCACGGCGATGAGTTCGTGCTTGCGGGATATTGATTTCACCCGGTGGATATAGGTTGCGGGCGGCTCCGGAGATAGAAAATCGGATAGTAAAAACGATATCGTTCGTTTTCGGGATACCCGTCCCAGAAACGCAACGGCCTCACGAATATCCGTGCCTCTGTGTTCCGGCTCAAAGGAGAACAGCTCTTTTATCACCCGCCAGACATGGGCGGAGCCTTTCTTCGGGGGAATGTATTTTTCCACCCGATCCGTAAACAGAATCGCCCCGACCTTGTCATTGTTCCGGATGGCGTTAAATGCCAGGATCGAGGCAATTTCAGCGGCGGTTTCCTTTTTAAGGTTTTCGGTGGTTCCAAAGCCTTCCGAGGAGCTCATGTCCACCAGGAGCATGACCACAAGTTCCCGTTCTTCGCGGTAGAGTTTGACATACGGCCTTCCCATCCGCGCGGAGACTTTCCAGTCGATGCTTTTCACATCATCGCCTGGAGAATATTCCCGCACTTCTTCAAACTCGATTCCCGAGCCGCGAAATATGGATCTGTACTGGCCGGCCATCATGGTGTTGACCATGCGGGCGCTACGGATGTGAACTTTTTTGATTTTTTTTATGATTTCAGGCGAAAGCATTTGTCATGGTACCTCGACCGAATCAAATACCTGCCCGATAATATTGTCCGTTGTGATGTCCTCGGCTTCGGCCTCATAGGTCAGAATGATGCGATGGCGAAGAATGCTGGGCGCCACGGTCTTGATATCCTGCGGGGTCACATACGCCCTTCCCTGGAGAAAGGCAAAGGCTCTTGCTGCCAAACTGAGAAAGATGGTTGCCCGGGGAGAGGCACCGAACTGGATATAATCGGAAATATCCATGTTGTATTCCCTGGGTTTTCGGGTGGCAAACACGATATTGACGATATAGTCTTTGAGCTTTTCGTCCATGTAGACCGATCGGATTAGTGCCACAATGTCATTGAGCTGGGAAGGATCTATCACCTGACGGACTTCCGGAAGTGTTTCAAAACCGATCCGGTGCATGATCTCTTTTTCTTCGGTTTTGCTGGGGTAATCAATCACTAGTTTGAACATGAAACGATCGACCTGGGCCTCTGGAAGGGGGTAGGTGCCCTCCTGTTCGATGGGGTTTTGGGTTGCCAGAACCAGAAATGGATCGGAAAGCGTAAACGTGTTTTCGCCGATGGTCACCTGCCGTTCCTGCATGGCTTCAAGAAGTGCGGACTGAACCTTGGATGGGGCCCGGTTGATTTCATCGGCAAGAATGATGTTGTGGAAGAGGGGGCCTTTTTTGATGGTGAAATCTCCGGTGCCGGGTCGGTAGATCTCCGTTCCGATAAGGTCTGCCGGCAGAAGATCCGGGGTAAACTGAATGCGTTTGAATTCCGCCCGGACAGTTGCAGCCAGCGCCTTGACCGCGCTGGTTTTGGCCAGTCCCGGAACACCTTCGATAAGAATATGTCCTTTGGTGAACAGCCCCATCAGCAGCCCGTCGATTAGATCCCGCTGCCCCACGAGGACCTTGTTGATTTCATTTCGCATGCTGTTGATCAAATGGTGTTTTGCTTCGATTTCTTCTCTTAATTCCTCAATGATCACGTTTCCTCCCCGCAAAAAGTATAATGGACAGGTTCAGGGCAATTTCGTTCAAATCACGCCGGTATTGACCCAATGAACTTCTTCAAAAAATGTGTTTGGTCCTGGTTGTTTTATAGCGTGTAGCGAAATCGATTTTAAACATTTTTTTCGAAAAATAGTCACGGAAAATACATTTTCAAGACCGGATCGGAGTCCGGATCAGTCGTCGTTGTCCATAACCGCTAAATATCCTGGTTTTCGAGTCCATCCGGAATGACGGAGGAATATCGGTTTTTTCATTTTATAAAAATAAACTTGAACATCGCATAACAGCGGTATAAATCATTGTCACGTCCTGGGGTGCGAATTTCAGATGGTTTAGGAATGTTTACTATATAAGCCGGTCTGTTTCTATGTATTTCTCATCCCTTTGACCAATTCGGATGGGAAAATACCGGCGTTCCGCGTGTTTGAAATCTGGGCTGACGCCGTTTATGGGAGGGCATGAAAATAATGAAGATGGTATTTGTTTATCTGCTGGCCTGGATGGGCCTGGTAATTGTGGCAATCCTGAACGGTACACTCCGGGTTAAGGGATATTCCCCTTACATGAGCGAGCTGGCTGCGCATCAATTATCAACCGTAATCGGGCTTTGTTTTTTCAGTATATTTTTCTGGTTTCTAACCGGCGCCTTTCGCCTGGAATCATCTCGACAGGCACTGAGGATAGGGGCCATGTGGCTTGTATTGACGATTCTATTTGAATTCGTGTTCGGCCATTTCGTAATGGGGCATTCGTGGAGTAGGCTTTTTGCGGATTATAATATCATTAAAGGCAGGCTGTGGTCCCTGGTTCTGATCTGGACGTTTATCGGACCTTATGTTTGTTTTAAGATCAGGATCGAAAAATAAAAAAAGGGGTTCATGATAAACCCCTTTTTTATGACAGATTTTCAGAAAAATGCGTTATTCGACCTTGATCTGGATATGTTTTGGTTTTTGTTCTTCAGGCTTGGGAATTTCAATTTCCAGGACACCATCTTTAAAAGTGGCCTTGATGTTGTCCGGATTTATGGCTGAAGGCAGCGTAAAAGCCCGGTAAAACGATCCGAAACTCCTTTCCTTCCTGAAGTATTTGTCTTCATTCACTTCCTTGATTTCAACGCGTTCCCCTTTAAGGGTCAGAACATTGTCCTTGACTTCAATGGAAACATCTTCTTTTGTAACCCCGGGAAGTTCTGCATGGATGACAATTGCATCTGCCTTGTCGTATATGTCAACAACAGGCTTCCACGCACTTAATGCAAAATCTTCATCAGCCAACGAGCGGGGGAAAGCATCGTGAAACAGCCGATTGATGCTATCCTGCAAACTGGCTACAGCTCCATAAGGTTGCCATCTGACGAGTGCCATAAGTCTACCTCCTATTGATAGATGAGTTTATGATGCCAACTGCATACGCACTGGCCGGATTAATATTTAGTATTATTAATTCAGTAGCTTATTAATTTAAATTAATATTAATCACAGTTTTTTTCCTGTCAAGTGATCGTTTGATTTTATTTATAGAATTTGACATCCTGACAACTAAACCTTAATTAAGTCTTATGGCTTCGTAAAAAGTGCAATCTGTGTGCGCTGCGTCCTTCGTCATTGCAGCTCGATAGGCACACCGAACTCTCGCGCCTTGATCTTAAACTTTTTACTTTGCCATCGCAATTTTGACTTTTTACGAGTTCAACAAGTCTAAACGTTAAATAAACATTCCAAGAAAGATTATGGCATAAAGGGAAGTGGCAAAACCAATGGCTGATAATAGTTGTGGTTTCATTTTCTGATGCCTCCAGTTTTGGGTGGTAAAGACGTTTATTTTACACGACGGGGAATCGATTGCTTATTTATTGATATATAATATGTTAAGACTTAATAATATGTCAAGAAAAATTAATAAATTATTAATATATTTTTATTGGCAATTTCACGATAAGTTGTTAAGAGAAGAATATGGAATCCCCAGGCAAACTTTATGAATATTTTTGGCAGGCCCTGAATGCTTATGCTTTATCAAAGGGCTATGGCGTTCAGCGCATTATTGCTGTTCAGGCCGGTGTGACAGAGGCCTTCATCAGCCAGATCGTGGCGGGAACAAACAAGGCATCTGCCCGAACACAAGCCGCCATTGCCAAAGCCTGCGGTTATAATACCCTTGAAGACATGCTGCAGGCTGGCAAATCCACCCAGATAAAAGCTGCGGAGCCCGAGGTGGAACATAACCTGATCATTCAGGTTAATTCTCAATCCGAAAAAATACTCCTAACCGGCAGTATCGAAGATTACCGGGGCATTCCCCTGTATACATCCGGCAAGCTGTCTGCTGGCGCAAATGGGATGGCTTTTGATCCTTATGAGCCGCCTGATTCGATGCTCGTTATTTATAAGCCGGAGATACAGGGAAGCTCCAGGCATAATCTTTCCGCGCTTAAGGTCGGTGGAGACTCAATGGCGCCAACCATTCCCAAGGGCGCCGTTGTGGTTGTCGACCTGTCTGACAGGGAACTGGTCGATGGCCGGATCTTTGTTGTGAATGTTCCGGATGGTGAAATAGATATGGCAGCTGTCAAAAGAGTCCGGCGCTGGGAAAAAGGAAAGGGGTTTGTCCTGATTAGCGACAATACGAGCTATCCGCCGGATCTCTCCCTTTTGGACTGGCACCGGCTCTGCGTTGGCAGGGTCGTATGGATGAGCAAGGATGTGAGACAGTCCTGAATAGGTAGTCCTCTTGTTATTGCTTGACAGCAGGGTGACTTTTTTGTATGAATCCATCAAATGATGGAAACATGTATTGGAACAATAATGATGGAATATATTGCTGGAAAAAAAGGAGGCGGGTGATATGCCATCGCGTCTTGAAAAAGCGCGCCAGGATCCAGCTTCCATGAAAGCCCGGATTCTGGCGTCGGCCCGAAGAAAATTCGGGGAATACGGGTATGGCGCAACCACAACGCGTATGATTGCCAAGGACGTGGGGATTGATATTTCCACGCTGTACTACCACTGGGGCGAAAAACAGGATCTTTACGAAGGGGTCATCATGGATATTACCGATGAGATCCGTATCCAATTTCAGGAAGTTGAACGGAAAGTCAAAGGGAAATCCGTCTCTATTCGCCTTGAAATTGCCATCGACGTGATGTGCGATTATCTCTTTACGCACCCCGAGGTGTCGAATCTGATTCTGTTCGGGTATTTCAACAAAGACCGTCACGGAGTGACCCTTGATGTCAAGATGGCGGAATATGTTTCCATCATTGCCGTGGCCATGGGCCTGGCAGAGAATAAACAGCACATCTCGGTTCAGGCAAAAGCCAGGATTCTGGCTGTTTGGAATTCCGTGCTGAATTTCATATCCGGAGAAAATTTATTCCGGCCCATGCTGGAGGTCGAACGGGATCAGTATCTGGCTGTGGTCAAGGAAACCCTGAAGTTCATTCTGGTTCCGGCATTTTCCAAATAATCACCTGCGTTGCCGGCACAACGAAGCATGAAGGAGGGAAAAAATGGCGTTAAAACTTGAGGCCGTGGGAAAGTCCATTGGCCCTGTCAGCAAGGATTACACCTGGAAAGACGCGGTTTTGTACGCCCTTGGGGTTGGATCCGGCTCTTCGGAACTCGAATACTGTTATGAAAAAAATCTGAAGGTATTGCCAAGTTTCTCTATTGCGGCCATTTTTGATTTCCTGGCACATATAGCATCGACATCAAATGTCAATCTTGCAGGTATCCTTCACGGGGAGCAGCGCTTGATATTTCATCATCCTATTCCCAGCGAAGGCAAGCTGACCACTCAGGGAAAGATCACTCACTACTATGACAAGGGCGCTGCAAAAGGCGCCCTTGTTGTTGCGGAGAGCGACACGTATCATGACAATGGACAGAAACTCTTTACCAGCATCGTGACCATATTTTCACGACTTGACGGCGGGTTCGGCGGAGTAAATGCACCTAAGGA
Organism: uncultured delta proteobacterium; assembly: GCA_963850225.1. Taxonomy (GTDB): domain Bacteria; phylum Desulfobacterota; class Desulfobacteria; order Desulfobacterales; family Desulfatirhabdiaceae; genus RAAP-1. The sequence goes on from CAWKLD010000009.1 coordinate 103,876, forward strand.
ACAAGGCGTGTTTCCGGACCGGGCCCCGGATTTTATCGTAGATGCGCACCCTTCTGAAAGCCAGCCCCTTATTTACCGTCTTTCCGGCGACATTTTCGATCTCCATGTGAATCCGGATTTTGCCAAAATGGCCGGGTTTGAAAAACCCATTATGCATGGGCTCTGCACCCACGGGTATGCGTGCCGTGCCCTGATTCAAAGTCTTGTTCCGGGAGCGCCTGAAAAAGTCCGGCGCATGGACTGCCGGTTTACCAAGACGCTCTATCCCGGAATTCCCATTCAAACCCTGATCTGGAAGACCGGCGAAGGAAAGGCCGTGTGGCGGACATTGAATGCCAGTACCGGTAAGGTTGTCATGGACAACGGGGTGTTTGAATATGGAGATATGCCGGAGGAAAGCATCCGATTTGATGGCCGGGTTGCGGTCATTACCGGAGCCGGAGCCGGACTCGGCCGGGTATATGCCCTTGAGCTGGCCAAACGCGGGGCAAAAGTGGTGGTCAACGATTTGGGCAGCGCCCGGGATGGTTCGGGCCAGGGTTCATCCGCGCCGGCAGACAAGGTGGTTCAGGAAATCCAGACCCTTGGCGGAGAGGCTGTCGCCAACCATGACAACGTGGCCACGCCCGAAGGCGGCAAGGCCATAATTCAATCCGCTCTGGATGCCTTTGGAACTGTGGACATTCTGATCAACAACGCCGGCATTCTGAGGGATAAAAGCATTCTCAAGATGGAGCCGGAAAACTGGCAGGCTGTCATTGATGTGCATTTGAACGGGGCTTATCATGTCTCCCGGCCCGCCTTTGAGGTGATGAAGGAAAAAGGCTATGGCCGGATCCTTATGACGACTTCTGCTGCCGGGCTTTACGGCAATTTTGGTCAGAGCAATTACGCTGCAGCCAAAATGGGACTGGTTGGCCTGATGAATACCCTGAAGCTGGAAGGGGAGAAATACAATATTAGGGTCAACACCATCGCCCCGCTGGCCGCCTCACGGCTTACCGAGGACGTCACTCCGCCGGAGCTGTTTCAGAAAATGAAACCCGAATTCGTTGCCCCGCTTGCCCTGTATCTGTGTTCGGAACAGTGCCCGGTCAGCGGGTCCATTTACAATGCCGGCATGGGCTTTTTCAACCGGGCGGCGGTGGTGACCGGTCCCGGAATGACTTTCGGGAATGTCAAAACCTTTCCGACCCTGGAAGACATTATTTCCAACCTCGACGCTATCTCCACGCTTGAAGGGGGAAAGGAGTACCGCCAGCTCAACGACCAGGTCGGGGACGCCTGCTCAGCCCTGCAGCGCCCGCAAAAAGCAACTGTTCCGAAATCCACTCAAAAAGAGGCTAATGGTGGGTTTCAGAACCCGTCAGCCGTGTTTGAAGCCATGCCGGCCGCGTTCAAACCCGATGCCGCATCTGGGGTGAATGTCGTGTTCCAGTATATCATTTCCGGGGCAAATGGCGGGGACTGGTCCTGCGCGATCCAGAATCAGTTATGTACGGTTGCTTCGGGTCAACACGATAGCCCGACATGCACCTTGAAAATGTCTGATGCGGATTTTCTGGACATGATGAATGGAAAACTCAAACCCATGCAGGCATATACTTCAGGCAAGCTCAAAATTGAAGGCGATATCATGAAATCGCAGTTGATCGAAAAACTCTTTGCGATGAGATAATGGGGGAAATATGATAGGAATTACATCTTACGGCGCATATGTTCCGCGTCTTCGGCTGGATCGAATGTCCATTTATCAGGCCATGGGCTGGTTTGCGCCAGCCATTGCCATGGTGGCTCAGGGAGAGCGCTCCATGTGCAACTGGGATGAAGACGCTGTTACCATGGCTGTGGAGGCCTGCCGGGACTGCCTGAAGGGACAGGACAAAACAGCCTTGGATGGTGTTTATATGGCCTCCACCACCCTGCCTTTCAGCGACCGGCAGAATGCCGGTATTGTGGCAGCAGCCCTGAATCTTCCCAAAAACCTCATGACCCTCGATATGACGGCTTCGCAAAAAGCCGGAACCAGCGCGCTGATTACTGCGCTGGAAGCGGTTCGTGGCGGCGGCAAACATCATATTCTGGTTGCGGCTGCGGATCATCGGGAAACCCGGGCCGCCTATTTTTATGAAATGTGGTTCGGGGATGGAGCTGCTGCTCTTGCTGTTGGAGACAGGGACGTTATTGCCGAGTTCAAGGGCTCATATTCCGTGTCCTGCGATTTTGTGGATCATTACCGGGGAGCCGGCCATGCCGTTGATTATGTATGGGAAGAACGCTGGGCAAGAGAGGAAGGCTATTCCAAAATCATCCCGCAAGCTGTCAACGGCTTGATGAAGCAGCTTGGTATTACGATTTCCGATGTGGATCGACTCGTTTTCCCCTGTGTGTTCAAGGCCGAGCACCGCAATATCGCAAAAATTCTGGGCGCATCTCCGGAAATACTTGGCGATACCCTGCATGAGGTTTGCGGGGAGACCGGCGCTGCCCACAGCCTGCTTATGCTGACGTCCGCTCTTGAATGCGCCAACCCCGGGGATCGGATTCTGGCAGCAGGCTTCGGGCAGGGATGCGACGCCCTGTATTTTGTGGTAACTGACGGCATTGCCAGTCTTTCTCAAAGAAGCGGCGTCAAAGGCAGCCTCTCCAATAAGAAAACCATCGAAAATTACCCGAAATATTTAAAATTCAGAAATCTGATTCAGACGGAAATGGGAATCCGGGCAGAAGCCCCGAGCCAGACGGCCATGACCACCCTGTGGCGGAAAAATGCGATGATTTTAGGGCTTGTGGGTGGAAAATGCAAGGCTTGCGGAACCCCCCAGTTTCCGAAAATGGATATCTGCGTTAATCCGGCCTGCAATGAATTTCATACGCAGGAAGATTATGAATTTTCGGAACTTCCGGCCATAGTCAAAACTTTTACCAGCGACCTTCTGGCGGTATCCGTGGATCCGCCGACCAAATACGGCTTGATCCAGTTTGAGGCCGGTGGCAGGTTCATGGCTGATTTTACGGACTGCGACATGGAAGAGCTTGCGGTCGGCCTTCCCATGAAAATGATGTTTCGAAAGCGCTCAGAAGACAAAACCCGGGGTTTTGTCAATTATTTCTGGAAAGCCGTTCCGGTTCCAGGGGCCAGAGAGGCCATGAACCGCATCAGTTTCAAGGGCCGCGTGGCCATAATTACCGGTGCTGGGGCAGGACTTGGAAGGGCCTATGCCCTGGAGCTGGCCAAACGCGGGGCAAAATTGGTGATAAATGATTTCGGCGGTTCCCGGGATGGCTCCGGAACCGGCGCATCCTCGCCTGCTGACCGGGTGGTTGCGGAAATCAAGGCTCTGGGCGCCGAGGCTGTGGCAAATTACGAAAATGTCGCCACGCCGGATGGTGGCCAGGGTGTTGTTCAGACAGCGCTGAAAGCATTTGGTCGCGTGGATATCCTCATCAACAACGCTGGAATTCTGCGGGACAAGAGCTTTGTCAAAATGGATACTGACAACTGGAATTCGGTCCTGGCTGTTCACTTGAACGGTGCTTATCATGTGACCCGACCGGCATTTCAGGTAATGAAGGATGCTGGATACGGCAGGATTCTCATGACAACATCCGCTGCCGGTCTTTACGGCAATTTCGGCCAGACCAATTATTCGGCGGCCAAAATGGCTCTGATCGGATTTATGAACACTTTAAAGCAGGAAGGTTTGAAATACAACATCCGGGTCAACACCATTGCGCCTCTGGCGGCATCTCGACTGACTGAGGATGTGATGCCTCCGGAAATATTCGAGCGCTCACAGCCGGAACTGGTGGTGCCGATGGCGCTTTATCTGTGCAGTGAAACATGCTCTGAAACCGGAGCCATCTTCAATGCCGGCATGGGGTATTACAGCCGGGCGGCCATTTTGACCGGTCCGGGCATTCATTTGTCGGATGGCGAAAATCCTCCGACGCCGGAGCAGATTCACCGGAACTGGGATGCCATTAATCATATGACCGGCGCCACGGAAACCTCCAATTTAACGGAAGCTTTGATGGCCATGATGAATCAGTAACCGGCCGTTCATAACGAATCACGGATATGTGCAGTTCCGGGAATGCCTGTTTCATAACCGTTTACTTTCATTGAGGAGACATTTTCCTATGGCTACAGGTATAAAAGATAAAGTTGCAATCATCGGAATGGGTTGCACCCGTTTTGGGGAACGCTGGGACAAGGGCGCCGAAGAGCTGATGGTGGAAGCCTTTGAAGAATGCCTGATCGATGCCGGCATTGAAAAAAATCAGATCGAGGCTGCCTGGTTTGGAACCTGCATGGAAGAAATCAGTGTAGGGAAAAGCGCGATACCGCTTTCAACCACATTAAGGCTTCCGTTTATTCCGGTGACGCGGGTGGAAAATTACTGCGCTACCGGAACCGAAGCTTTTAGAGGCGCCTGCTACGCCGTTGCATCAGGAGCCTACGACATCTGCCTGGCGCTTGGGGTTGAAAAACTCAAAGATACGGGCTACGGCGGGCTCCCCAATTTTGGGTCCAATGCCGGAACCCTGACCTGGCAATGGTGGCCGAATCTGACGGCTCCGGGATCTTTTGCGCAGCTGGCCAGCGCCTATGCTGCTAAATACCGGATCAAGGACCAGGACTTAAAGCGCGCCATGGCCCATGTTTCGGTCAAGAGTCATGCCAACGGCGCATTAAATCCCAAGGCACATTTGCGAAAGCCGGTCACCGAAGCCCAAGTGATGAATTCGCCCATCATCGCTCACCCCCTGGGCCTGTTCGACTGCTGCGGGGTCAGTGACGGGTCGGCCTGCGCTATTGTCACTACGCCGGAAATTGCCAAAAAGCTGGGAAAAAAAGATTTTGTCACCGTAAAATCCATTCAACTGGCCCTTAGCAGCGGCGAGGAGGCCGGATTCAATGAATGGGACGGGGATCATTTCGCCACCACCACCCGCTGCAGTGTCAAAGCCTATCAGGAAGCCGGCATTCAGCATCCCCGGGAAGAGATCAGCATGATGGAGGTTCATGACTGTTTTTCCATTACAGAGCTTGTGACCATGGAAGACCTTCATATTTCTGAAAGAGGCCGGGCCGTTGCTGACATTATGGATGGTTTTTATGACCGGGACGGAAAAGTACCCTGCCAGGTGGATGGCGGACTTAAATGTTTCGGGCATCCCATTGGCGCTTCCGGGATTCGCATGCTGTATGAAATGTATCTTCAGCTCCACGGAAGGGCTGGCAAACGGCAGCTTGAAAATCCCCGTTTTGGCCTTACCCACAACCTGGGCGGATTTCCGTTTCAGAATGTGTGCAGCATTTCCATCATCGGCAAATATGAGAAATAGAAGCCTAGAGCCTCAAGATGGACGATTGGCGATTGAATAGAGAAGAGAGAATACCAGCTGTAGAGATTATATTCTTTCCCAGGGGTAAGGCGCTGAAAGACAAAATTATTATTTACATTAAAGATGGGGGCATAGTACCTTGGAACTATTGACTTATACGGACGCCCATAACGATTTTCGAAAAAGGCTGCGGGCTTTTCTGGAAATCGAGGTCATTCCTTGCGTGGATCAGTGGGAAAATGATAAAATCATCCCAAGGGACATCTGGCGGAAAACCGGAAAAGCCGGCTTTTTATGCCCCGGTGTCTCCCCGGATTACGGGGGGCTGGGCGGCGATTTCCGGTATTCCGTCATCGTGGCCGAAGAGCTTGCCAGAACTTGCCATACGGGGCTTGCGGCAGGTCTTCACAGCGATGTGGTGGTGCCCTACATCGAATCCTACGGATCTGAAGAAATCCGGCAAAAATATCTTCCTGGCTGTGTTTCCGGGGATATCGTCACGGCAGTTGCCATGACAGAACCCGGGGCCGGCAGCGATCTGGCCGGCATGGGCACGACTGCCGAGGAAGTGGGGGACGAAGTCATCTTGAATGGTTCAAAAACATTTATTTCAAACGGGGTTCATGCGGATATTGTGGTGCTGGCCGCAAGGGACCCGGCCATCGAAAATCCTTATCAGGCCATTTCCCTCTATATTCTGGAAACCGGAACTCCTGGGTTCAAGCGGGGCAGACAGCTTGAGAAAATGGGCTGGTGGAGCCAGGACACGGCCGAGCTGTTTTTTACAAACTGCCGTATCCCCCGGAAAAACCGTCTTGGGGAAAAAGGCATGGGCTTTCTCATGCTCATGGAAAAACTCCAGCAGGAGCGCCTGACCTGTGCTGTCGGCGCCGTTACTGCAGCGGAAATGATCCTCAAATGGATCACGGATTATTGCCGCAATACCCGGGTGTCCGGAAAACCGCTGTCAAAATTTCAGGCCACCCAGTTCAGCCTTGTTGAAATGGCGACTGAAGTGAAAATCGGCAGAACTTTTGTGGACAAACTGGTTTTGGAGCATATCGCACATGAAAATGTGGTTGTGGAGACCTCCATGGCCAAATACTGGACAACGGATATGGTGAACCGGATTGCTGACAGAAGCCTGGACATTATGGGAAATGATGGCATGCTGGAAAAATATCCAATAGCCAGGGCCTGGCGGGATGTACGGGTCATGTCCATTTTTGCCGGAACCAATGAAATCATGAAAGGCATTGCCGCCAAATTTATGGGACTGTGAAAAAGCGAGGATTATTCATGTACAGATCACTCTTTAGCCCGATTCGAATCAATTCTGTTGAAATAAAAAACCGGATTGCATATCCGGCACTGGGACTGCTTTATTCTTACGACAGCAAACTGAATGACCGGTACTACGCCTATTTTGCGGAAAGAGCAAAGGGCGGGGCAGGGCTGGTCACAGTTGGGCCGGTCGGGGTCGATTTTCTGGGCTCCGGGCTTCTGGCCCTTTCCCTGGCAAGTGATGAGGCGCTGCCGTCTTTTCAGAAACTGTCCGGCGTCATTCATGATGGGGGGGCAAAGGCCTGGGTCCAGCTATTTCATGCCGGGGCTTATTCTCACCCCATTCTGATCGATGGCAAGGAACCCATTGCACCGTCCGCGGTGTTTTCAAAATACTCCCGCGTGACACCGCGGGAAATGACCCTTGAAGATATCCAGGAGGTGCAAATCCGTTTTGTTCATGCAGCACTTCGCGCCAAAGCCGCTGGATTTGACGGAGTCGAAATCATTGCCTCTGCCGGCTATCTCGTGTCGCAGTTTTTATCTCCCCTTCGAAATCTGCGTACCGATGCTTACGGCGGCAGTTTTGAAAATCGGGTCCGGTTTCCCCGGGAGGTGATTGAAAAGATGCGAACCGCCCTGGGAAAAGACTATCCCATTACCATCCGCATGGCGGGTAATGATTTTGTTCCGGGAAGCAACAGCGATAAGGAAACCCCTCAAATCGCAAGAGTTTATGAGAGTGCTGGGGTGGATGCAATCAACATTACCGGCGGATGGCATGAGTCACGGGTCCCGCAGCTTCCCATGGAGCTTCCGCGCTCAGCTTACGCGTATCTGGCGCTCAACATCAAGCGGGCCGTGTCCGTTCCGGTCATGGCCTCCAACCGGATAACGGATCCGGCAACCGCTGAGCGGATTATAACCGACGGCTTTGCGGACATGGTCAACCTGGGCCGGGTTCTGATCGCAGATCCTGAGTGGCCCCTGAAAGCATTTGAAGGCAGGGCTGACGAAATACGGCCCTGCGTGGCCTGCTCTCAGGGCTGCACGGATCAGGTCTTCAGCGGCCAGCCGGTCTTTTGCATCGGAAATCCGCGGGCCGGTTTCGAAAACGAGCGAAACATTCAAAAAACCGTCGCTCCTAAACATGTCATGATCGTGGGGGCCGGCCCGGCCGGACTGGAAGCGGCCATTACCGCAACCCTTGCCGGCCACCGGGTCGAAGTTTTTGAAAAAAACCCGGATATCGGCGGCCAGCTCTGGATGGCCGGTGCCCCGCCGCACAAGCGTGAGATCCTGGAATATATCCGTTATTATTCAGCAATAATTCGTAAACTTCAGATTCCGCTTCATCTGAATACTGCTGTTGATTTAGATATGATCCAAAGCAAAAAGCCTGAATTCGTTCTGATTGCCGAAGGGGCCGAAGCCCTGATTCCGCCGATCCCGGGCGCAGCCGATCCGGGAGTATTCAACGCCTGGGAAGTGCTTCGTGAAAACCCCCTTCTGGGAAAACGGGTGGCCATCATCGGCGGCGGAGCCGTCGGGCTTGAAACCGCGCTGTTTGTGGCGGCCAAGGGAACCATCACTCCGGAAATTCTGCACTTTCTTTTTACCTATGAGGCGGAAAGCGTTGAGCGGCTCCGGGAGTTGATGTTTCAGGGATCATCCCGGGTGACGGTGTTTGAAATGCTGCCCAAGGCCGGAAAAGATGTCGGAAAATCAACAAAATGGATACTGACTGATAATTTGAAGCGCTATGGGGTCAAAGTGAATACCAGCACAAAAGTGATTTCCATTCAAGACGGAACCCTCACATACGAAAAAGACGGCGAATCCTTTCAGGAAGCCTTTGATTCGGTGATCCTGGCCTCCGGATCGCGTCCGGTTCAGCGCCTTTCCAGTGAAATCGAATCGATGAAAATCCCTTTTGCGGTTATCGGCGACTGCATCAAGTCCGGAAAAATCAACGACGCCATTCACGCAGGCTTTCTGGCAGCAACAGGAATCCGCTGATTGTATAAATTACCCCATCATATTTTTGAATTCTCTCCTTATTTCATCTGAAGTGTCGCTTTGAGCTTTTATCATTGCTTGACCTGTCCTTTTTCAAGGGGGAAGATCATAATTTCCCCCTTGAAATAAGTCTAAATCTGCCGTTTTATGGTTGCGATGCAATATTCTTCTTGAAATATTGAACAATTTCTATTTTAAATAGATCTTATAAAAGTTGATCAGAATCATTTTAATTTCAACATCTGGAGATGGGGTGATGGCAAACGTTCTGGTAACGACAATGGGTTTGTCCTGGCAGCAGCTACCGCAGATCCTGGGATTAACCAACCCAAATGTCGTGGATCTGTATCGGTTCCACCCATCAAATAATCGGATTGTACGGCTCAGGGAGGAATTCGGCTTGCAGCCGGTGGATGAAGTCTGGGTAGTCACCACCAAGGGCAAGGTTGATCCGAAACTGCTTGACCTTCGGAAATGGCATGCACTGTTAAAACCTTCCAGGTCGCTGTTTGCGGAAATCAAGGAACGGGCAGACCTGATCGATACCTCATTCTGGCCGGTGCTGAAGATCTTTCAAGTGTCCGGATCGGATGAACTGATTACTGAAAACGAATGCCGCATTATGAAGGAGGCGATATTGCGGATTGTGCTGCATGCCTAGCGAATATGCTTCCGGAGGTCAGTTGCTGTTGTCTTTTGCCGGTGGGCCCCAGACCATGAGCACGGACATGCAATTTGCCGCAACCCTTTTCGGTTGCGACGTCATGATAAATGTGATCGATAACGGCATGCTTTCGATGCAGCAGACGGATGCGGCAAGCGATTATGGCCCTGAACTATTCACGGCTTCCCTGCCTGCTGATTTCACGAATGTGATTACGCCTATGGTGACTGGAAAAATCCCCAAAAATGCGCTGATCGGAATGTCTCTGGCGGGTATGGCTCCGATTCAGGCATCGGATTATCCGATTGCCGGTTCAGAGAATGGAACAGTGGCACTTCTTCAGGTGGAACCGACCGAGCTGTTTCTTTCAGAAGCCGTCGAGAACCGAATGAAAAATTCGGAATATCTTGCGGCCTCGTACACAAGCACTCTGCTTGTTGCGGATAACAATGCCAATTTCATGTCACTTTACAGCCTCCCTTCCGAGATGATCGATCGACTGAAAACAACCCGAATGGGTATTTATCCGGAAAAAGAAACTTCTGAGCTTGAATGGCTCATAGAGCTTCCCAAAGCAGTGCTTCACTGTCATCTTGAGGGCATTTTGGATGTAAGTGAATTGATACGTGTGGCAAATGCCAATTATCTGCTCGTGGATCGCTATAAAATGCGGACGGCCTTTCAAGTTAGAGAATGGCGCAGGTTGCTGGATAGATTCAGTATTGCGGATTTCCGCGAACAGAATCCGTTAAATACGATTGCGGATGCGGTTCGGAATATTCCAGAGCCGGTCAGCCTCTGTGCATTCATACATACTGTTTAACGGCGCACCGGGTCTTCTGGATGACCTGATTTATGGAAATATGCTGATCGAATCCGCGTTTGTTTCTAAGGGGTTCAACACTTATGAGGCCCTGGGGGATCTTCAGGGAACAAGGTTGCTGCAGAGTGAGGCCAGTATACGGGAAACCTGCAGAATTCTGGTGGAAAAAGCGGTTTTGCATCACGTCCGATATATTGAGGTGCGATGTTCACCGATCAAGTATGTTGACGGCGGGTTGCATCCGATTCAGATTGTCGATATGGTTGAAGAAGAGCTTGGTAAATCATTCAAAGATTTTTCGATTGTCTTTACGGCCGGCCGTCACAGGCAGAAAGCTGATCTGCTGCAGCTGGTCAATGTGGCCAAAAGAATCATGGAGAATCCTAAGCGTCATTGCCGGTTGCGGGGATTTGACCTGGCTGAAAATGAAGCGTTCTGTCCGGCGAGGGATTTACGTAAATATTTTTCTCCCATAATGGAAAAATGCCAGCACATTACGGTTAACGCCGGTGGAAATGCGGATGTTGCCAGTATCTGGGAAGCTGTCTATCATTTGAATGCCGAGCGGGTCAGTCATGCACTGAACTTAAATAACAATATCGCGTTGATGGAGGAATTTCTCGACAGAAATATCGCCATCGAAATGAGTCCATCCTGCAATTTTCAGATTATGGGGTTCAGAGACAACTATATTCCTGAAACCGACAGCAAACCGGAGTATCCTTTGAAGGATTATCTGGACAAAGGCCTCAGTGTCACGGTCAATGCCGATAATCCTGGCATTTCCCGAACCGACTTCTCTCGGGAGCTTCACCGGGCTGCCCGTCTGACATCCGGCGGACTTAGTCTCTGGGATATTTTAAAGATTGTTAAAAACGGATTTAAAGCCTCTTTTGCCGAACACGCCACACGGAACCGGATGCTGCGGGAAGCGGAGAAGGAGATTATTGATCTGATTCAAAAAGGAATCCCGTTATAAGCGTGATGAAAAACAGTACCCGCCTGTTCATGACATTTTAGGCCCGGACCGATTCTACCGTTGTTTTGCTCCTTTCATTGCCTCTCCATTGTGCTGACCCCAAACATATCGTTCATCAAATCCATCAGGGTTTCCTGCAGCCGCTGATCATCGGATAAGGGAAGGCAGATAGCGGTGCGACAGGCCTCGATGATGGGTATTCCTCGTTGAATGAGGCAGGCCGCATAAATCAGGAGCCGGGTGCTGGCCCCCTCGATCAGCCCGTGCTCACGAATGTTTCGAATCTTTCCGGCCAGCAGAACCAGTCTAAAGGCGGTTTCAAAATCCAGTCCGCTCTCCCGGGACACGATAACTGCTTCATTTTCTGGATTCGGATAATGGAATTCCAGGGAGACAAAACGCTGCCGGGTGCTTTGCTTCAGATCTTTCAGCACGGACTGGTACCCGGGATTGTAGGAGACTACCATCAGAAAATCGGAATGGGCCTGAATGCTTTCCCCTTTTTTATCGATATGAAGGGTTCTGCGGCTGTCGGTCAAAGGGTGAATCACCACGGTGGTGTCTTTTCTGGCCTCGACGATTTCATCCAGATAGCAGATAGCGCCCATTCGGACGGCACGGGTTAGGGGGCCATCCATCCAGATGGTTGCATCGTTTAGGAGCAGATACCGGCCGATCAGATCCGATGCAAAGAGATCTTCGTGGCAGGCTACGGTAATCAAGGGTCTGCCAAGCCGGTGCGCCATATATTCCACGAATCGGGTTTTGCCGCAGCCGGTCGGCCCTTTCAGAATAACCGGAAGCCTGGCGTGGTATGCAGCTTCAAATAAGGAGATTTCATTTTCTGATGCCAGATAGTAAGGCGCTTCGGCATCATTTTCCTTCTTTTGGGGGGCATCTTCACCCGGGCAGAAGTCGGCTGGTAACTGAAATGTCATAAAGAATGTTGCTCCGGAAATAGTTTGCGTCTTGCATGAAAAAATAAAATATTATATAATATCAAAATATTATTCTTAACAGGAAACAAGCAACATATCACAGATATCTCTATACCATAACTCAGTATTATTGGCTTTGGGAATGTATTCGGAAAGGCTCCCTTGCCACATTTTTACAAAGGAAAATTTTTGCTTTTAGTTAGTGACACTATCCATAACCCATAAGGATTATATACGTAATGTCTGAATCAAACAATCATAATATGGTTCACAGGCTTTGTCTGGAAGGCAAGGAAATCGTTTTGATCGGCACGGCCCATGTGTCTCAGGAAAGCTCGGATCTGGTCGCTTCGGTGATTGAAGCGGAAAAACCGGATACGGTCTGCGTAGAGCTGTGCGCTTCCCGCTACCAGTCTATTCGCTTGAAAGACCAGTGGCAGAACATGGATATCGTGAAGGTCATCAAAGAAAAGAAAACATTTCTGCTGCTGTCGAATCTGATTCTGGCGGCGTTTCAAAAGCGGATTGCGGCAAAGCTCGATATCGTTCCGGGAGCAGAGATGATTCGTGCCATTGATGCTGCGGATGCTTCCGGGGCAGCCATTCATCTTGCCGATCGGGAGATTCGCGTGACATTGTCGCGGGCCTGGAAAGCAATGACGTTCTGGGAAAAAAACAAGTTATTGTATCATTTGCTGATGTCTTTTACTGAAGCAGAGGAAATCAGTCAGGAAGATATCGAAAAAATGAAAGAGCAGGATGTCTTGGAGGCCCTGATGGCAGATGTGGGAAAAACCCTTCCCATGTTAAAGCGCATTCTGATTGAAGAGCGGGACCAGTATCTGGCTGAAAAAATCCGCACGGCGCCGGGGACAAAAATCGTTGCAGTGGTGGGAGCAGGGCATGTTGCCGGAATCAAGTCCAATTGGAACAAAAACATAGATATAACAGCGCTTGAAGCGCTTCCGCCCGATAGCAGACTTGCAGCGGTTCTGGGATGGGGAATTCCGTTGGCAATTGTACTTATGATGGCTACCGGATTTTTTACCGGGGGTGTGCATGTGGGGACAAATATGATTACGGGATGGATAGTGACAACCGGCATTCTGGCGGGTATTGGCGCTGCCGCTGCGCTGGCTCACCCCCTGACGATCCTCTCCTCAATTCTGGCAGCGCCTATAACCACGCTTCATCCGCTGATTGCAGCGGGCTGGGTTTCGGGTATGGTTGAAGCGTTTTCGAGAAAGCCAAGAGTTCGGGACATTGAGGCTCTGCCTCAGGATATCCTTTCTGTAAAAGGGTTCTGGAGGAACAAGGTGACACGGATTCTTCTGGTGGTTGTGTTTACCAACATCGGAGCCACTATTGGAACATTTGTGGCAGTGCCGCTGATGCTGAGGATGATTCACTGACAGATATCCGTCATTCCGGGTTTGACCCGGAATCCGGTCTGCCCAAATATCGTTTGAATTATTGCTCGAAATATGATCAAATTCATACAGAATGATGTGTCCTGTACAGAGTTGTCATTCTTGTCTGACGGTTTCCGGTTATCTGGGACCCTTCATTTACCTGGAATTCATCAACCACCGATTGTTGTGGGTTCGCATGGTCTGTTAAGCAGTGGCAGTTCACCAAAACAGATTGAAATGGCTATGCAATGCAGTGCAAACGGCATGGCTTTTTTTCGGTTTGATCATCGCGGCTGCGGCCAAAGTGAAGGCACAAAGGCAGATGCTGCTGATTTTAACGGCCGTTGCCGGGACCTTCACAGCGCAGTTGACTTTTTAATAAATATTGATTGCCTTAACCCAATAATTGGATTGTTCGGCAGCAGCCTGGGAGGGGCGGTTTGTCTTTCGGTAGCTGCCGCAACACACGTCCAAGCGCTGGTTACCGTTGCTGCCCCCCTTGATAGCAGCTCTTTGATTGATTCGGCTCAGGGGGTTGTTCCGGCCGGGCTTTCAGCGGATTTGGCACTTTCTCCCCGGTTTCGATTCGATCTGTCGGATGCCCTGCAGACCATCCGCAATATCTTGATCTTTCATGGGGAAAACGATTCGGTTGTGCCGGTATCCCATGCCCGGAAACTGTTTGAAAAAGCTGGCCACCCCAAAAAACTGGTGATTCAGGAAAATGGAGACCATGTCATGAGCCTTCCTCTTCATCAGAAATCGTTCATCCAGGAATCCCTTTTGTGGTTTTCAACGATCCTGAAGACTGACCAGAAGACCAAATAGATCAGGCCAAAGGAGTCATCATGCCGGAAGATCTTCCCAGACATTTTTTTACCAGAGCTTTTGTGAAAACCATCCTCCGCCGCTCACTGGCGCTGGCGACCCTGGTGGGGCTTTTATATGGTCTCTCTGCACTGGTATATGCCACCCGGGCCATATTCAAGGTCAAAATGAATTACGCCGTGGTGCTGGAACGTTTTGGCGGCCACCGTGAGGCCATCACGGATATCGGCTGGCATGTTCGTCTGCCGTATTTTACCCGCATTGAACAAGAAGTTTCCTTGATGAACCAGACGCTTTTTTTGAGCGGAAGCCCGGAACCCATGAGAATCATATCAAAGGAAAGCGTGGCGCTCTGGACCTCGGCCGTGCTGACCTACCGGATTCGAGATCTGAAGACCTGGGCCATAGAAAATCTTGACCCCCTGCATCTTCTTCAAGGAGATTATGACGGGATTGTCAAGGATATCCTTCAGGCCCACGAGGTCAACCAGCTCATCAGCAGCCGTGAAAAAATCAAGGATGATATTTTTATCGCCTTAAAATCCAGACCGATCAATGAAGGCGGCCCCACGCTTGAAAAAAAATACGGGATTGAAGTGGTCAGCTTTGTCCTGAAGGAAACCCGCTTTGGTGATAAACTGATTGAAGCCACAGAAGAAAAGAAACGCAGAGAGATGATTGCCGAAGCGGACAATTATTCGGCCGACCAGGAAGCCAGCCGGATTCGAAAGCTCTATGCCGCATATCTGGAAAGTATTCAATCCCTGCAGCAGGCCCTTGGCAGGCCCGACGGATCCACGGACGGGGCGCTTCTGCAGTTTCTGACCCAGCAGAAATGGGCCACGGCCTATGAAAAAAATGTCGAGGGACAGAACACCATCGTGATTCAGAACACCCAGGATCCGCCGGCAATTACCCTTCCAGCTGCTCAGGCCCACCCAAAACCCACTGGAGAGCCGTAATGGCAAAAAGACTGACAAAAGAAGTCAGGTACATCAGCCTTCCTGAAAAGCGGATTCATGAAATCAATTTGCTTGTGGCTTCCTGGCCATATGAAACCAAGGCGTTCATGCGCTCGCGCCTGAATCAGTATACTCCGCCATCGGACTGGCTTAATACCCTACTGGAAAATTTTCTCTCTTTTTTTTTCGCAGCTCCTGAAAAAATATTTGTGATTCTGAAAGATCCGGAGATTCTAACCGACTGGCAGCGTCGTTTTGAAATTTCCGGAAAAACCAACCCTCAGCAGGCCTGGAACAAAATCCTGGAAAAGGAAGTATCGGCCAAGGACTATATCTATCTGCTGTCGCTTCTGGATAAGGATCTCAGCGACGTTCATGTTCCCGTGGAGCTGACAACGCTGTTTGATAAAATCTACCGAGCCCATATCCGGAAAGAATATCTTTCTGATCCGTCCGTTCCCAAGGCTCCCCTGATTCTTTTTATCGGCCCTAGTGGCAGCGGCAAAACTTCTACGGTCCGTCAGACATTGGAGCAGGTCATTTTTGTCAACGAGGTGCGGCCCGAGGTGGATCTGGCGCAGAAAAAAGAAGAAGCCCTTGCCGGAGAACCTTTCTGGAAAACCATCGACCAGGTGGACCCAACGCTTTCAGCAGAAATCGCCAGACGGAAAAAAGCGTCTTTTTACAAATTCCTGGCCCAAGTGCCTGTAATCAGCCGCCTCTTCAAAAACCGGATCGGTAAAAATCTTTCTCAGCTTGAAGAGCAGGGGGTTCTGGTCGATTACACCATGATCACTCCGAACGATTTCCAGACCGCCCTTGCCGGAGAACCCGGCAATTATTTCAAGAAAGCGCTGGGTGATCCGCGAAGAACAAGCATCCGTCATGTCGAAGAGGCGCACAGCGCTTTTGGAAAAATCGAAGCCAAGGACAGCAGCGGAACAGATCGCCAGCAGAGAACCCTGATCGATACTGCCAATATCGTGATCGATGAAATCATCAATGGACGAAGAGATTGCCTGCTGATCGCCACAACGGATCAGCCCGAGCGATTTGACCAGGCGATTTATCGGCGTTTTGTTGAAAAAGGAAAGATACTGGATCTGTCGGATTTTTGGAAAAATCCGCAAAACTTGACTGAAGTCGTTCGCCTGGAGTTGATGCGAAATGATATTGTGGTCACGGATACTCCCGATGACATCTGTCTGCGTAACGCCAGGTGTGTCTCTCTATCTCAGGTGCAATCGGCTGTGGAAATAATCTATGTCATTTTTCAGGAAAGAACCCTTAAAATCACCCCGGCCTATGTTCGCAAGCTGGTTCATTCCATCATTGAAATCCAAGGCGGCTTTTCCTCAGCCTACCTCGAGGATTCGCTTCTGGTGAGAAAAGCCTTTGAGCTGGTTGCCAGAAACGCTTTCGGCGATTTGTTCGAAAAAGTCGTGGACCGGATGGACCGCCTTGTATGCTGGGATGATTACGTGGGAAAAATAAAAGACGTGTTTTCGGAAATGGCGAACAATTGCCTCTATTACAACGTCAGCGAAGAGAAAGGCGTGGTGTTGAACGGCCCGCCGGGAAGCGGCAAAACCTTTCTTGTCCGGGCCTGGCTCAGCGAAAACAGCGATATTCACGATATCGCCACAAATGCGTCCGCGCTTCAGGATCCGGTAAATCCGTGGGAAGGCGCTGTAGAGAACCTGGAAAAAGTCTATGACATCGCCAAAATGATTGCCCCTTGCCTGGTGTTTTTTGATGAAGGGGATTCCCTGGCGCCCCGTCGCAGTGCTTCCGGCGGCTCTCCTTCCGATAAACTGACCAATAAATTTTTGAATTTAATCGACGGCGAGATCCCGCTTAACCAGGTGTTTACGGTTCTGACAACCAACCGGCTCGATATCCTGGACCCGGCCCTGATCCGGTCCAAGCGACTGAAGGTGCAGACAATATCCGGTCATTTGCGGCTTAAGGACATTACGGATATTGTTCGACAGGCATTAAAGGATATTCCTCTGGCTCCTGACCTCTCAATAGAAGCCATTGTGGAATCCGCCAAGGGACTCTGCAACACCCCTGCGGATTATTCGGCGTTTGTGGAAAAGGCCCGCTCGCTTCGCAGCACGGAATATGAAGTCCTGCAGCGGATTCGCGATCTTGCCCATGATTCGAGTGCGATCCGTGATAAATTTGTCAAATTTAATTTTAAAACCCTGATGGGGATTCTTGAAGCCGTGGATGCGCCGCAGTCACTTCGGTCCGCCATTTATGGGGATCCTGCGGGGTTTTTATCCCGCTATGGCGATGTGATCGAGTTGCTCAAACCGGTTAAAAGCATGGAAGGCTATCCGTTGATGACTTCCCACCTGAATTCCGCCCGCCAAGAAATCTCTCACAGTCCGGTAAAAATCGGCAAGATGCAGCTCGATGATTTTCTGGAGGCTGAACTCAGTCAGGAACCTCAGGTGGGTTTTATTATCGGTGTGGGCGCAAGCGATGTGTCCGGGGTACTTCTTCCCATTGCCACCAGCCTGACTTACAGACTGTCCGCTGAAAAAGTCCTTGTCACAGGGGCGGTGTCATCCGGTTCCTCGGCAACAGCGGAACTCGACATGGCGGTTCAGATGACCCAGCAGTCTGCCCAGGAAGCCCTGACCATGGTAGAAAACTATCTTCAGGAACTGGACCCCAAGGTCAGTATTCCCAAATTGCTGGGTGATTTTCTGGATCGGCATACCATCCATCATCAGCTTCTTTCCGCATCCTACAGCGTCGGCGGTCCATCCGCTGGCTATGCGCTTGCACTGAATACCCTGTCCGCATTGCTTCAGATTCCCATATATCATGATTTCGGGATTACCGGCGCGCCCTGGACCAAGGGCGTGAAAAAAGGCGAGGTGGGCGGCTCCGTCATCATCGGCGGGCATAAGAAAAAAACCGAAAAAGTCCTCCAGTATTTACGCAGAATGTATATGCCGCTTCAAAATTACAGAGACCTGGAAAATGAATTCCTGGTGAATTTCTGGGAACAGGGGAAAGACGTTCTGGGGGTTTCCAGTTTTGGAGAACTGGTTCCGGAAGTAGTCTGCCTGGGGCCGGAATATGAGGTAATACTGAAGGAGCTGATTGCCATTCGGATCGAATATAAACTAAAAAAATCCAGAGGCACTTCCTCTTATGATACCCATAAGGAAAAAATACTTAAACAAAAGAAAATTCTGAAAGATCAGCTCGAGACCCAAATTGTGGAACGACTCGAAGCCATTCGAAAATACCTCAGAAATCCTGTCAGTGATCCTCATCTGTCGATAGATGAGATTTTTCAGGAACATAAAAAATCCAAGCTTATCAGCATATCGCCGATTTTTGATTTTTTTAGTAATCAGAAAAAGTGGATAAGCCGCTGGTCCCAGAGAAGGCGAAAACTGGAATAATAGCTGTAACCCATTGCGCGTATTTCAAGATACAATCCGATACATCATCAACAGAGGGAAAATGTCTAAAATCAAGCCGATTGTTTTTTCAGTGGTCGGGACGGTTTTTATCGCCATAATTCTGTCAGCAGGATGTGACAAGCCTATGTCCCGTTTCGACTGTTCCGATAGTATCGGATGTGTCGATGTGGCGCCAGGAGAATCCATCAAAATCGGCGTCCTTCAGGCCTTGTCGGGCAAGGTTGCTCCCCTGGGACTGGAGCAGGTTCGGGGTATTTCCCTTGCCATCGACAAACGGCATGGAATGATTTTTGGCCATTCCATTTCGCTTCAGACGGAGGATGCGGGTTGTACCGGGGAAGGCGGCGCCAATGCAGTCCTTAGAATCATCGCGGATTCCAAGACTGTTGCTATTCTTGGATCAACCTGTTCAGGCGAAGCTGCCACGGCATCAAAAATTATGTCTGATGCCGGATTCTCCATGATTTCCGGAAACAACAGCGCGCCTTATCTGACTGCCATTGCCGGCAAGCGCGCTCCAAACTGGCAGCCGGGTTATTTTCGGACAGCTGCCAATGGGGAGACTTCAGGAAAAGCTGCGGCCGAGTACGCTTTTTATGAATTGGGCGCCCGAAAAGCCGCCACCATTCATGACGGGGATATTTACACCCGGGGGCTCACAGAGGGGTTCGAACTGAGGTTTCAACTGCTTGGGGGGGAAATTGCTTTGTCCGCCAGGATTGATAAGGGGGATGAAGAGATGCAGCCGGTTCTGGATGCTGTCATAAATTCCTGTGCCCAGCTCTTATTTTTTCCGCTGTTTCAGCCAGAGGGCAATTTCGTCTTGTTACAAGCAAGGAAAACACCCGGTTTTGAAAAAATATTATTAATGAGTAATGGTGCCTTGATTGAAAGCTCCTTCATCGAAGCGGTCAAAGATGAAGGGAAAGGCATGTATTTTATCGGGCCTTCCTTTCCTGTCAGCTCAGAAGTCGATGCGCTTGCAAGTGAATACAAAGCGAAATTCAGCATTTTACCAGCGACAAATTATTATCTTAGCGCTTTTGATTCTGCCAATCTGCTGATGGAAGCAATTGAAATGGTTACGATAAAAGAACCTGACGGAACCCTGCATATCGGCCGGCAAGCCCTTCGAAACGCTCTGTATGCGACCAGTGGATACCGGGGGGTAAGCGGCGATTTAACCTGCGATGAATTCGGGGACTGTGCCTTTCCTGTCTTCAACATTCTGCGCTTGGATGATCCTGCAGCCGGACTGACGGGGCTGCAGTCCAACGTGCTTTTTTCCTACACCTATGAAAAATAGTCAAATATGAATCCCTGGAAATTTATTTCGCAATCTTTGGAAGGGATGAGCATCTCGACCCGCTTTAGTTTAGGAATTGCGCTGTTGCTGTTGCTCTTTGTGACGATTTCTGCAACCAGCTATCTTTCCATGGAATTTGTCAGCAAAGCCCAAAAATCCATTCAGACAAGCACGGAGATTCAACGCTTGGTGCTGGAAATGCATCAGGGAATGGAAAAAGCCCGTCGCCTTCAAGGTGGTTTTCTTCTTCGATATCCTGAAATTGGTCTGGAAAACGCTTATGAACAATATGCACAGCCGGTTGCGAGAGAAATCGCACAGGTCGTCTCAATAAACAATGCGTTGAAGAATCTGATTAGCCAGTCGAAAGTCAGCGAATCTCTTCGAAAAGCCCGGGTGGATCTGAATTTATTTCTATTGTCCGCAAAACGATTTGCCGAAACGTCCACTCAATCCGTAGAAATGGTTACGGAACTGGCCGCTCCGGAAACAGGATTGGATGTGCAGTTCGAGGATAATTTTGCTGCTCTTAAGCTTCAGACAGGTAATTTCGAGAACCTTGCGAGTCTGTATAGCGAAATGAAATCTTTTGCACAAGATTACCGGATCAGACGAAAACGCTTTTTAATGCAATCTTCTTTCAACACAGCTTTCAGGTTGCGCAAGGAAATCGACAATTCCCCTGCCATTGGCCCCGTGCAGCGCGTAATTATCAATACGCTGATTGACCAGTGCATAGCTACTGCCCATAAAATTCTCGATATTGATGTGGTAATTAAATCGATTTTTAACGATTTTGCCCTGCAGGCAGAGGCTGTTGATGCGGTTTTAAAAACCCTCGGTCATCTGACAGGAGAGGAAGTCAGGCAGGCACAGGCTAGCATTTTACAGGCGCGCAGACTGGCCCTCATTCTCATGGCGGCAATCACTCTTGCTGGCCTGATGGCAGCCATGATCATTGCCAATGGGTTGAATAACCGCATCACGCAAAGAGTGGTTAATCTGATCAGCTCTGCGAAAGCGCTTAGAGAAGGCAATCTTGATGTGTTCGCCAGTGAAGAAGGCGGTGACGAACTGAGTCGCCTGGCTTACACGTTCAATGTCATGTCGGCACGCATTCGGAGGCTCATCGACAATCTTGAGTTGAAAGTCAAGGAGCGCACTGCTGAACTATCTGAAAGTGAACGACGATTCCGCCAGCTTTTTGAAAATTCCAGTAGTGGAGTTGCCGTATACGAGTGCTTTGAGGACGGGAAAGACTTTGTCTTCAGAGATATCAACATGGCTGTTGAAAGAATCGAAGGCGTAAATCGTCTGGATCTTATAGGGAGAAAGATCACAGAAGTATTCCCTGGAGTTGTTAAATTTGGCCTGCTCGATGTCTTTTGTCAGGTCTGGAAGACGGGTAAATCCGCTCGCCATCCGGCCAATTATTATTCGGATGGACGCTTGGAAGGCTGGCGCGAAAACGCGGTTTATAAGCTGCCGTCCGGGGAAATTGTTGCAGTATATGATGACTTAACGGCCTGGAAACATGCTGAGATCGAAAGAAAAGCCATGGAAGCCAAGCTGCATCGAGCACAGAAAATGGAGAGCATCGGGCTTCTGGCCGGTGGTGTTGCCCATGACCTCAACAACATCCTTTCGGGTATTATCAACTACCCGGAACTGCTTCTCATGCAAATGCCCAAGGACAGCGAGATGAGAAAACTCACCCTGGCCATCCATGAATCCGGCCAGCGGGCCGTTGCCGTGGTTGCCGATCTGCTTACGGTCGCCAGAGGCATTGCCTGTGTGAAAGAACCGGCTAGCTTGAATCACCTGATAATGGAATACATGGGTTCTCCGGAACATCGCAAACTTGAATCTTTACATGCGAACATTGACTGTGTGACGAATCTTGAACCGCGTCTGCAGAACATTCATTGTTCAGCAGTTCATATCAAGAAATGCATCATGAATCTAGTGACGAACGCAATGGAGTCCATCGAGGAAACGGGCCGCATCGTGATTTCGACGCGAAATCAGCACGTGGACGAAAATATGGCGATGAAAGACGGCATTCTTACCGGTGAATATGTGCTTCTGACAATTGAAGATAATGGGAACGGCATTTCGGAAGAAGATTTGGAACACATTTTTGAACCCTTCTATACCAAAAAGGTTATGGGGGTCAGCGGCACAGGACTAGGGCTGGCGGTTGTCTGGAACAGCGTCCTGGACCATGGCGGTACGGTTCAGGTTGAAAGCAGCGTCAGGGGAACCTCTTTTTTTCTCTATTTTCCGGTGTCCGAGAAAGACGTAATACCGAATAAAATATCTTCGGGAATCGATAATTTGAAAGGCAGCGGGGAAAAGATACTGGTTGTCGACGATGAGCCGTTGCTACTTGATGTTGCCAACCGGATGTTGAAGGTGCTGGGATATGTTCCCATATGTGTGGACTCCGGCGAAAAAGCCGTGACTTATCTTCAGGAAAATCGAGTTGATATGGTCCTGCTGGACATGATTATGGATCCTGGCATCAACGGCCGTCAGACTTATGAGCGCATCATCCAGATCCATCCGAATCAGAAGGCCATCGTCGCCAGCGGATTTTCCGAAAGCGAAGATGTGAATATGGTCTTAAAACAGGGCGCCCGAGGATTTATCAAAAAGCCGTATTCCATCGAGGAACTTGCAGTGGCTCTGAAGGATGGAATGGGCAGGTGATACCCGCCAGGCTGTCATTAAAATATTAGCGTTTCTGTCATTTCAGCATTGATCACACATGCCAGACTGTCCGGAAGATCCGATGGACTGCCTTTAACGGCAATCCATGAAGCGGGCATTCCTGGAGTCAGGATTCCCATATCCGTTATCCCCAAAAGCTCTGCTCCGGTCTTTGTTGCACATTGCACTGCCTCGGAAATACTATAGCCTGCCTCCAGAAGAATTCTTAGCTCTTCTCTGACGCTAATTCCATGATGAACCCCCAAGCTGCCGGCATCCGTTCCAAGGGCAACCGGAACACCCTGTTCCCTGGCCATTCGAAGCTGATCCATCTGGTGATTTAGATTCCGCTGGGCAGTGTCGGCTTCCCGGCTTGAAGGCGCCAGATGGGCGGCATATGCCCGCATGGTAAAGGCAGTCGGCACCCAGACGGTCTGCCTGTCCCGCATTCGCGACAGGTTTTCGGTGCCCATGAAAAAACCATGTTCAATGGAATGGCATCCAGCCTCAATGGCAATTTGTACCGGCATCTTTCCATTGGCGTGAACCATGACTTTAAGCTGCCGGCGCCTGGCTTCCCCAACGACCGGAACGAGTTCTTCCAGGGAAAACTGGGGCAGGGTTTCTTTTCCAAAGCAGAGCAGGCTGTTGACACCCGAATTGACCACTTTGATGTGATCGGGACGGATGTATTCAGGCTGTCTGGCTTCACGGCAAATGGCTTCTGCCAGTGTTTCGCAGGGCGCTGGCGATCGGCCTATCAGTTTTCCATATCGTCCGTACCGATGCCAGGCTTTTCCTGCGACCTTAACACGAAAGTTCTTGCGGGGAATCATGCCCGGAGTGACGAGAGATATTGTTTCCACATCATTTAATCCCGTACACTCCTGTTGATACTGCTGCGCAAGCCCTTTGCCGTCTCCGCCATCTCTTACCGCTCCGACACCGCAGGAAAGGTGCCGGACGATATGCTCTGAAATGACAGCTTTCAGCTCATCATACCCAGCTTCAAGTTGTCGTTTCCGTGCGGCAATGTTATCCGTGCCGGACATGAACAGATGCACGTGGCAATCCACCAGTCTGGGAAGCAAGGTATATTCTGAAAGATTCAAGAAAAGACGATGAATAGCTATGGGCCGCTTTCGGCGCCGGTTCGATGGATTGGATGGTATGGTGTTGAATGTTTACCAGAACGTCTTCTTGAATGGGGCCGCTGCCGCCATCAATGAGCCAGCCAGCATGAATGCATGTTTTATTTAACATATTGCAAGGGTGTGAGCTTTTAAAATAAGTTAAAATTGGGTCGGCAAAGTAAAGCGTTCAGTCTTTTCAAGATCAAAGCAATCGAATTTAAAATCGCAGTTTCTTTTACTTGACACATCTTCCTTATATCACTATATCTTCCAGAATAAAATCTTTAGGTGCCTCAATTCCAGGACAGGGGATACAGAAGTGAACTCCTCTCCAACCGCCGATAAATCATGCGGATTTATTAAAGATAAGGCTTTGAGTTTGGGTAATAACAGCGGAATGGATACACTGAATCAGGATAAATCGCAAGTGCGCTTGAAAGGGGTGAAAGACGGTTTTTGGGTCACCCTGGATCCAACGCTGCCGAATGATTTTATTGAAGATGAACTGACGCGCCTTTTTAACCAGCTTCAGCATCTGGCATTGAATTCCCGGGTGATTCTGGATATCGGTGAAACGAAGAATCACCAGGAAGTCATTGAAAATCTGGCTGTTTTTTTAAAAAACAAATATAATGTGGGATCTGTATCAGCACCTCAGCGGGAACATGACATGAAGGAGGACAAACCTCGAAAGCTGGATATGTCCAGTACCTGGCACCAACATCACACCGATGCACTGATCATTGCCGGAAGGGTGCGGTCCGGTCAAAAGATCACCGCCAAAAAGCATCTGGTTATTCTCGGGGATGTGAATCCCGGAAGTGAAATTATTGCCGGAGGTGATATTCTGATCATGGGCAATCTTGGCGGTACTGCCCTGGCCGGCCAACCGGATAACGATGCTGCCATTATACTGGCCATCGGATTCAGGCCCATCCAGATCCAGATCGGGGGAATCATTGCTGCGGGACTGCCGACTTCCTCCGATCGAGCCCTTGAGTTTGCCCATGTCGAAAACGGGGGCATTGTTGTCGAAGACTATATTAAAGCAAATCCATTCGGACGGCTCACGTGGCCGGTGATTCGTTAAAGAGGTGTTTATTGGAAGGTAAAATAATCGTCATTACGTCTGGCAAAGGCGGTGTTGGCAAAACGACTGCAACAGCTTCTATTGGCGCGGCACTGGCTTTGGAAGGCAAGCAGGTTGCCGTGGTGGATATGGATATCGGACTCAGGAATCTGGATGTGGTGATGGGTCTTGAAAATCGCATCGTGTTTAATGTCGTGGATGCGGTTAAAGGAAAATGTAAGATCAAGCAGGCCGCCATAAAGGATCGGCGGATTGAAAATCTGTATCTGATTCCCGCGTCTCAAAGCGACAACAAAGATGTTGTGACCCCCGATGCCATGGTTCGGTTCTGCAAGGAACTTCGAAAGGAATTTGATTTCGTTCTGCTGGACTGTCCCGCAGGCATCGAAAGGGGCTTTGAGAACTCTGTTGCGCCTGCGGACGAGGCAGTGGTGATCTGCACGCCTGAAATCTCTTCCATCCGCGATGCCGACCGTGTCATCGGACTTCTGTATGCACGATCCATTACGCCGAAACTGATTGTCAACCGTATTGTTCCTGAAATGGTTGAAAGAGGGGATATGCTCAGTCATGAGGATGTGGTGGAAGTTCTGTCTATCGAACTTCTGGGCTTGGTTGAGATGGACACCCAGGTTGTCATATCGACCAATACGGGAATTCCCCTGGTTTTGCAGAAAGATTCAAATGCAGGCCAGGCGTTCCGGCGCATTGCCATGCGACTGAATGGGCAAAAAGATCTTCCCATAATAATTCCGCAAACCCCAAAATCTTTCTGGAAACGCGTTGGCCAGAAAATCGGCATCAGTAAATAAGGTGATTCTATGCTTCATGGATGGTTGAAAAAGCTTATTGGCAAAGGCGACAGCAAAGATGTTGCCAAAAAGCGGCTTCAGTTTGCACTGATATATGACAAACTGGAAGTATCGGACGATATTCTGATTAAATTACACCAGGATATTGTGGATGTCATTTCCCGCTATTTTGAAATCGACAAAGAAACCCTCAAACTGGATATTCGAAAATCCGAAGGCAAATCCGCCCTGGTTGTCAATACGCCGATATTGTCCGCCAAACGGCCGCATCCTGCCTGACAGCCATCAGCCTTTTCGGTGACGCGTCATATCAGCAGGGCTGATGATATAGGCAACTTCCGTAAGGGTGTTTTTCCCCAGCAGAAATTTAATGTATTCAACCGCCAGAACCGACTGCATCTGAGACTGGTTGAGATGGCTCAGATATGAACTGTCATTGGTTGTTTCAGCAATCAGCTCTTCGCCTGAACCTGAATCATTTTTGTATTTTAGCGATAATTGCGTAATGTATTTCTTGACTTTGTCTCTGAGTTCTTCTGCAGAAAATGTTTTAATCACGGAAAATATCTCAGCCATTTTATCCGCTGCCGGAAGATAAGGGTGTTCCAGAACCTCTTTTACGGTTTCCGAGTAACGCTGAAGCCCTTTAAAAATGTGCTGATTCTGAACCATGTTCATATCCGCCCATCCTGCCCGCAGCCATTTAAATACACCGCAATGTACCCGAGGTTCTGGACCATCCAGCTCAACAAACACCGATATGGTATAGGAATCATACATATAGGAATTCACCCATCCCAGCCCCGGTTTGTTCAGCCCGTTCTGTCCTGAATAGAAATAATCCCAGTTGCGGTCCTTTCCCAAGACCACTCCTTTCTTGCCGACATCTGAAACGTTTTTCTGCTTGGATACGGAAATCAAGGCAGGGCGGCCTTGATGTTTCGTCAATATCAGGATGCGGTTCAGGTCATATCCATAATAAGCGCCGGTATTCAGATCAGGGGTGATTTCCTCATGCTCGACCCCGGTGACCATGACCGGTTGGTCCAGATTGGCCAGCATCGAAGAAAAATCGGGAAGGGGCTGATTTTTTCCATTCACCTCTGCCCAGTATGACAGGCGAACCGAAGAAGGAGAGAGAATGAACGGCGGAATATTTGGATTAAATCCAATATCCAGGAGGTGTTTGAGATCTTTGCGAATATCAAATTCAAGATAGGCAGAAGAGATGTCTGTCCGATTTTTTGGAAAATAAAAATCATTCTTGTCTTTAGACATCCGGACAAATTCGATTATTTTATCAATTTTTCCGGAATCAATCGTTTGCAAATGCCCGAGTTCAGCCAGGGATAAGAGATAATTCAATCCGGGATTTACGGATTCGGGAACTGAAACATCCTTTCCGGACTTGTCCGAAGCAAGAGTAATCGAGGAAAACGCAGTTAAAAAGAGAACAAATATATATCGGATCAATGGGGTTGCCATGGTAGAATCCTGTGTTGAGCGTTTATATTGAAAGAATTCAGAAAATCAGACGATCGCCTCCAGTACTTTCTGAATTCGGGGAATTTCATTTTCTGAAAAACAATACTGCATTTCCTGAAACCGTTTGCGAAATGTGGTGACTTGAGACTTGACCGGTTTATTCTGAACAATGACGTCATGTATCAGTTCCGCCAGCGTTTGAAAATCCGTTTCCTTCATTCCAAAACGTGTCATTTCGGCAACCCCCATTCGCAGGGCTCCCGAGGCCGTGAATCCTTCTTCATCCGGAGCTGCCTGATAATTCACGATAATGTGATTGTCTTCCAGTCGCCGGGCCATCTCCGGCCCTTTGGCATACCCTACCGAGAGAATCACCTGATGGGTTTCAGTAAAGGAGATGGCTGGATCACCAGCCACATGCAGACCACAGTCCTTAAGCGCTGCGGCAAAGGCTTTGGCGTTGTCAATCACCTGTTTCTGATAACTGTTTTTGAATGCATTCATTTCATAGGCAGCCAACAACAGACCTAACAGTGTTCCAAGGTGGTGATTGCTTACAGAGCCTGGAAACGCCCTGCGCTCGACAGCTTCCCATAGCGGATACCGCACAGTGTCCCGGCCGAT
Source organism: uncultured delta proteobacterium (assembly GCA_963850225.1). GTDB lineage: Bacteria > Desulfobacterota > Desulfobacteria > Desulfobacterales > Desulfatirhabdiaceae > RAAP-1. The sequence goes on from CAWKLD010000009.1 coordinate 131,751, forward strand.
ATCCGATGCAATAACCCCTCTTTGGGTTCCAAAAAAAGTTTTATGGGTTGAACCCGTGACAACATCCGCGCCTTCCCGGAAAGGATTCTGGTAAAACGAGCCGCAGAGTCCCAGTACATGCGCCATATCGTATAATAGCACACAATCCATGTTCTGTGAATCCACAAAAGAGCGGATGTCTGCGATCGGCTCCCGGTGAAGAATCATGCTTTTGCCGAAAATTATCAATTCAGGATGAAAATCAGCGATCATTTTACAGGCAGCAGCCACATCGATCTGATAAGGGTTTTCTTCAAGAACCGGGAAATTGATCACCGACGGTTTGTCGGTCTGGGGGTTCCGTGCAACAAAATCTCTTAAAGCACCCATTGGCTGGGCGCTGAGATGTCCCCCTTTAATGATATGGTGATTCAGTACGCGGCGAATGCGACGCTGTTCGCTTTTTCGGTCCGAACGATTGAGATAATCGCAAAGCGCACTGAATAAGGCAGTATTGGCCATCTGACCGGAGATCAGCCGGGTTTCCACCTGGCTGCATTCAAAATAGGCGCAAAGCTCTTTTTGAAGCAGGTGTTCGACTTTTTCAATGAAGTCAACCCCTTGATAATAAAAAACATCCGCCTCACTGAATGCCTTCATTTTTTTGTGTTCAGCATATCTTCCGCAAGGATCCAGAACAGAAAGCAAACGAACCAGTTTTGACGGGGTTTGTTCGGAGGGAATAAGGTTGATGCATTCCTGCTGCCGCCAAAGGCTGTTGCGGGCGGCATCATCAATGAGGGTATCCACTTTCTTCTGAAGAACAGCACTGGGCTGATGAAACATCGTTTTCTGTCTGATAAATCCGGTCGAACAAAATGGGCCTTGCAAAAGGAGGGGCTTCGCTTCTCAGATGATAGGGAACAATAATGGCCGGCGTCATTTTTCCGCGGATATCCACGTTCAGCACATCCCCTTCATAAAGATCGCTGTCCAGAAGGGCAAGCCCTATCGATCGCATGCCTTTTTCCGAAGTCAGTCGGGACTGCATGCCATAGCCGGCCACTTTCTGAAAGGGAATCATCGTGCCGCTGGTGATATATCCTACGGGTTTGTTTCCTTTATATACCCGGCATCCGGAACGGATCACCCCTTTATCGGTCAGAGCCAGGGGAAAAATCAAGCGGGGAAGATCTTTAATGCGTGAAAAATTCCGATCCATGATGCATTTAAATGCCTGAAACTGACGAAAGAGGGCCTTCTTTCCAATGAAGTCTCCTTTTAGATCGGAAAAACTGACCGCTATCCGGCTGAGGGGCAGGGAAAAAACGGGAATCTCATCTCCATTTTCATCCTTTCCCAGTTCATGACCATAAAGGGGAAGTCCGGCTTCAAGCCGAAGGGTGTCTCTGGCGCCAAGCCCCACAGGGCAGGCCCCGTTTTCCATCAGATGATTCCAGAGAACCGGGGCCGCATGGCCGGGAATAAACAGCTCGAAACCAAGCGGTTCACCGGTATAGCCGGTTTTGCTGATCCAGGTCGGAATGCCCTTGAGTGTTGCCGTGCTCAATCGGTTTTTCAAGGGCTCAGGGAAATGACCTGAATCCATGACCGCAGCAAGAATGTCTCTGGAACGGGGACCCTGAAGGCTGATCATCCCCGTGTTGGCCGTTTTATCGGTCAATCGGACATCCGGAAAAAGCGCAAGCATGGTCTGAAAATGTGTCAAATCTTTTTCCCGGTTGGACGCATTGACGACTAGTAGATATTCATCCGGAACAAACCGGTAAAGATAGGCGTCGTCAAGGGCGCCGCCATGTTCATTGGGAATGAGCGTGTACTGACTTTCTCCGACCTCAAGGCCGGCGGAATTGTTGGAAAGGACATACTGAAGGAACGCCAGCGCCGACGAGCCGCTGATGTGGAATCGGCCCATGTGGGAGACATCGAAAACGCCGGCATGATTTCGTGTGGCAAGGTGCTCCTGAACAATTCCAGTCCGGTATTGAACCGGCATGTTCCATCCGCCAAATGCCACCATCTGGGCGCCAAGTTTCACATGCTGATCATGGATAACGGTTTTGAGAAGCGGTTCCATATAAGCCCCCTTTATTCAAATAATTATGCATACCATCATCCCCAGGAAAAAAGAGACAGTGTAATTAATGTAAATTAGGTGATTTATAACGGTTTGCTGTCTCTGTACCTGTTATTACCTTAAATGATAATAGAAAATGCAGGCAGAGGTGTCAATCTGAATCTCTGAAGGGGGAGGTTGACAATAGACGATAAAGCGTTGAAAATGAAGGGGCTGTCCGCATCCGCCGACAGCCCCTCTTTGCCTGGGTTATACGTTCAGTGCGCCGGACATCAGATCTCCGACCATTTTAGTAAACCGAGAAGGATTATCCAGTTTGCCTCCTTCGCTGATGACGGCCAGATCATAGAGAAGATCGCTATAGTCTTTCAGGACAGGATCATTGCGTTCTTTATCATAAATTGTCTTGATTTTGACCACAAGGGGATGATCCATGTTCAGCTCCAGAACCCGTTTGACTTCCGGTGCTTTCTGGCCCGTGGCTTTCAGAATCTTCTCCATGTACGCGCTCATGTCATAGGCATTTCCGGACAGACAGGAAGCCGAGTCCTTCAGCCGGGTTGACGGAATGACTTCTTTGACTTTGTTTTCCAGGCTGGATTTGATAAAACTAAAAAGGGCATTGAATTCCTTTTTTTTACTGTCATCCACTTTTTGAATATCCAGATCCCCTTTTTCTGCGCTCTTAAACGGTTTTCCTTCAAACTCAGTCAGTGACTGAACCACCCACTCATCAATGGGATCGGCCATCAAAATGACTTCAAAATCCTTTTCTTTCAATTGTTCCAGATGGGGGCTGTTGAGCAGGGATGTCAGATTTTCGCCGGTGATAAAGAAAATATCTTTCTGCTCGGCTTTCATGTTGGCGACATATTCGGAAAGAGAGATCCGTTTACCATCTGATTTGGTGGTCTGATACCTGGCAAGTCGGGCAATTTTATCCCGGTTATCAGAATCCATATGAATGCCGATTTTCAAAATGGATCCGAATTCATTGTAGAATTTATCGTATACTTCCTTATCCATGTTACCGAGAAGCTCGATAAGTTTTTTGACCAGATTTTTACGAATATTTCTAACCAGTTTGTCCTGTTGCAGGATTTCACGGCTGACATTGAGATTGAGGTCAGGCGCATCCACAACTCCTTTGACAAAACGGAAGTATTCCGGCATCAGATCTTCGCAGTCATCCATGATGAACACCCGTTTGCAGTAAAGGTTGATGCCATGTTTGTGTTCCGGATTGAATAGATCAAAAGGGACTTGAGAAGGGATATACAGCAGGGCATGGTATTCGGTCGTGCCTTCAAATTTCATGTGGAGCTGAGTCAGGGGCGGATTCCAGTCATGGCTGATATGTTTATAAAATTCTTCATATTCTTCCGGAGCAACATCTTTTTTATCCTTGATCCATATGGCCTTCATGGAATTGAGGGTTTCTTCGCGAATCACTTTCCGGGTGGTTTTGCCGACAGGCTTGCCTTCCTTATCCAGGAGTTGTTCTGCTTCAGGAATGGGTTCTTCCTTTTCAACATCCATCACAATGGGATAGCTGACAAAATCGGAATGCTGCTTGACAATGCGCCTGAGGGTCCATTCTTCCGTGAAATCCGTCTCATCTTTTTCTTTTTTCTTTAAATGAAGGGTAATTCGGGTTCCGCGCGACCGCTTGGTGGCCTCTTGAATGGTATAGCTGCCATCACCGCTCGATTCCCAGAGGGTGGCTTTTTCTTCACCCGCAGCACGGGTTAAAAGGCTGACCTTGTCAGCGACGATAAAAGAGCTGTAAAACCCGACCCCAAACTGACCGATCAACTCCGGGGTCAGCGTGTTCTGCTGGTGGGTTTCTGAAATCGCTTCCAGAAATGCCGCTGTGCCGCTTTTGGCAATGGTGCCGATATTTTCCATCACCTCATTATAGGTCATGCCAATACCGTTATCTAAGATTTCTATCGTCTGTTTGATGCCGTCCGGGATGATTTTTATTTTAAACTCCGTATCATCTCCCAGAATATCGGGCTCTGTCTGAGCTTTGAACCGCAGTTTGTCAAGGGCATCGGAAGCATTGGATATCAGTTCCCTGAGAAAGATGTCTTTATTGGAATATAGCGAGTTGATGATCAGATTGAGAAGCTGCTGGACTTCGGTTTTAAATTGTAAAGTTTCTTTTTTAGAGGACATGTTATCTCCTGTTTGAAAAACGGGTTAAACTGTGATAAAAATCTAACTATAATTTTTTCATTATTATGGGTTGCTTTTTTCAATTGTCAACCCTGAATCCGGCAGGATTTTATCCGGGTCAAGTCATCTTTTATGGCCATAAATGCTTTTAAATCCGGTGTCTGAACAGGAGGAATAAAGGATGAAGATTCTAACAACTGGTTTGCTGTTGACAGCGCTGCTGCTGACCGTCGGAACCGGAATTGCTGAAGCCGGAATGAAGCAGATTCGGGAAGTGGAAGATGCGATTGTGATCATTCAGGAATTTTCGAGAATTCCCGAAAATCAAATTCCACCTTCTCTGCTGAGAAATGCTCAGGCAATAGCAGTTATTCCTGGTGTAATCAAGGTCGGTTTTATCGTGGGTGGAAACTATGGCAAAGGGGTCATATCCGTCAGAGACAGCCACGGTTACTGGACAAACCCTGTCTTCATCACCCTGGCCGGAGGCAGTGTCGGCTGGCAAATTGGGGCGCAATCCGCAGACATAATTTTGGTCTTCAAGTCCATCAGAAGCATTGATGACATCACTGCCGGTAAATTTACTCTGGGTGCTGGTGCATCGGTTGCGGTTGGTCCGGTGGGTCGACAGGCGGCAGCTGGTACGGACTTTGAGTTGAAATCCGAGATATATACGTATTCCAGAACACGCGGACTTTTTGCCGGCGTATCTATTCAAGGCTCATCGATTGAGATCGACTATGAAAGCATTGCAGGTTTCTATGATAATGCGCAGATCGGCGCCAAGGATATTTTTGAAACTCCCGGGTTGAACGCGCCTCGGGTGGCAGCCGATTTCAGGCAGTTACTGACAGAGCAAACCAGGTAATAACCCGGCAGGCTGAAGGTAAATGATCATGAAAAGGAGGTATGGGATTGTCCGCGGTCATCTCTCTATTAAAAATGGTTGCTGTACTCCTTGCAGCTTCACTTCTGGGTAACTGGTTTTTGTCTGAAATAAAAAAAGCACGCGTCCATCAAAGACCCTGGTATGCGCCGTATCTGACGTTGCCGGGATTGCTGATCATTATTGCCTTGTTCATTCCGGTTATGGTATGGATGTTCCAGCGTTAGTGACATTGCTATTCGAAATATTTTGGAGATAATCATGACATTGTTTTTTCAAAAATCAGTATCCATACAGGAAATCGGTGAATCCCTTGCAAATTTTTCACTGGATCGCGAAAGTGTTTTGTTTGCCTTGAGCCGACTGCCGGATGAGCATTCCATCAACAAGGTTGCTATTGAATATGAGATCCAGCTTCTCAAGATTCTCAGTGTCGGGTGGGCCATCTCGTATTTTATGGAAGACCATCCGGAAAAAAACCCTTTGATTAAAAAATTCTGGGATGTTTTGTTTGAATTCTCGAAGAATCTTTCTTGTGTCACGTCTCTGACAATCGGAAAGGAGGTGGATTATTTCCGGACTTTGAAAGAACGCATCGATATCTATCTGAAAGACTTGGCCGAAGTCCCGCATGTCAAAGATCCGGCATCGGTGATCGGCCCCACGTTTGCCCGGCTTTGCGGAAACACGGACAATGTTCATGTGATTATGGCCGGAAACCGAATCTTTCATCTGTCACTTGAAGGGGTGAAGCATTTTCTGGAATCCGTATTTTCGCCTGCAACTGATTTGTCAACCCAGCCCGCTTACCCCGACAGACAGTATGGCGCCGTGGAGTGCTGAAGTTGCAGTCATCTCCTGTTGATTAACTTCATCATGACACATCATCCCAAAACCTGTTTTGGACTACTACGCCACACGGTAACGGAATGGAATCAGAGTCGCCGTATTCAGGGTCATGCCGACAGTCCCCTGACTTTGATTGGCGAGTCGCTGGCCCTGCACTGGGGACGGATTCTATCAGGGAATTCCTGGAGCCGGATTCTTTCCAGTGATCTTGGCAGGGCACGGAAAACTACCGAGCTGATCAACCAGACTTTGAAACTTCCGGTTGCACTGGATTCCAGGCTTCGGGAAATGGACTGGGGGAAATGGACCGGAAAAACAATGGTCCAGATTAAAATGGAGTTTGCGGATATATGGGCAGAACAGATGCTCTCCGAATGGAATTTTTGTCCGCCAGGCGGCGAATCTTTCCAAAGCGTGTGGAAAAGAGGACTGGCAGCGCTGGCAGCGGCATCCGGCAACTGGCCTGGAGAAAATATTCTGGTTGTCACCCACGAAGGCATGATTAAAAGCCTGATATATCATGAAAACACCCAGTCCGATTTTCTAAAGCATGGGCAAGGTCTCATGCCGTATCACTTGCACTGCCTGACATTCTGTAGTGGGCAATTAACAGTTGAGCGCTTGAATTTATTGAGTTTATCCCCGGCAGTCTCTTCGCCGGTTCGGCCGTGAACCTTCATAAACACCACAAAGGCCGGAATGCAGCCTGAGAAAATACCAGTTGTTGAATCCGTGATGCCTGCAGCCCCGCTATTTTTGATCTCACCAATTTATTTTTGATATGAAAATCGTTTATTATTGTCAGCATGTTCTAGGCATGGGGCATTATTTTCGTAGCCTTGAGATCTGCAAGGCCTTTAAAGGCCATGACGTTATCCTGGTATCCGGGGGCTCGCCAATGAACATGCCGGTTCCGGAATATGTTCGTGAAGTGAGCCTATTGCCGCTAAGAATGGATCCGGATTTCACTGGACTGGAATCGGATTCGGATATTGGAACGGTTGACCAAATCAAAGCCTTACGGCAACAGGCGCTTTATGATTTGTTTTTCAGCGAATGTCCGGACCTCTTTATGGTTGAACTCTTTCCGTTCGGACGAAAGGCGTTTGGTTTTGAACTGATTCCGATATTTGACGGAATCAGGCAAAGAAAGCTTTGTCCGAGTCGTGTAGTATGCAGCCTTCGGGATGTTCTGGTTGAAAAAAACGACACTCAGGCGTATGAATCCAGGGTGATTGCTGCTTTAAACCAGTGGTTTGACGCGCTCCTGATCCATTCGGATGCCGCAATCGTCAAATTGGATGAAACTTTTTCCCGAATGACGGATATTAAGATTCCTGTGGTATATACCGGATTTGTAACCCCCCGGCCCCTTAAGGAGGACCGGACGTTCATTCGCCATAAACTCGACATTGCCGATGACAGCCTGTTGATTGTTGCCAGCGCCGGTGGCGGGAAGGTGGGTTTTGTGCTTCTGGATGCCGTGATCCGGGCTTTTGAGAGAATATCGCTTGAAGTGGATGTTTATCTTCAGGTGTTTACCGGCCCGTTCATGGAAAACGACGCGTTTTGTCACCTTCAGAAAATGCGTACAGATCGAATTTCAGTGTCGCGGTTTACTCCCGATTTTCCGGCATACCTTTCCGCAGCTGATCTTTCTGTCAGCATGGCCGGGTACAACACCTGCATGAACATTCTGGCAGCGCGGGTTCCTTCCCTGGTCTGGCCTTTTTCACAAAACCGGGAACAGCGGCTTCGGGCTGAACGCATTTCAGAAATGGGCGGCATGCGGATTCTTGAAGACGCCGATCTGGAGTCAAAACAATTGGCCGCACTTTTGACACGGAACCTGACTGAACAGGTCCGCCCTGCTTACCCGATTGATCTGGAGGGGGCTGTTCATACGGCCAACTGGTCCCTTTCATGGATGGAAACACAAAGGAATGATTGATGAGCCATCTGCCTTCGCTTTTATGGAACTCGTCCTTGATGGATTTGAAACCGCGGCTTCAGGATTGTGTGGATAAGTCCCTGGGTCAGGCCCGGCTTTCCTTGCCTGTCCGGGTTTATTTTCGTGCCGATGATATCGGGGCTCCTGGAAAGCGGCTTTTTCGTTTAATGGATTTGTTTCTTGACTGCCAAACGCCGCTATGTCTTGCGGTGGTGCCTTCCTGGCTCAGCCTGCAGCGATGGGATGTATTTCAGAAAAAAAATCAAAAGGCGGCTGGGTTATGGTGTTGGCATCAGCATGGGTGGCGTCATGTCACCCATGAAATTCAGGGGAAAAAACAGGAATTCGGCCCAGTGCGATCCATTGGTGCAATCCAGCAGGACATTATGCGCGGCCGCGAGAAACTGGAATATCTGATGAAAGACCAGTTCACACCCGTCTTTACCCCACCCTGGAACCGTTGTGATGGCAGAACCCTGGCTGTATTAAAAAACAATGGATTCAAAGCCGTTTCCCGGCATCGTCGCAGTATGCCCAGACCTTTGAAAGGGCTGCCGGATTTCCCTGTCAATGTCGATTTGCATACCCGCCGGGAAAACACACCGGAAGAAGGGTGGCAATCCCTCTGGAAAGAGCTCTCTGCTGCGATTTCAAGCGGAACCTGTGGTATCATGATCCACCATCAGCGAATGAATGAAACGGCTTTTGAATTTCTGAAGGTATTGCTGGATGTCATGATGGACAGTTCCCATATCCAGCCGGTCCATTTCAAGAATATGCTCCATGCCTAAGGCCATTGTTATCACCTCCATTTACCCGCCATCGCCATCGGTCCGGAAATGGGCATCCTTAACCGGCTGGGAAGTGGTGGTCGCCGGTGATAAGAAAACACCCGTTGACTGGAACTGCCATCCGGCGACGTATTTGTCGGTAGCGGATCAGGAAAGGGCGCAATTTCACATTGCCCGAATGCTCCCCTGGAACCACTATGCCCGAAAACTCATGGGATATCTGGTTGCCATTCAGCAGGGCGCTCAAATCATAATGGATACCGATGACGACAATATGCCCAAGTCAGACTGGTCCGTTCCCGAATTTAACGGCAACTTCCTGACGACACTGCCTGACATGGGATTTATAAATGTTTACAGTTATTTTACGGATCAACACATCTGGCCCAGAGGATTTCCGCTGAAACGGGTTTGTGACCCGGCTGCGCGTTTGGCTGCCACTTCCATGCAGTCTGCGCCGGCCAGGATCGGAATCTGGCAGGGACTGGCTGACGGAGATCCGGACGTGGATGCCATCTATCGAATGACCGTAAATGCACCTTGTTATTTTGACTCAAAAAGGCCTATGGTTCTGAATACGGGGACGGTATCTCCATTCAATTCTCAGAATACCGCCTTTAACAAGCCAGTATTTCCGCTGCTGTATCTGCCGGCTTCGGTCAGTTTTCGTTCCACCGATATTTTCCGGGGACTGGTAGCTCAGCCGATCCTCTGGAGCGCGGCCTATTCGCTGGGATTTACCCGGGCAACCGTTGTTCAGAAACGTAATGACCACAATTTTCTGTCTGATTTTGAATCGGAAATTCCCTGTTACCTTTATTCGGAAAATATTGTAAATGTGGTTGAAGGGGCGGTTTCATCCCGGTTTTCCATTGAAACCAATCTTATTAACGCTTATGAAAGTCTGATTCGGCATGACATAATCCCAAAACGCGAGATGGATCTGGTTCTGGCATGGGTGCGGGATATTCAGAATATGCCAGGAAGGCAACCATGAAGAATTCCCTTCCTTGCGCCATGCTGATTACGGATCTGGACGGGACCCTGCTGGGTTCAAACGGAAGTCTGACAAAGCAGGATCAGGAGGCGCTTCTTTGTCTGGGGAATAAAGGGATTGTCCGAGTGATTGCAACGGGTCGTTCCCTGTATTCCTTTAAAACCTGTTGCCGGAAATGATATGCCTGTGGACTATGTTATTTTTTCAACCGGCGCCGGGGTCATCTCTTTCCCGGATGGCCAATTGATTCGAAATATAAACCTGGATTCCGGGGCGGTTTCATCCGCTGTTCAGGTTTTAATGGAATTTGAACTCGATTTCATGGTGCATCAACCCATTCCGGACAATCACCGTTTTGTCTATTACTGGACAGGCCGGGATAATCCGGATTTTCACAGGAGGCTTGGCCGTTACGGCGAATTCTGTCAACCGCTTCACAATACGTTTTCCAGTATCGGATCCGCTTCTCAGTTGCTTGCCGTGGTCAATCATGATAACAGTGCATCCGTGTTGACGTCTTTACAATCGAAATTGGCTGGCTACAGCGTCATCCGATCCACATCGCCACTGGATGGCAAATCCACCTGGATTGAGGTGTTTGCACCCGGCGTCAGTAAAAGCCAGTGCGCTGCATGGCTTTCCGACCGGTTGAATATTGACAGGGAGCTTGTTCTGGCTGTGGGCAATGATTATAACGACTTGGATTTGCTCGAATGGGCAGGCACCGCTTTTCTGGTTGAAAATGCTCCTGATTTGTTGAAAAATCGATTTGCTTCCGTTGCATCCCACAATCATGGCGGTGTGGCGGAAGCGATTCAACTATGGCTTGACAGATGTTTCGCGGCCTGAAATGAGAACCCTTCAGATAGAAAAAGGATTCATGTCAGTAAATACTGTATCTCGAAAATGGACGAAAAGCCAAAAAGGAGGTTTAACGTGAGTGAACATTCCAATAAGATGTCAAAAAATTATGAAAATGCTCTGAATGTTGGCAGGCCCCCCAACATTGTTCAGCTTTTTCCCAACTCAAAAGCGTTGATTGTCAGTGGTAAATATATTGACCGGGCCATGCTGGCCAAAGGCAAAGCGATTTCAATGGCTGCAAACGGGAGAAATATATTTGTCATTCGCGGGGTACTTGCCGCTGCCCAGCGGGCCAATTCCGTTATCATCATCGAGATAGCCAAGTCAGAAGGAACTTATTGCGCGGTCAATTTCTGGAATATTGCCCGTCAGGTGGATGCCCTTTGCAATGAAATGGGCATCACCATTCCGGTTGCGATTCATGCGGATCATTATGGAATCAAATCCCAGGCCGATATTGCGCAGGCCATGGTTGAGATCCCGACTGTTTTTGAAGCCGGCATCACATCCATTGCCGTTGATGCCTCTCACATGCCGGATGACCAGAACCTGATGGCCAATCTTGCCCTGTATCCATATATTCCCAAGTGGGCTGGACTTGAAACTGAGGTTGGTGAAATTAAAGGCAAAACCGGCCTGTCAACAGTTGATGAGGCTCAGTTTCTAATTCGAGGATTAAACGCCCATGACATCTTCCCGGACTGGATTGCCTTGAATAACGGAACCACCCATGGCATTGAGGCCAGCGACCAGGGGATTCAGGTAGAGCTGACCCAGAGCATCCATGAGGCGCTGTCGCCTTACAGCATTTCAGGCGCACAGCATGGCACATCCGGAAACAGTTCGGATCGCCTAAGAAAAATTGCCGGACAGACAAGGACCACCAAGGCCAATGTTGCCACTGCCCTTCAGATGATTTCCTGGGGACTTGAAGTCAATGATTATGGAAACGCCATTCTTGACCCGGATGGCAAATTCATCAAGGTTAAGGGGCAGGGCGTTACAGAAGAACTGTGGGAGGAAATGGTGGCATATGCGGATACCAAGGGTCTAAAAAAAGGCGATTATAAAAAACTGAACCTGCCGTTTGAAAGCAAACTCCTTGCCCAGCCAAAGGCGATTCGCGACCGTATGTCCAAACGGGTGGAGGATTTTGTTTATCAGATGCTGATGACGGTTTTTAACGCAAGTGACACGGCGCCGCTGGCCATTGAGGCCATTCTCGCCGCGAATTCTTATGATCCGGGTCCTAAAGCCATCCGGATTGAAGATCCTAAAGAATGGACGCCTGAAAAGATCGCTGTTCGTGTTTTATCTATTGATACGGATAAAGGTGAAAAAGGCAATTTTGATGATTAGTGTTTTTATGTTCCGCCTTAGGAACTTTTTTTTCATAAGATGCCTTTCTTGAAGGGATGCAATGTTCTTCAAGTGAGTAAATCGATTATTGATTCATTCATAAAAAATTAATAATGGGATGGCAAAGTAAAAAGTTCAAGATCAGGCGAGCAATTTTTGAGGAGTGAGGCCTACGGTTAGTACGCCGCAATACCGAAGGATGAAGCTCAACGCAGATATTGGACTTTTTACAAAGCCATAAACAATTCAGGAGCGTCGTATGTCTGAGAAAATGATCATTCCCGATGAGTTCCAAGGACCGATCAGACGGTTATTGAACCGGATTCCATCCGAGCAGCGGGATGACGAAACCCTTCAGGCCGCCTTGCTGGTGTATTTGAAGCTGGGCGGGGAAAAACTGGCCCGTCATTACATTGAAGTATCCAAAAAAACATTTCAGGACCAGGTGATTCTAATTAAAAAACAGTTTCGCGATGGGGTTGAAGACGAAGAAGATTCGGATGTGGACCGTCTGAATGACACTGAAAGAGATGAAAAATACGCTGCCGATATTAAAAAGTCAGATTCGGATTCCGAGGATTTCGTCTGATAGTATTCGTTCATTTTATGCTGCATTTGCCAAGCCTGCCGAATCAGGTCAACCGAATCCTGATGGAGCGCGCGTGGGCGCCGAGCCCTTCAATTTCCGCCAACCGGATGATATCCGGCGCCTCCTGCCTGAAAGCCGTTTCTGAATAGTGAATCAAACTGGTTTTTTTGATAAAATGATCCACGGAGAGCGCGGAAGAGAACCGTGCCGTTCCAGAAGTGGGTAGTACATGATTGGGGCCTGCAATATAATCCCCCACGGGTTCCGGCGTATAATGCCCCATGAAAACGGCCCCCGCGTTTCGAATGCGTTCGATATATTCCAGTGGAGAATTCAAGTGCAGCTCAAGATGCTCCGGCGCAATGGCATTGGCAAGATCGAATGCAGCAGCAATGTCTTTAACCACAAAAACAGCGCCAAAGTTTTTCAGTGATTCTTCGGCAATGTCTTGACGCGTCAAATCCGTCAACTGTCTGCTGACTGCTTCAGCAACCTGTTTCGCCACTTTTCGTGAAGGGGTAACCACTATGGCGGATGCCATCGGGTCGTGTTCGGCCTGAGACAGCAGGTCTGCTGCAGTATATTCTGGATTTGCGGATTCATCGGCAATGATCAGTATCTCACTGGGACCTGCGATCATATCAATGCCGACAGACCCTGCAACCATTTTTTTGGCAAGGGTCACGTAAATATTTCCGGGCCCCACGATGACATCGCATTTGGGGACCGTGGCGGTGCCATAAGCCATTGCAGCGATTGCCCAGGCACTGCCGATTTTGTAAACTGAATCAATCCCGACCCGTTTTGCAGCAACCAGAAGATGGGGATTGACAGACCCGTCCGGAGTTGATGGCGTCGCCATGACAAGGGTGGACACGCCGGCGATTCTGGCCGGAATGGCGCACATTAAAACCGTTGACACCAGAGGCGTTTTGCCGGCTTTCCCACCAGGCACATAGATGCCTGCGGTACTCACGGGATTAACGATCTGTCCGACGAGCGTTCCGGGCCTTGGAGTATCAATCCAGGATTTTATGGACTGCTTTCGGTGAAAGGATTCAATCTGGGATGCGGCTCGATCCAGGGATTCCATGAATTCCGGGCTTACCTTTTGAGCGGCATCTTCATATTCCTGAATATCCGCCTGAAGGGTTCCGATGCTCAGACAAGGTGAATCAAACCGGTTTGCATAATTGATCAGTGCAGTATCCCCAAGTTTGCGCACATCTTCAAGAATGCGTGCGACAGCCCGCTGATCTTTTTGGTTGAATGATTGCACCCGGTTTTCAATAACCGAAAGCCGTTTATCGGCAGATGAAGAAGGATAGGAAAAAATTTGCATAAAAACAATAAACCCTAAAAATTATATTCTCAATAAATTCTATTAGACTCAAAAACCATGTCTTTGGCAACTGCAAAACAGGTGATGGCACTGCCTTGCTCTCTGAGCCTTTGGTTGCAGTCGGCAACAATTGCATCCATTTGCGAATCGGTCCGTTCCTGATTGATGTGAAAAAGCCCAAGTCGCTTCACACCTGCCTGAACCGCCAGCTTAAGAACATCGGTGTAAACCGAATGCCCCCATTCGATGGTTGTTTGGTACTCCTCGGGCGTGTATTCGGCGTCATGAATCAGAAGATCGGCGCCTTCACAAAAATCCCGGTACGCTTCAAACGGCAAACCCTTGGGGTGAATATACCCCAGTTCGTTATCTGTCAGAAAAACGAATATTTTGTTATTTTCGATAAATTTGTAACCGCTGCCGCTGTTGGGGTGACACATCGGGATGGGAATCACTGAAAGAGAACCAATTTCAAACTGTGAAGGACAGGCCTTCTCATATTCAATATTGGCCTTTACATCCGCATATCGTATCGGGAAATTGGGAGGCGTCATGACCTTTGAAAGCATGGTTTCAACAAATGTCTTCTGAAACGGGCAGCGGTGCATGAGAAGTTCCGCATCATTGGAGTACAGGGGTTTGAAAAATGGGAATCCCATCAAATGATCCCAGTGCGCATGGGTAAAAATAAAATGGTATTTAAAGATGTTCTCTTTCATCAGGTGGTTGCCCAGTCTGCGAATCCCTGTTCCGGCATCCACGATGATGATATCGCCGCTCTCTGTTTGAATTTCCATACAGGTTGTATCGCCGCCGTATTTGAGATACTCGGCTCCGCAAACCGGGATTGAGCCCCGTGACCCCCAGCATTTGATCCGCATATTGCCCGCCTTTATTCGTATTTCCTAATGCCCCAGTATGTATACCAGATCCCATCGCGAACCCATTTATTTAAAATACTGACAGGCAGTTGCATCAGCCTGTTTTCGATATCCGCTGCCTCGCTGCGAAGCAGCCCGGACAAAATAAACATGTTTTTTTCCAAAAAACCGCTTGAGCAGACCAGTCGTTTCATCACATCGTAATGGATGTTGGCAATCAATAGATCCGCCTGGATATGGATAAAGTCGTCAGCGCTTCCCTGAACAGCCAGGACTGACTGCTGCAAATGGTTGAGTCGAATATTCCTTTGTGCAGTCTTTGCGGCAAGCCGGTTCATATCAACGGCCAGGGTAAGCGGACATCCCAGCAGGGATGCCGCGATGGCAAGAATCCCGGTGCCTGTTCCCAGATCGATCGCTGAGTATACGGGCTGCGACTGAAAAGCCATCTCCAGGGCTTCAATGCAATCGCGGGTTGTGGGGTGGGCACCGGTTCCGAAAACCACCCCCGGATCAAGCGTAATTTGCAATTTAGATGGGTGTGGAATGGACAAATCCCAGGGAGGGCGAATGAAAAACTTATCGGTGCAAAAGGGTGTAACCTTATCGCCCACCCAGTCATGGTATGACATCTGATAGTGATCAATAAAGCGCAATAAAGGGGAAACACGGACTATATCCTGAACCTGATCCAGGGACGGTTCGGAAAAAAACAGAAACGAAAATCCGTCTTCCTGCCAGTTACCAATGAAATGTTTCAGTCCTGAAGGATCTTCCCGCAGCGAGCCTTCGAGATAGTAGATGAAGAGCTCGCTGCAGGGTGGTGAATTTTCAACTTCAGCGGTAAAAGGCATGAAGGCGCTATTTAGGGTCCTCAATTTCTGCCTTGGGAAGCTGGTCCATATACCATTCCATAGGGTCCAGCAGGGTATATCCCTTTTCTTTCAATTTCTTTTTGACAGTGACGACGTTATTGGTCAGCAGATACGGAAATACAGCGCGTTTGCCTTCTTCCCAGTATCTGGCAACCAGAATGCTGCCAAAGGAAATTTTCTCTTCGGTGATGATATCCACAATCTTTTTCATCTGGCCGATTTTCTCTTCAACCAGGATGCAGAGCAGGGTTCCGGGCTGCCCGATCCCCAGAACATTGACAAATGCCCTTAATAAGTCTCGAACCGAAATAATCCCCTGCAGTTTGTCTTTTTCATCAACAACCGGCAATGCGCCCACGAGTGTTTTCTGAATCAGCAGCAGCGCGTCCTGAATGGTATCCATTGGCGAAAGCGTAACCAGATCCTGAGCCATGATTTCCTTGACTTTAATGGATTGGGCGGCGACTTTTTTTGTCTGCGCCTTATCTTTTTTGAAAAAAGTTGAAGGCAGCGCGCTGCGAAGGTCACGATCGGTAATAATGCCGATCAGAAGGCCGTCCGGTTCAACAACCGGCAGGTGGCGAATCTGATACTGCTCCATTAACTCTTTTGCCTCAAGAATATCAGCATCCTTATTGATGGTAACAACCTTCTGGGTCATTGATCTACTGACAAACATAATGGCCTCCACTATGTAAAATTTGAAAATATTGACATCTAATTCTCGGCGCCGGTGAATAAAAACAATATAAGCCGTTTGAAAACGACATGCTAAAAAAAGATTCCAGAGTAAGGATTATCCTTTCAATAAGATCTCAATATGGTTATTCACCAGCTCTGGAAGGCGTTTGAGGGAGTACCCGCCCTCCAGGATAGAAATGAGCTTTCCGCCGGCATGTTTGTTGGCTGTTTCAACAAGCCGTTCCATGATATAGGTAAACCCTTCAGATGAAAGATTGATTCCCGACATATCATCATCCGCATGGGCATCAAAGCCCGTGGAAATCAGCAGGACTTCCGGTTCAAACTGATCAAACAAGGGGATAAAATCATTGTCTATGACGGATCTGTATTCAGCGTCTCCCTGTCCGGGTAATACGGGATAGTTTCGGGTAAAGCCCGTGCCTTCTGCAGTTCCTTTTTCAAATGCCCGCCCGGTTCCCGGAAAGGCAAAGGAAGGATGCTCATGGATGGAGTAATAGAAAACAGATGGATCTGATTCAAAAATATTCTGGGTTCCATTTCCATGATGGACGTCAAAATCCATGATGCCTACCCGTTTGATTCCCCATTCGCTCTGGATGTAGCGGGCAGCAATCGCAATGTTGTTGAAATAGCAAAATCCCATGGCGTGGTCAATCTCTGCATGATGTCCTGGGGGTCTGACCGCGCAGAAAACATTGTCCAAGGCGCCTTCCATAACCAGCTTTGAGGCCTCCAGGATGCCGCCAACTGCCAGTCTGGCGATGTCATATGTTTGATAACATAGCTGGTTATCCTCGCACTCAAAAGAACGCCTGCCGGATTGACTGACGGATTTGAATCGTTCGATGTAAGCCTTGTCATGCACCGATTCAATCCATTTCATTTCTGCCATACTGCCTTCAAGCCGGACCAGCTTCGAAAGCAGTCCGGATCGCTCCAACCCGGCATATATGACGGAGAGGCGATCCGCGGCTTCAGGATGATAGGGTCCCGTGTCATGCAAAAGGTACCTGTCGTCATATAAAAAGCCTGTCTTTTTCATATTAATCCCTATAACGAGCGAATATGATGATGAACATGCAAAAAGCCTAAAGCATGCCGCTTTCATTCGGAAAAGCGGGAAGGTGAAGCGGTCATTCTTTGTTCATGACTGAAATTCCTGCGGTTGCAGCCATGGGTTTCATTGGACTTTTTACAAACTGATCATTTAATGATGGCGTCAAATATCCCATAGGCTGCCTGAATTGCGGCATTGCCCGCGGGAATGGCTACAGTCGGCTGTCCGTTTAAGTCATACGCGTAGATATCCGGGTCTTCCGGAATGGTTCCAGCAAGCGCTATTCCAGCATCCTGAACAATCTGAGTAATTTCCGGCGTGAGTTCATCTTTGACCTGATTGATGATCAGATAGCTTTTTGTAACGCCGATCCGAAGTTCTCTGGCCAGTTGATCAATGCGAATCGCAGAAAGAATGCTGCGCCGGGAAGTATCCGAGACCATCAGCAGCACATCCACATTTCGTGTCGTCAGCCTGCTGATATGTTCCATGCCGGCTTCATTGTCCATGACAACATAAGGATAATTGTGAATAAGTTTGTCCAAAAAGGCGATCAACAGCGAGTTGGCTGCGCAATAGCAACCAGAGCCTTCCGGTTGTCCCATGACAATAAGGTCATAGCCTTTGGCTTCAACAATTGCCTGTTGAAGCTTCATGGACATGAACACATCTTTGGTCATGCCGCCGGGAACCACTCCTTTTTTCATTTCTTCACGGGCATTGCTCAGTGTATCGCAAAGTTCAAGTCCCAGCACTTCGTTCAAATTGGCGTTACTGTCGGCGTCCACAGCCAGAACCGGTGATTTGCCCTTTTCCACTAGATATTTGATCAGCATTCCTGCTATGGTTGTTTTTCCGGTTCCTCCTTTTCCAGCAAGTGCGATTGAATAAGGCATGTGATAAGAATTCCTTTCCAAATAAATATTAGATTGTCATATAAATGACCATATCCCTTAAGTTACTTATTGCCAACAGTCAAGTAACTTTTTTCGATACGCCTGTGCCGAAATAAGCGATTTGAAATTTGATGCGGCTTTTAAGTCGTTTACCTGATAGCAAATCCCTTGCAATGACTTTTTGTATATGTTAAATTCTGAACGTTCACTCAGAATGTGGCATTCTTTTTTATTCTGCTTCTAACCATTTGTGAACATTCGGTGTTTTTATTAATGTTGTTATTTATGATTACTAACCCAATGCCAGCATTCAATAAACCGTAAGAATTGGAGGAAAAATGGATTTTGAACTCTCAAAATCGCAGATAGAGATTCAGAAAGCAGCAAGAACTTTTGCAAAAGGCGAATTTGACAAAGATCTTTCGCTTGAACTTGAGAAAAAACATGAATTTCCAACGAAAATTTGGAAAAAAGCTGCTGAACTCGGTTTTATCGGCATCCACTTTGACGAAAAATATTCCGGCCAAGGTCTTGGGGTTATAGAAAACATCCTCGTGGCTGAGGAACTCTGCGCAAGAGATTCCACAATCGGAGCCTGCCTTATTCTTGCAGGATTTGCATCCGAATGTCTGCTGCGTTTTGCCAGTGAAGAACTCAAGCAAAAATTCCTCCCCCTGGTTGCCGAAGGCAAAACGCTTTCTGCAGGCGCATTCACGGAACCGGATCATGGCTCCGACATTACTTCCATGAACACGACGGCGGTTCGTGACGGCGATGAATGGGTCATTAACGGCTCCAAAACCTTTATCACCAATGGCTGTCTTGCAGGTTTTTTTACGGTTCTCTGTCAGACCGATCCCGATGCCAAGCCATCCTACCGGGGAATCAGCATGATTCTGGTTGAAGCAGACCGCAAAGGCGTCACCGCCTCGGACGTTGGCGATAAAATGGGCATTCGTATGATGTCCACTGCCGAAGTTAATTTCAAGGAAGTTCGGGTGCCGTTGACCAATTTGATTGGAAAAGAAGGCAAGGGGTTTTATCAAGTTCTGGAGTTTTTTGACGAAAGCCGGATTCTGATTGCCGCCCAGGCATTGGGCACGGCTCAGGGGGCATTTGACAGGGCGCTGGCCTATGTCAAACAGCGCGAGCAGTTTGGAAAGAAAATTGCGGAATTTCAGGTTACCCAGCATAAGCTGGCGGATATGGCTACCAAAATCGAACTTGCCCGGCTGATAACCTATAAGGCTGCCTGGAATTATGACAAAGGCCACATCGATCCCAAGCTGACCTCAATGGCCAAGATGTATGCGGCCCGAACAGCTGTTGAAGTGGCGGATGAGGCAATTCAGCTTCTGGGCGGATATGGATATATGGCGGAATACGAGGTCGAACGTTTCTATCGAGACGCCAAAATCACTGAAATCTATGAAGGCACCAAGGAAATTCAGAAGAATACCATCGCCAGCGCTGTACTGGGTAAATTCAAATAACCACGTAGTCGGATGCTTCCAGGGTATAGTCCAGCTTCTTTTCAAGGGTTGAGGCAAATACTTCAACAATCTTGATGGGCCGGAAAAACGAAAGATCCTCGATATGGCGTTCCATCAAGGTGGCCAGGTGGTTCATGAACTCCAGATCCACCTTGATCTTTTTTCGGATGCCCGGCCGCTGGATCTTTGCGGCATCTGTTTATGTTCCGGTAAGTCCGGCCGACAACATCAAAATCCTTCAGACTTAGCATAAAGAGCAAGGCTTCCGATCAGAAAATGGTAAGGCCATTTCTAATCCACACCAAGGTTTAATACGCATTCAGCAGCATCGGGATTGAATTTGGCCTGATCCTCATAAGACCAGTCTGCCCAGACCGTATCAATGATCTGTTCAAACAGGGGGTGAACAAGCTCTTTGGCCTTATTTCCATACAGCAGGTCAAGATGATTGGCCCCTTCAATAACAAAATCGATGAGCTGGCTTTGTTCCGGCAAAATATTTACTTTTTTTAAATCCTCAATACTTTCAAGCCGGTAGACCTGTTTGTATTTGTGAGGATAGAACTGACTGAAGCGTATATTTCCCAGAGGCGCAAGACAGTCCTTTGCGCCCCAGAAATGGAACAGAGGAATATCCTTTGGAAAAAAGGAAAAATGGTGGGTGTAATTGAGGGCGGATGGATCCATGCGCTTGAAGCCGTTGCCGTCGTAAACCGCCTTGAGGAACTGGAATCCCAGGCCCAGCGGGATGGACTCCATTGCCCGTTCAAGGTATCGTTCGATAAAATATTTATCATTTTTATGATTTTCAGGAGAGATCAGAAAGTTGAGCCCGCCGATATTTTTATTGTATATGGACCGGGTGATGGTCTTGAAAACCGGCAGTTGTGTCACCAGCCGAGATATCTCCTGGATCGGCACATGGGACAGTTTGAAAATTCTGGACAGATGATTCAGCCAGAGGGCTGATGGGAAAAACACATGGGATTTTTTATCAAAACAGCGGGGAGAGCCCAGGGTGACGACCCCTTTGACGGTTTTTAAAGATTCCAAGGCTTTTTCTTCAGACACCAGAACCTTGTCCAGTGCTGCTTTGTTGAGATCCGGCAGCTTGATTTTGTCAAAATCCAGGCGCAGGGCCCAGTTTAAGACCATGTTTTCAGCCACAAGTCCGCCCATGCTGTGCCCCAGGAGGATTGACGGCTTACCGCAGCTTCGCTGGGTCACAAAATTCAAAACCGTGGGAAGGTCGTGGTCAATCAGGGTATCAACCGTATAGTTGGGATCAAACCGGCCGGCATTTACCCCCACCCCCCGGGGGTCAAACAGATAGACCCATTTGCCGCTGTCTGCCAGGTTTCTGGCAATGGAGTACCGGTTGTTCAGATCAAAGCAGTTGGAGTTGTTGGCAAAGCCCGGGACCAGGATGACCGAAGGGTTGTTATCCCCTGCAGTGACATCTTCCATGCTCAGCAGCCGACGGAATTTTATCTCTTTGCCCTCCTGGGTAAAGTCCATGTAATAGACAATTTCATAGTCTCCCCGGCCGTTGTTTTCCTTTTCATCCACCTCGCTTTCAAAATAAGCGGGCGGGCGGGAGGTTTTCAATGCTTCCCGGACAATGTTGCGTCGAAAGGCTTCGCCGTAGATTTTATTTTCAAATTCCGGGTCTATGTTCAATCGGTCCAGTGCAATGTGCTCCAGCTCTTTTCTGGTCAGCAGGATAACCTTTTCCGTGAGCCGGATATCGTCTTTTTCAAGCTCATCAAATAGAACAGACTTTATTTGATCCCGGGGAATCATGGTTTTGGTGATTCGGTTAAAAATATGATACAGCGTCAGGGCCAGTTTGCCGATGGCATTGGTCTTTATCTGTTCCTGGCTGACGATCAGCTCCGGGGCAACCGGAAGCCCCAGGTTGAGCTGACCTTTATAGATCCTGCTGTAGGTATCATAAGAGATATTGATCACGTGGGTGGGAACTTCATTCACCACAAATCGAACGGCAGATTTCCGCAACTGCACGGCTTTATCAAAAAATATCATGGTGCTGAATCTATTTCCCTGTTTTCAATAGTGTCTGTGCTTTAACCCTGGCAATATCCTCTTTGCTCAAAGGACCTTCAACCCCTGAGATAGAAGAGAGTTTCATGCCATGCTTTATGCCTAGTTTGTATATTTCCTTTACCTTTTCCCATTCAGTATTGCTGCCTTTGGTAAAATCTTCAAACCGTCCTTCAAGGGCCAGAATAATGGTTTCCGCAAGGCCGGCATAAGCCACGCCGTTGGGCAGGCCGATATCCTTCATCTCAATGGCTTCACCGGGCAACCGGATCTCGCCGCCGGTGATCACCAGCACGTCCGGTCGCTTGGCCACATCTTTTTGTGAAAAGATCATGGGCCGGGTAATATCGGTGATCACGCAACCGGGCTTGACCCGCATGATATCAATACTTTTTTTTGCGCCGGCACTGGCAATGACAACCACATCCATGTCATCCAGATGCCGGTCCGCCCGGGTTGCGACGTGCAGCTTTACCCTGGGTTTTTCTTTTTGAATAATTTCCTGGAGGGTCAACAGTTTTGCCATGTTCCGGCTGACAATATAAACCGATTCAAATGCAGTGGCTAAAAGCCGGGAGCAGATGGACCCCACATCTCCGGTGGCACCGATCACCATGGCTTTTGCTTTTAACACCTTGCCGTTTTTAAGCTTGGTCAGCCCCATCTGGCGAACGGCATCAGCAGCTGCCCACAATGCCGTGGATGCGGTATAGGAGTTGCCGGTCGTGATGGGCAGTGCAGCATGCTTTCCCACTTCAAGGGAGGTGCCGTGCATCCCTTTGGGCAGCATGGAAATCCCCATGACCTGGGCACCCATTTTTTTTGCTTTTTCAGCTGCCATCATAATTTTGCTGGTGGTGAATTCCGGTGGATGATTCTGCATCTCATCAATGGTTTCCCCGATGGAAATCAGCCATCCTTCGGCCTCTACACCTGTGGGTGATTTGATTCCCCTGACCTTTGAGTAGACAAAGGGGGGCGAATAGGCCATCAGTTTTTCCACGATATCCATGCTCTGGGGGGCAATGGCAGAGATCATCTCAATGGCCTTGATCTTCTGCAGATGCTTTTGGTTAAGCGGATGAATCAGGTAAGCAAACCGGTTCACCCGTTTATCCGGTTCAAACGGATAGATTATCTTGGGATCTAGACGTTGTTCACTGATCACCTCTAAAAGATCATCTTTCATTTCCTTGCCCTTTGACACATTCATGGCAGCAATCATCAACGCTTCAATCACGGCATCACCCACCACGGGCTTGATCATCTGGGGGGTGGTATCAATGATCACCTCCACTCCCAGCTGGGTCAGCAGATCAACACGATCGTCATAGGCGGTGTTGGTTATCACGATTTTTCCGTCAAGGTCCTGGCCCATGCATTCATCCAGGTACTCATAAAAACCATTATGGGGAATGACAAGGACATTGGCTTTTTTAACGGCCTGTTTAAGCTGGTAGGTGTTCAGAGATTTGATTCTTATCCGGGATGGAATCATTTTGCCCACGGGAATTATTTTCAGAAAATGATGGGCCTTTTCTGCATAGAATTCCAGCTCCTTCATGGAAGTAAGAAGCTTGGGAAGTTTGTTTTCAATGACCGGGTCTGCAAACATCAGGTTATCGGTATATTCTGACATCACCTGTGCCAGCGTGGAATTTGACAAGCCTGAAAAGAACAGGACATTGGCGTTGGTGAAATAGTTGTTGCCCAAGGCAAACTGGATGTTTCTGATGCTCCATTCCTGGCCCACCCTGTAAAGGGTTTCCCCCGTGGTTACCACGGTGTGCAGCCTCTCACACAATTCGAGAAGCTCTCTGGTCTTTTTATGGGTGATGCCTTCGGTTCCCATTGTGGAGGGATATTTAATACCGCTGATGCAGATGACATCGGCCTGTTTATTCCATTTTAACAACAGGTCTTCTGCTTTGATCAGGTCTTCTGATGTGCCGAACCGCTCAATGGAAAACATCTGTCCATTGAACTCGGTTTCGATCTGATAATCCTCACTTTCCGGCCCAAGACTGATATTGATAATTTTTTTCACGCCTTACCTCCCGCACGAATGCCTGTTTGTTCGGCTTGTTCTGCCTGCTGTTCCGCATTTTTCCTTGCATCGAGGGCCAGGTCCCTGACCTTAAGTATATCTTCGTCACTAAACACGCCATTCACGCCGGAGATGGCCGCCAGCTTCATGCCGTGTTTCAACCCCATTTTATAAATCTCTCTGACCTTTTTCCATTCAATATCCCGGCCCACCGTGAAAATTTCATATCTTCCCTCAAGTGCCAGAACAATGGTTTCAGCCAGGCAGGCATACACCACCTTCCGGGGCAGGCCGATGTTTTTCATTTCAGGGTTTCCCGGCAGTTCAATTTCGCCGGATTCGATGACCAGCACATCCGGCCGTTTGGCCACATCTTCAGGAGAAAGGTCCAGGGGTCTGGCCACATCTGTAATGACGCAGCCAGGTTTGACCTTGGTGATATCCAGGATTTTTTTACCTGCCCCTGAGGTGGCGGTGACGATCACATCCATTTCGGACAGGTAACGGTCGGGTTTGGTCGTGATTTTTAATTTCACCCCGGGTGTTTCATCCAGGATGGATTGCTGCAATGCCAGAAGCTTGGCCGTGTTCCGTCCGGCCAGGATCACCTCGTCAAAGGCTTTTGCCAGAAGGCGGCAGCACACCGATCCAATGGCGCCCGAAGCCCCAAGCACCATCGTTTTGGCGGCGATTTTCCTGCCCGGTTCAATCTTGATGAGTCCCATGCGGCGGACTGCGTCAGCCCCTGCCCACAGGGCACCGGATGCCGAGTAAGAATTTCCCGTGGTAATGGGGATGTCCGCTTTTTTGGCCACGGTTACCCCGGCATCACCAACCACCTTTGTAAAGGCGCCCAGGCCCATGATCTGGGCCCCCATGCGTTTGGCCATGCGGGCAGCCTGGAGCAGCCGCTTGTAGGTGAATTCCGGGCTGTGGGCCAGCATCTGTTTGGGGGTTCCGCCAACCGTGATCAACCAGCCCTCGGCTTCAGCACCTGTCGGGGATTTTATCCCGGTCACTTTTGAATACACCCATGGCGGTGCATAGGCCACCACCTTTTCAACTGCATCCAGGAAGACCGGCGGGGTGAATCCGCTGATAAAATCAATTGCCTTGTCTTTTTTCAAAAACTCTTTGGACAAGGGGTGAATGACAAAGGCAAACCGGTTTACCCGTTTTTCCTGACCCGACGGGATAGACCACCCGGGGATCCATTTTCTGCATGCTGATGATTTCCAGAAGATCATCCGGATGGATCATGTCTGTTTTTTTTCCAAGGGCGGCAAGAATCAGGGCTTCGATCACATTGGGGGCCACAACGCGTTCTAGAATTTTGGGTGTCGTATCGATGATGACATCCACGCCCCTGGCCTTTAAGAATTCAACCCGGTCATCATAGGCAGTGGAGGTAATAATGATTTTTCCGCCCAGCTCCTCAATGGAGGTGTCTTTGAGGTATTTATAAAAATTGTAACTGGGCACAACAAGGATGGTGGCTTTCTGCATGGCTTTTTTGAGCACATACTGGTTCCATTTCTGCAAGGGTACGACAGAGGAAGTCAGGCGTTTACCCGGAAGCCACTCCAGAATTTCATGGGCGCCCCTGGCATATTTTTCAAGCTCGGAAAGAGAGTGAATCAGCTTTGAAATATCGTTTTCAATGACCGGGTCTGCAAAGGTCAGATTGTCAGTATATTCCGCCATTACTTTGGCAATCCTGTAACTGGTCATGCCGGACAAAAACAGCACCCTGGCATTTTTAAAATAATTGCCGAATTTGTGTTCCACAAACCGCAGGGACCATTCAAACGAGACATCCCTGAGCGCAGCGCCGGTGGTGACAGGGGTTTGAATACGTTTGCCCAGGGTCTTGATCTTGTCATCATGTTTTTTGGTCAGATAGCCGGGTGAAATGGCTTTGGGAAATTTAATATTGCCAAGGCCGATGGCGTCGGCCTGTTTGTCATATTCCAGAAGCTTTTCGGCAGCGATGTCCCGGCTGCCGTCCGTGCCGATGCGGCGAACCATAAACTGCTGGCCTAAAAATTCGGTTTCAAATTGATAATCATCCTTGCTGGCTCCCAGGCTGATACTGATAACTTGTTTCACATCTTCCTCCCCAATAATTGAAACCTCATAAATTGTTTGTACGGCTATCCATTGTCCCGGATGGCGCTTGCCGGGCACAGCTTTATGGCTTCAGCCACCAGTTGAAATTCCTGTTTTGTCTCCGGCTGCCGGACCACATATTCATACCCGTCTTCATGGTTGGTGGCAAAAATGCCTGCAGCGATTTCCGGGCACAGGGAACAATTGATGCAATGGGTGTCCACGTAAAATCTGCCCTCACAATTATCCGGTGCTTTTTCAGCCATATGATGTCCTTATTTTGAGCCTGAATTTACTCGGAAAGGTCTCTCATGATCTGTCTGACATCGCGTAAAAGACTTCCCTCTTCCTGGTATTGCTGGTGTCTTGTGCAGAAAGCGGTTCCCTGGACCGCTTTGTTTTTGCATTTTTTACTATCCTTGGTGTAGGCCTCGCATTGAACCGGGAGCGTGTCTTTCGTGGGTTCGGTTTTTTCTTCAACCCGCTTGCCGGGTGTTTCTTTTTTTTCAGCAAACCGGTCATGAAGGACCAGTGGCGCCTCATAGATTTTGCCGGATTGAACCAATATCGATTAAATAATTGAATTCTTCTTCAAATCCTTCCAAAAGGATTTCAGGGTCCGGCATAAGCCCCTTGTCAGAGGCAATGCCGATCGTCACACGGTTATTGTAACTTAAAATACTGATCCCCAGGCCCACGGTGCCGGACCGGGGAACCCAGAACATGATATTGGTGATCTCTTTGCCGGCAAAATAGAGTGGGTGTTTGGGACCCGGTACATTGGTCATGACCCCCGAGGCTTTGTTGCCGAAAAACTGGGCAGCCTTTTGTGCCATACTTGTCGGCAAAAAACCGATGGCAGACAGCAGGCCGAAATTGACATAGGGGTCTGCAGAAAACTTGAGTTTGTCCATGCGCCTTTTGACCTCTTTGAGCCTTAAGATCGGATCTTCCAGATAGACCGGCAATTTCAGGAAAACCAGTGAAAATTTATTCCCCAGTTCAAATTCGGTGCCGGGTTTGCGGACATTGACAGGAACCGCCACCCGCAGATCCAGTTCATTGATGGGGGTGTTTTTGGTTTTCAGGTATCGCCGCATGGACCCGGTGACAGTGGCGACGAGTACATCATTCAAGGTTGCAGAGCTGATGGCCTTTCCCAGTTTTTTGATCCGGTCCAGGGGAATGGGGTCTGTCCAGGTCACCTGTTTGGCCACCTGGAGTTTGCCTTTAAAGGCTGTATCGGGGTCTGAGTTCATCAGCGTGTGTCTTGTCAGGACACCGGCAACATCGGACGGCAGCCTGGCCGCCAGTTTCAGCATGAACTTGAGGCTGTCCGGGTTTGCCGACACATTCTCGATCTCCTTTACGATTCGCTTGCTGATATCCTGCCCTTTTTGAATGGCATTCTTTGCTGTCGCCACCATTGAATTGAATGAGAAAGACTGAGGCATGCCGGATCTGCGTTTTTTGGGATCAGACGGCTTTTTAGGCCAGGGCGCATCCGGTATGGTGTCTGCGGTAGAGTGCAGGACATGCATGAGCGCGATGCCATCGGCAATACAGTGGTGAAGACGGAAGAACAGGGCGCATCCGGTTTTATAGTTTTCTATTAAATGGATATCCCACAGGGGTTTGTTCTGATCCAGGGCCATGGTCATGAGGTTTGAAATCATTTCAGACAATTCATGCTTGTCGCCCGGGGCGGGCAGGGCAACGCGATGGAGATGGGATGCCAGGTCATAGTGCTTGTCTTCAACCCATTTGGGCAGCCCAAGGCCTGTCTTGGGCCGGACCACTTTTTGTCGGAATCGGGGAAATGATGCCAGCCGTGCTTCGACCGTTGCATACAATCGATTGTAATCCAGAGGTTCGGCAAACTCCCAAAATCCTGTGATCACCATTAGGTTAACTGGTTCATCCATGCTTAACCAGAAATTGTCTGCTTGTGTCATCGTTTCGGGCATTTTCTACCTCCTGATTACGGATTGTTCAAAAACAGGCATTTTATTTAAATTATCGAACAAAATTTACATAGCTCTCTTAAGATTTAAAAGCAATACATTACAATCGAAGAGATAATAAAATATATTTTATTAAATTTATAATTGTCAAAACGATTGTATTTTATGACTAAAAGCAATGCCTTGAGAAAAATTAAAATTATTTTTTAAAAATATTTAAAAATAAATCTTGACAATTATAACGCACTGCATCATATTATCGCCATGACACAAAGCGTTATATTAACCCCGAAAGTCACATAAATATTTACAGGAGGAATAAATCATGGCAACTCAAAAAACAAAAACCGAATCAAAGTTCTACGTTGCAAAAACCGTCGCTGAAATGAAAGAGAAAATTGAAAAAAAAGTAAAAACCTACAATGAGAAATTTGTTAAAAAACAGCTTGAAAATGGCCGGGAGTTTCTCACAGAACTCAAAGCAGATCCTGTTAAAAGAATAGATGACCTCATTAATGAAGGCAAAGACGCCCTTAAAAAAGCAAAGGCTGTCCGCATGGAAAACATCCAGAAAAAAGTGGATGGAACAAAGAGAGATGTCCGCAGGAAAATTAAAAAAATCAACCTTGAAACTAAAAAAGTTTACAAGGGAATTGAAAATGACGCAAAACTGATTGTTGAGGATTTTATCGCCCTGGGAAAAAAGAATCTGGACAAACTTCCCATGAAAAAAACCATTCAAAAAAAATTTTCTGCCGGTATTCGTGCCATTCCATCCAAATTGAATCTTCCGTCAAAAGAGGAAATTGAAAATCTGGTGATCGGAATAGACGGCGTAAATAAAAAAGTGGATGCCTTGAACAAACAGTTTGCAAATGCATAGATCCGGACGGGTCACATTGGCAATTACCCATAAAAAAAGAGATTTAGAGGAGAAGAAAATGTTAAATATAAAAAAATATGCAAACGGACGGTTTTTTGACACAGCGGCTAAAAATTATATCAACCCGGAAAAATTGGCTGAAATGATCAAAAAGGGTGAAGAGATTAAAGTCACCCTGACTCAGACTGGAAAAGACATCACCGAAACCGTGATTGCCCAGTTTTCTAAAAAAACAGAGTCTGAAAAAAAAGCCCAAGCCAAAAAACAGAACAAAATCGAGATGCCGTTTCTGAAAACAGACAAGCTTAAACAATGGCTGAGTGAGGTGGTTGACCATAAAATTGAACAGGTGATGGATCTGATCAAACTTCCCTCCAGGGAACAGGTGGCGAGGCTGGATGAAAATATCAAAGAGCTCAACAAAAAAATTGATGACCTGAAACTGGCCCAGGAAAAAGGGACCAAAAAGGCAGTCGCACCCAGAAAAGCAGCAGCAGCCAAAAAAGAGACTGCTGAAGATCAATCAGCGGTGGAAGCAAAACCAGAAGAATAAACACCTGTTGCTGAAAATCCAGCTGAAACAAAAACAGAATAACACCCATTTCGGTACTGCATCTTGACAAAATCTGCCAGACTATGGACGATAGCCTGGCAGATTATATAACAGGACTCTCTTTTGGAGGATGGCATGCACCTTATCAAAAAATATGCGAACCGAAAGCTTT
This sequence comes from uncultured delta proteobacterium, assembly GCA_963850225.1. Taxonomy (GTDB): domain Bacteria; phylum Desulfobacterota; class Desulfobacteria; order Desulfobacterales; family Desulfatirhabdiaceae; genus RAAP-1. Next base: position 161,336 of record CAWKLD010000009.1, read on the forward strand.
ACGACACAACGGATAAAAAATATATCTCCAGGGTCCGTCTTTCCAAACTGATCAAACAGGGGCAGGATGTCGAGATCATTGACAATGAAACCGGAGAGGATCTCACGGCATCCATCGTGTCAAGTCTCATTGCCACCACAAGGGGAAAAGCCGGTGCTACGGTGTCCTCAGGTGTTTTAATCCAGTTGTTCAGAAGAGGTTCCAATGCGGTGACCGATTATGCAAAAAGATATATGTCTTTGTGGCAGCGATCGTTTGTCATGGCTGAAGATGAAATTGACAACATGGTTAAGGGCCTTGTCAAAAACAAGGAGATATCAACTTCAGAAGGCAACCGGTTGAAACAGGAGATCATCGGATATACTGCAGTAATCAAAAGCTGGATTTCCGATACCATTGACCGGCGGTTAAAAGAGGTGTTGTCTGCCACAAACCTGGCCACAAAAGATCAGGTGTCTGAACTCAGAGCCCACATTGATATGCTGGAAAAAAAAATTGAAACCATTCAGGCATCGGCAAAAAAAAGAACAAAAACGGAATGATGACAAGACCGATTTGTTTAAATATGGTAACATGCCCACTGATTCCCAGGAGCTGAAAAATGGACAGCGATGTCACCTCAACAGATAATTTTATAAAATTGAAACGGGCTCTGCAGGAGTTTCAGTCCGGACGGATCAACCGAACCTACAAAGATATTGAAGCTGATCCGGAATTTGCAAAGATAGGTAATTTCTTTTTTAAAAAGCTGTATGCACCCCAAGATTTTTCGTTTCGGGACACGAGCATGAAAAAGCTTCACAAGGCCCTGGATGGAAAGGTCTATAAAAACATGCTCACCGCAGTGACCAAAGTGATTGAACTGCACGATATTTCCGATGCGCAGGATGACCTGATGGTCAAAAAAATGATCGAGACCGGCGTGGATGAATCCATGACCATGGCGCAGTATCAAAACATTTATGTCAGCCTGGATAACTATGACCAGCGTGTCTACCAGATCAACCTGAGCGCTGAGGTCACCCGGATATTTCACGGGTTGAGCAAAAAATGGATTGTGGCGGTTTCTTTGAACACGGTGAAAACCGCAGCAGTCATGTTTGGGGTCAAAGAGATCATTGATTTTATATATGATGGATATGTATCGTTTAAGACCATTGATAATATTGACTTTTTTGTTGATACCATGGTTCAGCGGGAGCTGGCATGGCACAATGAAATCTGGGCGACTGTAACAGGGAAGACAATATGATCCACGGCGATTGCGCATATGGGGTGACCCAATGAAGCGGGCATTGATATTTGCCGGCGGGGGGTCCAGGGGGGCTTTCCAGATCGGGGTATGGAAATACCTTGTGGAAAGAAACTGGACGCCGGATATCATCTGCGGCACCTCTGTAGGTGCCGTTAACGCTGTGGGTATCGGTTCCGGCCTGGATGTTTCAACCCTGATCCGTTTGTGGACCACCCACAATCGCAGGAGAATGTACCGGCTCAATCTGGGTCCGTTTTTATCCGGTTTTTTATCCGGTCGGGTATTAAAGCCGCTCTTGGATACCCGTCTGTTTCAAGCGGTTGTTTCCGACCATGTTGATTTCAATGCATTAAAAAATTCCCGGACCCGGGTGGTGATTTCAGCTGTCAATGTCCACACGGCCCGGTCCTGCTTTTTTGACAATTCACAAATCGGCCTGGAGCATGTGCTGGCCTCCTGCGCCATGCCCATCCTGTTCCCCTGGCATGATATTGAAGGGGTTCCCCACTGGGATGGCGGGGTGATGACCAATATACCGCTGCAGCCGGCATTGGATTTTGGTGCTGATGAGATCATTATTGCCATGCTGTCGCCCATCGGCCATACGCCTCAGGCTTTCCCAATAACGGTCCGGACGGCTTTGGAGCATGTGTTTGAACAGTTTCTGGCCAGTGCTTATCAAAGTGCGCTCATGGCCAGGGGGTACCGGGACAGGCCACTTCCACTGCCTCAGCTTAAATATGAAATCCGATATCATGGGGGTGATTCCGGTGAACATCAACCCAACATCATCACACTGGCTCCTAATAGAATGCTGGGGTTCAGGTCATTATTAAATTTTTCATCGTCTCAGGCCGGACAATTGATTCAGGACGGATACACAACCGCACACACGCAATTGAAACCATTTATTTAAAATGAAGACAGCATGTTAACATATCAACCCCAGATAAAGGAAAAGAAATGCTTCCTGATTATTTTGAGTTTTCCCTGCCAACAAAACTGGTCTACGGTATCGGCATCCTGGATTCAATTGAAGGCGCTGTGGCCCGATTCGGAACGAGAAACGCATTGCTGGTTACTGACGAAATCCTTTTAAAGGCAGGGCCGGTTGACCGGGTCAAGGCCGGGTTGAAAAAAACAAATATTAAAATTGCGGCCGTGTTTGATCAGGTTCCTCCCAATTCAACGATCCAAACGGTCCAAGACTGTGCTGCACTCGGAAAAAAGAAAAAATGTGATATGATTATTGCCGTGGGCGGCGGCAGTGTGATTGATACCGCCAAAGTGGCCAATCTTCTGATGACCAAGGGCGGAAATGTTGCCGACCACATGGGCGCCTATCTGCTGGATGTCACGGACCGGCTGCTGCCGGCCATTGTGATCCCCACAACCGCAGGAACCGGTTCCGAGGTCACAAAGGTGGCGGTGATTGCCGATCCGGACAATGATGTCAAACTGCCCTTTGCCGAAGAGCAGTTTTTGCCCCAGCTGGCCATTCTTGACCCTGAAATGACGGTTTCAATGCCGCCCAGATTAACCGCATATACGGGAATGGATGCCCTGGTTCATGCCATTGAGGCCTATGTGGACAAGGAATGGTCGCCAGCGTCCGATGCCCTGGCCCTTCATGCGATCAGACTGATCACTGACAATATTCTTCAGGCATGCAACAAACCCGATGACCTGCAGGCCAGGGGCGCCATGCAGGTGGGCAGCTTTCTTGCCGGTGTGGCATTTTCCCACTCCATGGTGGGCATGGTCCACGCCATCGCCCATGCCCTGGGCGGTGTTTACCATATCCCCCATGGCCTTGCCAACACCCTGATCCTTCCCGAGGTCATGGCATACAATCTTGAATCGCAGATCGAGCGATATGCAGACGTGGCCCTGGCCATGGGCGTTTCATTTCCCAATATTGTCAGCGACAGCCAGAGTGTCATCAAAACCGGTGCCCTGGATCTGATCTCCAAGGTGGTGAAAAAAACGGACCTTGAGCCACTCAAACACCTTGTGGACAGCAAGGCCCATAAAATCAGGGATTTTGCCGTTAAAAAACTGGAAAATCTCGGGTTTGTAGACGGATGGATCAGGCGCCAGGCGGCCATCGCGGGTATTGAAAAGGTTCGCATCCTTAACCGTCAGCTTGCCTTTTTAACCCAGATGCCGCTGAATCTCAAGGATGCCGGTATTGGCGATGACCTGGCTAAACTGGCCCAGGTGGCGGATACGGCCATGGAAGACGGATCCATGCTGTATAACCCGGTTGAACCGGACCGGGATGCGGTCATGCATATCATTGAAACCGTTTATCATTCCAAAGAGAGGCCGCTTGAGGTCACAGCCGAAGACCTGAGGCCCAAAGCACAGAAAAAGGCGGCATCCGGAAAAATGGCCAATGTGTTTAAAGACAGCGAGATGGTGTATGACATTCTTGTTGATTTTTACCAGATGCTTGACAAGGACCCCGGTATCGGGCCATCTTTGCGGAAAACCAACCTGTGCATACAATTTCGATATGCAAACCCGGAAGCAATTATCACCATTGATGCCACAGGCGATACAACACAAATTTTAAAGGGACAATTCGATGGAGACCCTGAAGTCACCATGTCCATGGATGCTGATTTTGCACATAAATTCTGGCATGGCAAAGCCAATCTTATTACCGCACTGACCCGCAGGCAGGTGGTGGCAAAGGGTAATGTTCCCAAGACGTTAAAATTGCTTCCCGTATTAAAACCTGCTTTTGATCTTTACCCTGATTTTTTAAGGGACAAAGGGCTTGAGCATCTGATTATCCGATAAACAGCGTTTGAGCAGAACCCAAGCAACCTTAACCTGTCAGTATCCAGCCGTCAGGATAGTTGTCAGCTCTGACTCCCTTCAGAATCCATCAGCTCCGGATGCAACTTAAATCGGCCATAAGGGTCAGGGGTTTCAGGCACAGATCATTGAGACGTATTCGGAAGATAAAAAAGAAACGTTATTGAGCCTTCCCACAACAGCGATATTCACGCCATAACAATAGCCATTGAGTCTGTAAAAGAGTAAGACATGATGCCGAAAGTGGTGCTGTCCGTCAGGTAACCAATCTCAGATTCAAATCTCCGGGCACTTTCTGTAAAGCCCGAACCGCCGAGGTGATGCTCTTTCTGAGAAGCACATTGCTTTGCGGAAGATGGAAAAATATGTTAGAGAACCTATTCAGACTTAATTTTAGCGGCGCGTATTATGCCATTAAACGGGACTGCACCCCCCGTAACCCATTTCCCAACGGAGAACCGATATGCTTGACTTGATTAAAAAAACTATGTTGACAGGTATTGGTATTGCGATGAAAACAAAAGATGAACTGGAAGAATTGGTAAAGGAAATTGTTAATAAAGGCGAACTGTCTGAAAATGAAGGCAAAAGTTTTTTGGACGATCTCAAGAATAAATCCGAGGAGGCTCAAAAAGATTTTGAAGAAAAGATTGAATCAAAGTTCAAAGATCTGCTTAAGAAAGCAGATATTGCCACCCGCGATGACGTCAATGATCTGAAAAATGAAATTGAAGAATTGAAAAAAACTATTTCAAAATGATTCGTCTGTTTTATTTTTCAAGATGCGACAGAAAAGGGTAGGGGATGGCCGATAAGTTTATCAGTCTTCGGAATGTAAAGTTTCTGCACCTCAGGTCCCCATTATCGAACATGCCGATGTCAAACCGCTTTTTATCAGGAAAAACACTTTACAGCCCGGTATTTTTTTGCCTATGAGCTGCCTAAAATTTACGGACTGGCTCAGCGACTGACAGACGGCGACCCGTTGACCGTAGAAATGAGGCTGGAGTATTATTCCGACTGAAAACTCCGATTTTTCGATCCACTCTGTAAAATCTTCATGATCTTAAACCGTGAAAAAAGTCCCCATCAATCTCTCATTATCAATTCACATTTGACGCAATAGATCACATATTCTTGGCAAAACAACTGCATCAAAAAGGAAAATGCGATGAAAATCGGAATGATGAACAACCCGTCAAAATCAATCTTCGATGAGGTGGCGTTCTGTGGCAAAGCGCGGTTTGACTTTTTGGATTTGACCATCGAAGGGCCCAATGCCTCAATGGTTGATGTTGTCCAGATTGCGCACGATCCTTGATTACTATGGCCTGTCCGTCACTGGGCATACAGACCCCTGCCTGCCGCATGCATATCCGATCCAGGGAATCCGGGAGGCTTGTCTTAAGGAATTGGAGCGATGCGCCAGGATATTTTCAGCCTTGGGGGCAAGTGTCATGAATATCCATCCCTGCTATTTTTGTCCGCCGGCGATGAGAAATGATCTGGTAGCGTTCAATATCGAAGCCTTAAAACCCATTGTTGAAATGGCTGCATCCCATGGACTCACAGTGGTCGATTGAAAACTATAAAGCCCCTTTTGATCGGGTTTCCACTATTTAAAAAAATTCTGGCGGCAGTACCGGGTTTGAAAATGCATCTTAGATTTCGGGCACACGAATTTTGGTCGCGATAATCATGAGGTTTTTTGCAGAGAACTGGGAAAACACATCCGGCATGTCCATTTTTCTGACAATCGATCCAGAACCGATGACCATATGCCATTGGGCGTGGGTACCGTTGACTGGGAAAATGCGGTGAATTCATTAAAGGCAACCGGTTACGACGGCACCATTACATTGGAAGTATTCTGCAATGATCCGGGTATGCAATACAAATACCTGGACATGAGCCGAAAATTGGTCCTGGCGCTCTGGAATGAGTCCCAGTAGGCAAATCCGTAATCATGGATTTTTATATTCTCCCAATAATTATGTTATGGACACTCTATGGATAAGAGCTGTCCGCCTTGGCCCTATGTGCGAAGAGCGGGAGAACACGTTCAAAAGTCTGATTAAAGGAAGAAATCGGGTATGAATGAGATCGTGATCCGCAAAGATTATGTTCCCGGTGCTGTCGGCCGTGTTGTCGAGTTACATGGCACGTATTATCATGAGCATTGGGGGTTTGGTGCATTTTTTGAAGCCAAAGTCGCTGGCGGTCTTGCGGAGTTCATTGGCCGTTATGACGATCAACGCGATGGTTTTTGGACTGCCGCGATCAACAGCCGCGTGGAAGGTGCCATAACCATCGACGGGTTGCATGCGGCCAAAGAGGGTGCGCATCTGCGCTGGTTTGTCATGTCCGATGCGCTTCGCGGGCAGGGGGTGGGTAAACGGCTCATTGGCACCGCCATAGATTTCTGTCGCAGCAAGAAGTATCCGTGCGTTTTTCTCTGGACTTTCGAGGGCCTGCACGCAGCACGGCATCTCTATGAACAGGCAGGCTTTTTGCTCGCTGAACAACACCGCGGGGCCCAGTGGGGAACAGAAGTCGAGGAACAGCGGTTCGAACTGTCCCTATCATTGCGCACCCCAACGCATAAGTAAAATATTAACATCGCAAACAAATCAAGGATGTAACAATGGGAAATTATGTTGATTCACATTTGATCAGGGGTGAAACCGTGGTCTATTCTGCAAAACTGCACTGGATCATATATCTGACGTTAAAGGCAATTGTTACGCTTTGGATAGCGCCTTTTATCCAGCAGGCTACCAGTGAATTTGCAATAACAACAAAAAGAATTATCATCAAGGAACGTTTGATAGCCCGAAGAACTCTGGAAATGAATTTAAACAAAATTGAAACTGTAAATGTTGATCAGAGCATTCTGGGAAGAATCCTGGATTACGGGAGTATCACCGTTATTGGAACCGGCGGGACACGCGAGGTGTTTAATAATATTGCAAGCCCGATGCTGTTTCGCAAAGCATTTCAAGAAATCGACATTGCATAGGAAGAAATGATAAGGTGAAGGGGAATATATGTTTACATCAAATAACACCGCCTTGATCGGTATCGACGGGCGCCCTCGTTTCGGCATCTACAGCAAGCCCCTGACATCCCTTGATCTTGACGATTTCCGTCCCTACGGCACAAAAGACGGTGCATCTTCCGCAAAGAACTGGATATTGAAGTACCGGGTCAAGCGATGGGAATATCTTGGCATCTGTAATAACGACATCATCTTCGGCATCGCCGTCGTCCGCCTTGGCTATATGTGCAATCTGTTCGCCTATCTCTTTGACCGCCGAAGCGCCCGGATCAGCAAATATGATATCCTTGTGCCTGGCGGAGGTGCGGCGATCTTCAACGGAAATTCACAAACCGGGGCCATCACTTTCAAGAACAGGAATACGGCGGTTTGCATGACAAGTGATTCCGAAACCATCACCGTCGAGGGGTCTATAAAGGAAGCGCTTTACGTCAGCCTTTCTTTCCGCAAGTATGGACAGCCGCTTGTCTGCGTGACCCGGACAGGCCTGAAAGGTTTTAATTACACACACAAAGAAGCAGGAATCCCCGTCCGGGGGACGATACGTCACAAGGAGGAATCGTGGGATATTCAGGAAGCGCTGTCTTTTGGTGTCCGGGACTATACGCTTGGCTTCCTCGCCCGTCAGACATTCTGGAACTGGGCCTCGGGAGGCGGTATGGACAAGGAAGGGAACCGCATCGGATTTAATCTTGTCCAGGGGATCAACGAAACCGGATATACGGAAAACGCTTTCTGGATCAATGGCCGCATTGTCAAAACGGATGTTGTGGATTTTCGGTATGATGATCTTGACCTTTTGAAACCCTGGCACATCGAATCGAACGATGGTCGAGTCCGGCTCCGATTCATGCCCGAGGGCAGGCGTTCGGCAAATACGCATGCCGGCCTCATTGTCAGCAAATTTCATCAGCCTTTTGGCCGCTTTGAAGGATCTTTACGGGCCGAGGATCAGATCTGCGAACTGAAAAACGCCTTCGGATTTACTGAAGAGCACTACGCCAAGTGGTAAATTAGGATTTGAAATGGAAAGCGCTGAAAAATCCTTAAAAATCAGAGATTGCAATGAATAATTTACTTGCTAAATATTGCTGCTTCAACAGAAGATGGCGCTCAGTCCGCTCGCATAAGTGTAAGGACTGCACTGATGCCCGAAGTAAAGCCAGCGAGCGGTGCCGGGACTTTGGGCACAGTACAACCCATGTTAAGCATCGGCAGGAGCGAGGGTAATGCCTTTCTCATTCTGTTCTACTTCTGCTGGCACTGCTTGAAAAAAGTCATATTATTTAATGAACCTCACTTGCCTGGATATTCTCGCGGCTGTTGGAACTTTTCTGTCATTGTAAATTGTCCTGTTCTTATCGAATATATTATTGCCCCGGGTGTCTATTGATATAATTAAAGGGCCGAAATTCTTGACCCGACAGACCCATAAGGCTTCGCGCATCCCCAAATCGAGCCATTCAACCCTTTCGATTTCCTCCACCTTGCTAGCCGCCAGGACCGCACAGCCTCCGGGGAAAACTGCATGGACTGCTTTGTAGGCGGCGCATCCCTCAACGGTTTCTGGCCCCATGCCGCCTTTGCCAACGATCAGCTTGACGCCGGTCTTTTTGATAAACTCTTTTTCATGGATATCCATTCTCATGCTGGTGGTCGGGCCGATGGAAACCATTTTCCAGCCATCACCATCCTTGGCCACAATCGGTCCTGCATGCAGGATCGCCATTCCTTCGAGTTCAACCGGCAGTTTTATCCCCAGGTCGATCAGCCTGAGCCAACGCCCTCATCCCCCGATAGGTGATTCCTTCCAAATCGACTCGGCAGTATACAAACGCCCCCCTTCAAGACGGACTTCCTGCAAACAGCCCGCGCAAGGGTTTTAATTGTAAACACCGCTGAAATTCTTCAGGAGATCACAGTGTCGGCCAGTTTTTTGATCCGTGCGCAGACAGCCTCGGTGACGTCACGGGTATTGAAGCGACCGCCGATATCGGCCGTCGACGTACCGGCGGCAAGTGTATCGGTCAGGGCCTGCATGACCAGTTCTTCGCAATCGGAAAGGCCGAGATGATCGAGCATCATCGCACCGCACCAGATCTGCCCCATGGGGTTGGCGATCCCCTTGCCGGCAATATCCGGGGCTGACCCATGGACCGGTTCAAACATCGAGGGGAACTCCTTGGTCGGGTTGATGTTGGCCGAGGGGGCAATTCCGATGCTCCCGGCGATCGCGGGACCGAGATCGGTAAGGATGTCCCCGAACAGGTTGCTGCCGACAACAACCTCAAAATCCTGGGGATGGGTCACAAAACGGGCACACAGGGCATCTATATGAAACTGGTTGCTGAAGATGTCAGGATACTCCTTGCCGACTTCGGCAAAGATCTCGTCCCAGAAAGGCATGGTAAAGTTGATCCCGTTCGACTTGGTTGCCGAAGTCACCTTCTTTCGTCCTGTTTTGACCGCCAGATCGAAGGCATAACGAATAACCCGCTCGACCCCGTATCTGGTGAACACCGTGTTTTGTACGACAATTTCCTGATCGGTTCCCTGATAAAGCCGCCCCCCCATGTTTGAGTACTCACCTTCGTTGTTTTCCCGCACTACAAGAAAGCCGATATCTTCTGGCTTGCGATCAGCCAAAGGAGTCTTTACTCCGGGCAGCAGCTTCACCGGTCGAAGATTGATGTACTGCCTGAATGCCCGCCGGATCGGCAGCAACAGTCCCCAGAGCGAAACGTGATCGGGAACCCCCGGGAACCCGACTGCGCCAAGATAAACAGCATCACAGGGGCGCAAGATTTCCAGCCCATTGTCCGGCATCATCCGACCGTGCTTCAGGTAATACTCGCACAACTCCAGTCCAGATCGAGATATTCAATGCGCAGCCCGCCATGGACCTCGCACAGAGTATCCAGAACCTGGCGACCGGCAGGGACAGTCTCCCTGCCGATACCGTCTCCGGGAATGGACGCAATTTGAAATACTTTCACCGCAACACCTCATTTATTAAGTACTAAATGGGTCCATCCAACTGATAACAGGTTTTGGATTATTACGATTATTCATTCTTGGATTCTGCTGGACAACAGAAAAATGAAAAGGCCCGATTTCTCAGGCCTTTATGGACAGTATCGGACGATACTGGACTATGCGGTGGTGGCGATGCAGGGATTTGAACCCCGGACACTGCGGATATGAGCCGCATGCTCTGACCGACTGAGCTACATCGCCTAATGAATTGACGGGTTCAGAGAACAAATTCATTTATCTCAGAAATACCGGCAAAACTTGAATTTAATAGCAATTTATAACAAATGCGTCAAGAAAAAAAGCTTATGGCACAACGGAAGATTTGACTTCTGTCGTAAATTCTTCTAAATTTACCGGTAGATTGGAAAAGACGATCATAAACGGAATCGTAGTGCCGGGTAAGACTTTCTGGTTGGTACCCTTGTCTCCGGAGCGGTTCTGAAGCCGCTGCTGAAGTGTGGCCGAATCCACATTGGCCAGATCCGCATCAGAAAGAATATTGCCGCAGAACACGGTTTCTGTTTTTGCCAGGGCTTTATCCTTAGTGTAGATTTTTCCTGCGATCTGAATGGAACCGCGGGCCATGGGGTATTCGTTTTTCACTTTGCCGGTGATAACGAAGAGTTTTCCGATTATATTGTTATCAACAAATCTGCTGTTGATATCAGATGCTTTTATACTGAGATTACCCGGATCAGAGACCTTGGCAGGGGCTGGCTGGCTGATAAACGGAATGGAAATTCCCATGGAGTTCAGCAGCAGATATCCACCATAAGCTACTGCTGCAATCACAGCCAAAATAAGCAAAATCAGAATCGGAGGACTGATTCCTTTTTTGAGCGCTGGGCGCGTATCCTGAAGATCTTCGTCAGTATCTGCTTCGTCAGAAATAAACTTTTCTTTATCATCAGAAACGGGCTCCCGGCTATCGGGTTCGGGCTTGCGGGAAATGTCAACGGTGGGGCCGGCAATTTCGGATAAAGAGGGTTGAAACGATTCTTTGATTTCCTGCAGTGTTCCTGATTTTGAGTCATCCCTATCCAGTTGAAGTTCATCAAATGTCAGAAACTGATCTTCCATTTCCAGCGGTTTCTCGGTATCTGTTGGTGAAGTTGGCAGTGGAACAATGAGCGCATCAGCGCGCTGGAAGTTTTCGGCGCCTTCATTTAAAGCACTTTCACTGATGTCCTGCTTCTCTATGAGGCCTTCAATATCTGATAAATCCAGTGTTTCAATATCGTTGAACCCGATGAGCGTATCTTCTGAAATCGGCGCATCTTCTGGTGTTTGATCTGATTCTATTTCCGCTTTGGCGATGTCGATTTTTTGATCTGAGGTTGTTTGCGATTCAGCTGTTGAGACGAGTGAAATTTCAGAAAAATCCATTTCAAGCGTTTTTTCAAAATCGTCTATCGACAAGCCCTGCGGTTCGTGTTCGGAAAAGCCTGATTTTGTTTCGGCTTCAATATGCACACTTGAGGGTTGATCATCTGCACTGTCAAAGGATTCCTCGCGTAAGATTCCGGAAAGAACTTCTTCAAATGGTTCATCCGTCTTTTCGGTGGGAAGATCAGAAGCCTCTGTTTCAAAAAGAACAGGTGTTTCAAAATCAGAGCTGACCTCATCCTGTTCCTCCTTGATTTCTGTCAGATCCAGTGAAATATCAAAAAGGTCGGATTCCGACAGTTCGCCGGTTGTTTCAGAGAAATCCAAAGGTTCTGAAGGTTCACTGGATGATGGAATCTGCTCCGGAGGGCGATTCTCTTCAAGACTCGAGAATGCATTCTCTGGCTTGTCTTTGCCATCTTCCTGGAGTAATTTGTCGAGTTCTGAAAAGTCGAATTCGGCAATGTCTTTAAAATCCTCAGGCAAAGAAAAAGTTCCTGGCGAATGCTCCCGAGGCCCTAGTCCAGGTTCATCCAAAGCAGGAAATTCAAAAAGAGGCGGAGACAAAGAAAGATCAGAGAATTTATCAGAAAGCTCAGAGCGCGGCGGTGAAGAACTTTCCTCGGGATCAAACGGATGAACTTTGAAAACCTTATGGCATTTTGAACATTGAACTTTTGTTCCGGATGGTTTAATGAGTTCATCGTTCAGGTTAAAGCTTGTAAAGCACGCTTCACAGGTTACGATCATGACATTTGCCTCGCTGCTTATATTTTAAGATGATAGATGCCCGGTAATCCCCTGTAGTTTTCAGCATAATCCAGGCCATATCCAACCAGAAACCCCTCATGGGTGGTGTGACAGGTATAGTCAACCCGGATATCCGCCTCCCGTCTTTCGTATTTATCGATAAAAGAACAAATCTTGATGGATGCTGGCCCTTGTGAGAGAAAATATTTCTGAATAAAGGACAACGTCAGACCGGTATCAACAATATCCTCAACAAGCAGGATATGCTTGTTCCTCACATCAATTTGAACCGTATGGGTCAAGGTAACCGTGCCGGATGAAGACATGGCGTCGCCGTAACTGGATGCACGGACAAAATCGATCTGAGCCGGAATGGTGAGATGTCTGAGCAGATCCGAAAGGAAGATGAAAGCCCCATTCAAAACGCCAATGAGAAGCAGCTCTTTTCCCGCATAATCCCTGGAAATCACCCCGGCGATATCGATGATTTTCTGTTGAATCTCCTCTTTGGTAAGGATGGGAACAAGCTCTGGAGTCGTCATTATTACAAACCGGTTTCCGCCAATTGTTCAATCAGTTTTATTTGTTCCTTGTTCAGATGCTTTGGCATCTGAACTTCGATATGCACATATAGATCCCCTCTAGTCTCCTCATTCATCAAGGGAAGGCCGTTGCCGGCAAGCCTCATCTGCGTTTTGTGTTTAACCCCTGCAGGAACTTTAAGGCTGAGTTCTTTCCCATCAATTGTGGGAATGGGCAGTGTGACGCCCAATACCGCCTCGGTAAGCTTGATGCTGCGTTTGATGTGCAAGTCGTGAGCTTTGACGTCAAACAACGGATCATCGAGGATTTTGGCTTTTATGTATAAATCTCCGGCAGGTCCGCCGTAAGGACCGGGTTCGCCTTTTCCGGATATTCGCAGTTTTTTGCCGGTAATCAAGCCTTTGGGGATTTTGACCGTTAAGTTCTCTGACTGGGGTCCATGCTGGAAGGTGACCTGTTTGCTGGCACCAGAAAACACTTCCTGGAGCGTAAGCGGCAGTTCATATACAAGATCCGATCCTCTTATCGGTGATTGCTGGCCGGTAAAATTTCCAAAAGGTGACCCACCGCCAAAAGAGAATTTTCTCCCGCCCCCTTTTCTTCCCGCGGAAAAACCAGCGCCGCCAAGCCCGAATCCGCGCAGGATATCTTCCATGTCAAAACCCCTGAAAATATCTTCCTGAGAGTATCGCTGCTGGAATCCAGTGGAGCCGAATGTGTCATACTGCTGGCGTTTTTCCTTGTCGCTTAATACGGCATAAGCTTCGCTGACCTGCTTGAATTTCTCCTCGGCGGCTTTGTCTTCCTTGGCGTGGTCAGGATGGTACTTCATCGCAAGTTTACGATATGCTTTTTTGATTTCGTCTTCAGTTGCGCTCTTGTTGACGCCTAATGCTTTATAATAATCTGTTTCAGCCATCGTACAATCCTTGATGGTAATTCGAGTGAACGGCCCGAGGCCAGTTTAAATGAGCAATTCTGATTGATGGAGAAGGCTAAAAAGAAATATTCCGAGTCATTTCCCCGCAACCTGCAATATTTTCATTCTTCAACAATAAGTTTAAAGCTGTAACATGTCAAGAATATTAGTCAAGCAGCAGTTTCCGCATGTCTGTCAAGCACTTTTATTGCAATCATCAATACGGAGATGGCTGAAGGTGTCATGCCATCTATTCGGGAAGCCTGGCCCAGAGATGCGGGTTTGACCACAGCAAGTTTCTCTTTCAGTTCATTGGAAAGCCCGTGGATGTCTGCATAATTCAAGGATCCCGGAATTTTCATTCGCTCCAGATTTCTGAATTTGTCGATTTCCCGGTATTGTCGCTGGATATAACCTTCATACTTGATTTCAATTTCAACCTGCTGGCTGATTTTAAAAGACAGGGGCTGCGGTGCGGGAGCCAGAGTTTCCACAACCCGGTAGTCAAGTTCCGCCCGTTTCAGCAGATGATCCAGATGGATTCCGTTATCAATGGGCTTTGCTCCCTGATTGCTCAGATAGGCGTTGACTCTATCCGTGGGTTTAATGACTGTTGTCTTGACACGATGAATCTCAGTTTCAATTTCTTTTTTCCGCTCTTTGATATCTGACAGGGTATTTTGATCAATGAGCCCGAGTTCAAAGCCGGTTTCCATTAGACGCAGATCGGCATTGTCTTCGCGCAGCATCAGGCGGTATTCTGCCCGGGATGTAAACATGCGGTAGGGCTCGCGGGTTCCCCGGGTGACAAGATCGTCAATCATCACCCCCATGTATGCCTGGGAGCGGTCCAAAATAAACGGCGTCCTTTTTTGTATGGTACAGGCAGCATTGATGCCGGCCCATATTCCTTGGGCAGCCGCCTCTTCGTATCCGGATGTTCCGTTTATTTGGCCGGCCAGATAAAGACCTGAATACAATTTTGATTCCAGCGTGGGTTTCAATTGAATCGGATTTACATAATCGTATTCAATCGCATATGCCGGCCGCATGATTTCAGCATTCTCAAGCCCTTCCACAGAACGGACTACTTCAATCTGAACTTCAACAGGAAGGCTGTTCCCGAGGCCGCTTGCATAGATTTCTTCTGTCTCCAGTCCTTCTGCCTCCAGAATGACGTGATGCCGGTCTCTTTCAGGAAATTTTACGATCTTGTCTTCAAAAGACGGGCAGTATCTGGCAGAGACTCCCTGAATGACGCCTCCGTAAAGTGCGGAACGGCTGATGTTATTTTGAACAATCTGATGGCACCGTGAATTGGTGTATCCCATAAAGCTTTCAACCTGAGGCAGAATAAGGTTTCTGGAAAAATATGAAAACAATTTGGGATTTTCTTCAGACCCCTGGGCTGTAAATTTTGAAAAATCAATGCTTGATTTTTTCAGGCGCGGAGGGGTGCCGGTTTTCATCCGGCCGAGGGCAAAGCCCAGGGTTCTCAAATGTTCCGGAAGGCTGTAGGAGGCAAATTCACCGGCTCTTCCAGCCTGCATGGAACGGAATCCAACGTGAACCAACCCGCTTAGAAATGTGCCTGTCGCCAGAATCACACTGTTGGCGCAATATCCAAAGCCGGTGTGATCTTCAATCCCGACAACAGAATTGCCTTCAATCACCAGACGTTCCACCATAGCCTGCTTCAGATCCAGGTTCGGCTGGCGCTCAACTACGGATTTCATCAGGGTATGGTACCGGCTTTTGTCGTTCTGGGTTCGGGAAGAGTGAACCGCAGGACCTTTCTTGGTATTTAATGTCCGGTACTGGATGGCGGTTTGATCAGCAATTCTGGCCATTTCTCCGCCGAGTGCATCGATTTCCTTAACAAGCTGACCCTTGGCCATTCCACCGATTGAAGGGCTGCAGGGCATTGTCGCAACCTTATCCAGGTCAATTGCAAGCAGCAGAACGTTGCAGCCCATACGTGCGGCTGCCAGAGCAGCTTCACAGCCGGCGTGTCCTGCTCCTACCACAATGATGTCATAATGTTTCGTATAGAAAACCATTGGTAAAAGCCCTTTGGTATGATAAAAAAATGGTCATGGATAAACGCTATACCGACTATAACTCCTATCTGCGACAGATCTTCGGTTGCAGGGTCCAGAAAATCTCTATTGACGCCGGGCTGACTTGCCCCAATCGGGATGGTCGAACCGGAACGGGGGGCTGCATTTATTGCAATGCCAGGGGATCCGGCACCGGCGCGTCTGCCCAAGGAATTTCGGTCGCCGAACAGCTTGTCCTCAGCAAGGCGTTGATGGCAAAGCGATACAAAGCCAAAAAATATATAGCCTACTTTCAATCTTTTTCCAACACCTATGCGCCGGTTTCTATTTTAAAACAGCTCTATGATGAGGCGCTTACGGTTCCGGAGGTTGTGGGACTGGCCATCGGAACCCGGCCGGACTGCGTGGATGCGTCGATTCTCGAACTGCTTGAATATTATGCGGAGCAATGTCTGGTATGGATTGAATACGGTCTTCAGTCCGCACACGATCAGACCCTGCGGCGGATTAACCGAGGGCATGACTTTGACTGTTTTCAAAAAACCGTGTCACTGACCAGAGGCCGGGGAATAAATATCTGTACCCACTTGATTCTTGGCCTTCCCGGAGAAACCCGGGAGATGATGCTGAATACTGCCAGAACCATCGCCACTATGGGGATTGATGGCGTCAAGCTGCATCTGATGTATGTCGTCAAGGGAACGGCTCTTGAAGCCCTTTATCATCAGGGATATTACCGCTGTCTGGAACAGCAGGAATATGTGGATATTGTCTGCGATGTTCTGGAGTTGCTTCCCCGGGAAATGGTCATTCAGAGATTGACCGGAGATCCACATCCCGAAGAACTGGTCGCTCCTATCTGGTCTCTGGAAAAAAACCAAACATTGTCGATGATAGAGGAAACCCTGGAAAACCGCGATTCCTGGCAGGGCAAAAAAGCTTAACGATCAATGTTCAGAAAGAAGGAAACGATGCTCATTACAGAAATACTGGCCAGAAACGCCCGGATGTATGGGGCGGAAACCGCATTGATCGAGCGGGAACCGGCGAAAAATAGCAGGGTGGAAATCACCTGGAAAGAATTTGATGACTGTTCCAGTCGGATCGCCCGGGCACTGATCAGCCGCGGCATCCGCAAAGGCGATAAAGTTGTCCAACTCATGACCAATTGTATTGAATGGCTTCCCATCTATTTTGGCATCCTCCGTACTGGTGCATGGGTTGTTCCGCTGAATTTCCGCTTTGACGCACCCACCATTCTTCAGTGTGCTGAAACCGCGAAGGCCAGGGCCTTTATATTTGGTCCTGAATTCATCGCGCGGGTTCAAACCATCAAGTCGAAAATGGATTCATTCATTGACACTTACTGGTTTGTCGGGGATGCGTCGATCCGCCCGGCCTATGCTGAGCCTTATCCGGATGTGATCGCATCTTTTGCGCCCGAAGATCCGGCAATCCCGATTCACTTGACCGACGAGGCCGGGCTTTATTTCACATCCGGCACAACAGGCGCGCCCAAGGCAATCCTGCTGACCCATCGAAATCTTGAATTTGCCTGTATGGTTGAAAATCACCACCATCGCCAGACCCATTTCGATAATTTTCTATGCCTGCCTCCTCTTTATCATACCGGCGCCAAGATACATTGGTTCGGAAATTTTATAGTCGGCGCAAAGGCTGTGATTTTAAAAGGCGTTGAACCCCGGCAGATCATTCAGGTGATTTCCGAAGAAAAGGTGACCATTGTCTGGTTATTGGTTCCCTGGGCACTGGATATCTTGTTTGCCATTGAAAGCGGCGAGATCAAACTGAAAAATTATAACCTGAATCAGTGGCGGTTGATGCATATCGGCGCTCAGCCGGTTCCGCCCAGTCTGATCCGGGAATGGAAAAAAGTATTTCCAGAACATGAATATGATACCAATTATGGACTGACGGAGTCCACAGGGCCTGGCTGCGTTCATCTTGGGGTTGAGAACATGCACAAGGTCGGCGCTATCGGCAGGCCGGGTTTTGACTGGGAATACAAAATCGTTGATATCCATCTAAGCCCTGTTGAAAAAGGACTTCACGGAGAGCTCATGATCAAGGGTCCGGGGGTGATGAAGGAATACTATCGCAATCCGGAGGCAACACAAAGTGTGCTGGTGAACGGGTGGCTCATGACAGGGGATATTGCCAGAGAGGATGAAGAGGGCTTTATCTGGCTGGTGGACCGGAAAAAAGATGTAATCATCACGGGCGGGGAAAACATTTACCCGGTAGAAATTGAAGACTGGCTTCAATCTCATCCCAAAGTTCAGGACGTTGCAGTCATCGGTCTTCCCAGTTTTCGTCTGGGAGAGATTGCAACCGCAATCGTTCAGGCAAAGCCGGATCAGGATCTGACCAAAGATGAAATCATTGCATTCTGCAACAATTTTCCCCGGTACAAAAGACCCCGAAAGATTATTTTTGCAGAGGTTCCACGAAATCCTACCGGAAAGATCGAAAAGCCAAAACTGCGGAAAACTTATGCCGGAACTGCGGAAAGCTTCAAGATCGAATAATGATGGCTTTGTATAAAGTATATCTGCGTTGAGCTTCATCCTTTGTCATTGCGGCGTACTATGTATGCCGCAATGACAAAGGATTTGCTTGCCACAACCTTGAACAGGTGAAAAGCCGGTACTTTGCCATCCAACTTCAGCAGATTCTATCGGTGGTTATTTTTTCTGTTCGACTTCCTCAAAATCTGCGTCCACCACATCATCGTCAGACGGTTTTTTTGAGGAAGTTCCCTCTGATCCGGGACCGCCCGCGTTTCCTGTTCCGTTTTCGGAAGGGTCGCCGGACTGGGACGCTTTCTGATACATGGCTTCGGCAATTTTGTGAGATGCCTGCATAAGCTGATCGGTCAGGCGCTTGATCTGCTCAATGTCGTCACTTTCCATTGCCTTTTTAAGCGGCGTGACTGCAGCTTCCACCTGGCCACGGGTTGCGCCGTCCACTTTATCCCCCAGATCCTTCATGGACTTCTCTGTTGAATAGATCAGCGTGTCCGCGGCATTACGCGCTTCGACCAGTTCTTTTTTCTTCTTATCTTCTTCGGCATGCAGTTCGGCATCCCGGATGAGCTTGTCGATTTCATCCTTATTCAGCCCGCTGGAGGCGGTGATCTTGATGGACTGTTCCTTGCCGGTTCCCATATCTTTAGCGGAAACATTCACGATGCCGTTGGCGTCAATGTCAAATGTCACTTCGACCTGCGGCACCCCGCGTGGGGCCGGAGGAATTCCGACCAGCTCAAAACGGCCCAGGGTTTTATTCCCGTTTGCCATTTCCCGTTCGCCCTGAAGCACATGAATGGAAACCGCGGGCTGGTTGTCCGCGGCTGTTGAGAACACCTGGCTTTTTTTGGTTGGGATGGTGGTGTTCTTTTCAATCAAACGGGTCATCACACCGCCAAGCGTTTCAATGCCGAGTGATAGCGGCGTGACATCCAGAAGCAGAACGTCCTTTACGTCTCCGCCCAGAACCCCGCCTTGAATGGCAGCTCCGATGGCTACAACCTCATCCGGGTTGACGCCTCTGTGGGGTTCCTTGCCGAAAATACGCTTTACCCGATCCTGAACCGCGGGCATGCGGGTCATGCCACCGACCAGAACCACTTCCTGAATATCGCTGGGGGTCATGCCGGCATCTTTCAGCGCGATTCGGCACGGACCTTCAAGGTTGTCGAGAAGATCCGATACCAGGGCTTCCAGTTTTGCACGGGTGATCCGGAGATTCAGGTGCTTGGGGCCATTGGCGTCTGCAGTGATAAAAGGCAGGTTGACATCAGTTTCCATGGAGGTCGAAAGCTCCATTTTGGCTTTTTCCGCCGCCTCTTTCAGGCGCTGAAGGGCCATTTTATCGTTTCGGATATCAATTCCCTGTTCTTTTTTAAATTCGCTGGCCAGATATTCAATCAGCCGAAGGTCGAAATCCTCGCCGCCAAGATGGGTGTCGCCGTTTGTTGATTTGACTTCAAACACACCTTCGCCGATCTCCAGAATGGATACGTCAAATGTACCGCCGCCAAGGTCAAAAACCGCAATTTTTTCTTCTTTTTTCTTGTCCAGACCATATGCCAGTGATGCCGCGGTCGGCTCATTGATGATGCGAAGCACGTTCAGGCCGGCAATTTTCCCGGCATCTTTTGTGGCTTGGCGCTGGCTGTCATTAAAATAAGCCGGAACCGTAATGACGGCATCCGTAACGGGTTCTCCCAGATAATCCTCGGCAGTCTTCTTGATATTGGCCAGAATATAGGAAGAAATTTCCGCCGGGCTCAGATCCTTGTCCCGCAGCGAGATGCGGATATCGCCGTTGCTGGCTTCTTCCAGTTTATAAGGAAGAACCTTGATATCTCTTTGCACTTCCGGGGTCTGAAATTTACGGCCAATCAGCCGTTTGACAGCAAAAACGGTATTTTCCGGATTGGTAATGGCCTGACGCTTGGCAATCTGCCCGACAAGACGTTCTCCGCTTTCTGAAATCGCCACAATCGAAGGTGTGGTTCGACCGCCTTCAGCATTTGTCAATACTTTGGCTTCTCCCCCCTCCATGATGGCCACGCATGAGTTGGTGGTTCCTAAATCAATTCCAATAATTTTGCCCATGGGTAATCCTCCTTGAATATATAAAAGAAAAACTCTTTATCAGTTGGTTGCAGCCGGAACAAGAATGCATCGGTTGCCGTATTGTCGTTAATCGGTTTTATCAGATCCTTTGGAAACCACCACCATGGAAGGCCGTAAGAGCCTGTCATGAAGCATATAGCCTTTTTGAAATTCACGGATAATGGTGTTTTCGGGAATCGAATCCGATGCTTCCTGCATCATGGCTTGGTGAAAATTGGGATCAAATGGCTTTCCGGCAGCTTCAATAGGTTTGACTGAAAAATTATCAAAAATCTTCAGTAAGGCCTTCAAGGTCATCTCAACCCCCTCAAGGACGCATCCGGCAGCGTTATTTTCACTGCTGGTGGATTGAATGGCGCGTTCCAGATTATCCACAACCGAAAGCAGCTCCATAAGCAGCAGTTCGTTGGCGTACTTTCTGAAATCATCAGCCTCTCTGAAAGAGCGTTTCTTGAAATTCTCGAAATCGGCAGAGACCCTGAGCAACCGCTCATAATTCTGCCTTGACTCCTGCTCAGCCGTTTCACATCGACTTTCCAATTCCTTGATAGGATCGGAAACTACTTCAATTTCAACAGACATTTCATCAGAAAGGGGTTGGAGGGCATCCGTTTCAGGAGACAATTTAACAGTTTTATTATCAGAAGATTGGGTTTTGCGCATGTTCCAGAAGGATCTCCTTCAATTCGTTGAATATTTATTCTGTTTTATTCATAACTACCTGATGATTCGTTTCACCGAAAAATAATACTGGTACGACTGATGTCAAGGCCAACTCAGAAAGACAATTTTCTTATTTATCAATCAATCATCCGGCCAGTTCCAGGTGTTTCCCGGCAAATTCCCAGTTGAGAAGATGGTCCATGAATGCCCGAATATAGTCGGTCCTGCGATTCTGATAGTCCAGATAATAGGCATGTTCCCACACATCAAGGGTTAAAAGGGGAACCATGCCCATGGTAACCGGCGTATCGGCATTGCCGGTATTGATCACCTTTAATTGATTGCCGTCCTTCACCAGCCAGGTCCAGCCGCTGCCGAACTGTGCGGCGGCAGATTCTGTAAACGTTTTGGCAAAAGCATCAAAAGTTCCAAAAGATTGCTCGACGGCCTGCAGAATTTTTCCCTGGGGCTTGCCGCCGCCGTTCGGCTTCATGCTTTGCCAATAGAAATTATGGTTAAAGAGTTGTGCGGCATTGTTATAGGTTGGAACAAGCTCTTTAACCCCGTGTGTTTTTTGAATGATATCCTTTAGCGGCAGTTTCGCCAATTTTGTTCCGGCTATAAGTTTTGCGGTGTTGGCTGCATACCCCTGATGGTGCTTGGTATAATGAAATTCAATGGTGCGGGATGAAATGTAGGGCTCAAGGGCGTTTGTATTATAAAGAAGAGGGCTGAAGTTTGACGTTGGATCAGCGGCCTCCGGCTGCCGTGAACAGCCGATTCCTGTCAGTTGAATCATGGCCAATGCACTCAGTTGAAACGTTGTCTTTATAAAATCGCGTCTGTCCATGTATTTTGCCTCCTTTGAATTGAATTGGGGCCATCATGAAGTGACCCGTAAAGCCTATCGGGTTTATTTTCAGCATGTGGCTGCACGGCCACGATGGATTACCCGGACACCCGTATTGTGCCGGGTTTGGGAAATTCGGTTAGATGTTTTGCAAGTGGATACCTTCTGCCGTATCCAAAGGCTTTGGATGTAACTTTAAGCCCCGGAGCCGCCTGGTTGCGTTTGTATTCATTGCGGTCGATCCGGGAGAGGATATCTTTGACCAGAGACGGGGCAAATCCCATGTGGACGATTTCATCAAAAGACTTGAGATCTTCGATGCTGGATTTTAGGATGGCATCCAGAACTTCATAAGGCGGCAGATCGTCCTGATCGGTCTGGCCGGGTTTGAGTTCGGCAGATGGCGCTTTTTCCAGAATGCGCTCGGGAATGACAGGATCTTGGGCATTGACATAACGGGCAAGATCATACACCAGGGTCTTTGGAACGTCCGATATCACAGCCAGGCCCCCGTTCATGTCGCCGTATAGTGTGCAGTAGCCGACAGCAAGCTCGGATTTGTTTCCGGTGGAAAGAACCAGGCTGCCGTTCATGTTTGAAAGGGCCATCAGAAGGGTTCCCCGGATTCTGGCCTGAATATTCTGTTCGGCAATACCCGGCTCATCAGTTTTGATCCCAGGGGACAGGACGGCTGTGAATTCCTTGAAAATACCGTCGATAGGAATGCTGGTAAGTTCGATCTCAAGTCGCCGGCAGAGCTCACTCGTATCCTCATAATTATCCGCCGAGGTGTAGGGAGATGGCATAAATACGGCCGAAACGTTTTCCCTGCCAAGAGCCATCTTGGCAATCACCAGTGTCAGCGCAGAGTCGATCCCGCCGCTCAGGCCAACGACTGTTCGGGAAAAGCCGCATTTATTCACATAATCCCGTGTCCCGGTAACCAGTGCCTTTAACACCGAAGCTGAACGGGAATCAGAAACAGGATGAATTTCCCGGCTGCCGGGGGTATTCAAATCCGCCGCCACCAGATCTTCTTCAAAATCCGCTGCCTGAGCAATTATTGTGCCGACGGAGTCAAACGCCATGCTGGATCCATCAAACAAAACACTGTCATTACCGCCTACCTGATTGGCATATATCAGGGGGACGCCATATTTTCCGGCAATGGATCCTAGCATGTGGGCTCTGAAATCGGATTTCCCGGCATGGTAAACGGATGCGGAAAGATTGATGATCAGATCCGCACCGTCCTGAACCAGAAGCGATACCGGATCAACGGAATAGATGCGTTTTTCAAAAATATCCTTATCGTTCCAGGCGTCTTCACAGATGGTCAGCCCGATCTTTCGTCCTTTATACGCAAAAGCCCGGCACTCTGCGCCGGGCTCAAAATATCTTCTTTCATCAAATACATCATAGGTCGGCAACAGTCTCTTGCGGACCTTATGAAGTATTCGGCCATCTTCAAAAAGCACCGCGGCATTAAAGAGCGGATTTCCCTGATCTGCGGGATTTTTTTCCACAAACCCGCAGGTGACCCCGATGCCCTGAATCCGTTCAATGACATATTGCAGGGCTTCTATGTTGGACTGGATAAAATCCGTCTTCTCCAGAAGATCGCGGGGAGGGTACCCCGGAATCACCAGCTCGGAAAAAACAACAAGATCGCAATTACGGGCTCTGGCTTTTTCCGAGTAACGGATCATGCGATTGCAATTGTAAGAAAAGTCTCCAATAACCGGATTGATCTGAGCAATGGCAATTTTCATTTCATTCCTTGGTGAAAAATCCCCCTTGGTCCCCCATTAATTAAAAGGCGAAGATCTCTGTTTTCATGTCTGGGGGGGAGATGCATAGTCGTAGCTGATCCGCAGAATCAAGTGGCGCAGCCACAGTTTCCTTTCCAGAAAGGCGACATGGTCCGCAGACGCGCAATGATGGGCGGAAGCTTTTCAATGATCAGATCAATTTCCGGTTCGGTATTGTAGATGCTGAGGCTGAAACGGATGGTTCCGTGTGCGGCAGTAAACGGAACGCCCATGGCACGAAGCACATGCGAGGGCTCCAGGGACCCGGAAGTACAGGCAGAGCCGGAAGATGCGCAGATGCCGAATTCATTCATCATCAGAAGAATGGACTCGCCTTCCACGAATTCAAAGGCAATGCTGCTCGTGTTGGGAAGCCGGTTGTCCGTATCCCCATTTACCAGGGCATTGGAAATCTTCTGGACGAGCTGGGTTTCCAGCTTGTCTCTGAGGAACTTGACGCGGGTATTTTCTTCAGTCATGTGTGCTGC
This sequence comes from uncultured delta proteobacterium, assembly GCA_963850225.1. Classification (GTDB taxonomy): domain Bacteria; phylum Desulfobacterota; class Desulfobacteria; order Desulfobacterales; family Desulfatirhabdiaceae; genus RAAP-1. Next base: position 185,645 of record CAWKLD010000009.1, read on the forward strand.
CACAAATTCACTGGCCCTCCCAAGGCCGACAATGGAAGCCACGTTTTCAGTACCGCCCCGTCTTCCTTTTTCCTGGTGACCTCCGATCATAAAAGGAGAGAATTTTGTACCTTTTCTCACATAGAGCGCCCCGATGCCTTTGGGCGCATGAAGCTTGTGGCCGGACAGCGATAACATGTCAACCCGGGTTTTTTTAACGTCAATAGGGACCTTGCCGACAGCCTGAACCGCGTCGGTATGGAAAACAATACCCCTTTCAGACAGAATCGCGGCAAGATCGTCAATCGGGAAAATCACGCCGGTTTCGTTATTGGCCCACATGAAGCTGGCAATGGCCGTATCGTCTGTCAGATGGCGGGTCAGATATTCCATATCGAGGCGACCCTTGTGGTCAACCGGAACGAAGGTGACCCGATAGCCGGTTTTGCCAAAGTATTCGTAGAGATTTTTTATCGCCGGATGCTCCACGCGGGACGTGATGATATGCTTTTTGTCGGGATTGGATCGAAGGGCCGCCATGACGGCGGTGCTGTCGCTTTCCGTGCCACAGCTGGTGAAAACGATTTCTTCAGGAGATGCGCCCAGAAGATCGGCCAGTTTTGCCCTGGCGTCATTGATTTCGCGGCCTACGGTTCCCCCGAATGTGTGCATGCTGGAAGGATTTCCGTAAAATTCGGTAAAATAGGGAAGCATGGCTTCAACCACTTCGGGAGCAACCCGGGTGGTGGCATTATTATCAAAATAAAGCGGGTTCATTGGGTTACCTCCTCAACCATGAGTTCGGGTGTTACCAGTTCGCGAAGTTTGGCTTCAACATAATTTTTAAGCGTAATCTGTGATTTTTTGCAGGTTGCGCAGGTGCCCCGAAGACGAACTTGTACGATGTTTCCGGAAACATCAATCAACTCGATGTCCCCGCCATCCTTGTTCAAAGCCGGTTTGATCTCACGTTCCAGGGTCTGTTCAATCATCTTGATTTTCTGGAGATTGGTAAGAAGAGGCGATTTTTTTCTAGCAGGTGCTTCCTTGCCAAGAACCGTATTGATGATTTCCTGAATTTTATCATGGCAGTTTCCGCATCCGCCGCCTGCCTTGACATAATCCGTAACCTGCTCGATGGTTGTCAAATGGTTTTCACGGACAGTGCGTTCAATCTGTATGTCGGTAACACCAAAGCATTCGCAGACAATCTCGCCTTCGATCTTTTTTTCGGCGCTTCCACGATAGCAGGTGATGGCCTTTTCCAGGGCGTCCCGTCCCATGACCGAGCAGTGCATTTTTTCTCTGGGCAATCCGCCAAGATATTCAGATATGTTTTCATTGGTTAATTTTTCAGCCTCTTCCAGCGTCTTACCGATCAGCATTTCTGTCAGGGCGGAAGAGGATGCAATGGCACTGGCACAACCAAACGTCTTGAATTTGGCGTCCTTGATCCGTTGCTGATCATCCAGTTTAAAATACAGGGTCAAAGCATCTCCGCAAGCCAGTGATCCGACTTCTCCGACCCCGTCCGGATTTTCAATTTCCCCGACATTGCGGGGATTGAGAAAATGATCTTTTACCTTATCCGTATATTCCCACATAGCGTCCTCCCGATTGGTTTATTCTTAAAATTAAACGTTGATTTTTTACCCTCGAAAGGGTGATAAACAATAAGTACGATTTTAACTAAAGTCTATCTAAAATAGTAAACCTGATGACAAAGGTCAAGAAAGGAGGTAAGGCGCTATGAAAACAAGACGTGCGATGCTTTCTGGAACTTGGTATTCTGGCACATCTTCGGGGTGCCGGCAGGAGATTGAATATTTTATCAACAACTCAACCGTATTGCCTGACCCATCCTGTCCAGTTGTCGGTGGAATTGTTCCTCACGCAGGCTGGTATTATTCTGGAAGTATTGCCTGCGATGTCATCCGTTTGCTGAGCATCGGGGTTTCCTCGCCGGATGCGCTGGTGATTTTTGGAACCCATTTATATCCGGATGCACCCTTTACCATCATGAAAGAAGGGGCTTGGGAAACACCTCTGGGCAATATCGCCATTCACGAATCCCTTGCCCGGGAGCTGTCTTTGCAGAGCCCGTTTGAGTTCGAAACATCCGTGGACGATGTTCCGGACAATACAATTGAGGTTCAACTTCCTTTTATTAAATATTTTTGGAACCACGTTAAAATAGTTCCCATTGGGGCTCCGCCCTCTCCAAAATCGATAGAGATGGGAAAGGCCGTAGCAACTGCGGCTCGTAACATGGGATTAAACATTGTTGTTTTGGGCTCAACGGATTTAACGCATTATGGCCCCAACTACGGCTATACTCCGCAAGGCCGGGGTAAGGTTGCGCTCCAGTGGACCCGCGACTCAAACGATCGCAGTGTCATTGACGCTATACTGTCCATGAATCCGCTGAACATCATTCAAGAGGCGCAGGAAAAACACAATGCCTGTTGTGCAGGAGCTGCCGCTGCGGCACTGTCCGCCGGGATGGCACTGGGGGCGGTTCAATCCAAACTGGTGACATATACAACCAGCCATGAAAAAAGCCCTGGAGAAAGTTTTGTTGGATATGCCGGTATGCTATTTTAATTGATTTTGTCGTGAAACTATATTACGAATCAAGGTTATAGATTTGTTTTCAGGCATGCGGGCCGAACGAAATATCGATGAACGCGAAAAAATAAATCTCCGGTGAAATACCGGCTTTTTGCGAAGCCACTAAATTATTCTATCAAGTTGCGGTTCTGGGAGAACATGATGAAAGTACTGGTCAGTGATAATCTGGGTGAAATCGGCATTGAAATGTTTCAAAAAGAAGAGGGGATTCAGGTTGACGTCAAGACAGGGCTGTCCCCGGATGAGCTTAAAGGCATCATCCATCAATATGACGCACTGGTGATTCGAAGTGCCACCAAAGTGACTGCGGAAATTATAAAGGCGGGAGTCAACCTGAAGGTCGTGGGCCGCGCCGGCATTGGACTGGACAATGTCGATATTCCGGCAGCAACCAAGCAGGGTGTTATCGTGATGAACACGCCGGGCGGAAATGTGGTTACAACCGCCGAACATGCCATTGCCATGATGCTTTCACTGACCCGGAACATCCCTCAGGGAACTGCGTCCATAAAAGCGGGCAGATGGGAAAAAAAGAACCTTCAGGGAAGGGAGATATTCAACAAGGTTTTAGGCGTCATTGGATTTGGTAAGATCGGATCGATCGTCGCAGACCGGGCCAGGGGGCTTAAAATGCAGGTCATTGTCTATGATCCGTTTGTCACCCGAGATCTCATTGAAAAAGCAGGATTTGAATGTGTTTCCCTGGAAACCCTGTATTCGCTTTCCGACTACATTACCGTTCATGTACCTAAATTGAAAGACACCCTCGGGTTTCTAAACAAATCTGCATTTAATCAGATGAAAGACGGGGTCATGATCGTCAATTGCGCCCGTGGCGGTATCGTGGATGAAGCGGATCTGGTCGACGCCATCAAATCAGGAAAAGTCGGCGGTGCTGCCCTGGACGTCTTTGCATCCGAGCCTCCCGGCAAATCCCCCCTGTTTGAGCTGGACCGCGTCATCGGAACCCCGCATCTGGGCGCCTCTACCCAGGAAGCCCAGACCAATGTGGCGGTTGCCATTGCCGAGCAGATCATCGATTATTTAAAAAACGGCACCATTCGAAACGCCATCAATGTACCCTCGATAACCGGTGAGTTGCTTGTAAAGCTCGGACCGTTTCTCTCGCTGGCCGATCAGATCGGAAAACTTCAGTCCCAGCTCATTCGCGGACCGCTCGAGGAAGTCATTATCGAGTTTGCAGGAGATTTTCAGGGACTGGATTTAACCCCGGTTTCAACTGCGGTTCTCAGAGGGATTCTGATGGCCGTGGTCAAGGACGATGTGAATTTTGTGAATGCCCGCATCATTGCCATGGAACGCGGCATAAAGGTCACGGAAACGGTCAGCTTTGAGTCCGAGGATTATGTCAATCTTATTACCGTTAAAGCCATCACCACCGAGATGACCAATATGGTTGCAGGCACGCTTTTTGGCAAAAAAGAATCCAGGATTGTCCGTATCAACACGTTCAGGCTGGAAATGATTCCGATCGGCCATCTGGCATTGATTTACAACATCGACAAGCCTGGCTCCATCGGCGAGATCGGAACCTGTCTGGGAAAACATCACATCAACATCGGCCGAATGCAGGTCGGGCAGGAAGAGGAAGGGAACCGGAATATCATATTCTTGTGCACGGATACCCCTATTCCAGAGGATGTGATTGTTGAACTGCGGTCCCTGCCTTCGGTCAAGATGGCGATTCCTCTGGAGTTTTAGTATGGCCCTTACGGACAGATTATAGAGGCTGAGTTCATAACCGCTTATCAGGAGAATTATCATGCCGGAAGTAACGAAAGAAAGAGGCGATTCCGTCAAAGAAAGACCCTCTTCCAAACTGCCGATAATTACCTTTTCAACATTTATTGTCTCATTGAATGCCGCTGTTCTTGCGAACCTGGGAATTATCGATGAGCCCGGAACAGGCAAACGGACCAAGAATTTACCTGTGGCCAAACAAACGATTGACGTTCTTTCCATGCTGGAAGAAAAAACCCGCGGAAATCTGTCTCAGGACGAGGCCACCATGTTGCAAAGTGTCCTTTACGATTTACGGATCATCTATGTCAGGGAATTGGGGTAAGGAATCTTATCAGAGTTGACATCAGCTGAAGCTGAATTATCTTGGTGCTCGATACTGTGAAGGATCATGGCGCACACTCGGCTTTGCCGGGGCTTGCCATGTTTTGTTGCAATCCGGCAAAAATTACCCATCAGGATGGAGACGATTATGCTTGGTCAATACGGTAGTTTTAATAAACGGCAATTTTCCGGTATTTTCCTGGGGACGGTTCTGATCGGACTGGCAATCCTTCTGGGGACTCCTTTTTGCGCAGCGGCCAAAACCAGCGATGTTGTCATGGTCCCGGAGAGCTTCAGCTCTCTTGCGGAGATGGTCAGCCCAGCGGTCGTCAACGTGCGGACCGAGAAAACCGTTCAGGGTGGTGGCCGGGTTTATCGCCACTTTAATCAGAATCCTTTTGGAAACGATGATCGGTTTAATGATTTTTTTGAAAAATTTTTTGGCGATCAACCCCAGAAAGAGCATAAGGAACGAAGTCTAGGCTCCGGTTTCATCATTGATAAGGACGGCTTTATCGTTACCAATAATCATGTGATTGAAAATGCGGACAAGATCAAGATCAAGCTCAAGGATGGAAAAGAGTATAATGCCGAAATAATTGGCAGAGATCCTTCGACCGATCTTGCCCTGATCAAGGTGCCCTCCGGGAACAACCTGCCGGTGATCTCTTTTGGCGATTCTAACAATTTGAAAGTTGGTCAGTGGGTCTTGGCCATTGGCAGTCCTTTTGGACTGGAGCAGACAGTTACAGCAGGTATTCTCAGCGCCACAGGCCGGGTGATCGGCTCGGGTCCCTATGATAATTTTCTTCAGACCGATGCTTCCATCAACCCGGGCAACAGTGGCGGACCCTTGATTGATATGCAGGGGCAGGTCGTGGGGATCAACACGGCCATCATTGCCAGCGGCCAGGGAATTGGGTTTGCCATTCCGATCAATATGGCCAAAGGCGTGATCGAGCAGCTTAAAAACAAGGGGGAAGTTACGCGCGGCTGGCTTGGGGTTGTTATCTCGGATATCAGCGAGGATGTGGCAGAATACTATGGCATTCAGGATAAAAAAGGCGCCATGGTCATGGAAATTGTCAAGGGTGATCCGGCGGATCTGGCCGGCATACAGCCAAACGACATCATTCTTGAAGTCAATGACCGCAAGGTGGAAACCAGCAGGGATTTGACCAATATCGTCGCCAGCATCTCTGTCGGCGAAAAGGTCAAAATTATGGTTCTTAGAAACAACAAAAAACAGGTTTTTACGGTTGTGGTTGCCAAAAGACCCTTGGAAAGCAATCTGGCCTCGAAAAACCTTGAAAAAGGTCGTGAAGATGAACTGGGGATCCAGGTAACGAATCTGACGCCGGAAATCGCCCAGCGATTGAATCTGTCTCCTACCGACGGTGTCCTGGTAGAACGCATCGAGCCAGGCAGCAAGGGAGCCGAAGCAGGGGTTCAAGCCGGGGATGTGATCAAAGAGATCAACCATCAGGCGATCAAATCCGTAAACGATTATGCTACCCAGATGTCCAAACTGAATAAAAATGAAGTTGTGCAGATGTTTATCTGGCGGAAGAGCGACGGTTTTGTGGTTGTCAAGCTTACCAAATAAGGCTGATACCCCGTAAGAGATAACAAAGGACAGATGGCGGACAAGTCATCTGTCATTTCATACCCTCAGACGCTTAAAAGATATCCATGATCGCAGAAATACTGGCCACCGGGGATGAAATCCGATCCGGCACGCTTGTTGATAGCAATTCAGCGTATATTGCCAATAAACTGGAAGAAACCGGCATCGCGGTTGTTCGGCATCATTCCGTAGGCGACGATATTCCGCTCATGTCCTCCGTGCTTCAGGAAATTGCATCCCGCGCAGACGTGTCCATTGTCACAGGCGGACTTGGCCCGACTTCGGATGATCTTACCGCTGAAGCTGCAGCCAGGGCCTCCGGGGTGCCGCTGATTCAGAACCCCGAGGCACTGGAGGTTGTGGAATCCTTTTTTCGATCCTTTCATCGTCCGATAACCGCCTCTAATATCAAGCAGTCCTATCTTCCCGAAGGCGCTACCTGTCTGCCAAATCCCATTGGAACGGCTCCGGGATTTATGATGACACTGGGAAAGTGCCTGTTCTTTTTTCTGCCTGGCGTTCCATCTGAAATGCGCCGTATGCTCTCGGAATCCGTGCTACCCAGAATTGAAGCACGTCAGGGAGGGGCCCGACAGTTCTGCCGGGTCAAAACCCTTACCACTTTTGGCCTGACCGAATCGCTGACCGGCGAACGGTTGAAGGAATTTTCAAAAAAATTTCCTGCGATTCAACTGGGATTTCGTGCCAAATTTCCCGAAATTCAGGTCAAGTTTTATGTTCGCGGAAACGATGCGAATCAGGTGGAAGCGTTGATTCGGGATGCAGGCCATTGGGTTTCGGAAAAACTGGGCCATAAGCTAATCTCTACTGAAGGTGAATCAATGGAAGCAGTCGTGGGTCGCCTGCTTTCTCATAAAAAATCAACCATAGCCGTTGCCGAAAGCTGTACAGGCGGTCTGATCGCTCACTGGTTGACCAATGTTGCCGGAAGCTCCGACTATTTTCTCTTCTCCGGCGTGGTGTATGCAAACCAGGCCAAGGTTGCGCTGCTGGGGGTTTCTCAGGACATTTTAAACCGGCATGGCGCTGTTCATGAAGAGACCGCAAGGGAAATGGCGATCCGGGTCCGGATGATCACCGGGGCTACCTACGGCCTTGCTACCAGCGGAATTGCAGGGCCGGGGGGCGGGACAGATGAAAAACCCGTGGGCACGGTCTGCATCGGCCTGGCAACACCGGGTGATGTCCGGGCATACCGGTTTCAGTACCGGTTCAGAAACCGGGAAATGAACAAGCAGATTTTTGCCATGACAGCCCTGGATCTGCTGCGCCGGGAACTGATGGGCGTCAATCCGGTGGAGCAGGCATGATGGGCTTTCTGGCTTATGGCTTGTTGTGGTTGATTGGCGTCTATATTCTCATGTCGCTGATTCTGACCTATCTGGTTCAGGAGTATCCCAGAAACCCGGTGACCGATCAGCCTGACTGGGGAAAGGTTCTCGATACGCGGATTCCGGCCTTTGACGGCGGTTCGCTTGAGGTCTGGCGTATCGAACCGGACGGCCCTTCCAGGGGAACGGTTGTTCTGGCTCATGGATGGGGCCGGAACCGGAACCGGATGGTCGAAAGAGCCAGGGTGTTTGGCAGGATGGGTTTTACAACGGTCCTGCATAGTGCCCGGGACCACGGCAATTCAAGCCCCCGGCGGTTTATGAATGCAATGAAATTCTCAGAAGATATCGAGGCGGTTATAGACTGGGTTGGAAGGACCGTGATTCTCTATGGCCATTCAGCCGGTGCCGGAGGCTCCATTCTTGCGGCTGCCCGAAATGCCCATCGCATTCAGCTTCTGTTTCTTGAAGGGTGTTATGCATACACCAAAGAAGCACTTCTGAACCTTTACCGCTGGTTCAACTGGTATATTGGAACCTGTTTTGGTCCGGCCATCATTTTCTGGATGGATCTATTTTACCGTAGCGACATCAACCTGACAAGCCCGGCCCTGATCGCGCCCGACATTAAGATGCCGGTCATGCTGATTCACGGGGAAAAAGATCAGCGCTTTCCGGTTGCCTACGCCCATATCCTGAAAAGCAGCTTCAGACCCGGCCAGGCAGAGATTTTTGTGGCTTCGGGTGCCGGACACAGCGGCTCCTGCCAGGCGCCGGGATATGCCGCTACGATAAAAGAATTTCTGGACCGGCATCTTTTCTGTTTTCAGTCGTTGACTGTAACGAACGCTACATTCTCGTCCTGCCTGCCGTTAAACAAAAACCCTGTTTCTGACTTCCGCCTAAACATTGATAACAGGAGAAAAGTATGAAGATCGTCAATTTGATTGGAAGTCCACACGGCACAAAAGGAAATACAGCAAGGCTCCTTCGGATCGTTTCGGAAGGTGCAGAATCCCTGGGAGCGATCACAGAGACCATTCTCCTGACCGGCAAAAATGTGCTGCCCTGCAAGGGATGCGATGTTTGCCACAAGACGGGAAAATGCGTTCAGAAGGACGAATTTGAAAGCATCAAAGAAAAAATACTGGATGCGGACGGTGTGATCCTGGGAAGCCCCAATTATATTTTTCAGGTAAGCGCCCAGATGAAAGCGTTCATGGACCGATGCTGCCAGGCGATTCACTGTCTTTCTTTCGAAGGGAAATACGGTGCCTCCGTGGTCACATCCGGCGGCGGAGATGAAGCGCCCATTGCCGAATATATGAATCATTTCCTGATGATTACAGGCATCCGGCCGGTCGGAGCCGTATGGGCGACCATGGGGGGCATCGAAACCGAAGATTTTCCGGACGATATTCGAAATTCTGCGTTTGAACTGGGAAAATCCCTCGTGACGTCATGGAAAAAAAAGGCGGTTTCCGCGGAAAAGGAAAAGACGATCTGCGAATTCAAAGATAGAATGCGCGCGCTCATGTTGTGGCGAAAAGAAGAATGGCCTTATGAATACCAGTACTGGAAGCAGCATCGGGGTCTGGAATGATGCACGCAGGGAGCGTAAATGAACAATATCCTTGAGGGTTCAACGAACAGCGGGGTTTCGACTGACGAGATTCCCGGCGACCTGCTGATGGCGCTTCTGGACAATCCGTATGAAAGCCTGATTCTGATCGATGCCGAGGGGATCATTCGTTTCATGAGCAGCGCCAATGAGGGGATTTATCCGATACCCGTAAAGGATGCCATCGGCCGCCATATCACCGAGGTGAGCGAAGACACCCGGATGCCGAGGATCCTGCAAACGCGAAAGGCTGAGATCGGCAGGAGCATGGTCTTAAAGAATCAGCACCGGGTCGTTGCCCGCATTCCGCTCGTAAGGGACGGCCGCGTTGTGGGGGCAGCCGGCAAGCTCATGTTCATGAGTCCCGAAAAGCTCAAAGAACTTTACGGCCGCATCGAAGCGCTGAAAAACAATCTGGATTTTTATAAGGAAACGTTGAATCAGGTATACGGCAGCCGGTATACTTTTGAAAACATCATCGGCGATTCGGCGCTCTCGCTTCAGGCCAAGGCTCTTGCCAGAAAGGCTGCCGAGAGCAACTCTCCCGTGCTGATCATCGGAGAATCCGGAACCGGCAAGGAACTCTTCGCCCATGCCATCCATCAGATCAGCCGGCGACGACAGCATAATTTTGTCAAAGTCAATTCAGCCTCCATTCCCGGAGATCTCATTGAATCCGAGCTATTCGGTTATGAACCGGGTGCATTTACCGGCGCCCGGAAACAGGGAAAACCCGGTAAATTCGAACTGTCGCACCAGGGGACCATTTTTCTGGATGAGATAGGAGACATGCCGCCCCTGCTGCAGGTAAAACTGATGCGGGTACTTCAGGAAAAAGAAATCGAGCGGATCGGCGGCAAACCCCGGCAGGTTGATTTCAGGGTCATCAGCGCCACCAATCTGGATCTGGAAGCCATGGTAAGGCAGAAAGCATTCCGCCTCGATCTGTTCTACCGTCTGAACGTGATCATTATCCGGCTGCCGCCGCTCCGGGACATTCGTGAGGATATTCTTCCGATCTTCGATCATTTTCTGAAACAGTTGAGCCGTGAAAATCACCGTAACATCCATTCAGTTTCGCCGGATGCAGCCGCGGCATTGCGGCAGTACGCCTGGCCGGGGAATATCCGGGAGCTGAGAAACGTTGCCGAGCGGGCTCTGATCGTCTGCAGGTCGGACCGGATCGAAATTGCGGATCTGCCCATGTCCGTAACCGTAACGCAATTCGGAGAAGCGTATTCAAACGACGCTGTGGGAGCGTCTTTAAAAACTACGATCGAGAACGCCGAGCGTGAGGCCATCATTCAGGCCCTGGACGCTACAGGGTATAACCGGAACCTGGCTGCGTCGCTTTTGAAAATTCATCGCACCGGTCTCTATCAGAAAATGAAAAAATACCACATCCCGTGATCCTATCCAGCATCATGCATAGAAATCTATTCATGTAGATATTTCTATTCATCAGATTTAAACACTGTGAATTCAGTTTCTTTTCAAAATTCCCCTTGACGGATGTATAAAATCATCGACATCACCGCTGTTTAGCCGCCTGTTTGCAAACACCCCGCAAAATTATATTCCGTCATTATTCCGGTTTGTTAAATATATTTCATTGTGTTTGTATTTTTCTGGAACACGACTTGCAGAACAAACGGGCATTCAGCCGTTTGGTTCACTATCAATCAATCGCATTGACCCGACTGCGGTTACAGGGAAATTCATTTCAACCCTTGAAATTCGGACCGGCGTCAATGGCAATGATCAGGAGAAGGCAGATGAACGTTCAAAAGGTAATGGTGATGGGATCCGGACTCATGGGCAGCGGAATAGCCCAGGTATGCGCCCAGGCCGGTATCGAGGTGATATTAAACGATGTCTCGAAGGAAGCCCTGGAGAAGGCATTGAAAACAATCGAATGGTCTGTGGGGAAATTTGCCGAAAAAGGCAAACTCACCGAGGACAGGGAAACCGTGATAAAGCGGATTACCGCGACCGGTGATTATGCTACCGGAAAAGATGCGGACCTGGCCATTGAAGCCATTTATGAAAACCTGGAACTCAAACAGGAAATATTCAAAAAACTCGACCAGGTCTGCGGACCGCAGACACTGATCGCCAGCAACACTTCCTCCATTCCCATCACGGAACTGGCGGCAGTGACCCATCGGCCGGAAAAGGTTCTGGGCATTCATTTTTTCAGCCCGGTTCCCATGATGCAGGCTGTCGAGGTCATCAAGGGCGTATCCACTTCGGACGAAACCGCCCGAACCGGCAGGGAGTTTGTTGTCAAAATCGGTAAAGAACCGATCATGGTGAATCGGGACGTAGCCGGATTTGTCATCAACCGGATCAACTTTCCTTCCACCATCGAGGCCATGAAGCTGGTGGAACAGGGGGTGGCGACGGTCGAGGACATCGACAAGGGACTTCGCCTGGCTTCAGGACGAAAAATGGGAATTTTTGAAACCGGAGACATGGTGGGCCTGGATGTAACCTACGGAGCCATGATGGCGATTTTCAATGAAACCGGCGATCCCGGATTTTACCCGCCCCTGCTGCTCAGACGCAAGGTCAAGGCCGGTCAGCTTGGCCGGAAAACCGGCCAGGGCTGGTATGCGTACAATGCGGACGGAACCCGAAAAGCTTAAGGATTAAACGAAATGGGACATTTCAAGGTCAATCAGAAGGACATTTTCTTCATATTGAAGGAACAGCTCAATTACGGCCATCTCTGCACCCTTGACCGTTACAGGGACCTGAATGAAAAGACCCTGGACCTGATGGTCAGTGAAGCCATCAGCTTTGCCAGAGGGGTGCTGGATCCGCTGAACGACATCGGGGAAAGCCGGGGCGTGACATTCGACAAGGGAAGTGTTTGCTGCCCGCCGGAGTTCAAAAAAGCCTTCCGGCAGTACGGGGTTGACGGCTGGACAGCTGCTGCAAGGGACCCGGAATACGGCGGCCAGGGGTTTCCCCACATGATGCGCATCATTATCAACGACATGATGTACGGAGCCTGTCAGGCATTCAATATGGCCCCGAGCCTGACCCACGGGGCGGCCCATCTGATCGAAAGTTTCGGAAGTGAAGATCTTAAACTCCGGTTTGTCCCCAGAATGTTCGGAGGCGACTGGGCCGGCACCATGTGCCTGACCGAATCCGATGCAGGGTCAAATCTGGCAGATATCCAGACGACAGCATACCGGGAAGGGGACTGTTTTAAAATCAAGGGAATGAAAGTCTTTATTTCCTGGGGAGATCACGACCTGACGGACAATATCATCCACCTGGTGCTGGCGCGGATCGATGGTGCGCCTGAAGGGGTCAGGGGCATTTCTCTTTTTGTCGTTCCGAAAATCCGTGTTAATGACGACGGTTCTCTGGGGGAGCCCAATGATGTGGTCTGCGGATCGATCGAAGAAAAACTTGGTCTGCACGGCTCTCCGACCGCTGTTCTCAATTTCGGTTCCGCAGATGGGTGCATCGGGTACCTGTGCGGCAAGGAGAACAATGGCCTGGCGCATATGTTTCAGATGATGAATGCCGCAAGAATCAATACGGGCGTTAGCGGCATGACCCTTGCCGGCACGGCCTACAGAAACGCCCTGGAATATACCCGGGAGCGGATCCAGGGACGGGATATCGCCCGGAGAAAAGAAGGCAACGTGCCCATCATCGATCATCCGGATGTTCGGCGCATGCTGCTGTGGATGAAGGCCGTGGTGGACGGCATGCGCTCTCTGATATACACCGGAGCATACTGGGCGGAGCTGGCCCTTGAGATGTCTGGCGGAGCGGAAAAGGACCGCTATCAGGATCTGGTGGATTTCACGACCCCCATCATCAAGGCATACTGCTCGGACATGGGATTTCGCGTATGCGAAACCGCCATTCAGTGTCTTGGCGGTTACGGCTTCTGCAAGGACTACCCGCTGGAGCAGTACCTGAGGGATGCCAAGATCATGTCGCTTTACGAAGGCACCAACGGGGTCCAGTCCATGGATCTGATGGGCCGGAAAATGACAATCCGGGACGGCGCACCATTTAACGCGTTCAAAACCGAAATCAATATTTTCTGCGGGAAACACCGGGAGCATCCGGAACTCGGCGACAGGGTTCGGGCCCTGGACGGTGTAGGAAAACGGCTTTGGGAAGCAGCCGATGAAATGAAGACCCGGATGTCGTCAGATCCGCTTCAGTGGGCTTCCTACACCTATCCGGCCCTGATTGCTTTCGGGGAGGTCGCCATGGTCTGGCGCCTGCTTGATATGGCCATCATCGCCTTGCCAGGATCCCGGAAAAAAGGCAAGGAAAGCGATTTTTACAAAGGTAAGGTATTGCAGGCAACTTATTTTGTTGACATGACCCTGCCCCATACCTTGGCCACCATCGAAACCTGCTGCCGTCACGGCAGAGAAATCCTGGAAATACCGGACAATGCGTTTTAATAAGGCTGTAGGTTAACGGCTGAAAGTATTTTTTTACTTCAGTCTTCAACCTTCAGCTTATTCTGAGAGGAAATTATGAAAGAAGCCGTAATTATCGGTGCTGTCAGAACCCCCGTCGGCAAGTACATGGGGGGGCTTAAAACAGTTGAAGCCTATGATCTTGCGGCCCTTGCGCTTGCCGGAGCTGTCCGGCAGGCGGGGATCGATCCTTCTCTGGTGGATGAGGTGGTCATGGGACAGTCCTACCAGAACGGCGAATATGTCAATATTGCCCGCATGGCCCTGCTGAAAGCCGGTTGGCCGGAGAGGATTCCGGGGATCACCCTGGACCGGCGCTGCTGCACGGGTCTGGATGTGGTCCGCTATGCAGCGGCCCTGATTGCATCAAATCAGGCTGAAATCGTGGTTGCAGGGGGCGTGGAGAGCATGAGCAATGCTGAGTTTTATCTTCCGGGAAGCATGAAATGGGGCGTGGGTGGCACCAGAGGCATGCCCAAGGGCCACGGGGATCTGGCGATCTGGGGGCTGCCTTTTTTTGACCGGATTCAGCGGGCAAGGGTCATGTCTCAGCCGCAGGATCGCTACGGTATTCTGCCGTCCATGATGACCTGGGCCGAGACTGCGGCAACAGAAGAAAACATTTCACGTCGCAGCTGTGACGAATGGGCGGTGGAAAGCCATAAAAAGGCCTGTGCGGCCATGGATGCCGGCAGGTTTGCCGATGAAATCATACCGGTTCCGGTTCCACAGCTCAAGGGAGCCCCGATGATCGTTGACCGGGATGAAAATCCCAGGGCCGAAACCACCCTTGAGAAACTGGAAAAATTGAAGCCGGTTCTGGGCGGCGTATGCACCGCCGGCAACTCGTCAACGGAAAACGACGGGGCTGCTGCCGTGATTGTCGCATCTTCTGAAAAAGCCGCGGATCTGGGCCTGAAATCTTTTGCAAATTTCAGGAGCTGCGCGGTTGTCGGGGCCGATCCCCGGCGGGCCTACAAAACGGTTCCCATAGCGGTCGAAAAGGCGTTGACTGCGGCAGGTCTGAATATCGGGCAGATGGATCTGATTGAAATCCAGGAGGCCTTTGCAGCCCAGGTACTGGCGGATCTGAACGAAATGGGCGTGGGTGCGGATGATTACGCACGGGTCAATGTCAACGGGTCCGGCATATCGCTTGGCCATCCCATTGCCTGTACAGGAACCCGGGTGCTGGTCACCCTGCTGCACGAAATGAGACGCCGCAAAGCCCGGTACGGGCTGGAATGCATTTGCGGCGGCGGCGGACTGGGCATTGCCGCTGTACTCGAACAAAAGATTGGAGGATGAAACATGAGCGGAAATATTCATGATGTTGTGGTGATCGATGCGGTGCGGACGGCTTTCGGGCGCGCCGGTGAAAAAGGCATTTTCTGGAATACCCGGGCAGAGGATCTGTCTGTTGCCGTGCTGAAGGCCTTGTTGGCAAGAAATCCCCAGGTCAGGCCCTGCGATATCGAAGATGTGATCTGGGGGGCCACCAACCAGATCAAAGAGCAGGGAGGCACCATCGGCAGGATGATCTCGATGCTGTCGGATTGGGGATGGGAAATTCCCGGATGCTCGGTTGACCGCATGTGCGCCGGCGGCCTGACCGCAACGGGATTCGGTGTTTCCTATATTGCCAGCGGCATGGCGGATTGTCTGATCACAGGCGGTGTCGAGCATATGGGGCATCTGCCCATGGGGTTCATGCGGGACAATCACCTGCGCTTCGAAGAAGTCATGGGAGATGCTTCGGCCTTTAACATGGGGCAGACAGCCGAGAATATTCATGACCGGTTCCCCGAGTTTACAAAAGAAATGGCCGATGCATATGCCGCGGCCTGTCAGAAAAAAGCCCATCAGGCCATACAGTCCGGCAAAATGAAGGACATGATCATTCCCATCGAGGTTGAAATGGCGGACGGAACCCGGTTGACTGCTGACAAGGATCAGCATCCGCGTCCGGAAACTTCGATCGAAACCCTTTCCAATCTGAAAACCCCTTTCCGGGAGCAGGGCGGACGCGTGTCTGCCGGAAATGCGTCGGGCCTGAATGACGGGGCTGCCGCTGTTCTTCTGATGAGCGCGGCAAAAGCCAAAACCCTGGGACTTTCGCCGAGCATGCGGTGGGTGTCTACTGGGATCGCCGGCGTGGATCCCAGAATCATGGGAACGGCCCCGGTTCCGTCTACATTAAAAGCCCTGTCAAAAGCCGGTCTGACGATGAAGGATATTGATATTATTGAAGTCAACGAGGCATTTGCGGTTCAGGCCCTCTATGATCTGGACCGTCTGGGGCTGCAGCCGGATGATCCCCGGGTCAATATCTGGGGCGGTGCCATTGCATATGGACACCCCCTGGCATCTTCCGGCCCGCGCCTGATAGCTTTTTTGGCCGGGCTTTTCAAGGAATACCCCAAGGCCCGCTACGGACTGACCACCATGTGCGTTGGCCGGGGCCAGGGTTATTCGATGATTTGGGAAAACTGCAAATCATAATGTCCGGAGATCATTCATGGGAAATTTACATCGAAAAGAATATAACGCCAGGCTGATCTCGGCACAGCAAGCCGCCGGAATGGTAAAATCCGGAGACAGTATCCATTTCGGAGGCGCGGCAAACATTGCCACCGTGATCGACAAATACCTTGCCGAAAGAAAGGACGAACTGGAAAACGTCACCGTCCGCTCCTACATCGATACGGCCCGATACCGGATCTGCGACGCCGATCCGGAAGGCGATGTATTTAAATGGCACAGCGGATTCGTACTGGGGTTTACCCGGGAACTGGCCAAGAAACGTGGGATCGGTATCTACACTCCCAGCACCTGGCACAATGTGCCGGCATTTATCCGCAGCAGCCTGAAATTTGATTTGTTTTTTCTGGTAACCGCGCCGATGGATCCCGCCGGGTATTTCAATTTCGGACTCACCACGGGAGAAACCATGGCTATTGCCGACGTTTCGGATAAAATCGTCGTTATTGTCCGAAAGGACATGCCCACGATTTTCGGCGGTCACGAAGAAGGGATTCACATCTCCCGGGTGGATCATATCGTTGAAGACCATGAATTCGAAACATTTTGCCTGCCGATGGTCAAAGGCACACCTCAGGATAAGATGATCGCGGAAAATATCCTCGGCGCAAATTTAATCAAAAACGGATCGACGCTTCAGATAGGGATCGGTGGGCTTCCCAATTCGGTTCTGGATCTCTTGAAAGACGGCGGGTTTAAAAACTGCGGCTTTCATACCGAGATGCTGACCGAAAAAATGTTGGACCTGATCGAGGGCGGCGTGGTCACCAACAGCGAAAAAAAGATGGATCGCTTTAAGTCCGTCTTCGCCTTTGGTCTGGGCAGCCGGAAACTGTACGATTTTGCCGATCGGAATCCCGCCTTTGCCACATATCCCGTGAGTTATACCAACAGTCCCCTGGTCATTGCCGCCCAGCCGAACATGTTTTCTTTAAACAGCGCAGCCCAGGTGGATCTGACCGGACAGATCGCCTCCGAGCAGATCGGCGGCGACAGACCGGTTCAGATCAGCGGCACCGGCGGGCAGCTTGACTTTGTCATGGGCACCATGCTGTCCCATGACGGAAACGGAGTCAGCGTGATCGCCCTTTACTCCGAGCACAAGGGAGAATCCAAAATCGTTCCGCTGCTTCCAAAAGGCGCCAACGTGACCGTTCCCCGGTCCATGGTGGATCATGTGGCTACGGAATGGGGAATCGCCCGTCTGAGAGGACTTACTGTCGGCGAACGTGCCAGGGCACTGATCGCAATCGCCCATCCCGAAAAACGTGAGGCTCTGGAAAAAGAGGCTAAGGCTGCCGGGCTCCTTCCCTATGCGCCAGCCCATGACAGCAAAATACCCAGAGGGGTGATTAAACAGACTGTTTTTACTTCATAGGAGAATCGAGAAATGAATTTCGGACTTTCCAAGGAACATGACATGCTGCGAAAAGCGGTTCGCGAATTTGCAGCCAAGAAAATAGCCCCGTTTGCCGATCAGTGGGATGCCGAGAATTACCTGCCGGTCAAGGAAGTCATCAAACCCATGGGAGATCTGGGTTTTTCGGTGCCGTCATTCCGGAAGAATACGGCGGGGAAAACATGGGATGGATGGCTGCGGTCATCATCACCGAAGAAATCGCCAGGGCATCCAGTTCCCTGCGGGTGCAGTACAACCTGCTGGGGCTGGGATGCGCCTACCCCATCTACTGCTACGGCACCGAAGCCATCAAGAAAAAATACGTTCCCAAGCTCTGCAGCGGCGAATACCTCGGCGGGTTTGCCATCACGGAACCGGACGCAGGGTCCGATATCATGTCCATGAAAACCGTTGCCGAAGACAAAGGCGACCACTGGCTGCTTAACGGCTCCAAGACCTGGATATCGAATGCCAATCAGGCCGATATCGTGATATGTTATTGCTACACAGACCCTTCGAAGAAGAGCAAGGGAATGTCCGCTCTGGTGATCGAGCTGAAGAATTTCAACGGCATCACCACGACAGATCTGGACAAAATGGGGTCCCATTCCTCTCCGACCGGAGAGATTTTTTTCAACAATACCAGAGTTCCGAAAGAAAACATTCTGGGCCGTCCCGGAGACGGTGCCAATATCGTCTTCAGCTCTTTGAACAACACGCGGATATCGGCCGCGGCCGGAGCCGTCGGATGCGCCCAGGCCTGTCTGGATATGGCCGTAAAATACTGCAACCAGAGAAAGCAGTTCGGAAAGTTGATCGGGGAGTTCCAGATGAACCAGGATATGATCGCGCAGATGTCCACGGAGATCGAGGCGGCCCGTCTGCTGGTTTACAAGGGGGCCTGGCAGAAGGATCAGGGCCATCTGAACAACGGGCTGGAAGTGGCTCAGGCCAAGTACATGGCAGGCGAGGTGGCCATGAAGTGCGCCAATTTCGCCATGCGGATCATGGGCGCTTACGGCTATTCCACGGAATACCCGATTGCCCGCTATTACCGGGATATTCCCACATACGTCATCGTTGAAGGCTCGGCCAATATCTGCAAACAGATCATTGCCATGGACCAGCTTGGTTACCGCAAGGCCAGCCGTTAGCAGCGTGAAACCATGAAGCCCCGGAAAGGAAAATTTGTTCCGGCAAAATCCGAATATCGAATATCGAAATACGAAAGAAATTCAAAATTAAAATGACTAAACGACTCAAACATTCATTGACTTAAGCATCATTAACCAATTGCAAAAATGGAGGTCTCAAATGAAAAGATTAACAGCACTTGCCATTTGTTTAGTTGTCTGCACGATGTTGGGCTGGCCACGGGTCGGCACTGCCGAAAGCGTGAAACTGCGACTTCAGTGTGTGTATCCTGAAAAAGCCCATGTCGGTCAAAGCACGCAGTTTTTTGCGGAACGTGTCGCAGCCTTGACCAATGGGGAAGTGAGCATCAAGATTTTCTGGCCGGATCAGCTTGTTAAAACCAACGAGGCTTTTGACGCCATGTCCAAGGGCATGATCGACGGGTATTCGGGCAGCATGCTCTATTTTTCCGGATATGTTCCGGAAGTGAACTGCGAGTGGCTTCCCTTTGGCTGGGCAGACCCAAGGAGGCCATGGATCTTTACAAAAACCATGGCTGGCTGGAATTGATGCGGGAAGCGACCCTGAAGCACGGAGTTCACTATGTGGCGCCGCTTGGCGTGGCATCCATGGGGCTCATTACCAATTTTCCGGTCAACAGCGTCGATGATATGAAAGGCCAAAAAATCCGGGCGGTCGGCATGGAAGCCAAGATTATGGATGCCCTGGGCGCCTCTCCGGTGGCCATTTCCGGCGCCGAACAGTATATGGCTTTGAAGCAGGGAACGGTTGACGGAACCAATTATCCGTTTTACACGATCGGAAATTACAAGCTTTACGAAGTCTGCAATCATATCATCCGTCCGGCCCTGTACACGCCGGGAGTTGTGGAAATTCTGCTGAATGACAAGGTCTATCAA